>NZ_JACSJP010000001.1:0-1200000 GCF_018617095.1 Exiguobacterium sp. s83 | reverse complement strand
GATTTAGAAGGGGTGTACAATCGCATCTGGTTGACGATTGCCCTCGCGCTCTTCTTCTCCTTCTTCATAATTTTATTCGTGCTCCAACATTTGACGAATCAATTTATTCGACCAATCGATGAGGCGACGATCGTTTTGCGGGAACTGGCGGACGGGAATTATCGGGCCCGTGTGTATGAACTCAGAAATGATGAAGAGACCGGTAGCCTAGCAGGGTCAATCAACGTGCTTGCCCGGAATTTGGAGTCGATTTCTCTCGGGGAGTCCGTACAACGGGCGAGACTCGAATCGTTAATCGAGTATATGGGGGCGGGTCTTCTGCTCGTCGACGAGCGAGGGATTGTCACGTTGGTCAACCGCTCTTATCGTGAAATGTTCCAATACGATGATTTAACGATTGGACAATTTTATCACGGGATTCTACCGAGTCCTGAAGTAGAAACACTGATCGAAGACGTTTATCTGACGGAAGAGGTCCACCGCCGTCAGTTATCGATTCGAACGGGATTCAATCAAAAAACGTATATGGTATCCGCAGCACCGATTTTCAGTGACACCGGGATGCTTCGCGGCACGACGTTACTGTTTAACGATATCACGGAACTGAAACGACTTGAGAAGATGCGGAAAGATTTCGTGGCGAACGTTAGTCATGAACTGAAGACACCGCTCACATCCATACGTGGGTTTAGTGAGACGCTTCTTGATGGGGCGAAAGAAGTCCCGGAACTTCGAGACCAGTTTTTAGACATCATCCAGAAAGAAGCGACACGGATGCAGATGCTTGTTGAGGATCTCCTTGAATTGTCGAGATTGGAGCGGGATGACTTCCAAATGGAGTTGGTGTCCGTCGATCTGAATCAGCTCGTCGATGAGGTCTGTCTCCTGCTCAGTCAAAAGGCGAGCAAGAAGTCGATTCAGCTAGAAACGAAACACGAGGGAACGGTCGTCTTGCAAGCGGACCTGAACCGAATGAAGCAAGTCATCATGAACTTGGTCGCCAACGCCATCAACTATTCACCAGAAGGAAGTCGTGTCGACATCGCCGTGGAAGCAATGGCAGATTCCTATAAACTTCGCGTCAAGGACAACGGAATCGGGATCGCCGAAAAAGAAGTGAGTCGTATTTTTGAGCGCTTCTATCGTGTCGATAAGGCAAGAAGTCGGAACTCGGGTGGAACTGGCCTCGGACTCGCCATCGTGAAACACATCATCGATTTGCATCATGCCACGATCGACGTAGAGAGTGAGGAAGGCAAAGGAACGACGTTTACCATTACATTCCCTCGGGTTTAACAATGACTTTATCGTTCGTTCATATTTACTTTACAAAACCTTGCTATCCTATGAATGAGACCTCTTCATCATCTCGTGACTCGATCGGTGCTCATCTCCACACGATCGAGAATTTGGCCCTTTTCTATTCGTAGAAAAGGGTCTTTTTTTTCGAACGCATGTACCCGTATGGTATGATGGTTGAAGAGAAGAATGGAGGTCGATTGAATGAATAAACTACTAGTCCTTGATGGGAACTCCTTAACATATCGTGCGTTTTTTGCACTGCCTCCGATGTCGGATGCGTCAGGTCGGAATACGAATGCAGTGTATGGGTTTACGATGATGTTATTGAAACTAATGGAAGATGAGCAACCGACTCATTTTGCTGTGGCGTTCGATGCGTCAAAGAAAACGTTCCGTCACGATACGTTCGCGGAATACAAAGGTGGACGTCAAAAGACACCGGGAGAATTGCGTGAACAATTTCCGCTCGTGCGTGACGTTTGTCGGGCGTTTGGCATCTCTGTCTTAGAGCTCGATCAATACGAGGCGGATGATATCATCGGGACGCTCTCAAAAGACCCGACTTTTGATCAGGTGACGGTTGTGACGGGGGATAAGGATTTACTTCAATTGATCAATGAACGTGTGACGGTCTATTTGACGAAACGAGGCATCACCGACGTCGAGAAAATGACCGTGACCGCGTTCAAGGAACGCTACGACGGACTACAACCGATTCAGATGATTGACCTAAAAGGATTAATGGGAGATAAATCTGACAACATTCCTGGTATTCCAGGGGTCGGGGAAAAGACGGCACTGAAGTTGATTGCCACATACGGTACCGTCGAGGCCCTTTACGAACATACGGATGAGTTGAAAGGGAAGCAAAAGGAAAAAGTAGAGGCGAATGAACAAGAAGCGAAAATGTCGAAACAGTTGGCGACCATTTACACGGATGTACCGATTGATGTGACGATGGATGATCTTCTCTTTAAGCCATATGACGCTTCGGTCGTCAAAACGTTATTTATGGATTTACAGTTCAAGTCACTCATCGGCAAACTGACGGATACCTCTTCAGAAGAACCGGTTGAAAAAGCGGAACGACCAACAATCGCGTTGGCCGATCAAGATTTATCGCGAGCTGTGTTAATGCTTGAACAGCTGAATGATGATTATTTTGAAGAAGACGTGATTGGAGTGGCGATCGCTTCGGAACGAGGTGTCACGATTGGAGATGTGACGCTTCTTGAGGACGAACGGGTCAAGGAATGGATCGAAAACGAGACGAAGACGACGATTTGTCTCGATGCGAAGCAGACAATTATTCAATTGAAACGTCACCAATTGGCACTGCGTGGGTATGAAGACCTGCTTGTCGCAGGGTATTTGCTCAACCTATCTGGTGGGACGTCTCTCAGCTCGATTGCCGCACACTTTACGTATCCTCTTGAGGAAGATGAAACGGTCTACGGAAAAGGTGCAAAAATCAAGGTGCCGGAAGAGAATGTTTTTCATGCTCATCTCGCAGAAAAGGCGTACGCCATCTACACATTGTTTGAACGCATTGTTTCGGAGTTGAAAGAGAATGAACAGACAGAACTCTATGAGGCGCTTGAAAAACCACTCGTCTCCGTATTGGCCGAGATGGAGTGGGCTGGTATCCACGTAAATGTCGAAACGCTTCAACATATGGAAACGGACCTGCGTGAACGTCTAAATGCACTTGAGGTCACGATTCATGAATTAGCCGGGGAACCGTTCAACATCAACTCACCGAAACAGTTAGGGGTCGTATTATTTGAAAAACTGTCACTCCCTCCTGTGAAAAAGACGAAAACAGGATACTCAACGGCAGCGGATGTCCTCGAAAAATTGGCACCGCTTCATCCGATCATTGAGAAAATCATGCATTATCGTGAACTTGGCAAACTTCAGTCCACGTATGTCGAGGGCTTGCAGAAAGTCGTGAAGGATGATGGCAAGATTCATACGCGTTATACACAGACGCTTACTCAAACGGGACGGCTTTCGTCGGTTAACCCGAACCTTCAAAATATTCCGATTCGATTAGAAGAAGGGCGTCGCATCCGTAAAGCGTTTACCGCGAGTGAACCGGGATGGGTACTTTATGCGGTCGATTACTCTCAAATCGAACTGCGCATCATGGCACATATGTCACAAGATGAGAAGATGATGGCAGCCTTCCTTCACGATGAGGATATTCATACGTCGACGGCGGCGAACGTGTTTAAAGTTTCCACTGAAGAAGTTACGTCACTCATGCGTCGTCAAGCAAAAGCCGTCAACTTCGGAATCATCTATGGCATCAGTGATTATGGACTCTCACAAAACCTAGGGATTACACGGAAAGAAGCGCAGACCTTTATCGATACGTACTTTGAACAGTTCCCTGGGGTGAAGACGTTCATGGATGCCGCGATTGAACGGGCACGTGAACACGGGTTCGTCGAGACGATGTTGAAACGACGCCGGAACATCCCGGACATCCATTCTCGTAATTTCAACTTGCGTGGGTTTGCTGAACGTACCGCAATCAACACACCGATTCAAGGAACGGCAGCGGACATTATTAAAAAAGCGATGATTGATGTCGATCATGCGTTAAACACGTCAAAACTTCAATCTAAGCTGTTGTTACAAGTACACGATGAATTGATATTCGAAGGTCCGGCCGAAGAGATGGAAGCATTAGAAAAACTTGTGACCGAAGCGATGGAACATACGGTCACACTTGATGTCCCGTTACGTGCGGACGGAGCGGTTGGAACGACATGGTTTGACACGAAATAAACGGATAGAAAGGAAATCAGTATGCCAGAATTACCAGAAGTCGAAACGGTCTGTCGTAGGTTGCGACCTGCCGTTTCAGGAAAAACGATTCAGTCTGTCGATGTCCTTGACCCTAAAATTATCCGCGGACTCGACCCCGAAGAATGGGTTCACCATTTGATAGGAGAAACGATTACGGATGTGGAACGTCGGGGGAAATTCATCTTATTCAAATTGACGAACGGGTATCTCGTCTCCCATCTTCGGATGGAAGGGAAGTTTTTCCCTTATGACTCCATTACAGAACCGGTAAAACATACACATATCGTGATTACGTTCACGGACCAATCGACTCTACACTATAATGATGTCCGTAAATTCGGTACGATGGAGTTGCGGACGAATGAAACGATTCATACCACACCACCGCTCTCATTACTTGCGTACGAGCCGTTTGACGAGCGTGTGACAACCGAGGTGTTACACCGACGTTTAGAGCGCATGAAGACACGCGCGATTAAGACCGCCCTCCTCGATCAATCCATCTTTGTTGGATTAGGTAACATCTATGTAGATGAGACGTTGTTTCGTGCGGGTGTCCATCCGACACGACCGGCCGCAAGTTTGTCACACGAAGAAGTCGACCGTGTGCGGACTGAAGCCATTGCTGTATTGACTGAGGCCATTGAGCGTGGAGGTAGTACGATTCGCAGTTATGCCAATCCAGATGGGGCCACAGGAACGTTTCAAGAGAGGCTCTACGTGTATGGACAGACCGGAGAACCGTGCCGCCGATGTGGACATGAAATTGAAAAGATGAAATTGGGCGGGCGAGGTACGCATTACTGTCCGCACTGTCAACAACGTTAAGGGGTGGACGTGTATGTTGAAGATTGGATTGACTGGTGGAATTGCAACCGGGAAGTCTACGGTATCGCGACTGTTTCGAGAACGAGGCATTCCGATTATCGATGCCGATTTGATTGCAAGGACGGTCGTTGAACCAGGAGGAAAGGCGATTGAGGGGGTAAGGGCCGCATTTCCAAAATGTTTTGTGGGCGACGTGCTGAACCGTCCTGCGCTCGGTCGGGAAATCTTCCATGATGAAGCAAAACGTCAGCAATTGAATCAATTGATGCATCCAGCGATTCGAGAAGAAATGAACGAGCAAATGCGAACGTATGAGGCATCGGGGGAACCTGTCGTCATTTTTGATATTCCCTTATTGTTTGAAGGGACGATGCTCGATCTGGTTGATTATTCCGTCGTCGTCTATTGCCGTGAAGAGATTCAACTGATGCGTCTCATGGAACGGAATGGATTGACGAAAGAAGAGGCGTTAGCCCGTATTCGTTCACAGATTCCAATTGAAGATAAAAAGCACCAGGCGGATTTCCTCATAAACAATAATGGGGCATTAGGGGACCTCCCTCCACAAATCAATCGTCTGGTCGAACAGTTTCAAACGATACAAAAAGAAGGCGACTGATATCGCCTTCTTTTTAGTTTAATGGATCGGATTCTGGAGACCCTTTTTTCCATGTATCATAAATCGCACGTCCATCACTAGGATGACCGTTCGAATAATAGATGGGATAGAGTGAGAAGAAGATATAGTAGAATGAGAAATAGGCGAACTGATACGTATAGAGTGTCGGTTCAATATCTCGTCGAAGAATGAACGCGTTGACGATTAAGATGCTCGCTAAATTGAAAATGGCTCCACCGCCATAGACTAGCGTACGGGTGACCTTGTTGCTCCATCTTAAATCAGTGAACTGGCACCATGCATCGTAAAAATAAACACGATTTACTTGTAAACGACCTACTTTAAATAGTTTCTTCCCGGTACCGATTTGCATATCGAGTGAGCCGCCGAACAACTTTGCGAAGAAGAAGTGTCCAAGCTCATGAATTAACGTCACAATCGGTAAAATGATAAAGAACGAAATAAAGAATTTATCGATATCTCCCCAATCAAACATCATGACGCCTCCTTTCTCTTGTCTGTTACGCCAAGAAATTTCCCTCATTTTCAAAAAATAAACAAAGAAAAACGGAAAAAATGTGACGAATCATAGTGAAAACGCTTACAGCTATCCGTTATAATGAAACCGTAATGTAGAAAAAGGGGGATCTATCATGGGGACAAAAGTGGCAATTAACGGATTTGGTCGAATCGGAAGAATGGTATTTCGAAAATTGATGCTCGAGGGACGTCATGAAGTGGTGGCGATTAACGCAAGTTATCCGGCGGAAACACTTGCGCATCTCATTAAACACGACTCGATTCATGGTCCATTCGGATTGACAGTACGTGCGCATGGGGATGCGCTCGAAGTCGATGGGAAACGGATTGAACTCATTTCGGAACGTGATCCATCACGCTTGCCTTGGTCAGACCTTAAAATCGACATCGTCGTCGAAGCGACCGGGAAGTTTAACTCTGATAGCGGGGCACGACTTCATCTCGAGGCAGGGGCGAAAAAAGTGATTTTGACCGCACCGGGTAAAGGGGATTTACGAACGATCGTGATGGGGGTCAATGATCGTGACTATCGCCCGGAGGAAGATCATATCATCTCAAACGCATCGTGTACGACGAACTGTCTCGGACCTGTCGTGAAGGTCTTACATTCGACGTTCGGTATTGAAACGGGACTGATTACGACCGTTCACGCCTATACGAACGATCAGAACAATATTGATAACCCGCATAAAGATTTGCGTCGCGCGCGCGCGTGTGGCAGTTCCATCATCCCGACATCGACGGGAGCGGCTAAGGCGATTGGTCTTGTGATGCCGGAACTACAAGGAAAGTTGAACGGAATGGCACTCCGTGTGCCGACTCCGAACGTATCACTTGTCGATTTGGTCGTCGAACTCCACCGAGATGTCACGGTCGATGAAGTCAATGAAGCGTTTGAACGGGCAGCGTTTGGAGAAATGACAGGTATTTTAGGCGTTTCTCACGAACCGCTCGTCTCTATTGATTTTAACGGGGACGATCGCTCGTCGATTATCGACATGGATTCGACGATGGTGCTCGGCGGAAATCATGTCAAAGTACTCGCATGGTATGACAATGAATGGGGCTATTCATGCCGTGTCGTGGACTTGTTGGACATGGTGGCCAGCTATCTTCAAATCGGTCAGCAAGAAACACACGCCTAAAAAATATTACGTTCAGGAAAATATTTTTTGAATTTTTTTATCAAATGTCTTGTAAGGACGTCCCAAACACGTTACACTCAATTTCGTGAACTTCAATTGGTCTGACAAACGCAACTTAAAGGGTTAGGACCTCTTAGGACTAACTTGCCCCCGTGGTTGTGGGCGATTCAGGCACAAAGTGAGTGATCATCAACTACTTTGAGACCATTGATGTAAAGGGGGATCCACTAATATGGATACTATGGGACGTCACATTATTACAGAACTTTGGGAGTGCAATCCCGACAAATTGAATGATATCGACTACATCGAGCGTTTGTTCGTCGATGCTGCTCTTCGTTCGGGCGCTGAAGTCCGCGAAGTTGCATTCCACAAGTTTGCGCCACACGGTGTAAGTGGAGTCGTCATCATTTCAGAATCACACTTAACGATTCACAGTTTCCCAGAACATGGCTATGCGTCAGTTGACGTGTTTACATGTGGAGATCGAATCGATCCGGCTACAGCATCGCAGTATATTGCTGAAGGATTGGATGCAAAAGTACGTGAAGATGTGAAACTTGAGCGTGGAATGGGACCGATTCGTGTTCCGGAAGCGCAAGTGGCAATCAGCAAATAAATCAGATTGACCTTTTGAGGCTGGCCGTTTAATGGTCAGCCCTTTTAATTGTTTTGTTGTCGCCTTAATTTTGATATGCTTAACGTATATAACTCAGGCGTTGAGGTGGATTATGGGACTGTTAGATAAGTTACAAACACATATTGAAACGAAAGATACACATAAAAATGAAATGCTCCAAACACGTTACTATGCGGCATCGTCACATGCGATGTTGCAATGGTTAGAAGGAAAAATTCAAGAGAACGGTCAGACGGTTCGTCGAATCGATGCGAATCGAGGAGAACTTTCGTTTCTCGGAGAAGGCTGGGACGGGCTCATCACGATTGTACAAGTGGATGGCGGCCGGACGGCTGTCGATTTTACATTAAACCGTGAACAGCGACTCGGTGCAGACCTTTCTCAAATTGTATCGCACTACTACGAGGCGCTCACACAACAATTCCCGTTACGTGCCATTGGTAATAAAACAGTCGAACGATAAGGAGGTTTGAGCATGCGTTGTCCGAAATGTGATCATAATGGAACGAGAGTGCTCGATTCCCGTCCGGTGCAAGACCATTATTCGATTCGACGTCGTCGTGAATGTGAAAAATGTGGGTATCGGTTTACAACGTTTGAGACGGTTGAACAGACACCGCTCATCATTGTTAAAAAAGATGGAAATCGTGAAGAGTTCAGTCGTGAAAAAGTACTTCGCGGCATTATTCGGGCGTGCGAGAAACGACCTGTCACACTTGAACAGCTTGAAGGAGTTGTGACGAAAGTCGAACAGCAACTTCGTGCCCTCGCCCAGTCAGAGATTCCGAGTGAACAAGTAGGTGAGCTCGTGATGAACGAGCTCGCGCGAGTCGATGAAGTCGCATATGTCCGTTTCGCATCGGTTTATCGTCAATTCAAAGACATCACGGTGTTCTTTAAAGAACTTGAAGATTTAATGAAGCAAGAAAATTCGACCAACTAAAGGGCGGCCTGCTGGTCGCCCTTTTTCAAGGGAGAGAGCCATGGAGAAAGAACGTACAATCTTTGGGACGGACGAATTGTTAATCATGAGTACCGGTCTTGTCGACCGTGAATCGTACCAGTCCCTTTACCACTTATATCAACCTGTCATCGGAGTGAAGGCGCTCGCACTCTATCAAACGTTATGGAGCGAACTGAAGCCGGGCAAAATGAAATCCAACTATATGTCACATAGTGCATTATGTGAGATGTTGGAGTTCTCTATCAATGAGTTAATGGACAGTCTGTTCCGTTTAGAAGCGATCGGGTTAGTGCGCACCTATAAAACAAAAGACGCTCGATTGACACAATACGTCTATCAGTTACGCGTCCCGCTTGCACCGCACACGTTTTTGAATGACGGTCTGTTGTCGAGTTTCCTCTTCTATAAAGTCGGGGAAGTACGATTCAAACAATTGCAGGGGCGTTTTACGATTGATCCGTTGCCGGCAGGCATCGTCGAGGTGACAAAGGACTTCAATGAAGTGTTTGATGTCAAAGGAGTAAACCATCGTGCGTTCACACAAAAAAATTATGAAAAGCCGGACCGGGCAAAGATTGAAATCAACTATTCGTTCGATATGGAAATTGTGAAAAAACTGACGAATTTTCCAGTTGGATTTTTCACGAAAAAATTAGACGAAACGATCACAAAACTGGCCTACGTGTCTCAACTCGATGAAGAGACGATGGCTGAGATGTTAAAAGAGTATTTCGTCCATGAGGCGTATCTGCCACTCAGTGAGCAAGAGAAGCGGGACGGGTGTCGTCAAATGGTCTTACAATTGAAAAAGAAACAGACGCGCCATCGGAAAGAGAAGACCGTCGAACTTGAACAGACGAAACTAGGAGACTTGCATGACCCTGAGGTGATGGAGTCCGCACATCCGCATCAATATGTCTCGACGCTTCGGAAGACCCCGCAACTTTCAAAGAGTGATGAACAGTTAGTCATTGAACTCGTCGACACACTCGGTCTCGCGCCAGGGGTCATCAATGCGCTCTTCTATTACTGTATCGAAGTGAAGAAGCAGACGCGGCTGAGCGAGAACTATGTCTTGCGCATTGCGACAAGTTGGAAAACAGCAGGCTATACGAACGCAAAAGAAGCGCTAGAGCGTGAAGAATCTCAAGATGCGCTCATCGAGAAGAAACAACAAAAACGCGAGAGCGTGCAACGCACCACGGTCGGGTCACGACGGAAACCCCAGCAAGGGGATATGCCGAAGTGGCTCGAGGATGAGGCGAAACAACAGCGCTCATACGACCAAGCGAGGAAAAAGGAACTTGAGTCGTCCGTTCCGGATGACGCGGAACTCGTGAAACTATTAAATGAATTGAAAGAGAAGGGGTGAGGGGATGGAACGAATCAATCAGTCGCTGTCTCAGTTGATGAACCGAAAAGAAGTTCGTGAGGCGTACGAGTCGATTCGCAGACGTACACTGAATCACCCGGGTGTCATCGCATTTTTGAACGCTCATCCAGAGTTAGAGGAGAAGGCGATTGAAATCGGGTTTACCAAACTGAGTGAGTACGCGGAACAGATGGATGGAAAAACGTTCATAGAAGATCAGGCCGTCATCCCGGGTCATCAACCGGTGCTCTATGTCGATCTAGGACAGATTGCCATTCGCTATGAAGAGACGGTCGCTCATCGTCAGGCGAGACGCCAAAAAGAGATGGACCGTAAGTTTAAGAGTTTGTTCTTACCGGAAGAAGTCCGTGAGGCGAGCTTTGAGTCATTTGATTGGGCCGACGACGCGCGTAAAATCGCATTGCGTGAAGCGATGCGATTCGTGACAGGGATGAAGGCGCGTCAAAAAGTGAACGGTCTCTATCTCCACGGTAGTTTTGGCGTCGGGAAGACGTATTTACTCGCCGCAATCGCCAATGAGTTGAAGGTGGCGGACATCGAGACGATTTTAGTTCACGCCCCGGGCTTTGTGTCGGAGGCGAAACGTAAAATCCGTACCGAGTCGTTCGACTCTTTCTTGATGTCGTTTCAACATGTGCCAGTCTTATTGATTGATGACATCGGAGCTGAAGCCATCAGTCCGTGGGTACGAGATGAATTGTTCGGCATCATTCTTCAGTATCGGATGATGCATCGCTTACCGACGCTCTACAGTTCAAACTTTAGCGGGGAAGAGCTCGAGACGCACTTTTCAATCGATGGTTCGCCGCAAAACAAAATGAAAGCACAGCGACTCATGCAACGTATTTCTACGACGACGACCCAAATTGAGTTAAAGGGTGAAAATCGGCGTCGGTAAAGGATTGTTTTTCTCTGGTGAGTTGACTATACTAAGAATCATATAAAGGATGCATAGAAGAGGATATGGATCATCGAGACGAGTTTTAGCGAGGGAAGGGCGGTGGAAGCTTCCTAACGACGACGATGCATTTACTCCCTCGGAGCACCGTACGGGTCAATCGTGCGGCGATTCACACTCGTTATCGTGTGTTCGAGCCAAGCAGATTGCTTGGGAACGAGGGTGGTACCACGAGAATCAAAGCTCGTCCCTTTTTGAGGGATGGGCTTTTTTTATATTCATTTTTGAGAGGGGACAAATGTACATGATTCAATTAACATTTCCAGATGGCGCGGTAAAAGAGTTCGAAGCCGGCGTCACAGCAGAAGACGTCGCGGGCTCGATTAGTCCGGGACTCCGTAAAAAAGCAATCGCAGCAAAACTAGACGGAGAACTCATCGACTACCGTCGTCCAATCGAACATGACGGCAAAATCGAGCTCGTGATGCCGGACTCGGAAGACGGTCTTGATTTGATGCGTCACTCGTCGGCTCACTTGATGGCTCAAGCAATCAAACGGTTATACGGAGAAGACAATAACATCTATCTCGGAATTGGGCCGACGATTGAGAACGGATTCTATTACGATATCGAGATGGATCGTCGCATCAATGAGGAAGACCTTCCTGAAATCGAAAAGATGATGAAACGCATCGTCGATGAGAACTTGGAAATCACACGCGAAGTCGTTTCTCGTGACGAGGCGCTCGCTCGCTATAAAGAGTTGGGAGACCCGCTCAAGATCGAGTTGATCGAGGATATTCCTGCTGATCAAACACTGACAATCTACCATCAAGGTGAGTTCTTTGATCTTTGCCGTGGACCACACGTCCCGTCAACATCGAAGTTGAAAATCTTCAAATTGATGAGCGTGGCTGGTGCCTACTGGCGTGGGGACTCAGACAATAAGATGTTACAGCGTATTTATGGAACAGCGTGGGCGACGAAAGAACAACTCGCTGAACACTTGCGTCTTCTTGAAGAGGCGAAAGAACGCGATCATCGTAAACTCGGGAAAGAACTCGACCTCTTCTTCGTCTCACAAGAAGTCGGTCAGGGGCTTCCGATGTGGCTTCCAAAAGGGGCTTCGATTCGTCGTACGGTCGAGCGCTACATCGTTGATAAAGAGCTCGAACTCGGATATCAACATGTCTACACACCGGTTCTCGGTTCGGTCGACTTGTACAAGACATCTGGACACTGGGATCACTACCAAGACGACATGTTCCCGAAAATGGAGATGGACAACGAAGAACTCGTCCTTCGTCCGATGAACTGCCCGCACCATATGACAATCTACAAACATGAGCCACGTTCGTACCGTGAACTTCCACTTCGAATCGCTGAGCTTGGTGGAATGCACCGTTATGAGATGTCAGGGGCGCTCACAGGTCTTCAACGTGTTCGCTACATGGTCTTGAATGATGGACATACGTTCGTTACACCGGAACAGATGAAACAAGAATTCAAAGACATCGTTCATTTGATTCAAGAAGTATACGCTGACTTCGGCATCAAAGATTATCGTTTCCGTCTCTCGTATCGCGATCCTGCTGATAAAGAGAAGTACTTCGATAACGATGCGATTTGGGAAATGGCACAAAGTCAGTTGAAGGAAACGATGGATGAGCTCGAGCTTCCATACTTTGAGGCGGAAGGGGAAGCGGCATTCTACGGACCGAAACTCGACGTGCAAGTACGGACGGCGCTCGGGAAAGAAGAGACGCTCTCGACTGTCCAACTCGACTTCTTGCTTCCGGAGCGTTTCGATTTGACATACACTGGGCCAGACGGTAAGGACCACCGCCCAATCGTGTTGCACCGTGGTGTCGTCTCGACGATGGAACGGTTTGTCGCTTACTTGATTGAAGAGTATAAAGGCGCGTTCCCGACATGGCTCGCACCGGTCCAAGTCAAGTTAATCCCGGTTTCACACGTCCACGACGAATACGTCGCAGAAGTGAAAGCAGAACTCGTCAAACGCGGCGTCCGTGTTGAAACGGATCTCCGTGACGAGAAACTAGGTTATAAGATTCGCGAAGCACAAATGAAGAAGATTCCGATGACGCTCGTTCTTGGGGATAAAGAACGGGATGAGCGTGCGGTCAATATTCGCCGCTACGGTCAGCAGGAACAAGTTTCTGCTTCACTTGATGAATTCATTGCATCGCTCACAGATGAGATTGCGAACCGTTCACGTTAAGTGAGGGACCACCTTTCCAACCAGAAAGGTGGTTTTTTTCGGTCTATAGACGGATGTGTATTTGTTCATCTACACGTATCGTAAACATAAGGAGTGATACTTAATGAATTATATGAAGCCAGTATTGGCACTTACTATTGGAGCGGTTGCGTTCACAGGAGCGCTTCCGAAAGTCGGAGCTGAGGCGATCGTCAATGACACGATTGTGACGCTCGGGGAGTCGCTCTCTTCAGAGCAACAAAAATGGGTACTCGAACGTATGGATGCCCCAGAAGGAATCGAACCCATTATCACGACTGCCGCAGATGAAGAAAAATATTTAGGAGACTCGGTTCCGCAAGCACAACGTGGAGGCGGCATGTACTCGTCTGCCCGAATCAAATTGACGAACGGGACAGGTCTTGATATTCAAACGGAAAACGTGACATGGGTCACGAAAGATATGTATGCGAACGCCCTCGTCACGGCAGGTGTGACGGATGCGGACATCTATATCACTTCACCGATTAACGTGACGGGCACCTCGGCTCTGACGGGAATTATGAAGGCATATGATCAGACCGCGGCCGAGACTGGGATTGAACTGTCGGAGGAGCGAAAAGAATTGGCACAAGAAGAGCTGGCGGTTACGTCTGAAATCGGTAAGACGGTCGGACAAGAGGATGTAGCAGGTCTCATGAACGAGATTAAAGCGGAAATTGCAAATCAGATGCCGGAGACAAATATTGAGATCCGTGACATCGTCATTCAAGTATTGAACCAAAATAACGTCCAGTTGTCTGAGGGCCAACTCGATCAACTGACGACACTATTCGAAAACATGCAACAGGCCAATTTAGATTGGTCAGCGATCAGCAGTGGATTGAAAGATGCGGGTCAAGATGTGCAGGCATTCCTCGAACAAGAAGAGGTGAAAGGATTCTTCGCCCGATTGTTTGAGGCGATCGGGAACTTCTTCAAGTCACTTACAAACTAAGTGGTATTAAAAAAGGGCGCCTGCCCTTTTTTAGTACCACCGTTTATGGATATAATTTTGAGCCGACTCATGGTCATCGACGATTTTTAAAGTGATGCGATTCATTTCTTCTAGTAAGTCTGTCAATACCGCCTGTAATTTTTCATCTTCTAGCCCATGTGCTTGCATCGTCTTACTGACAATCTGCTGGACTTGATCATGGTAGTCATGTTCTCGCGATACATCTTTTCGCCAGTTCATGTCGATCCCTCCTTTGATATTTCATTATTCCCTTTGAAAAGGTATTGCGAAACGAGAGAATGACTGGTATCATCATAAAAGTGTGAGCTACCAATTATTCATGCGCGATATCTTGACATCTTTTCCTGCTAGTGCTAAGATGACATAGTGATTAAAAACAACAAAGCAGAAGCACCCGCTTTTCACCTCGTCTGAGAGTCATCAGGCAGGTCCATCAAGTTCTTGGTTCATTCGGCATCGTCTGCCGTTTTATGACCTCAACTGATGTGTGGGTGGGAAACTGCCGACGCTTTTTTTATTGCCATGTTGTCTTGTCAATCTAAATCTCGTGCAATCGCACGATGGAGGTGCTAACCATTAGCAAAGAGCTCTTTATCAACGAAAACATTCGTGCCCGTGAAGTACGTCTCATTGGCGCAGACGGTGCACAACTCGGTGTGACATCACGTAACGATGCGTTACGTTTAGCTGAAGAAGCGGAACTAGACCTCGTCTTAGTCGCAGATAAAGCAAATCCACCGGTCGCTAAAATTATGGATTATGGGAAGTACCGTTTCGAACTCCAGAAAAAGGAGAAAGAAGCGCGTAAAAACCAAAAAGTCATCCAAATGAAAGAAGTACGTCTCAGTCCAACAATCGAGGACAACGATTTCCAAACAAAATTGCGTAATGCACGCAAGTTCCTTGAAAAAGGAAACAAAGTGAAGGCTTCGATTCGTTTCCGCGGACGTGCCATCACACACTCGGAAATCGGGAAACGTGTTTTGGACAAAATGGCAGCGGAATGTGCCGATTTGGCAACAGTTGAACAAAAGCCGAAGATGGAAGGACGCAGCATGTTCTTAGTGCTGGCTCCGAACAAAGAAGATTAATTATCGATTCTCAGTGGGGAGGAAATACTCATGCCGAAAATGAAATCGCACCGCGGTGCTTCAAAACGTTTCAAACGTACAGCATCAGGTAAACTCAAGCGTTCACACGCTTACACAAGTCACTTGTTCGCAAACAAATCGACTAAAGCGAAACGTAAGCTCCGTAAAGGCGCTATCGTATCAGCTGGAGACTTCAAACGCATTCGCAACATGATCGCGAAGTAATACAGAAACAATTTAGGAGGGAATCCATATGCCACGCGTAAAAGGCGGTTATACGACTCGTCAACGTCGTAAAAAGCAAATTAAACTTGCCAAAGGATACTTTGGTTCGAAACACATTCTATTTAAAGTAGCAAAACAACAGGTCATGAAGTCACTCATGTACGCTTACCGTGACCGTCGTCAGAAGAAACGTGATTTCCGTCGTCTTTGGATCACACGTATCAATGCGGCAGCACGTACAAACGGTCTCTCATACAGCCGTATGATGCACGGCCTTAAGCTTGCAGGAATCGACATCAACCGTAAGATGCTTGCTGAGCTTGCTGTGACAGATGCACAGGCATTCGCGTCACTCGCTGAAACAGCTAAATCAAAATTGAACGCGTAATCGTTCAATCGACAGCGCCGAGACACTCTCTCGGCGCTTTCTTTTTTCTTTAGAATTTCTTAGAATTAAGAGAAGGAGGAAAGCGTATGAATCAATCGGTTGTTGCGATCGTCGCCTTAGCGCTCATAGTCTTGAACGTTTACACCTACATCCAAGCGAAACAGTATGCGCAAGGAAAAGGTGACTTTAACGTCCTATTCGCCTATGCAGGAGGAGCCATCGGTGCCTTGTTCGGTCTTCATTTGACTCGGAAGAAGACGGTTCATGCCCCAAAACTGCTTCAATTACAAGTATTGATTTTAGCAGTGGGCTGGTCTTTAATGATTTTAGTACTGCTATAAGTGGAGATAGAGGAGGAACATCCGGTGAACTGGACAACATTGTTTGATCGGCAGCGCGAATTAGACGAGCGGATCAAAGCACAACATGGATTATCCGGCAATCAATTCGATGAACGGTTACTGGCGCTGCTTGTCGAGCTCGGTGAACTGGCTAACGAAACACGTAGCTTTAAGTTTTGGTCGAAGAAAGGACCGTCGCCTCAAGATGTGATCTTAGAAGAATATGTGGACGGCATTCATTTCTTATTGTCACTTGGTCTTGCGCTCGGGTATGAACGAGATGCGTTTCCTGCGGGAAGTTCATATCTTGATGCGACTGATGCTTTTTTAGATATTTATCGAAAAGTGACAAACTTTGGTCTTTCAAAAACGGAAGCCATGTACGAGACGCTGATGGCAGCTTATCTCGAACTTGGTCATACGCTCGGTTTTAATGAGCAACTCATTTTGCTAGCATACATGAATAAAAATGAAGTAAACCATGAGCGACAAAATCAAGGATATTAATGAAAAGGAGCGGATTGATATGAATGAATCGTTACATATGTTAAAACGTTTGACGGATGCAACAGGCGTCCCAGGAAATGAGGGAGAAGTCCGTCAATTGATGCGTGAATACCTCGAGCCGCATGTCGAGTCGTTTGAACAGGATGGACTCGGAAGTCTATTTGGTCAAGTGACCGGAGATGCTGAAGGTCCACGTGTCATGATTGCTGGTCACATGGATGAAGTTGGTTTCATGGTGACGCGTGTGGAAGAAGGCGGTTTCCTTCGTTTCCAGGCGCTCGGTGGCTGGTGGAACCAGGTGCTGTTGGCACAACGAATGGATGTAGTCACACGGTCTGGTGAAAAGATTCCGGGTGTCATTGGTGCGAAACCACCTCACGTCCTACCGCTTGAGGCACGGAAGAAGCCCGTCGAAATCAAAGATATGTTCTTAGATATCGGTGCGACGTCGAAAGACGAAGTGGCTGAGTGGGGAATTCGTCCAGGCGATACGGTCGTGCCACATTGTGAATTCACAGTCATGAAAAATGAGAACTTCTTGATGGCGAAGGCATGGGACAACCGCATCGGATGTGCGATTGCCATCGAAGCAGCAAAACGTCTGAAGGAAGAATCGTTCCCAGGCGTCATGTATACAGGAGCGACGGTACAGGAAGAGGTCGGGTTACGTGGAGCGGTGACCGCTGCCAACTTGATTCGCCCGGATGTCGCGATTGCTGTCGATACAGGCATTCCGAGTGATACGCCGGGAATGACCCAAGCAGAAGGGTTGTCAAAACTCGGGGACGGGGTTCAAGTCATCTTCTTTGATGCGACTACCGTCACGAACCCACGCCTTGTCGACCTCATCGTTGACGTGGCCAAAGAGCAAGACATCAAATATCAATTGGACTTAACGCCAGGCGGTGGCACAGATGCTGGGCGATTCCATCTTTCTGGGATCGGGATGCCGGCCATCGCATTGACAGTGCCGGTCCGCTATTTACACACGAACGTGTCCATCATCCATAAGGATGATTACGAGGCAGCGGTACAACTCGTTGTCGCATTGACGAAACGTTTAGACCACGAAACGGTCCAATGGTTGAAAGAGGGATAATATGACGAAGATTACGTCTACGAAGAGCGAGACGATTAAACGATTAAAACGATTGATGACGAAAAAAGGTCGTCAAGAAACGGGTCAATTCCTAGTAGAAGGAGAACATTTGGTGGACGAGGCCATTCGTGCCGGTCGACTCGTCCAACTCATCATGGCTGAGTCGTATTCACCAAAAGGAACGTGGCGACTTGAAGATATGCCAGTCCTCGAGTTATCCGACCACGTTGCGGACCTTCTTTCCGAAACGGAAAAGACCCAAGGCGTGTTTGCCGTTGTCAAGATGACGCCGGTGGAACGAAAAATGAAGAAGGTACTCGTACTAGACCGAGTACAGGACCCGGGTAATCTCGGTACGATGATTCGGACAGCAGATGCTGCCGGATTCGATACGGTGTTACTCGGGAAAGGGACGGTCGATCCGTTCAACGCCAAAGTCGTACGTGCCACACAAGGTTCACTGTTTCACGTGAACGTGACCTCGGTCGACTTGCTTGAAAAGTTACCTGAGCTGAAAGAGGATGGATTCCACGTCTACGGCACAGCTCTCTCAAAGGCAACATCGTATGAGCAAGTTGCATTCGAAGACAAAGTGGCCCTCGTCATTGGGAATGAGGCACAAGGGGTTCATGCTGATGTATTGGCACTCTGTGACACACGTGTGCATATTCCGGTGCTCGGCGACGCGGAATCGCTCAACGCGGCGGTCGCTGCCGGTATTTTAATGTATCGCATCGCTTTACAATAATCTTGTCAGCACGTGAAAAACGTGATAGGTTAAACACATCGATGAATAAGATATGACGTTGAAAGAACATAGTAAGCGAATGACCGATTCCGTTCAGGGAGCAAGGGCCGTGACTGAGAGCCTTTGCCGGATTCGTCGCTGAATTCACTCTGGAGTCGTGTTGGAGACAACACCGGTTTGGCATCACGATAACGATGCTCTCAAGTGGGCCATGAATAATTGGCCAAGTAGGGTGGTACCGCGATGATTCGTCCCTTCAGTCAACGACTGAAGGGATTTTTTTATGTAGAGGAGGAAGCGAACACATGAAAGAACAATTAGAACAGTTACAAGTGGAAGCGTTAGAAGAAATCAAACAGGCATCCACACAAAAATCATTGAATGACGTCCGCATCAAATATTTAGGGAAAAAAGGACCGATGACTGAAGTGCTCCGTGGCATGGGTAAATTATCTGCCGAGGAACGTCCAATCATCGGTGAGTTGGCGAATACCGTTCGTACCGCGATTCAAAGCACACTCGATGCTCGAATCGAAGAGGTGAAGGCGATTGAATTAGAGGAAAAGTTAAAAGCGGAAACGCTCGATGTGACTCTACCGGGGCGGACATCGACTCCTGGCCACAGTCATCTCTTACAACAAATCATCGACGAGATGGAAGACTTGTTCGTTGGACTCGGATATACGATTGCTGAAGGTCCTGAAGTCGAAACCGATCTCTACAACTTCGAAATGCTCAACTTGCCGAAAGATCATCCGGCACGAGACATGCAGGACTCGTTCTATATCACGGAAGAGACGTTACTTCGTACTCATACGTCTCCTGTACAGGCTCGCACGATGTTGGAGGCGAACGGAAAACCGATTCGCATCATCTGCCCAGGTAAAGTGTATCGTCGTGATGAAGACGATGCGACGCACTCGCATCAATTCATGCAAATCGAAGGGTTGGTTGTCGATGAATCCATCTCGATGGCTGACTTGAAAGGGACACTCGAAGTGTTCGTGAAGCAGTTGTTCGGAGAAACGCGCGAAATTCGTCTCCGTCCAAGCTTCTTCCCGTTCACGGAACCATCGGTCGAAGTCGACATCTCTTGCTTCAAGTGTGGCGGGAAAGGATGTAACGTTTGTAAAGGAACCGGGTGGATTGAAATTCTCGGAGGCGGAATGGTCCATCCGCATGTCTTGGAGATGGCTGGCTATGACTCGTCAAACGTGTCAGGGTTCGCATTCGGAATCGGAGTGGAGCGTATGGCGATGCTCAAACACGGCGTCGACGACATCCGCCATTTCTACACAAATGACTTACGTTTCATCGAGCAATTCTAAGGAGGAAGACAGATGTTACTTTCAAAAAAATGGTTGAATCAATATATTGATGTATCCGATTTAAGCGGCGAAGCGCTCGGTGACTTGATTACGAAGAACGGAATCGAAGTCGAAAGTGTGACAAATCGTGGGGAAGGACTTTCTGGGATCGTCGTCGGGCGGGTCCTTTCATGTGAGAAACATCCGGAAGCGGATAAGTTAAACGTGACAAAAGTTGACATCGGAGAATGTGACCCTGTTCAAATCGTCTGTGGCGCACCGAACGTGCGCGAAGGGCAACATGTGATCGTGGCCAAAGTTGGCGCACGCTTACCAGGACTTAAAATCAAAAAAGCAAAACTTCGTGGTGTCGAATCACAAGGGATGATTTGTTCACTCGAAGAGCTCGGCTTTGAGAAAAAACAAATTCGGGAAGACGAGCAAGATGGAATCCACACATTCCGTGAATCCGTACAAGTTGGTGCAGATGTGCTCGATTTACTCGACTTGAACGATGAAGTCATCGAACTCGGCTTGACTCCGAACCGTTCAGATTGCTTGAGCCTCTATGGAATCATTCATGAGGTTGCGGCCATCTTAGAGCGTCCATACACGTTGCCGACGGCAGATGTCACGTCATCATCACCATCGGAGGTGTCTATCGAACTTGCGACACCGAACTGTTCATATTACGCAGCTCGTGAAGTAAAAGGGGTAACGATTGCAGAGTCGCCACAATGGCTAAAGAATATCTTGATCGCAGAAGGTGTCCGTCCAATCAACAACATTGTCGACGTGACGAACTATGTGATGCTTGAAATCGGACAACCGCTTCACGCATTCGATGCGAAGAAACTCGGCAACTCGATTGTGGTCCGTCAAGCCGAAAATGGAGAAGAAATGGTCACACTCGACGACGTGACGCGCACGCTCGATTCATCGATGATGGTCATCACAGACGGACAAGCTCCAGTCGCCATCGCAGGCGTCATGGGTGGTGCCAATACAGAGGTAGATCTTTCAACGACAGATATCATTTTAGAGTCAGCGTACTTTGATCCGGCATCCGTACGGAAGACGAGCCGTACGCTTGGTCTACGTTCAGATTCAAGCGCTCGTTTCGAAAAAGGCGTTGACCCAGAACGTGTCATGCTCGCGCTCGATCGCGCCGCGCAATTGATTGTCGAACTCGGTGGAGGAGCCATTCATGATGCGGTGCGTTCAGGTGAAGCCGAATCACGTGCCCGAGAAATCCAAGTGTCGATTGACTATATCAACAAGCGCTTAGGGATGACACTCAATCGTCAGACGATCGTTCACATCCTGGAGCGTCTCGGGCTCGCGACAGAAGGGGATGATGTGCTGACAGTACACATTCCATCGCGCCGTCCGGACTTAGAGCTTCCGGCTGATATCACAGAAGAAGTGGCACGTCTATACGGATATGATAGTCTCCCGTCGACGTTACCTGCCTCTCAATCGAAAGGCTTTTTGCCAGCAATCAACGTATTGCGCAGGCAGACACGTCGCTTGTTACAAGGAGTCGGCTTATCACAAGCCATTACCTACTCGTTAACGAGTGAGGCACATGCGACACGTTTCGGTGGAGAAACCGATCAGCTCGTTCGATTGGCGATGCCGATGAGTGAAGAACGCTCTGTACTTCGTACGTCGCTCGTCCCTGGGTTGCTGGAGGCGGCGCGTTATAACACGGCGCGTCAACAATCGAACGTCGCACTTTACGAAACAGGACGCGTCTATACGGAGCACGGAGAAACGTTACCGCGTGAGAAAGAACGGGTGGCTGGTGTCGTCACAGGTCTATGGATGGATCATCGTTCGCAAGGAACACGGATCCCGGTCGACTATTTCGTCGCAAAAGGGATTGTCGACACGTTAGTCCAAACGCTTCGCCTAGATGTCACGTATGAGGCCGTATTGATGCCTGATATGCACCCAGGCCGTACGGCAAACATCTTGATGGACGGAGAGGTCATCGGATATGTCGGACAAGTGCATCCAGGAATATCGAAAGACGTTTACGGTATGAAGGAAGTGTATGTATTCGAACTCGACCTCTTTGCACTTCGTGGAGACGAGACACTTCTTTATCAAGACGTACCACGTTATCCATCAATTTCACGAGATTTGGCACTCGTCTTATCACGTGAGATTCCGGCTGGGACAGTGGAACAAACGATCCGCCAAGCGGCTGGTCCACTCTTGATTGACCTCGTCTTGTTTGACGTCTATACAGGGGAGAATGTTGGAGCGGATGAGAAATCGATTGCCTTCTCACTCAAGTTCCAAGACCCGTCACGAACGTTACAAGATGAAGAAGTAACGGCAGCATATGAAACAATTGTTGAGGCGGTCCGTGCGACACACGGCGCTGAACTACGAGCGTAAAAAATATGGAGCGTTGTCCACCTGCGACAACGCTCCTTTTATTATTGAATCTCGAGTGCGAGATCACCAAACTTGGTCCATCCGACAAGACTCGTCACACGATAGAGAGTCCACGTGATGAGTGCAGGGAGTACGACGCCGGTCATCGTGAAGATGAGAAAGGCATCCAACCCTTGGACCGCTAAAATCTGAAGCGGGGCAATTAGGGAGTTGAGCCCGAGACCCGCAATTTCATATGGGACTTGGAGTGAGAACATCAAAGTAGCAATCGGTGCGGAAATCATCGCGGCGATAAACGGTGGGACGACGATTCTCGGATTTTTGATGATATTCGGGAACTGCACTTTCGGTGTGACAAAGAATGAGGCGACCAATCCACCTGGGTCGGTTTGACGATATGCCATTAAGGTAAATCCAACAAATTGAGCAGAGCAACCGATCAAGGCAGCGGCGCTGGCGACAGGGTCAAGTTGAAGCGCGATGGCGAGTGCGGCAGATGATGCAGGCGACATGAGCATGACACTGAAAACAAGTGCGATGACAAGAGATGTGGCAATCGGCGACGTTTCTACAGATGCGGTGATCCCTTGACTGATTGAGTTGATAAGAGGAGTCGTGACCGCTGCTGCAGCAACCCCAACGATTCCACCACCTAATACGGCTGTGACCGGAACGACCATCATATCAAACTTTGTTTTTCCGAGGACACGTTTTCCAAGCCAGACAGTAGCCGCCGCTGCAATCAGTGCGCTAATCGGTTGACCTGGAACGAGGACGAGTCCGCTTTCCGTCGCTGTTAAAGCTGCACCGCCAATGGTTGCGGCAATCATGGCGCTAAATAGGATGAGCGTGTTGCTTCCGAGTTGAAACGCGACACCAGCGCCTAAGGCAGGTGCCAACAATGATTTGGCGACTTGTCCAATCTGTACGAGCATCGCGATTCCGCTCAAATTACCAATCGTCTCAATCAATAAACCGACACCGAGCGTGACGAGTACGGCATTTGCCATCCCTGCTGAAATTTTTACCATTCGATCCATCATATACTGCTTCACTTCCATCATCTCCTCTATATCTTTATGTCAATAAAAAAACCTATCCATCAAGGATAGGCGCGGTTTCAACCTGCAGGCGCCTGTCCGATTACCACGGGAACAAGGGCCTGAAAAGTCGTTTTTGAAAACAAAACGATTTCAGTCCCTCAGTCGAATAATAATCAGCAGGCTGTTCATATGTACGGGATTGGACATCTCGAGCATCTCCTCTTCGTTGGATTTGCTAAAGAATACCATCTATTTTTGTAATAATCAATATTTTCTGAAAATAAACATTAAAAAATTCAGGAAGCCCCGTGGCATCCTGAATTAGCTCATTTGTAGTGAACGTGCTTGAATCTGATCATCGATAAAATTCATCGACAACGCATTGAATTGATCGGGTTGGTCTACATTGACCACATGACCAGAGTCTGCAACGATTTCAACATTGGCTGTCGGCTGATGTTTCGCTGTCCGTTCGACAGCTTCAAGAAACATATAATCCTCATCACCCATAATATATAAAATCGGGACATTCGTCTGGATCGAAGTGAACTGATTCAGTAAAGGATTAATATTTTCCGTCATTTTGAACCAACGGATAAACTCGCGTTGACATAAGTTCGCCGCATCGCGGACGAACATCATCCGAGACTTTTTGTGACGCTTCTTCGGGAGTAAAATCCATGCGAATAATTTATATAACCACATGTAGGGGACAAAGTTTTGCACAAGACTACCAAGTCGGATGAGCAACGTGGAGCGGACATTGAATTTGACGATGGCTCCGCCGAGAACGACCGATGCGATTCGATCGGGATAGTGCTCAAACATCGCCTGAATCACAATCGTTCCTAAAGACAGACCGACCATGTGTCCTTTTTCGATACCTAAGTGATCCATGACTTCAATCACGTCCTTGGCGACGACATCAAACGTATAGGCGTTCAACGGTTGTTTGAGCGACTGTTCAGCATCGTATGAACCGCCATGACCGCGTAAATCGACGAGCAGGACATTATATTTTTTACGGAAGGGACGAAGTTGACGATACCAATGTGATAAACTTCCTCCGGCCCCGTGTATGAAGATGACCCAAGGATGGTCATCACTAATCGTGTAGGTTTTATAATGCAGCATGAACGCTATCCTCCAAAAATTTTAAGTTCATTTAACCGTAAAATGAGTATATCATACTTGATGTCGAAGCTCTACAAACGACGTTCATTCAAGTTGAGAGCTTTCTTTGTATTCGCAAAATGGACTTTAGCAATCTTTTGTAAATAATCCTGACCATAACGTCGAATGATTTGAGCGGCGACTTGGTCGACTTTTGCTCCTGCCCCTTTCGGGAGGGTTAATCCTACTTGTTTACTTAGTTTGTCCATTTCTTTTAAGAAGAAGGCGCGAGCTAAAATGGAAGCAGCTGCGACGGCGACATGAAGTCCTTCGGCTTTTGTAGAAAAGTAGACATCGTCGCGCACGATATCGCGTTCTGCCCGCAAATGTTGATAATAGACCGACTTCTCTGCGAACTGATCGATGAGAATGGCATCGGGTTTTTGTCCGAGTTTCTCAAGCAACGCTCGAAGCGCAGCATTATGGGCGATGGCAGTCATTTTACCTTGTGTCATCGTACGTTGCATGTTGTTGTATGTTGGATTATGCAGTGTCGCTTTTTGATAAGGAATCGTAGCGTGTAAATCCTTCGCAATCCGGATGATTTCAGGATCGGATAACTGTTTGGAATCTTTTACGCCGAGTTCTTTCACGAGTGCGATTTGATCGCATGAGACAAAAGCCGCTACGACGACGAGTGGTCCGAAATAATCTCCTTTTCCGACCTCGTCGCTTCCAACGACAGACCAACTTGAAAATCCTTCAGGTAAAATGGTGTTCGGTGTGGATGCTTGTTTCTTCTCGGCGGGTGTTCCCCATTTCACTGCCTCGGTCTCGGCATCTTTTCCTTGGAACATCACTTTCCCTGATTGATAAATCGTTACGACAAATCCCGGTGTCTTGGCGCTGAATGTCGCATATGGTGGTGGCGCGACTGCATACTCATGATACATTTTCTTTAGTTTTTCTTGTGATGCGGATGATAGCTTGATGACTTGGTTGCCCAACATGAGCACTTCCTTTCTGTATGGCAAATTCATTTTACATTTTTTTATGATTTTTTGAAACCGAAGATGAGGTTTTATCGTATATGGAGATGAGTAGAGAAAAGTGAGGTGAGGTGGACGTGTGGTGGCGCGATGACACGCAACGAGATGAGGTAGAGGAATTATACAAGCACATTCTCGAACTCGAGGCGAGAATTGCTAAATTAGTAGCTCATCAAGTGAGAGTGCGTCGGCTACTGATGCAAGATTCTTCTGAGGGCGTGACGGATCAAGTCGTTCAAGTTCAAAAAGAAGTGGAATATTTTTTAAACAGGATGCGGCTCGAACGACAAGAACTTGTCGACCTATACAATCGGCGACGAATTGAACGTTCCATCGGGCGAGTTCGAGAAGTGAACGACTTATCCACTTCATCACTGTCGGAGTGGGATGAGATTGAGGATCGACTTGCATTAGAAGTCGAACAACTTCGACGTGTACTGATGATGGAACAAAAACGTCGACAGGAGGGGTGGTAATGGAGGCAATCGATCAACTGTATTGGTGGGTGTTGATCATCGCTGGTCTTGGAACCTTTATTTACATGATGTTCTCCGATGCGTTCGAAATGTTCGAGGGTTGGTTTAACCCTGCAGTCATCTTATCGTTCTTAGCACTAGGGGCAGGGATTGGGCTTATCTTAAACGCGTTGGCTCACGTTTCCCCGATGATTGGGCTCGCTGTCGCATTGGTCGGGTCTCTTGCTTTGACGACACTTCTCTATTTATTTGTTCTCTTACCGCTCTCCAATGCGGAAGAATCCATTGGTTTGACGGATGAGGCATTAGTTGGACGTGTCGGACGATTGACCGTGCCCATTCCTGAAGGCGGGTATGGCGAAGTTTTGATTGAGACAGTAACGGGCTCGCTTTTAAAGACGGCTCAAAGCTTAGACGGTACATCGATTTCGACAGATCATCGGGTAGTCATCATTGAAGTAAAAGGCAATATCGCAATCGTCATGCCATATGACGAACCTACAATTCGAGAGGAGATATAACACATGAATACGGCTATCTTAGTCAGCATCATCGTCGGGGTCATCATCCTCGCACTTGTGTTTGTATTCGTATTAAAATATCGCACAGTCGGACCAGATGAGGCACTGATTGTGACAGGTAGTTATTTAGGCAAGAAAAATGTACATAGCGATACATCCGGTAACCGCGTTAAAATCATTCGCGGTGGCGGGACGTTCGTCTTTCCGGTATTCCAACAAGCAGAACCCCTCAGCTTGCTCTCAAGCAAATTAGAGGTCACAACGCCTGAAGTCTATACAGAGCAGGGTGTCCCGGTCATGGCGGACGGAACAGCCATCATTAAAATTGGTGGATCAATCAGTGAAATCGCGACAGCGGCTGAGCAGTTCCTCGGAAAACCGAAGATTGAACGAGAAAACGAAGCGAAAGAAGTGTTAGAAGGTCATTTACGCTCGATCTTAGGTTCCATGACCGTTGAAGAGATTTATAAGAACCGTGACAAGTTCTCGCAAGAAGTTCAACGAGTCGCATCACAAGACTTGGCGAAGATGGGATTAGTCATCGTGTCATTCACCATCAAAGACGTTCGAGATAAGAATGGATACTTAGAATCGTTAGGGAAGCCGCGTATCGCCCAAGTGAAGCGTGATGCTGATATCGCGACTGCGGAAGCGGATAAAGAGACGCGCATCAAACAGGCGGAAGCGATGAAAGATGCGAAGAAGGCCGAACTTGAGCGTGCCTCTGAAATCGCGGAAGCTGAGAAAGAGAACCAACTCCGAATCGCGGCATATCGCCGTGAGCAAGATGTTGCCAAAGCCCGGGCCGACCAAGCGTATGAGCTTGAGGAAGCGCGTGCGAAACAAGAAGTCACCGAACAACAGATGCAAGTTCAAATCATCGAGCGTCAAAAGCAAATCGAGCTCGAAGAGAAAGAAATTATGCGTCGTGAGAAACAATATGATTCAGAAGTGAAGAAAAAAGCCGATGCGGATCGATACTCGATTGAACAGTCTGCCGCTGCGGATAAAGCACGTCAAATCGCAATCGCGGATGCAGAGAAGTATCGTATTGAAGCACAGGCGAAAGCCGATGCGGAACGCGTACGTTTGGCAGGTCTTGCAGAAGCGGATTCTGAACGTGCGAAAGGTGAGGCGGAAGCGGAAATTATCCGTTTGACCGGTCTTGCAGAAGCCGAAGCGAAAGAGAAGATTGCCGAAGCCTTCGCGCAATACGGACAAGCGGCGATTCTCGATATGGTCGTCAAAATGCTTCCTGATTATGCGAAAGAAATTGCATCGCCACTCGGTAACATCGATCAGATTACGGTCGTCGACACGGGGAGCGGACAAAACGGTGGCGCTGGTAAAGTGACAGGTTACGCAACCGACCTCATGGCATCGCTTCAACAAACATTAAAAGCTTCTTCGGGCATCGATATGAAAGACTTGCTCGAGAACTTTGCGGGAAAAGGGAACGTTGCAACAGCCCCAACACCGGAGCGTGAATTAGCTGATACAACGGTTGCTGCGTCAAAGGAATAACCGACACGAGCCATAGACATCGTCTATGGCTCTGTTTTTGCACATGATTGACTAGTATGAAATCACTTCTGCTGCTTTTAGGACGGAAATAAAATAATATAACGTCGGCACGAGCGTGATGAATAGACCGAACCATTTCGTTCGCGGTCTGAACTGTAAAATAAATCCGACCGTCCATAATACAAACCAAAGCATGAAATACCAACGATGTTGTGGGGTATCTGTTTCTGCTATACCAGGACCGCTCAACCAAAGTGATAATAAGAGAACAAATAATCCTGATATGACGTTCCAACTATGTCGAATTATCTTTTCAATCATTCCGTTAATCTTCCTTTCGGATCTGACATCATAGTCATTCATCATGTATATTCAATGATTAGAAAAAAATCCCTTTTGAAACATCTAACACTCTCAGATGTCCCCGACATTTTATTACCACAACTTTTAAAAAAAATCATGGAGAACAATGCCTTCTCGGTCGATATAAGGGTTGTCAGACCATTAGAGAGAGGGAGTATTGAATACATGAAGAAAAGCATAATGCTCAGTACAATCACAGCTTGTACCCTTTGGTTGTCGGGTTGTCAGTCGGTTATCGACGATCCGAATACCACTGTAGAAGAACGACAGACGATGGGTGTCGTCCTATCTGACGTTGGTCTCGGGGACCAATCGTTCAGTGACGCAGCCATGCGCGGGATGGGTGAGCTACGTGAGACGGGTGATTGGTTCGTTGATTATCGTGAACTATCCGAAACGGAGACGTACAAAGTTGGCTTTGAAGAATTGGTAGAAGAGGGACATGACGTAATCGTCGGTCTCGGTTTTGCGTGTCAAGAAGACTTAGAGGCCGTTGCGGCTGAACATCCGGAACAGCAATTCGCTTTGATCGATGGCGTGTCTGAACTTCCGAACGTCTTGAATATTACGTTTGAAGAAGGAGAGGGCAGTACGCTTGCTGGCGCGGTGGCTGGTCTTGAAACAGAGTCCGATACCATTGGGTTTATCGGAGGAATGGATATTGAACTCATTCAGAAATTTGAAGCAGGATTTGAACGTGGCGCTAAGGCAGTGAACGAGGACGTGGAGATGCTCGTTGACTTCTCGAATGATTTTGCTTCACCGGAGCTCGGTCGTGAACTCGCTGAGAAACAAATTAAAGCGGGCGCAGATGTTCTTTATGCTGCAGCAGGACTGACAGGGGTCGGTGTACTCGAGACGGCTGAAAAATACGGCGTTAAGGCAATCGGGGTCGATAGTGATCAATCGATGATTGCACCAGATGCGGTTGTGACGTCGATGTTGAAACAAGTCGATTTGGCGATTGTAGAAATCGCGGGTCGTGTGACCGAAAAACCATTTAATGAACACGTCATCCTTGGAATTGAAGAGGGCGGCGTCGGCTTGGCTCCGCTTCGTCGCATTCAATGGGATGAGAAAGAAACATCAGAGTATGAATCGGTAGAACGTCAGTTGAAGGAGGGGACACTTAAATGAGTTTACGTAAACGTTTTATCTTCTCAACCGTCTTCACCGTCGTCTTGATCGTACTGATGATGAGTTACGTCTTGTCGACGTTGAATCGCTTGCAAACGTATAACGAGCAGTATGGAAGTCAAATGATTGAATTGTCTCAACTTGAAACGTCACTTCTACAAGAACAATCCCTCTGGACGTCACTTGGTGAACAGTCGAACCAATCTACATTGACTCAATTAGAGCGCATCCGTGTGACGAACGCGGAAACGTTCGATGATTTAAAACAGTCTTATTTGATTCCGGCATTTTCAAATCATTTAGACCGTGCCACGATGAAGTACGAACAGGTGAACGAAGATGTTGAGTCGGCACTTGAAGGTGGTATCGGAGCTCGGATCCAGGCAGCAAAACTGGAAGGTCTGTTAAATGATATCAATACGTTGATTGCAAAGAACGGTTCATTCTATGAAGCGCTTCAAGTGGAGGCGGCAAATGAGACGGAACGTCTCTTGTTGATCTCGGTTCTCTTGACGATTCTCGTCATCCTAGCGCTCGGAATCTACAACTTCTTCTTTGCCCGTTCGATCACTCGACCACTCGAAAAAAATGTCAAGGTGGCCGAAGCGATTGCAGCCGGACGTCTCGTCACGTTGCCTGAGTCGACGCGCAATGATGAAATCGGACGTCTTGAACGTGCCATGCGTGACATGACGGCGTCTCTTCAGACGGTGATCGGGTCAATCCGAGTCACATCAATGAAAGTGAACGGGATGACCGAAACAGCCGCAGCCGAAAATGAGGCGGTCGTGAGTACGACATCTAACATCACGAACGCAGTTGATGAGATGGCACACGGAGCACAGTCGATTGCAAATGAGTTGCAAGAAACGCTCAGCTCAGTGCATACGATGGCAACTTCATTTGAGACGAGCTTGAACCAGACGAAACAAACGACGGAAGAAACGTCAGAAATGACACGTGAAGTAGCGGCTGGAATTGAAACATTAACGGACCAGGAGCACATTTTAGATCGCTCAAGCGAACGGAATGAAGTGCTTGTCACGCGAATGGACCACTTTGCACGACAAACGGCTGAGATTGAGGCGATGGCGAAACTTGTCGAAGACGTCGCGGCTCAAACGAATTTACTTGCCCTCAATGCGGCAATCGAGGCAGCCCGTGCGGGAGAAGCGGGACGAGGATTTGCTGTCGTAGCAAGTGAAGTGAAGAAGTTGGCGGAAGAGAGCAACAAGGCGACTCGCTCTATTTTCCACGTCGTCGAGACGATCCAGCAAGAAGTCGTCCGTTTGACGGAAACGGTGAATGAGTCAAAACGCGAGCAAGAGGCGCAATTAGAAGCGTTCGGATTGACGAAAGAAGCATTCAACCGAATCCATGAACGGACAGACCACGTCGCTTCGTTCGTACGCACGATCGAACAAGAGATGCGCACATCGAGTAACGAGGTGAACAACGTCTTGCGCCGCGTTGAAGAAGTATCTGGGGTGACGGAAGAGTTGGCCGCAGGAAACGAAGAAGTGGCAGCCTCGATGAAAGAACAGCAGGCGAGCTTCGATCAAATCTTTACGTTGATGCAAGAGTTAGAAGGACAGGCAGCGGCACTCGCTGACCAGGTTCAGCATTTCGAAGAAGAATAATCGAACAGTGAACAGCAGGAACGGAGGCCACGTGATGGTCTCCGTTTTTTCCGTCATTCTATAACCTGTTCATAGAAATTGTGTCGATGAATATCGTTACATGTACGAGTGCGATATGGAACATGCAAACAAATCATTTCCTAAAGTCAAGATTGTGGGGAAGAACGAGCCGTGTTTAGAAACACATGATTCGCCATACTGAACGTAACAGTCGAACAGGGTGGTGATCCGCTTGGAAAGATGGAAACAACTCGTCATCGGTCTCCTAGTCGTTCTTTTTTTAGGAGTGGGCTATTTGTTTTATCAAAAGGAACCGGAGCAACGAATGGTGGACGAATTCGTCATGGAACCTGAGGAGGTCACGCCGACCACGTCCCCAGAGCGTATGGAGCTCGTTGTGTATGTGACAGGTGCGGTTGAATCTCCGGACGTATATACCGTACCAGAAGGGGCGAGAGTGGGCGATGTGCTCTCCTTGGCAGTCCTGACAGATGAAGCTGACCCAGAGCAGTTGAATTTAGCACAGTTGTTAGTTGATGGAGTCAAAATTATCGTGCCGAAAAAAGGAGAAACACCGATTTCGCAAGACTCACCGAGTCCCGAGGTAGAAACGAACGGTGTTCATGTCAACAGTGCGACGAAAGAGGAACTGATGACGGTTCCAGGAATTGGTCCAGCCAAAGCCGAGGCGATTCTAAATCATCTGAAAGCGAACGGTCCATTTAAAACATATGAAGCGCTAGGAGATGTGAAGGGATTCGGCGAAAAGACATTAGAAAGTATGAAGCCATATTTATTGGTGCCTTAAGATGCCGCTGTTTCCATTATTTGCGGTACTCATTGTAACCGGTCTGACAGAAGGATTCTATTTGGTCTCTGTGGTCGCTAGTGTCTTTTATCTGGTCACACGACGTGGGCAAGGCCTGTATGCGAAAGCCGGAGTGATTGGACTCATCTGCATCGCATCGTTCCATACGACCCCTACAGAATCGTTACCGTCAGACACGATTGCCTTCTCAATCGAAAATCGAAAAGAGAATGGGAAATCGGTAAGACTATACGGGAACGTAGACAATCTTCAGGGCGTCTTACGAGGACGCGAACTAAATCGCGGACGACCAGGAGAGACGTGCCTCGTGCAAATCGAAATAGAGGCGTTTCAACCGTTACGAAACACCGGGGGATTTGATGAACGGGCTTGGGCACGGAGTTCAAACGTATCCTTTAAAGGGAAGGTGAAGCGAATCGACACCTGTCGTCCGACGGCAGGGTGGGACGGTCGGATGCTACGTTGGAAAGAGCGAAAACTTCAGCAAATTGAGCATCGTCATCGTGCGGATGTCGCATTATATATGGAGGCATTATTGTTCGGAGAGAGTCGAATGCTAGATGAACAGACCTCATTTTCTTATCGTGTGACGGGTCTTCTTCATCTTCTTGTGATTTCCGGTTCGCATATTGCTATGTTGATCGTGGCCATGCGCATATTGTTGCAGTCGATCTCTATTCGACGTGAAACGAAGACGGTACTGATGATCTTTAGTATTACGGTGTTCGGATGGATGACTGGTTTTTCCCCACCTGTCGCAAGAGCTGTCGTCGTCGCAGATGCAATCCTCTTTCTCTCTCTTTTCGGTGTGATGATTCGAGACCCGATTCGGCTCTTGAGTTGGTGTGCGGCGGGCATGTTGGCCGTTCAACCGTTCCTTCTCACAAATCTGGGTTTCCAATTAACGGTCGGGATGACCTTCTTTTTGTTAGTCACGAGACAAATCTGGACAGGACTAATCGAGTTGTCCGTTTTCGCACAGCTGTTTGGGCTGATTGTACTATGGCAAGTACAACCGGTTCTATCCGTCGCGGCACCGATATGGAATCTCGTGATGGCCATCTGTATCTCGTGGATCATCATGCCACTCGCATTTGTCACATGGTTGATTCCTTCGATTGCCCCGTTGTTCATGGTTGTCTTGGACGCGATTCATGGAATGTTCACTCTCCACGATGATTTACGACCTTGGCTTCCGTTGCACGATCTGGCGTTACCGTCGCAAATCGCATTGTGGCTAGGGTTATGGGGGAGCTTGACGCTGATGAATCGAAAACGATGGATCGGATGGGGGGCGGCCATCATGACATGTGGGTTGATTGCAGGATGGTCAGAATGGTCGGAATCTTCACGGGTGACCTTTTTGGATGTCGGGCAAGGTGATGCAATCGTCGTAGAATCGGGAAGAACGATTGGTGTCATTGATGTAGGGGGCGTATTTCAAGATCCAAACGAGCAAAAGCGAAGCACGTTTGACCCGGGGGAAGATGTATTGGCCCCTTATTTATGGAAACGTGGGGAGCGTTCGCTTGATTTTGTCCTGTTGACTCATGCGGATCATGACCACATCGGCGGATTAGAAGGATTATTGAAGGTAGTGACGGTAGAAGAGCTTTGGATATCAAAAGAAGTGGCGAATGCTGAAAAACGAGAAGAATTGCTACACTTAGCAGCGGCCTATGATGTATCGGTCCATTATCTCGAGGCAGACGATCGGCCGACGCCATGGATGTGGATTGTGGCACCGAATCGCCCACACGAAGATGAAAATGATCATTCGATCAGCCTGTACATGAACGTAGGTGGCATGCGGTATTTATTGACAGGAGATTTGCCGATAGAAGGAGAAGCAGAGTTACCGACGCTTGACGTCGACGTATTTAAGTTAGGGCATCACGGATCCAATACGTCGTCGGGGGAAGAGCTGCTTGAGCGAATCGATCCAGAATGGGTCATTGCGAGTGTCGGTTCGAACAATCGGTATGGGCATCCGCACGAGGAGACGTTACGACGGGTTGTGGGGAGACGTCTATTACGAACCGATTTGAACGGAATGATTGTCTGTGAAGAGAACATGTGTCGGGGGATCATCGAGTAGCACGGGATAAAATGTGATACACTAAAAAACGATTGCTCCCCCGGGGCAATCGTTTGAACACTTATAGACTTAAAAACTTGATGATGACACCGATGAAGAAAATCGTGAAGAAAAAGCCAAATGGGACGATGAAGCCAATCGCAGAGTCGATGGCGTCATTACGTTTGCATTGAACGTCATTTTCAAACGGGTTTTCACTCGGTGGGCGTACTGAGTTGATTTGCATATTAGGTCCCTCCTTATCATACTTCCTTTATAAGTATAGCGAATCATGGGAAGATAATCTATGTTTAGATGAGAATAAATTGTGAAAGTGGTGTGTGTTTTGAATGAACCGTGGTTACATAATGGAAAACTGGCGAGCGTCTATGTTCTCCATGGCATCGAAAAATATTTGTTAGAGACGTGGGAACGTGAAATCGTGAAAGCGGCCAATCCATCCGGTGATCAATTTGATGTCATGCAATTAGATCTTCAAGAGACGTCACTCGATACGGCGCTTGATGAAGCGGAGACGGTCCCTTTCTTTAGTGAATATCGCACGGTTATCGTGAAAAATGCCCAGTTCTTAACGGGTGCGAAAGAGAAGCAAAAGCACAATGTCGACCGTCTGGCGGAATATGTCGTGCAACCGGCGACCTACTCGGTTCTTGTCTTGATCGTCGAGTCAGAAAAACTCGATGAGCGGAAGAAAATCGTGAAGCGTCTGAAAGAGCGTGCCATCGTCCTCGAAGCGAAAAAGCCGAGCCAAAATGAACTGATGCGATACGTGAACGATGCATTGAGTCGTGAACAACAAAAGATGGAGCGCTCTACGATGGAGCGTCTTTTATTCCTATGTCAGGATGATTGGGGAAAGTTGGTTCGCGAACTAGAGAAGCTACAGTTGTACGCGGGAACGGGTGCGACGATTCCGATTGAGATTGTGAATGATTTAGTTCCACGTACATTAGAAGATAACGTCTTTCAGCTCTCGGAGCTTCTCGTCAAACGACAAGCTGATGCAGCGCTTCGATTGGTTCGGGATTTAGAAAAACAAGGGCAAGAACTGATTGGGCTACTCGGGTTGCTTGCTCGGCAATATCGGAACATGTACCTGTCGAAACAGTTGACAGAGGCAGGCTATGGAGAGAAGCAAATCGCATCGAAAATCGGAGCCCACCCGTACACAATCAAATTGGCGACACAAGCGAGTCGCGGCTTTTCAGAGGCTCAGCTCGCACGTGCGTTGACATTGATTGCAGACGCGGACGAGGCCATGAAAACAGGACGTGGTGACAAACAGATCGTATTCGATACGCTCGTTTGTCAACTGGCTTTATTGTGAGGTGAGGGAATGGGATTCAAACAAGTGACGCTTCAAGACGTGATTCCACTCCGTCATGTTGTGCTCAGACCAGGAAAAGACGTTGAGACATGCTATTTTGAAGGGGATGAGGCGCCGACGACGCGACACTTCGCTTGGGTTGAAGGCGATCAAGTGCTGTCGGTCGCAACAGTCATGCTGTCCCCGAAACAAATCGAGGGTGTAAAGATTCCGCTCCAACTCCGTGGCATGGCGACGGATCCTCATGTTTCGGGACAAGGAATCGGCTCTCAATTTTTACAGGTACTCTATGATGAGCTAGGGAGTTCATGGTGGTGTAATGCGAGAGAAGTGGCTGTCCGTTTCTATGAGCGAAATGGACTTACACGAATCGGGGAGCCGTTCGACATCCCTGGGATTGGCCCACACTACGTCATGGTATACAAAAAAACAGCCGGCTCCGAATAGGAGGCGGCTGTTTCGTGTGATCTCTAATTAGAGAGCAGCGATACGAGCTGCGAGGCGTGATTTATCACGACCTGCTTTGTTTTTGTGGATAAGACCTTTTGACGCAGCCTTGTCGAGCTTCTTCGTAGCGAGAACGAAAGCTTCTTGAGCAGCTTCTTTGTTTCCTTCGAGTACGAGAGCATCAACACGTTTTACTGCTGTACGCATTGCCGCTTTCTCTTGTGAGTTCGCAACACGACGTTTTTCAGAAGTTTTTGCACGTTTGATTGCTGATTTGATGTTTGCCATTGTTTGTCACCTCCTGAAACAAGAAAGTGTATGTTCTTATTACTTCAAGTAATCATTCAACAGAACAAGCACAATTGTAGCAAACGGTTATATGAAAAGCAACCACTTGATGATTATTCTGAAAACTATCTGTGGTATTGTTGTAGTAGGTCGTACACATTACTTTAGGATTTTGATATAATGACACGGTATGCATGAGAAGGATAGGTGAACCCATATATGAACAAACAAGAATTAGAGAATCGTCAGAAGAAGATTCGCAACTTTTCCATCATCGCGCACATCGATCATGGAAAGTCGACGCTCGCTGACCGGATTCTTGAGAAGACTGGTGCACTCACGGCTCGTGAGATGAAAGAGCAGACGCTTGACGCGATGGACTTGGAGCGCGAGCGTGGAATTACAATCAAATTGAACGCCGTCAAATTGAATTATACGGCGAAAGACGGAGAAGAGTATATTCTTCACTTGATCGACACGCCAGGACACGTCGACTTCACATATGAAGTGTCACGTTCGCTTGCGGCATGTGAAGGTGCGATTCTCGTCGTCGATGCAGCGCAAGGAATTGAAGCGCAAACCCTTGCGAACGTTTATTTAGCACTCGATAACGACCTTGAAATCATCCCGGTCATCAATAAAATCGACTTGCCGTCAGCGGATGTCGAGCGGGTCCGTCAAGAGATTGAAGACGTCATCGGACTCGATGCGAGTGATGCGGTCCCGACTTCTGCAAAAGCGGGAATCGGGATTGAAGAGATTCTCGAACAAATCGTGGAACTTGTCCCTCCGCCGACAGGTGACCCGTCTGAACCATTGCAAGCTTTGATTTTTGACTCGTACTATGATGCCTACCGCGGTGTCGTCGCATCGATTCGTATCGTGAACGGTTCAGTCAAAGTAGGAGACAAGGTTCAAATGATGGCGACCGGCAAGACGTTCGAAGTGACGGACCTCGGTGTGTCGACGCCAAAACCAATCTCTGTTAAAGAATTGAACGTCGGAGACGTTGGTACGCTTTCTGCATCCATTAAAACAGTCGGAGATGTTCGCGTCGGGGATACGATCACACTTGCTAAAAACCCGGCAACGAGTCAGCTACCTGGTTATCGCAAGATGAACCCGATGGTGTACTGTGGTTTGTATCCGATTGATGCGGCTAAGTACAACGATCTTCGCGAGGCACTTGAGAAGCTTCAGCTCTCGGATGCCGCGCTCGAGTTTGAACCAGAGACATCGCAAGCGCTCGGTTTTGGTTTCCGTTGTGGATTCCTCGGCATGCTTCATATGGAAATCATTCAAGAGCGGATTGAACGTGAGTTTAACATCGACTTGATTACGACGGCACCATCGGTAATTTATCACGTGACAACTACTTCAGGCGAAGTGATTCACGTCGATAACCCATCGAAGATGCCAGAGCAACAAAAGGTTGATTCGATTGAAGAGCCATACGTCAAGGCGGCTGTCATGACACCAAACGACTACGTGGGTGCCATCATGGAACTTTGCCAGAAGAAACGCGGAACGTTCATCGATATGCAATACATCGATACGACTCGCGTCAAAATCACGTATGAGATTCCGCTCAGTGAAATCGTCTATGATTTCTTCGATCAGTTGAAATCGAGCACGAAAGGCTATGCGTCTCTCGACTATGAATTGATCGGCTACCGTCAATCGCGCCTCGTGAAGATGGATATCTTGCTCAATAACGAAGTCGTCGATGCCCTCAGCTTCATCGTTCACCGTGACTTCGCGTACGAGCGTGGGAAGGTCATTGTTGAGAAGCTTAAGGCACTCATTCCACGGATGCAGTTCGAAGTTCCAGTCCAAGCGGCTGTCGGTACCAAAATCGTCGCACGTTCTACGATTAAAGCACTTCGTAAAAACGTTTTGGCTAAATGTTATGGAGGAGATATTTCACGTAAACGGAAACTCCTCGAGAAACAAAAAGAAGGTAAGAAGCGCATGAAGATGGTCGGGTCCGTCGAAGTCCCGCAAGAAGCGTTTATGTCTGTCCTCTCCATGGACGAAGAATAATGAGATTGAATCGCCCTGATTTTCGAATCAGGGCGATTTTGTATTTTAGGCAGGAAATGCCACTTCATATAAGGAAGAGTACACCCTTAGACAGACTATAGAGGAGGAAACACCGTGTCGACGTATACATACTCTGCGGGTCCCGGCATGCTACCGACAGAAGTGATGCAAGAGATTCAACAACATCTTCTGACGTTTGAATATGAAGGCGTTTCGATTATCGAAACGAGTCATCGCTCCGCGTCTTTCCAACGTGTGGTCGACTCTCTTGAATTGAGACTGAGAAGACTCATGCATATCCCTGAGAATTATGCCGTACTTTGGTTACAGGGCGGGGCGACGTTACAATTTTCCATGATTCCGATGAATTTACGGAAACAGAATCGATTCGCTTATGTGGATACAGGCATTTGGTCTAAAAAAGCGATGGAAGATGCGAAACACTTTGGAGAGGTCGATGTCATTCATCCGTTGGTAGATGTGACGGGAGGGATGTCGTTTGAATCGAGCCTTGTCCAAGAGGTGGACTATCTCCATGTGACACTGAACAACACGATTGAAGGGACCCGATTTACACATATCCCTGAAGTCGATGTTCCGTTGATTGCAGATGCTTCCTCGAACATTCTGGCCGAGCAGATCGATGTGGAGCGCTTTGGGGTGATCTATGCCGGAGCCCAGAAGAATATCGGACCTGCAGGACTGACGGTCGTCATCATCCGTCGAGATTTGATTCAGTCGCTTCAGTTGCCGAGTTATCTTCAATATGCATCACATGTCGATACGTTATTCAATACACCGTCGACGTTTAGTATGTTTGCAGCCGAGCGTGTATTGAAGTGGGTAGAAGACTGCGGAGGCGTCGAAGCAATGGAACGATTGAATCGTCAAAAAAGTGACAGGGTCTATTCCTATCTTGAAGAGTCGTCCTGTTTTTCTCCAATTGTAACAGGGGAACGTCGTTCATTGACGAACATCCCATTTACAACGGGAAATCAAGAGCTGGATCTGCGCTTTGAGCGATACGCGTTAGAACGTGGCTTGCTCGAACTCGGTGGCCATCGTTCGGTAGGGGGCTTACGTGCAAGTCTATATAATGCGATGCCGCTAGAAGGGGCAGAACGCCTCGTCGACGTCATGAGAGCATTCGAGGAGGAGACCCATGTATCACATCAAAACATTTAATCAAATTGCTGCCGCTGGTCTGAAACGATTCGAGCCAAGCGAGTACGTCATCAATGCATCGGATCAAGCCGATGCTTGGGTACTGAGAAGTCATCAAGTCCATGAAGAGGACATCCCTCTCTATCTTCTCGCCATCGCTAGAGCTGGGGCCGGTGTCAACAACCTTCCGCTCGATCAACTTGCGAAACGAGGAATCGTCGCGTTTCATACACCTGGCGCGAATGCGAATGCGGTGAAAGAGCTCGTCCTTGCAAGCATGATCCTCTCAGTACGACCTATTGTGAAAGGTTTCAATTGGGTGAATGAACAGACTACCGCATCGCAATCTCAATTAGAAGAAGCGATGGAATTGCAAAAACGACAATTCCTCGGAGCGGAGTTGCGAGGTAAAAAAGTGGGGATTATCGGTCTGGGAGCCATCGGTGCGTCGCTAGCCAACGATCTTCTCCAACTCGGGGTCGATGTCATTGGATACGACCCTCATCTCTCGGTTGATGCCGCTTGGAATATTTCGAAACATGTCACGCGTGCCAAACACTTAAGTGAAGTACTGGGCAACGTTGATTTACTGTCGATCCATATGCCTTTGACTGAGGAGACTCGATTCAGCATCGACCGGAGTTGGTTTGAGCGAATGAAACCGGGGATGACTGTTTTGAACTTTGCGCGAGGAGAACTCGTGAAAGATGATGACTTACTGAAGGCATTCCATCATCATGTGGGACTGTATGTGACCGACTTCCCCCGTCACACGCTGATCGGTCATCCGCAAGTCATGGCATTGCCTCACCTCGGTGCATCGACTAAAGAGTCGGAAGTCAACTGTGCCATTCAAGCCGTGGAGACGCTGAAATTGTATCTCGAGACAGGGAATATTCGTTCGTCCGCTAATTTTCCGAACGTCGAGCTTCCATACACGGGTAAACGCCGTCTTGGGATTTTGCATCGAAACGTCCCGAACATGGTCGGTCAAATCACGGGAGAACTTGCCTCACATGGATTGAATATCGATAACATGGTCAATCGTAGCCGCGGGGAGATGGCGTATACGTTGATTGATTTAGACAACAGCGAGCATGAACCGTTATCGATTCATGCGCTATATGAAATACAGGGCGTCATTCGCGTCCGGGAATTTTAAGGAGGATCCTTATGGTCGTATTTAAACCGTTCAGCCCTTATATGCCAACGCATCCGGAACGTGTCGCTGCAGACCCGTATGATGTCGTGTCGATTGAAGAAGCGCAAGCCGTCATTTCAGAAAATCCCGATTCCTTTTTAGCAGTTGATAAGCCAGAAGCGCTTCAATCTGACCTTTCCCTTGAGAAGTGGGGGGAGCTGGCGCGTCATGAGCTAGAACGTCTCTATGAAAAGGAATTGACGGAACGTCCGAACGGATTTTATGTCTATCGATTGACATCGGGACAACGTCAGCAAACGGGTCTAGTCGCCACCTTTTCAGTCGCGGATTATGAAGCCGGTCGCATCAAGATTCACGAACATACACGGGAAACGAAGGAGCGGGAACGTGTCGAGCATGTCCGGGCGACGCGAGCGCACACCGGTCCCATTCTACTCAGTCATCCTCCACATGCAAACTTGAAGCAAATCCTACATAATGCGACTGACGGAGACCCGTTATTCTCGTTCACAGATGAACGAGGCGTCATGCATGAAGGATTCATGATTCCGAACCGTGAACTCGCTCGTGTCATGATGATTGGCGCGACCATCCCGTCGATCTACATTGCGGATGGACATCATCGTGCGAAAGCGGCAGCGGTCGTTTCCGGGATGAGTGGGGATCGTTCTCAAAAGAATGAACGTACACACTTCTTAGGTGTCCTCTTCCCGAGTGACGAATTGACGATCTTGCCGTATCATCGCGTGCTGACAGCGATAAGTCCTGAAGAGGTAGAGAATATGTTAGACGGACTCTCGTTTTCATACATGATCAAGGAGGAGGATCGTCTTGTCCTGCCGAATGAACATGGCGTCTTCGGAGTCGCCTATCGAGGGAAGTATTATAAGTTGACGAAACGGCAAGAAGACCCGGCGCTCGACGTTGCCATCTTACAGCGAGATATTCTCACGCCATACTTCAACGTTGAAGATATCCGTACGGACGCGAGAGTCGATTTTGTCGGTGGAAACAAGACGGTCGTTGAATTAGAGAAGCTGACTCAGGTGCCGGACCGATTGCTTTTCACCTGTCACGAAACGACGATGACACAACTGATGCGCGTGGCGGATGACGGTGGTCAGATGCCTCCAAAATCGACCTGGTTCGAGCCGAAATTGAAGAGTGGTTTATTCATTCATCGATTCGATTGATGGCGCAGGCTGGAAAGAACAGACGAAAAGCGTTATAAATGGAATGAGAAGAAAGGGGTGGCCGAAATTGGCTAAAGCCGTATATCTTCACATTCCATTTTGTGAACATATTTGTTATTACTGTGATTTCAACAAGGTGTTTTTAAAAAATCAGCCTGTTGATGATTATTTAGATGCATTAGAACGAGAGATGGTATTGACGCTCGAGGCGTTTCCGACAGAGCGGATTGATACCATCTTTATCGGAGGCGGGACACCGACCGCGCTCAATGAGGAGCAGATGGCGCGCCTGATGGACATGGTCCGCCGACACCTTCTGCCTCTCGCGTCAGACGACTTAGAGTATTCTGTCGAAGCGAACCCGAACTTTGTGAGTGCGGAAAAACTCGACACGATGAAAGCAGGTGGCGTCAACCGACTCAGTTTCGGTGTCCAGACGTTTGATGATGGTGGACTTGAGCGCATCGGGCGGACGCATCGGGCGGATGATGTGTTCGAGACGGTAAGCGAAGCGGCAAAACGCTTTGACAATATCTCGATTGACCTGATGTTCGGTCTTCCGGAACAAACCCTTGAACAAATTGACCGTGATTTAGCGCTAGCGCTCCAATTACCGATTCAACATGTATCCTCTTATTCGTTGATCCTCGAGCCGCATACCGTCTTTGCGATTCAAGATCGAAAAGGGAAGCTCCGTTTACCGGGGGAAGATGTCGAAGTCGAAATGTACTTGAAAGTGATGGAGACGCTTGAACGCCATGGTCTCAAACAATATGAAATCTCCAACTATGGCTTGCCTGGTCGAGAGAGTCGTCACAATCAAGTGTACTGGCGCAATGAAGAGTATTATGGATTCGGAGCCGGAGCGCATAGTTATTTGAATGGGACACGTCGCGCCAATATCGCTCCAATTCCTCACTATATTAAAGCAGAAGGCATCCCTGTGAAACGGGTGACCGAACTAGAAGAAGTGGAAAAGATGGAAGAAGAGTTGTTCCTCGGCCTGCGTATGCGTTCCGGGGTCTCGCTTCAGACGTTTGAACAAAAGTACGGAGTGTCGCTCGATGATGTGTTCGGTCACGTCATCGAAGAGTTGGTGAAGAAGTCACTGATTGAACGGACGGACACACATATCCGTCTAACGGCATCCGGTTTGCCACTCGCCAATGAAGCCTTTGCAGCCTTTATTGGAGAAGCAAAACTTGAACATGCTGATTCATAAAAAAATGGACAAGTCCCTCGTGAGGATTTGTCCATTTTCTTATATTACAAGACGAGATCACGATAGAGCGGTGTAAGCCGACCGAACGTGTCTTCGACCAACGCGAGAAATGCGTCTTCATTTTGAAGAATCGACGCATCGGCAGGAAGTTGACGGCCGATCAAGAAATCAGCCTTTTTCACAGTGCCGAATCGCTCAAGTAGCGATTGAATGTCTTCAGTTGACGTATCTTCAACAAGTAACGCTTCTTTTTTCATATGGTCGCCCGCGATATGGAAATCAGGGAATGTTGATTTCAAATCGATTTGTTGCAGGTGTTTCGCGATGGCGTCCTTGTTCGGCATCTCATAGATGAACGCTAGCCAGATGAAGACGCGATCGTCGAAAAGTCCAACTTGTAAGTGCGGATGTTTTTTGTACCCACGTTTGTCGTGACAAATCGCCATCCACGTATCTTTCGGTGGGTTCACCGTCCGACGAGCGTGCTTTGCCACATGCAAATAAAGAGGGATACCGACATCAGCCTCAAGCTCTGGCCCGACCTCGTCATAAATCCGATGGAAGAGCGGTTGAATATCCGAACGGATACCAGACATTCGTTCGTCGAGTCCATCCTGTTTAAATACATTAAATTGTTTTGTTGTAAACATGTAATCACCTCATCATCTATTCTACCGAAATGGGCTTTTATTTTCATTTCGTAGGTTTGCTATCGTGAAAAAAGGTGAAAAAATCCGAGTGTATGAATTGACAAATAGTGAGAACATGATAATATTTGAAGTGTAATTAGCACTCGTTAAATATGAGTGCTAATAAAGCGGGGTAACCTTTCCAGAGAGGAGTGATGTTGTGCTGACAGATCGACAATTGCTCATTCTTCGAGCCATCATTGACGATTACATCCAGACGGCTCAGCCGGTCGGTTCTCGGACATTGTCGAAACGAGACGATTTGACGTTTAGTTCAGCAACGATTCGGAATGATATGGCCGATTTGGAAGACATGGGGCTGATTGAAAAACCGCATACTTCTGCAGGTCGCATCCCGTCAGAGGTCGGCTATCGATATTACGTGGACCACCTCGTCGAGAAGCAGATCATCGACGAACGGGAGACAGGTCGACTAGAAGAACGTTTGAAACAATCTTCAAAAGAGTCTGAGATCTTGATTCGACAAGCTGCAGATCTCCTTTCTGATTTGACCAATTATACGACGGTCGCCCTCGGTCCGAACAGCCAAATGGAAACGTTGGCCCGTGTGGACTTTATGCCATTAGACGAGCGCCGTGGTGTCGTTCTCATCGTCACGGATCAAGGTCACGTCGAGCATCGTACCGTCATGTTTGAATCGCGTGTCGCTCCTGACGTCATCGAGGAAACGATTCGACTGTTGAACGACCGCCTTGTCGGAACGCCAATCGGACAATTGAAAATCCGGATTGGGGAGGAAGTTGCCAAATTGCAACTCGCTCAGCGACAGCAGTACGAAAACATGATGCAACTGATTCAATCGACGGTCGGAATCCAAACGCCGTCTTCGCTTTATCTCGGGGGCAAGAAGAAGATCTTCAATCAACCCGAGTTTCAGACGCTCGACACGTTACGCCCATTCCTAGAATGGATTGATGAGCAAGAACGATTGACGCACTGGCTCGAATCGTTGCCAAATCGTGAGATTTATGTGAGCATTGGGAGCGAGAACGGAATTGTCGCCCTTCAAAATTGTAGTGTCATAACCTCGGATTATACACTAGACGGTAAAACATTCGGAACAATCGCTATGATTGGTCCAACGCGTATGAATTACCGTCATGGTGTCCAAATGATGGGACAAATTATCGAAGCGTTGCGACGAACGAAACTAGACGAGTGACGGAAAGGAGTTTTACTATGACAGCAGATCACCAAAACGGGCATGAGCAAGATGACGTGCTTGAAGAAAAATCTGTAGACTCGGCACAAACAGAAGAGAATGAGTCAACTGAATCAAATGAAGATGAGGTTTTAAATGCTGAGATTGTGGAAGAAAGTTCTGAGGGGACGGACTTACAAAAAGAAATCGAAGCGTTGAAAGCGAGCGAGCTCCGCATTCGTGCCGACTTTGACAACTTCCGTCGTCGGACGAACGAAGAGAACGCCAAACGCGTCAAGTTTGCTTCACAGTCTGTCATTGAAAAATTGATTCCGCTCATTGACAACTTTGAGCGTGCACTTCAAGTAAACGCAACTTCGGAGGATGCGAAGCAGATTCAATCAGGAGTTGACATGATTCATCGTCAACTGCTTGACGTATTAAATGCTGAGCAAGTCGAAGTGATTGAAGCAGTCGGACAGCCGTTCGACCCGAATTTCCATCAAGCAGTCATGCAAGAACCGAGCGATGAGTTCGAGTCAGGTATCGTGACGATGGAGCTTCAAAAAGGATATACGATGCACGGTCGAGTCATTCGCCCTAGCATGGTAAAAGTTGCAGAATAATACTACTTAACGAGACGGAGGAATAAACGATGGGTAAAATTATCGGTATTGACTTAGGGACTACAAACTCATGTGTGGCAGTAATGGAAGGTGGCGAAGCAGTCGTCATCTCGAACGCAGAAGGTAACCGTACGACTCCTTCTGTTGTCGCATTCAAAGGAGAAGAGCGTCAAGTCGGTGAGGTCGCGAAACGTCAGGCTATCACGAACCCGAATACGATCCAATCAATCAAACGTCACATGGGAACGTCACATACAGTAGACGTAGACGGCAAAAAATTCACACCACAAGAAATCTCGGCAATCATTTTGCAGAAGTTGAAGAAAGATGCTGAAGACTACCTCGGTGAATCAGTCACGGAAGCCGTCATCACAGTTCCTGCATACTTCAACGACGCGGAGCGTCAAGCGACAAAAGATGCTGGTAAGATTGCTGGCCTTGATGTCAAACGAATCATTAACGAGCCAACAGCTGCGGCACTCGCTTACGGTCTAGATAAAGGCGAAGACCACACGATTTTGATCTATGACCTTGGTGGCGGTACGTTCGACGTTTCGATTCTTGAACTTGGTGACGGTGTATTCGAAGTTGTCGCTACAGCTGGTGACAACCGTCTCGGTGGAGATGACTTCGACCAAAAAGTCATCGACTACCTCGTTGCAGAATTCAAAAAAGAGAATGGCATCGACCTCGGCAAAGACAAGATGGCACTTCAACGTTTGAAAGATGCAGCTGAAAAAGCGAAGAAAGACCTTTCAGGTGTCACAAGCGCACATATCAGCCTTCCGTTCATCACAGCAGGTGAAGCAGGTCCGCTCCACTTGGAGATGACACTCACACGTGCGAAATTTGAAGAATTGACGGCTGACCTTGTCGAACGCACAATGGAACCGACGCGCCGTGCCTTGAAAGACGCAGGACTCACACCGTCTGACCTCGACAAGATCATTCTCGTCGGTGGTTCGACACGTATCCCTGCTGTTCAAAAAGCAATCCACGACTTCACGAAGAAAGAGCCATTCAAAGGGGTAAACCCGGATGAAGTTGTTGCACTTGGTGCAGCAATTCAAGGTGGGGTTCTTGCTGGAGACGTGAAAGACGTCGTTCTTCTCGACGTGACTCCACTCTCACTCGGTATCGAAACAATGGGTGGCGTGATGACGAAACTCATCGATCGCAACACAACAATCCCAACATCGAAATCACAAGTGTTCTCGACTGCAGCCGATAACCAGCCTGCTGTTGACATCCACGTCCTTCAAGGGGAACGTCCGATGGCGCCAGACAACAAGACACTTGGTCGCTTCCAATTGACGGATATTCCACCAGCACCACGTGGTGTGCCACAAATCGAAGTTAAATTCGATATCGATGCAAACGGAATCGTTCACGTATCAGCAAAAGATCTCGGTACGAACAAAGAACAATCGATCACAATCCAATCTTCTTCAGGTATCGATGAGGCAGAAATCGAGCGCATGGTGAAAGAAGCCGAAGCGAACGCAGAAGCAGATAACAAACGTAAAGAAGAAGCAGAACTTCGCAACGAAACAGACCAACTCGTCTTCGCGACAGACAAGGCAATCAAAGACCTTGGTGAGCAAGTAGAAGAGGCGGACAAAGAAAAAGCAGAAGCTGCGAAAGAAAAAGCGAAAACTGCTCTCGAAGGTTCAGACCTTGAGGCGATCCGTACAGCCAAAGACGAATTGTCAGCTGTCGTTCAAGAGTTGACGCAAAAAGTATATGCTAAAATGGCTGAACAGCAAGGTGCTGAAGGCGCAGAACCACAAGCGGAAGCGAAACAAGACGATAATGTCGTGGACGCAGAGTTTGAGGATCTCGACGACCGTAAATAAACAGCCGTTGTAAAGGAGAGCGCCAAAGCAGGTTTCTGCTTTGGCTCTTTCCATGTTAAGGTAGAATCGGTAAAATCGATACGTAGTTAGTGAGGATAGGAGCGAGAATAGTGGCGAAACGAGATTATTATGAAGTGCTCGGGCTCGACAAGTCGGCCTCGGCACAAGACATCAAGCGGGCATACCGAAAGTTAGCCCGTCAATATCACCCGGACATCAACCAAGAAGCAGATGCTGCTGACAAGTTCAAAGAGATTGGTGAAGCGTATGAAGTACTCTCAGACGAACAGAAACGGGCCCAGTATGACCGATTCGGTTTCGAAGGGGCCAATCAGTTTGGAGGAGGCGGTGACTTCCAAGGCGGCTTCGGAGATATCTTCGACATGTTCTTCGGAGGCGGTGGACGCCGTCAAGATCCGAACGCACCACGTCGCGGTGAAGATTACCAGTACGTCGTCGATCTTGACTTCATGGAAAGTGTCACTGGGAAAACGGAAACGATTGAACTCGAAATCGAAGTGGAATGTGACACGTGTATGGGAAGTGGCGCAAAACCGGGCACGAAACCGGAAACGTGTAATCGATGTGGCGGTAGCGGCGTCGAAACGGTCGAACAGAACACGATTCTCGGTCGTATGGTCAACCAACGTCCATGTAGCCAGTGTCATGGAAGTGGTAAGACGATTAAAGAAAAATGTCCGACGTGCCATGGTTCAGGTCATGTGAAGAAGAAACAAACCGTCGAGGTCAAAATCCCAGCCGGTATCGATAACGGTCAACAAATCCGTCTCTCAGGTAAAGGTGGTCCAGGCGTGAACGGTGGGCCAGCAGGGGACTTGTACGTCGTCGTTCGTGTCAGAGCACATGAGATCTTTGAACGTGTCGACCAACATATCGCAATGGATATGCCGATCACATTCGCCCAGGCTGCTCTCGGTGCGGAAATCGAAGTACCGACAGTTCACGGGAATGTGAGCTTGAAAGTGCCTGCAGGGACACAAACCGGTTCAAAATTCCGTTTACGCGGTAAAGGAATGCCGAGCGTTCGTGGTGGCGCAAATGGTGACCAGTACGTCAGTGTCATCGTGATGACGCCGAAGAATATGACAGACCGTCAAAAAGAGTTGCTTCGTGAATTTGAAGAAATTAGCGGAGAGTCCGGTGTCGAAGAGGAACATGGCATGTTCCAAAAAATGAAAAAGTTCTTTAGTCACTAAAAGGAGTGTGTACGAACGATGAAATGGTCTGAAATTTGTGTCCACACGACACAACTTGCGGTAGAAGCGGTATCCAATTTGCTACACGAAGTGGGGGCACAAGGTGTCGTCATCGAGGACGTGGAAGATTTCGACAGAATGATGGCGGAGGACCATTTCGGGGAGATTTGGGACGTTTCGGATCGTGAGACGTATCCAACTTCTGGCGTACACGTCAAAGCGTATGTCCCGGCCTCGGGAGATTTTCAAGATTTACTTTCAAATCTGAAAAAAGAAATCGAACGACTACGCACGATGCTCGATATCGGGTCAGGAGACGTCACGGTCGCTGAAATCGATGAAGAGGACTGGGCTCACTCTTGGAAGCAGTATTATAAGCCGGTGAAAATTTCGCAACAGCTTACCATTGTTCCTTTATGGGAAGAGTACACACCGCAGCCGGAAGAGAATGTGATTTTGCTTGACCCGGGTATGGCGTTCGGCACAGGAACGCATCCGACGACAATGCTCTGCATTCAAGCGATTGAGAACTACATTCAGGAAGGTGACCATGTCATTGATGTCGGTACAGGATCGGGCGTATTGTCGATTGCTGCTGCGAAACTCGGAGCAGCAAGCGTGAAGGCGCTAGATTTGGATTCAGTCGCCGTTGAATCGGCTCGTCAAAACGTTGAGACGAACGGAGTGGGCGAACTCGTTCAAGTGGACACAGGTGATCTTCTGAAAGGTGTGGAAGGGGAGTATGATTTAGTCGTGGCGAACATTCTCGCTGACGTCATTCTCCTGTTCATCGAAGACGCCTATGCACGTACGAAGTCAGGTGGTCGCTTCATCACCTCTGGAATTATCGGAGAGAAGCGGGCTGAAGTGACGAATGCTTTGGTCGCTGCTGGATTTGAGATCGAAGAGACGCGTGTGATGGAAGACTGGGTCGCGATTATCGCCAAGAAGGGGTAAGTTATGCAACGTTATTTTTTGACAAAAGAAGCCTTTAAAGGCGAAACGGTGACCCTTCCTTCCGACGTGGTCCATCACATCGGTACAGTCTTACGACAAGGTCCTGGATATGAGATGGTCCTATTGGATGGTACAGGTGTTGAGTATGCCTGTGTCGTGACATCACTTGAGAAAAAGAGCGGGGAAGCGAAAGTCATGTCATCGCGCCAGGCGACGACGGAATTGCCGATCGAGGTGACTTTGGCGTATGCACTCCCGAAAGGAGACAAAGTCGAGCTCGTCGCCCAAAAAGCGACGGAGCTTGGTGTCCACCATCTGTTGCTGTTCGAATCGACGCGCTCTGTTGCCAAATGGGATGGAAAAAAAGCTCCGAAAAAAGTAGAGCGGATTCAAAAGATTATGCAAGAAGCGGCTGAACAATCCTATCGTGCCGTGGTACCGACTTGCACATATATTTCTCCGAAAGAGCTCCAACAGAAAATAGATGGCTATGATGCCGTCGTCATCGCATATGAAGAGTCGGCAAAAGAAGGGGAGCAGTCTGCTTTCGCGCAACTGTTGACTCAACTGAAACCGAAACAACGCATTCTCGTCATCACGGGACCTGAAGGTGGATTCGATGTGAACGAAATCAATCAATGGACTCAGGCAGGAGCGACTACATGTGCATTTGGACCACGAATTCTTCGGTCTGAGACGGCGCCGCTTTATGCATTATCTGCAATCTCTTTCGCGCTTGAACTGAACAGATCATATGAAAACGGATGACCCGATCGAGGTCATCCGTTTTTCATTTTACTTTTTGTTGATTGTAATCACTTTCTTCGTGACGTTTCCACCAAGGTCGGTCACTTCGAATGTGAAGGTATTCTTCCCTTTCGCTGTCACTGGAAGTGTGATCGTCCCCGTGCGTGAGAAAGCACGCATCGCATATGGTTCTTTCAACGTATTGCTCCATTTCAAGTCCCCGTTGACACGAAGCTTGATCTCATCGAAGTTATCCGTTACTTGAACTTTCACTTTTACAGAATTCTGTTTAGACGATACGTTCTTCGGAACATTTGTCACCGACAATTTAGCTTTCGTCGAGTCGACAAAGACTGGGCGGACGAAGTTCGTCACGTTTCCGGCTGTGTCTTCTGCGACAAAGCGCACTTTGTGATACCCGTCTTTAAATGTCCGCGTCGTATTGAACGTATATTGTTTCGCTGTCGCGTCGTATGTGAGCGGTACTTCGACCCCATCCACAGTGAACGATGCAATCTCAGAGTCATCTTTGACTTGACCGATCAACGGAACGATCGATGTACCGTAAGGAGAGAAGGCGAGTGGCGCATCTACGAAGATGCCAGGCTTGGCCACATCATTTTCTGTTGATACGTTTCGAGTGATCACGTTCCCCGCGTTGTCTGATACACGAACCGAGAGCTGATCCGTAGAGGCGAGTGGTTGTTCAAGCGTAAAGTTTGCCGCATCCTTCGCTTCTTTAGCAACCACTTCTCCATTCAGGAGGAACTCGATTCCGTTGATTCCAGCAAAGTCATCCGATGCCTTGACGCTCGCCACGTTATCGTTCCAACGAAGCGTGAAGCGCGGGTCTGTGTAATCTACTTTGACAGGGATACGTAACGTTTGAGCTTGCTTCTTCATGTAGTCGATGCTTGCTTCAATCTCATAGTAATATATTCCTTTAGGCGCCATCTTACCATTTAATTGCCCATCCCAAGCGTTATCCGCTGCGTAATAGTAATAATCGCCACTCCCACCATCGAAGTAATTCTTTCTCAATTCGTCTTCCATCTTGAGGGTACGAAGGACGTTTCCTTTTTCATCTACAATCCGGTATTTGACATCTTTTGCGTTACGTAATAGCGAGAAGACTGGAGTTGCCGTATCTTTCGATCCGTCTCCATCCGGAGAGATGGCAACCGCCTCACTAGCTACGGATTCATCTAACTTTTCACCTAAGTAGTTTCCGTCGGCATCGACCAATCCAGAAACGCCATAGAATGCTCCTTCTCCGTAAATCGTCTCGTCAAAGATTGGTGCTTTGCCCCAGTCTCCTTCAAAACCGACGAATGGAACGACGAGAGATGGATGACCGTCTGTGCCGCTTGGGTCAGTCAAACGAAGGAACCCGTCGACGAAGTAGCCGTTCTCAAAGACAGATTTGGCAGATACAGTGCCTTCTAACGTTTCTGGGTTCAACACTTTTGCTTTCGAAACATCGATGGAAACTGTGATTTCTTTCTTCTGTTTTGCTTTCAATGTAACTTTACTTGTGTTCGATCCGTTGATTTTAACGATAGCTTGCTCGAGTGCTTGAGCTTCCATCGCATTTTGAACGATACCGTCTTTGTTTTTGACAGCGAGGTCTGTTTGTAACGATGCGGCTACATCATAAGTCAACGCTTCGTTCGACATGTTCTCGACGACGACCGTGAAGGATGCTTTGCTCTTCGACAACTCTTTCAAAGCGACTTTCGCCTCTTTTGTCGACTTTTCATAGGCGACAGCCGGCGAAGTGACGGCTGCATGCAATTGCATGAGACCGGCTCCGGCACGACGAGGAGAGTATGGAAGCGACTGTTTCAATTCCTGGTTATATGGTCCGATATCCGTGACAGGCTTAGATGTGTTGAGTAACAAGTTTTTCGCCATCGTGACGCGTGCTTTCCCACTCAACTTGAAGTCGCGGTCTACACGTTCAAGAACGAGTGCCGCTCCTCCGGCAACGTGTGGTGCTGCCATTGACGTTCCGCTCATCAATCCATATTGGTTATCGTTAAACGTAGAGAAAATTTGTCCGCCTGGAGCAGAAAGTTCCGGCTTGAAGTCAAGGTTCGGTGTAACTCCCCACGATGTGAAATCAGACATCGCACCGGCTGAACGGTTGTTGACACTGATTCGGTCACCGGCAAACGTCACTTGAAGGGGACCTTCTGCTAACTTGTCTTTCAGTTCATTCCCATCCTGGATGCTAAGTGAAGCCATTGGGAGTTGAGGTTGATCGAGCGCCATCGAGACATAATCGCCATGTCCGACCGCACCACGTACGATGACACCTGCTGCGCCTTGTGCTTCAGCTGTTTTTTGAATCTTCGAGTAGAAGTAACCGCCGTCGCGAACAGCAAGGACGAGTTTTCCTTTTACGTCTTTCCCTTCATAATTCTCCGGTTGTCCGTCTCCGACATATACGATGTCGTATGTTCCTTCTTTGAAGACAGGACCGTCTTGTTTTTTCCATCCGATTTTTTCATCTCCGACACGGAATGCGTCCAATTGAATTTGATCGTTTTCAAGAGAGGCGACCGATGTCGATGCTTGACTGACACTCGGTGCCCCAACGACACCCGTATCTGGGTTTGAAGCAGTCGGTAAGTCGAATCCGTGACCAAAGTATGCGGAGTTCCCTGCAGAAATCGACATGAAGATACCGTTATCGACGGCACGTTGAACGGCTTGTTGTTCTGGCGAATCGGCATCGACGAACCCGGCTGTCGAACCGAGACTCATGTTGATGACATCGGCGCCGAGTTTGATGGCATCATCAATCGCTTTGATATAGATGTCTCCATATGTAGATGCATAGTTCGGATCGTTACTGAATACTTTTAAACCTAAAATTTGTGCTTCCGGTGCGACCCCTTTGATTCCACCGTTTTCTAAATCACCGTTAGCGGCAACCGTTCCAGAAACGTGTTGTCCATGCATGGAAGCACCAGGTGAATCGTCTTTGATGTCATCGTTCTCATCGTAGTAGTTATATGCGTATGGAACTTTCTCGTTCACGTATTCGCCTGGAAGACCGAACGATGTGATGGCTTGATTGACTTCAGATTGAGTCAACTCTGCCGTCTTGGCGTCTGTGATCTTATAATCCCGGTGCTCAGGGTCGATTCCAGAATCGATGACGGCGACGACAGTACCTTCTCCGGCAAACCCGTAATCTCCCCACGTTTGTTCGGCTTGAACCATGCCATTACTCGTGATCATATCCGGTTTGACTTCTGGGCGCTCATACTCGTTGACAATGTGAACGGTCGCCACTTCAGGTAATGCTTCGACTTTGGCGATTTCACTTGTAGACAAGAATGTAGAGAAACCATTGAAGACGGTCGTAAATTCTTCAATCGGTGTAGCCGTTACGCCTTGTTTCTTCAAGGCGGACTTGGCACGTTTTTGTTCTGATTGAACAGATTGTTGTGCCTTATTTTGCTCTGATTTCGACAATTCATTAAATTTCTTTCCTTTTTGAGCGGCTTCGGCAATGGCAGGATCCCCGACGAGCTCAACGACGACCCGAACTTTTTTCTGTTTCTTCTCTAGAACCAGTTTCGGTTTAACGGAAGCTTCAGCTGAAACAGAGGTTGTTCCAGCTTGAATCAGTGCAGGTGACAAGGCGATACATGTGGCGAGTGAAGCGTTTAAATAGATTTTTTTTCGTGACAACGTATAGACCCCCTAAAATTTGTTAGTACCTGTAAAATTTAAAGCATAAACTCACATTGAGAACTATCATATCGCTAATCAGATGAAAAAGAGTGGGTTTATTTGTAAAACAGGTAAGTGTTTTTGCACAAATTTTAATGTTCTGACAATTACTAAAGACCTAACACATAAGACCTATATCCAATTGCATATGATGCGTGAATCTAGCGAATGACTTGAAATGAATAAAAAAACCTGTTAATGTAACGTTAAAGTTAAATACCAATAAAACATATCAAATTAGTAAGAATTAAGATTGGGGTAGCGATATGAACTTACCATTCATGGACATCTTTAAGGATTGGGCAAAGGATTATGATACGACGGTCGAGGGGCATGATGAGCAATATCACGAAGTGTTCATCGGATATGAGCAAATGCTCGATGAGGTTGCCCTACACGTCGAAGGAACGGTGCTTGAGTTTGGTGTCGGAACAGGGAACTTGAGTAGCCGGATCTTGAAAGGGCATCCGTTGATTGCGATTGAACCGTCGCCGGAAATGCGACAAATTGCTGTTGAAAAGTTGGGGATTGAAGTACTCGAAGGTGATTTTCTCCGATATCCGAAGTTATCACATGTAGATACGATCGTATCGTCATATGCTTTTCACCACTTGACAGATTCTGAAAAGGCCACGGCCATTGGTCGATACGTCGAAGACTGGGAACACCCGAAGTTCGTGTTGCTTGATACGATGTTTGAGTCACCAGCAGCTCGTCAGGACATCATCGATTGGGCGACTGCGAAAGGGTACTCGGACCTCGTCGAAGATTTAAATCGTGAATACTATCCTTATACGTCAACGATTCGTTCCATGTTAGAAGCGAACGGATACAACGTGACGATGACGCAGAAAAACAAGTTTGTCTGGCTCGTAATAGCCACTAAATAACGAGGAGGAATTACTCATGAAAACATATAATGTTGAAAGTTTTAACTTGGATCATACGAAAGTACAGGCGCCGTTTGTCCGTTTAGCTGGTGTGAAAGAAGGGACGGCTGACACGATTTATAAATACGATATTCGTTTCATTCAACCGAACGAAGGACTCATGCCGATGCGCGCGGTTCATTCACTTGAGCATTTGATTGCCGAGAACAGTCGCAATCATTCCGAAGACATTGTCGATATCTCACCGATGGGTTGCCAGACAGGTTTCTATTGGACAATGCTCAATGATGGGAACTACGAACGAATGCTTGACCTCGTGGAAGCGACGTTGCGTGATGCGATGAACGCTGAGGAATTGCCTGCGCAAAACCCTGTTCAATGTGGGAATGCGAACCATCATGATTTCGAAGGTGCCAAAAAATTAGCGGCAGACATGCTCGCAAAACGCGATGAATGGCATATCGTCTTCAAGGACAAGGCATAAGATGATTGTCCGTGACGTCTATGAACTCATCGGAGACACACCGCTCATTGAACTTCGAACGCTTCCTATACCAGCAAATGTCAAAGTGTACGGAAAGCTCGAGATGATGAATCCAGGTGGGAGTGTCAAAGACCGACTCGGGATGAATTTGATTGAACGGGCGATCGAGCGTGGCGATGTGGCACCTGGTGGAACGGTGATCGAACCGACAGCAGGCAATACGGGGATCGGGCTTGCGCTCGCTTGCCAACGATTCGGGATTCGCCTCATGACGGTCACTCCTGAAAAATTCAGTCAAGAGAAGCAGGCATTGATGCGACTGCTCGGAGCAACCGTCGTCAACACGCCGACCGAACTCGGCATGAAGGGCGCGATCGCACATGCCATTGAGTTGGCTAAAGAACATGACGCCTATGTCCCAGAACAGTTCTCGAACCCGGATAACCCGGATGCTTACGTCGACATCCTTTCCCATGAGTTGTTGAAAGATGTGCCACAAATTGACGTATTTGTAGCGGGAGCGGGGTCAGGTGGAACATTCACCGGTGTCGCCAAATCATTAAAGCCACTTGGAACGAAAACTGTCGTCGTAGAGCCGGTCGGTTCCATTTTGAATGGCGGTGAACCAGGACCACATAAAACAGAAGGAATCGGCGTCGAAAAATGGCCACCCTTTTTGGAGAGGGCTTACGTCGATGCGATTCATACCATTACAGATGAGGAGGCCTTCTACTACGTGGCACATTTAGCGAAACAGGAAGGTTTGCTCATCGGTAGTTCTTCAGGCGCTGCCATTGCAGCATGTGTAAAAGAAGCGAATCAATTGACGGAAGGCACGATTGTCACCATCTTGCCTGATAGCGCAGAACGATATTTAAGTCAAGGAATTGTCAAGGAGGCAGAACATGCGTACAAAGACAGCACTCATTCACGGCGGTAAAACGACGGATCCGTTGACAGGGGCCGTCACGCCACCGATTTATCAAACGAGCACGTATAAGCAAGACGGGATTGGCAACTTGCGAGAAGGGTACGAGTACTCACGATCAGCAAACCCGACTCGGACGGCATTAGAGACATTGATTGCCGACATCGAAGGCGGCGTGCAAGGATTTGCATTCGGATCTGGCATGGCAGCCATCTCGACGGTGCTTATGTTATTGAAATCTGGAGACCACGTCATCGTCGGGTCTGATGTATATGGAGGAACGTACCGTGTATTCAATCGAGTATTTCAGTCACGAGGCTTGGAAGCAACTTTTGTCGATACATCCGATGAAGCAGCGGTTCGGGATGCGCTTCAAGCGAACACGAAAATGATTTATGTCGAGACCCCGACAAATCCTCTCTTGAACGTGACGGACATTCGGGCGATGCGTACGATTGCCGATGAAGCAGATGTGTTACTCGTCGTGGACAATACGTTTATGACCCCTTACTTCCAAAATCCGATTGATCTTGGTGCAGACTACGTCCTTCACAGTGCCACGAAGTACTTAGGTGGACATAGTGACGTCGTAGCGGGACTTGTTGTCGCACGTACGGAAGAGCAGGGCGAGGCCTTGGCGTTCCTTCAAAACTCTGTTGGCGCAGTCCTTGGACCACAAGATAGCTTCCTTGTTGTACGGGGAATCAAGACGTTGGCTGTTCGGATGGAGGAGATTGAATCGAATGCACGAGCATTGGTTGAATTCCTTCAGTCGAACGAGTCTGTATCACGCGTGCTCCATCCAAGTGTATCCAGTGAGGAAGCGAAGCGGATTCATTTATCGCAGGCACGTGGATTCGGTGGGATGATCGCATTTGATGTCGGTTCAGCGGAAGCGGCAGAAATGATGGTCGCGAAGACGAAATACTTCACGCTCGCCGAAAGTTTAGGAGCGGTTGAGAGTTTGATCAGTGTTCCGGCACGCATGACACATGCCTCGATTCCAGCCGAACGCAGAGCGGAACTTGGCATCACCGATGGGCTCGTCCGTATTTCGGTCGGACTTGAGGACATTGATGACTTGATCGAAGACTTGGCACAAGCATTAACAGCAATTGAACAAGTGAAACAATAAACGGTCAGGGCGCGATTTCGCGCCTTTTTTTCATGAAACAAAAGTCTTGTATCGAGAGTCTTTCATCGACTAAACTGTCTTTAACTTGTAAGAGAGCGGGTGAACGTGTGAATAAGGGAGTATGGACGACAATCGGGGCCTACGTCATGTGGGGCGTCCTTCCGATTTATTGGAAATTTTTACAAGAGGTGCCGAGTGGTCAAATTTTGGCGCATCGAATCGTTTGGTCATTTTTATTTATTCTGCTCGTTCTAAGATGGACAAATCAGTGGAAAGAATTCGGTTACGCCCTGCGACACCGTGCTACGCGAAACGCATTCATGTTGAACGGATTCATCGTCAGTGCGAACTGGTTTGTATACATATGGGCTGTCAATCACGGATATATCATTGAAGCTTCTCTCGGATATTACATCAATCCTCTTGTCAGCATGGTGTTAGGGGTGCTTGTCTTTCGGGAATCATTAAATCGAGTCCAATGGATGGCCGTTGGGATCGCGTCAATCGGCGTCCTCGTCTTGACGTTAGGGTACGGTACGTTCCCATGGATTTCATTCGTCTTGGCGAGTACCTTTGGATTTTATGGAATGGTGAAGAAGCGCCGTCCCCTTGCTTCAACGGTCAGCCTAGGAATCGAAACGCTAGCAGTGGTCCCGGTGGCATTGCTCTTCCTCGGAAATCAAGTTGTCACCGACAATATTGCGTATAACATGTCGCCTGTCATTTGGATCGCCCTTCTTGGAACGGGTGTGGTCACGGCGTTACCTCTTCTCCTGTTCGGGTACGGGGCACAACATATCCCGTTCACGCTTGTCGGATTTCTTCAATTCATCGCACCGACACTTAGCTTGATCATCGGGGTTGTCATGTACCATGAACCGTTCACGGCATATCATGTCTTTGCCTTCACCTGCATTTGGCTCGCTATTTTCTTCTTTAGTTGGAACAGTTGGGTCGTCGCTCGTAAACGTCGTCAGTTGATTTAGGTTTGAAAGCTGTTACATCTCGAAAAAACATGGTAATATGTTAGATGTCAGACTTATTTGTCAGAGGAGGAAATGAATAATGGAATTAGCCCGTTATATCGACCACACAGCTTTAAAGGCTGAAACAACAAAAGATCAAATTACAACACTTTGTGCAGAGGCGCTCGAATACAAATTCGCAAGCGTTTGTGTCAACCCGACATGGGTCAAATATGCAGCAGAACAACTCAAGTCCGATGATGATGTCAAAGTATGTACTGTCATCGGTTTCCCACTTGGAGCAAACACACCTGAGGTAAAAGCATTCGAAACAAAAGATGCGATTGCCAATGGCGCAGATGAAGTAGATATGGTCATCAACATCGCAGCACTCAAAGATGCTGACTACGATCTCGTAGAACGTGACATCCGTGCGGTTGTCGAAGCGGCAAACGGTACACTCGTCAAAGTCATCTTTGAAACATGCATGCTTACAAAAGAAGAAATCAAGAAAGCTGCCGAACTTTCAGTGAAATCTGGAGCAGACTTCGTCAAAACTTCGACTGGTTTCTCGACAGGTGGCGCTACAGTCGAAGACATTCGCCTCATGCGCGAGACGGTCGGACCTGACATCGGCGTAAAAGCTTCAGGTGGTGTCCGTGACTTCGAGGGTGCGAAAGCGATGATCGATGCCGGTGCGACACGTATCGGTGCTTCAGCGGGTATCGCGATTGTCACTGGTGGACGTTCAGACAGCGACTATTAATAAGTGGTTGACCACACGACTTAATTTCACTATAATATGATATGACGTGTGAAACACGTTTCCTTAGTCGTGTAATTCGGAGGGAGGGAAAACTAGTGGAAACTCGTGTCCGTAAAAACGAATCGCTTGAAGACGCTCTTCGTCGTTTCAAACGCGGTGTTTCGAAAGATGGCACACTTGCCGAAGTTCGTAAACGTCGTCACTACGAAAAGCCAAGCGTAAAACGTAAATTGAAATCAGAAGCTGCGCGTAAGCGTAAGAAATTCTGATTCCAGTTTCATTTGTAGAGAGGGTGTTGGCTCATGAGTCTTCAAGAACGCTTGACGGACGACATGAAGCAAGCCATGCGCGCGAAACAAAAGGATCGTCTTACGACAATCCGGATGGTCAAAGCGTCGCTCCAAAATGAGGCTATCAAACTAGGTCGTCAAGATCTTACCGAGGAAGAGGAACTCACGGTGCTCAACCGAGAGATGAAACAGCGCAGAGACTCCCTCCGAGAATTCGAAAGCGCTGGTCGTGATGACCTTGCTTCCAAAGTAGCAGAAGAGATTGTCGTCCTAGAAGCCTATATGCCTGAACAACTTTCAGAAGATGAAGTGACTGCCATCGTCCAAGCAGCAATTGCTCAAACGAACGCAGCCGCTCCATCAGATATGGGTAAGGTGATGGGCGTCGTCATGCCGCAAGTCAAAGGCAAGGCAGACGGTGGTCTTGTGAACCGAATCGTCAAACAACAATTGACGAATTGATGAAAAAGCAGAAACTTTCCGGGAAACCGAAAGTTTCTGCTTTTTTTTGCGTATTCTGAAACCACATTCAATCTTGTTTCGTATACACTAGAGATAGGAGATAGCTTTGAATTTGGAAGGGGGTAGCAAGACGATGACATTTGGTCTCGGAGTGATTCTGACAGTCTTTTTTGTCGGAGTCGTCCTTCTTGGAATTGAAGTGTTCGTAGCAGGGTTTGGATTGTTCGGTTTGCTTGGGATCGGAGCCGTCGTTGCGAGTTTGATTATGGCTGGTGCGACGATCGGTCAATTATGGCTATCGATTGGTCTAGCGGCAGCGGTGCTAACAGGTCTCGGCTTTTGGGCATACCGTCGCTTGAGTACGAATCGTCCGCTCATTTATAAAGGGTTGATTTTGACGGATTCGACATCGACTGAAAAAGGCTACTTGTCCCACGAAGATCGAAAACAGCTTCTCGGGAAAGTGGGAGTCACCTTGACACCACTTCGCCCAGCCGGTACTGCCGAAATCGACGGAGAACGACTTGATGTCGTGACGGAAGGTGGCTATCTCGATCAGCAGACAAAAATTCAGGTTTATAAAGTGGATTCTGGACGGATTGTCGTTCGAAGCTTTGTAGAACCGAAGGAGGATGTAACAGAATGACACCAGAATTACTGACAACGTTACTCATTACAGGTGGAGGATTGATTGCACTTGCCGTATTCTTCACGTTCGTACCAGTCGGACTATGGATCAGTTCGTTTGCAGCGGGCGTCCACGTCTCGATCTTCACATTGATTGGGATGCGCCTTCGTCGCGTTATTCCTTCGAAAATCGTGAACCCGTTGATTAAAGCGGTTAAAGCAGGAATTGAATTAAACACGAACCAGCTTGAGAGTCACTTCTTGGCTGGTGGTAACGTAGACCGCGTTGTGAACGCATTGATTGCGGCGCACCGTGCGAATATTGAATTGTCGTTCGAACGTGCTGCTGCCATTGATTTGGCAGGACGAAACGTGCTCGAGGCTGTACAGATGTCTGTTAACCCGAAAGTCATTGAGACGCCGTTTATTGCGGGTGTCGCAATGGACGGGATCGAAGTGAAGGCGAAAGCACGTATTACCGTACGTGCGAATATCGATCGTCTCGTCGGTGGTGCGGGAGAAGAAACGATTATCGCCCGTGTCGGTGAAGGGGTCGTGTCGACAATCGGTTCACAAAACAACCACAAGCACGTCTTGGAGAATCCGGATATGATTTCACGGACTGTCCTCACAAAAGGGTTAGATTCAGGAACAGCGTTTGAGATTCTTTCAATCGATATTGCCGACATCGATATCGGTAAGAACATCGGCGCGGTCTTGCAGACGGACCAAGCAGAAGCGGATAAGAAAATCGCTCAAGCGAAGGCGGAAGAACGTCGCGCGATGGCGATTGCGCGCGAACAAGAAATGAAATCTTCAGTAGAAGAAATGCGTGCGAAAGTTGTCGGTGCCGAAGCGGAAGTCCCGCTCGCGATGGCAGAAGCGTTACGAAACGGAAAGCTTGGTGTCATGGATTACGTGAACTACTTGAACGTTCAAGCGGATACAGAAATGCGAAAAGCGATTGGGGCACCTGTCGATTCTGAATCAGATAATGAGTGATTGATATGGATGGACTATGGGTACTCTTGTTAGCCGCCTTCGGAATTGCTTCGGCAGTGATGAAGCGGCTCGAAAAGTCACCGTCCTCTGGAGACCGTCCTCAAAGCAGTGAGCTGAAACGCTATTTGGATTCGGTAGGGGACGTCATGAAGGAGATTGAAACGGCATTTGATGACTCGGACGAAAAACCGGCACCCCAAAAGGTGAGGCGCCGAGTCGCTCGAACGGTAGAAGAGCGACCGGCTCCACGAGAACGTCAAGTCGAGATGCCGAAAGTGAGCGCGCAATTCGAACAAGCGGTTAAAATTCCACCGATTCAACAGGAAAAGAAACCGAGACAACTGAACGTTTCACAAAAACGAATGCGGGAAGCTGTCATTTGGAGTGAGGTACTACAACCTCCCATCTCGAAACGGAAGAAGTGAACGGAAGGCAGTGACGTCATGTTACTGCCTTTTGCGCGTGGAAATTACACGGTCTTTCTTTCACGATAGGCGTGATAGTGCTAAAGTAAAAGAGGAATATCCGATTTTAATGAGGAGGCAATGCATCCATTGATTATGACTGATAAAATACCATTCGTCATGGAACATGCGAACGAGGCACAAGCTTTACTCGGACCGAAAGATGAAGTGTTCCAGGCGATTGAAACAGAATTGAAAGTGGCACTCATCCCAAGGGGTGAGGAGTTGATTATTCAAGCTGACACACTTGAGGCTCTTGAATTAACGAAACAAGTGATCATCACCTTGCAGACGTTAGTGAAGAAAGGTGCACGTCTAAATGAAAGTGATGCCATCAGCGTCATCCAGCACATTCAAGTCGGAAAGGGCGATGAACTGCTCGAACATTATGAACGAGTCGTTTTCACGACGAATAAGGGGAAACCGATCCGTGCCAAGACAGTAGGGCAGAGTCGGTATGTTCGTGCGATTGAACGACGTGATCTCGTCTTTGGGATTGGACCGGCCGGAACAGGGAAAACGTACCTGGCTGTCGTGCTTGCGGCACGCGCCTTAAAAGAGGGGCAAGTCAAACGGATCATCTTGACGCGTCCTGCCGTTGAAGCGGGAGAGAACCTTGGATTTTTACCGGGAGATCTAAAAGAAAAAGTGGACCCTTATCTCCGCCCATTGTACGATGCGCTATTTGATGTGTATGGGGTGGAACAGACGAACCGTTTGTTAGAACGAGGTACGATTGAAGTGGCTCCGCTCGCTTATATGCGTGGACGAACATTAGAAGATGCGTTCGTCATCTTGGATGAAGCGCAGAATACAACAAAAGAACAGATGAAGATGTTTTTGACGCGACTCGGTTTTGGATCGAAAATGGTGGTCACAGGGGATTTGACCCAAGTCGATTTACCGAAAGGCAAGGCATCGGGGTTGCAGGAAGCATTACACTTGTTAGAGGGTGTGGATGGTATTCACTTTGAACACTTCAGTGCGTCTGACGTCGTCCGTCATCCGCTCGTCAAGAAAATCATCAACGCCTATAGTACGGACCTCACTTAAATGTACGGGTGAGGTCACAAGATCGTGAAAGGGGGGGCACGAATGCAGCAAGCTAAAAACTGGACAGTCGCGACCATCTCGTTGATTTTCTTTCTCTTATTAGGCGCCATTCTATACTTTACCGTGCGTCCATCAATCATCAGTGTGGAACCGCTCGGGATTGCCGAACAGGATATCCGGTCTCCGATCACGGTTGAGGACCGTGTTGCGACCGAACGATTGAAACAAGAAGTGACAAATGGTGTTGGCAGTCAATTCTCATTGAGAAAAGAATTTGCAGACCAACAAATCGCTAAAGTTGAGCAGTTGTTCGCAGCATTCGACCAGACGGATGAGGAGACTGAACTGGCGGACATTAAAAACCGTCTAAATTCTACAGAGGCGAACGGGGTATTAGCTGATGAAGAGTTGAATTCGCTTCTTGAAGCGAGTGAGGACACTCGACAAACGGTAGAAGATGTCACAGTCACTGCATTACAACAAGTGATGGACGATCGGATTGAGACGAGTAATGAAGCGGTCGTTGCCGCTCGAGACCGAGCTGCAGCGATTATCGATCAATCGCCGCTCTCGTTTGAGTTCCGTGCCATCTCGAAAACGTTAAGCGATGAACTTATCGTACCGAACTATGTGTTTGACTCTGAGGCGACCCGTCAAAAAGAACAAGAGGCCGTCGATGCTGTCGATCCTGTCATCATTCAAGAAGGACAGTTACTCGTCAGTCAAGGTGAGGTGGTGACTCGAGAGATATATCGGAAATTAGAGCTATCTGGAGCCATCGATCCGAATCGTTCCCTTGCACCATTATTCGGGTCATTCTTGCTCAGCGCATTGTTGACCGGTGGGTTTCTGTTCATGCTCATTCGCTCGAAAATCAAAGACCTGTTACTGAGTCCGAAAATCCTAGTGACGGTCTATGGCTTGCTACTTTTACAACTCGGCGTCTTTTTTGGTGTCGGATACATCGGTGTCGATTTTACGACATATGCCTATATTTTGGCGCCGACCGCGTTCGTCGTATTGCTTCTACGCATCCTAATCGATGAACGAGTCGCGCTCGCCTCAGCATTCATTACCATGATTGCTGGGAGTGTCGTTGTCACGTTCGGACAGAGCACGAATTTCATGACGCTCGTGTACGTGGCGACCGGTAGTTTTCTAGCCGTCTTTTTAGTTGAACCGAAAATTCAGCGAAAGCGACTATTCTTGTCAGGGGTGTTACTCGGTTTCGTCAACATCATCATGGTCATCGCCTTACTCTTACTTCGGAACGTGCAAGTTTCCTGGGAAATGGCGATGTATCTTTCCGGATTTGCCGTCATTAGCGCCTTGATCTCCATTGTGTTGACGTTCGGATTCCTGCCATTTTTGGAACCGTGGTTTGGTGTCTTGTCTTCTGGTCGACTCGTGGAATTGATGAGTCCGACGCATCCGCTATTGCGTAAACTTTTAATGGAGGCACCTGGTACGTATCATCATAGTATGATGGTGGCGAACTTGGCGGAGTCCGCATGTGAGGCGATTGGTGCAGATGGTCTTCTCGCACGTGTCGCAAGCTATTATCACGATCTTGGGAAGACGGAGCGTCCCCTGCATTTCATTGAAAATCAGCAAGGTGGAGGGAATCCTCATGATCGCTTGACGCCTGAAGAATCGGCAGACATCATCATGGCTCATCCTTATGACGGAGCGGATCTGTTGCGACGTTATAAGTTACCGAAAGAAATCATCGATATCGCAGAGCAGCATCACGGAACGTCTTTATTGAAATATTTCTACGTGAAAGCGAAGGAAGATCCTGATAAAGAGGTGTTAGAGTCTCGTTTCCGCTACCCTGGTCCAAAGCCACAATCGCGCGAGGCGGCCGTTGTTATGATTGTCGACTCAATCGAAGCGGCTGTCCGCTCGCAAAAACAACCGACGCCAGAAAAAATCCGAATGCTCGTTCGAACAATCATTCGTGACAAGTTGGCGGATGGGCAGTTCGAAGAATGTGAATTGACGACGAAAGAAATTTGGCGCGTCGGAGAGAGTGCGTGTGAGACACTGACCGGCTTGTTCCACGAACGAATCGAATACCCAGAATTAAAGAAAGAGGGAGAATTACATGCAAATCATCTCGAACGATGAACATGAATTGTTAACAACATCTCAAATCGAGCTCATCGAGTCGATTTTACAACATGCCGCTCAATTAGAAGGGGTGGAAGAACCAAGCGAATTGTCGGTCACGTATTTAACAAATGCGGAAATCCATGAAGTGAACCGAGAATGGCGTGGCAAGGATGCCCCGACCGATGTCATCAGTTTCGCATTTGATGAGATGGGGGATGAGGAGATGGATTTCATGCTCGATGAAGATGAACCACATCTTCTCGGTGACCTCGTCATCTCGGTAGAACGTTGCCGAGAACAGGCGGCTGACTATGGTCATTCGTTTGAGCGGGAGCTCGGCTTTTTAGCAATTCATGGATTCCTCCATTTGCTTGGGTATGATCATATGACACCCGAGGAAGAAGCGGAGATGACGGCAAGGCAAGAAGAAGTGCTCACTCATTTTGAGTTGAAGCGAGGCAACGTGTGAGACCGTTCCGTGTGGCATGTGAGGGGATCCTCCATGCCGTTCGTTCGGAACGAAACATGCGTCTCCATCTCCTATCGGCTCTTCTTGTATTCATCTTTTCAATCTGGTTACAGCCGACAAGGCTCGAGACCGTCATCTTGTTCGGGTGGGTGATTGCCGTTATTAGCATGGAAATGATGAATACGGCAATCGAACGAACGGTTAATCTCGTGACAGAAGACGTCCATCCGCTCGCGAAGCAAGCAAAAGATGTTGCCGCAGGAGCCGTTTTAGTCGCTTCATTTGGTGCTGCCGTAACGGCGCTCATAATATTCGGTCCACGGCTATGGAACATGCTATACTAATAGTTCTGAAATTGAGAAAGCAGGTGCAATATGTATCAAGAAGATTTTAAATCCGGATTCGTCTCCATTATCGGGCGACCGAACGTTGGAAAATCGACATTCTTAAACCGTGTGATCGGACAAAAGATTGCCATCATGTCGGATAAACCACAAACGACACGAAATAAGGTGCAAGGTGTGTACACAACCGATGATTCCCAAATCATCTTCATCGATACACCAGGGATTCATAAACCGAAACACCGTCTTGGCGACTTCATGATGAAAGTGGCGACGAACGCATTACGCGAAGTTGATGCGATTCTCTTCATGGTGAACGTGACGGAACCGCGTGGAGCTGGCGACGACTTTATTATTGAGAAACTCAAAGGGCTCGACACACCGATTATTCTCGTCATGAACAAGATCGATTTAATCCATCCGGATGAACTTCCGAAAGTGATTGAACAATATACGAACGAATTGGATTTCGCGGCGTACGTCCCGATTTCGGCGCTACAAGGCAACAACGTCGAACCGCTCTTAGGTGAGATCAAGAAATTGTTGCCTGAAGGACCGATGTATTATCCGGCCGATCAAGTGACGGACCACCCGGAGCGTTTCATTATCTCAGAGATGATTCGTGAGAAAGTGTTGCATAAGACACGCGATGAAGTCCCTCATTCGATTGCTGTAGCCATCGAATCGATCAAGAAACGCGAGAACTCTGAGATGATTGATGTCGAAGCCGTGATCATGGTGGAGCGTGATTCGCAAAAAGGGATCATCATCGGAAAAAAAGGGGCTATGCTTCGTGAAATCGGAACAGACGCGCGCCATGATATCGAAGCGCTTCTCGGGACTAAAGTTTATTTGAACCTATGGGTAAAAGTGCAGAAAGACTGGCGTAACAAGATGGGTCAGCTTCGTGACCTCGGTTTCCGCGACGACGAGTATTGAGCCATGTTACAAAAAGTCACGGGAATCGTCGTTCGTACCGTTAATTATGGGGAATCGAATAAAGTCGTGACATTGTTTACAGAGGAACTTGGCAAAGTCGCGATCATGGCACGGGGTGCAAAGAAACCGGGTAGCCGGTTTCACGCCTCGAGTCAGCCGTTTGTGGAAGGTGTCTATATCTTTCCGTCTAGCCGAGGACTCGCTCAGTTAAAATCATCTGACGTCATGACGTCTTATCCTGAAATCCGAAAAGATGTCGAACGGATGGCATATGCGATGTATTGGTTAGAACTTGTTGATCGGTCTGTCGAGGATCGTGTCCAAAATCGTCCATTGTTTCGAATATTACGGGATGCCTTGCAGGCACTGAATGCGGGCATGGACGCAGATGTCATCACGCACTATGTTGAATTACGTATTTTGCATCTATTAGGTGTCGCCCCAGTCTTGACGGGATGTGTGCGCTGTGGAGATGTGACGGATCCCATGTACTTCTCTGTCGCGTCCGGTGGCTTTTTATGTGCGCGACATCCAGAAGAAGGAGTGATTCGGCTGTCCGAACGATTGGCGAAACTACTTTATTTGATGAGTAAGCACGAATTGTCAGAGTTTCGGAACGTTCCGCTATCGGATGAGTCCAGAGTTCTTTTGCGCCAGCTCTTTGATGCTTATATGGAATCGTATAGTGGACTACGATTGAAGACGAAGCGGGTGCTCGATCAAATGATTCGACTTCATCTGAATGAGGATTGACTTTTTATAGTGAATTCGATACGATGATGTACGATTAGACAAATGAAATAGCGTGCGCGATGAAGGAAAAAAGTAACTCTTCCTGTCATGAATGAAGCGAGTCCGGGGCGGTGTGAGCCGGGTATCATGAGAAGAGCGAATGGCGATTCTAGAGCGCCCACATCTTTTAAGAGTGGTCCCATGATTGGGGCAAGTAGGGTGGAACCGCGGGAATCAATCCCGTCCCTATGTGCTAGGCACATAGGGGCGTTTTTTGTCGTTTCAATACTATTGGAGGTGTCATTAATGAAGCACATGACAGTGCAAGAAATCATTCTCACGCTACAAAACTTTTGGGCGTCAAAAGGTTGTTTGACGATGCAGGCGTACGATGTGGAAAAAGGGGCCGGGACGATGAACCCGATGACATTCCTCAGAAGCCTTGGGCCAGAACCGTGGAACGTCTGTTATACCGAACCGTCACGCCGTCCAGCTGACGGTCGTTACGGAGAAAACCCGAACCGTCTTTACCAGCACCATCAGTTTCAGGTGATCATGAAGCCGTCACCAAACAACATTCAAGAGTTGTACTTGGAGAGTCTTGAACTGATTGGCATCAATCCGCTTGAGCATGACATCCGTTTCGTCGAAGATAACTGGGAAAACCCGACGTTCGGAGCAGCAGGTCTCGGTTGGGAAGTTTGGTTGAACGGAATGGAAATCACGCAGTTCACGTACTTCCAACAAGTCGGTGGAATCGAGTGTGACCCGATTGCCGTGGAAATCACATACGGACTTGAACGTCTCGCTTCATACATTCAAGAAGTAGAAAGTGTATTCGATCTTGTCTGGACAGACGGATTCAAATACGGCGACATTTTCTATCAACCAGAATTTGAACATTCGAAATATACGTTCGAATTGTCTGACGTCGACATGTTATTCTCGTTATTTGATACGTATGAGAAAGAAGCGAAGCGTGCGCTTGAAGATAACCTTGTCTTCCCTGCATACGATTACATTCTAAAATGTTCGCATACGTTCAACTTGTTGGACGCAAAAGGCGCCATTTCTGTGACGGAACGTACCGGCTTCATCCAGCGTGTCCGGAACATGTCACGTGCGTGTGCCGCTAAATTTATTGAAGAACGGGAACGCCTTGGATTCCCGCTTTTGAAACAAGAGAAAGCAGGTGACTTGAATGCGTGACCTTCTGTTAGAGATTGGATTAGAGGAACTGCCGGCTCAATATGTCTTGCGTTCAGAGAAACAGTTGGCGGAACGTGTTGACGCGTTCTTAAAAGAGGCGCGTGTTGATTTTGGCTCAATCGAAGTGTACTCGACACCACGTCGTTTGGCTGTCATCGTTCGTGATGTGGCTGAAACGCAACAGGATTTGGCAGAAACTCTTCGTGGACCTGCCAAAAAGATTGCACAAGATGCGGAAGGTAACTGGTCGAAGGCGGCACAAGGTTTTGCACGTGGCCGCGGATTGACAGTAGAAGATCTCTATTTCGCAGAAGAAAAAGGAGTCGAGTATGTCTTCGCGGAACGTCATGAAAAGGGACAAGAGACGCTCTCGCTATTGAACGGTCTTGAAGATGTGGTCCGTAGCTTGACGTTCCCGAAAAACATGAAATGGGGAACGAGCAGCCTACGGTATATGCGTCCGATTCGTTGGTTGATCGCACTCTTTGGTCAAGACATCATCGACTTCACAATCGAAGGCGTGAACACGAATAACGTGACGCGTGGGCATCGTTTCCTCAGTAAAGGGGACGTGGTCATCTCATCACCTACCGAATATGTCCAGACATTAGAGTCTGCTTTTGTCATGGCGAACTACGAGATGCGTAAAGCTGAAATCGAACGTCAAATTCAAGAGCTTGCAACGAAACAAGGATGGACGATTCCACTCGACGCCGACTTGCTTGAGGAAGTGACAAACTTAGTCGAATGGCCGACCGCTCTCTTTGGGGAATTTGATGAAGCGTACCTTGACTTGCCTGAGGAAGTGTTGATCACAACGATGAAAGAGCATCAACGTTATTTCCCGGTCTATCTCGACGGAACATTGAAAAACTATTTTGTGACGGTACGAAACGGGAATGCCGAGCATCTTGAAAATGTGGCGCGCGGTAACGAGAAAGTCATCCGGGCCCGTCTTGCGGATGCCGTGTTCTTCTATGAGGAAGACAAAAAGACGAAAATCGATGATCAGCTCGGACGTCTCGATCGCATCGTCTTCCATGAAAAATTGGGAACGACTGGTGCGAAAGCGCGTCGTGTGACGAAAATCGCTCAGGAACTTGCACCGTTGTTCGAGGCAGACCTTGAAAAAGTAAGCCGTGCTGGTGCCATTCATAAATTTGATCTCGTGAGCCAGATGGTATACGAGTTCACAGAACTTCAAGGAATCATGGGTGAGAAATATGCACTCCAACAAGGTGAAGACAAGGAAGTGGCAGCGGCAATCCGTGAGCATTACATGCCACGCTTTGCTGGGGACGCTTCTCCAGAGACGGCAACGGGTGCCGTTCTTGCCCTTGCCGACAAATTAGACTCGATTGCAGCATTCTTTGGCATCGGGATGATTCCGAGCGGTTCACAAGACCCGTTCGCGCTTCGTCGCCAGGCCCAAGGTGTCGTTCAGATTCTTGGAGATTGGAAGATTGATCTCTCAATCGACACGTTGCTTTCAAAAGTTGTCGAATTACAACTGGAAGCAGGACTCTATGAAGCCGATAAAGAACAAGTTAAGGCACAACTAGATGAGTTCTTCAAATTGCGCTTGAAATATCGCCTGCAAGAACAGCAGGTTCGTTATGATGTGATTGACGCCGTATTGACGACCTCATTGACGGTTGTGCGACTCGATGCTCGCGCAGACGCGATTCAAGAATTTGTATCGACGGATGCGAAGGCGTTGATTGAGCAATTGTCGCGCGTCGTGAACATTTCGAAAAAAGGTGAAGCGGGAGATGTCGATCCTTCCTTGTTTGAGAACGATCATGAGATTGCATTGCATGATGCGATTGAACAGACCGCTCCTGCAACAGCCGAAGCTGTCGAGATGGGAGATTACAAGAAAGCGCTCGACCTTCTACAACAACTCGAATCACCGATTATGATGTACTTCGAACATACAATGGTTATGAGTGATGATGAGGCGGTCCGCAAAAACCGTCTCCATGAAATGAACCGACTTGCAACGACGATTAAGCGTGTCGCAGATTTCAACGCGCTCGTACTCTAAACAAACTAGAGGGGGTTGGCTATGCAACTGAATGAACGCCAACAAAAAATCGCCGAGATCGTGAAGGAGAACGGGCCGATCACAGGGGAACAAATCGCACAAGAGCTCTCATTGACACGTGCGACCCTGCGGCCTGACCTCGCTATTTTGACGATGACAGGCATACTTGAAGCTAGACCTCGTGTCGGCTACACGTTCGTTGGCAAACGGAATTCGTCGATGCTACGAGAAAAGTTAGATTCGCTGACCGTAGGCGACTTCATGTCTTCTGCGAAAGTCGTACGGGATGAGATGACGGTATATGATGCGATTGTCACGTTGTTCTTAGAAGATGTCGGCTCATTGTTCGTTGTCGGACGTGACCGGGAGTTAGTCGGAGTTTTATCTCGTAAAGACCTCCTTCGTGCGGCCATCGGAAATCAAGACTTAGACCAGTTACCCGTCAACGTCATCATGACCCGCATGCCGAACATTACAGTATGTGAGAAAACAGAAACGTTGATTCGAGCTGGGATGAAATTGATTGAGAAACAAATCGATGCCATGCCCGTCGTAGAAGAAAAAGATGGGAAATTGATTGTACTCGGCCGTATGACGAAGACCAATATGACGAAGGTGCTCATTGCGTTAGCGAACGATGAGTCGATCTGAGGAGGAAATCGAATTGACTACGAAACAACTCGTGTTCGTTGTAAGTGACTCGGTCGGAGAGACGTGCGAACTCGTCGTCCGCGCAGCGAGTATCCAATTCCACGAGAATGCGATCGAAACCCTTCGCATTCCGTTCGTCGAAGATGAGCAGACGATTATCGATGTCGTCACGCAAGCAAAAGCACAACAGGCCATCATTGCGTTCACGCTCGTTAATGAGGAACATCGCGCCCTTCTCATGCGACTTGGTAAAGCGCATCAAGTGAAAACGGTTGATTTGCTCGGAGATTTGCTCGATGTATTATCTAGCCAATTGAAAGAAGCGCCACGTGAAAAGCCGGGGCTCATCTATCGATTGGATGATGATTACTTCCGAAAAATCGAGGCGATGGAGTTTGCCGTCAAGTATGACGATGGTCGGGACCCACGTGGCCTGAAAAAAGCTGATATCGTGTTGGTCGGTGTTTCTCGAACGTCAAAGACGCCGCTATCTCAATATCTGGCACTGAAACGATATAAAGTCGCGAACGTGCCACTCGTTCCAGAATCGAGACCGCCTGAGGAATTGTTTGATTTGCCTGCTGAACGATGTGTCGGGTTGATCATCTCCCCGGAAAAGCTGATTTCAATCCGAATGGAACGTCTCAAATCGCTAGGTTTGAAGCCGGAAGCCGATTATGCGCAGCTAGAGCGAATCAATCGTGAACTCGAGTATGCGCGTGGTATTTATGAACGAATCGGTTGCGATGTCATCGATGTGACGAACAAAGCAGTTGAAGAAACGGCAGGGATCATCTTGCGTCATCTTGAACAGTCTAAAGATGATTGAATGAGTAAGTGTTTCAATTAGTAATCATTGCTTCAAGAGGGTATAATAGAGTATTGACAGTACAGTGAAACGGAACGTGATGAGCGTTCCGTTTCGTTGCGAGATTGGAAACAGGGAGTGGTCAACATGCCACGAATACCAGATGAAGTCATCGCAGAAGTGAAACAAGCGACCGATATCGTAGAATTGATTGGCGAACGTGTCGAATTAAAGAAACAAGGACACCGCCTTGTCGGATTATGTCCGTTTCATTCCGAAAACTCACCTTCTTTCTCCGTTTCACCTGAAAAAGGGATGTATCACTGTTTCGGTTGTGGCGCCGGCGGAAATGTATTTACGTTCGTGATGGAAACCGAGGGATTGTCGTTTCCTGAGACGGTCGAACGCTTGGCAACACGGGCGAATATTTCGGTAGACGGGATCCAAGGGGACGAGGAACTGACGCGAGAACAGGTATGGCGCAAACAGATGCGTGATGCGCATCGCCTTGTCGCTGACTTGTATCATGAAGTGTTGATGAAAACAGAAGCTGGAGAAGTGGGCTTAACGTATTTACGGGATCGTGATCTGGCTGAAGAGACGATTGCGCAATACAAGATCGGTTTTGCCCCAGACCAACGACGCTTTACTGTCGAGCTGTTGGAGCGGCGCGGGTTTGATTTAGAAGTAATGGTTGAGGCAGGTTTGATTTCAAAGTCGAAGTCCGGTGAATATTTTGACCGATTTGAAGGACGGGTCGTCTTTCCGATTGCGGATCGAGACGGCACCATCGTTGGCTTCAGTGGACGAGCGATTGATGATCGACAACCAAAATATGTGAATACGGCTGAGACGCCACTCTTCAATAAGAGCGAGTTATTGTTCGGCTTCTCTCAAGCCCGGGCGACGATGCGTAAGAAAAAGCGTGTCTTCCTCGTTGAAGGGAACGTTGACGTTTTACAAGTCGCGCAAGCGGGCACACAAGAAGTTGTGGCATCGCTCGGAACCGCGTTCTCTCCTCAACATGCGAGGGCGCTATCTCGAATCGTGGATGAAGTCATTATCTGTTATGACGGAGACCACGCGGGACAAGAAGCGACACAAAAAGTCATTCGCCTCTTAGAAGCGTCTCCACTCGATGTACAAGTTTTGCCACTACCGGAAAAGACGGACCCAGATGACTATATCCGTCAGCATGGGGCAACTCACTGGCAGCAGTTTATTGAAACTGAGCAGTTGAGTGTTCTCGATTTTATGAATCGCATGTACCGGCGAGGAAAAAACTTGAACCGAGAAGGAGAACGGATTCGCTTTATTGAATCTATGCTTGAAGAGATCGGGAAGACAAATGATTCGATTCGAAGAGATTTATATGTGAAGAAACTGTCGGATGAGTTTGAGATTCCGCTAGAGACGCTCCGTTCGAGAATTCCTCGTCCGACGTCAAGTGAATCAACTCCCAACCGTGCGATGGAACCTGTAGAGTCGGTACGGAAGCGTTCGAGTAAAACAGGTGAGCCTCGTTGGATGAAAGCCGAGAAGTACTTGTTGCGTGCGATGTTGACGGGACCGGAGCAGGTCCGTTTCGTACGCGACCGTTTAGGGCTTCGTTATCAAGATGAAACCCATCGTATGTTAGGGTCAGCATTGTATGAAATCGTATCCGATACGATGACACAGGATGAGTTTGATCAAATCACGCTTTCGTTCATGGAGCGTTATTGCGATCAACGCCCTGATTATGCGATGCGTTTTGCAGAGATCCGTCTGATGGCTGGACCGGATGAACTGTCTGAAGAGGTTTTAGACGAATACATTCGGGTGATAAACAGTTATGAGGAGCAACGTCAAATCGAGCGTGCAAAAAGGGAAATCGCTCAAGACGCCGAAAGTATTGTAGACCAGGCGTCCAAGCTACAAGAATTGATTGCCCGTAGTCGTCGTCTTCGAGAGCGATGATCGTGGATGAAGTTTGGAAGGAGTTGAACTGCTAGATGGCAGAGAAGAAGAAAGAGGATTTATTTAACGCCATAGAAGAACTTGAGAAGTTAGGTAAGAAAAAAGGCGTCGTCTCAATGCAAGCAATCCAAGATCGCCTTAGTCACTTCGAGGTGGATTCGGATTTCATCGATAACTTCATCGAAGATTTAGAGGCTAAAGATATCCGTGTCACAGAAGATGCTGCGGACGCAGAAGAAACACCTGCGAAAAAAGAGGATGAAGAAGTCGATTTGAACGACTTATCAGTACCTCCTGGAATCAAAATCAACGACCCGGTTCGGATGTATTTAAAAGAAATCGGACGTGTCGACCTTCTCAGTGCGAAAGATGAGACGGAGCTCGCTAAACGAATCGAGCAAGGGGACGAAGAAGCGAAAAAACGTCTCGCAGAAGCGAACCTACGTCTCGTCGTGTCGATTGCGAAGCGTTATGTCGGTCGTGGGATGCTCTTCCTTGATTTGATTCAAGAAGGGAACATGGGACTCATTAAAGCGGTCGAAAAATTCGACTACATGAAAGGGTTCAAATTCTCGACGTATGCGACGTGGTGGATTCGCCAAGCCATCACACGTGCGATTGCTGACCAAGCCCGTACGATTCGTATTCCTGTACACATGGTGGAAACAATCAACAAATTGATTCGTGTCCAACGTCAATTGCTTCAAGACCTCGGTCGCGAACCTTCTCCGGAAGAGATTGCCAAAGAGATGGAACTCACACCTGAGAAAGTCCGTGAAATTCTAAAGATTGCCCAAGAACCTGTTTCTTTAGAGACACCGATTGGGGAAGAAGACGATTCACATCTCGGTGACTTCATCGAAGACCAAGATGCGATGGCTCCTCAAGATGCGGCAGCCTATGAATTGTTGAAAGAGCAATTAGAAGACGTGTTGGATACGTTGACAGACCGTGAAGAGAACGTCCTTCGCCTGCGTTTCGGACTAGACGATGGCCGCACACGCACACTCGAAGAAGTTGGTAAAGTATTCGGTGTCACACGTGAGCGGATTCGTCAAATCGAGGCGAAAGCCCTTCGTAAATTGCGTCACCCGAGCCGTTCCAAACGCTTGAAAGACTTCCTCGATTAATTTCATATTTGAATAAAGTGTGAAGTTTTAGAAGAAAGGAAGGAAAATGAGTGATTTTCCTTCCTTCTTTATTATTTTTTGAGTAAAATAGTGTTGGATAGAAATTTGGAATGAACATGAGGGGGAACTACAATGCGTAATCCATTGTTACCGTTTGCGGCAATCGCAATCGTCGCAATTATTGCCATGGTATCATTATCGTATTTTGGGGTGAATCAGGCGCAACAAGCGGCTGAAGGTCCAGCAGTCACTGAAATGAACCCAGAAGAGTTGTATGCTGCGAAGGGTTGCACAGGTTGCCACGGCGGAAACCTTGAAGGTGGCGTCGGTCCAGCACTTACAGGTGTCGGCGATCGTCTTTCACCAGAAGAAATCGCAAACATCGTCGTCAACGGTCAAGGTGCGATGCCAGCAGGTCTTGCATCAGCTGAAGAAGCAGAAGTGCTTGCGAACTGGTTGATTGAACAATAAGAGGTGACGCACTCCATGATGGGGTGCGTTTTTTGTTGTCGAACTGTAGAGAATTCGATACGCTAGGGAAGAAGTAGAACAAAGGAGTTGTCTGTATGCAAGAACGTGTCATGTTAGACCGACGATTGAAGCAGGTTGTCGATTATATCCCAAAAGGAAGTGTGCTCGCCGATATTGGTTCGGATCATGCGTATGTCCCATGCTATGCCTTTCAGCAAGGAATCATTTCAAAAGGAATCGCGGGTGAAGTGAACGTTGGGCCGATGGAAGCTGCGAGAGCACAAGTCGATTTGATTGGGGCAGGTGATACCATTGATGTACGCCTTGGCGATGGTCTTGCTGTCTTACAGCCCAATGAAGCGACGTGTATCTCGATTTGCGGGATGGGCGGCAGTTTGATTCGCTCCATTCTCGAAGCGGGTCAAGATAAGCTCGGTGCGGTCGAACGGCTCGTCCTTCAACCGAACGTTGATGGGCAACACGTACGAAGCTGGCTGCTTGAACATGGATATGTCCTTGTCGAAGAGGCAATTGTGGAAGAAAATGATAAGGTTTACGAAATCCTTGTCGGAGAAAAAGGAACTGAGTCCATTTATAGTGACGAGTCGGACGAGCGCATGTGGCAGTTGTTATTCGGTCCATATCTCGTTCAAGAGCGACCAGAAGCATTTAAACTCAAGTGGAGTCGTGAAGCTGATAAGCTCGATTATGTGCTTGGACAGATGGCAGCTGGCATTCAATCGGAAGCCTTGATTCAAAAACAAGTGGAGTTCAAACGGATGCGTGACAAGATGAGAGAGGTGAGTCAGTAATGGCGAACGGCAATCAAGTGATTCAATTGTTTGAGGAATTTGCACCGAAACATTTGGCGGTCGAAGGGGATAAAATCGGCTTGCAGATTGGCTCGCTCAACAAAGAAGTCAAACGGGTCATGGTCACGCTTGATGTACTTGAATCGGTTGTGGATGAAGCGATTGAGAAACAGATCGATTTGATTATCGCGCATCATCCACCCATCTTTAGTCCGTTAGCTCAAGTCAATGACCGTTCCACGGCTGGGAAGATTACGATGAAATGTATTCAGCACGATATCGCGGTCTATGTCGCTCATACGAATTTAGACGTATGCAGCGGTGGTGTGAACGATTGGATGAGTGAGGCGATCGGTCTCCGCGATACGAAAGTACTCGTCCCGACCTATGAGGAGCCGGTCTATAAACTAAGTGTATTCGTTCCATCCACGCATGCGCATGACGTATCCCTGGCTCTAGGAAAAGCGGGTGCTGGACATATTGGTGACTATGCGGACTGTCAGTTCCGTGTTTCCGGAACGGGGCAATTCACTCCGCTCGAGGGGACAGATCCCTTCATCGGTCGCCCGCATGAAACGGAACAAGTGGACGAGGTGAAAATCGAAACGGTCGTTCGGGAGAGTCAGAAGAAGCGTGTACTAAAAGCAATGAAAGACGCCCATCCATATGAGGAAGTGGCGTATGACCTCATGCGCGATGAAATCGAGGGTCATGTATTTGGGCTAGGGCGAATCGGTCGACTTGAACAGGCCATGACACTTGAACAGTTTGCCGAACACGTGAAAACAAGCTTTGGGGTTGAGGGCGTGCGAGTTGTCGGAGACCCGGGGCGTTCGATTGAAAAAGTTGCCGTATTAGGTGGAGACGGGAATAAGTATGTGTCTACTGCGCATTTCAAAGGTGCAGATGCATATGTGACGGGTGATTTATATTTCCATGTGGCTCATGATGCGATGGCGCTTGGACTCGCAGTCGTAGACCCGGGACATCATGTCGAGAGTATCATGAAACAAGGTGTGATCGACGTGCTCAGCAAAAAGTTTGAAAAAGCGAAAATCAATGTCGACTTGATTCAATCTGTTGCCAACACGAATCCGTTTCAATTCAAGTAAAGCCTAAAAATCCCCCATCCTCTGAGAGAATGGGGGATTCCTTCACTTACGCAATGCTTTCACTTTCGGTAAGATACTCCGAAGTTCAAGAAATGGCGTTTTATCATGCGTGCTTAAATCGTCTGGGTCATATTGCGATAAAAAGTCGATGACTTTTTTCGTGATCGGTGTCGGGGTAGAGGCGCCCGACGTCACAGCGACGGTCTCCACGCCTTCGAGCCAATTCAAGTCAAGTTCACTCAAGTCACCGATCCGATAGGCATTTGTTCCGGCAATCTCTTTTGAAACTTGTGCTAAGCGATTGGAGTTATTTGATTTGGGATCTCCGACGACAATCAATAATTCGCAGTCTCCCGCTTGTTCAGCGACGGCTTCTTGACGAACTTGCGTCGCGTTACAGATTTCATTATGCACTTCCACGTGAGGATAACGGGCTTGAATCGTTTCAATTAATGCGGAAACGTCCCATTGACTCATCGTCGTCTGGTTCGTCACCAAAATTTTTCGTTCGAACAAGCGACTCGGCAACTGATCGATTTCATGTTCATATTGAATCAAATGAACATGGTCTGGTGCAACACCAATTGCACCCTCCGGTTCCGGATGCCCATGTTTTCCGATATAGATGACATCATATCCTTCTGCCGTTTTCTCACGAATCAAATCGTGTGTGACTAAGACGTCAGGACAAGAGGCGTCTACAATCGTCAATCCTTTCTCGATGGCACGTTTCCGGACGAGTGGTGAAATGCCGTGCGCCGTGAAGACGACCGTTCCTCGATCGATGGTTTCGAGCGCTTGCATGCGGTCTTCTCCATCAACGGTTTTGACACCGAGATCCTCAAACGCCTGCGTGACGTGACGGTTATGGACAATCATTCCAAGTATATGAATCGGGCGTGGCAAATCTGGATTTGCGACGGCCTCATTTGCGAGCTTCATGGCATCGACGACACCATAACAATATCCGCGTGGGCTAATTTTTTTAACTTTCATATGAAGACGAAGGCTCCTTTCGAAGTGCTTTCATACGTATTAGTCTAACATTGTTTCGAAAATACGAAAAGATTTGCGTGTATTCATGCTATAATTTTTAGGTTAGAGAGGAGGGACGCCGTGAATCGCATGAAACCATTGCGTGAACTAAGAAAATCGTACTTTTTCCAAATTACGTTCATCATCATCATTATTTTAGCACTTGTCATTTCATCACTTGCCTTCTCTGCTGACCGCGTCACGGTGTCTCGAGCAGAAGAATTGGCGAAAGAGCAATTTGATTACGCCATCGATGACAGTATTGAGAATGTGGAGTCCCAACTTGGGAAATTGTATGAGGATTTAGTTTACTTAGGCGCTTACGTTGGAAATGAGCCATGGATTGAAGAACGGATCCGAACAGGATATTTGAATCAACGCACGAGTTTTACGTCCATCTTTTATTATGATGTCAATCAAGACTCATTTAAATGGTACTCGGAGCGACAAGTCGCCTCTTCTGTATTGAAACGCGATCCGAAGTTTACGGAAGTATTGACTGCAAGTGGAAAAGAACTATATATGAGTGACCCTGTGATGATCAGTGGGGATATGGGAACTTTCCTATACGTTCCGGTCATCGAAGAGAACCGACCAATCGGTATTTTTGGGGGGAGCATTAGTGTCTTGAACTCTGACTTGTATCGTCGTTCGTTGGAATCTGCGAATGATGACATGATTCTATACTTGTTAGATGAGCAAGGCGAAGTGTTGACGACTTCGTTCAACTTGGTCACAGATGCAGAGCGTCGGATATCGCGTGAAGTCATCGACGAAGCATTAAATCGAAGCGAACGGACAATCTTGAGTACGGATGAAGATACGGTAATGTTTGAACCGGATGCAAGAGTCAGTGGATGGAGCATGCTCGCAAAACATCAAAATGACTCCGTCTATGAAACGGTCTACGACACGCGTTGGCAGTATTTGATGATTGCGCTCGTTACATTCTTCCTGAGCATTCTCGTTGGATTGTTGCTTTCCCGGACGTTAACGAATCCGCTTGTCGAGCTGGTCAATCAAATTAAACAACAACAATCGCTCGGAACGATCTCGTTGGAAAGAACCGGTTCGAAAGAAGTGGAGACGCTACTCGACACGTATAACGATTATGCACAACGGATGGAAACGTCACGACGTGAACAGTTGAGTCAGCAACAGTTGATTTTGCATCAAGAAAAATTAGCCTCACTCGGTCAATTGGCCGCGGGAATTGCCCATGAAATTCGAAATCCTCTAACTCCCGTCCACATCACGTTACAAATGGTGCGCGAGGGTCAAGGTAGCTCAGATATGGTGGATGTCGCCATCAAAGAACTGGAGCGGGCGAATGATTTGATTTCAACGATGTTGACGCTCGCCAAACCAGATCAGGCTGGTAAAAACGAAGATTGGATCAACATGTTAGACTTTGCGAAACGACTTGAATTTTTAATGGATGCCGAATGTTACAAACGACCGACAAAATGGGAATTACTTGTACCGAACGACATGCCTCCATTTTATGCATCCTTTGATATGCTCGTTCAAATCATCTACAACCTCTTCAAAAATGCGGTCGATGCCGTCGAATCAAAAGGGGCTGAAGGTAGTGTCGTCGTGACGGTCCTCTTTACGGAGCAGGAATATCGCTTCTTGATTGAAGATAACGGGATTGGCATGAGTGAGGAACAACTCAAGACAGTTGGTTCCGCCTTCAATACGACGAAGGAAAGTGGGAATGGTCTAGGGATCTATATGATTCAAGAGTACTTGAAGAGCGTTAACGGTGCGATGGAGATTGATAGTGTGATGAACAAGGGGACCGCGATTTTAATCAAAATCCCAAGGAGACAACCGTCATGAAAGGACTAAAACATTATTGGCTTTGGTTACCGGTCGTGTGGGCCATGACGATTCTCCTCATTACCTCGATTCAACTCCCAGAGCAAAAAACGAATGAAAAAGAAGTCGGATTTGTGTTTGTCAGTGATAAACATGAGCATGCGAATAAACTACTGGACTCGTTCGTGCATACAGCAAACCAAAAAGGGTTCATCCCGATTCCGACCACGAGTGAAGACTCGCGTGTCCTTGAAAAAGAAAAACTAGATTCATTGATTGACCGGGGTGTCGAGGCCATCTTTTTGACGACTCTCGATGACACGTTCATTCAACCCTCATTAGAACGCGCAAAACGAAAAAACATTCCGATTATTGCGATTGACCGTATGATTGATCATCCGAGTGTGCTCACATCCGTCGTTTCCGACAATGTCGATATCGGTCGGATGGCGGCCGAACAAATTGCTGCCAAGTATAGTGAGCTCGAACGTCCGATTCGCGTGGTCGAAGTGAGGGGGACGCCGAAAGTTCGCTCCACGATGGACCGAAGTCTTGGTATCCGAGAGTACGAAAAGCAACATGGCGACGATTTTCAGATCATTGCATCCATCACCGGGAACTATGACACATTCCAAGCTGAAATCGAGATGTCACGTTGGTTAGAAGAAAAGATTCCGTTTGATGCAATCTTTTCACACAATGACGATAATACGTTTGGTGTCGTCCGGGCTTTAGAAAGTCATGGTTTGACGGACAAGACGATCGTTTCGGTCGACGGGATTTCAGATATCTATCCGCTCATTCAAAATGGGAAGGTCAATGCCACTGTCGTGCAGTCACCGAACGAGATGATGGAAGTCGGCTTCAAAGCACTCGAACAACATTTAAATGGAAAGAAAATTGCCAAACACTATTATTCATCGAGTTATTTATATGAAGGTGTGGCAAAAGATTGATTGACAAATCATTTGATTCCGCTATGCTAGGAAAAGTGGAAAGAAACAGGAGGTGTATCGATTGAACAGCTTCCAACAGTTCAAATTGCTACCGTTTATGGTTGATGCGTTAACCGAAAAGCGCATTACGAAACCGACCGATATACAAGCCCGAATTATTCCGGCTGCCTTGAATGGTCGAGATATTATTGGAAAATCACAGACAGGAACGGGTAAAACACTTGCGTTCTTGTTACCGATCGTTGAAGCGATCAACCCAGAAGATGCTTCAGTTCAAGCAATCGTCGTCGCACCGACACGCGAACTCGCTTGGCAGATTCATGAAGAATTGAAATCGATTCTTATTAAAAACCCAGATTACATCAAATCGAGTTTGATTGTCGGAGGGACAGACCGCGAACGTCAGATCGATAAGATGAAAAATCCGCCACAGTTGATCATCGGGACACCGGGACGAATCCTTGATCTCATGAAAGCACAGGCGTTATTCCCGCACAAAGTGACACACTTTGTCGTCGATGAAGCCGATCAAATGCTCGATATGGGATTCTTGCCCGAGGTCGACCGCATCGCACAGGCGCTTCCTGAAAAACTACAAACGATGGTCTTCTCAGCGACGATTCCTGAGAACCTTGAACCGTTCTTGAAGAAGTACCTTCATGACCCACGCTTTGCAGAGGCGAGCCCAGAACATCGCGTCGCACCAAAAATCAAGCACCACGTGATTCCAGTACGTCACCGTGACCGTAAAGAATTGACTGTCGAAATTGCGAAAGCAATCAATCCATTCGTTTGTCTCGTGTTCACCAATACGAAACAAGAGGCAGATGAGTTGGAGACGTCGTTCCGCGAAGCAGGTCTAAACGTCGGTACGTTGCATGGTGACATGCAGGCACGTCGCCGCAAACAAGCCATCAAGGACATCAATGATGCGAAATATCAGTATGTGATTGCTACGGATTTAGCGGCTCGCGGTATCGATATTTCAGGAGTCTCTCACGTCATCAACCACGGGATTCCGAAAGACCTTGATTTCTATACGCACCGTGTCGGTCGTACGGGACGTGCGGGCGCATCAGGTGAGGCGTACACACTATATGAGGACCATGAGAATGGACCAATCAACAGACTTGAAGAACGTGGGTTCGAATTCACTCATGTGGACTTGCGCAACGGTTCGATTCAACCGATCAAGACACGTCGTCGTCGCCAAACAGACCGGAAGATGAAGGTCTCACACACGGCTCATAGTCGGATGGCCGGTGAAATCAAGAAGGCGAAGAAGAAAGTGAAGCCTGGCTATAAGAAGAAATTCAAGTATAAGTTGAAAGAGACGGCATCACGTGAGCATATGCAACAGCAACGCTCGGATCGCCGTGCAGCACGTAAGAAAAATAAACGATAATGTTTGGGAGAATCGACTTCTTGGAGTCGGTTCTTCTTTTTGTGTACACTAGAGATAGAAGATGATGAAGGGAAGATGAGGATGTTAAAAATAGGTTCACACGTTTCGGTATCAGGTAAAAAGATGTTGTTAGCAGGGAGTGAAGAGGCTGTCTCTTACGGGGCGAATACGATGATGGTGTATACAGGTGCGCCCCAAAACACACGCCGTAAACCCATTGAAGATTTAAATATTGAGGCAGCACTCAAACATATGGCCGCACATGACATCGAAGAGATTGTTGTTCACGCTCCATATATCATCAATCTCGGGAATACGACGAAACCTGAGACGTTTGAATTGGCCGTCTCTTTCTTAACTCAGGAATTAAAGCGGGCAGAAGCACTCCAAGTGGCTCGCCACGTCGTTCTTCACCCGGGCGCTCATGTCGGAGCGGGAGAAGAAATCGGTCTCGCTCGAATCATCGAAGGATTGAATGAAGTGTTGACTGGCGACGAACAAGTAAAGATTGCGCTTGAGACGATGGCAGGGAAGGGAAGCGAACTTGGTAAGACGTTTGAAGAGCTTGCGACCATCATTGATGGCGTGACGCACAATGATCGACTCTCAGTTTGCTTTGATACGTGTCACGTCCATGATGCAGGATATGACTTAGTCGGTGACTTAGACGGCGTCATTGAACAATTCGATCGCATCGTCGGACTCGACCGTCTCGGAGTGATTCATGTAAATGATTCGAAGAATGTGCGCGGTGCAAAAAAAGACCGTCATGAAAACATTGGCTACGGAGAGATTGGATTTGATACGCTAAATCGTATTATTCATCACGAGGCATTTGCGCATCTACCGAAAATTCTAGAAACGCCATATATCCCGATTAGCGAAAAAACAAAAGTCGCTCCATATAAACAAGAGATTGAAATGTTCCGTGCCAATCAATTTGATGCCGAGTGGCGTGAACGATTCACGCTCGCTCATCAATAAGCGATGAACGTCCTACAAGTCGATCCAAAGCGATATGATGTCTGGAACGCATTCCCGACTTATTTTCTTGAACAGAGTCCGGTTTATGTAAAGGGGTCCGTGACGACACCGACAGCATTTATCGAAGTGATGGGGCATGGCATCGTGGCGGAAGCAGAGGTGTTACTTGAAGAGACGATTGAGCGACCAGACGATCCGTATTGGCTCGGAGAGAGACAGGGAGGGGTGGCGCTGTATTCCTTAGTCGACCTGTTACAACTTCATTTTCATCATCCGCTCTTGCAAGTGGGAATGTATGAGGGGGATGAACCGTACGAGTCGATTCGAACAAAATGGAATGACGGCTATCATGTACCATCGTCTAAATGGACGAAAGCGTCATATGAGGCGCACTTGTTTCGAGAAAAACTCTTAGCACCAAAGTCTCATGTGACGACTTGTGCGAGCTGTCATGTAAACCTAGCTGAACGATTTGGGAAAGAGGCGTATCACTTGATTGAGTATCACTTGACAGAGGAACGTGGCATCTGGGTTTGTCCGACCTGTCATAAAGCCATTCATACATTAGACTAAATAATAAAAGATGCCCCTTTTTGAGGGCATCTTTTATTAGAATGGCCAGTTCGATACAGCAAATTGATAAACCTTCATTCCGAGGAACACCCCGAAAATCCCAACAACTCCTGGTAATACCGGTGGGGCAGGGAGTGGCAGTTTGAGTGCAGTGAAGATGGCACCACAAATCAAGCCGGCGAGTAATGATAGTAAAATCTCCTGCATAAATAATTCCTCCATCTCTAAATGAAAGCGCTTCATAATAACTGAATCGAATTTATTATACAACGAGTTTTCTTATTTGAGAAGTCTAACATCAGTCATCCGTCATTTTCTCGTTCTCGGCCCGAAGGCGGAGCACTTCTCGTTCCGCCCAATTTGACGGTTCTCGTTCAAATACGCTAGGTATGTTGTTCCATCGACCACCCGTATATTGATGGATGATAATTTGAGATTGAATCTCTTCCTCGTTGGTCTCACGTTTCACGTATACATAGCGGCCGTCAGAACGTTGTCTTCTTGCTTTCACATTATCGACGAGTTGAAGGGCCATCATATCTTTGATGTATGTTTTATGTGATGCGTTCAAGATAGGGAAGAGTATCTCGATCCGTTTTTTCATATTTCGTGTCATCCAGTCCGCAGAGGAACAGTACAAGTCTTCTTTTCCATTTTGGTAAAAATAAAAGATTCGGGAATGTTCGAGATATCGGTCGATGATCGAGATGACTTTGATGTTTTCAGAGACCCCTTTAATTCCCGGTCGTAAGCAACAAATGCCTCGGACAATCAAATCGATTTTCACTCCCGCGGACGAAGCATCATACAATTTTGTGATGATGGCCCGGTCCGTGATCGAGTTCATCTTAGCGACGATGCGACCGTTGCCGTACTTTTCATGCAGTTTGATCTCATCATCGATTTTATTCAAGAAGAAGTCTTTCATGTCGTCAGGCGACGTCTCGAACTGATGCCAAGATGGTCGTTCCCCATAACCGGATAACCAGTTGAAAAAGTTCGTTGCATCTTCAGCGAGTTCTTCATTTGTGGTGAGGAGCCCAATGTCTGTGTACAGCTTGGCGGTTGAATCGTTATAGTTACCGGTTCCGAGATGAATGAACCGTTGCAACACACCACCTTCTAGAATGCGAACGACGAGGGTGATTTTTGAGTGTGTCTTCAGTTCTTTATAGCCGTAGATGACGTGAGCCCCGGCTTTCTCAAGTTGCTTCGCCCATTGAATGTTTTTTTCTTCATCAAAACGTGCTTTTAGTTCGACGAGGACAGTGACTTGTTTTCCGCTCTCGGCTGCATCAGTCAAAGCTTTGATGATGGGAGAGTCCCCTGAGACGCGATAGAGTGTCTGCTTGATTGCCAAGACGTTCGGGTCTTTGGCGGCTTGAACGATAAAACGGACGATTGGATCGAATGAATGATACGGGTGATGGAGCAGATAATCCTGTTTAGCGATACTTTGGAATAAATCTTTGCCCGATTCAAGACCTTCTGGGATAAATGGGATCAACGTTTCATTGATCATGTCATCATATTCCATCCCGATCTGATTGTAGATCCCAAACAGGAAGGTCAAGTCGATCGGACCGTCGACAATAAAGATATCCCGGTCATGTAAGTCAAGGACGTCTTGTAGCATGAACAACAGTTCTTTTCGTAACGATCGTTGCTGTACCTCGAGTCGGATGGCAACCCCATATCTTCTCTTCTTCAACTCTTTTTCGATTTGTTTCAAGACGTCACGACTGCCCTCTTCGTGAAACGGCATGTCCGCGTTCCGCGTAATTCGGAATGGCATCGTGGACTCGACGACAAATCCTTTGAAGAGTGAGTCGATGTATTGAATGATCAAATCCTCAAGTAAAATCAAATCGGTATGTTCTTCATCATCGGTAGGTAGTTCCAGATACCGCGGAAGAACGGATGGCACTTGAACGAGGGCGAGTCGTTTTTTTCGTTCGCCATTCGAGGCAATCTCGACAGCAATATTCAGTGACTTAGATAAGAGCATTGGGAACGGACGATAGGCGTCGACTGCAATCGGTGTCAGGACAGGGAATACGTGCGTTCGAAAGTACTCTTTCACGAAATCTTGTTGGGTCTTGTTCAAATGTTTCGTCCGTAAGAAGCGGACGTGCTGATTCGATAACTGTTTTGTGATTTTTTTATATGTCGCATATTGCGTCTCGACGAGTTCTTGCGCTCGCACCGAAATGGATTTGATCTGCTGTTTTGGAGTGAGGCCCGTCTTGTCTTCCGGACGGTTGAACCCGGCGAGGACCTCATCTTTCAATCCACCGACTCGTACCATATAAAATTCATCAAGGTTAGAACTAAAAATCGCCAAAAATTTCAATCGTTCCATCAATGGATTTCGTTCATCCATCGCCTCCTCGAGGACACGCTCGTTAAAGTCGAGCCAGCTGAGTTCACGGTTGTTAAAATGTTCATTCGTATATTCGGACATGGTTACTCCTCCTCGCTCAAGACAATCTCAATCGATTGAGCAATTGCGCGTTCTAAATGCTTTTTATGGCGAGTGCTTCGCTGCAACTCAAAACGTGCGGAACCATTCGTATCTAGCGTAAGTGTGAGACCGTCCTTTGTACTAGCAACATGGATGTCCGTCACGATCTGACGCTCCGTCAAGTCGAGGGCATCGACGAGTTTCACAATCGATCCGAGCAACTCCAAACTCTTTAATAACTTTTGATCAAACCATTTCGGGAAAGCCTCGATATGTTGTTCCAGTACTCGTTTTGATTTGAAGGATGTGACTAGGGCAAGGGCGAGTCGATCCTCGTTGTTTAGTCCTTTGAAATCGTTTGTGGTGATCAGATGGAACGTGTGGTCACTCTTATTGTTGTGATCGATATATTCACCGACATAGGCAAGGCGGCAGGCACCTTCAAGAAGACCAGGCTCAAATGGTTTCGGTTTAATCGCTTTCACTTCAATTAATCCGGTATATAACTGTCTAGCCAATCGGATAAGATGTTGATGACGAGTCGGATTCACGTCGTATTGTTTTTCAAAATGACGAAAACTTTCTTCTTTCACATCGGCAAAACGAACTTTATCATGCTCATGTAAATAGTTTTCATAGAAGAGACCTTCACGGAGTCCATTGTTACTCATCGTGAACTCAGGTACTTTCAAATATTTAGCGAGTTCGCCGATTGCTGTCACGGCAGGCGCGATGATGTCGACCCGGTCTTTTGACAGCCCATCCAAACGTCCGAGTTGTTTGCTCGACATTCCGACGAGCTCATCTATGACGTCCTCCAACTGTTCAGCAGAAATCGTATACTGATGGATTCCTTCAAGCGGGAAGTTCGATATGGTCTGTTCGACCCGGACTAAGTTACGAGCCGTCCCACCGACACCGACAAGTGGGACACCATGTGGTTCGAGCCATTCAATTTCTTTGAATGCCTTCTTTAAGTATGTGGTCAACGCTTTCCGCTCGTCTTTCGTCATCATCTCATCTTTCATAAATTCTTTCGTTAACGTCACGGCACCGAACGGAAAACTGTGATAAAAGACGAGCTCTCGGTTCTGAAAGTACGTGACTTCCATTGATCCCCCACCAATATCGACGGAATATCCATCTTCCACATAGGTGGAGTTGACGATGGCCGAATATCCGTAAAAGGCTTCTTCGTAATCGCTCAACAGGCGGATGGTCATCCCTGTAGATTGTTTGACGTTCTGCAAAATCTCATCTGAGTTATTTGCGTTTCGAATGGCTGCCGTCGCTACTGGGAGCACATCGGTAACGTGATGATGGTCGTTCAACTCTTTAAAGTGACGTAACGTATCGATGAGTGAAGCGATTCCTTCTTCAGTCATTTCATTCGCATCACTAATATGGCTGGACAATCGCGCGACTTCTTTCACATTTAACCGTTCGAAGTATTGTCCTTCCTCGTTCACTTCGAAGATGACGTTTCGAATCGAGTTGGATCCGATATCAATAACTGCCAGTTTCTTTTCCATAAAACCATCCCCTTCATAATACTAGTGTAATCGACAAGGTTTTGAACGAACATACGATTTACGTGAATTTTAACATTTGACTAAGTGAAACCGGTCTTGCTTGAAGGTGTGCGTGATATTCTGTATAATACAAACGCCTAGAAAGTAGAAATGATTACGATTTAACATATGAGAGAAGGGATTAGATGACTACATCTGTCGTCAAATTAAACGAGGTGTCTTATTTCTATGATGGGACACCGGCCTTACAAAACGTATCGATTGATATTCGGCAAGGGGACTTTGTCGCAATCGTCGGAGAAAACGGTTCTGGGAAGTCGACTTTGATTCGAACCATTCTTGGATTACTGAACCCACAGCAAGGGTCGGTCGAATTGTTCGGCAAGCCCATTTCGCAGTTTAAAGATAAGTCTCGTATCAGTTACGTTTCCCAAAAAGCGGCTTCCTTTAACTCGGGATTCCCGGTTACCGTCGAAGAAGTAGTCGCGATGGGTAGATATGGACGTCTCGGTTTATTCAAACGTTTGAAGATGGAAGACCAGGCAGCGATTCAAAATGCGTTACAAACAGTCAACATGTGGCAGTATCGTCATCGGAAAATTGGAGATCTATCCGGAGGACAACAACAGCGCGTCTTTATCGCCCGAGCGATGGTCAACCAACCTGATCTATTGATTCTCGATGAGCCGACCGTCGGTGTGGACCAAAAGCACTTACAAGATTTTTATGAAGTCTTGCATATGCTTCGTGAACATACGACTTGTACGTTCGTCCTCGTCACCCACGATTTAAACGTGGTGACCGACCTCGTCACAAAAGTCGTCCATCTCGACCGCGGACGATTGGCATGTAATTGTGGACTGAGAGAATACAGCGAGCTCGGAGAACTCGCATCATCCATCAAACCTTATCCTGTTAAAGTACTTGTTCACGAGGGAACGACATGATCACAGATCTTTGGACATATAGTTTTTTACGTTATGCGTTCATTGCAGCACTTGTGATCGGGTTTACCGCACCGCTCATCGGTTCATTTATCGTGGTGAGACGGATGAGCTTGATTGCCGATGCATTGTCACACATGACGCTTGCCGGAATTTCATTCAGTTTATTTCTCGGACAATATATCGCTCTATTCGCTGATCTCAATCCCCTTTATATGGGAACGCTCATCTCTGTATTGGCGGCGTTAGGGCTCAACTGGCTTCGAGGGAAATATGTGCACTTCCAGGAACTATCCATTCCGATCATGATGTCCGCAGGAATGGGACTCAGTGCCATCTTTATCTCGCTATCGCGAGGATTCTCGGTCGACTTGTCCACACTCTTGTTCGGGTCGATCTCTGCCGTGAGTCAGTCGGACATCACATTGATTGTCAGTGTGGCCGTCTTGACGTTTCTTGTGATCTTTATCTTCTATAAGCAGTTGTTGTTCTTATCGTTTGATGAAGAGCAGGCAAAAGTGTCGGGATTACCGAGTACGATGCTTCATATGTTATTCATGTTCATCGTAGCGCTTGTGATTGCCGTTAGCATGCGAATTGTCGGAACGCTTCTCGTATCTAGCTTGATTACGTTACCCGTCGCAGCGGCGCTACGCTTTACATCGAGCTTCAAACAGACCATTCTCTGGTCCATCATCTTCGGAGAGGTCGCGACAATCGGTGGGCTCGTCCTTGCATATGATCTCGATGTCGCTCCAGGCGGTGTCATCGTATTGATTGCGGTCGGTATTTTAGCAGCCGTCATGGCGCTCGAGAAAGTCATGAGTTTTAAGAAAAAGGAGGTACAACATGAATGAGACTGAACGATTGAATCGTCTGCGTGCATCTTCTTTGAAAGTGACGCCGAAACGTCTTGAAATGTATGCTTATCTCTCTGAAGAAGACCGATATATCAGTGCGAAGGAAGTACTCGAGTACATGCGAGACAAACATCCGACGATGAGTTTTGACACGGTATATCGAAATTTGAAGTCGTTCGCGGAGGAAGGATTACTTGAAGCGACGGAACTCGATGGTGAGAAATCCTTTCGAGTCACCTGTAGTGCAGCGCATCACCATCACCATTTGATTTGTCGGAGCTGTGGAAAGACGAAACTGCTCGATTTATGTCCGATGCGCTTCGTAGAGGCGCTCGACCCTGAATTTGAAGTGGTCGATCATAAATTTGAGATATATGGGTATTGTAAAGAATGTAAGCAAAAGGGATTGATTTGATTCAATCCCTTTTTTGTATCGAAGGGGGAGGTCAGATGATCTATACAGCTGCTGAAATCAAGCGGATTGATCGCACAGCAATCCAAAATGGGATGCCCGAAGAGGTGTTGATGGAGCGAGCGGCCTCGGCGATTGTGCCCCACATTCGAATCGATTCGCAGTCTACCATTTTGGTGATTTGTGGGACGGCCAACAACGGTGGGGACGGTTGGGTCGTTGCTCGAGAGCTTGCTATGAGAGGGCATGAGGTCAGCGTATGGTCACCGTTAGGGAAAAGTAAGTCTGAGGCGGCTGCAATACACGCTTCCTACGCCTCCGCATTTATTCACCTTGTGGAGCGGCCGATTGAAACAGATGTCATCATTGATGCCCTGTTCGGTGTCGGATTGTCCGGTCCCGTGACTGGTCACGCGCGGGAAGTGATTGAATGGGTGAATCATCAATCGACGCCGGTCATCTCGATTGACGTACCGTCAGGCATACCGAGTGATCACACTCGTGACTTTGATGACATGGCGATTCGGGCGACATATACGTATTCGTTACACGGTTTCAAGCGTTCGACATTCTTAAATCGGACGGCTCCGTTCTATGGCAAAGTGGAACGGGTTGATATCGGACTCCCGCATACATCCGATTGGAAGGTGTTGACCGAAACTGATTTCGATCGATCTCTTTTGGGGCGTGATCAATTCAGCCATAAGACGACATATGGACATGGGATGCTCATCGGAGGGAGTCGTCATTTTCTCGGTGCACCATTCTTGGGTGGTCGTGCTGCAACTCGTTCTGGCATTGGCTTATTGCGTCTATCCATTCCACGCGAAGCGAGCCCGCTCATCTCAACATTACCTGAAGCGATGTATCAGCAACACACCGATGTGGTGGAACAATCGTACGATGCACTGGCCATCGGTCCCGGAATGGTCGAAGGGGAGGCCTTGAATCTCATCTGGCAATACGCGAAACAGCAGCCCTGTCCTGTCATTTTGGATGCTGGGGCATTGTCGACGAAACGACTGGAAACTCGGGGGCCGCTCACGCTTACACCGCATCCAGGTGAATTTTCAAGATTGACCGGTAAATCGGTCGAAGAGATTGAGGCAGACCGCTTCTCCATCGCTTGTGAGTTCGCGAAACGACACCGGGTCCATTTGATTTTGAAAGGCACGTATACGCTCATCGTCACACCTGACGGAACAGGTGCCGTCAATACTGTTGAAGCGTCGGCGTTAGCGAAAGGTGGAAGTGGGGACGTGTTGACTGGCATCCTTCTGGCGCTATGGGCTAGAAAAGAAAAACCTTCGTCACCGAACGAGCAAGCGGTGCTATGGCATGCGCTCGCTGCCAAGTCGATTAGCCAGACGATACACCCCGCAAGTGTACTCGCAAGCGATTTAATCGAAGAGCTCGGACGAATGTAAAAGGCAAGCCCGATTGCGTCGGGCTTGCCTTTTAACGTTGCTGTAGAACGATTTGTTTCTCCAATTGCGCGACATGGTAATGCGCCTCACGCCATGTCGAAATGCGAGTTACGCCCTCTGGTAACGTCTTACGATTATAGGGTGCGTCGAATAGGAGTACGGGAATTGACGTTTCTTCATGAATCGAGATGGCATTCTCATACCGGTCTTCCATAAACAGTTCGAGTGACAAGTCTTTGACGACATTGATTTTATCGTGAGAACCGGTCATGACCAACGAATCGAGTGGCAAGCGATGCTGTTTGATCCATTCTTCCGTAACCGGTCGAACTGCCTCACTTCGGGCCGTGACGTAGTGCAGGTGATGCTGCTGCTTTAATTCCCATAACACATCCAACACATCAGAGTGCGGAAGAGAACGACGGTAAATCGCTTCTTCATGCCCCTCTTCAATCATAAACTTCCAAAATTCATGTTGTTCCATCGTCGTATACGTGTGTAACTCGTACTCGGTCGCACGATGATAGTCAATTGAATAGCCGAGTGATTCATTCATATATAGAAAACAACTTTTAGGATCTGTAACGGTTCCATCCAAATCAATGCCGATTCGCATCTCATCACTCCTCCTCACATGCCCTCTATTCTATCAAAAACCCGTACGGTTGCAACCGTACGGGCATGAGATTCATTAATTTGATTGGTTTGCGAGCTCTTGTTCTTCGCGCTCACGTTCCGCCATTTTTTCAGCGGCAATCGCATCGATTTCTTTTTTCAATTCTTCGACCATCGTCGCCTCAGGCACTTTGCGGATAATCTTTCCGTGACGGAAGAGAAGTCCTTCGTTACGTGCGCCTGCGATTCCGATGTCTGCTTCACGAGCCTCACCTGGTCCGTTTACCGCACATCCGAGAACAGCGACTTTAATGTTGACGTTGATGTTTTGGATGTATTCTTCTACCTCTTTTGCAATCGAAATCAAATCAATTTCAATTCGTCCACATGTCGGACAAGAGATCAAAGTCGCGGCATTTGCCGCAAGTCCGAATGACTTGAGCACTTCTTTCGCAACTTTTACTTCTTCCACCGGGTCATCTGAAAGTGAAACTCGAACCGTTGAACCGATTCCAAGAGACAGAATCGCACCGAGTCCAGCAGCCGATTTGAGTGAACCGGAGAAGAGTGGACCTGACTCTGTGATTCCGACGTGAAGTGGGTAATCGAACGTCTTCGCAGCGAGTGTGTATGCTTCAAGAGCAAGGTTTACGTCTGAAGCTTTGAGCGAGATGATCGTGTTGTAGAAGCCGAGGTCCTCGAGAATCTTCACGTGGTGCATCGCGCTCTCGACCATACCTTGCGCGGTCGGATATCCATACTTTTCAAGGAATTGTTTTTCTAATGAACCGGCATTGACCCCGATTCGAATTGGAATCCCTTTTGCTTTCGCCGCGTTGACGACGGCCTCTACTTTCTCACGGCGGCCGATGTTACCCGGGTTGATCCGGATTTTATCGACGCCACTTTCGATGGCTTTTAAAGCAAGCTTGTAGTCGAAATGAATGTCGACGACGAGCGGGATGTTGATGCGGCTCTTAATTTCTGCAAGTGCGTCAGCTGCACGTTCGTCTGGACAAGCCACGCGAACGACTTGGCAACCAGCTTCCTCAAGACGTTTGATCTCGGCGACTGTCGCCTCGACGTCATGCGTTTTCGTAGTGGTCATAGATTGAATAATGACTTCGTTCGATCCTCCGATAATCAAGTTACCGACGCGGACCGGACGTGTTAATGAACGATGCAAAATTTCTGACATATACGTAATCTCCTTCTTTTGGAAAGAATCCAATCGATTTAAGATGATAGGGTTTCTTCATTATCATAACGAAAAGAATGTGAAAAAGCATCTAGGATGCGTGACGGATGTGTGCTCTTTACAAACTCTAACGCTATCTTAACATCTACTTCATAATTTTCCACCGTCTCAAGACCGATATATAGGCGAGATTAGAAAAAGAGGTGGCATCTGTGAAGTGGAACTTTAAACAAAATCCAGTCAAGTGGAAGAGACCGTTGCACGAGGCACGTCAGTATCCTAAATTGGCCAACCGACTCCAGTGGACGCTCATGCCAATTGTCTTACTCGTCTTCGTGCTCACATTCGGGTGGTTCGCAATCAAATCTGAGCAACTCTTGGCATCAGAAATCGAGCAACGGCTCATGCGAGAAGTCACTGTCATGCGAGAATCGATTAAAACGTCATATAGTGCCTACGTTGCGAATGAGAAACAGTTGGCACGCTCGCTGAAGTCAGCCTATATGCAACAGGCTTCAATCTTATCGGGGGATGAGTTTGATGCGGCACAATTTTTAGTGCGTGATCAAGCAATTGAACAGCTGACTGGGAAGGAAAGCATAGCGACAGAGAAATTGATCGGCAAGTTGTCGAACAGTTCTGAAGCGGAAGTGAAAGAAACTGAAACGTTATTAGTGGCTTCTGTCCCGATACCTGAACTAAAAGCGGATTACGTCCTTGTCGTTACGAAAGAATCAGTTTTGGGTCCGATGAGTTCGCTACGCCAACATATCGCCTTCATCGTATTGATTGCGATGGTTGGCGTGATGGTCCTCTTCACACGGTTGATTCACCGTGAAGTGAAACCACTCAGTGTGTTGGCTGATTCGTTACGAAGTGCCGTGGCATCACGCCGATTCGATGATGTCACACTTGGATCGAAGTCAAAAGAGATTCATATGTTAGAAACAGAGTTCAACGCGTTCATCACGCTTTGGAATCAATCGATGTCCATGATGGGAAAAACGGCAACGGCGTTCAATCAAAGCTTACCTGTCTTTAAACAAGAATTACGTAACAGTCACGAACAGGTGGAGCAGTTTCGGGAAGTGGCGGCTACGGTTGAATCGACGAGCTATTCATATCAATCGGTGACAAACGGCTCTACATCTAAAATGAAAGATGTGACGCGACAAATCGAAGCGCTTGAACAGCAAATCACGAGTGTGGACGAGCGAGGGAATCAATTGAAGTCTATTTTACATGAAGAACTTGAGACGTTCTCTTCTGTAAGAGACGTGAGTGATTACGTCGAGAAACAAGTGGAGTCGATTCAAAGACGACTTCTTGAGAGTGAGACGAATTCTTCGAAGGCAGATGTTGCGCTGAAAAGTATCTTATCCGTATCGGCGGCAACAAAGATGTTATCGTTAAACGCATCGATTGAAGCGGCACGAGCAGGAGAGCACGGCAAAGGATTTGCTGTCGTTGCCAGTGAAGTTGGGAATTTGGCGAAGATGACAAACGAATCGACGCTTTTAGCGGTCAGTGCCATCGAAGCATTAAACACAGAACGAACGGACCTGCTATCTGAAGTTAATGACTTCATTAAAGAAGTTCACCATTTAAAAGATGCCGTTAGTCGTGTCGAGTCAGGAATTGAAACCATCGATCGTGAGATAAAAGTACAGCTTGACGAATTTCAAGCGATTACGGTCCATACATCGAGTACGGGCCAGCAGCTGGTTCATTTAATGGAATCGAATGAACAATTGCGCGAAATCAGTTCATTGCTTGAACGAAAATTGATTGAATTGAATACAGGTGTCGATCGCTGGTCAGATGTTCAGCTTGCCCTTCAAGACGCGGGAACGAATCTTGGAGACCAAAGTGAAGCATTGAATCAGACGCTAAAGGAACTGTCACCAACATAAAATAACGTCGGGCTCAAGAGGCCCGACGTTGTTTTGGTTGTGGTACTTTTGTTAGCGGAAAACTGATATAGCCGAGACCGATTATAAAGCCGAGGGTCAGGAAATCGGGATTCAAATGATAGAAGATGACCAATAACAAGGTTGGGATGAGTGTCATCGCCACAGCATATGGCCAGGCTTGACGATAAGCCCATTTGTTCTTTGAATAGATTTTCGTAAACAGTTGGACATACAATGCCATGAGTGCAACCCAAATCAAATAGAAGAAGAAGATGGCGAAGCCGTGCAAGAATAGCCACATCGGGATGAAAAAGTCAGGACGAATCACGAAAAAGTCTAGTATGGTAATGACGAGAGTTAAGATGAATGTGGCGCCCATGTAGGCATGGAGCGGAGCTAGACGAAGTCGAAGTGCGCGTTTCGATGGGACTAGGCTCGTTTGAAGAAAAGTCAAAATGGTAGAGAGCATACTAAAAACTCCAATCTGTTATATTACAGTAAGCCGATAATCTAAAATAATGGTACAGTGTTTTAATAAAACTTTTACATTAAACGTGTTTACATGATACTGCCGATGAAGGCATAATGAGTAGGGCATTAAAAACCAAGCAAATCCAACCAATTCTTAATTAAAAGGAGTACAAAAATCGTGGAATACAATTTGCAAGAAATGTTATTCATGTTTTTTGGAGGTCTAGGGATCTTCCTCTTCGGGATCAAATCGATGGGAGACGGACTCCAAAAGTCTGCAGGGAATCGCCTGCGCGACATCCTTGATAAGTATACAACGAATCCATTCCTCGGTGTACTCGCCGGGATTATTGTGACAGTATTGATTCAATCATCTTCAGGTACAACCGTCATTACGGTCGGACTTGTTAGCGCCGGGTTCATGACACTCCGTCAAGCAATCGGGGTCATCATGGGGGCGAACATCGGTACGACGGTGACGGCGTTCATCATCGGATTCGATGTTGGTGCATATGCGCTTCCAATCATTGCAATCGGTGCAGTATTGTTGTTCTTCTTTAAAAAAGAAAAATTACAACACCTCGGTCAAATCTTCTTTGGCTTCGGGATGTTGTTCTATGGACTTGAATTGATGGGAAGTGGGATGAAACCACTTCGTTCAAGCGAATATTTCATCGACTTGACGCAATCAATGAGTGACAATCCGTTCCTCGGTGTCATCGTTGGTACAGTATTTACCGTGATTGTTCAATCATCGTCTGCGACGATCGGAATCTTGCAAGAACTATATGCTGGTGGTTCCATCGATTTAGGTGCTGCTTTACCGGTATTGTTCGGTGATAACATCGGAACAACGATCACGGCGATTTTGGCATCGATTGGTGCATCAGTTGCCGCACGTCGTGCAGCAGCGGCACACGTCATCTTTAACTTGATTGGTACGACAATCTTTATGATCTTGTTAGTTCCGTTCACAAACTATATCTATTGGATCACAGATCTCTTAGCAATCGAAGATAAGATGCAAATTGCATTCGCACACGGTACGTTTAACGTCGTCAACACATTGATCCAGTTCTGGTTCATCGGAACGATTGCTTGGATTGTGACGAAATTGGTCCCAGGTGAAGACTCAATCGTTGATACGAAAGCACAACATTTAGATCCGATCTTCATTCAACAGTCGCCTTCGATTGCAGTCGAGCAAGCGAAATATGAAGTCATCCGTATGGGAGATTTCGCAAAACTTGGTCTTGATGAAGCACGCAACTATTTGACGACTGGCGACAAGAAGCACGCTGAAAAGTCGGCACATATCGAAGAGGCATTGAACTCGTTGAATGCGAAGATTACAGATTACCTCGTGAAGTTGGCTGCCGTTGATTTGACGGAACAAGAGTCACAGGAGCACAAAACGCTCATGCATGCCATCAACGATATCGAGCGAATCGGTGATCACGTTGAGAACATCATTGAGTTGATTGATTATAAGACAGCTACGAAAGTGACACTTTCGGCAGATGCACAAAAAGAATTGACTGAAATGTACGACCTCACACGTGCAACGTTAGAGAAATCTCTTCAGACGTTGGCGAGCGGCGACATGGTTGAAGCACGTAAAGTCATTGAAATGGAAGCGAAACTCGACATGCTCGAGCGTCAATTCCGTAAGAACCACGTCGTTCGTTTGAACACAGGTGCTTGTGATGGGCAAGCAGGTATGTTCTTTGTTGATATGCTCTCGAACTTGGAGCGAATCGGTGACCATGCCATGAACATCACGGAAATCACACTCGAAGATGCAAACGAAGTAACCGTATAAATCAGGAGCACTCCAAATGAAATTTGGGGTGCTTTTCTTATTTGGCAAGGAATACTCCTTGACACTCTAGGACATATTCAGTATATTATTACTGTATAACAACATGGCGGTGTAGCTCAGCTGGCTAGAGCGTACGGTTCATACCCGTGAGGTCGTGGGTTCGACTCCCTCCGCCGCTATTTATAAGGACCCTTAGCTCAGCTGGTTAGAGCAGACGGCTCATAACCGTCCGGTCGTAGGTTCAAGTCCTACAGGGTCCATTCGTAAGCGACGTCACATTGTGAACGTCGCTTTTTGTTTTCAATTTAAAATTGCTGGGTAAATACTCGTTAGCATTTTGTTTTTTGAAAAATATGAAATGAGGCGGACAAAATGGAACGAAACCACACCATGATGCAATTTTTTGAATGGCATGTCGAGGCAGATCAAAAGCATTGGAAGCGACTAAAAGAGAGAGCAGCCGACTTAAATAAAGCAGGAATCACTGCGCTATGGCTACCACCTGTCACAAAAGGGCAAAGTGATCAAGATACCGGTTATGGAATCTATGACTTATATGATTTGGGCGAGTTCGATCAAAAAGGGTCCATTGCCACAAAATATGGAACGAAAAAAGAACTACTTGAAGCAACGACCTATTGTCAACAAGAACTTGGGATGCAGATTTATATGGATGTCGTCATGAATCATAAAGCCGGGGCGGATGCGACCGAGAAGTTTGAAGTGTTAGAAGTCGATCCCGACGACCGTACGAAAGTCCTCTCGGATGAAGCGTTTGAAATCGAAGGGTGGACAAAATTTGATTATGAAGCTCGTGATGGGAAATATTCTTCATTTAAATGGGACTTCACACATTTTAACGGAACGGATTATGATGCGGCGACTGATCGTTCCGGTATTTTCTTTATCGTTGGAGAAAACAAAAGATGGAACGATAACGTCGATGATGAATTCGGTGTCTATGACTATTTAATGTTTGCGAACATCGACTACCACCATCCCGATGTGCGCGAAGAAGTGTTGAATTGGGGGAAATGGTTCATCGAAGAGACGAAATGTGATGGATTCCGTCTTGACGCCATTAAACACATCAACTATGACTTTGTAAAAGAGTTCAGTCAGACGATGCGGGAAGAGAAAGGTGACCAATTCTATTTTGTCGGCGAGTTTTGGAAATCTGACCTTGATGCCTGTCGTGAATTTCTCGATAACATCGATTACCATGTCGATTTATTCGATGTCCCACTCCATTACAAATTACATCAAGCCTCAGAGGAAGGGGCCGCGTTTGACATGCGAACCATTTTTGATGATACGCTCGTTCAGTCACACCCGCTTCATTCCGTGACGTTCGTAGATAATCACGATTCACAACCCGAGGAGGCGCTTGAGTCATGGGTGAAAGATTGGTTCAAGCAAATCGCCTATGGTCTTGTCTTACTTCGTAAAGATGGTTATCCATGTGTCTTCTATGGCGATTACTACGGTATAGACGGTCCTCACCCGACTGATGGGATGAAGCTCGCCATTGATACGCTTCTGTATGCACGCCGAGAGAAAGCGTACGGGGAGCAGGATGATTACTTTGATGATGCAAACGTCATCGGGTGGGTACGAAAAGGTGTGGAGGAAATCGAACGTTCCGGATGTGCCGTCCTCATTTCAACTTCTGATGAATCTCAAAAGAGAATGTTTGTCGGGGAAGAACGTGCCGGTGAAACATGGGTCGATTTAACGAATACATTGAATGATCGAATTGAGATTGATGAAGAAGGATTTGGGGTATTTAAAGTGTCGGCGGGGTCGATTTCAGTTTGGGCATTGCCAGAAGAAGATGTTGAATAAAGCATTACAATTGAGTCGACCGTCACATATCTGTTACATTTAAGACGAACGTTGTTCAAAACACTTTTAAGGGGGATTTTAGTAATGGCTAAATTTGAATTACCACAACTTGATTACGCATATGATGCACTCGAACCACACATTGATGCACGCACGATGGAAATCCACCACACGAAACACCACAACACTTACGTCACGAACGTAAACAATGCACTCGAAGGAAAAGATGTGGAGTACTCTTCACTCGAAGACTTGCTTCAAAAAATCGATTCGCTTCCTGCTGACATTCAAACAGCTGTCCGCAACAACGGTGGCGGTCATTGGAACCACTCGTTCTTCTGGAAGCTCTTGAAGAAAAATGAGAACGGTACTCCGTCTGGCGACCTCGCTGCTGCAATCGATGAGTCGTTCGGTAGCTTCGATGGGTTTAAAGACGAATTCACGAAAGCTGCAACAACTCGCTTCGGTTCAGGCTGGGCTTGGCTCGTTGTGAAAAATGGTAAACTCGAAGTCACGTCTACTCCAAACCAAGACTCACCAATCATGGAAGGTGTTACACCGATCCTCGGTCTTGATGTGTGGGAGCATGCTTACTACTTGAACTACCAAAACCGTCGTCCTGACTATATCAACGCATTCTTCCATGTCATCGATTGGGATTATGTGGCGACATTGTACGCTGACGCAAAATAAGTTTGTCTTACCCGAGGTTCTGATATGAATCTCGGGTTTTTTTATGGTTTTCATTAATTTGTAAACAAATTATGATATAGTGAAAATCGGACAAAACGACAGGGATTCCTGTCCTCTATAATATAGAAGGAAATGAACGTGGAGGGAGTAAACGGACTTGGCAAAAAATCGGGTAAAAGTGCCGAAAAAACGGCGAAACCACTTACCGTTACGCTTAAATTTACTATTTTTCATCGTCTTCATTCTATTTGCGACCCTCATTTTTCGATTGGGTGTCGTACAAATCGTGAATGGGGAACGGATTGCTCGGGAAGTACAGAAAACGGAGTCGAGTAAAATCAAATATGAAGTGCCGCGAGGTAAAATCTACGACCGGAACGGTCAAGTGCTGGCGGATACGATTTCAAACTACTCGGTCATGTATCGCCGCTCTCAAGTGACAAAGACGGATGAACGTTTAGACGTCGCGAAAAAATTGGCGGAAATCGTCGACATTCCGAAACAAGACCGTAAAATGACGGAGCGAGACCGAAAGGATTATTGGATTGCAACGAATCCGGAATTGGCGCAAGAACGGACTCAAGCGTTATTGGAAGAATTATCGGAAGAGGAGCGAGCCGCATTGTCTAACCAAGACGTGGACCGGCTTTTACTTGATTCAATCACCGAAGAAGAGATCACGTTTGATGATGCGACAGAAGAAATCATCGCCATTAAACACAATATGGAGAGTGGCTATGCACTCGACCCACAGGTCATCAAAATCGGTGCAAGCCCGAAAGAGATGGCGGTCATCGAAGAGAACTTAGAGCAGTTGCCTGGAGTGAGTGTCGAACCTTACTATCAACGGGATTATCCTTATGATGAGACGTTCAAGAGTTTCCTAGGAAGTTATCGTCAAATTCCGGCGGAACAACGTGCATCTTATCAGGCGAAGGGTTACGGGTTGAACGACCGGGTTGGTACCTCCTACTTGGAACAACAGTATGAAAACGTCCTTCGGGGAACGCCGGCCTATGATGTGTTCACCACGTACAAAGGGGAACCGGTCGGTGAACCGACACGAGTGAGTGGGAATCCAGGGAAAGATATCGTCTTATCGACCGACATCGAGTTCCAAAAAGAAGTCGATGAAATCTTGAAAAAGGCGATTCGCGCAGGACGCTCTGGAAGTCCTCATTTCGACCGAGCGTTTGCGGTCGTCATGAATCCGCAAACGGGTGAATTGCTCGCCTTATCTGGACAAGAACTCGATTTGGAAACGAACGAATTCAAAGATGTGTCGACCGGTACGGTGCTTCGTGCCAGCCAAATCGGATCAACCATCAAAGGGGCGACGGTCGCCTATGGATTCGAAGAAGGCGTCGTGAAACCGGGAGAGTATATTTATGATGCTCCGATTCGGATTGGTTCGTCAGTGAAAGCTTCCTACCGGAATATGGGGAGCATCAACGACTTAGATGCACTCGCGATGTCATCGAATATCTATATGTTCCAAATTGCTTTGCGTCTGGCTGATTATTACTCGACAGGTCAAATTGTCGGGGAAAATGTCACGCAGGCGTTTGAAACGATGGAACACTACTATAAACAATTCGGTCTCGGAATCGAGACAGGAATTGACTTGCCGTTCGAGTCGACCGGATTCCGGAGTATCCCGGACCGTGTCACACTTCTGATGGATATGTCGATTGGACAGTATATTTCTTATACTCCGATTCAATTGGCGCAATATACGTCAGCATTGGCGAACGGTGGCTATCGTGTACAACCACACTTGCTGAAAGAAATCATTGAGCCGGGTTCGCTTGATGAGAACAACAAGCAAGTCGTGAGCACGTTCCAACCGAATGCGTTGAATAAAGTCGATATCCAGGATGAATACATCCAACGGGTCCGTGAAGGATATCGTCAAGGGGTTGAATCTTCTTCCGGTTCGTCTCGCATTCTACAGGAAACCGGTATGACGGCTGCAGGTAAAACCGGAACTGCTCAAGCGATTGCAGAAGGCCCAGACGGTCAGGCGAAACGAAATGCGAACGGAGAACCGATTAAGACATTGAACTCAAACCATGTCGGTTGGGCACCGTTCGATGATCCGGAAATCGCTTGGGCGATCATCATGCCTGGACTTGAGGCGGAAGGAATCAATACGCGTGTCGCGCACGATATCATGAAAGCTTACTTTAATCTAGAAGATGTCAATGCAATGCTTCAGTAAAAGAAGTCACTTCGGTGACTTCTTTTTTTGTCTTTACAATTCTTTTACGTTCCGTTTATTTCTCGTTAATAGAAGTTCATTAGGATATTAATTGTAGGACAGAACAACAAATCCACAACAAAAATCAAAGCAAACTCAAGGAGGACGTCACAAATGTCTTGGATGAAAAAATCAGCTTTACTCGCTTCAATCACTTCAGTCGCACTCGTAGGTGCTGCTTGTGGGAACAATGAAGAAGGTGGCGCTGCTGAAGGCGGCGATGCGCTCTCAGGAAAAGTCGTCATGGACGGATCATCAACTGTATTCCCAATCATGGAAGCAGTCGCAGAAGAATTTTCAGCTGAACAACCAGAAGTTGAAGTGACAGTCGGTGTCTCTGGTACGGGTGGTGGCTTCAAACGTTTCGTGACGGGAGAGACAGACTTCTCGAACGCATCACGTGAAATCAAAGAAGAAGAAGCAGCCGAAGCTGAGAAAAACGGTGTGGAATTCACGCAACTCTCGGTTGCACTTGATGGACTTTCGCTTGTTGTTAACCCAGCGAACGATTGGGCACAAGATATCACGATTGAAGAATTGAATAAGATGTGGACGGACACAAGCATCAAGACATGGAAAGACGTTCGTTCAGACTGGCCAGATGAGGAGATTTCATTCTTCGCACCAGGTAAAGACTCAGGTACATTTGACTTCTTCAATGAAGCCGTCCTTGACGATACGGACATTCGTGAAGACGCACAATTGTCAGAGGATGACAACGTCCTCGTCACGGGTGTATCTGGAACGGAAGGTGCAATCGGATTCTTCGGATATGCATACTACATCGAAAACAAAGACACGCTTCGTGCCATGGCAGTCGAGGGTGTAGAGCCAACTCCAGAAACAATCAATGACCTTTCTTATCCACTCTCACGTGAAATCTACACGTACGTCAACAACGCTTCATTGAAAGACAAAGAGCAAGTTGCAGAATTCGCACGCTTCATGAACGAAAACGCAGGTGCGCTCTCTGAAGAAGTGGGATATGTCGGTATGGAACAAGCGCGTTACGACGAAAACATGAAGATGATCGACGAAATCGCTGGAGAATAAGATGATAGGTGGCAGAAGGTGAGACACGGTCTCGCCTTCTCGCCATGCTTTCTAGTATGAAGAGGTAGGGAGCGATACACGAGATGAATGAACCGAACAATAAGCTTTCGATTCGAGAGATGATTCAACAAAATAAACAAAAGAAATATAGTACGACGAACGTGTTTGATAAAATCATGCCGTTCTTATTATTCTTGAGCGCATTCGTATCGGTCGTCACGACCATTGGTATTGCGTTCACACTAGGCTTTGAGCTATTCAAGTTCTTTGAACGAGTCCCTGTCGCAGAATTTTTAGGATCGACAGAATGGTACCCGCTTAGTGCAGATCAGCGCTTCGGGGTATGGGCACTTGTCATGGGAACACTCCAAATTACTGTGATTGCGATGATTGTAGCCGTCCCACTCGGTTTGGCGTCTGCGATTTATTTAAGTGAATACGCCTCTGAACGGGCACGACGTGTGTTGAAACCAATTCTAGAAGTGTTGGCCGGTGTGCCGACGATCGTATTCGGTTTCTTCGCCTTGTCATTCATTACACCGATTCTGCAAGCACTCATCCCAGGACTTCAAATTTACAATGCACTAAGCCCAGGGATTGTCGTCGGGATTATGATTATTCCGATGATTGCCTCGATTTCTGAGGATGCAATGAGTGCTGTTCCGAAGAAAATTCGGGACGGTGCACTCGGTTTAGGTGCGACACGTCTTGAGGTTGCAACGAAAGTTGTCATGCCTGCTGCGACGTCTGGAATCATCGCCTCTATCGTTCTCGGAATGAGCCGTGCGATTGGGGAGACGATGATTGTAACCATTGCTGGTGGTTCACAGCCGAATTTCGAGTTCAACCCGCTCAATGCGATTCAGACGATGACAGCGTATATCGTTCAAATCGCTAAAGGTGATGCAGGTTACGGCACAATCGAATATTACAGTATCTATGCGGTCGGTGCGTTGTTGTTCGTCTTTACCTTATTGATGAACCTATTCGCAAACTGGGTGACGCGCCGCTTCAGAGAGGAGTACTAATATGGCTTTACCGAACAGTGAGTTCAAGAATACGAAGAACTTGATGAATCGTGAGACCGTGTCTCAACGAATTAAACGACGTTTACAATTGAATGAAATATTTAAGTACATCTTTTTGGCGGGACTTGTCTTTGCGCTCGTTGTCTTATCGACGTTGATTTATGACATCGTGTCAAAGGGCGCAGGATGGGTCGACCTTGATTTCTTGCGCAACTTCCCGTCGCGCCGTCCTGAACAGGCTGGATTATATCCTGCGTTGATTGGATCGTTATGGCTCATGCTCTTGATCGTACCGATGGTGTTTGTCATCGGTGTTGGAGCGGCAATTTACTTGGAAGAATACGCTCCGAAAAATCGCATGACTTCGTTTATTGAAGTCAACATTTCGAACTTGGCAGGCGTTCCGTCAATCGTATTCGGATTACTTGGATTGACGATTTTCGTTCGAGTCATGGAATTAGGGAACTCGGTTATGGCTGGCGCCTTGACGCTCGGTCTTATGAGTTTGCCGATTGTCATCGTGGCCTCACAGGAAGCGCTACGAGCAGTCAAAATGGAATTACGACACGCTTCGCTAGCACTCGGGGCATCTAAGTGGCAGACAACATTTAACGTCGTGTTACCTTCGGCGTTACCAGGAATTATCACGGGAATTATCCTAGCGGTTTCCCGTGCGATTGGTGAAACGGCTCCACTCATCATGGTCGGAGCGGCAACATTCATTTCAACAACACCGAGTAACATTTTCTCTGACTTCACGGCCCTCCCGATTCAGATTTACAACTGGACGAGCCGACCACAACCAGAGTTCCAAAACTTAGCGGCAGCAGGGATCATCGTACTTATGACGATGCTCATCGCGATGAACTCGGTTGCAATCTATATTCGAAACAAATATACAAATCGACACTAAGTCTTTTTTGCAGATGAATGAGGAGGAAGCTCGAGATGATGAAACAACAAGAGCTCAACAAAGGAGATCAAAACGTGAACACAACTACGACAGAACCGACAACGACTGAGATGAAAAAAGATAGCGCCTATGTCGTCAACAATTTGAACTTGTGGTACGGAGAAGACCAGGCTTTGATTGACGTCAACCTCGATATTAAAAAGAATGAAGTCACGGCGATCATCGGACCATCTGGGTGCGGAAAATCAACGTTCATCAAGACGTTAAATCGGATGGTCGAACTCGTGCCATCGGTTCGGACGAACGGTGAAATTTTATACCATGGTCGTAACATCTTCGATCGCGGATACAAGGTGGAAGATTTGCGTACCTCGGTCGGGATGGTATTCCAACAACCGAACCCATTCCCAAAATCGGTCTATGACAATGTAGCATATGGACCGCGGACGCACGGAATCAAAAATAAAAAAGTACTCGATGAAATTGTCGAGCGTTCATTACGTGGTGCGGCAATCTGGGATGAAGTAAAAGATCGATTGAATGAGAATGCTTACGGTCTCTCAGGTGGACAACAACAACGTCTCTGTATCGCGCGTACGTTAGCGATCGAGCCGGATGTCATCTTAATGGACGAACCGACGTCTGCCCTTGACCCGATCTCTACACTAAAAGTGGAAGAATTGGTACAAGAGTTGAAAGAACAGTATTCAATCATCATCGTGACACATAACATGCAACAAGCTGCCCGTGTTTCGGATAAAACAGCATTCTTCTTAAATGGAGAAGTTGTCGAGTTCGATGTTACAGATAAGATTTTCTCGAATCCATCTGACAAACGGACGGAAGACTATATTTCTGGCCGTTTCGGTTAAGGAGGAGACTGGATTGATGGCACAAAACCGCACATTTTTTGATACGAAATTGACTGAATTAGAAGATAAAGTTGTACGATTGGCAAACTTGACGATGCGCCAAACGGCGACGGCAATCGAAGTGTTGGAAAAACATGATCTCGAATTGGCTAAAACCGTGATTGATAACGACAACGAGTTAGATGAGTTGGAGTTGACAATCAACGATGAAGCGATCCTGTTGATTGCAAAACAGCAGCCAGTCGCGACTGACTTGCGACGTCTGATTGTGACGATGAAATCAGCGACAGACCTAGAGCGTATTGCGGACTATGCGACAAATATCGCAAAAGCGGTGACACGAATCGAGCACGTTCCCTATGTTCTCGACATTCAACCGCTCAAGAAGATGGCTGAGCAGTTGATTGACATGCTTGAACTGGCGACACGTGCCTATCGCAAAGGTGAAGTGAGCCGTGTTCGTGAACTCAATGAGATGGACCGCGTGATTGATGACATCAATCTAACGGTGATTAAACAATATATCGGTTCTCTTCCGGCCATGACGGTTGGGACGAACGATGTATACGAATTCTCGAACATTGCTCGATACCTCGAACGGATGGGCGATCATGTGACGAACTTCGGAGAACATTTAATTTTCCTCGAAAAAGGGAAACATTATGATTTGAATCAATAAGATTAGTGGTAAAGAACAACAGTGCTGTTGTTCTTTATTTTTTTGGGCAGGAATACAAACTCAAGGAGCGAATAATAGTCTACATGGATTTTACATGAAGGGAGCCATATAGAGATGGAAGAGAAAATCGTATCCTTGAAACAACAAGGTCTTACGTTAAAACAGATTGCGGCAGAATTAGACGTCCCGATTGGCAAAGTCCAATACGCATGGCGTAAATGGAGAAATCAGCAACAGGAAGTGGAGGCGGTTGCCCCTGTGAAAAAAAAGCGTGAAACGAAGAAAGCAAAGACGTCGGTGACGACCTCACGCAAACAAGTGGCATCAGCGAAAGAGACGGCCAACGTGTCGACTTCTCCACTTCTTGAAAAGGGTCCGGAAGGATACTGGAAGCTACCCGATCGGTACAACGTGGACTTTATGCATGCGGTCGTACAGTCTCCAAACGCAGTGTATGTATGCTGGGAAGTATCTGATCTCGTGAAAGAAACGTTAGCGCTTCAATTTATGCGACGCTGGGAAGAATTGCCGAAGGCGTTTCGCATCCTTGATGTTACGTTACTTGATTACAATAGCGGTCACGCAAACCGCTCCTATACATTCGATCTTCCTGAAATGACGAACAGCTGGTTCGTTCGCCCTCTCGACCCGAATACGACATATGTGTTTGAATTTGGGATTCGGACGATGGAAGGGGAGTTTCTCCCAATTGTCGCATCAAATCCGCTTGATACGCCGCGGGCAGAACCAGTAGGAGTCGGACGATTCGCAGAACCGGTCCGACGTTGGCAATACGGGGAAGTTGATTCTCCAGAACTACTTGATACGTTACCTAAATATGCAGCATACCGACTCGTGCGTTAAGGAGGACTTTTTATTATGAAACCTGGGTACTTTTCACTCGTCCTTCATGCTCATTTACCGTACGTTAGGCATGAAGAGAAACACCGTTTAGAAGAAAGATGGGTTTACGAGGCCATCTCTGAGACATATCTTCCGATTCTATGGCAAGTCGATCGCTTGAAGCGTCCCTTGCATTGGACGGTTAGTATTTCCCCACCTGTCGTTGAAATGCTTGCCGATCCTCTCATTCAGGATCGCTATGTAGAACACTTAGACGATATGCTCGAATTGATTGCCCTCGAATTGTCTGAGGACCGAACAGACGAAGAAACAGCGACGTTACATTTTTATCGTCAACGATACCACGATTTAAAAAATACGTTCCTTCATTGGAATAAAAATTTGAATGAGGCGTTCCGTACATATCGTGAGGCAGGTTATATTGACATGGTGACATGTACGGCAACCCATGGATTTAATCCACATCTCTTCACGGAACAGGCGGCGCGCGCTGAGATTCGTACAGGTTTGAACTGTTTCGAACGTCATTATGGGTTCCGTCCAACAGGCATCTGGTTACCAGAGTGTGCTTATACACCAGGAGTTGATCGGATTCTTTATGAAGAAGGAATTCGCTACACCTTTGTCGATGAACATGCTCTTCTCGACGCAGATCCGACGCCAGAGAAAGGAATTGGAGCCCCTGTTTATTCACCACATGGCATCGCGTTATTCCCTCGGGATCAAATCATCTCAGGTAAAATTTGGAGTTCGATGATCGGATATCCAGGCCATCCGGATTATCGTGAGTTTTACCGCGATTTGGCATACGATCGGGACTGGGACTATATCCAGTCCTTCATGCATCCGGAAGGAATTCGTTTTGATACGGGTTTAAAAATGCACCGGATTACAGGTGATACGGATCAAAAGGATTTCTACGTGCGCGAATGGGCGGAACATCAAATTGAAAACCATGCGACCGATTTTGCCAAAACGTTAGAATCACATCTTGAAGCGCACGGTGCTCAGACATTCCCACCATTTTTAGTCACGGCTCCGTTCGATGCGGAGTTGTTCGGTCACTGGTGGTTTGAGGGGCCAGAGTTTCTTGGGAAAGTAGCAGAGAGACTTGCTGAATTTGGAATTGAAACCATCACGCCAGCGCTCTTCCTTGAACGTCACTTTAAAGATTTACAGACGGTCCACGTGTCGATGAATACATGGGGACGTAAAGGTTATGGTGAAGTTTGGATTAACGAAAGAAATGAGTGGATGCTTCGTCATTTGCACATGATGGAGATGCAACTCGTAAAAGACGTGGCGGACTATCGTAATCAATCGGAAGCGACGAATCGCGCCTTGAAACAATTAATCCGTCATTACGTATTGGCTGTGTCGAGTGACTGGGCGTTCATCTTGGATGGGCAAACGACGGCACAGTATGCCGCCGAACGGTTCCGTGAACACACACGACTCTTTGCAGAACTGGAAACGGCACTCTATCAGGATGGAGTATCCGAACAGTTGCTACATGATCATTACGCTGCATATCCATTTCTTCAGGATGAAGACATCGATATTGATTCGTTCCTATCTCCTCACGATTACTATGTGACAACCGAGCGGGAAGAAGAAAAACCAGCCATTTTGGTGCTCACGCCTGAATATCACGGTCATATCGTTGGAGGACTCGGAAGACGGGTCGTCGACGAAATCGAGGCGAGAGCGGACGATGGCGAAGTCGTCTATGTATTAACGCCATATCATGACGAGTTGCCTGAGTATGAGCGACAAGGAAACATACATGTGTATCGTGTTCGTCCAACTAGTCCATTTTTAGAGCATGTCATGAACCAGGTGGCAACACAAAATATCGCCTATGTAAAACTGGTTCATGAACTTTCGAAACGTGTTTCCTTCAAAGTGGTTCACCACTTCGATTGGATGACGATTCCTGCTGCAAGAGAACTTGCGCAATCCCTTGCGCTTCCGTTATACTCAACTATGTTGTCCTTTGAAGCGACTCGCAATCCGCATGGTCACGGTGGTTTATTCGATGCAATCCATCGAATCGAAAACAGCGTGTTTCCTGCATCAGAACGCGTATATGTCGGGGAAGAGATCTCGATTCACGACCTAAAACAATGGTATAAGGTGAGCGAGAACGTCAACACATGCCTACCTATAGAGACTTCTCCATATGGACAGGAATCAATGAAAAAGAACGTGAAATAACCTTGCTTTTTCATAAGAAACTTGGTAGGATAATTGAGTATGCTTAGACTGTAAAGCAAAAGCACTTGATACAACATCATTAAGATGGGAGTGAAAGAAATGCGCGTTAAAATTACATTAGCTTGCACAGAAACAGGCGATCGCACGTACATCACGAAGAAAAACAAACGTAACAACCCTGAGCGCCTCGAGTTGCGCAAATACAACCCACGTCTCCGTCGTCACACGCTTTACCGCGAAGTGAAGTAATGAGGGACCGGCCGTCACATATGTGGCGGCTTTTTTTGTAAGGAGGAATACGTTGTGGAAGAGAAAACAGCGCTGCGGCGCACGATTCATCAATACATCAAACAAATGGCGGATCGACATCATGCGGACGAAGTCATTCACCAATCATTATTTGCCTCGGACTTATGGATTGAAAGTCAAACAATCGCGCTAACGTTGTCACTCCCGCTAGAAATTGATACGTCCCCGATTATTCATATGGCCTTTAAAGAAGGAAAAACGGTCTGCGTCCCGAAAGTAACGGAGCGGGGACTTACGTTTCACATCATTCATTCATTTGATGATTTGGAAGAGGGAGTCATGAATATTTTAGAGCCGACCACTCCAGCGACGACGCAAGTGATCGACCTTTGTCTTGTTCCGGGGCGTGTTTTCGATCGAACCGGTTATCGTATCGGTTGGGGTGGGGGCTATTATGATCGCTATTTAAAAACCTATAAAGGTAGAACACTTGCTTTGGCATATACCGTTCAGCTTGTCGATCATGTACCAACTGAACCGCACGACCTACCTGTTCAATGGATCGTAACAGAAAAGGAGATGATTCAGTGTTCGCCATATTCGCTGTAACATGTTTCGTCGCCTATCTCGGTTATCGGTTACGGTCGTTGACTCGCTCTGGGGCGCTGTTGACAGTCGTGACCGGTACGGTGATCGGATTCTCGTTCGGGTGGTTCGGTCTATACTTGCTTGGCGTGTTTTTTTCGACTTCTTCTCTCGCTTCGAAATATCGCTCTCACGATAAAAAAGGGGTCGATGAGATCGTCGAGAAGACGGGGGCTCGCGATGCCATGCAAGTGTTAGCTAACGGTGGGATAGGGATTTTATGTGCACTCGGTTATCAATTGACGAATGACCCGGTCTACCTCTATATGTATGTCGTTTCCATCGCGGCGGCGACGAGCGATACGTGGGGATCTGAATTCGGTGTCCTATCGAAACTGAAACCTCGGTTCATGTTTACCTTTAAGCGAGTCGAACCGGGAACGAGTGGCGCCGTCTCGACGTTCGGTACCGTCATGTCGATGTTCGGTGCACTGTTGATTGTCGTATCCTCTCTTGTGTTCATCGACTTAAAGGTCACGCATCTCCTTTTATTATGGGTGATTGGATTAACTGGTAGCATCATTGACACGCTTCTCGGCGCGACATTCCAACGAACGTTTCGTTGTACAGTCTGCGGAAAATTGACGGAGCAAAAAATACATCACGACGTGCCGACGAGTTACGTGTCGGGATGGCGTTTTCTCGGAAATGATGCGGTAAATTTTCTTTCAGTATGTGGAGCGACGTTGATTTGTTTTTTTGTGTTTGGATGAGGGTAGTACAGAAAATGAAGGTGTTCCAAACGAATGTGAATATTGTCACAATATCGCCAAAGTGAAAACGGTTTCCGCTGTAGTTTGAGTTTGTGAATGATGTTACAATCTATTTGTAACAGAGATAACAAAAACATGAAACAGATTGTTTGAAGGGTGGAGAATCATTATGGAAACATTAAATCATGCTAAAGTAACACGAGTCGCACTTGTAGGGGCTGGGGCAGTAGGTGCGAGTTTCGCTTACCAGTTGACGACAGCTAGTCTATGTGAAGAACTTGTCATCATCGATATCAATAAAGCCAAGGCAGAAGGAGAAGCGATGGACTTGAACCATGGGGTTTCATTCGCTTCATCACCGATGCGCGTCTGGGCAGGGGACTATTCGGATTGTGGCGTCGCTGATATCGTGGTCATCACTGCTGGCGCACCACAGCGTCCAGGTGAAACACGTCTTGATCTCGTTGAAAAAAATGCGAAGATTATGAAATCTATGATTTCAGACATCATGGACTCTGGTTTTGACGGAATTATCATTATTGCTTCAAACCCGGTCGACATCATGACACATCTCGCATGGAAATATTCTGGTCTTCCGAAACATCGTGTCTTCGGTTCAGGAACAGTGCTTGATACGTCTCGCTTGCGTTACATGCTCGGAGACTATTTCAACGTCGACCCGCGTAACTGTCACGCCTACATTATGGGTGAGCATGGTGATACGGAGTTTGCTGCCTGGAGCAACGCTCGTATATATGGAAAATCGGTCGAGCAACTACTTGAAGAGCATGATGAGTACAGCTGGGAAGACCTTGAAGACATCTATGTCAACGTTCGTGACGCAGCATATCATATCATTGAACGTAAAGGTGCGACGTACTATGCGATTGGACTCGGTCTCCTTCGGTTGGTCAAGGCTGTCCTTCGTAACGAGAACACGTTGTTGACAGTCGGTGCCCATCTTGATGGTGAGTATGGATTGCACGATATCCATATCGGTGTACCAGCAATCATCAACCGTCAAGGCGTTCGTGAAGTCGTTGAGATTGAGTTGTCACAAGAAGAGCATGAGAAAATGCAACATTCTGCGAACGTACTCATGAAAACGATGGAACCTGTCTTGTAATCTCCATCCTTTGGAAACCCGTAGCCATTTGGTTACGGGTTTTTATACATATAGAACGAATCATCGTTTGGTCGTGGGTCGTGTCGTGATTTACAATAGAATTGAGAGAGAGGAGGGGTTTCGTTGGCGACAACTTGTTTTTGGGAAGATATTTATCGAAAGGTCGAAAACGGTGGGCGAATTGAAGGCATACTCGAACCCTCCCGTGCGGTCATCTTATTCGATACGAAAGCAGGTGATCGGTATGATTTGTTCATTCAGACTGAAAAAGCATGGGCGAATCACGTTGGGATGGATATACACGCGATTTTGAACGCATTTCGCTTATCTCGCATCGGGCGGAAACGATTGACCATTCATGTTTATGGTGAGCGTCTCGTGGATGAAGAGCGTGTAGACTCGTTGACGTTTCAAATCCCTGCGAAAGTGACATTGTCCCGTTCGATTTGCACACCGACTATGGAAGAAGACCGGTTCCGACTGCTAGCGGTCTCCCTCGACCGGAAAAAGAAAGCGGATCTGAAGAAACGTTTTTCCTTCGGAAAACCACAAGTGGTGTATGGGCTACTGTTCGTCACCTTTTTAGTCATGTGGTTAGCCGAATCGGTCGGTTCGACGCTTGATCCAAACACGTTGGTCGCATTCGGGGCCAAAGTGAACCCGTTGATTGAACAAGGGGAATGGTGGCGTTTGATTACACCGATGTTCCTGCATATCGGTTGGTTCCACTTTGCAATTAATATGTTTGCACTTTGGTCGCTCGGTCCGCTCGTCGAACGGATGTACGGCTCCATACGATTTTTAATCATCTACCTGCTCAGTGGAATATTAGCGACATCCGCATCGTTTGCATTCAGCGAATCGATATCAGCAGGCGCTTCAGGGGCGCTATTTGGATTGGTCGGTGCGCTCTTGTACTTTGGGTTGCGGGATCGTTCTCTCTTCATGAAGACGCTCGGACCTCCGCTCTTTATTATGTTAGGATTAAACGTAGGACTTGCGTTTGTATTAGGTGCAGGTCTTGACCATTTCGCGCATGCGGGAGGTCTGATTGGTGGTTTTGTCGTCTCGGGGGTCGTCGGGCTACCGGATGAGAAGAACCGTATACAACGAATCTTATTTTCCGTACTCACCATCTCGATGTTTGGACTATTCGTCGGGTACGGATTTTGGTAAGGGGAGAATTCAATGATTGAAACATTAAAAACACTCGTTAACATCCCGAGTCCTTCCGGGATGACGGAAGAGGCCATCCGCTTCGCGGAGCAAGAATTGAATGCACTGGGTGTCAAGACGTCACGTCTACATAAAGGGGCACTGCTGGCCACATTTTCAGGTCGTTCTGGCAAGGCGCGTCTGTTGACGGCACACGTGGACACACTCGGTGCGATGGTCAAAGACATCTTGCCGAGCGGGCGTCTTCGTTTGACTCAAGTGGGAGGATACGCATGGACGGCGATTGAGGGAGAGAACTGCCTCGTCCACCGTGAAGAAGGAGAGGCGATTGAAGGAACGATCTTGATCCATCAGTCAAGTGTTCACGTCTATAAGGACACGAACTCTGCCGAGCGATCTGCATCAAACATCGAAGTCCGATTGGATGAAAAAGTGCATTCTCGTGAAGATGTGACGGCGCTTGGGATTGAAATCGGGGACTTCGTTTCATTCGACCCTCGCTTTCAAGTGACCTCTTCAGGATACGTGAAATCACGCCACTTGGATGATAAGGCGTCGGTCGCCATTCTATTGGACCTTGCGAAAGACTTAATCCGTTATGACTTACCGCATACCGTTCACTTCTTGATCTCGAATTATGAAGAGGTCGGATTTGGAGGGAACGCGGGTATTCCGGAAGACGTCGTGGAATACATTGCCGTTGATATGGGTGCGCTCGGGGATGGACAGCATTCCGATGAGTATACAGTCTCGATTTGTGCCAAGGATTCATCTGGACCGTATGATATCGGGTTACGACGGAAGTTCACGGCGTTATGTAAAGCTCATGAGATCGCGTATAAGGTAGATATTTATCCGTACTATGGGTCAGATGCGTCAGCGGCGATTCGAGCAGGGTATGATGTGCGACATGCCTTGATTGGGCCAGGAATCGAATCGAGCCATAGTTATGAGCGAACGCATCTGTCATCAATGGAAGCAACGCGAGAATTGTTAAATCGTTATGTACAATCGACGATGGAGGAAGAAGCATGAAAAACTTTTATGATGTCCAACAGTTTTTAAAATCGTTCGGTACCATTATTTACATCGGAGAACGGGATGCTGAAATCTCACTCATGATGATGGAACTCGACGAATTGTATGAAGGGGGCATCATCGAACAACGTGTGTACGATACGGCCAAAATCATTTTGACCCACGAATTAAAAAATTCAACAGATTGACAGAAATCCCCTTAGTGCAAAGGGTTGCACTAAGGGGATAATAGTGTACACTATTCAATGAAAGCGATTTAGTTGAGATGAGGAGTGAACGGTATGAAATGGTTATTAGGTATCGACATCGGTGGTACGACGGTGAAGATGGCCGTTTTAGACATGAACGGCATCATTTCGGATAAGTGGGAAGTCAAAACGGATATTCGAGAGAATGGTGTACATATTCCAAAAGACATCGCAGCTTCTTTTGAAACATACTTACAAACATCAGGTAAGAAGAAAGAAGATTTTGCGGGTGCGGGAATCGGGGCACCAGGATTCGTCGACTTCTCAGAAGGAGTTGTCGAATATTCTCCGAACATCGGGTGGAAAGATTTTGCACTCGTGAGTGAGTTCGAAAAAGCAGTCGGTCTTCCGGCCGTGCTCGAAAATGATGCGAACGCCGCGGCCCTTGGTGAGATGTGGAAAGGTGCCGGCGAAGGGGCGTCAGAATTATTGGCGATCACGCTCGGTACAGGTGTCGGTGGTGGCGTGATCACGAACGGGAATATCGTTCATGGGACGGCAGGAATGGCCGGAGAAATCGGGCATATTACCGTGGAACGAGACGAAACGAAGGCTGTGAAGTGTGGTTGTGGTCGCCTCGGGTGTATCGAGACGATTGCTTCAGCGACCGGCATCTCGCGTCTGGCGTTACAGAAGCGTAAGAATCAAGATACTTCATTAAACGAGTTAAAAGAAGTGACTGCACGTGACGTGTTTGAAGCATATAAGGCTGGTGACTCGATCGCGACAGAAGTCATTGACGAGATGACGGAATACCTCGGCTTGACCATCTCGAACATCGCGAACACGCTCAATCCGAAAATGATTGTCATCGGTGGAGGCGTCTCAAAAGCTGGCGACGCGTTATTGGAGCCGCTTGATGCACAGTTCAAACGGTTTGCGCTCGAGCGGGTATACGAGTCGACAACATTCAAAATCGCTGAACTCGAAAACGATGCCGGTGTGATTGGATGTGCTTGGCTGGCACGGAAACACTTCCTTCCGACACGAGTATGAAACGGACGCGTCTGCACATTGCAGGCGTGTTTTTTTGTGGGAAAGGGTATGGGATATTGTAAAATTTGTAACGTCACAGTTGATTTTTTATTAAAAAAGGGGTAAGATTTGGACTTGATACTGGACGTGTACTATTCAATCCGAATTGTACAATGAATGAACAAATATAAATAAAGAATGGCAACTAAAACATGCCGAAAACTGAAAAGAGGAGGAGACCGTCAGATGAATTCATCTCAACGCTTTTCGAAGCTATCGACGAGACTGAACGACACGGTCCGCGCTTCGTTTCAAGAATATCGTCTATTTTGGATTTTTACGTTATTGCTTTGGACGAAGACGTATATCGTCTATCAATTTTTCTTCAACATTCCGATTGAAAACACCGCACAAGCTTTTATCTTACTGATTAGCCCAATCAGTTCGACATTATTCTTGTTTGCCTTCCATTTCTTCTTTAAAGGTAACAAACAAAAATGGGTGCTCTACACGCTCTATGCGATTGCATCGTTTATCTTGTTTGCGGACGCCGTGTATTATCGGGAATTCACGGACTATTTGACAATGCCTGTCATCATGCAACCATCGAACATGGAAACGTTATCGACATCATTCACTTCGCTTCTTGAATGGAAAGATTTAATCATTCTTGGTGACGTGTTTATCCTTCCGTTTATCTTATGGCGAATGAACATGAAAGAGAATGCAGCTTCACATCGACGTGCGCTCGTCACATTCGTCGTAGCGGTCTCTGTCTTCTTGTTCAACCTTTTGCTAGCAGAAACGGAACGGCCTGAATTGTTGACTCGTTCATTTGACCGTGAGCTGTTGGTGAAAAACATCGGAACATTTAACTTCCATGTGTATGATGCCATGCTCCAAACGAAAACATCGGCTCAAAAAGCGATGGCGGATGAATCAGAACTCGCAACGATTGAACAATTCACCCGTCAAAACTATGCGGCGCCGAATCCGGATTTATTCGGAAAATATAAAGGGAAAAATGTCATCGTGGTTTCATTCGAATCTGCGCAGAATTTTACTCACAACATGAAGGCGCCGAATGGAGAGTACATCACGCCGAACTTGAACAAACTGATTGAAGAGTCTCACTACTGGCCGAACTACTACCATACAGTCGGTCAAGGGAAGACTTCTGATGCTGAGTTCGCACTCGATAACTCACTATATGGACTCCCGCGTGGTGCTGTATACTTTACGAACGCCGATAACGAATATCAAGCGCTCCCTGAGTTGGTCAAGGACGAAAATTATTACTCAGCCGTGTTCCATGCGAATAACAAATCGTTCTGGAACCGCGATCAAATGTACAAGAACATTGGCGTCGATCAATTCTTTGATGAAAAGAGTTATGACCTCGGGAATCCTGAAGACATGACAGAATGGGGTCTCTTAGACGATAGTTTCTTCGAACAATCTATTCCAATGCTTCAAGAATTGCCTGAACCGTACTACGCGAAGTTCATCACATTGACGAACCACTTCCCGTACACGATGCCAAGTGAAGACTATGAGCTTGTACCAAAATTTGAAACGAGCTCAACTACGTTGAACAACTTCCCGCAAGCACTAGCTTATCAAGATTACGCACTCGGTCTCTTCATCGACCAGTTGAAAGAGAATGGAATGTGGGAAGATACAATCTTTGTCGTCTACGGTGACCATTACGGAATTTCGACGAACCACAACAGTGCGATGGCCGAGCTACTCGGCAAAGATGAGTTGACACCATTCGACGTGGCGAAGTTGCAACAAGTTCCGTTTGCCATTCACTTACCTGACCAGAAAGAAGGGGAAGTGCATGAGACGATCGGTAGTCATGTCGACATGAAACCGACCATCTTGCACTTACTTGGAATCGACACGTCAGATACGATTGGATTCGGAAACGACTTATTCTCTGAAAATCGAAACAGCCGCGCGATTTTCCGCGACGGAACGGTCGTGACGGATGAATATGTTTGGACACAGTCGACATGTTATAACGCGACTTCTGGTGAAGTAGTCGAAGATACGTCGTTATGTGGTCCGATGACGGAAGAAGCGGAAAAAATCTTGCAAATGAACGATGATTTGATTTACTCCGACTTACTCCGTTTCAAAGAACAAACTGAAGAATAATGAGTACGGACCAAGTCACATAGTGATTTGGTCCGTTTTTATGTAGAGGGAATGAACGTATAGAAAGGCATAAAAAAAGCGACCGAAGTCGCTTGATGATTGCATATGCGAATCATTAACCTGGAATTCCACCGTAGATCAACGTGGCGACACCAAAGAATCCGAATACGAGTACAGTTAAACCTGCAAAAATGAGCGGAAAGAATTGGCGTTTTTGGAATGAACGAAGCATTCCCCAAATAGCCACAATCGCGACGATGACGGAAATCCATCCGAACGGTTCATACAAATGCATGACGAGTTCCCCCTTTAATTATACGTCATGAAATTCATAAAAATTTCACTGAAATATCATTATTATTTTATCCGATTATAGAGTCGCTGTCGAGCAAAGGTTGACATCGAAACAATTTTGCCACAATATTGTTTTGAATAAGAAGGGGGTGAATCCTATGCAAATCAAAAAGATTACGTCTGGCTTGGCACAAGAGAACGGCTATGTGATTGAAAAAGGCGGCACTGTCGTCGTCATTGACCCCGGAACGGATGACCCGAGGTTCTTCGATACAATCGAACGTTTCGGTACACTTTCAGCAATCTTGTTGACTCATGCACACTTCGATCATATCGGAGGAATCGATGCGCTCCGTGAACGTTACCAGGTACCAGTCTATGTACACCGCTTAGAAGCGGATTGGCTGACAGATGGCGAAAAGAATGGCGCTTCTGCGTTCAACTTGCCGATGCCTTCAATGAAACCGGCAGAAAAAACATACGAAGGTGATGTATTAGAAATTGGGAACATCGTATTTCGAATCTATCATACGCCGGGTCATTCCCCAGGGAGTGTCGTATTGTATATGGATGATGAAAGAATCGCCTTTTGTGGTGACTTGATCTTTAAGCAATCCGTCGGACGGACAGACCTGTTCGGTGGAGACCAGTCGACATTAATGGGGTCCATCGATCGGATGAAGCAGCTCCTTCCTGATGAGACGACGTTATACTCGGGGCACGGTCCTATGACGACGCTAGAAGAAGAAAAGCGGACAAATCCGTTCTTCACATAAAAAAAGATTGTCTCCGGCGAGACAATCTTTTTTTACATTTGGAAGTTGCTCCAATACGTAAAGACAACGAAGAAAATTGTCAAATACGCGCCGAAGACATATACATACGTTTTTTCAGTTAGTTTTAAGTAACCAAGAGCGACGAAGAAAATCGTTTGTGCTAAGAAGACAAGTCCCATAACGATAAAGTCGCCAGTATGTTCACTACTACTTTGGTCGCCGCCTAGTGCGCCTACGAAAGCAAGTGCCGCTACTAGTCCAGTCCAAAAGCCTAGGACACGAAACATTCTTGCCATGTTAATCCCCCCATACGTGCATTATTCCATTCTCATTCACTATTTTACCAACACATTCGAAAAAATGCTATGGAAACGTGATAATTGAGCAAAATAATCGTGAAAAATATGTGAAATCATTTCGGTAAATAAAGTTGTACAAAATTTATAAAAAAGTTGCACAAAACATGTACAAACGGGGTATAGAGATGTATAATCAACTTATACAAAATGAGCGAAGTGAAAGTTGAATGAGGGAGGAACATAAAAATGGCATCAGAACTAATGTTTTACACGTATCCAAGCTGTACTTCTTGTCGGAAGACGAAAGCGTTTTTACAAGAACAAGAACTTCAAGTGAGTGAGCGTCACATTTTCAGAGATGCACCAACAGTTGATGAATTGTTGCAACTCCTTGCAATCAGTGAGGAAGGAGTCGATTCTCTCCTTGCGACGCGAAGCCAGGCCTTCAAACAACTTGATGTTGACGTGGAGGATTTGAAATTAAGCGAGCTTCTTAAGCTGATGAGCGAAAACCCAAAACTTTTGAAGCGTCCAATCTTAACTGATGGAAAAGAAGTGATTGTCGGATATGACAAGGTTTCAATCGAAACATATGCACGTCGCCACAACACTGCAGCGGTTCAAGTTTCATAAAACAAGTCCACTTTCAACATAGTGGGCTTTTTTTTATGCTTGTATCGAGGTGAACGAGATGAAGGAACTCATTGAGGATTTAGTAGATGCAGCACGTCAAATCGGTGCGAGTGATCTTCATTTTATACCCGATGCAAACCAAGTAAAGGTTCAAGTCCGTTCTGCTAGTAAACTTGCTGCGCTTCAATCGATGGATGCAGAGCTTTATGATCGCCTTACATATCATATGCGATATTGGTGTTCACTACCTGAATCTAATCAACGCATTCCACAATCCGGGGTCTATGAATTGAATCAAGATGTCATCCGGGTGACCTTTCTCCCGTCGTTCGCCCAGACGTTAATGTCTTGGCGCATTCCCCATGACACGTTTGAACTTCAGCACCTGTTACAATCACACGATGTGGAACGATTTCAGAAAGTCGTGGCATCACATCATGGTCTTTTCTTTATAGGGGGTTCTACCGGAGCAGGCAAGACGACGGTACTGTATGCCCTGTTGAATCAGCTGAAGCATGAGCGGATTGTGACGATTGAAAATCCTCCAGAACAAATGGTCGGTGGTGTCATTCAGCTGGAAGTGAATGCTAAGGCTGGACTAAGCCATCGACACTTGTTGAAAGAGACGCTTCGTGCCGACCCGGATATCATCGTGATTGGCGAGGTACGGACCGATGAAGAATTGATGGTCGCATACGATGCAGCGCTCAGTGGGCATTTGACGATTACAACCTTTCATACCGCATCGATTCAGGATGGGGAAAAGCGGCTGATGCAACTTCTTGGTAAGGCGACCGTGGAAAGACATTGGTGTGTACTGACTCGAAATCAGGAGGTGACTTGCGAATGGTCGACGTTCCGGTAATCCCATCGATCCGACTGATTCATCGTTTTCTTCGTCTACAATCACGAGGTGTGTCATTGAAAGTGACCATGGAGACGCTTGAACTTCATGAGAAGGGAAAAATGAAAGACTGTATTCGAGAGATGAGGATTCGTCTAGAAGCGGGTGTGAGTTTGTCTGAGGTATTTTCCATCTTGATCACGAATCGGCAGATGCAAGAGATTTTACATACGGCGGACCACAACGGACGATTTATGGATGGATTGTCGCAAGTGGCGATGGTACTCGAGATGCGACAACGGTTAAAGCAGGAGCTGCGGAGGCTAATTCGCTATCCGTTGATTATCTTCTTCATCCTACTTGCATTAGGCATGATTTATGCCTTATACATTTTCCCGAAATTAATGGGAATGGTAGATGTCTCGTCGCACGGCGGTGTGGGGTCGATTCTATTGTCGAATTGGTTCTTTCCTGTACTGTTTTCTATATTCGTAGCAATCGCGATTCTCATATATGGATTCCATCGTCGAGGAGTAGAGCTCCCTTTTTACGTATGGAGACGCGGGAAAACACTCTATATGACCTATGTGTTTGTAAGTGAATTGTCCTTGCTCCAACATACTGAAACGAATATCAGGCAGATTATCAGTCGGCTAGCCGAGGAAGAGGGGGAAATGGCAGAGATGGCCAAGCGAATTCACTATCGCATGTCTGAAGGTGAAGGGATTGAAGCGGCGACGAGGTGTGAACCGTTTATCGATCATGAGGTCGTGAGTCTATTAGGTGTGGGATCGATGAGTGGGGAACTTGGTAAATTGATGTCTCTTCATCGCGAGCTTGTATTCGAAGAGATGGAGCAATATAGTCGGGGTTTGATTGAGAAAATTGAACCGTCTTTATACGGCATCCTCAGTGTCATGATCGGTGTTCTTTTTTACACACTCTATTTACCGGTCAAACTCATTATGGCTCAATTGTGAAAGGAGAAAGATGAAATGAAGGAAGAGCGTGGGTTCACATTAGTTGAGATGGCGGCAGTATTACTCATTATATCCGTTCTTCTCTTGTTACTTGTCCCTTCTTTGTCGGACGGGAAATCTCGTGCTGACCAAGTGAGTTGCGAAGGTAGTGTTCGAATCGTTGAATCTGAAATCAATTTGCACTATGCGGAACATAAGGCCTATCCTGAAACGTTAGAAGTGATTAAGCGTGCATCGGCTGCAGATCCACTCGTTTATAGCTGTCAATCCTCGACCTATACGTATTCTCCGACTGATGGCTCCTTAAAAAAACAATGAAAGGCTACACCTTGGTCGAAATGACATGGGTACTTCTCGTATTGTCGTTCTTAGTATTGATGAGTGCACCGATTACGAGACCGTTCGAACGAATGGAACTCTACAATTTTACGGATTCATTGGTAGCGAATATTCAAGAAGCTGGGCAATTTCCCTATATTTCAGAAGAGGGAGATTGTGTGCCGCGATTGATTTGGATTTCCAAACAACAAACTTATCTGATTGTGTGTGGGAGAGAGATCGTCAGGGAGGTTGATGTTCCTGATGGGGTGGATGTATATCTTCCGACGTACAACACGTTGACCTTTTCACAAGCGACCGCCTCTTATGCGGGACAATGGAAATTCGTCAGTGGAAAGACATCGGTGACGCTCAAATTTCGAATCGGGACGTATGAGCCGGAGGTGATTATTCGTGAAAGTGGATGAATCGGGTTTCTCGTTATGGGAGCTGACTGTCAGTCTTGCGGTCATCATGGGATGGATTTTCATACTGGCATCCTTTGTCGTGCAAGGGAATGAACGAATCCAACGGTTGAGTGACACGCTCTTCATCTATGAACGATTACAAGGAGAGGTTCTGCTTGAAGCCACTGAACCAACAGGGCGTGAGCAAGTGTGTGAGAAAGGATTTTGTTTACCGACATTATGAAAAGGGCTTTACGATGATTGAAATGACGGTCGTTTTGCTGATCCTTCCCATATTTCTTTTCCTTTTGGTTGAACTGCTCACGCTCGGTCAACATCTTTATGAACAGCCTAAATGGAATCATCATACGACGCCTCAACTGATTGTGCGCCGTCTGATGGATAGCGAGAACTGTCGTGTTGACGAAGGGCGGTTACGAGGTGATTTCGTCAAATCGGATGAGGAGCGGTGGTCATGGACATCAAACAAGTAAATGGCAATTTGGTCATGGTCGGAGATGGAGGAGGAAACTTACTCTTTTTAAGAGGAATCGAGCAGTATCATGTCGAAACGGTCGGAAAGGGTTTTCGAATCGCATGGACCGATTCATCGTTCAGAAGAGAGCGGCACGTCATGTGCATGAAACAGGATTCTTTCTCGTCATCACCTTGACCATCGTTGTTTGGTTACTCGGGGCCGCGTTATTTTGGTATACTGATGTGGAACGAACGACGAGGCGACTGTCAGAGGAAATCTTAGCGATTCGCTTCGAATCGCATCTGTTATTGGCGAAGGAGCGTTGCGGTGATCGACCGTTAACGCTGCATAAACCAACGGGAACTCTGACGTGTCGTCCGATTGCACCGAATCGTACTGAAGTGAATATCGTGCTAACATCTGGTGAACGGCATAAAGAGGTGATTGTTTATGAATGAAAACCCGTTTTATATCGTGGGGTTTATGGGTACAGGTAAATCTACCTTATTCTCGTTTCTGAAAGAATATGGGGAGGTCATCGATCTTGATTTAGTCATTGAGTCTATGACTGGGATGGAGATCGCTACATATTTTGACCGCAATGGTGAGTCTGCGTTTCGTGATGTTGAGTCAAAAGTACTGCAACAAGTCACTGCTGACTATATCCTGACCGGTGGCGGAGTGGTGGAACGCTCTGAAAATATATGTTGGATGCGAGAACGTGGTACGATGATCCATTTAAATCTTCCGTTCGACATGTGTTGGGAACGAATCAAAGATTCTGCGCGGCCACTTGTTAAAAGAGGACGGGAGGATGTTCATGCGTTGTTTCAACGACGTGATCAATTATATCGAAAAGCGAGTGTATCCATCGATGCATCTCAATCGTCTGAAGACATCGCCAAGCAAATCATCCGTATAAAGGGGGAAAAAGTATGATTTGGATTAATTTTGCCATCATCGTATTTTCATTAATCGGACTTGGGATATATGGTTATCTCTTGTTCAAAAACAAAATGAAACCAGAATTTGGTCGTTTGAATCGTCTGACGGAACGTTTTAAAATTCGGGCGGATGTGATTGGTCAACAGGTCAATGAAATCAAAGGGCACGTGGATGCGGTCAATCGATCCGTTACTCAATTAAAAGAGTTTGGGGTCAATGCGAAGAATGAATCGATTGAATTAAAGCAAGCCGCCGTCGAGCTAACTCATGAAATCAAACGGACAGCGGGAATTGAACGTTCTGACGTTTCCACCGAGTCGAAAATATGAAATAATGAGGATGAAAACGTTTTCGTTTTTCATCCTTTTTCTTTTTCGCTTTTTTACCTATGCAGAAGGAATAAAAATTGTTAAAGTGGAATGGAAAACGAAAGATTTCAAAAACAAAAGCATTTTATGTTCGGGATTGGGGGATATTATGGAAAAGGTTACTTTGAAACGTACGCCTTTGTTCGATTTGATTGAACCGAAGGCGAAGATGGTTGATTTTGCGGGATTTGAAATGCCGATTATGTTCTCTTCGATTAAAGAAGAGCATTTGGCTGTACGTCAAAACGTGGGGATGTTTGATGTATCTCACATGGGAGAAATTCGAATCGAAGGGCCGGATGCGCTTGAGCAAGTTCAAAACTTGGTGACGAATGATATCTCGAAGATTAAAGTTGGTCAAGCCCAGTATAACCTTCTCTGTCTTGAAGACGGCGGTGTGGTGGACGATTTGCTTGTCTATCGATTGGATGAGGACGCTTATTGGCTCGTCGTCAATGCTTCAAATATTGAAAAGGACGAAGCCCACATTCGTCGATACGTCAAGGGTGACGTGGTTGTGACAAATGAATCTGATGAATATGGTCAGATTGCGATTCAAGGACCGAATGCACAATCCGTACTTCAAACTATCACAAATGTGGTACTCGACGAAATCGGGTTCTTCAAATTCATGAATGGGGACGTTGCGGGTGTGCCATCGATCATCTCTAGAAGTGGGTATACTGGGGAAGATGGGTTCGAGATTTATGCTCGAGCAGAAGCGATTTCTGCCATTTGGGAAGCGCTTGAAACCGAGGGTGTTACCCCATGTGGGCTGGGCGCACGCGATACATTACGTTTCGAAGCGTGCTTGCCGCTTTACGGTCATGAGTTAGATGAGTCGGTCACGCCATTCGAAGCGAATCTCAATTTTGCCGTCAAGCTAGATACTGACTTTGTTGGTAAGGAAGCACTCGTCACTCAAAAAGAGAATATTCCGAATCGATTGATCGGATTGAAATTGCTCGGTCGTGGGATTGCCCGCCAAGGGGCGCAAGTTGAATTGGATGGGAATGTAATCGGCGTTGTCACGACCGGTACGATGCCTCCGACTGTAAATGAATCAATCGCATGGGCACGAGTCGATGCACGTTACAAAGATGAAGATCGTTTTGTCATCGACATCCGTGGCAAAAAGATTGAAGCCGAACGCGTACCGACACCTTTCTATAAACGAACGAAATGAAACAGGGGGATTCAGAATGAACAGAATGGAATTTCGTTATTTACCGATGACCGAACAAGATGAACGAGACATGTTAGAGACAATCGGCGTCGATTCAATCGAAGCGCTTCTTTCAGATATTCCAGAAACACTTCGCGAACAAGCATCATTGGCGGCGATTGGGGCTCCGCTTCCGGAAGTCGATCTCGTTCGTCATATGACGAAGTTGGCTGATAAAAACAAACATACGAAATCATACCCGAGCTTCCTTGGAGCAGGGATGTACGATCATCTTTCACCAAGTGTGATGAACCATATGCTTTTGCGTTCTGAATTCTATACGGCGTATACGCCATATCAACCTGAGATTTCACAAGGTGAACTTCAGGCGATGTTCGAATTCCAAACAATGATTTGTGAATTGACAGGGATGGACGTCGCGAACTCTTCGATGTACGACGGAATCACGGCTCTCGCTGAGGCGACTTACCTAGCGAGCGCGCAGACGAAGAAAAAACGTGTCGTCGTCTCTGGTGCAGTGCATCCTGAAGCGAAGGACGTAATCCGTACGTATGCTGACGGACCGGGGCTATCCGTTGACTACACAGATGTGGTGAACGGGGTGACGGACGTGTCAGACCTTGATTTGACGGATGCGTCGTGTCTTGTCGTACAATATCCAAACTTCTACGGTCGTATTGAAGACTTAGAAACATTGGCAGAATTGGCTCATGAAGCGGGTGCGCTCTTCGTCGTTTCGAGCAACCCGCTCGCCCTCGGAATTCTTGAGTCACCAGGAGCACTCGGTGCGGACATCACGGTCGGAGATGCACAGCCATTCGGTATTCCGCAAAGTTTTGGTGGACCGTCATGTGGATACTTCGCGGTCAAAAAATCATTGATGCGTAAACTACCGGGACGACTTGTTGGTCAAACGGTCGATGAGGACGGCAAACGCGGATTCGTGTTGACGCTCCAGGCGCGTGAACAGCACATTCGTCGTGATAAAGCGACATCCAATATCTGTTCGAACCAAGCGCTTAACGCATTGGCTGCTTCGATCACGATGTCCGCTTTAGGAAAATACGGAATTCGTGATATGGCCGTTCGGAATATTCAAACTGCTCATTATATGAAAGAAGCGTTAAAAGCTGCAGGATTCAACATCGTGGACGAAGGACCGATGTTCAATGAGTTCGTGGTAGATTTTGGACGTGACGCAGAAGAAGTATCGCGCCATCTGCTCGAGCATGGCATGATTGGTGGTCTACCGCTTGGTACGTATGAAGGGGAGCGTCAGACACAGATGTTGGTTTGCGCGACGGAATTGCGCACGAAAGAAGAGATTGATCAGTTTGTCGAAGTGGTTGGGGGGATGAAATAATGCAACACGAGCAAACGCTAATTTTTGAAGTATCACGTGAAGGACGGACTGGATATAATTTGCCGACACCGACTGTCCCAGAGGTTGACCTTGAGACGTTGTTACCGGCTACGATGATTCGAAAAGAGGCGGCGGAACTTCCGGAAGTATCTGAACTCGATGTCGTTCGCCATTACACGTCTCTATCTACACGAAACCATGGGGTCGATTCAGGCTTCTATCCGCTCGGTTCGTGTACGATGAAATATAATCCGAAAGTGAACGAAGATATGGCTCGTCTTCCTGGCTTTGCACATATTCACCCACTGCAACCGGTTGAGACGATTCAAGGTGCGCTCGAACTCATGGTGGACTTACAGGAGCAACTCGCTGAAATTACAGGAATGGACGAAGTCACACTCCAACCAGCGGCAGGGGCGCATGGGGAATGGACGGGACTCATGTTGATCAAAGCGTTCCATGAACGTAATGGGGATACGGCTCGTACGAAAGTACTCGTTCCAGACTCGGCGCACGGAACAAACCCGGCGTCCGCAGTCGTTGCTGGATTCGAGACGGTAACCGTCAAGTCAGATGAGCGCGGTCTCGTCGATTTGGATGATTTGAAGGCAAAAGTTGGAGCGGATACAGCTGCGCTCATGCTGACAAACCCGAATACGCTTGGACTATTCGAAGCGGATATTCTTGAAATCTCAAAAGTCGTTCATGAAGCTGGCGGGAAGCTTTATTATGATGGCGCGAACTCAAACGCGATTCTCGGAATCGCACGTCCGGGGGACATGGGCTTTGACGTCGTTCACTTGAACCTGCATAAGACGTTCACCGGTCCTCACGGCGGTGGAGGTCCAGGCTCAGGTCCAGTCGGAGTAAAACGTGACTTAATCCCATTCCTACCGACTCCAATCGTGACGAAAACAGATGATGGATATGGTCTCGATTACGACCGACCACATTCAATCGGGCGAATCAAACCATTCTATGGAAACTTCGGGATCAACGTCCGAGCTTACAGCTATATCAAGACGATGGGCGCAGAAGGATTGACGCGGGTATCACGTGAAGCGGTCCTCAACGCAAACTATATGTTCGCGCGACTAAAAGATGCGTTCGACGTGCCATATGATACGTATTGCAAACATGAGTTTGTCTTGTCAGGCAAACGTCAAAAAGCCCTTGGTGTTCGTACTCTCGACATCGCTAAACGTCTTCTTGACTTCGGTTACCACCCACCGACAATCTATTTCCCGTTAAATGTCGAGGAATGTATCATGGTGGAACCAACAGAGACAGAATCAAAAGAAACACTTGATGCGTTCTGTGATGCGATGCTCCAGATTGCCAAAGAGGCGGAAGAGAATCCGGAGATCGTTCAGACGGCTCCTCATACGACGGTCGTCAAACGGATGGACGAGACACTCGCTGCCCGTAAACCGGTCTTAAAATATGAGCGTCGTGAGGCGTCATCTGTAAAATAAAAAATGGGCGAGTCGATGATTGAATCGACCCGCCCGTTTTTTAAGCTTTTTTAATCTTACCCTTCCAGTTCTTGAAACCGCCTTCGAGCATGTAGATGTTGTTGTATCCGTTCTTCATCAAGAGTTTAGCCGCCTGGTTTGAACGTGAACTACCTTGGCAGTAAATCAAAATCGGCTGATCTTTGCGCAGTTCTTTCATGCGTAGTTTCATTTGGCCGACCGGGATATTCCGAGCACCAACGATATGTCCGCCTTTGTATTCGTTCGGTTCGCGCACGTCAATCAGCTGACCTTTACGGAGTGAGGCGCGGAATTCTTCTTGTTTCATTTTTTTCAACCCGCGAGCTGGCATGAAACGCCATACGATGTAGGCGATCAAGGCAACCCATAGGAGGATGACGAGGATTGTTTCGAGTCCCATAGATGTTCTTCCCTTCTCTTTCAAAGTTACCATATCTCATTATAATGAATTTAAGGTCATGAGACAATGATTGACTCAATCAATCGGGGCTTTCCCTTTCGATTTCATTCTAGTTAGGATAAAATAAAGAATGGAAACCGGAACATAAGGGGAGGTCGTGCCCATGCCGACACCGAGTATGGAAGATTATTTAGAACGTATTTATTTGTTGATGTCAGAGAAAGGCTATGCGCGTGTATCTGACATTGCGGAACATTTAGGGGTCCATCCCTCCTCTGTCACCAAAATGGTTCAAAAGTTGGACCGTGAAGAATATCTGGTGTATGAAAAGTATCGTGGTCTCATGCTTACAAAAAAAGGTCAAAAAGTAGGGAAGCGATTGGTCGAGCGTCATGCGATGCTCGAGTCTTTTTTACGTCTAATCGGAGTGGATGAGGCAGATGTGTACGAGGATGTCGAGGGAATCGAACATCATCTCAGCTCGAACACACTTGACTGTATGACACAGTTCGTGGAATTTTTTGAAGATAAGCCTGAGCTCATGGATCAATTCAGAGAATTTCGGGATCAAGAGCGAGCTTCAGAGGAATAATATGTGAAAAGCGACATTCGAACTCGATTGTCGCTTTTTATTTGGTTTACCACCGCTAAAATACGAACGAATCATTCATATTTATCATAGAATGTATATTTTTTAGTTATTATTATGTTAAGATGAATCGTGGATTGAATAGATAGGGGGTGACGGCGAACATTCGCCGGATAAATGGAGATTCAAATCAAAGGAAAACTGTTTGATGAACAGCAGATTCAAACACGTGTGAAAGAGTTGGCTGAAGAAATTGAGAACGATGCAGAGGGAACACCGATCGTGATCGTCGCCGTGTTAAAGGGTTCGATGGTCTTTGCGGCAGACTTGATGCGATACATGAAAGGCAGCGTTCAGCTCGATACGGTCGCGACGTCTTCTTACGGGAAAAAGACGGTCTCGAGTGGGAGTGTGCAGCTTCGGAAGGACTTGGATTTAGATGTGGAAGGAAAGTATGTCGTCATTATCGAGGACATCATCGACACGGGACAGACGTTGAAATTCTTGTGTAAACATATGGAGCTTCATCAACCGAAACAGTTGAAAATTTGTACGCTTCTCGACAAGCCGATGCGTCGACTCGTTCAATTGGACGCAGACTATGTCGGGTTCGAAATTCCTGATGAGTTTGTCATCGGATATGGAATCGATTATGCGGAGCAATATCGGAATCTTCCATATATCGGATATGTAGAGACGACATAAAAAGGAGCGCCGCGGCGCTCCTTTTACATATTTGCTTTCTTTTTCTTCTTGCCTTTTTTTCCTTCAATCACTGTTAAGTGTGGAGGATTGCTACGATGTACGGTTGAACGTTTAGATAACTTGGTGACGTTCGAACCAGGTTTCTTCGCTTTCCGGTTTTTAGCGGAAGCGGAAGGTTTGACTTGAGGACCACGACTTCCCTGCATTCGTTTTTTTGAGGCTTGCGCGGTTTTACGATAGCGTGCATCTTCTGCAGACATACGTGGTGCCATGAAGACGCGATAGATCACATAAAAGACTAACCCGAATATCCCGATGAACAACAATTGTCTAAACAGGCGACCCGGATCGGTGGCAAGCATATGCCCGACCCCGATGAAGCCAAGGATAAACACGATTGTTGCAGCGATCGAACCGACTCTTTGTCTGATCATGGTGCTTCCTCCTCTTATCCCTCTCTATGAATGACCGATTCTCCTAACTCTTTTCGTTCCCATGTCTCAAATGCTTCAATCGCGACTTGAATCTGCTCATCATTCGGCTCTCGTGTCGTCAATAATTGGAGCGACAGGCCCGGTTTGCCGAGGAATGACAGAAAGCGATGGTCGCGGAAACGATTGGTAAACTGAAGGACTTCAAATGAGATTCCGATGACGACCGGCAATAGCGCGATTCGGCTGACGAGTCGCAACCAGAGCGGGTCGATTGGCACAATCATATAAACGCCAATCCCGACGAAGACGGTGAATAAAATGAAACTCGAGCCACAGCGATAATGCAATCGCGAGCTTTGGCGTACTTGTTCAACCGTGACCGGACGCCCGGACTCATAGCAATTGATGACTTTATGCTCAGCGCCGTGATATTGGAAGACGCGCTTAATGAGTGGCGTCAATGATATCAAGTAGAGGTAGCTGAGTAACAATACTAATTTTATTCCCCCTTCAAGGAGGTTTTGAATCACATGTCCGGAAAATAAAGGCACGTCTTGAAACATAGCCGCGAGCAGTGCAGGCGTCACATTGAAAATCAATTTACCAAACACGTATGAGATGACACCGACGATTGCGATGATGGCAATCATCCATATGCTCTGTTTTTGGTCTTCGCTCGTGTTCGTATCTTCACTCGGGTCGACATCATATCGATCGCTCGCAAAGTTCATATGTGCAGAACCGTTCTTTAACGATTCGTAAAGCGCGACAATCCCTCTCAAGAACGGTACTTTTTTTAACGATTGGACCCAAGGGACAAGAATGCGCGCTTGCTCGAATGTTTCAATCGAGCCATCTTTTCGCCGGATGGCAGATGCGCTTTCAGAGCGGCCTTGAAACATGACGCCTTCCACAAGCGCCTGTCCCCCGACTGGGATGGTTGGTTTAGAATTCATTCACTTTCCTCGATTCTTCAAATGTTGTACTTGAATTATACCGTGATTTGTAAAAAAAACGAAAGGGCAGAAGGCTCGATTCACGTTCTTTCGATAAATTTGTTACAATAGATAAGACTTGACGAACGAGGGGGAAGAAGGTTGCGGATTTTAGTTTTAAATGGACCGAATTTAAATCTACTGGGTCGTCGTGAACCGGATGTATATGGCGATGTGTCGTTGAAAGGATTGGCGGCAGAACTGATGCTGCGCGCTCCAGAAGACGTTGAACTCACCTTTAAACAATCGAATCATGAGGGAGATTTAATTGATGCGCTGCATGACGCTTTTGATTATGAGGGTGTCATTTTGAATGCGGGTGCCTATACGCATACATCGATTGCGATCCGGGATGCCATATCCGCTATCGCTGCCCCGGTCGTTGAAGTACATATCTCGAACGTGCATGCACGCGAGACCTTTCGGCATGAGTCAAAACTTGCTGCCGTCTGTATCGGTGTCATTACCGGTTTTGGACTCACGAGCTATACGTTAGCGATGCATGCACTAATCGAACATTGGAGGAATCGACATGATTGAACGCGTAAACAAACTGCAAGCAAAGTTAGAAAAAAACGAAATTGATGCGTTGCTCGTCACAAAACGTGAGAATATCCGCTACTTATCTGGTTTCACAGGATCGAGCGGTGTCATCGTCATCACGTTGAATTCGGCAAGTTTTATCACGGACTTCCGTTACACGGAACAGGCGAACGATCAAGTGAAAGGGTATGACATCATCGAGCTTGATACGTCACTCATCAAGTCGGTAGCAGATGTCGTGTCACGTGAATCCATCAAGCGCCTTGGCATTGAGCAGGATGCGATGACAGTGGGGCAATATCGTGCTTATGAAAAAGAAGTGGACGCTCAACTTATTGAAACGTCTGGAATCGTAGAAAAACTGCGCTTGATTAAGGATGAATCAGAGATTAAGATTATGAAGGAAGCTGCGGCAATCGCTGATGCGGCGTACGCCCATATCCAGACGTTCATCCGTCCTGGTCGTACCGAGAGAGAAGTCGCGAACGAACTCGAAATGTTCATGCGTTCAAAAGGTGCCGACTCGTCATCGTTCGACATGATTGTCGCCTCGGGTCTCCGTTCGGCGCTACCGCACGGTGTGGCAAGCGATAAAGTCATCGAAACTGGAGAATTGGTTACGCTTGATTTCGGGGCTTACTATAAAGGGTACTGCTCAGATATCACGCGTACGCTTGCAATCGGTCCGATTTCGGATGAGTTGCGTCAAATCTACGATACGGTACTCCGTGCTCAACTTGCTGGCGTAGAAGGCACACGAGCCGGAATCACTGGCATTGAGGCGGATGCGTTGACACGCGATATCATTAAAGAAGCTGGATATGGCGAGTACTTCGGCCACTCGACAGGACATGGTCTCGGAATGGAAGTGCATGAGGCCCCAGGATTATCGTTCCGTTCGGACACGGTGCTTGAGCCTGGTATGGTCGTGACGATCGAGCCGGGTATTTACATCAATGGCGTCGGTGGTTGCCGAATTGAAGACGATGTCGTCATCACAGAAGACGGATGCTACCGTCTGACACAGTCGCCAAAAGAGTTAATTACGATCGAGGCATAAGCTTCATCTGAATTTAGGAGGAAATCAACATGGTATCAGTTAACGATTTAAAAACAGGATTGACGGTTAAAACGTCTGACGGTTCGATTTGGCAAGTCATCGAGTTCCAACACGTAAAACCGGGTAAAGGCGCGGCATTCGTTCGTACGAAAATGCGTAACTTGCGTAACGGGGCAATCCAAGAAACGACGTTCCGTGGCGGAGAGAAAATCGAACGCGCACACATCGAGCGTAAACGCATGCAATATCTCTATCCAATGGGCGACACGTATGTCTTCATGGACAATGAATCATACGAGCAACTTGAATTGACAAGCGCTCAAGTCAAATCAGCACTTCCATATTTGCTTGAGAACATGGAAGTCAGCATCGCGGACTACGAAGGGGAGATTCTTGGAATCGAGCTTCCAACGAGCGTTGTCTTGACGATCGTCGAAGCAGACCCGGGCGTAAAAGGTGACACGGCCTCGAACGTGAAGAAAAACGCGACAGTGGAAACAGGACACGTCATTCAAGTGCCACTTTTCATCGAACCAGGTGAAAAAGTGACAGTCGATACACGTACTGGAGAGTTCATGGGTCGTTATAACGGTTAATCCTTACGAGTGCTCATTCGAATGAATGGGTGCTCTTTTTTTCTCGTTGCATTCATTGGTCTGACCAGTTATAGTGAAGGAGAGATTAGTACCAGGTATAAACAGGGGGTAAGAAAGATGCAAATCGATCAAATTAAAGAGCTTATTCAATTATTGGACCAATCATCAGTCCATGAAATGGAGCTTGAAACATCTGATTTCAAACTGTCATTAAAGAAAGAAGCGCAACAAACAGTGAGCGCGCCGATCATGCAGACACAAGCATTCGCACCGCCTGCGCCTGCTCCTCAAGTAAATGAACAAACAGAAGAACCGACGCAAGAAAAGGCGTCTTATCGTACTATCACCTCGCCGATGGTTGGAACGTTCTATTCACGTCCGGCACCGGATAAAGAAGCGTTCGTGAACGTCGGCGATCGTGTCGAGTCAGGACAAATCGTTTGTATTCTAGAGGCGATGAAACTGTTTAACGATGTCGAAGCGGAAATCAGTGGCGAAATCGTAGAGGTGTTAGTCGCCGATGGCGATCTCGTCGAATTCGGTCAACCGCTCTTCAGCGTGAAGTGAGGTCGTTATGAAATTATTAATTGCTAACCGCGGGGAAATCGCGGTTCGAATCATACGTGCAGCAAAAGAATTGAATATTCCGACGGTCGCTGTCTTCTCTGAGGCAGATCGTGAAGCGTTACATGTTCATCTGGCTGACGAGGCTTATTGCATCGGTCCGAATCCATCGAAGGACTCCTATTTAAATATCCCTAATATCTTATCAGTCGCCTGCGCCGTGGATGCGACGATGGTACATCCCGGTTACGGCTTTTTGGCTGAAAATGCCGAGTTCGCCGAGATGTGCGAGGCGTGCGGGATTCAATTTGTCGGCCCGAGCAGCTATGCGATTCGCAAAATGGGAATCAAGGATGAAGCCAAACGAACGATGATCGAGTCAGGTGTTCCTGTCGTTCCGGGTTCAAGTGGGGTCGTCACCGACGAAGAAGCCATGGAACTCGCACGTGAGATGGGTTATCCGGTCATCATCAAGGCGACAGCCGGCGGTGGAGGACGTGGCATTCGCGTCGCTCGAGACGAGCACGAACTCGTTTCAGGATTGGTCGCGACACGTAAAGAAGCGAAGCAGGCGTTTGGGAATGGTGACGTGTATCTTGAGAAGTTCATCGAGTCGTTCCGTCATGTCGAAGTGCAGGTTCTCGCTGATCAATTCGGCAATGTCATTCACTTAGGTGAACGTGATTGTACGATCCAACGTCGCATGCAAAAACTAGTCGAAGAGGCGCCATCACCTGCGATTGATGAAACGACACGTCAATTGATGGGGGATGCGGCCGTCAAAGCGGCAAAAGCCATTCAGTACTCGGGAGCGGGGACCATCGAGTTCATTTACGTTCCAGAATCAAACGAGTTTTATTTCATGGAGATGAATACCCGGATCCAAGTCGAGCATCCCGTCACCGAGATGATCACAGGATTCGATCTCGTTCAAGCGCAGCTTGAAGTGGCGCTCGGACATCCGCTTGCCATCTCACAAGAGGACATTACGTTCTCAGGACATTCCATCGAGTGTCGAATCAACGCGGAGGACCCATTTATGGACTTCCGTCCGATGGCAGGGAAGATTGACCAATATATTGTTCCAGGCGGTATGGGTGTCCGTGTCGATAGTGGACTCTATGCAGGAGCGATGATTCCGCCGTTCTATGACTCGATGGTTGCGAAATTGATTGTCCATGCGCCAACGCGTGATGAGGCCATTCTGAAAATGTTGCGTGCTTTGGATGAGTTTACGGTTTCGGGGATTAAAACGACGATTCCATTCCATCAACAAGTCATGGCACATGAGCAGTTCCGCATCGGGACGTTCGATACGAAATTCGTTGAAAAAGAAATGTCATTGGCAAAATAACATGAACCAGGAAGCCCGAACATTATTTCGGTTTCCTGGTTTTTTGTACTGAATTTATGAGTGCTTTATGCTAAACTATCACAATGAAAGCATGTAAAAGGAGAGTAACTGAATGAAACGTCATGAAGCACGAGAGAAAGCGATTCAAACGCTTTTTCAAATCGAAGTATCTAAATTAGAGGTGGACGAAGCAATCGAGTTCGCATTAGATGGAGAAGAGTCTGATCCGTTTTACGAACAACTCGTCACAGGGACGCTAGAACATATTGAAGATATCGACGCATTACTAGTTGAAAACTTGAAAAACTGGCGCTTGGATCGCCTAGGAAACGTCGAGCGTACGATTCTTCGAATGGCAACGTTCGAATTGTTATACGTCGAGACGATTCCAGAGAACGTCACTATTAACGAGGCGGTCGAACTCGCGAAATCGTTCGCGGACGAAGAAGCCGGCAAACTCGTGAATGGCGTACTCGGAAATATCATTAAAGAAGACTAAAAAATAGAGATAAGACACCAGACCAACTACAGAAAAACCTAAAGACAACGGGGGATGAGAGAGATGGCAGTAGTGATCGACGGGAAACAAGTGGCAGCATCATATCGAGAAACGTTAAAAGAGCGTGTGGCGGAACTTCGCGCACGTGGCATCGTACCGAAATTAAAAGTAGTGTTGATTGGGGATGACCCAGCGAGTCATAGCTATGTACGCGGGAAGGAACGGGCGGCAGAAGAAATCGGAATCGATTCACAAGTCCTCCGTTTTGATGAGACGATTAGCGAGAAGGAATTGCTCGACTTGATTGATTTGATGAATGCGGATGAGGAAGTTCATGGGATTCTCGTGCAACTTCCTTTGCCGAAACACATCGACGAATCACGAGTCATCATGCGTATCTCCCCTGAAAAGGACGTCGATGGCTTTCATCCTGAGAATGTCGGGAAGATGATGCTCGGTCTCGATACGTTACTTCCGTGCACGCCGCACGGTATCTTACATCTCGCAAAAACACAAACCGAGATTGCCGGAAAGCACGTTGTCGTCGTCGGTCGTAGTCAGATTGTCGGTAAACCGGTAGGCATGTTGTTCTTGAATGAATCAGCAACGGTCACGTATTGTCATTCGAAAACAGCTGACCTCGGTGAGATGACGCGACAAGCGGATATTTTGATTGTCGCGGTGGGTCGTGCTGGTTTAGTCACAGCAGACATGGTCAAACCGGGCGCGCTTGTCATCGATGTCGGAGTCAATCGGGTCGAAGGTCGTCTAGTCGGTGACGTGGACTATGAAGCTGTTAAGGAAAAGGCGAGTGCCATCACCCCAGTTCCGGGTGGTGTCGGTCCGATGACCATCACGATGCTCATGCATAATACGGTCGAGGTTGCATCACGTGGCTAATCCACTCCCGGTTTCTGAAGTTGTTCGATATGTGAAGCGACAACTTGATGATGATGTCTTGCTTCGACAAGTCGCGGTCATCGGTGAAATCTCAAATTTCAAACGTTATTCATCCGGTCATTGTTATTTCACGTTGAAAGATGACGCGTCTCGGATGAAAGCCGTCATGTTTTCTCGCGATGCCAAACAACTTCAATTCGAACCGAAAGATGGAATGAAAGTCATCGCCGTATCAAAGGTGACGATGTATGAAGCGACGGGAGATGTACAACTGTACGTCGAATTGATGCGACAAGACGGAATCGGTCTATTGTTTGAGCGATATGAGGCGAGAAAGCGTGAACTAGAGGAGATGGGCTGGTTCGACGAGGAGCGGAAGCACCCGCTCCCGATGTTTCCAGAGCGCGTTGGGATCGTGACGTCTCCAAAAGGAGCGGCGCTACACGATATCGCGACCACACTTCGTCGTCGTGCGCCACATGTGGCGATCACGTTCGCACCTGTAGCTGTACAGGGAGAAATGGCGGCTCCACAAGTCGCGTCGGCCATTCGCTGGATGAACGAACGCACCGATTGTGATGTACTCATCGTCGGTCGCGGTGGCGGTTCCATCGAGGAGCTTTGGGCATTTAATGAAGATGTTGTGGTGGAGGCAATCTATGCGTCCACGATTCCCATCATTTCTGCTGTCGGTCACGAGACAGACTTTACGCTTTCTGATTTCGTCGCCGATGTTCGAGCTGCGACTCCGACAGCGGCGGCTGAACTCGCTACCGCGATGATTGATGCGCAGCGAAAAGATGTAGAACGTTTGGATAACCATCTGCACAAAGCCGTCAGAGAGCAATTGGATGATTCGCGAACCCGTGTGGAACGGATGATCAATAGCTATGGATTAAAATCGCCGAGGTACACGATTTCTCAAAAACGGGGACGATTCGCCCAGTCAGAAATCCGTCTCGAGCAAGGGATGAGGAGACATCTCACCCAAGCCACTCATCAGCTCCGTCAGTTGTCACAGCAGCTAGATGTAAAGCGATTTTCAAAAACGTTGTCCAAGCAAGGGGAAGAAGTCAATCATATGGTCGAGCGACTCCGTCGAACGAGACCATTAGAACAAGCAACGCTACAATTTGCACAACAGGTTGGACGGTTGCATGCAGTCAGTCCGCTCGCCGTCTTGTCACGTGGATATACGTTCATTGAACAAGATGGGGCCTATGTGCAGAACGTGAAACAATTACGTGACGGTGATATCTCGATTCGTTTTCGGGATGGTCATGCGATCGCTGAGGTGAAGGAGAGGATTGTCGGTGACGAAGAAAGAACAGACATTTGAGGCGGCGCTCGAGCGCCTCGAACAGATCGTCGCGCAACTCGAGAGCGGTGATGTCCCGTTAGAGGAAGCGATGACCCTATATGAGGAAGGTGTCCGCTTGTCTGCGTTGTGCCAGACAAAACTCTCTGCCGCCGAGAAAAAAATGGATGAAATTTTAGAACTTGATGGGACGCTTCGTGAAAAAGGAGGATCCGCATGAACCGTACCGATGACTTGAACAAGTGGAAACGGACCGTCGAACTGGCGATGCAGGAACTCATTGAGTCGAGTGAGATGCCGAAACGATTACGAGACGCAATGACGTATTCTTTAGAGGCTGGCGGGAAACGCATTCGTCCTGCTCTCGTCTATGCCGTCCTTGAAACGTATAGCATGTCACTCGAGCGAGGACGAGAGGTGGCGGCGAGTTTAGAGATGGTTCATACATACTCACTCATCCATGATGATTTGCCGGCCATGGATGATGACGATCTTCGTCGTGGACGACCGACCAATCATCGTCAGTTTGATGAAGCGACCGCTATTTTGGCTGGGGACGCCTTATTGACGGACGCATTCCGTATTCTCACACAGATGCCACTCCCTGCGCTAGATGTCGTCGAGATTATTCGTATTTTCGGATTGGCGGCCGGTAGCTCAGGTATGGTCGGTGGGCAGTTGGATGATATGCTGGCTGAAAAGCGGAACAACGTCACACTTGAAGAGCTCCAATCCATTCATGAACGGAAGACAGGTGCGCTACTCGTCTATGCACTTGAAGCCGGTGCGATTTTGGCAGGGGCATCGGTGGAAGATCGGATGCACCTCAAACAGTTCGGACGTCATTTTGGCATCGCTTTTCAGATTCAAGACGATATCCTCGATGTCGTCGGAGATGAACAAGCAATCGGAAAACGCGTCGGCTCAGATGAATTGAATGACAAGACGACTTATCCGAAGCTTCTCGGCTTAGAGGGAGCGAAGCAAGCTCTTGAGCAAGAAGTGGGAGCGGCACACGCTGCAATTGAATCACTTTCAGTTCCAGCGCCGTTACTTCTTGAGATGCTATCATTTGTAGTGAAACGAAATCATTGACCTCGGTGACACGATGAGCACATCGTGTCACCTTTGTTTTGGGGAATGTGTGGCATATGCCGTCACATTCTTGTAAAATGTAAGGTACGAATCAGTAAAATGTGAGGAGAAAGGATGGTCATTATGGACTTGACATCCATTCAAGACCCGTCGTTCCTGAAACGGATGTCTGTATCAGAGCTCGAATCGCTCGGTTCAGACATTAGACGATTCTTGATTGAAAAATTGGCAGTGACGGGAGGGCATTTGGCGCCAAACTTGGGAGTTGTAGAGTTGACGCTTGCCTTGCACCGTGTATTTGACAGTCCGAAAGACCAACTCGTATGGGACGTCGGTCATCAAGCATACGTTCATAAAATTTTGACAGGACGTACGAACCAGTTTGATACTCTCCGACAATACAATGGGTTATGTGGTTTCCCGAAACGTTGTGAGAGCGAGCATGATGTGTGGGAAACAGGGCACAGTTCGACTTCTCTCTCTGCAGCCATGGGGATTGCGATTGCGAATGAATTGAAAGGGCGCGCCAACGATCGTGCCATCGCCATCATCGGTGACGGTGCTTTGACTGGGGGGATGGCACTTGAAGCCCTCAATCACATCGGTGCCGAGAAACAGAACGTGATTGTCATTCTAAATGATAACGAGATGTCGATTGCGCCGAACGTAGGAGCGATGCATAATATGCTTGGTCGTATCCGGGCATCGCGCAAGTTGAAGCATGCTCGAGAAGAAATGGAGTCACTCATCAAACACATCCCGCTCGTCGGGAGTTCACTTGAACGGAGCGGGGAACGGATGAAGGACCTCTTAAAATCTGCTCTCATTCCGGGAACGTTCTTTGAAGAACTTGGCTTCACTTACTTTGGGCCGACAGATGGGCATGATTTGAAAGACTTGCTCGAAACGCTTGAGTACGCGAAGAAAATCGACGGTCCGGTTCTCGTCCACGTCATTACGAAAAAAGGGAAGGGATATCGTCCGGCCGAATTGGACGGTGTCGGAACATGGCACGGTCTTGGACCTTATAAAATTGAATCTGGTGAAGTCATCAAAGGCAAACCGAAAGGACCAAGCTATTCGAAAGTCGTCGCGGAGACGATCACGAAAGTGGCTGAGTCAGACGAACGGGTGACGTTGATCACACCAGCGATGAGTGTCGGTTCGAAACTCGATTGCTTTACGAAGAAATTCCCGGAGCGTATGTTTGATGTCGGAATTGCCGAGCAACATGCGGTCACCCTCGCTGGGGGACAGGCGACGCAAGGGTTGAAACCGGTCGTCTCGATTTATTCGACCTTCTTCCAACGCGCGTATGATCAACTAGTCCATGACATTTGTCGTCAAAACTTGAACGTCGTGTTCACGATTGACCGATCTGGACTTGTCGGAGCGGATGGAGAGACGCACCAAGGTGTGTTCGATATCGCCTTCATGCGTCACGTGCCAAACATTCGAATCTTGATGGCAAAAGATGAAGAAGAATTACAACAACTCGTTTATTCTGCACTCCGTTACGATGGTGGACCGATTGCGATTCGTTTCCCGCGTGGCGAAGGGATCGGTGTTCCGATGAGTGAGACGCTTCAAGTAATTTCACTCGATGATTGGGAAGTCGAGGCAGAAGGGACAGATGTCGCTATCTTGACGTTCGGTCCTCAAGTGCAAGACGCCCTCGAAGTCCGAGCACTATTAGAAGGTAAGCTCAGTGTGCGCGTCATTAACTGTCGTAGCATCAAGCCGCTCGATGATGCGATGCTGACTTCACTTTATGCAGAGGGGATTCCGCTCGTGACATTAGAAGAGGCTGCTCTCGCCGGTGGCTTTGGAAGTAGCGTGCTTGAACACGCGAATGAAGCCGGAGCGTTTCCACGGATTCAACGTCTCGGTATTCCGGATCGATATATCGAGCATGGCGGTGTCAACCAGCTCCTAGAAGAGATTGGACTGCGACCTGCCCAAATGGCGGAATCGATTGAACGGTTCGTCATGGAGACAAATCGACAGAATGTGTGAGGGATTATGGAAAAAAGAAAGAAAACTAGATTAGATGTATTGCTCGTCGAACGTGGACTTGCTGAAACACGGGAAAAGGCAAAACGGTCGGTCATGGCCGGTCTCGTCTATAGTGGGACAGAACGTCTAGACAAGGCGGGCGATAAAGTGTTTGATGATATCCCTCTCGAAGTGAAGGGTCAAGTTCTTCCTTATGTTGGACGTGGCGGCTTGAAACTCGAGAAAGCGCTCGACGTCTTCCCGCTCGATGTCTTTGGACGAGTCGGAATCGACATCGGCTCATCGACGGGTGGGTTCACGGACTGTGCGCTTCAAAACGGCGCGACTCAAATGTACGCGGTCGATGTCGGCTATAATCAGCTTGCCTGGAAACTACGGAGCGATGATCGCGTCGTCGTCATGGAGCGGATGAACTTCCGCCACGCGACGGCCGATCAGTTCCCGATTCAACCAGATTTCGCAACGATTGACGTCTCCTTTATCTCGCTTCGTCTGATGGTGCCGCCGCTGAAACAAATCTTGAAGCAAGACGGTGTCGTCATGGCGCTCGTCAAACCTCAATTTGAAGCAGGGAAGGCCGATGTCGGGAAAAAAGGAATTGTTCGGGACCGTAACGTCCATGAACGAGTCGCAAGCGATATGGTCCGATACTTCGCATCGGAAGGCTTCTTTGTCGAAGCGCTGGATTACTCTCCGATCACTGGAGGGGATGGGAACATCGAGTTTCTTCTCTTCGCTCGGTATACGGGAGTAGGTGGCGTCTCGCCATCGCTACAAGTCGAAGAGGTCGTAAATGCGGCCCATGCCAAACTGAAGGGATAAAATGATGCTACAGACCTCGTTGTCTGTAGCTTTTTCCTTTACTCGTCTACTAGATGGGGAATGGTGGAAATCCCACCTGGAATGCTAGACCTTTTTTCGACAATACTTTAGAATGATAATGTGTATGTGAAACGAAAAATGAGGTGTCAGCGCTTATGAACAAAGGACAGCGATTGATTAAAATTCGAGACATCGTGACGAATCGAGAAATCGAGACGCAAGATGAGTTGGTGGATGAGCTACGTCGCTCGGGGTACCCAGTCACACAGGCAACCGTGTCTCGGGATATTAAAGAGTTACATCTGGTCAAAGTCCCATTGAACGATGGACGATATAAGTATAGTCTGCCTGCCGATCAACGCTTTAATCCATACGGGAAAATGAAGCGAATCCTTAGTGACAGCTTCGTCTCGGTCGATTCTGCACAAAATTTGGTCGTCATGAAAGTGCTCCCGGGAAATGCTGATGCAATCGGCGTCTTGATTGATCATCTATCATGGGATGAATTGATTGGGACGGTGTGTGGAGATGATACGATTTTAATGATTGCACGCGACGAAGAGAAGGCGAAGCAAATCATCGATCGACTACTCGGAATGTTATGAGGTGAACGTACGTATGTTAGCAGAACTATCAATCAAACAGTTTGCGATTATTGACGAATTAAACATTCCGTTTAATCGAGGTATGACTGTGCTCACGGGTGAGACAGGTGCCGGTAAATCGATCTTGTTGGATGCGATTGGATTGCTTGTTGGAGGACGTGGCTCAAGTGAGTTCGTGCGATATGGTCAAGATAAAGCTGAAATCGAAGGTCTGTTCATGATTGAACCGGATCACCCGGTCATCGAAGCGGCCGAACAATATGGCATCGATGTTGAAGATGGGACAGTCATCTTACGTCGAGACCTACATAGTAGCGGGAAGAGCGTCTGTCGTGTGAACGGGAAAATGATGCCGCTCTCGACGTTACGGGAGTTCGGACGGCTCCTGGTCGATATTCACGGTCAACATGAACATCAACATTTAATGGATGCGGAATTTCACCTTGGCATATTAGACCATTTCGCCGAAAAAGAAATCAGTCCGTTAGTCGAGGAATATCAAACGGCATTTGCGGCCTGGAAACAAGTCGCCGATGAATTGAAGCGTCTTAGTCAAAGTGAGCAGGAGCTTGCTCAACGAATGGATCTTTTGTCGTTTCAAACGAAAGAAATCGAAGCGGCTGAATTAAAAGTTGGGGAAGAACAGGCGTTGACAGAAGAACGGGATGAATTGGCCAACTTTGAACGCATTCATCAACACATTCGTCTCTCCTATGAGGCGGTTGCCGAGGAGTCAAATGGACTCGATCAAATCGGAGTGGCGATGCGCGAGATGGAAGAGGCGTCACAGCTCTCTTCGTCTTTGACATCTGTATCGGAGACAATCTCTAACGCTTATTATTTGTTGGAGGATGCAAAGTTTCAACTCCGGGACCAGTTAGATTCGCTCGAATTTGACCCGATTCGATTGGATGAGATTGAGTCACGATTGGCTCTTTTCCAGCAATTGAAACGAAAGTATGGGACGACCATCGAAGAAGTCATCACCTACGGCGAACAAGTGTCGGATGAATTGAAGTCGATGACGAACCGTGAAGAGCATTTACAAACGCTCTCAGATGAACTCATTCGATTAGAGCAAATTGCAAGAGAAGCTGGCATGAGACTGTCTTCAGCGCGTAAGATGGCTGCGGAGTCGCTTCAGCATGCGATTCATCGAGAGTTGAAAGAACTATATATGGAAAAAACAGCGTTCGAGGTCCGTTTTAAAACTACATCGCTTAAACAAGATGGTTTAGATGACGTAGAGTTTTACATGATGACGAACGTTGGAGAACCGTTCAAACCGCTCGCAAAAGTCGCTTCAGGAGGAGAACTTTCCCGTGTCATGCTCGCACTCAAATCAATCTTTTCAAGAACGGTTGGAGTGGCCTCCATTATTTTTGACGAGGTCGACACAGGGGTCTCTGGACGTGTCGCGCAGGCGATGGGTGAAAAGATCTTCCGACTTTCTGTCGGCTCTCAAGTCCTCTGTATCACGCACTTGGCACAAGTTGCTGCGATGGCAGACCAACATCTTTACATTACGAAAACCGAAACGAATGAACGGACGAAAACAAATGTGACGTCCCTCGACCGTGAAAGTCGAATCGACGAATTGGGTCGCATGATTGCTGGCGCTCAAATGACAGACTTGACGAAGCAACACGTCGAAGAATTACTTGAGATGTCACAACAAGTAAAACAGAAGTTCATCAAAGGAGTGTCATAAGTGATTACATTATGTATTGCGGACGACAATCGAGAAATCGTCGATTTGTTGAGCCGACAATTAGAATCTGAGCCTGATCTTCGTGTCGTAGGTACGGCACACGATGGAGAAACATGCTTGGATGTCGTCAAGACACACCAACCGGATGTACTCTTACTCGATATTATCATGCCGCATTTGGATGGAATCGGAGTATTGCAACGCCTAAATGAAGAATTAGGTGATGACAAACCGGAAGTGATCATGTTGAGCGCGTTTGGAAAAGATGAAGTGACGAAACAGGCCGTGCAACTCGGGGCCTCTTATTTTCTCGTCAAACCGTTCAATATTCAACAGTTATTAACGAAAATTCGTGAATTGTCAGAAGGAACAAATCGAGAATTCGACGGAATGACGCCAGAAGAAATTGAAATCTCACTCCTGCTTCAGCAACTCGGAATCTCTCCGCGAATCAAAGGGTTCAAGTATATCCGTCAAGCTGTCATTTACGTGCGAGAACGCCAAGATTTGCTCGGTCTCATCACGAAAGAATTATATCCGATGGTCGCAAAAGAGCATGAGACGACATCTTCTCGTGTAGAACGAGCAATGCGTCATGCAATCAAGACGGCATGGGAGAACGGCATGCGCGATCATGAGATGTTCGAAGGGCGACCGGAGCGTGAGCGAAGCCCGAAAAACTCGGAGTTTATCTCGTACTTCGTCACGTATGTATCGTTTAAGAATAATTGAATCATTTCATGAGGACTAAGTCGTGATGGGACTTAGTCTTTTTTAATGAAACAATTACTTTAAGATTTATTTACTTTATGAAAGAAAGCGCTTGCAAAATGGTGGGCCTTTGTTATAATAAAGATGTACCAAGTTACTTGGACAAGCGTCAGATGAACGCTTTTCAAACTTGTTCCGGAGCAACGTTTGAAGAAACCAAATCATCTCGGTTCGCTATCCGATTATAGCTCAGAGGTGGGAACGACACCTCAAGTCGTTAATGTCCCGACGTGAGGTCGCGACAGTCGCTCATTCGCGAGGCGATTCTATCATCAACTCGAAGCTAGGGGTTGATATAGGAAAAAACAATCGTTCAGTTAACCAAAAGGAGTGTTGTCAACCGTTGAACAGTTTATGGCAAGCGTTCGACTTCACGATGGATGGTTCGACATGATCCGATAAGTAAATCAGTTAGTAACTCGAATGGTAAGATTCCGTTCACGCAAGACGGCAGTTACTAAAGTTCTTTCATACTTCTTCATTAAGAAGACGTTGGATTTCATGTCAAAGTAAGTAACGTAGTTTGAAAGGAGATCATCCGTAGTGATCACAATTCAATATGAATAAAAGGTTCCGCACTTGAAATGAAGTCAAGTTAGGGAACCTTTTTTTGTGTGCTTATGAGTCGAGGCGTTGTACTTTTCCTGTTTTTTTGTCGCGGTTAAAAATATAGCCGGCTACAAATCCGATCCCGCCCATGGCGAGCAGAAGCCCAAAGGTCCCCTGCAACATGGAGGCGGCAGCGAGTGAATCGAACCATGAAAACGGTGCGCTCGTCTTCAAAAAGAAGCTATCACGTAGCAATTTGATTCCGTAAACACCTAATAACCCAGGGACGATTAAGATTAGAAGCGCGATAAAACGCATGCAATCTCCTCCTTTACCATACATTATTTTAACAGAAATCGATCTGTTCGACACGGTCTATTTTGGGCAGCTTGCGAATCAGGTGCGGATTCAGTAGCATGAAATAGAGAAGAATGATGATGGGGGAATATGTATGAATAAACGATTGATGATTGTGGGGGCAGGAAAAGGGGGGACCGAAGTCCTTCATATGCTGATGGATTCGCCGCTTGCAACGATTGTAGCGGTCGTAGATTCTGATACATCTGCAGAAGGAATAGCCCTTGCTAAAAGTTATGGCATATCTGTGGCGGACGATTGGAAACAGTATGCGGATGCGACACTAGATTTTGTCATCGAAACGACGGGGAAACATCAAACGTTTGAACAATTAAAGGATCATTTCAAGGATGCGGTCGTCTTACCAGGGGAATTTATTCGGATTGTGGTCGAACGATTGAAACAGAATCAACAAATGCTCGAGGCCATCATTGAATGTACGAGTGAGGCCATATCGGTCGCAGATCATCACGGTAACACGATTTTGATCAATCCGTCTTATACACGGTTGACCGGATTCAAAAAAGAAGATGTGGTCGACAAACCAGCGACGGCAGATATCGGAATGCAGGAAAGCGTCCATTTGAAAGTACTATCGACCGGGCAAGGCGTTCGAGACATTCGGATGCAAATTGGGGCGACGAGACGAGATATTCTTGTGAATGCAGAACCGATCATCGTTGAAGGAAAGTTGCGAGGCTCGGTTGGGGTCATCCGTGACGTATCTCAGATTCGTGCCCTACGTGATGAATTGCAGGAGGCAAAAACACGCATCCGGAATCTAGAAGCCAAATATCAGTTTGCCGATATCATTGCGACGAGTGACGCCATGCGATTTGTCATCGAGCAGGCGAAACTTGCCGCTGTGACCCCAGTGACGGTATTGATTCGCGGAGAATCGGGAACAGGAAAAGAACTGTTCGCCCATGCCATTCACGGAGAATCTCCTCGAAAATATAAAAAGTTCATTCGCGTGAACTGTGCGGCGATTTCACCTACCCTTCTTGAAAGTGAGCTATTCGGTTATGAAGATGGAGCCTTCAGTGGAGCTAAACGAGGCGGGAAAACCGGATATTTCGAAGAAGCGGATGGCGGATCACTCTTTCTAGACGAAATCGGAGAGCTCCCTCTTGATGTCCAAGTGAAGCTCTTACGTGTCCTCCAGGAAAATGAAATTGTCCGTGTCGGAGGGACGACGGCAATCCCAATCGATGTCCGAATCATTGCCGCAACGAATGCCGATCTCGAACAAAAAGTAGCAGACGGAACATTCCGGGAAGATTTGTATTACCGAATCAATCGGATGCCGATCCATATCCCACCATTACGTGAGCGATTAAATGAACTCGAGGCACTATGTGAACGGATAATCCGTAAACTGAATCAAGAATACGGTCGTAGTGTACGTGGCGTTGACGAAGATGCCTTAACATTACTGAAGAGCCAGCATTGGAAAGGGAATGTGCGAGAACTGGAGAATGTGATTGGTCGTGCGATGATTTATATGGCAAGCTCCGAACAGTGGATTGCCCCACATCATTTGCAGTTATCCAATCGTTCCACGAGTCAAAAAGTGGTCGAATCTGGAACGTTTCACGAGGCCGTTGCAAAATATGAACGCGATTTGATTGAACGAGCAATTGAAGAGGCAAGTGGCAACAAATCAGAAGCAGCCCGCCGATTGAAGATTTCGATTCGAACATTATACAACAAGCTCGACACCACGCAATAATTTGCAGGAAAATTTATGCACGGTAAGCATTAATTTGCATGGTCATCCGCATTATAAAACGCTTACAATTTAGGAAACAAACTTGCTTATGATATAGTGTAGAGAGCAAGGGGGGACAATGATGAATTTTGAACGGATGCTGACGAACGCAAAAGAGTTAGAAGGCTGTACCGTGTCCATTGCGGGGGCAGCGGACGAAGAAGTCATCCGGGCCGTAAAACTCGCTACGGATCATGGACTGTCACGCTTCATTTTGTTCGGTGAAGCTCGAGACATCCGAAAGTTATGTGAACAGCATGGAATCGATAAGTTAGCCGTCGATATTTTACATGCGAAAGGTGACGTTGAGATTGCGCGACGTGCCGCATTAGCTGTGAAAAATAAAGAGGCGGACGTCCTCATGAAGGGGATGGTGTCGACATCGACATTTATGAAAGCCGTCCTTAATCGTGAAGCTGGACTCCGTACGAAGCGGACGCTCAGCCACATCGCACTATTCCAAATTCCGAATCGTGAAAAGTTGATTGGAGTGACGGATGCGGCGATTCATATCGCACCGACACTCGAAGAGAAGGTCGAAATTATTCACAATGCGGTAGAAGCGATGCATGACATCGGTTACGAATCGCCGAAAGTCGCAGCCATTGGAGCAGTCGAGGTAGTCAATCCACAAATGAATGCGACTCTCGATGCGGCACTACTTAGCCAAATGAATCGACGTGGACAAATCAAGGGCTGTGTCGTAGATGGACCTCTCGCGCTCGACAACGCTGTCGACATGGTCGCAGCAAAGCAAAAAGGAATCAACAGTGAAGTTGCCGGTCAAGCCGATTTATTAGTCGTACCTTACATAGAGGTCGGCAACGTCCTTTATAAATCAATCATGTATTTCGCAGAGGCGAGCGTAGCGGCGATTGTCGTCGGCGCATCTGCCCCTGTTGTATTGACAAGTCGTGCCGATACTGCCGAAGCGAAGCTATATTCGCTCGCGTTCGCTTTGTTACATGCTAAACATTAATCGTACTTAACAGGAGGAATTAATCATGATGGAAACAAACACTGAGCCACGCTTCCGTATTTTTGATGTCTTACAATCTGAGGACTATGAGCAAATCGTATTTTGCCAAGACCAAGCGTCTGGACTAAAGGCGATCATCGCCATCCATGACACGACGCTCGGGCCAGCTCTCGGTGGACTACGTATGTGGAACTATGAATCAGAACAAGAGGCACTCACGGATGTGTTGCGTCTCGCAAAAGGAATGACATATAAAAATGCTGCAGCGGGTCTCAACCTTGGGGGCGGGAAGGCCGTCATCATCGGAAATGCGAAGACAGATAAATCAGAGGCGCTCTTCCGTGCATTCGGACGATATGTTCAATCTCTTAGTGGTCGTTACATCACGGCTGAAGATGTAAATACAACAGTTGCCGACATGGACTTCATTCACATGGAAACGGATTACGTCACGGGCGTCAGTCCTGCATTCGGTTCAAGTGGTAACCCTTCACCGGTCACGGCATATGGTGTGTATCGTGGAATGAAAGCTGCTGCGAAATGGAAATTTGGGACAGACTCGCTCGCAGGGAAAACCGTTGCTGTACAAGGTGTTGGAAACGTTGCCTACAACCTGTGCCGTCACCTCCACGAAGAGGGTGCTCATTTGATTGTGACTGACATTAACGAGGAAGCACTCAAACGTGCCGAAGCAGACTTTGGTGCGACGGTCGTCAAACCGGATGAGATTTACGCGGTCGAATGTGACATTTTCGCTCCATGTGCCCTCGGTGCCGTCATCAACGACAAAACAATTCCACAATTGAAAGCACAAATCGTCGCAGGTGCTGCCAACAACCAATTGGCAGAAGATCGTCACGGAGACGTGCTCGACGAAAATGGAATTCTATACGCACCAGACTTCGTCATTAATGCAGGTGGTGTCATCAACGTCGCAGACGAACTTGAAGGCTACAACCGTGAACGGGCAATGAAGAAAGTCGAACTCATCTATGACAACATGATGCGCGTCTTTGAAATCGCAGAACGTGATGGTGTACCAACGCATGTAGCGGCCGATAAGATGGCGGAAGAGCGGATTCACATGATGTCGCGTTCACGCAGCCAGTTCCTTAAAGTTGAAAAAAGCATTCTAGGGAGACGCTAAGATGACAAAACGGCTAATTCTTGCAATCAACCCAGGGTCGACCTCGACGAAAGTTGGATTGTTTGCTGGGAAGGAAGAAGTGATGACACGCACGGTCCGACATGCGATCGATGTGACGGGTCTCACACTTCCAGAGCAGTTGCCTCATCGTGAGCAAGAAGTACGTGCCTTGTTAGAAGAGACGGGCATCGCGGTCAATGATTTGACCGCGATCGTCGGTCGTGGTGGCTTGCTTGCACCAATGACGTCAGGAACGTATACAGTCAACGATCTCATGCGTGAAGATTTGACGAGCGGACGTTTCGGGATGCATGCATCGAATCTCGGTGGTCTGATCGCTTCGAAAATCGGTGGGGCTGAAGGGATTCCTAGTTTCATAGTGGATCCGGTCGTCGTCGATGAGATGGACGAGTTGGCCCGTAAGACCGGCATGCCAGAAATCAATCGTCGTAGCATTTTCCATGCCCTCAATCAAAAGGCTGTCGCGAAACGATTCGCGGCCGAAAATGGAAGCGATTACAATGAGCTGAATCTTATCGTTGCGCATCTTGGTGGGGGAATCACAGTCGGTGCCCATGCGGCAGGTCGAGTCATCGACGTGAATAATGGTCTTGACGGAGATGGACCGCTCGCGCCGGAGCGGGCAGGCTCGATTCCTGTTGGACAGGTAGTAGAACTATGTTATAGTACCAGGTATAAAGAATCGGAAATGAAAAAGAAAATTGTCGGTCAGGGCGGCCTGTTTGCTCATCTCGGTACATTCGATGCCATTGAGATTGAGCAGCGGGTCGAATCAGGTGATGATGAGGCGAGGCTGTTGTATGAGACGATGGCTTATCGTGTCGCTCAAGAGATTTCAAAACACGGCGCGACATTATGCGGTCGTGTGGATGCCATCTTACTGACGGGCGGGATTGCATATTCCGAGTGGCTGACTGAAAAAATCAAGGAGCGTGTCACTTATCTCGCGCCGGTACACGTATATCCGGGTGAAGATGAGCTTAAAGCGTTGGCTGAAGGTGCACTTCGCGTCATCGAGAAAGAAGAGACCGCACGAGTTTATGAGGGGGATACACATGGCACGAGAATTTGATGTTGTCGTCATCGGTGGAGGACCAGGAGGATATGTGGCTGCAATCAAGGCGGCCCAGGCTGATAAATCTGTCGCAATCGTCGAGGCGAGAAAGTTAGGCGGCACCTGCTTACATAGAGGTTGCATCCCGACGAAGGCACTTTTAAAAGCTGCACATGTCTATCAAACGGCGAAGCAAAGTACGACGTATGGCGTGGAGACGGGAGATGTGACGTTCAATATGGAACGGGCTCAAACATATAAACGTGATCTTGTGGCTGGTCTTGAAAAGGGAATCGAGCATTTGATGAAACAAGGGAAAATCGAAGTGTTTCGCGGAAAAGCCTCGATCCTTGGACCAAGCATCTTCTCACCTCAACCAGGGACTGTATCCGTTGAAGATGAAAGCGGTGAATCAGAACTGATTTTGCCGAATCAATTGATTATCGCGACAGGGTCGATTCCTCGTGAACTTCCTGGATTGCCGTTCGATCACAAGCGGATTTTGAATTCAGACGACCTCCTCAATTTTGAAACACTTCCTGAATCGATTGCGATTGTCGGTGGAGGGGTCATTGGAGTCGAATGGGCGTCCATGCTCGTCGATTTAGATGTGAACGTGACATTGATCGAAGTAGGAGATCGATTACTCCCACTCGAGGACAAGGCAGTCTCCCGTGAAGTGGAGCGTCTTTTAAAAAAGCGCGGAGTCCGTGTGAAGAAGAGCGTGACGGTCGACGCTGAACGAACATTGATTCACGAAAATGCAGTGGAGATTGCTGTCGGGGAAGAGATGTTACAAGTAGACTGTGTCCTCGTCTCGGTTGGCCGAGTTGCCAATACGGAAGACTTAGGTCTTCAAAACACGTCAATCGTCGTAGAGAACGGCATCATTCAAGTCGATAGCCAGTATCGGACGAAGGAACGTCATATCTTCGCAATCGGGGATTGCATCGGGAAGTTGCAACTCGCCCACGTCGCGTCGGCAGAAGGTGTGAAAGCGGTCGAAACGATTCTTGGTCTTGAGCCGACACCGCTCGATTACGCGCTCATTCCACGCTGTGTATACAGTGTCCCTGAAGTCGCTTCGGTCGGTTTGACAGAAGAAGCGGCAAAAGAGGCTGGACATGACGTCAAGACAGGAACGTACCGTTTCAATGGGCTCGGAAAAGCAAGAATTGAAGGACAAGCCGACGGATTCGTCAAACTCGTTTCGGACAAAGAAACAGACGACCTTCTCGGTGTTCATATCGTCGGACCGAAAGCGACCGAACTCATCACAGAAGGTGGACTCGCGCTCGTCTTGAACGCGACGGCTTGGGAGATGGGACAACTTGTGCACCCGCATCCTGCACTGAGCGAAGCCTTCCAAGAAGCGGCTCTTGCCGTCGATGGATTACCGATTCACGCCTAAGGAGGAACAAGGATGGAACAAATGACTGTAAACTCATATGAAGAGCTTGGTTTAACAAAACAAGATTTATTGGCGATGTACGAAACGATGGTTCGTGCCCGTAAAATTGATGAACGGATGTGGAAGTTGAACCGCGCCGGGAAAATCCCATTCGTCGTCTCATGTCAAGGACAAGAAGCGGCGCAAGTTGGTGCGGCGTTCGCCCTCGAGAAAGGGATTGATTATGTCCTACCTTACTATCGTGATGTGGCGGTCGTCCTTCACTTTGGTCAAACGTCAAGAGACTTGATGCTATCGGCATTCGCGAAAGCGGAAGATCCGAACTCAGGTGGTCGTCAGATGCCTGGTCACTTCGGATCGAAAGAACATCGCATCGTGACGGGTTCGTCTCCGGTCACGACACAAGTCCCTCATGCAGTCGGGATCGCACTTGCGGCGAAGATGAAAAAAGAAGAACTCGTCACGTTCGTTTCGTTCGGAGAAGGGTCTTCGAACCAAGGAGACTTCCATGAAGGCGCAAACTTTGCAGGTGTCCATAAGTTGCCGGTCATCTTGTTCTGTGAGAACAACAAGTATGCAATCTCGGTTCCACTTACAAAACAGTTGGCATGCGAGCGCGTGTCAGATCGAGCGAAAGGATATGGCATGCCAGGTGTGACAGTCGACGGGACAGACCCGATCGCTGTCTATGCGGTCGTGAAGGAAGCGCGTGAACGTGCACTTCGCGGAGAAGGACCGACGCTAATCGAAGCAGAAGTTGAACGTCTCGTGCCACACTCATCAGATGATGATGACAAAGCATACCGTTCAGCAGAAGAATTGGCAGGGTTAAAAGAGCGGGACGGCATTCAATTGTTCCGTCAACGACTTGTGAACGACGGAATCGCAACGGCGGATACACTTGCTGAAATCGATGCACAAATCGATGCTGAAGTGAATGAAGCGACGACATATGCGGACAAAGCACCGTATGCATCGCCTGAATCTGCACTGGATTACGTCTATGAGGAGGAAAAATGATGAAAACGTTTATCGAAGCGATCAATGAAGCGATTCATGAGGAAATGGAGCGCGACGAAAACGTCTTCGTCGTCGGGGAAGATGTCGGCGTTCGTGGTGGTGTATTCCGTGCCACACAAGGGTTGATTGAAAAATATGGAGAGGATCGTGTCATCGACGCACCGCTCGCTGAGAGTGCGATTGCCGGAGTCGGAGTCGGGGCTGCCATGTACGGCATGCGACCGATCGCAGAAATGCAATTCGCAGACTTTATCATGCCAGCAGTGAACCAAATCGTTTCAGAAGCGGCAAAAATTCGATACCGTTCAAACAACGATTGGACATGTCCGATGGTCATCCGTGCTCCTTTCGGTGGGGGTATTCACGGGGCTCTCTATCACTCGCAATCAGTCGAGGCGATGTTCAGTTCGACGCCAGGTCTTAAAGTCGTCATTCCATCTGACCCTGTCGATGCGAAGGGATTGTTGAAAGCAGCAATCCGTTCGAACGACCCTGTTCTTTTCTTTGAACATAAGCGTGCCTATCGTCTTTTGAAGGCGGAATTGCCGACGGACGAATACACGGTTGAAATTGGTAAGGCCGCTGTCAAACGGGAAGGTGACGATATCACGATCATCACGTACGGTCTTTGCGTGCATATGGCACAAGAGGCTGCGAAAACGCTCGAAGAAGAAGGAATCAGCACGCACATCCTCGATCTTCGTACCGTCTACCCGCTCGACCAAGAAGCGATCATCGAATCGGTCAAGAAGACGGGTAAAGTGTTACTCGTGACGGAGGACAACAAAGAAGGAAGCATCATCGGAGAAGTGGCGGCGATTATCGCGGAGAAGGCGCTTTTCGAACTCGATGCGCCGATTGAGCGTTTGGCTGGCCCCGATGTGCCGGCAATGCCGTATGCACCACCTATGGAAAAATTCTTTATCGTATCCCCAGAAAAAATTGCCGAGCGGGCGCGTCAGCTCGCAGCGTTTTAAGGAGGCATCTCCATGGAACAAACGATTACCATGCCCCAACTTGGGGAAAGTGTGACAGAAGGCACGATCACGACCTATCTCGTCAAACCGGGAGACCGTGTGGAAGAATATGAACCACTCGCGGAAGTCATGACGGACAAAGTGACGGCAGAGATTCCGGCGACTAGCGCAGGAGTCGTCAAAGAGTTTCTCATTCCAGAAGGGGAGACCGTCAGCGTCGGGACACCGGTATTGACGATGGAAGTCGAGAGCGCGGAGGAAGCGGCAGTTGAGACGAAGACAGAACCGATTGCAGAAACGCCACCTGCAGAATCCGTCTCTAAGCAAGCTGTCGCCACTGCACCGAAAAAACGAAGTGGAAACGGTCGATACTCTCCTGCTGTCATCCGACTCGCCAACGAGAATGATATCGATTTGAATGAACTGAGCGGAAGCGGTCTAGGCGGTCGGATCACGCGGAAAGATATTCTTCGTTACTTATCAGAAGGACGTCCGGCATCGACTTCTGAGCAAGCGACACAAGCGCCTGTCCAAGAGACGATGGTACAGACGAAGTTGGACGTTCCGACTGAGGCACCACGTCCTGTCGTTGAACCGTCACAACCGGTCGCATCATCATCGACTTCATCTGGCCGTTATGAATCGATTCCGACAGCCGGGGTACGTCAAGCGATTGCGAACAATATGGTTCGCTCGAAACACGAGGCTCCACACGCATGGCTCATGATTGAAGTGGATGTGACGAACCTCGTTGAAGCCCGTGCGAAATTGAAAGACGAGTTCATGAAACGGGAAGGTGTCAAATTGACGTTCATGCCGTTCTTCATGAAGGCAGCCATCGAAGCATTGAAGAAGTATCCGATGATGAACTCGGAGTGGGCAGGAGATCACATCAAAGTTCACCAAGACATCCATCTCTCGGTAGCCGTCGCGGCAAACGACGCCCTTTACGTACCGGTCATTCGCCAAGCGGATGAGAAGAATATTAAAGGACTAGCCGTTTCCCTTCAAGACGTGGCAACGCGAGCGCGTGAGAACCGCTTGAAGGCTGAAGAGATGCGTGGTGGGACATTCACCATCAACAACACAGGTGCGTTTGGTTCGATTCAATCGGCACCAATCTTGAATTACCCACAAGCGGCAATCCTATCGGTCGAGTCGATTGTGAAGCGTCCGGTCTGGATAAACGGGATGTTCGCGGCACGCGATATGGTCAACCTTTGTATGTCTGTCGACCATCGTGTCCTTGACGGTCTCGTCGCAGGTCAGTTCTTACAAGCGATCAAGCACTCACTCGAGTCGATTGACCCAAACACATATACCGTATATTGATTAAAAAATGGAGGCGCTCCCAGTGGGGTGCCTCCATTTCTTATGAGTTATAGCCAAGGAATACCGTGAAGACGAAGCTTGCGGCTGAGATCAGTAAGAGAAGAAACGACAAGGACATGCCTATTGTGACGAGTCCTTTGGAGAGTCGTGGTTTGGATTTATATAGTGCGAACGCAAACATGAGACTGAATAGGCCGAGTGTCGTGAATAGTGTGAGTGGAATTGCTCGGTCGTAAAGAAATTGAAGTAGATCCAATGTAGAATCATCCTTTCTAATCATGCACCTTCGAATCGTCTTTGATGGACACGGTACGTCAATCTGCTGACTACGACGAACACGAGAAGGAACATCCAGTATATAAAAATATAGTTTAATGAAAATGCAGAAACCCCATCACGTCTGACCGAAGAAATCCAAAGCAAAAGGAGTGAGGTAGGGAAATGAATCAATAGTACAAGATAGGGCATGAACTTCATGAATGATAAGGCGTTTGTCGACGGATTGCGCATGAGACACATGGCAATCAAACCAATCAGCACCTCGAGTCCACCAAGCGTGAAATAGGCGAGTGAATCAGAAAGACTGGTCTCTAGAATCGGTAAGGCAAGCGTTGCAAGACCAAGGCTCCCAATCATTATTAAAGCAAACAAGATGTAGTCACCTCCAGAAAAGGGTTTATTCCATATGTTCATTGTAAAAAAATGGATGCTTAAATTCAATACCTCAGAAAAACACGCCATTCATAGAAATGGCGTGTCAGTGATTTCCTCAAATCGATTGTTCAATCATCGATTCGATGTCGCGACGAACTTCAGCTACTGATAAACGTGCAGCGTCATAGCGTACACGATGAGTCGACTCGTCCGTTCCCGTCAAGTCAGCAAAGAGACTTCCGAGGTCGTGGACACTGCGGTCGACTTGAATGAGCAATTCGATGGCATCCTCGTCTTGTAGAATCACAACTTCTACCTCGTCTAACTGGCGACCGAATCGCGAACCGTTCGCTGAATACTCGAGTTCTTGGGCAATCGGAAGACGTCCCGAACGATGACGTGCCGGGAGCATCTCCGTGTCGGCTTTCTTCAAACGGAATCCGAGCTCGTCCATCGCATCTAATATGACTTGTTGAGCTGCATTCGGTTGTACGGTGATCGCATCTTCATCTTTTGGATCGACGGCTTGGGCGATATCAAGGCCCGTTTCAATCCATGATTTTGATTGGCTCACAGAGAGTGGCGTATTGAACGGGACGTTGACTGTGAACGGAATTTCTTTCACTTCTCCAGGACCAATCATAAACGGTGCTTCATTCAATAAGATTTTTTCGATGGTGAACGTCGAGTATGTCGACTTATCGTTCACCTCATGTTTATACAACGTATTGAAGAAGAGATAGATACTGTCGACGGATTGTTCGACCGAACCACCTTCGATATGGACGACTCCAGTGAGTTCTCCACCCGGTGTACAGTGGCTTTCATTCAAACGTGTGTCGACTTTTGCGGCACCGATTCCGATTGATGATAAAATCTTTTTAAACATATGTGTATCCTCCTTTGACGTAACGTCGTCTTCGTGTAATAGTATGTACGGACAGGTGAAACGATATGTTTCAAAATTTCTAAAAAAGGATTGAATCCATTGGAATATAAAGCGTTACAAGAGCGTCTCGCAGACGTCTTACAATCAAATCATCTCGTGTCGGCGACCATCAGTCAACCCCGTCAAAAATCTAGCGATCTCAGACGGGTCAAATTGAAACCGGTCATGCTACGAAATGCGTATCATATCCAGTTCGAGTATCAGTATGAGCGGGTGATGAACCATAAAAACTTGACACCAGATGAGGCTGTCACGGAAGTGAATGAGCTTCTCGAAACGTTCCGACAAGGACAGTTTCAGTTAAAAGATTCCGACCTCCAGTTCCAATTATCGAAAAAGTTCAAAGTGACATTGAAAGAAAAGCAGACGGCTCAAAAAGAAGTTCAACTGAGCCACAATCGGGAAAAACAGTACGTGCTTCCACTCGACGAGCCAGTTCCGTTTCTCATTCGACTCGGCATTCAGTCAACGGACGGAAAAGTGAAGCGTCAAAAGTATGACAAGTTCAAACAAATCAATCGTTTCCTCGAGTTCATTGAGGATTCACTGAAATACTTGCCGGCAGACCGTACCGTTCGAATCTTGGATTTCGGATCAGGGAAGTCGTATTTGACGTTCGCGCTCTATCATTTCCTTCATGAGATGAAAGGATATGACGTCCATATCACAGGGCTCGATTTGAAGAAAGAGGTCATTGAAGAGTGTGCATCGATTGCGAAAGATCTTGGATATGAACGGCTCGAATTTTTAGTCGGAGACATTAATGAATATGAAGGGGAAACAGCTGTTGATATGGTCGTGACCCTTCATGCATGTGATGTGGCGACAGACATGGCGTTGGCACGTGCCGTCCGCTGGGGCGCGAAAGTCATCTTGAGCGTTCCGTGTTGTCAAAAGGAATTGAATCGTCAAATTCAAGCGTCGAATTTAGACGTGATGCTCCAACATGGCTTGATCAAAGAACGGTTCGCCTCACTCGCGACCGATTCCATTCGGGCTGAACTGCTCGGACTTGTCGGGTATGATACCCAGCTGCTCGAATTCATCGACCTCGAGCATACGCCGAAAAATATCATGATTCGTGCCTACTTGACGAACCGTCAGGCGAGCGCAGAGACGAAGGCACGTTACCTTGCTTTCAAACAGATGTTAGGGGCAGACCCGTTCTTAGAACGTGAATTGAGCGATAGACTTGTCCTCGAGGTGGAACAAGACGTAAAATAAGGGAGTACAGACGAAATGTCGAAAGGGGAAACAACATGGATTTTCAATTATATTTTCAAGATGTAGTCGAACAAGCGCGTAACGAAGTACGTGCTGCAGGATACACAGAGCTCACGACACCGGAAGAAGTAGACGGAGCACTGAAAAAAGAAGGGAAGACACTCGTCCTCGTCAACTCGGTTTGTGGGTGTGCAGGCGGGATTGCTCGTCCAGCTGCCGCATACGTCAACAAGATCGAAGGTGTGAAGCCTGACCATTTCGTGACCGTGTTTGCTGGTCAAGACCGTGAAGCGACAGATCGTGCACGTGAGTATTTTGAAGGATATGCACCGTCTTCACCGTCAATCGCACTTCTTGAGGATGGCAACATCGTGACGATGGTAGAGCGTAGTGAAATCGAGTCATCGACTGCTGAAGAGCTCGTCGACCAATTGCAAACATTGTTCGACATCTACTTCGCATAATCAAGCATCGGCGCAAAGGCACTGCCTTTGCGTTTTTGTGAAAAGGGGCAGGGTATATGGAACCAGTCATCAAAATCATGACGGAGGCAGAATATATGATTGCCCTGTCACGCGGTGAAATCAATGAACCGTCACTTCAATCTGAAGGGACAATCAAATGTTGTACGCCGCAACAGATTGGAAAGGTCGTCAAAAAGTCGTATTCGGGTGAAGCGGTCGTTCTCGTATCGTTACACGTCAACCGACTTGGTCAGCTGCTACATTATGAATTGGATGAGGATGGAGAACGTTATCCACATGTGTATAGTGCCATCCCGATGACTTCGGTCAAACAGGTGCAACCGTATGGGTCACGCGACAATGGAACGGTCACATATTTCGCTTTCGAGCGAATGTGACCTTCTTTTTTATATAATTTGCATGAATATACTTTACAAGTAATAATTATGTGTATATAGTGGTTGAAGACACAAGTCGGACAACTGATGTGTCATAGAACAGTTGAGCTACGTTCACACATATGTCATAATTTTTTTAATGTTCTGATAATTATCATTCAACTATGAAAGGGAGATGAAGATGAAAAAAGGTTTTCTAGCATTATGTTTAGCAGGACTGGCCGCGTTCTCAGTCGCGTGTGGGGCAGACGTGAACGAAGGAGGATCGACATCGACCGATGGTGAGGATGACAAAGTCATCGTCATGGGTACAAGTGCCGATTACTTCCCATATGAGTTCGTCGATACAGCGAATGGCGACGAGATTGTCGGATTTGATATCGATATCGCCAAAAAAGTGGCAGAGAACATGGGATATGAATTGAAAATTGAAGATATGGATTTCGGAAGCTTACTTGGAGCCCTCAATGCAGGTCGAGTCGACTTCGTAATGGCGGGGATGACTCCGACAGAAGAGCGTAAAGAAAATGCCGATTTCTCAGATATTTATTTCACAGCGGTGAACTTTATCTTGTCAAAAGATGATTCGCTTCAATCACTTGAAGACTTGAAGGGGAAAAAGATCGGAGTCCAGCTCGGTTCGATTCAAGAAGGGATTGCACAAGATCAAATCACAGATGCTGAGATCGTCTCGTTGAACAAGATTCCTGAGATCATTCAAGAAATCAAGACAGGACGTATTGACGCGATGGTCATCGAAGATACGGTCGCGAAAAAATACCTCGAGCAAGATAGTGAATTGACGACATTTGAAATTGTGGACGAAGAAGAAGCAGGTTCTGCTGCTGCCTTCCGTAAAGATGATGAACTCCGCGATCAATTCAACGAAGAGTTGAAGAAGATGATCGACAGTGGAGAAATCGAAGAGTTAGCACAGAAATGGTTTGAAGAAGAGGCTGCGCCAGCCGAATAATGAATCGTACGAGGCTGACTGAAGATGAATCGGTCAGCCCTTTTTTAGGAGGAACTCACTATGGATTTTAGCCGGATTTATGATTCGATCCCTTATATACTTGAGGGGATTCCAGTCATGTTCCAAGTGGTGATCGTCTCGGCATTGATTGGGATCTCACTTGGGATTGTTGTCGCTACATTAAAAATTGTCCCGAATCGTCTGATTAACTTTATCGGACATGCTTATACGGCGGTGTTCCGTGGGACACCACTCATTTTGCAACTCGCCATCATCCACTTCGGATTGCCGCAACTGACGGGATACATCACGACACCGTACCAGTCAGCGGTCATCGCATTCTCGCTCAACTCGGGGGCGTATATTTCAGAGATTATTCGAGCGGGTATCCAAGCAGTAGATAAAGGACAGTGGGAGGCTTCGGATGCTCTTGGTGTCCCATATGTCAAACAGTTACGTTCCATCATCTTGCCACAGGCGTTCAAGAACATCTTGCCTGCTCTTGTGAACGAGATGATCACATTAACGAAAGAGTCTGCACTCGTCTCGACGGTTGGGGTGCTCGATATCATGCGTCGTGCGCAAATCGTCGGTGGGCAGAAGGCAATCTACTTCGAACCGCTTCTATTCGCCGGTGTGATATACTTTACGATAGTGATGATCTTGACGTATCTTGGACAACGTCTAGAAAAACGGTTAAGAAAGAGTGATGGAAGATGATCGAAGTAAAAGACCTACACAAACAATTTGGTGACTTAGAAGTTTTAAAAGGAATCACGACGACGATCGAACGTGGTGAAGTGGTTGCTGTCATCGGACCGTCCGGGTCTGGTAAATCGACTTTTCTACGCTGCTTGAACATGCTTGAGATTCCAACGAGCGGGACGGTCAGTGTCGACGGATTCGAGCTCACGAAAAAAGGGGCGAACGTCGCGAAGGCGCGTCAAAACATTGGGATGGTATTCCAACAGTTCAACTTGTTCCCTCATATGAGCGTATTGGACAATTTGACGTATGCACCAATCAACGTCTTAAAAGTCAGCAAGGCGGAAGCGCTGGAACGTGCGAAGAAATTACTCGAACGTGTCGGCCTTTCTGAAAAAATCGATGCCTATCCGAGCCAACTCTCGGGTGGACAAAAACAGCGTGTCGCCATCGCGCGTGCCTTGGCGATGGAACCGAACGTCATGTTGTTCGATGAACCGACATCGGCACTTGACCCTGAGATGGTCAATGAAGTACTCGACGTTATGAAAGGGTTGGCTGAGACTGGGATGACGATGGTCGTCGTCACACACGAAATGGGCTTCGCCCGTGAAGTGGCAGACCGCGTCCTCTTCCTGGATGAAGGGATTCTCATGGAAGAAGGAAAACCGGCTGACCTGTTGTTGAATCCGCAAACCGACCGGGCGAAACGTTTCTTGGAGAAAGTGTTGTAATCTGAACTTACGAAGGAAGGATGAATACACGTGAAAATCACCTATTATGGACATGCGACTGTAGGATTTGAGATTGATGGCGTAAACGTGTTGATCGATCCATTTTTGACGAGTAACCCTCATACGGAAATAGACCCTTCTACACTACGTCCGGACTATTTGTTGCTCACACATGCTCATTTCGATCATATCGAGGATGTCGAATTGATTGCGAAATCGTCGGGTGCGACGATTGTGGCGACACATGAACTCGCATCGTATTACGAGAAAAAAGGCTTCTCTGTTCACGGGATGAACATCGGGGGAGGTCATGCCTTTCCGTTCGGGCGTGTCACGATGACCCAAGCGTTCCACAGTTCGAGCTTTGACATGGGGGATACACCGGTCTATATGGGGATGCCTGCCGGATTCATCATCGAGACGAACGAACTGACGCTCTACCACGCTGGAGACACGAGTCTCTTCTCCGATATGAAGATGTACGGTGAACGGTTTGAAATCGATGTCGCGTTCCTTCCAATCGGAGACAACTTCACGATGGGGCCAACAGACGCATTAGATGCGGCGCAGTGGCTTCAAGCGAAACGTGTCGTTCCGATCCACTTTGATACGTTCCCGCCGATTAAACAAGATGCTCAGGCGTTTTGTGACCAATTGCACCGTCGAGGTCTCTTGATTGAACCGAATACGACGATCGAGATTTAAGCATGGACGTGATTCAAGCGACGCGAGAGTTCATCGGAACGATTCATGCAAATGACGCGTCGGGTCATGACGTCGCCCACATTACGCGTGTCGTCCGACTAGTGGAACGTTTAATGGAGGATGAACCGGTCAATCGGACGGTTCTCCTCCTCTCGGCATATTTACACGACGTGGAAGATCATAAGCTCGGTCGTCCGAACGGTCTCGTCAAACAGCATCTGTCCTCAATTGACATCACTGAAGAGCAAGTGGAATTGGTGATGGCGGTGATTGATGAGGTCTCCTTCTCAAAAGACAAGACCCCGACGACCCGGGAAAGCGAAATCTTGCAAGACGCCGACCGTCTTGATGCGATGGGGGCCATCGGGATTGCGCGAACGTTCCAGTTCGCGGGTTCTCGCAAAACTCCGCTCGATTTGTCGGAAGAGAGTGCCATTCAACATTTTCATGACAAGCTGTTGAAGCTGGCGTCGATGATGCATACCTCAAAAGCAAAACAACTAGCGATGTCACGTCATGCTTTCATGCAGCAGTTTCTAGAACAGTTTCATGAAGAATGGGATGGGGTGGACATATAAAAGGACGACCGAGTAAATTCGGTCGTCCTTTTGATTAGAATGGATGCTTGTTCAACCAATGACCACCGTCAAGAGAGATGCAATCCCCGTTTAAATAGCGCATCTCGTCTGATGCCATCCAGTAAGCGAGGTCCGCAATCTCTTCCGGTGTCCCAAAACGTCCAAGTGGGACATTACGGCGAATACGCTCCACTTCTTTTACGTGGGAGACGAGCTTTTCAGCGCCGCCTGTCCGTTCAATCGGTCCAGGACTGATGGCATTGACCCGCGCGCCGAATTGATAGCCCCATTCAACCGCGAGTGTTCGCGTCAAGTTCAAGACCCCTGCTTTCGCTGCCGCACTCGGTGCGACACCAGGACCTGCCTGCCACGCATAGGAAGCGACCATGTTGATGATGGAGCCGCCACGGATTTCATCTGCTTCCCAATGTTTCCCGAGAACATGGGTGCAGTTGAATGTCCCGTTCAAGACGATGTCGATGACACTTGCCCAACCATTAGGAGATAAATCAAGAGTCGGACACACAAAATTTCCGGCAGCATTGTTGACGAGTGCGTGTACTGGTCCATAAGCGGATACGATGTCAGCCAGTGCTTTCGCGCATCCTTCATAGTCACGAACGTCATGTTGCACACTCATCGCCTGACCTGCATCGATTGAATTCAAATCGTTCATCGCTTCTACTAGTCGTTCCTCGTTTCGACCGCTGATAGCGACGTTCCATCCTTCCTGTTTAAATTTTAATGCCATCGCTTTCCCCATGCCGGACGATCCCCCGGTAATCCAAATCGTTTTCATCTTAATTCCCCCTCAAAAATGAATGGTCGTTCATTTTACGTATTCGTCTTATGATGTAAAACTCCTTCAACAAAATGTCATTCGATGTTGAATCATTCTTTTCACTTGAGAAGTATATACATGATGTAACGATTGATACTCAAAACCATGACGTGAATTTAAAATAGGAGATGATGGAACATGAAGCGCGTTACAGGGCTGACCATATTCGTACTTATCATTGTCGGAATGTTTGTGCTCATCGATCAATCTGATTCAAAGAAAATGTCTGAACAGGTCGAAAATAAGATGTTCACCCAAACTGAGACAAAGGTTTATTCTGAGTCGACGGTCGAAGAACTGAAGAAAATCCTTGAGACGTTTCAAAACGATTTGGCTCCGCAAATCAATAACGATTTCGAACGAAAGTTGGCAGAACGAATGTACGTGGAGATGAAGAAGAGTGGTGAAACCATCGATGTGAAGGAACTTATAATCCGTGCAAAAGACCAAGCTGATTTTGAACGTGCATGGTTGGAGCATGCGAAAAGCGAATATGGAATCGTAGTAACGGGTGACGAAGTCGATGAACGGATTGAAAAAGGACCGGATGCGACGGTGGTCGAGTCTCAAAGACGATATGCAGAGGCAAAAGAGATGAGCGTGTATGAGCTCAATCATGATTATTATCGCGATCAATACGTGAAATGGGTCGTGTGGGAAGATTTGATTCCGCTCGTCACAGACCGCTACGAACAGTCAAGTGAGCATGTGCTCGACAACAATCGACTCATCGAATTGTATGAGCAAGAGATGGAAGTTATAATCGAATGAAGCGTCAAGCAGCCCGACTCGTATGAGCCGGGCTACTTTTCATTGAATTTTTTTCAAGTACTTCAAACCGAGTTCACGGTCGATCGTGTACATCGTACCGGCAACTTTCTCACCCCAGTATGGATCGGAGGCATAGAAGATATTGATGCCTTCCTGCTTGTTCCCAGGATAATCGCCACGAGCATATGGCCCAGTGACATATTTAGTCGCAAACAATTCAGCAGCAGCTTGTACGCTGGCGTCAATTGTTTTAAAGGATGTCGCATTCCCGCTCGGGTCGTCATCTGTCGCGCGGAACCCAAATAGGTTCCGCTTGTCCCGAGCGATATCGGACGTTCCAAATCGGGACTCATGCCCGGCAACCGCCAGCAGGAATAAGGCATTAATGTTATACGTATCTTCTGCCCGTTTAAAAGACTTGCCTTCCCCAGCGAGTGGTGAATCGATGGATTTTAAATATTGATCAAACTCGTCAGCCGAATATGGGGACGACTTGCGAATCGATGCAAATTGATAAGGAGAATCGAAGACGTCTTGGACACGTTCTGTGTAAAAACGGTCATCCGAGTTTTTTTCTGTTGGACCTACAAGGAACGTACCGGCGAGATTGGCGTTCGCTTCCACCGTATGGTAGACGTCACCTTCTCGAATCTCGTAAAATCCACGTCTCTTCACAACTGCTTCAGGAAATAACGCCATTTGATCCGGTTTGACATACACATCCGCCCCGGAGATACGTACTTTAAGATGATCGTCTCCGCGCTCAATTAGTTGAAGTCTCGTGCCACCAGCGACATAGGATTGTCGTGTTTTAAATGATGCATCTTTATATAAGTTTGTGATAGCATCACTCGGAGTGACGACGACTCCGGTACCTGTAAAATCGAGTACTTCTCCAGAGGGCGAGAACAATGTCCGGTTCTTACCGGCCGTCATGTATCGTTTTGCTTCTGCGAGAGATTCGAACGACCTCGTGACACGGTCGCCATTCGTCACCGTTTCGACGGTATAGGTGTCTTCACGGGAAGATTGAATCCATAAAAAGGCTGCGATGGCGAGACTAAGTGTCGCAATCATCGGCCAAACCTTAAGTCTTTTCTTTCGTTTCAATCAAATCACTTCCAAACTTTTGAATTGCCAAACGAGTTGATTTAGTCAACAATTTGATGGAGAAGGGGGAAATTAGTATGAAAATTGGAACGCGGACGTTAAAGACCGCGGTCGCAGCAGGTATCGCGATGCTCATTTCCGAAACAATTCATCTCGATTATTTTGTATTTGCAGCCATTATCGCCATTTTAAGTATTCAAGAGACGCGTAAAAAATCGATTCGCGCCTCCTATGAACGAGTCATGGCAAGTCTTCTCGCCATCGGAATGGGTGCGGCGATGTTCACGCTACTCGGCTATTCACCGGTGACGCTCACACTTTATTTTGTCATTTTCATTCCACTCGTACAACAATTGAAACTGCAAGACGGGCTCATTACGAGTGTCGTCATTTTGACCCACCTCTACACCGAGGCACAGTTTACACTGGAGTTATTTATCAATGAGCTATTGCTCATTGCGATCGGTGTCGGTGTCGGGCTTGTCGTCAACATGTACATGCCGACGCTTGACCGTGAGATTGTACGGATTAAAGAGAATATCGACCGCTCGCTCGCAGTACTGTTTTATGACGTGGCGGCATGTGTCGAGACGGGCGTCTATAACAACCACTCGATGATGCTCATCAAGACACGGGACTATCTGAAAGAGGGGAAAGATTTAGCCCTTCGCCGTATGGGAAACTCAATCGGAAAGCGGAATGAAGACATGGACTATCTATACTTCCGGATGCGTGAACGGCAGTATGATATTCTCAAACGAGTCGCGGATAACGCCAGAGAAATCACGATGGTCGTCAATGAAGCGAAACCGGTCGCGACGTTCTTACGTCGAGTCGGGGACCATGTGAACGAGCAGGCCGATGCATCCGTCTTTCTACAGGAGCTTGAAGAGATGATTGAGCATTATCGAAAAAACGTACCTCTCCCCACGACGCGTGAGGAATTCGAGGTACGCTCATCCTTATTAAATATTTTATCTGATGTAAAAAGTTACTTGATCTTGAAAGAGCGATACATCTTGCTCTTAAAAGAACATGGTCATGCTCGAGAGAAACGTGCTGATTAAAAAGATTGAGACGATGACGACGACGCCGATTTGAATGATGCGTTGTCGTCTTTTCTGTTTTTTCTTCATGGTCTGCCTCCATATACGTGTTTGCCATCATTGTACAGAATGGAAAAGATTCGTGCAATCCAGGGGAGTTTGATATAATGGTCAAGAAATGTTTGGATGGAGGGATGTTGTTTATGGTAAACGAGACACGCGTGCTCGACACATTTTTAGGATTGGTCGGCATCGATTCAGAAACGAAGGAAGAAGCGATCATCTGTGAACATTTGAAAGGTGTATTCACAGAGCTTGGCTGCGACGTCTACGAGGACGACGCATCAACGAAGACGGCACACTCTGGTAACAACTTGATCATCACGTTGCCTGCAACGAAAGACAATGTTGATCCGATTTACTTTACGGCTCACATGGATACGGTTACTCCAGGTAAAGGAATCAAGACGAGCATCAAAGACGGATATGTCGTCACGGATGGTACGACGATTCTCGGAGCAGACGACAAGACCGGCCTCACTGCGATGATCGAACTCGTGCGTGAATTGAAAGAAAAACAAATTCCACATGGTCAAATCCAGTTCGTGATCACTGTCGGGGAAGAATCAGGTCTCGTCGGTGCGAAAGTATTGGATTTATCGAAAATCGATGCGAAGTTCGGTTTTGCCCTTGATTCGGATGGACCAGTTGGAGACATCATTGTCGCCGCTCCGACTCAAGCAAAAGTGAACGCGAAGATTTACGGGAAGACGGCTCATGCTGGTGTCGCACCTGAAAAAGGAATCTCGGCGATTCAAATCGCAGCGAAAGCCATCGCGAAGATGCCGCTCGGTCGTATCGATGAAGAGACGACAGCCAACATCGGACGTTTCGAAGGGGGTCGCGCGACAAACATCGTGTGTGACTATGTCGAAGTTCTTGCTGAGGCCCGTTCCCTCATCCATGAGAAGATGGAGAAACAGGCGGAAACGATGAAACAAGCGTACATCGAGGTCGCTGAGTCGTTCGGTGGTCGTGCCGAAGTGGACATCGACATCATGTATCCTGGATTCAAGTTTGAGGAAGGGGACGAAGTCGTTGAGGTGGCGAAACGTGCGGCTCAGACAATCGGACGTCCGACTCGAATCTTACACTCAGGGGGCGGTTCGGATGCGAACGTCATCGCCGGTGGGGGAATCCCGACAGTCAACTTGGCGGTCGGCTATGAAGAGATTCATACGACGAACGAACGGATGCCACTTGAAGAGTTGTATAAACTCGTCGAATATGTCGTGACAATCGTTGAAGAAGTCGCATCACCTAAGCAATAAAAAAGAGCCGACCATTCGTCGGCTCTTCGTATGTGTTCGTACTCGTTATGCTGCGAACTCCAGTGATTCTAAAATCAACTCGTCTGTGCAATGAAGTTCGATCGCTATGTCGTGAATGCGGATAGAGGTGCCTTGTTCCTGTTGGTGCAAGCGATTCATCAAAGCTGCGCGTTCTCGAATCGTCTCATAAATCGATTCGGGTTGTTCTGCCTTTGTCATCACAAATCACATCCTTTTCAGCGATTACGTCAAGTATAGCATGGAACGGCTTGAAGAAAGGAATTAAATATTTATGAAGTTACAGTTTTTAGGAACTGGGTCGGGGATGCCTTCGAAACAGCGCAACGTATCGGGGCTAGCTCTCGATTTATCGAACGTGACCTGGCTGATTGATTGTGGCGAGGGCACGCAACACCAAATGCTCTATACGAAAATCAAACCGAGAAAAGTGACAGCGGTATGGGTGACGCATCTTCATGGTGACCATGTATTCGGATTGCCTGGATTCTTATCGACTCGTTCGGCACTCGATGGAACCGCCCCCTTGACCGTCTATGGACCAAAAGGATTGAAAAAATGGCTTGAAGCTACGTTGCGTGTCACAGGCTCACATCTAGGATACGAGCTGACCGTGATCGAGTACTCGGACGGGGACACATTCATACAAGACGACCATCTCGTCACTGTGCGAAAATTAGAGCATCGGTTCCCTTCATTCGGTTTCCGAATCGATGGTCCAGAAAAACCGGGCATGCTACGCGTCGATCTTGTAAGAGAACTCGGTATTCCAAGTGGACCGATTTATCGAACCATCAAAGAATCAGACCGATTTGAATTTGAAGGAAAATGGTATGACTCTAAAGAATACGTCACTGAACCGATTCCGGGAAAAATCGTAGCGATTTTAGGAGATACAATCCCGTGTGAGAACGCGCAGAAGTTGGCGGATGGAGCAGACCTCCTCGTTCACGAGGCGACGTTTATGGAGGCGGAACAAGCGCTCGCTCGGAAGTATGGTCACTCGACGACACGTGAAGCGACCGCGCTAGCGAATGCGTGCGCCGTCGGCAAGCTGATTGTGACACACATCTCAGCACGCTATGTCGGACGAGAGGAAGAATTTGTTCAAGAAGTTGTGTCGGATTTTCCATCGAGTCTCGTTGCGACGGACTTTTTAGAATATACAGTGGGGGAGTGATGTGACCATTCAACTCTATGTATGGGCAGCCTTTTTAGTAATCAGCGTTCTATTAGGGATTCGATTGAATCAATTAAAAGAGCCGGAAGCGAACTTTTTTCCAAAGTTCTTATTTTATTCACTGCTTGGAATCGTGTCTTTCCCCATCGGCGGTTTTCACATTCCGATTGGCTTTCTATTGTCTTTTTTGTTCTTTCCGAAACAGAACAGCCGGTATAAATGGTATGGGGCACTGTTAGGGTTCTTCTTTTTTCTTGTCTTGCTTTTTGTCCCGTTATTCGATCAATCCGGGTTTCGTTCCGAATCGCAACAAATCGGCGCCGTTTCGGTCACGGATGAATCGTTTGATGACATGACTGAAAAATTGTTACAACGAATCAATAGTGAATCGATTAAATTAGATCGTGGGAAACTACAGATCGACCGAGAAGGGAACGTTCAATCCATTGAGTACTTACTCATGGTGGAACGAGCCGAATCGTTCCAACAGATCCGTGTAACATACGGCTCAGGACAACTTTCGTATGAACAAGTCGATGAACTGCGTAAAGAATCTGGACAGGCCTTTTTTGAAAAGCTTGTCGAATTCGACCACATGCTGTCGACGTTACGAGGTCCTTCATGGGATGAGTATACTGACGTCGTTTCTGCCCCAGTGTTACAACTTTCCTATGATGGGCTGTATGACATGTACACGTTCGAAAACGAATCGATGCTCATGATCAATCGGGACAATGAACTGGTCAAGTTCTGGCTCCAGCGCGAACCAGTCCTCGCAAACAGCATCCAACTCGTCGGACTGACACGGGAAGGACGAAGTTCAGGCGAACGTTTTACGATACTATATAATTATTCGATACATCAACGAGAGGATTTGACAGAATGATCAAACCGTATTTGAGTTTTTCCCTATTAGCGACCGCACTTCTTGTCGGATGTGGCGGAGAAGAAGCCCAACAAGAGGCGTGCGATGTAAGTCCGACCATTTCCGTATACAATGCGGCGACGGAGGAGACGCTCTATCAAGAGAAGAGCGTCTGTTTGGAAGATGATGCGACCGTGCTCGACGCATTGAAAGCGACAGGGCTTGACCTCGAAGTGACAGGAAGCGGAGACATGTCGTACGTGACGGCAATCGAAGGCGTCGAAGAAAAATCAGAAGGACAATCGTCAGGCTGGGTATTTGCTTTTAATGGTGCGCCCGGAGATGAAGGGGCCGGTGCTAAAGAAGTAGAATCGACGGACGTCATTCAGTGGCGGTTTGAAGAAGATGCGATTGCTTTCTTCGAATGAGGCAGATTGGGAGCGGCGACATCCTGTCACGCTCCTTTTCTTTCTATTCAGCCATCTATTCATCCTGACGTATATCCAAGATGTCACGGTATTGGTCGTCGGTCTTGTCCTGTTGCTCATGCTTGAACGTCGGTTTCCGTGGACGATGCTCATCGTATTGATTGCGTTTACTGTCGTTTCGGTCTTCCCTGCATTGTTCGGGTGGGAGTTATCGCTCTCTTACATATGGCGTCAGCTGTTGAGGTTGGCTACTTTTTTACTTGGCATGCTGTGGATTTCTCGTATTGTTCGATTGGAACGATTGCTGCCACTCCTCTCCAAATGGCCCCGTTCAACTTCCCTCTTGTACGGGGCGTGGGCACTTATTCCTTCGATGGAACGGGCGGTACGTCAGTCGCTCAGAAGTCACCCGAAAGGAGCCTGGCAAGAAGCGATCGAGAATGGCATTAAGAGCCAAAGGCATGAGCCAAAATTTGCAGTCGAGCCGATGCGTCGCTTCCGGGCCGAGGATGTTCTGCAACTCCTTGCGATTGGCTTGATTGGTTATGTATCAATCGAATGGACCATCATTCCATGGCTCATCTATCCATACATCACAAAAGGAGGTGTTCGTGATGCAATGGCTTTCTACCGTTGACGGTTCGTTCGAGGCATATATCGAACGGTATCGTCCTCAAGTCATCAGAATGAATCAACCATTCTCAGGAAAAGTTGGTCATTTATTATCCGGTGTTGACCCGCTTCGGGGAGCGGAACTTGCCTCACTCTTACAAATCGATGCACTATATCCAAAAGCGTTTGACGCCTGTTCAAGCGGAGAACAACAGATTGTACAAGTCGCTTATGCTCTATCAAATCAGCCCGAAGCAATTGTACTTATCGAACCGTTCCGCCACCTCGATCAATTCCGTCGAGAACATCTAGAGATGCTATTCCGTCGTATAACCGATCTCGGTGTTCAAATCGGTTATACGGAACGGGCGCGAGAGTCGTCTGAAGACATACAAATCACTTTCCGACAATCGGAGACGATACCGAGGATTGATGCGACCGATGTATCCTATCGACACCCGCTTCAGGCGACTTATGCCATTGAAGAAGTGACCGTCCAAATGACTGAACCGGGTCTCACCGTCTGTATCGGGACGAACGGAAGTGGAAAATCGACGTTGCTCGAACTTTTAGCAAGGAGCAGACGCCCTCTTCGTGGACGGGTGAAGCGGGGGGAGCGAGCTGCCTATCTTCCTGCCGAAACGGAGTACGGTCCGTTTCCGAAAGAATCGAATCGGAGGATTGCACAACTTCAAGCCGTCCTGAACGACCCGGCAAGCGTCCTTTTGCTCGATGAACCGACGGTGGATTTAACGAATGGGGAGCGAACGACGTTCCTTGAAGCGGTCTTGAAAAAGTCAGAATCAGCACGCGTGCTTTGTGCGACCCATGATTTGGCGTTAGTCGACCAAGCGACGGACGTGATTTACCTTGCAAGTGGTCGCGTGGTCTTTCAAGGTGAGCGCTCAATCTTTCAAGAACGGAGTACTCTATGGTCACATACGTCCTCGCCATTCTGATTGCCATCCTGGTTCTGTATCGATTTGAGAAATCTGACCTCCCGATTCAACCGCTCGTGCAGCTCTTGGCACTCGCAGTCATCGGGCGTTGGCTCTTTATGACGATTCCGAACGTACAGCCGACGACAGCTATTTTGATGCTGACCGCATTATGTATTGGGTTGAATGCTGCTGCGGTCTTGGCACTCTTCGTACCCATCTTGTCGGGTCTGTTGCTCGGGATCGGACCGTTCGTCTTCTATCAATTTTTGGGGTGGCTCCTTGTCGTGACGCTCGTAAGCAGTTTTCGAACGATATGGATGAAGTCAGGTATCCTTTTCCTTACGCTCGGTTTTTTCTCTGGATTTTTATATGGATGGACGACAAATCTGGCGTTCATAGAAGTGATTGGAGCTGACTTTTGGAAGCTACTTCTACTCAGCGTCCCGTTTGACTTGGCACATGGGCTATCGAACGTTGTCTTCCTCATTTTAATCCGTCCCTTGTTTGAGCGCATATTCCTTCGTCAATTCGGGTAAATATACAATAGTCAAATCATTTTGAGTGAGGTGAACGACGGATGGGTGCATATATCAATCTCACTGAAGTCGGCATGTTTTTACTCGTAGGATTATTGTTTATCTTGTTAAATCTGATTCTATTGGCAAAACGTTACACGAGAGCCCGTTTTGCCATGATCAGTATCTTTGCGGCGAGCGTGTGGCCAGCACTGATGATTGTGCTCTCAGTAGAACAACTGAGTATCATGGACCAGCTCACATCGGGAGACCTGACGCTCGATGCCATCATGGCGTGGGGAGTCGTCATCGCCACAGCGCTGATGACCATGATTCCGGCAGGTGTGTTTCTATATCGGCTTGTAAACGTCTCTCGCTTACACTCTGAACCATAAAAGGAGCGACCCGATGCGGTCGCTCCTTTTCATGTGGTCGATTCAGCAGGTGTTCCATCAGCCGGTTTCTGGACGCGGCGTAGTACTTCTAAACTGAGAGCTCTCGGCATCAATTTGGCGACCCCGACCAACAGCTGGTTCGAGAGTCCAGGGATGATCACACGCTTGTTATTCAACACCCCTTTGTATCCGAAGAAGGCGACGAGATGAGATGGCATTTTCGAGAATGACAATTCACTCCCGGCACGATTAAAGAAATTTGTATCCGTCGGGCCAGGGCATAATACACTCACATGCACACCGCTACCTTTCACTTCGGCATGAATCGCTTCAGTGAATGAAAGGACATAGGCTTTCGTCGCATAATAGACGGCCATATATGGACCAGGTTGGAAGGCAGCGACGGACGCAACGTTCAACACATATCCGTGGTCACGTTCGAGCATGCCAGGCAAATAGGCTTTCGTCAGTTCGGTCAACGTATTGACATTCAATCGGACCTCGTCGGCCTCCGTCTCGGCATCGAGGTCGGCGAATGCGCCGGACGTGCCGAACCCGGCATTGTTGATTAAAAAGTCGACAGTGAGGCCAGCTTCGGCGATCATCGTCGTCAATCGGACTGCTGCGTCATGTTTTGCTAAATCTAGTGCAAAGACATGTACGTTGATGCGATAACGTGTCTCAAGTACTTTTTTTAGTTCATGCAATCGTGGTTCGTTCCGAGATACTAAAATACAGTCGTAGCCGTCGCGAGCGGCGAGTACGGCCAAGTCTAGACCGATGCCCATCGAGGCGCCGGTGATTAAAGCTGTCTTTGACAACATGATCCACTCCTTTGATGAAAAGTCATACATTGTTACTGAATTCTTCACGAGTTGTTAAAATCCTGCTCCGTTCGCACATTGAAACATATGCTAAAGTATAGCAAGAAAATGTGATTAGACTCACAAAGTAGGGAGTAGAACAAATATGATGATTCAGCTCGTCACTACGGCGCAAAGCGTTGATCAGGCAGAAGCGTTAATCAAAGCCGGCGCGGACCGACTATATATCGGAAATTCAAGGTTTGGGTTGAGACAAAAAGGTGACTGGACAATCGATGCTGTGAGAGAAGTCACACAACTTGCCCATCGGTATGGGAAAGAAGTGACGGTAGCCGTCAACAACCTGATGCACAATGACCACATTGAAGAGTTAAAAGATTATTTGCAAACGCTGAAAACGATAGGAGTCGATGATGTCACCGCTGGAGACCCCGGCGCCATTCGCTTGATTCGACAGGCAAAGATTCCGTATTGGTATGATGCCCAAACGCTCGTCACATCCGCCAAACAGATCCAATTTTGGGGGAAACGCGAAGCGATTGGAGCGGTCGTCGCCCGCGAAGTGACAATCGATGAACTCGTTTTGATCCAGCAGCAAATCGGACTTCCTGTTGAAGTACAAGTATATGGTCCGACATGCATCCATCACTCTAAACGCCCACTCGTGACGAATTACTTTAACGAACTCGGAAGACCGGTTGAAGAAGCAAAACAACGCGAATTTTATATGAGCGAACCGGCAGATACGACCAGTCGTTATCCCATCTATGAGGACGAGAACGGCACCCATATATTCTCTGAGGATTTGACGCTCATGGGTCAGCTTCCGACGTTAGTCAAAAATGGACTTCACACGTGGAAGCTAGACGGATGGCACGCCGGGGACCAGTTTGTTGAAATCGTTCAGTTGTTTACTTATGCCCGGACGAATTTGTTGAACGGTCGATTTGATCGTGTAGAGATGGAACATCGTCTTCACGAGCTTCAACCGGAAACGTTCCGTCTCGGTACGGGACTGTGGTTACGAAAACCAGAAGAGATTAAGTGAGGGATCAAGATGAAACGACGTCCAGAATTATTAGCGCCAGCAGGAAACTTAGAGAAATTAAAGATGGCCATCCATTATGGTGCCGATGCGGTCTATATCGGCGGACAGCAGTTCGGGTTACGTTCACGTGCCGGTAATTTCAGTTATGACGAGATGCGTGAAGGGGTAGCCTTCGCACATGCGTACGGCGCGAAAGTATACGTCGCTGCGAACATGGTGACGCATGAAGGCGATATCGAGGGGGCAGGTGACTTCTTCCGAACACTTCGAGATATCGGAATCGATGCAGTCATCGTCTCGGATCCAGCGATGATTGAGATGTGTCTCACGGAAGCAGAAGGGTTGCCCGTCCATTTGTCGACCCAAGCTTCGGCGACAAACTACGAGACCCTTCGTTTCTGGAAGGAAGAAGGGCTCGAACGAATCGTCTTGGCTCGTGAGGTATCGATGGATGAAATCGTCAAAATGAAACAGGAAGTCGATGTCGAAATTGAGACGTTCGTCCATGGGGCGATGTGTATCTCCTATTCCGGTCGATGCACGTTATCAAATCACATGACATTACGAGATGCCAACCGTGGGGGATGTGCCCAATCATGCCGCTGGAAATATGGTTTCTTTGAAGAAGGTGATCTTCTAACAGAAGAAATGGAAGCGCGTGACGAAGAGCCGTTCTCGATGAGTTCAGTTGATTTATCGATGGTCCGCCACATTCCTGACTTGGTGGAGGCAGGAGTCGATAGTTTGAAGATTGAGGGACGAATGAAATCGATTCATTACGTCGCGACGGTGTGTAACGTCTATCGTCAAGTGATTGATGCGTACTGTGAAGACCCAGAGCATTTCGTCTTCGACCCTGCATGGGAAGAAGAAATTTGGAAAGCGGCCCAACGTGAGCTCGCGACCGGGTTCTATTACGGGATCCCGACTGAAAAAGAGCAATTGTTCGGGAAACCTCGTTCGATTCCGCAATTTGCGTTTGTAGCTCGTGTCATCTCATACGACCCTGTGACGGGTATGGCAACGCTTGAGCAGCGGAATCACTTTTCAATCGGTGAAGAGGTTGAATTTTTCGGACCCGGATTTGTTCGTTTTTCACAAGTCATTGATACGATGGAGGATGTGGACGGTCACCTCCTCGAGTCTGCTAACCAAGCGATGATGACGATTCGTGTAAAAGTGGATCGGCCAGTCGCGACCGATTACATTATGCGTAAGCGAAAAGGTGTGCGTGCTCGTTCGCTCGTTTGACACATCCACCGAGCCAACATAGTCGCCCGTTCCGTTCAATCCTGCTACCCTAAGAAGTAGAGACGGAGGGATGGAAGAATGAACCAAAATACGGAGCAATTACGGACTGAGCCCATCGGCAGACTCCTCTTCAAGTTATCGCTTCCGGCGATGATTGGGATGCTCGTGACGGCGCTCTACAATATCATTGATACGATTTTTGTCGCCCGAGGGATCGGTGCATCGGCAGTCGCTGCCATCGGGATTGCGTTCCCGATTCAAATGATTTTAATGGCCGTGTCGAGTGCCGTGGGACTGGGTGGGGCGTCTATCAGTTCGAGGAAGCTCGGACGCGGTGACGATGCCGGTGCAGCCGTTACATTCTTGAACGTACTTGTCCTCGTCGGTCTGTTTGCGGCACTTGCGGTCAGTTCTGCTTTCTTTATGTTAGATGACATTTTAAAAGTGTTCGGTGCGACGACCGAAATCATGGATCTCAGCCGACAGTACTTATCAGTTGTCTTGATCAGCTCACCATTCTTCATGTTCACACTCGCTTCGAGTGCGATGGTTCGTGCTGAAGGACAGGCACCTTATCAAATGAAGGTCATGCTGACGACCGTTCTCGTCAACCTCGTGACGACCCCGCTCTTCATTTTCACGTTCGACTGGGGCATGTACGGGGCAGCGACTTCGACGGCACTCGCCCAAGTCATCGGTTCCGTATTGATGCTGCGCTTCTTCTTCGCCCGAAAACCAAAAACGGAACTGCGCTTCAAGTGGCGTCAGTTCCGGATTCGATTCGATGAGATAAAAGAAATCATGGCAATCGGTTCGTCTTCGTTCATTATGATGGTGTCCCAATCCATTTTATTCGTTGGTGTCAACGTGATGCTCGGTACGTACGGCGGGACCGAAGAATTGGCCATTTTCGCCATTATCAACAAGTTCATGGCGCTCGTCGGTATGCCAATCATGGGAATCGTCCAAGGGATGCAACCAATCGTTGGATATAACTACGGTGCAGAGCGATTCGACCGAATGCGTGAAACCATTTGGACGGCGATGCGGGCCGGGATTGCGATTGCTGTCATCATTTGGTTGATTCTGCAGCTATTCCCGCAAACACTCATGGGCTGGTTCTCGACGGATGAGGCGCTCATTGCTGGCGGTGTGACGGCGATTCACATTTTGTTCGCCGTTTCCTTCCTTCCGAGTGTTCAGATGCTCGTCAATGGAATCTATCAGTCCCTCGGGAAAGCGCGAGTCGCCATGTTCTTGTCCCTTTCACGTCAGACGCTTTACACGATACCGCTCGTCTTTATTCTCCCGTCGTTCCTCGGAGTGTTCGGCGTATGGTTGGCATTCCCAATCGCTGATGCGATGACATTTTTGACGGCTGTTGCTTTGGCATTCTGGGACCGTAAATTATTATTCCGTTCTTCAGAAGAAGATAAAGAAGCACATGATGTAAATCCAAAAGCGACAAACTTATAATCAAACGTCCGCTCGTGTCGAGCGGGCGTCTTCTTTTAGGAACAAGTATATCCCACCGAGGAGGACGACGGCTCCGATCCATTGGAACGGTCCAAGTCGCTCTCCGAAGAAGGCGTATCCAAACAGCATTCCCCACAACGCCTCTCCAAGAATCGTGATACTGACGACGGTCGCACTGACACGGGCAAGCGCATAGTTGAACAGATTGTGCCCGAGGATTGTCGGGAAGAAAGCGAGCGCGAGGAAGTACCACCAGTTGATTGATTCAAAGGCAGTGAATGTCGTGCCGCGAACGAGCAACATGAAGCAAAGCACGACCGTCGCAACGAGATATACGCTAAAAGAATATGTATTCGTGTTCATCGAAGCTCGTACATGCTGTCCAACGAGCCAATACCCTGCAATCAATAGGGCGGCAATCAAGGCGAGTAGGTCTCCGAAGAGGGCTTCACGGCCGAGTTGAACGTCCCCCGCAGCGACGAGCATGCCCCCAAGGACAGCGACGAGCGCGAAGGCAAGTCCTTTTCGAGTCGGATTCTTTTTAAAGATGAGTGCATTCCCGATCAACACAAAAATTGGACTCGACGTGACAAACAGTGTGGAGCTGGCAACCGTCGTGTAATCGAGTGACAAAAACCAAAGCCAAAAGTGAAACGCCAGTAACGTTCCGCTTAGGAGTAGAGCATATCGTGTCATAAGGCGAGTGGTGATCAGTGATTTGAAATCGACAAACGGTAACAACATGAGACACGTGAACAGCATTCGGTAAAATGCGGCAGTCTCGGCAGGTGCCGACGTCCATTTGACGAAGAGGACGCTCGTCGATAAGAAAAAGACAGCAGCGAACAAGATGAGATAAGACATGGCGACACTCCTTCACAGTTGTACTTCTCTGTTAATAATATCGGAAAACAGCCACGAGGCAAGACATGATTCAGAAATAGCAAACAAATGCTCCCCTCTCGATGTGTCCATCTTTGACTTGATATAGTAAAATACATAGTAGAAGCTAGCTAATCATGTACGTCTTGCCATTATGTAGGAGGCAAAGTAAGGAGTTCTTATGAGACTAATCATTGCGGAAAAGCCATCACAAGCTCAAAAGTTGGCTGCTCCCTACCCATCAAAAAAGCGAAAAGACGAGATTGAAATCTCACCTTGTCCCCGTTTCCCTGAGGGGGCGATTGTCGTATGGGCGGTCGGTCACCTTTGTGAACTTCAAGAACCGTCGCACTATCGTCCGGAATGGAAGTCGTGGAAGTACGAGGCACTTCCGATTGTCCCAGAACGATTTGATTATCGTATTTCAAAAGGGAAGTCGAAACCGTTCTATGCCATCAAAAAATGGCTCCATGATCGCTCGATTACTGATGTCATCATCGCATCGGATGCCGAAAGGGAAGGGGAAGCAATCGTTCGTCTGATCCTTCGACTCGCAGGTAACAAAAAACCGCTTGCTCGACTATGGATCTCGAGTTTGACGGAGCAAGCAGTCGATCGTGGATTCTCGCAACTGTTGCCTGGTGAACAGACGATTCCATACTACCATGAGGCGATGAGCCGCGCCTGTGCGGACTGGCTCGTTGGGATGAATGCGTCTCGTGCCTATACGACGTTGTTGAAGACAATTGGGATTGAAGACGTATTCTCGCTCGGTCGTGTGCAAACCCCGACTCTTGCCTTAATCGTCAATCGCGAACGAGAAATCAAACAATTCGTGCCAGAACCATACTTCGAAGTCGAGGCGACACTTGCAAAAGGTCGAGGCACGTTCAAAGCGAAGTATACGTTTGGAAAGACAACGAAGCTCAAAACGCGTGAGGAAGCCGATGCGGTCGTCAAACGTGCATCTGGAACCGCGATTGTGAAGACAATCGATAAGGAAGAAAAAATCGAGCAACCCCCATTTTGGTTCAGTCTATCCGGACTTCAGGCAGAGGCAGGGAAACGATTCGGATTCGGGGCGAAAAAGACGCTTGATATCGCTCAAAAGTTATATACGAAAGGGTGGATCAGTTATCCTCGGACCGATTCAGGATTTGTCACACCCGATGAGGCGACGTTATTTCCACAGACAAAGGCAAGACTGCTAAAGTCCGACGCCTATGCAGGACTTCGTGACCTGTTGACTGAGGACCCGTCGAAAAATCGACGCTATGTCAATGCCAAGAAAGTCAGTGACCACTACGCGATCATCCCGACGGAGGCGTGTGGTGACGTCACTCGACTCGGTGGGGATGAGGCGAAGCTATATGATTTGATCAATCGACGTTTCCTTGCGGCCTTTGCACCCGCAGCGATGCTCGAGAAGACAACGGTCGATTTGATTGATGGAGGCGACTTGTATCGCGCGAAAGGAACTGTCGTTGTGAGTCCTGGCTATCGACAAGTCGTGGAGATGAAATCAAAAGATGTCGAGCTTCCTGTGCTGACGGTCGGTGAAGAATTAAAAGAGAAGAAAGTTGAAGTGTTGTCGAAACAGACAGAGCCACCGAAGCGATATACGGAGGGCGCGCTCATTATGGCGATGAAAGTCGCAGGGAAACAACTTGATGACGAAGAGCTGATTCATATCATGAAAGAAGTAGAGGGTCTTGGGACCGAGGCGACACGTGCCAACATCATCGATGGATTGAAAAAGCGAGGCTATGTCCAACTTCAGAAAAAAGAGCTCGTTCCTACAGACAAAGGGCGCCTGTTGATCGATGTCCTCGGAGACAGTATTTTGGCCTCGCCCGTCATGACAGCGAAATGGGAGAAACGTCTCCATGAAATCGGTCAAGCATCGGCCTCCGCTGCTGAATTTATTGAACAAGCGAAGAAGATGTCCGTTCATTTGGTCGAAGAAGCGAAATCGCGAGTAGAAGCGGCTAATCCTGAGGGCTATACGATTGAAGCGAAGCGTTATGGAAAGAAAGGAACGACTCGACCGAAGGCATCATTTGGTATCTGTCCGAATTGTGGAAAAGGGCTCGTCGAACATCCGAAGTTCATCGGCTGTAGTGGATATCGTGAAGGATGTCGCTTCACCGTATCCAAACAGGTGCTCGGCGTCGGACTCGTCAAAGATGAGTTGAAGCAAATGATCAATGGAGGGCAATCGAACGTCCATACGTTCAAAAAAGGAGACAAGACGTTCAATGCCTCATTGTATTTAGAGAAGGGTACACTCCGATTTGAATTCAAATAAAAAAGGGTCGCGCATTAGAGCGGCCCTTCTTTCTTGTCAGTCTTGTCTCTTTTCTTGTCGTCTTCAATGCGACGATTGATTTCGTCATAGTCGAGGACGATGTCATCTTTATTGTCTTTATAGGCGTATCCTTTTTGGATGACGACGATGGATGCGATGAGGACGAGTAAGATGATTAAACCGCTGACGGCAAATATCCAGACCATATGAACCCCTCACTTTCTTTCTTCAGTATGCCAAACAATGGACAGGTTCTTCAACTAGAATGAACAGACGGTTATGTCGTGTGTGAATGAAAAGATATGGTACAATACGATATAGATTAATACGTAAAGAAGGAAGGGATAGTCATGGCGATTTTGATTGTGGACGATGAACCGGTCAATACGCTCGTACTCGAGCAACTGCTTCACCAGCACGACTATGAGACGGTATCGGTCTCGAGCGGGGAAGAAGCGCTCGACTTACTGATGGCCCCACAAGCTGCATCGCTGTATGATCTCGTCCTGTTGGATGTCGAAATGCCTGGAATTTCAGGAATCGAGACGTGCAAGCGGATTCGGCAGATGGCTGACTTTGAAGAGTTGCCGGTCATCATGGTATCCGGACGAACGGAAGAGAAGCAGATTGCCGAGGGGCTCGACGCGGAGGCGTCAGATTACACGACCAAACCGATCAAAATAACAGAATTACTTGCAAGAATCCGTTCTGCTCTCCGTTATAAGGCGGCTGTTGATGAACGGAAAATTTATGAGGCCCGTCTTCAGTATGATTTGGACCTCGCCCAGAAGATTCAACAAAGCGCGCTTACGCCACAAATCAGTAATGAAGAGATTGATGTTCGGGCGCTCTATCTGCCTTCTAAAAAATTGGCTGGGGACATGTACGCATGGTTTCAGGTCGCTCCGGACCGATACGGGGTCATCATCTTTGATGTCATGGGACACGGGGTCTCATCGGCGCTCATCACGATGGGGATCCGTTCCATCCTACCGGGGCTTGTCGGGAACGTGCAGTACCCGGTAGACGTCATGACGGAGTTGAACCGTCAGATGACGTTCCTCTTCTCTGGTGACGATATGCACAGCTACTTCACGGCGGTCTATTGCTACATCGACACGACAAAGCGTCGAATCGAATATGTGAATGCAGGCCATCCCCCTGTGATCGTGACGTCAGAAGAAGGAAACTGTCGTCTTGAGACGACAGGGGTACCAGTCGGTATGTTCGAGGAACCGAATTATGAGTCGAAAGAGATTGACATCACACCGAATATGACGCTTCACATGTATACGGATGGACTCATGGAGTGTTACAGCAAAGATATCGATGATGGGATTCGCTGGCTAGAGAAGGACGTTTCCACATACGGTTTGGACTATAGTCGTCACGTCGCTGAACAGCTTGTGCCAAAGATTGAGATTGAAGACGACCTGTGTCTCGTCACGGTCAAAATCACATGAAGAGAGCCTGACGCAACGTGCGTCAGGCTCTTTTTTGCTAGAAATATCGCTTTCGCCAAAGGATATAGAAGGCGAGACCGGAAAATCCAATCATCATCGTGATGGCCATGATGAATCCGAACGGTTGTCCTTCCCATGGAACTTGAACGTTCATCCCGAAAATTCCAGATATCATTGTCGGGATACTGAGGACAATCGTGATGGATGCCAAGAATTTCATGACGAAGTTGACGTTGTTCGAAATGATGGATCCGAATGCTTCCATCTTGATGCTGATGATGTCGTTATAAATCGATGCCATTTCCATCGCTTGACGGTGTTCGACAAAAACGTCTTCGAGTAGTTCTTCGTCCTCTTCATGCTTCTCCAAACTCGGTGTCTTGACGATGCGGTCTAAGACGCTATCGTTCGCTTTTAAAGAGGTCATGAAGTAGACGAGAGATTTTTGAAGGTTCATCAACTGGAAAATCTCTTGGTTTCGCATCGAACGCTGCAACTCTTGCTCGAGTTCGTCCATTCTTCGGTCGATTTGGCGCAAGAAACGCAAATACGTCATACTCACCCGATGTAAAATCTGAAAGACGAAGCGACTTCGGTAGTTCGTTCGGAACAGTCTTGCCTTTCCGTTAGCGAACAAATTCAACACGTCGAGATCTCGCGAGCAGACGGTGATGAAATGTCGTCCGGTCACGATGATACCGAGCGGGATGGTATTATACGTGCGACCTGTATCATCTTCCTCCACATACGGAACGTCGATGATCATGAGAAGTCCTTCATCATCTTTTTCAAAACGTGGTTTCTCTTCAATATCAAGTGGGTCATATACAAAGTCTTCTGGAATGCCGGACGCCTCGATGACTTGATCGGCCTCATCTTTTGTCGGATTCACGAGTTGAATCCAGCTTCCTTTATCAAAGTCTTCGATTTCACCCACATGGCCTGATGCGTCAGTACGGTAAATCGTCAGCATGCATCTTCCTCCTACCTTAACTCAATCTTATTATAGGTAGCCAAAATGAAGAGTGCAATCCAAAGCAGGAGATTTTTTGTTTTCTCCCGAAAACGTGTTACAGTGAGTATGAACGATTGGAATATCGTTTATTGAGGAGGGGTTACATTGACTAGAATGCCCGAAGACGCTCTGTTCAATGAAGAAAAACTAGCAGAGCTCCACCAAATCGCAAACGGAAACATGGATTTTTTAAATAAAATTGCAACCACATATATCCAGCAGTTGGAGGCGAAGTATCCTGAACTGCAATCGGCAGTCGAGGCGAAAGACTATTCTCGTGTCGAGCAACTCGCCCATTTATTAAAAGGGGCCTCCTATTCAGTTGGTCTAGAACAGACGGCCCTTCTTTTCCACGACCTCGAAGTGGCTGGAGAAAACGCACATCTAGACGGAGCGAACGAAACGTTGGCAACCATCGAATCGCATAGTAAGCGATTTTTAAGCGAGTGGAATACGCATTTCGAACAATTCACATAAAAAAGTTTGCGACCGAGATGTCGCAAACTTTTTTATTATCCTACAAATTCATCAAGCGTCGCAATCAACATTCCGATTTCCGGTTTCGTGATTTGAGCGTTCGCACCGACGGCTTCCCCTTTATGTTTCAAGTCATCCGAGATGAGTGACGAGAAGATGATGATTGGAAGCGTTGCATAGCGGTCCATCTCACGGAGGCGCTTCGTCAAATGAAGTCCATCCATCTGTGGCATCTCAATGTCGGTGATGAGGAGGTCGCATTCGACGTCTTCTTGTTCAAACGCATCGAGTGCCTCTTTCCCGTTATTGAAGACTGTTGTATTGAAGTATCCCGCGTCATCCAACGTGTCGAGAATCAGTGTGCGGAGCATCTCTGAATCTTCAGCAATCCAAATATTCTTGTTCGAGCGCTCACGAGCACCGAGTCGCTTCACAGATTCGCGAGCCATGATGTCTTTACGTGACAATTCGAGCGCGATTCGCTCGTAGTCGAGCAAGATGATCATCTGGTCACCTGTTTTGACAACACCGTTCGTGATGCCTTGAACGCCACGTGCGAGATCGGACGGCGTGTCAATCTGCTCCCAAGAGATGCGTTTAATCTCGGTTACCTGGTCGACCCGAAGAACCGACTTCTCACCGTTGAACTCGCAGACAATCAAACGATCATCACTTCCGACTTCACGTGGATGGCTGATGACCATCGGAAGATCGATCACGGTCATGACCTCACCGCGCAACTCGATTAACCCCATGATGGCTTCCGGTGTACCTGGGAGTGGCGTCAATGGAAGCATCGTGATAATTTCACGTACTTTCATGACATTGATGCCGAACAAGAACGGTCCAGCTTGGAAAATCACGATTTCAAGTTCGTTCGTTCCTGCTTCAAGTAAAATATTATGATCAGTGCTCAATGGTAGTCCCTCCTATTTCACGTACTCTCATCTTTACTATCGGTATCCGATCGATAAATCTACAGTAAAAATAGTGTCAACTCTCATCAGAATTCACAAAAAGTTTCATAGTAACCGTTTACATCTCATAAACTGAATCGTTATAGTTGTCCAATGGAAAAAAATCTGCATACAATGGGGTTGGCAACGAGATATTACAGCTTACTCAGGAGGCAGATAGAGATGTTGAGTATGAACACATATCCATATTTATTGAATGGTCAATGGCAGGAATCTTCAAGCAACGAAACGATTGAACTCGTTTCACCATATAAAGACGAAGTCGTAGGTCGCGTTCAAGCGATGTCACGCGATGAAGTCGATGAAGCCATCCATGGCGCAAAACGTGCACAACAAGAATGGGCGGCGCTTCCGGTCAACAAGCGCGCTGAATTGTTGTACGCATGGGCAGAAAAACTCGAAGAACGCGTGGATGAGATTGGTCAAATCATCATGCAAGAAGTCGGGAAAAACTTGAACGACGCGAAGAAGGAAGTCGTGCGGACGGCGGAAATCATTCGTTATACGGCAGAAGAAGGAATTCGCTTCAATGGCGGCTTCATGCAAGGCGATTCATTCCCAGGTGGCTCGAAAAACAAGATGGCCATCATCAAGAAAGAAGCGCTCGGTGTCGTCCTCGCGATTTCACCGTTCAACTACCCGGTAAACTTGGCAGCTGCTAAGATTGCGCCGGCGCTCGTCACAGGAAATGCGGTAGTCTTCAAACCAGCAACGCAAGGTGCAATCAGTGGGATCAAGATGGTCGAGGCTCTTCACGATGCCGGTCTTCCAAAAGGTCTGTTGAACCTCGTGACAGGTCGCGGTTCGGTCATCGGTGACTACTTGACATCACATCCAGGGATCGACATGATCACGTTCACAGGTGGAACGGGTACGGGTCAACATTTGTCACAACAAGCGTCGATGGTACCGGTCGTACTCGAACTCGGCGGGAAAGACCCAGCCCTCGTTTTAGAGGATGCAGACTTGACGTTAGCAGCTGACCAAATTGTCAGCGGAGCGTTCTCATATTCAGGTCAACGTTGTACAGCAATCAAGCGCGTCTTCGTCCTTGAAAATCAAGCGGATGAGCTCGTCGATATGTTGAGAGAACGTGTCGCAAAACTTTCAGTCGGTTCACCGGAAGAGAACAGCTTCATCGTTCCTTTAGTTGATGCGAAGACGACGGATTATGTACAGGGTTTGATTGACGACGCCGTCACTAAAAAAGCAACGGTCGTTTACGGTAATAAGCGTGAAGGAAACTTGCTTCACCCGACATTGCTTGATCATGTGACGACAGATATGCGTGTCGCATGGGAAGAACCGTTCGGACCGGTCCTCCCGGTCATCCGTGTGAAATCACTCGACGAGATGATCACACTCACGAATGAATCGGAGTTTGGTCTTCAGGCGAGCGTCTTCACACAAAACGTCAATAGCGCCTTCACGGTCGCTGATAAGTTAGAAGTCGGTACGGTCCAAGTGAACGGACGGACAGAACGCGGTCCAGACCACTTCCCATTCATCGGTGTCAAGCAATCGGGACTCGGCGTTCAAGGAATCGGACGTAGCCTTGAGACGATGACACGTGATAAAGTGACGGTCATCAACCTATAATATGGATCATTCATGAGGGAGAGACATCTCCCTCTTTTTTGTTTGATTGAAAACGCATCTTTCAGACGGGTATAATGGAGAAAGACAGGAAGAAGGGGTGGTGATGACGTGGCGGACTGGATTTCTAGCCAACTGGCAAGACTCGATATCCCGACACCGTTCGAAGTCGGGAACGTGAACGTATATATCGTTGAACATATGAACCGCTTCTTCATGGTCGATTGTGGACCAGACACAGAAGAGGCGTGGACCTCGTTGAACCGTCAACTTGAAGAGCTTGAACTCTCGTTGGCGGATATCGACTTTTTATTTTTGACACATCATCATGCTGATCATGCCGGACAAGCATGGCGTCTTCGCGACGCATCCATCCCCGTGTACGGGCATGAAAAGCTCGTTCGATACTTAGAGCAAACCCCAAACTTTTTGAAGCGTGGTAATCACTTTTTACATGAATTGGCCATCTCTTTCGGGGCCCCGGCTCCACTCGTGGAAAAATTACCAGACTATCGCGAAGCGCTTCGCTGGATTGGTCCGACGACTGTCACGATGACGTTCGGGGACGGGCAAGCATTGACCTCGGATGGGGCGTGGCAGACAATCCATTTACCTGGACACGCCAGTGACCAGCTCGGGTTGATTGGTCCCGGAGGAGTCTTGATTGCCGGAGATCACCTCATCGACAAGGTCGAACCAAATCCGCTCATCGAACAGCCGTATGATGACGAAGGATTTGCATCACCCGTCATTCTCTATATCGATTCGCTTAAAAAATTACGTGGGATTGATTTAAAGCTCGTCGTCAGTGGACACGGTGAACCGATTCACCATCCGAATGATTTAATCGAGAGTCGAATTCGCCAACGGTATGAGCGCAGTGAACAATTGCTTGCCGAATGGGAAGATGGACTTAGCGTTTTTGATTGGTCAATGAAGTTATATGGACGAAAGATGCGACGTGGGATGCCGCTCGTCTTCAGTGAAGTGTTTGCACGACTCAGTTTACTCGAGGAACGTGGCGACATCGAGAGACGTCGAGATGATCAAAAATGGATTTATACGAAGAAAGAAGTGATGTCGTGAAAAGAGTAGTCATTACTGGTGCGTCAAGCGGGCTCGGTGCCGCATTGGCGCATTCTTTTTATGAATATGGATACAACGTATTGTTGATTGGAAGAAATGAAGAACGGTTAAAAAAGATTGCCGCAACATGTGAAGGGGATTGGATGTGCGCGGATGTCGCAAAGTCAACCGCTCTCGTTCATGATGTGAACGAACGGTTCGGGAAATTTGACGTATGGGTCAACAATGCAGGCATGGCCGAATTTGATTTTGTGACCGATCAGTCGACGGATGTGATAGAAGAAACGATGCGTGTGAACGCTCTCGCACCGATGCTGTTATCGCGAGATGTCGCCCGAGTGATGGAGCGAGAGGGTACCATCGTCAACATCTGTTCACAGGCTGCGAAAGTACCGACACCTAAGTCAGCCGTCTACGCAGGGTCAAAGGCGGCACTTTTACAGTTTTCGAACGCGCTCAGGCTAGAGTTGAAGCCCCGTGGCATTCACGTCATGACGGTCAATCCAGGACCGATTGCAACGCCGTTCTTTAATCGAGCTGATAAAAGTGGTACATATGCTGAAAGTGTTCAAAGGATCATGCTTGACCCGAAACGATTGGCTGATGCGATTGTCAGAGGAAGTCGTAAGCGAAAACGTGAAATCAATGCGCCGTGGTGGATGAACGTAGGGGCGAATGTGTATGCAATCTGTCCAACCATGTTCGAAATACTCGCAAAAAGGGGATTTGAGAAAAAGTAAAAAGGGGGATTAAGATGAGGAAATGGAGAGTACTGCTCGCAACTGTCATGCTCACATTCGTGGCAGCGTGTGGGAGTGAACAGGCAGTTGAGTTTTCGGACTCGTTTGAAAAAGCAGCAACAACGGCAGAAGGGTCGACCGTCAACCTATATATGTGGGGTGGGGACGAGGGCATCAATAGCTACATCGATGACTACGTGGCACCTCGCCTCGAGGAATCTTACAATGTCGAATTGAACCGTGTCGCAATGGATACGGCCGAATTCATCCGACAATTATCACTCGATAAAAAAGCGGACAGACAAGTCGGGACGATTGATGCCGTCTGGATCAATGGCGATAATTTCCGAAATGCGAAAGAGGCTGGTCTTCTTCGAGACGGACTGATGGAACGTGTCCCGAACGCCGAGTTATTAAACGAAACGGCCCAGCAATCAGATGCCGGCACCCCGACAGAGGACTTGGAGCTCGCATGGGGGAATGTACAATTCATCATGCATTACGATGCTTCGAAAGTGGACAATCCTCCTCAATCGTTTGAAGAATTACGTCGCTGGACTGAAGACAATCCAGGTCGATTCACGTATCCTGAAGTCACAGATTTCACCGGGAATGCCTTCGTCCGCCATCTATTGTATGCACGATACGGTGACGAGTTGGACCAAAAAGCGACCATTGAGGATTCGTTCTGGGATGACTTGAAAGCGTGGTCTCCGAATTTGTGGAAAGACGGACAAACGTATCCAAAGACGCTCGAACAACTCGATCAGCTCTATGCATCGGGAGAAGTTTGGATGACGATGGGATTCAACGAACGTCGAGCCGAGGCGGAAGTGACGGAAGGGATCTTCCCGAAAGAGACACGCGCGCTCGTCCTCGATCACTCCATTGCCTCGACACACTTTTTAGCAGTCCCATTCAATGCCCCGAATCCAGATGGGGCGTTAGTCCTTCTTCAAGAACTGTTGTCTCCTGAAGCACAGCTTGTCAAACAGGGACCAGAATATTGGGGAGACGGCACATCACTCGACTTAACGAAGCTTGACGTGAATGACCAACGAGCGTTTGAAGAATTAGGGGAGGGTGTCACGTACCCAGATTCGGAGCAGTTGCTCGAACGTTCGATCCCGGATTATGGACCGAACGTGATTGACACCGTCCGCGAGGAGTGGCCACGTGTTACGAAGTAGTGTCGCAGTGACGATCATGGTGTCGCTTCTTCCGCTCACTGCCCTCGTCTTTCTCGCCATAGAGTCAACGGGAACGGATTGGGGCTCGCTTTTAACAAATGAGACGTGGCGCGATAGTTTCGTCACGACGCTTTATGTCGTCAGCGTATCGACTGGTCTATCGCTTGTAATCGGGACGTGGCTTGCAAGAACGGTCGTCCAAAAAGGTTGGCGTTTCCTATCATCTGTACTCCGACTTCCGATGTTTGTCCCTCACATTGCCGCTGCATACCTGTTTTGGTTATTGTTCACCGGAACGAACGGCATCGGATGGATTGAGGCGAACGAACGAAACTATGTCACGGTCATCCTGACCTATATATGGAAGGAGACACCGTTCGTCTTTTTAATGATGCTCGGGACATATGAGCAATTGAATCGGGGTTACGTCGAGATGGCCAAGACGCTCCAACTCTCTCCGTTTGACCAGTTCAAACATGGGGAGTTGCCGTTTCTGATGAAACCATTACTCGATTCGGCATGGATACTAATCGCCTTTATCTCGTTCGCATACGAGGTCCCGGCATTGCTCGGCGTGACTTACCCGAAACTCATCGGTGTCCTCGCGTATGAACGACTGTCGACTGGACTCTATTTGGAGGCGACAGAGCCTTATGCGGTCGCCCTCGTCTGGACATGTCTTGTCGGAATCGGCGTATTCCTTTCTTACGTATTGACCGCATCCATACGACGACGAATTGAACGTGGGGTGAGACGATGATTCGACAAGGGATTCTCATCTGTTTGACGTTCATACCGTTTATCAGCCTCTTCTTCGTAGTCCCGACATTTGAAATCGAGAACAACATGGCAATCGTTCATACGATAGGATTGATTGTGATTTTATCTGGGATCAATGTATGGCTCTCGATGATGTGTGCCTGGTGGCTATTGTGGACAGATTCTAGATGGAAACATGTCATCGAATGGCTCGTCTTTTTACCATTGTTCATTCCGATGCTGGCAACATTGTTTGGCCTCTATCTGATCTTGGCGGAAGCTGGTCTGATTGGGACGTATGTCGGCGTCACCCTTGCCCTGCTCGTCGTGACGATTCCCTATTCAATCCGCCTCGCCTACAACGGAATGGCGGTCATCGGTCGACCACTTTTGGAACAAGCTCGGATTCTGCCATCGAGACGGCGAGTCATGTACGTGCTGTATCCGCTCTTTTCTAGATTGATGCGGACCATCGCGTTGTTCACGACCGTCATTTTGCTCAGTCAATTCGCGCTGATTCAATTGATTGGTGCAGGATTGATTTCGACCGTGACGACAGAATTGTATCAATCTTATGCGGGAAACAATCGTGGTCTCGCTCTCTCGAACACATGGATGCTCATCCTATTCCCCGTTCTCCTCTATTTTCTGCTCTCAGGATGGGATCGGTATATGGTGCGTATGCTGAAAGGACGTCTTCAATGAGTTTGAATGTACAAAATCTATATAAACAATTTGGAACGAAACAAATACTAAATGGTGTCGACTTCGAGGTTAAACCTCACGACATTCACGCAATCATCGGTGTGAGTGGTTCAGGGAAATCGACGATTCTACGAATCATCGCAGGTCTTGAGTCGACTGACAGCGGCGACGTGAAATGGAATCACCGTTCTTTAATCCCTATCCCTGCGCATAAACGGCGCGTGACGATGCTATCGCAAACGGCATTATTGTTCCCACATTTGACAGTCGGAGAGAATGTCACGCTCGTGACCCGAGAACGTTCTCGTAAGCAGGCGGAACATTGGTTACGAGTCGTTCAACTCGGTGACCGATATGATGCCGAGATACATGAACTGTCTGGTGGCGAACAACAACGGGTCAGTCTTGCCCGAGCTTTAGCGGCTGAACCAGAACTACTGTTATTAGATGAACCCTTTACAAACCTTGATCCGAAACTCAAGCTCGACTTGCAGCGTTTTATCCGGGACTTAGTGAAAGAACTCAACTTGACGGCGGTATTGGTCACTCATGATCGGGAAGAAGCGATGCTCATGGCAGACCAGGTGACGCTGATTGATGAAGGCAAGGTGACACGTACGGGGACGGTTGCGGAGTTATACGATACGGCCCCTGGATTCGGTGACTTTGTCATGCTCGATGGAGAACTGCGACCGTTGTCTGAAGTGGAGGTATCCGAAGCGACTGGTGTGTCGGTTCAGTTGATGAAGAAAATTTATCGATTCGGTCAATGTTTCGGGGAATATCAGTTCAAGGATGGACGATCCGTCATGTTACCGACGTGTGAAACGTACCAAACTGGAATGATTTATCGAATTAAACGAAAGGAGGAATAGTATGCTCGATACATACGGAAGTCGTTACGTTCAACCGGTCATCGAGCGTGGAGCGAATCGATTGCTCAAATGGAATTTCACGCCGAACGAAGTGACAGTACTTGGAGGAATCATCGGAATCTCGACCGGAATCTTTATCTATAATGATATGCACTGGACTGCCGTCATCTTACTGTGGCTATCTGGCTTGTTTGATGTTTTAGATGGGACGATGGCTCGAAAGTCGAAAACGAGTGGGTTTGGAACGGTGCTTGACCTCGTCTTGGACCGATTCGTCGAATTGTCGGTCGTGATTGCCCTTGCCCTTCGTTACCCGGAATATATGCCTATTTTTCTCATTCTGATTGCTTCATTTGTGATCGCCATGACACTGTTCCTAGCTGTCGGTGCGAGTAGTTCAAAGCGCTCAGAGAAGACGTTTTACTATCAGCCAGGAATTATCGAGCGAACAGAGTGTTTCATTTTGTTCACGTTGATGATTCTCTTCCCGAACTGGGTCGGCGGGATTGCTCTTATCTTTTTATTGCTTGAAGTCATGACAATCACACAACGATTCATTGAGGCACGGAGGATTTTGCGATGAAACCGAAGTTGGTGTTGGCCGGACTTGGACACGGACAGCTAGAAATTCTCGATCGTATTGAGGAGATATGCAAACATTATGATGTTCGCTTCATCGGAGACTGCCAGACGATTTATACAGGTGCGTTTCCACAAGTGATTGCCGGGCTCATGGATTCAGCTACGGTCCGATCACCTCAACTAGAGCCGGTCGCAAAGCGGGTGCTCTCGATTGACCCGATTCAGCAGACGGTTCAAACAGAAAACGGAATGTTTGAATACGATCAACTCGTTTTAGCCACCGGTGCGAAAAGTCGGGGAATCGGCACGCCACTTAAACCGATGTCACAAGCTTTACTCGACCAAATCGAATCGAGTTCACAAGTGACCATCGTCGGAGGCGGGAAGGCCGGCGTAGAATTGGCGTTCACGTGTGCTCGTACAAAGAATGTGACGCTGTATGCAAAAGAGATATTACCAGACGTCTCGGTCCATACTAGAAAGCACATCGAGCGATTGTTAGTCAGAACAGGGGTCATGGTCGTCAAACAGGCGTATCATGCAGACGCATCGGAAGGGCTCTTATTGGATGCGACGGGGGTTGTTCCCGTGGGATGGTGGGCCGAATCAGGGCTTGCAAAACCTGAGAGTTTTATAGAGGTAGACAAATATTTACGTCATCATCATTTTACAAATATATATGTAACAGGAGATATGGCATCCTCCTTAAATGGAGGCGTCGATGCTGTTAGGTCAGGGCGCTATGTCGGCAAACGGTTACTTAAGGAAACAAGTCGACCATTTCGGAGACGTCAATCGATGAATATCTTACTAACGACACCAGGGCGCGCCTTGCTGACCTATGGATGGTTTACATGGCATGGTCGGATTCCATATTATATGAAGCGCTCGATTGACTCGCGGTATGTTCGGCATTACAAGTAGTTGGGGGTTCGAACCGTTATTCGCTTAAAAGATGGCCAATCACGTCGTTCGATTTCGGTTCAACGAGTACTTGTGGAATCTCGACCGTGCGCTGTGGATCAGGGGGGAACGTGACGAGCCAGGCACGTGTTCCTTCAAAACGTGAATCAATTAAGTCATAACGATTATCGACTATGATGGATTGAATCGTAGCTTGTCTCCCGTTTTCATCGGCAGGTAGCCAATCCATACTGTTGAGATAGGTCACTGCACTTTTGATGATTGCCGTTTCTTCATCAGATTGTATGGATGGTGAGGTAGATGGTTGTATGCAGCCGACCAACATCATGATGGTGAAACAGAGTGGGGTGAAGAGGCGTATAAGCATCATGTTCATTCCCCTTTCTTATTTGGTTATTTCTTACAGTATAATTGAGGATGACAGAGGTGTGTGCAAAAATTCCTGCAGTCGAATGGGCTGCAGGAATCAGGTCATGCTTGGATCGTATCGAGGAATGAACGGATTTGCATCTCCGTCTTGGCGTTCGCCGAGTGGAGGTGTTCTTGTTTTACCCCGTCTTTATAATAAAGAAGTGAAGGGATGCCGCGAACTTCTTGCGCATCAGATAGTTCTGGGAGTTCGTCGCGGTCGACGACGTGCCAGTTAAATTGTGGATAGTCTTTGACGAGCTCATCGACATACATGTCTAGACGTTTACAGTCCGGGCACCATGATGTAGTGAAGACCACCATTCCGTGATCTTTTGTGGCTTCGTCAAATTGTTGTGATGAATGAATCGGTTGCATAGACAACTCTCCTTTCTTCTATCTATTTTGTCGGGTTTTTAACGGGTCGTCAACAGATTGGCATTCTCGAAACCGTTTGAGAATGTGATACACTAATAAAAATAGCATGAGAAGGAAAAGGTGATGGATATGGCGTTACGTCACGCATTGCTCGGGTTATTGACCCATCAGCCTGCGACCGGGTATGCCTTGAACGCGACGTTCAAGGCACAGATGATTCATTTTTGGAACGCCCATCATACACAGATTTATCGGGAACTGTTAAAGATGGAAGAAGAAGCACTCGTTTCGGCGGAACATGTCTCACAACAGGAGTTGCCAGACAAAAAAATCTACTCCATCACGGATCAAGGACGTGAGGAGTTAATCAATTGGTTACGTCAACCAACGTCGTTCCAACCGAAAATGAAGGATGAAAACCTCCTGCGTGTCAGTCTGCTTCAATTGTTGCCGGTTGAAGAAGCGGTCCGATATATCGAAGAGACAAAGGCACACCATGAGCAGGTCGCACAACAGATTCGACTATTTCAAGAAGAACATCAATCGGACGAGGATACACTTGGCTATTTGCTGACGAGCGAGTATGCGATCCGAATGATGGAGAACTATGCCGGATGGGCGGATTGGGCGATCGAACAGATTCAAGCACGCAACGAAAAACACGTGACCTGAGCGGATCAGGTCACGTGTTTTGTGTATGGGTGAACCGGTAAACGAGCGAGTAAGCGATCAAGCACTTCATCATCGGTTTTGGTCTCAAATGAACGAATCGTTTCGTTCAATTGCTTGACTGAAGAGGCGCCTGGTAAGACGACGTCACAGAACCGTTTTGCAGCTTCGAGTGCATAGGCTTGAATCGGTGTCGGCATCATCGCCAATTCACTTGCGAGGTCCTCTTTTCGCCACGCCTCAAATCCCTTATCTCCAAGACGCGTCTCCCATTCATCCGTTAATAGGCCTTTGGCAAGAACCCCTCGGCCAACGATGGGGATCGAGACGTCGAGCGTCTCTGCCCGGCGGTCGAGTAGTGAATACGGCGTCATGAGAACATCGAGTGCACCGGATTTGACCCAATGGTTGATGACGTTCGGTCGAATCGACGAGAGTCCGATTTGTCGAATCAGACCGTCTCGTTTTTGTTTTTGTGCCCATTCGATCGTTGCGTCGAGGTCATCCTCGAGCGTGCCGCCATGTATATAATATAAATCCAGATAATCGGTTTTCAATCGCTCGAGCGATCCGTGCAATGCTTGCTCTAAATAGGACGGATCAGGATTCCAACGCATGCCCTCCTCAGTTAGTTCATTCCCACCTTTACTCGCCAAAAATAAGTGTTGTCGCTCTTGACCCAACGTTTCCCCAATCACACGCTCGACAGCTTGGCGTTCATAGACGTCTGCCGTATCGATATGGCGAATTCCCGATTGAATAGCTGTTTCTAAGATATTCTTCGCCTCTTTTTCCCCCTGTTTCAAAATCGTCATCGTTCCGAGTCCGAGTTCACTCATTTGGATTCCTCCTTGTTCGAAATGTAGGTTTGACTCATAATCAGAGTATATCGAAAAGTGAGGAGTAATCATATGGAAGAAAAAACGATTGAGCGGGAAGTCATCTATAAAGGCAAGATTTTCGATGTGGAAAAGCATGTCGTCTCCCTTCCGAATGGAAACACGTCTGTGCGAGAACTCGTCTATCACAATGGAGCCGTCGCTGTGCTCGTCATCGATGAATCGGACAACATCGTCATGGTAGAGCAGTATCGAAAAGCGTTTGAATCGATGTCGCTTGAAATCCCAGCAGGCAAACTTGAAAAAGGGGAAGAACCGGTATCGAGTGCCGAACGTGAGTTGGCTGAAGAGACCGGATATACGGCGGAGTCGCTCGAAAAGATTTTTTCTTTCTACGGAGCCCCGGGTTTTTGCAGTGAGCGAGTCGATGTGTTTGTCGCGAAAGGATTATCAGCGGGCGAGATGAACCTTGACGAAGATGAGTTTTTAAATGTGGAACGATATTCTTTTGAAGAGGCGGTTGATTTGTTAGACAGAGGTGTCATCACCGATGCGAAGACAATCATGGCGATTCAATGGTGGCAATTGTCTAGATTAAAATAATTCTAATCTGAAATTTTATATGGTAAACTTACATAGTAATGATTTTAAATTGAAAATTGATTAAAACTTCGGTATGCTTTGTGTAGTGAACTATGTAAAGAGGGGGCGCCTTATGGAAACGCGAATTGAACGAATTAAACAGCAATTGAGCGCCAAAGGATATAAATTGACACCGCAACGTGAATCGACGGTTCGCATCTTACTTGAGAATGAGAGTGACCATTTGAGTGCCGAGAACGTCTTTATGCTCGTCAAGAGCATCGCACCAGAGATTGGACTCGCCACGGTATATCGCACACTTGAGTTATTGACTGAACTCGGTGTTGTCGACAAAGTCAACTTCGGTGACGGGGTCGCACGCTTTGACTTGCGCCCAGAAGGAGCGAATCATTCGCACCACCATCTCGTCTGTGTCGAATGCGGATCGGTCGAGGAAATCATGGAAGACTTGCTCGTCGATGTTGAGAAAAAAGTCGAGAGTAAATACGAATTTTTGATTAAAGACCATCGCTTGACGTTTCACGGCATCTGTAAAGTATGCCAAGCAAAAGGCGTCACGCTTGAAGGTCATAAAGCAGTCATCAACGGTTAATGCAGAAAGGACAGACGACCCCAACAGGTCATCTGTCCTTTTTCAATGTGTGATAGATCGCTCATATATTTAAGTCGCTTGTAGTATATCGCTTTTCATTTAAACATGCCAGAAAAATAAGAATTCTGAGATGTATCTTCGACACGTAAACGTTCACAAAAAAGTGAATAAAAAATGAGGTCAGACATCTTCACAACGGTTTACATAAATGATATGCTGTAAGCGTATTCAGGTGAAACGAGGAAGGAGGAGGGTATGATGCGTTCGCATATCGAGTCATTTCTTCAGTACATGACGGTTGAAAAGCGGATGTCCGCCAACACGAGACAGGCGTATGCGAGCGATTTGACGCAATACGCATCGACCTTAAACCAGTTGGGCGTGGAAGATTGGAACGACGTGACACGTTCTCATATCGTAAAGCATATCGAAGAACTGTCACAGGCGGGACGTGCTTCGTCCTCTTTGAGACGAGCTGTCAGTTCAATCCGGATGTTCCATCATCATCTCAAAATGACGGGGGTCACGACAACCGATCCATCTCTGTATCTAGAGACACCGAAAGCAGAAAAGCAACTTCCGGACACGTGGTCGCAACAGGAAGTCGAGCGTCTCTTAGATAGCGTCCCGACATCCGACCCGCTCTCACTACGGGACCGTGCGATGCTCGAGTTGCTATACGGGACCGGAATGCGGGTCAGTGAACTTTTAGGTCTTGATTTGGATGATTTGCAGTTCGAATTGGGGTATCTACAATGTGAAGGGAAAGGCGAGCGCGCACGAATCATTCCGGTTTCGTCGGTCGCGCAAGGGTTTGTTGAGCGATATATTCAACAAGCTCGTAACGGACTTGGCGGCAGAGAGACCGAAGCGCTCTTTTTAAACGGCCGAGGAGGACGGCTCAGTCGTCAAGGATTTTGGAAGATGATCAAACGACGTGCCAAGCTTGCCGGAATTGATAAGGAGATCACACCTCACGTTCTCCGTCATTCCTTTGCGACACACTTACTCGAGAACGGCGCAGACTTACGTGCCATTCAACAAATGCTCGGTCATGCGGATTTAGCGACGACGCAAGTGTATACACACGTCAATAAGTCGCGTCTACATGATGTGTATCGCAAGCATCACCCTCGTGCCTAGACATTGAAAAGGAGGAATTTTTTGTGAAGAAGTTTAAACGTATTTTTTTAGTGGTCATGGACTCGGTCGGTATCGGTGAAGCACCGGATGCTGAACAGTTCGGTGACAAAGGGGCGGATACGCTCGGACATATCGCTCGTGAACATAACGGATTGCACATGCCGAACATGGGGAAACTCGGACTCGCGAACATTAAACCGATTCAAGGAATCGACGTGTCGGAGACGCCGAGCGCGTATGGTCGTATGGAAGAAATTTCGGCTGGTAAAGACACGATGACAGGGCACTGGGAAATCATGGGTCTTCATATCGAGACGCCGTTCCGTGTCTTTGAAGAGTTCCCGGACGATTTGATTCATCGTCTAGAAGAGTTCAGTGGTCGAAAAATCATCGGAAATAAGCCGGCATCAGGTACGGCCATCTTGGATGAACTCGGTGAAGAACATGTCGAGACGGGCGCATTGATTGTCTATACATCAGCGGATTCAGTCCTTCAAATCGCAGCACACGAAGAGATTGTGCCGATTGATGAATTGTATCGCATCTGCGAATACGCACGTGAAATCACACGTGAAGACCCGTACATGCTCGGACGAATCATTGCTCGCCCGTTCCTTGGGACACCAGGAGCATGGGTACGTACGGCGAACCGTCACGACTACGCACTGAAACCATTCGGCAAGACCGTCATGAACACGCTCGAGGAAGCTGGGAAAGACGTCATCGCATTAGGGAAGATCAGCGACATATACGATGGTGAAGGCGTGACAAAAGCGGTCCGCACGAAATCGAACATGGACGGCATGGACAAATTGGTCGAGTCGCTCGAGGAAGATTTCGAAGGACTCTGCTTCTTGAATTTAGTTGACTTCGACGCATTATTCGGTCATCGCCGTGACCCGGAAGGCTATGCGGTCGCGCTTGAAGAGTACGACGCTCGCCTACCGGAAGTGATGGAGCGTCTTCGTGAAGATGACCTACTCATCATCACGGCTGACCACGGAAATGATCCTGTTCATGCTGGGACAGACCACACGCGTGAATACGTTCCGCTCATCGTTCATCACAAGGGAGCGAAGGCAGTCGATTTGGGTATTCGCGGAACATTCGCGGACATCGGGGCGACCGTCGCTGACAACTTTGACGTCGCGGCACCATCACACGGAAAGAGTTTCTTAAACGAAATTTGAGGAGGCAATATTCATGGTAAATTGGAACGAAACAAAAGCGTTTTTGCAGGAGCGTATGGGCGGTACACCAGAAATCGGACTCATTCTAGGTTCGGGACTTGGAGTCCTCGCGGACGAGATTGAGAACCCGGTAGCGATTCCTTATGAGGAGATTCCACACTTCCCGGTATCGACTGTCGAAGGACATGCGGGTCAACTCGTGTTCGGTGAGCTCGAAGGGAAACGAGTCGTCGCCATGCAAGGACGGTTCCACTTCTATGAAGGATACTCGATGGAACAAGTGACGTTCCCTGTACGTGTCCTTAAATTGATCGGTGTCGAGACTCTCATCGTCACAAACGCGGCAGGAGCGTGTAACGAGTCATTCAACCCAGGCGACTTGATGATCATCACAGATCATATCAACTTCTTCGGTACGAGCCCGCTCATCGGTAAGAACGCGAGTGAATTCGGAACACGTTTCCCTGACATGTCAGAAGCGTACGATAAAGAGCTCGTGAAATTGACCGAACGCGTCGCGTCAGACCTTGGACTTTCTGTACAGAAAGGGGTTTACTTCGGAAACACAGGTCCTACCTACGAAACACCGGCTGAAGTCAAAATGGCCCGTCTTCTTGGGGGAGACGTCGTCGGGATGTCGACCGTTCCAGAAGTCATCGTCGCGCGTCATTCGGATATGCGTGTCCTCGGGATTTCGTGTGTCTCAAACATGGCGGCTGGGATTTTAGATCAACCACTCAACCATGAAGAAGTCATCGAAACGACAGAGCGCGTTCGTCAAGACTTCCTCTCTCTCGTACGTGGCACGATTAAAAGCATGTAAGTAACTTAATTTAGGAGGACGACAGTTATGCGTATGGTCGATTTGATTTTAAAGAAACGTAACGGTGGAGAATTGAACGAAGAGGAGATTCGCTTCGTTGTCGAAGGTTTCACGAACGAATCAATCCCTGACTATCAAATGTCGGCCTTATCGATGGCCATCTACTTCAACGGGATGACTGAAAACGAGACGGCTGCCTTGACGATGGAAATGGTAAAGTCGGGAGATACAATCGATCTTTCCAACATCGAAGGGAAAAAAGTCGACAAGCACTCAACGGGCGGCGTCGGGGACAAGATCAGCTTGATCGTGGCACCACTCGTCGCGTCGATCGGCATCCCCGTCGCGAAGATGAGTGGTCGCGGTCTCGGTCACACAGGTGGTACGATCGATAAGCTCGAATCATTCCCAGGGTTCAACGTAGAATTGACGGAAGAGCAGTTCACGAAACAAGTAAACGATATCAAAATGTCGATCATCGGGCAGACAGGGAACTTGACGCCTGCGGATAAGCGCTTGTACGCGCTCCGCGACGTCACGGCTACGGTCGAATCGATCCCGCTCATCGCAAGTTCAATCATGTCGAAGAAGATTGCAGCTGGAGCGGACAGTATCGTTCTTGACGTCAAGACAGGTTCTGGCGCGTTCATGAAATCGTTTGATGATGCGAAAGCCCTCGCGGAAGAGATGGTCGCAATCGGGAAGAACGTCGGTCGTAAGACGGTCGCTGTCATCACAGACATGGACCAACCGCTCGGCTTTGAAATCGGAAACGCGAACGAAGTAAAAGAAGCAATTGAAGTTCTTTCAGGTAAAGAAGTCGAAGATTTGAAAACAATCGCGCTCACGATTGCAGGTCATATGGCTGTCCTTGGTGATTTCTATCCAACGTTTGACGAAGCATATGCAGACCTTGAAAAACGAATTGCTGACGGTCACGCCCTCGAGGTGTTCCGTAAGTTCGTCGAAGCGCAAGGTGGCGACGCATCACTCGTCGATGACGTGACGAAATTACCACAAGCTTCATACGAGACGACATTCGTCGCAAAAGAAGCAGGTTATGTTGAGTCGATCATCGCAGACGAAGTCGGTGTCGCAGCGATGCTTCTCGGTGCAGGGCGCGCGACAAAAGAAGACAAGATCGACTTCGCGGCGGGCATTACGCTCGAGAAGAAAGTTGGCGACCGTGTCGAGGCGGGCGATGTGATTGCTGTGCTCCGCTCGAACATGGAAGACATGTCTTCGGCTGTCGAACGTTTAGACCATGCGTATACGATCGGTGCAACGAAACCAGAGGCACGTCCACTCGTTCACGCAGTGATTCAATAAGGCAGAACGTCTGTTTCCACAAAAAAGTGGAGACAGACGTGTTTTTTTGATAAGATGGGTAATGTGAGTGTCAAACAACAGGATACATATTATGAAAAAGGGGTTGCTTGAAACATGAAAAAAGGTTCTATGAAACTTGAAAATGGCGAAATGATTGAATTTGATTTATTCCACAACGAGGCACCGATCACGGTCGAAAACTTCGAAAAACTTGCGAACAGCGGGTTCTACAACGGATTAACATTCCACCGTGTCATTCCTGGATTCGTCAGCCAAGGCGGTTGCCCGGATGGTACTGGAATGGGTGGCGCTGGTTATACGATTCCATGTGAGACATCGACTTCATTCCCACACAAACACGAAGCGGGATCACTCTCGATGGCACACGCAGGACGTAACACAGGGTCTTCACAGTTCTTCATCGTCCATGAGCCACAACCGCATTTGGATGGCGTCCATACAGTTTTCGGTAAAGTGACATCTGGTCTTGAACATGCCGTCAAACTTCGTCAAGGAACGAAGATGGCAGAAGTGAAGGTTTGGGACGAGAATTGATTTTTGCCTGAAGGGTATGGCACAATGAACCATGTCTCTCACGTCTTCACATCGTGAAACTTGAATGACTAAAGGTGGTGAACCCAGCGATGCTGGTCAAATATAAACGTTCTTATGAAAAGACGGCGATGGGTCTACTCGCATTCTCATGCAGTGACAAATCACCGCTAAGCTTGCTTGAACTCGTCCGATCGTATGACGAGGAGGAATCGAAGTTCCTCTATTTGTGGAAAGTCGGTGAAGACTTCGTTGGTATCATTGGTATGGAGCAACAAGGGACGAGAATGGTCATCGACCATATCGCCTTGTCGCCATCATTCCGTGGCGAGAAACGTTCTTACGAGCTTCTAGACGAGGTGAGAAACGTCCTTCCACTTGATTTGACGCTAACCGGTACAGGCAAGACGGGCGATTTATTGGATAAATGGAATCAATTAGTCGTCTGACGATAAAAACCCCCCGTAATCACGATTGTGACTACGGGGGTTTTACATATTGCATGGAGTAAATCACAAACCCTTTAAATGAGGTGGATTCATGAATCGAGTAACAATCGATGAACTGATCAATCGATTGGAGCAAGTGCTCAGGCAAGAACGAACGCGAGAAGAAATCTCTGATTGGGCACAACAGTGGATGGAACAGTATGAAAATATAGATGGATTTGATTGGACAGCTTCTGACGAGGTGGTTTGGTCCTGCTTACAAACGATAGTTGGCATGGATTTACTTGAAACCCCTTCTGAATATTTACATGATCGGAGCGATCTCGAGAGTTGGGTGATGGCGTTTAAGAAGTTAAAAAATCATCATTGATCATGAAAAGGAGACTTCTTAAATCTTGACGTCAACTTCTTGCACGTTGCCTTTTTAAAAGTGCCAGCTCTCGTTCCGTGATGACCTCACTCCGATCACGGTGAAGATGCTTATGAACGAGTTCCTCGAACGACAGGTCCGTTGCAGGAAACGTCGATTTCAATGATTCGACCGTGTCACGAACATTCTGTTGTAATGGGAGCTTCGCGCGAAGCGGCCATTCATCAAGTTGCGCGACGAAGGAGTCGACGTCAAGACCGAGTTCATTTAAATAAGGGGAAGCGATGTCGATCTTTTGGCGTAAGAGTCGCAAGCTCTTTTTCGCGCCGATGAGATTGTCTCGTCGTAAATGATAGTGGATGACGGCGTATTGGATGAGTGCCGCATAGCCGTGATGACGACGTCCGTTTGCCTGCCACGCCTCTTCTAATACCTCATGACATTCGAAATAATCGGCATGACATTCAAAAAGCAACGTATAATGAATAAAAGGGGTCATGAATCAATTTTCTCCTTTCGTGTCCACGGTGTTATAAAACATGTTATACTAAAGCGCAAAAATGTAAAATGGCAGGTGTCTCTATGGAAGCCTATAACGTTAAAATTGATACGTTCGAAGGTCCACTCGACCTGTTGCTCCATTTGATTGGAAAAATGGAGATTGATATCGTCGACATTTCCGTGGCAGAAGTCACTGACCAGTATGTCGGCTATATTCGCACGATGCAAAAATTTGAACTCGATGTGGCCAGTGAATACTTGGTCATGGCGGCGACGCTGCTCCAATTGAAGAGCAAACAATTGTTACCGCCAGTTTCGGTCGAGGATGAAGAGGTTCCAGACTTCAGTGAGGAACCGACGCGTGAAGGTCTCATTCGTCAATTGATTGAATACAAAGCATATAAAGAAGCGGTCGTCTTCATGCGTGAACAAGAAGAACACCGGCTTGAATTGTATACGCGACCGGGTGAAGATTTGACGACTTATATGTCTGAAGAGGTGTCTAAGTATGACGGACCACTCAACTTCTCGGATCTTCTCCACGCCTATTCGAAGATGATTGAACGGAAACGTTGGAAAGAACGACGCAAAAAGACGATCAAGCGGGAAGAGCGTACGCTTGAAGAGCAGATGACGCGTCTTCATGAACACGTATCGTCGACGAGACAAACATCGTTTTTCGCCTTTTTTGTTGAGCGACCGAACGTCTCGGATCTCGTCGTGACGTTTATGGCGCTTCTTGAGCTGATCAAGCTACGGATCGTCGTAACAAAACAACTCGACCAAGATATTCAAATCTCATTCATTGAAGCGTCAAAGAAAGGGGATGAAGCGGTTGCTGTCTTATGAGACGATTATTGAAGGATTGCTGTTCGTCGTCGGTGATGAAGGGATGGAAGTACGCGCGCTCGCCGAGACGCTCGATATCTCAGAAGCTGCGGCACGAGAACAGCTCAGTAAGCTGGAGGCATCGTTCAAGTCATCGAACCGACCGTTTCAGCTCATGGAATCGGCAGGTGTCTACAAACTCGTGACCGTTCCGGACGTCTCCCCGTACATTCAGAAATATGTCGGGACGATGGCAGAGCAGGCGCTCTCACGTGCAGCGATGGAGACGCTTGTTATCATCGCCTACAAACAGCCGGTCACACGAGCGGATATCGAAGAGATTCGCGGGGTCAAAGTCGAACGGGTCATCCATACGTTGTTATCAAAAGGATTGATCGAATCGGCTGGCCGCGCGAAGACGATTGGTCGTGCCAAGCTGTATCGTACGACAGAGCACTTCCTCGACCATTTCGGGTTCAACTCGCTCGAAGAATTGCCACCATTAACATTTGAGGATGAACTGACAGACGAAGGCGATTTGTTCTTCGGTCAAGAATCACCGAAGCAAGAAGAAAGATTGGAGAAGGATTAATCATATGGAACGTTTGCAAAAAGTAATCGCACAAGCGGGGGTCGCCTCGCGTCGGAAAGCGGAAGAAATGATATTGGATGGTCGCGTCCGCGTGAACGGAAAAGTCGTCCGTGAACTCGGGACGAAAGTTGGACCGAAGTCAGAGATTGAAGTCGATGGCGTCAAAATCGAACAAGAAGAGCACGTCTACTATTTGCTTTATAAACCGAGTGGCTACGTATCGACGGTCGATGACGACAAAGGACGTAAAGTCATCACAGACCTCGTCCCACCAGGAGCACGGGTATTCCCGGTCGGTCGTCTTGACTACAACACGACGGGTCTCATCATCTTGACGAACGATGGTGAGTTCTCGAACATGATGACACACCCGAAATATAAAATTCAAAAGCGCTATGTGGCAAAAGTGAAGAACATCCCATCTTACTTGGCCATCAAACAGCTTGAGTCTGGTGTCGAACTCGATGACGGATTCAAAACGGGAAGTGCGAAAGTGAAGATGAAATCTGTAGACCAGAAGAAGAACACAGCCATCCTCGAAATCGTCATCTCGGAAGGTCACAATCGTCAAATCCGTCGGATGGTGGAAGCCATTGGTTCAGAGGTCATCAAACTGAAGCGTGAACAGTTCGGTTTCTTGACGCTCGACGGTCTCAATACCGGCGACTGGCGTGAACTTTCACATAAAGAAATCAGTAAGCTTCGGGAACTTGCGAACCCTACCGTTCCACCGAAACCACGAGGCAAAAAGAAGAAAAAATAACAACAAAAAATCGTCCTGAAATAGGATGATTTTTTTGATTGTGTAAATTGTGTGACAAAAAAATGAAAAAAGTCTGTTAATGTGCGTTTTTAATGTTTTTTCAGTACAATAGCAACTGAAGGATGGTGTGAAAACGATGACAAAAGATCAACAAAAAAACGACCGGATGGAACAAGCGGTCGCAAAAAAGAAAAAGAGGTCATTTTGGCGGATGATGATCATGACGGTCGTTCTCTTCGCGGGAGCGGTTACGATCATGCAAACATTCGACCAAGCGGGTAACGATGGACGCATCGAGGCGGGCGACGAGGCACCGAACTTCAAGCTCGTCACACTCGACGGTTCGACCTTGTATGAGCGAGACAACTATGAAGGGAAAGGGATGCTCTTGAACTTCTGGGGTACGTTCTGTGAACCGTGTAAGAAAGAGATGCCGGTCGTACAAGAAAACTATGCGACACTTCAAGACATGGGTGTCGATTTTTGGGCCGTGAACGTCGGAGAGACACCGCTTCGTGTCGATAATTTCATCAACGACCTTGGTGTCGGGCTCGACTATCCGATTTTGATGGATACCCAGAGCGAAGTCGAGGGAGCGTATGGCATTTATAACCTACCCGTCACATTCGTCATCGATGGTGAAGGGAACGTAATTGAAAAGTATGAAGGTGAACTCACGAAAGAGAAATTGATGGAGCTAGCCGAGAAGTCATTGTAAGCGAACGGGGGACGCACAGATGCTAGATATGAAATACGAAGGCGCTGATTTGCGGTCGAAGCGTCGTCCGAAATCGATCATTGACCGTGTGTGGAACTTCTTTGCATCGGTCAAAGTGGGGTTGTGGTTAATTGCATTGATTATTGTCGGTTCGGCAATCGGAACAATCTTTCCTCAAGAGATGTACATCCCACAACAATTACCGCCTGAGCAATATTATATGGAGGAGTATGGAACACCGGGTTCTATTTATTACGCCCTCGGATTCCATAACCTATACACATCGTGGTGGTACATCGGTCTAATTGTCATGTTGACGCTCTCACTCGTCGTCGTGTCGATTGACCGTGGGGTTCCGCTCTATAAGGCGCTTAAAAAACAACCGGTCAGACGGACAGAACGTTTTATGAAGGGGCAACGTCTCTTCGGACAAGGTGATGGGACGGAGGCTCAAATTGACGAGATCGCAGTCGCACTTAAAAAGAAACGATATACCGTCAAACGGGACGGCGATGCTCTGTTAGCAGAGAAACACCGGTTTGGTCGTTGGGGTCCGTACGTCAACCACCTCGGACTTGTCATCTTCTTCCTAGGGGCGATGCTGCGAGTGTTCCCTGCATTCCATACGGATACGCTCGAATGGGTGCGTGAAGGCGAAACGGTGTCGCTAGAGGCGACTGACGGCGAGTACTACTTACGGAACGACCAGTTCATTCTTGAATTGTACGACCCTGAGAACAATGAAGAGGACGCGAAGTTTGCGGCCGCCATTGAAAAAGCAGGAGCCGTTCCGAAAAATTATGAGACAGAGTTGACGTTATTCAAAAAGACGGGAACGAACGAGGACGGATCGCCGCAACTCGAACAAGTCGATGTCGGTTCGACGAAAGTCAACCACCCGTTTAAGTTCGATAAATTTGAAGTGTATCAGGAACAATATTCAAGTCGTCCAGAGTTCTTGTCGATGTCGTTCATGTTGGCAGATAAAGAAACCGGCGACGAATATGGTCCGTTCAAAGTTGATTTGGAGAATCCGGAGAAGTCTTATGAGCTCGATGGGGTCACCGTCACATTGAAAGATTTGTATCCAGACTTTGAAGTGAAAGATGGGCAACCGAATACGAAATCTCCACGTGCACTGAATCCTGCCTTCTTCTTCAACGTTGAATCACCTGAAGGAGAAACGGAGTCGAATTTGATCGGCATTCGTCTGAATGTTGCTGATGAAGAGAACCGCTACGATATCCAGTTTGCAGGTACAGAGATGGCGAGCACGAGTGGGTTACGTGTGAAGAGTGACTCCACCTATCCGATTTTGATTGTCGGTGCTACGATCTTTATGATCGGTATTGCGATGGGCATGTACTGGCCACACCGTCGTGTTTGGATCCGTCGTCATGAAGAAGGGGTGCTTGTCGCCGGTTTTACGAATAAAAACCCGTCCTCGCTCCGTCGTGAAGTGTCGCCGCTATTAGAACAAAGTGGTTTACCGATGTGGGAAGACCAGGCGAGATTCACAGAGAAGTCGGAGAACGAGTTAACAGATGAAAGAGGGGAATCTTGATGGAATGGATTGAATGGAGCAGCCGAATGCTGTTTATCGCGTTCTTCCTTTACGCAATCTCGACGGTTCTCTTTACGATTGCCGTCAGCGGTATGCGTAAAGATCGAAACGTCAACCGTGTTGCCTATGGGAAATACGCCTTTATCTTGGCAATCATCGGCTTTGTCGCTCAAATGACATATTTCTTTATGCGCTGGGCAGCTGTCGGCTATGCGCCGGTGTCAAACTTGTACGAATATACGACGTTCTTCGGTATGATGATGGTACTTGGGTTCCTCGTCGTATATGGAATTTATAAAAATGATGTACTCGGCTTGTTCGCAATGCCGGTGGCGTTACTCGTCATCGCCTTCGCCTCAATGTTCTCAAGTGAGGTCGCACCGCTCATCCCGGCACTCAACAGTGTATGGTTGAAAATTCACGTTACGACGGCTGCGCTCGGACAAGGGATTTTGGCCATTAGTTTTGCATCGGGCCTCATTTTCTTATTGAACGAAACATCGATGAAAGAACAGTCTAAGTCACGGACGTGGCTCGAAGTGACGATGTTTGTCCTCATGTGCACGCTCGGCTTCATCATCGTCTCGATGTTATTCAAGGGGATCGGTGCCGGAGGTGTCGTCGAGTTCACGAACGATCGCGGTCAAGCGGAGACGTATGAATATTTCATGCCGATCTTGTTCGTCCCAGAAGGGGCACAACTCTTATCTGGCGCGAGTGGCTTGTCACTCGAACTCCCGAACTGGATCAATACACTCAAGTTGAACACGCTCATCTGGTCGGTCATCGGCGGAATTGTAATCTATGTGTTGCTCCGCTTTGTCATCTTGCGTAAACGCGTCGCTGAAGCGCTCCAACCCCTTGCGAAAAAAGTCGATCTCGACCTTGCTGATGAAATCAGCTATCGCTCGGTCGCGATTGGATTACCGGTCTTTATCCTTGGTGGTCTGATCTTTGCGATGATTTGGGCACAGATTGCCTGGAACCGTTTCTGGGGATGGGACCCGAAAGAAGTTTGGGCTCTCATCACGATGCTGATTTATATTTACTACTTGCATATGCGCATTCAGCGTGGCTGGACAGGGACGAAAGCGGCCTGGTTATGTGTTGGTGGATTTGCTGTCATCATGTTCAACCTCGTCTTCGTCAACCTGGTCATTGCCGGTCTGCATTCATATGCCTGACGTAAAAGAAGTCACAATTGTGACTTCTTTTTCATTTGGTCCATCAAATCATCGTTGTGAAGCGAAATAATAGAGTGGTATAGTTATGGCAGAGAGTGGAATGTTCACAATTGTGCAACATTCGCTACAACTCGTAATGGGTCTTAGGAGGGTTTTAGGTATGGCTGAGAAAACGAAGATTTTAGTAGTCGACGACGAGGAGAGAATTCGCCGACTTTTGAAAATGTACTTAGAACGTGAACAGTATGAGATTGAAGAAGCGGTCAATGGTGAAGAGGCGCTTGCGCTTGCCCTTGATAACGAATACGACGTGATTTTGCTTGATTTGATGATGCCAAAGATGGATGGGGTTGAAGTATGTACAGAACTCCGGAAGACGAAAGCGACTCCGGTCATCATGCTTACGGCGAAAGGCGAAGAAATCGATCGTGTCCAAGGATTTGAAGTCGGAGCGGATGATTATATCGTCAAGCCGTTCAGTCCGCGTGAAGTCGTGCTCCGCGTCAAAGCATTGCTTCGCCGCTCTGGTTCGACGAAGTTCATGCACACGAGTGAGAAGTCGAAGGATTTGATCGTCTTCCCACATCTGACAATCGATAATGATGCACACCGCGTCACGGTGGACGGCGAGGAAATCGCCCTCACACCAAAAGAATATGAGTTATTGTTCTTCCTCGCAAAACAGGTGGATAAAGTCTTTTCACGAGAGCAGTTGTTAAAAGAAGTATGGAACTACGAATTTTTCGGAGACCTTCGGACCGTCGATACGCATGTGAAACGTCTTCGTGAGAAATTGAATCGTGTCTCACCGGACGCGGCGCATATGATCACGACCGTATGGGGTGTCGGGTACAAGTTCGAAGCTGCCAGTGAATGATGATTCGTCGAAACAGCATCGTCACGAAACTGTGGCTGACGATTCTCGTTTTGGTCAGTGTCATCTTATTCATCGTCTCGGTGTTGATGCTTGAATTTTTTAATTCCTTTCATATCGACCAGGAACGAGGCCATCTTGCCAAGCTCGGTGGACAGGTCCAATCGGTTTTGTTGAATGAAGGTGACACGTCCCAGACGATTGATCAAATCATCGAAGTGTACGGGGCTAACTATATCTTAGAGAACGGGACGACCCGATCGAATTTTGGAAATCAAGTGGATGGCTTGATGGTAGAACTTGAACGACAGGATTGGGAAACTTATCAGGCGGTCGGTGAGACGGCCATCGGGAATTTCTCATCTTTTGACGACCAGGCCGCGCTAGCGTATCGGACGACCTTCTCCTTATCGACAGGACAGTATACGCTCTACCTGCTCGAACCGCTCGATGCGATCTCGAGTGCGAACGCGGGAGCACGGACCATCATTCTTTGGACCGTCGCTTCGGCCATCATCGTCACGACCGTCTTCGCTTTCTTCTTGTCGACACGAATCACGGCACCGCTCCGAGCGATGCGGGATGCAGTCAATAAGACGGGAGAGGGGCAATTTGATTTACGTTTGGAGACGAAGACACGGGATGAGATTGGCGAACTCGCTGCTTCTTTCAACGCAATGAGCAGTCAGCTTTCGAAATATGTGAATGCCCTTGACCGGGAACGGCTGCAACTTGCGTCGATTCTTCGTTCGATGGCAGACGGTGTCATCACACTCGATCGTCATGCAAACGTGATTGTCACGAACCCGCAAGCGAGTCCATTACTTCAAGATGGGCAACCACATGAAGTCGTATTGTCTCTTTATGAGGAAGTGATGGAGGGGACGTCTGAAAAGACGATCGAAGTGAAACAGGATGAGCGGTACTATACACTGACAGTCACACCACTCGTCGGAGAAGACGATTTCGAGGGTGCTGTCGTTGTTATCCGGGATACGTCAGAAAGTCATCGACTCGATAAGATGCGGACCGATTTTGTGACGAACATTAGCCATGAACTCCGGACACCGCTCGTGACGCTTCAAGGGTATTCAGAGGCAATCATCGATGGCATCACTGAGAGTGACGAGGCGACGAAAGAGTTCGCCTCTATCATCTACGATGAATCGCTCCGCTTGGCAAGACTCGTCAATGATTTGTTGGATTTGGCACGCATCGAATCGGGTAAAGAGACGATGCATTTCACTTCGTTTGATATCGGTGATTTCTTGCCCCGAGTCATGCGAAAGTTCAATCAGATGGCATCTGAAAAAGAGATTCGTTTACAGACCGACGCCCCGCACCGTCTCATCGAGGCGGATGGCGATCGTCTCGAGCAAGTGTTCACCAACTTGATTGGCAATGCTATCGCGCATACCGATTCTGGAGAAATTCGGATTGAGGCCACAGAAGAGACGGACGGGCTACGGATTCAGTTGACGGATACAGGTCACGGAATTCCAAAAGAGGATTTGCCGTTCGTTTTCGAGCGATTCTATAAAGCCGATAAAGCCCGGACCAGTGGTTCGAAGACAGGGACAGGCATCGGACTCGCGATCGTGAAGAATGTGGTCGATGCCCATCACGGAAAAGTGAGCGTATCGAGTACACTCGGGGTCGGAACCACCTTCGAGATTTACTTACCATTTGAACAACCACACAACTCGTAATGGTGACTCGCTTGAGTCACCATTTGTGGCATTTTAAGGGGGGAGTCGAATGAAACGTTATACACGAACGGGCGACAAGGGTGAAACATCATTAATCGGTAGTCGTGTCGAGAAATCCCATCCTCAGATTGAAGCGATGGGTCATCTCGATGAGTTGAATAGTCAGATTGGACTCGCCATCGCGCATCAAGAGGATGAGACGCTCCGAATACAGCTGACGAAGATTCAGCACGACTTGTTCGACCTCGGATCGGAGCTGATGTATGCTGAGGCACCGCCAAAAATGGTCGATTTGTCGATCGTGACGGAACTAGAACGATGGATGGATGAGTGGGAGGAGTCCTGTCCGGAACTTGTGCGCTTCATCCTTCCTGGCGGCAGCGTTGCCGCAGCTAGCTTACATGTGGCTCGTACCGTTTGTCGACGGGTCGAGCGTGACTTAGCGGCTCTCGGAGTCGCCGACCGGCAATTGCCTTACTTTAACCGCTTGAGTGATTATTTATTTACGGTTGCCCGTTACGCGAACGTCGTGGCAGGGGTGCCGGATCAAGAATATGCGCGCGGCGCTGCCGTGTTTCAACCAAAACGAAAAAAGGAGTGATCGGCAGATGAAAGGTATCGTTCAGTTCCAACATCAATTGCACTACTCGGTCTATCCGACCAAGAAATTTAAAACGACGACTTGTCTCGTGTCATTCGCCGCTCCATTATCGGCGGAGACGGTCGCAGATCGGGCATTGCTCCCGTTCATCATGGAGAAATCGACGGCGACGTATCCGTCCATTGAGTTATTTCACACACCGCTAGAGGAGTTGTATGACACAAACTTATATGCTGGTGCATCTAAGATCGGAAAGGAGCACGTCATCCAATTCCAACTCGAAGTCGTCAACGATCATCTTGTCGGAGAAGACGTATTGAGTCAGGCAATCGAGTTACTCGAAGACGTTCTCCTCCGTCCGAACGCATACGATGGGGCGTTTCAGCCACTCATCGTCGAGCAGGAACGTCGATTGCAACGTCAGCGTATCGAATCGGTCTATGATGACAAAATGCGTTTCGCCCAACAGCGTCTACAAGAAATGCTCGGAGGAGAACTTGCGATTCCGTCACTCGGTACGCTTGAGCAACTCGACCATGTCACACCAAAATCATTGTATGCGGCATATCAATCGATGATTCAACATGACCGTGTGGACATCTATGTTGTCGGGGATGTCAATCGTGAGCAAGTCGAACAGGCTTTCAATCCATTGGAATCCCTTGGGACACGTCGACCACGCCTGTTACCAGAAGCGAGTCGAGGAGAGTTCAAGCGTTTGGAAGAACACCAATACATTAAACAAAGCAAGCTCCATCTCGCTTATTCACTCAATGTCGACCCAAGAACGGAGGCGGCGATTCGTATGCAAGTCGTGAATGGACTGTTCGGTGGATTCCCTCACTCGAAACTGTTCATGAACGTGCGTGAAAAAGAGAGCCTGGCGTACTATGCCGCCTCACAATATAGTTCCCTCAGTCGGAAGTTGTTCGTCTATGCCGGCATCGATGCGTCGAACCAGCAAAAAACCGAACAGATCATCGAAGAGCAATTGAACGCTTTACAAGCGGGCGAGTTTGAGGATGAGACGTTGCAACAGACGAAAGAGTTGTTGTTCCATCAACGTCGACAACTTGGAGACAGTCCACGTCAATTGATTGCTTGGATGAGTGGAGCAGACGTTCGTCCGTTCTCGTTAGAAGAAGAGATGGCAATCATTGAAAACACGACACGAGATCATGTCGTCGCGCTTGCGAAAGAAATGGAACTCGAAGCGGTTTATTGCTTGAAAGGAGGAGAAGCATGAAATTAGACTTTCCTAACGTCGGAGAGACGTTACATCATCACGTTCTCGACAATGGCCTCTCCGTTTACTTGTTGAAAAAGACTGGATATGAAAAAACATTCGCGACGTTCACGACTAAATATGGATCGATTGATCGACGCTTCAAACTAGAAGACTGGATCGAGGTTCCCGATGGTATCGCACATTTCTTAGAACATAAGATGTTCGAGAAAGAAGATGGTGACGTCTTCCAACAATTCGGTCGTCAAGGAGCGTCAGCGAACGCTTTCACTTCCTTCACACGGACGGCTTATTTGTTCGGTGCCACGTCCAAGATCTCGGAAAACGTACAGACGCTGCTCGATTTCGTCCAGACCCCTTATTTCACGAAAGAGTCGGTCGAGAAAGAGAAAGGAATCATTGGTCAAGAAATTCAAATGTACCAAGACAATCCGGGGTGGCGTTTGTATTTTGGTTTAATTGAGGCGATGTACGAGACACATCCCGTCAAGATTGATATCGCAGGTACGATCGAATCGATTTCAAAGATCACGGCGGAAGACTTGTACACCTGTCATCAAGCGTTCTATCATCCGAGCAACATGGCATTGTTCGTCGTCGGGAATATCGAACCGGATGAGATGCTTGCCTTGATTCGAGATAATCAAGCAGCTAAATCTTTTGAAACGCCACGATTGAGTGCTCGCGAGACAGTAGATGAGCCGACCACGGTTCGTCTGTCAGAACGGGTCATCGAGATGGACGTCTCTGTACCGAAAGTCATGATTGGGTATAAGGACATACCGCAAGCTGGGGAAGCGGGTCTGAAGCAAGAATTGACAGTAGAACTACTCATGCATGCGCTCTTCGACACGACAGCACCTCTTTATACAGAACTTTATGCTGAAGGATTGATTGACGATGCCTTCTCGTTTGACTATACGTCAGAGGAGACGTTCGCTTTTGCCGCCTTGTCGATGGAGACGTCGGAAGTGGACGCGTTTGTCAGCCGTGTGACGGAGGCGTTAGAACGTCCACTTCAGTTGAGTCAAGAGACGCTCGACCGGAAGAAACGCATGATGCAAGGACAGTTCTTGAAAGCATTGAACTCACCTGAGTTCATCGCCAATCAGTTCTCCCGTTATGCGCTCAATGATGGGAACTTGTTTGAAATCCCGACTTTGATTGATGCCATCACGCTCGATGAACTATACGAAGCATACGAGCGCTTGTTCCGCCGTGAACAACGAACGGTGTGCGTCGTCAAAAAACCATGAAGACATTGATTGTTGGAGCGAGCGGTGCCATCGGACGTGCCGTCTCGCTCGCTTTTCGTGAAGATGAACTAATTTTGCATGCGAACGATGGTCGTGAAAGACTTCGTCATTTGATTGATGATGAAAATCTATCGGCAACACTGCGCCCTTGTGACCTAACGGACCGTGAAGCTGTTGAGTCATGGGTACAGGATATGCCGGATGTCGATCGAATGGTATACGTGGCCGGACATGCGCTCCATGGTCTCGTCGTCGACCAGTCAATGGACGAGCTCGACCGGCTATATGATGTACATGTTCGAGCGATGATCCGACTCATCCAGTCCGTCGTAGCAAGGAAGCCTTACAATCATCATCTGGATATCGTGATCGTCTCGAGTGTATGGGGAGAGGTCGGTGCGGCGGCTGAGGTGTTTTATTCAACCGTCAAAGCGGCACAGCTCGGCTTCGTCAAAGCGTTCGCTCGAGAAGCCGGCCCGTTCAATGTTCGAATCAATGCGGTGACACCGGGGTGGATTGATACGCCAATGAATGATACGGTAGAAGAGTCGAAACAATCCGTGCTCGATGACATTCCACTAGGACGTCTCGGTGCGGCAAAGGACGTGGCCAACACGATCCGTTTCTTGTGTTCACCGGACGCCTCGTATATAACGGGCACGGTGTTACGCATCGACGGCGGTTGGCAATGATCCAATCCATGTAAATAAACCTGTTCTTTTCAATTCTTCTAAAATAATTTAAAATAGGCAAGGTAGCGAACTCGCTCGAAAGGATGGTTGGGGATGGAACATAAATTCGAAGAGTGGTATCTCGAATATGAATTGTGTCAGAATCGACCGGGTATCCTGGGAGACATCGCGTCTCTCATGGGGATGCTTCAAATCTCCATCGTCACCATCAATGGGGTCGATTTGCAGCGACGGGGGATGTTGCTCAAAGCACCAGCCGCCGATCATGTGCATCGACTCGAGCATATTTTAAAGCGGATGGAAGCCATTGCCGTCATCAAGTTGCGTCGTCCGAAGTTACGAGACCGGATTGCAATCCGTCACGGTCGTTATATCGACCATGATAGTGATGACAAAAAAACGTTTCGCTTCGTCCGTGAAGATTTGGGCATTCTCGTCGATTTCGTTGCGGAACTGATGAAGGAAGAACGCCATTTGTTAATCGGTGTTCGTGGAAATCCACGCGTCGGAAAGACGGAGTCCATCGTAGCAGCTAGTGTGTGTGCGAACAAACGATGGTTGTTTCTTTCCTCGACACTGATGAAACAGACCGTTCGGACCTCATTATTTGAAGAGGAACGGGAAGGCGATCACGTATACATAATTGATGGTGCCGTCTCTACCCGAACGATGGATGAACGACATCGCCAGCTCATTCGTGAAGTCATGCGGTTGCCGGCCGTGAAAGTCATCGAACACCCTGACCTGTACGTCCGAAACACCGATTGCGTGTATGAAGACTTTGATTATATTATTGAATTGAGAAACAATCCGGATGAGACGATCATCATCCCACAAGAAACGCATCGTGAGTCAGAATGGTTTGAATAATTATGTGAATGGAAGGTGTGGACCCCTGTGACAGAACTAGGGACTTTTTTGAAACAAAAGCGTGAGGAGAGCGGATTGACGCTCGACCAAATCCAGCAGACGACGAAGATTCAAAAGCGCTATATCATCGCAATCGAGGAAGGTGATTACAAAAATCTCCCTGGCTCTTTTTATGCACGGGCGTTCATTAAGACGTATGCGGAGTCGCTCGGCCTTGATGTGGATGAATTATACGAGACATATGCAAAAGATTTACCGGTCATCGAGGCACAGCCGTCTGTTCAACTCTCTCGGAAGAAAACGTATTCGAAGGCTTCCGAGTCGACAAGTCGGGTCTCGAGATGGGTTCCGAAAGTTCTCCTCGTTCTCACGGTCTTCTTGCTCATCACCGCGATTTATTTCGCAGTGAGAAGCATCGACTTCGGTGGTCAGGATGCAAGTCCTGCCGAACCGCCAAGTTCTGGTGTCACAGTCGACCAGAATGAGGATGTCCCGGCTGATGAACCGGTCGAGGAGGAACCGACTGAAGAGGAGCCGACCGAAGAAGAACCGCCAGCGGAATCTGGTCCGATTGCGGTGAAGGAGTCGAATGGGGCAGATATCACTTATGAACTCGCGACGAACGAGAAACTGTCGACCGAGATTTATGTGAAGGAGTCACCTGCCTCTTACGTGGGTGTTCGTGATACGTCGTTAGAAGGAGCCTTTCTCGCACCGGAGTATCCGAACCAGTCGAAACAGAATCCGATTGTCATTGAAGATGCCGAGACGGACACATTGCGTATTCGAATCGGACTCATCGCAGGCGTTGAGAAAATCGTCGTCAACGGTCGTGAGCTCGAGCTTCAAGAGTCTCCGGTCACACAAAATATTTTTGTAAAGAGAGTCGACGCCGAATAAGTCGACTCTCCTTCTAAGAGGAGGCGTTCTATATGAACCTACCTAACCGATTGACGATGCTACGCGTGGTCTTGATTCCCGTATTCGTCGTCTTACTCGCTGTTGATTTTGATTGGGGAAACATCACTTTTTTAGGCGCTGATATCCCGATGCACCAATTTATCGCTGGTGTGATTTTTACGATTGCGGCCATTACAGACTGGTTAGACGGACATTTGGCTCGTAAGCATAACTTAGTCACGAACTTTGGTAAATTTATGGACCCGCTCGCAGATAAACTGCTCGTCACGGCGGCCCTTGTGTTGCTCGTTGAGATGGATCTCGTCGCGGCGTGGGTCGTCGTCGTGATTCTATCACGTGAATTTGCGGTTACAGGCTTACGTCTCGTCGCTGCCGATGAAGGGATTGTCGTCGCGGCCGGGAAATCTGGAAAAGCGAAGACGTGGGTGCAGCTCTTTGCCATCATCTTCTTACTGTTCGGTAACCCGATCTTTAGCTATGTCGGGATCCCGTTTGGCGAATGGGCGATGTGGTTGGCGCTCGTACTTACAATTTACTCAGGTGCCGAATATTTCGCACAAAACTATAAGATTATTGTGAAGTCGATGTAAGTCGACAGAGACGAGTTGGTTGATCTAGCTCGTCTTTTTTTTGAAGTTGAGGAGGAAATGAGATGAAACGAGCCGAAATCATTGCGGTAGGAAGCGAGTTGCTCTTAGGGGAAATCGTTAATACGAATGCGAGTTACATATCAGAACAACTGTCGAAGTACGGTGTGCCGGTCTTGTATCATCAAGTTGTCGGGGATAACGCGGTACGAATGCGAGAGACGTTTGAAATCGCCCGTCGTCGTTCCGACTTTGTCATCGTCACGGGTGGACTCGGTCCGACGGCGGATGATGTCACAAAGGCGGTCCTTTCCGACTTACTCGAACGTCCGATTGTGCGAGATGAGGAAGCGTATGAGACGATTCAACGTTTCCTCGTGTCACGAAATCGATTGATGAACGATGGGGACGCTCGCCAAGCCGACGTGCTCAGCGGAGCAGACGTATTACCAAATCCGGTCGGGCTTGCCCCGGGCATGTGGATTGCCGGAGATACGACGTGGTTGCTTTTACCGGGTGTGCCACGTGAGATGAAAGCATTGGTCGAGGCGACGTTTCCTAAGAAACTATCAGGAGCGACGCTCGTCTCAGAATCATTACGGTTTTATGAGATTGGAGAATCCGCTCTCGATGATGCCGTGAAGGACTTATTGGATGGTTCGAATCCGACCGTTGCCCCCTACGCCGAGACGGGAGAGGCAAGACTTCGGATCAGTGCCCGTGCGACGGACGAGGTGACCGCGCGTCAGATGATTGAAAAAGTGAAGACTGAAATCCTGAAACGGGTCGGTTCGTACTACTTTGGCTCTGACGATGAGACGATTGCATCACACCTTGTCCAAACATTGTCTAGATTGAATCGAACATTCGCTGTTGCTGAGTCGTTGACCGGCGGTGAGGTACAATCGATGGTTACATCAACACCTGGCGCTTCAGTCGTCTTTCTAGGTGGAGTCGTGACCTATTCGGATGAGCTAAAAAATAGGTATTTAGGGGTCTCGCTTGATACAATTGAACAGCACTCAGTCGTCTCAAAAGAAGTTGCCTATGAGATGGTGGACGGATTGTCAAAGACCACCCATGCCGACTACGCCCTCTCTTTCACGGGAGAGGCAGGACCGACATCGAATTCGGGTCGTCCGATCGGTACGGTCTATATCGGAGTGAAGACACCAAACGGAATAGAAGTCATCGAGCGGACGTATCCCCATCAAGAACGGAATATCATCCGCATGCGAGCCGCGAAGGACGGATTATGGGCCCTCATTCAACGAATCAAAAAAGGCGAATAAATGTTCGTAAAAAACTTGTGTATCGTACAGTGTTCACGTATAATAAGAGTATCAATTAAAGGAGGCTCATTTATCTATGAGTGATCGTAAACAAGCGTTAGAAATGGCATTGCGCCAGATTGAAAAACAATTCGGTAAAGGCTCAATCATGCGCCTTGGTGAAAATACAGACCAACAAGTATCGGTCATCCCTTCAGGGTCAATCGCCCTCGACGTCGCGCTCGGTGCGGGTGGATATCCACGCGGTCGTGTCATCGAAGTATACGGACCAGAATCTTCAGGTAAGACGACGGTTGCCCTTCATGCGATTGCAGAAGTCCAAAAGCGTGGCGGTCAAGCAGCATTCGTTGATGCCGAGCACGCACTCGATCCGAAGTATGCTAAAAATCTTGGGGTCAACATCGATGAGTTGCTCCTTTCACAGCCGGATACTGGGGAGCAAGCGCTCGAAATCGCTGAAGCGCTCGTTCGCTCGGGAGCAGTTGATATCCTCGTCGTCGACTCGGTTGCGGCACTCGTACCGAAAGCCGAAATCGAAGGGGAAATGGGAGACTCGCACGTCGGTCTTCAAGCTCGTTTGATGTCTCAAGCACTTCGTAAGTTGTCTGGTGCGACGAACAAGTCGAAAACGATTGTCATCTTCATCAACCAAATCCGTGAGAAGATTGGGATCATGTTCGGTAACCCGGAAACGACTCCAGGGGGCCGTGCCTTGAAATTCTACTCTTCTGTACGTCTTGAAGTTCGTCGTGCGGAGACGCTCAAACAAGGTCAAGATATGGTCGGGAACCGTACGAAGATCAAGATTGTAAAAAACAAGATTGCACCTCCGTTCAAAACAGCGGAAGTTGATATTATGTATGGTGAGGGGATCTCGCGTGAAGGGGAACTCATCGATATCGGTGCAGACCTCGACATCGTTCAAAAGAGCGGAGCTTGGTACTCGTTCAATGAAGAACGTCTTGGTCAAGGCCGTGAAAACGCCAAGCAATACATGAAAGAAAATCCAGCAATCGCAGCTGAGGTCGAACAACAGATTCGAGATCACTACGGATTGAATGGAGAAAAAACGGTCACGGTCGAAGGCGAAGACGACGAAGTCCTCTCACTTCTCGATGACGAATAAGCACATCGTCTCACTCGAATTCTTTCGAGTGAGATTTTTTTAGTATAATTTTTTAGGCAATTGGTAGTTCTATCCTGTCCGTGCATTGCATTCTCCCTATTAAATAAGTACAATAAAGTTATGCGCGGGCTTGCCCGTGTATCTCACTTATTAAAAAAATAAAATAACCTTGCGAAAGGGAGGTGAACATGATGGAATGGCTATACTGGCTTATTCTGATCCTCCTTTTGCCGATAGCTTTTGTTGCAGGTTTTTTTGTGCGTAAATCGATCGCCGAAGCGAAGATTCAAGGTGCCGAGACGGAAGCGACTAAGATTGTAGAGCAAGCAAAACAACAATCGGAAGCGATGCAAAAAGAAGCACGGCTTGAAGTAAAAGAAGAGATGATTCAACTTCGTAATGAGACGGAACAAGAATTGCGTGAACGTCGCGAAGAACAGAAAGTGAAAGAGAATCGCCTCGTTCAAAAAGAAGAGCTTCTTGACCGCAAAGCAGACATGCTCGAGCGGAAAGAGGACTCGCTAGATGAACAGGAACGAGGACTCGAAAAACGCAAGCGTGAAGCAGAAATGCTCGAAAGCAAAGTGGAGGAGTTATACGAAGAGGCACGCCGAGAACTTGTACGCGTGGCATCCCTCTCGAAAGATGAAGCACGTACCATCATCATGGACGAAGCGAAGCAGGAAGCGCTTCACGATGCTGCTCTCCTTCAAAAAGAAATCGAGCAAAAAGCAAAACAAGAAGCGGATAAAAAAGCGAAACACCTCTTATCTCTCACGATGCAACGATATGCAGCTGAACATGTCGCCGAGACGACGGTATCCGTTGTCAACTTACCTAGTGATGAGATGAAGGGTCGTATCATCGGGCGCGAAGGACGTAACATCCGGACGCTCGAAACGTTGACTGGGATTGACCTCATCATCGATGACACACCAGAAGCCGTCATCTTGTCAGGGTTCGACCCGGTTCGTCGTGAAATCGCGAAGATGACGCTTGAAAAACTCGTTCAAGACGGTCGGATTCATCCGGCTCGAATTGAAGAAATGGTAGAGAAGTCTCGCCGTGAAGTGGATGAACGCATTCGTGAATACGGCGAGGAAGCTACGTTTGAAGCCGGCATTCACGGACTCCATCCAGACCTTGTCAAGACGCTCGGTCGCATGCGTTATCGTACGAGTTATGGTCAGAACGTCTTGTCTCACTCGGTTGAGGTGGCACACCTTGCCGGGATGATGGCAGCTGAACTTGGTGAAGACGTCACGCTCGCCAAACGGGCAGGACTCTTACACGATATCGGGAAAGCGATCGACCATGAAGTCGAAGGTAGTCACGTTGAAATCGGTGTAGAACTTGCGACGAAATACAAAGAACATCCGGTCGTCATCAATTCGATCGCTTCCCACCACGGGGACGTCGAGGCGACATCGACGATTGCTGTACTTGTGGCAGCGGCTGATGCCTTGTCAGCAGCGCGTCCTGGAGCTCGTCAAGAGACGCTTGAAAGCTACATCCGTCGTCTTGAGCGACTCGAATCAATCTGTGAGTCGTTCGAAGGTGTCGAGAAATCGTATGCGATTCAAGCAGGACGTGAAGTTCGAATTATCGTTCGCCCTGATGTCGTTGACGATGTCGTCGCCGGTAAGATGGCACGCGATATTTGTAAGCGAATCGAGGATGAACTCGATTATCCTGGACAAATCAAAGTGACGGTCATTCGTGAAACACGTTCCGTCGATTATGCGAAGTAAACGAAGCGGAGAATTTCTCCGCTTTTTCTGTTTGAGGGAGGACTTTATATGAAAATTTTATTTATCGGTGATGTGGTCGGGAAACCCGGTCGTGATATATTGACTAAACAAATCGGACGCTTGAAAGACAAATATAACCCGACGTTCATGCTCGTCAACGGTGAGAACGCGGCAAACGGTCGTGGTCTCACGAAAAAGATTTACCAACAATTTTTAGAGCTCGGCTTTCATGGGGTGACGATGGGAAACCACACGTGGGACAATCGTGATATCTTTGAGTGGATCGACGACGCCGACCGCATCGTCCGTCCGGCCAACTATCCGGACGGGACACCTGGTGTCGGCATGATGAAATTGAAACAAAACGGGAAGAAACTGGCCGTGATTAACGTCATGGGAAATGTCTTCTTGCCGTCTCTTGACTGTCCGTTCCGTACCGTCGACCGTCTTGTCGAGGAAGTACGGGATGAGGTCGATGCGATCTTTGTGGATGTCCATGCTGAGGCGACAAGCGAGAAGATCGCCATGGGCTATCATCTCGACGGTCGCGCTCAAGCCGTAGTCGGGACGCATACGCACGTACAGACGGCAGATGAACGTGTCTTGCCGAACGGAACAGCGTACATCACCGACGTCGGGATGACCGGTCCACTTGACGGGGTAATCGGCATGGATGCATCCGTTGTTTTAAAAAAATTTATGACACAACTCCCAGTTCGGTTTGAAGTTGCCGAGGGACGGGAACAACTTAATGGAGTTTTCATTACAATCGATGATCAGACGAAACGAGCGACAAAAATCGAACGAATACACCTAGATGATCAGACCGTCTGGTTTGATTGAACAACCTACCCGAGGGGGAAACAAGAATGGACGTACTCAAAGTTTCGGCAAAATCGAACCCTAACTCCGTTGCGGGTGCTTTAGCGGGTGTGCTACGTGAAAAAGGAACGTGTGAGATACAGGCGATCGGGGCAGGTGCACTGAATCAGTCCATCAAAGCCGTCGCGATTGCCCGAGGCTTCGTCGCGCCTAGCGGTCTCGATTTGATTTGCATTCCGGCCTTTACCGATATTATGATTGACGGAGAGGAACGTACTGCCATCAAGCTCATCATTGAGCCACGATGAGCGGTCGGGACATAGGTCCTATTCTTGTGAAGAGGAGCCATCGGCGCGGATGGCTCCTCTTTTTTTGTGTTAATCGGACGTTCTATCTTCTCAGTTTCGTCATTTTATGACAAGATGATAAAGAACGTATCGTTCGATCATGAGAAACAAGAGGGGGACGTTTTCAATGGAACAACTTGTGTCAACCAAAGAGACGGAATCAACGACACCAGTAATGAAAGCGATTCAAAAACACACGGCCGGGTTTGGGGCAAAACTGGTCGACGTACCAGTTCCGACACCAGGACCTGGAGAAGTACTCATTCAAGTTAAAGCGACATCGATTTGCGGGACCGATGTCCATATCTATGAATGGGATGAATGGTCACAAAGTCGCGTCAAACCACCGTACGTATTCGGTCATGAGTTTTCGGGGGAGGTCGTTGCGCTCGGCGAAGGGACGAAACGGATCAAAGTCGGACAGGCGGTGTCTGCTGAAACACATATCGTCTGTCATCAATGTAAGCAATGTTTGCGCGGTCAGTACCACATCTGTAAAAACACAAAAATCATCGGGGTGGACACGCAAGGATGTTTCGCAGAATATGTCGTCATGCCTGAAGAGAATCTATGGGTGAACCCGGAGTCGATGCCAGCGAAACTCGCTTCGATTCAAGAACCACTCGGGAATGCGGTCCATACGGTGTTGGCGAGTGACGTGTCAGCCAAATCGGTCGCCATCGTCGGTTGTGGCCCAATCGGACTCATGGCGGTCGGTGTCGCCAAAGCAGCAGGGGCGAGTCGTGTCTATGCGATTGACGTCAATCCATATCGTTTAAAACTCGCCGAAGCGATGGGGGCAGATGTCGTCATCAACAGTTTAGAAGAGAATCCGCTCGAGTTGATTGAGCGTGAGACCGACGGAGACGGAATCGATGTCGTCTGTGAGATGAGCGGACACCCGATTGCCATCGATCAAGCGTTTAAGATGGTCACGGCAGGTGGGGACGTCAACGTCTTGTCACTTCCGGCTCGTCCGGTCGCCATCGACCTCACACGGGACGTCGTCTTTAAAGGGGTCCGCGTCCAAGGAATCACGGGCCGCAAGATGTATGAAACGTGGAGTCAAGTCTCGACGATGCTTGCGACGGGTCAGTTGGACGTCGAACCGATCATCACACACGTCTTCAAGCTCGAAGAGTTCGAAAAAGGGTTCGAACTCATGCGGGCAGGGAAATGTGGAAAGGTCGTCTTAATACCTTAAAGGGGGAAACAACATGGCATTTGAACATATTACAGAAGCAATCAATGAGATGAAAGAACAAGGGACGTTCCGTAAGCTCGTCCCGCTCGAATCGGCACAAGGGAATGAAGTGACAATCGATGGGAAGTCACTCGTTCAGCTGTCATCAAACAACTATCTCGGACTCGCGAATCACCCGCGTCTGAAGCAGGCGGCGATTGAAGCGGTCGAACATTACGGTGCAGGAACGGGATCAGTCCGTACGATTGCCGGGACGTTCGAGATGCACGAAGCGTTCGAGCGTGAACTCGCGGAGTTCAAACATACGGAGGCCTCACTCGTCTTCCAATCAGGATTCGCGACGAACCTCGGAGTATTGTCTGCACTTCTTGGACCGGAGGATGTCGTCATCAGTGACGCCCTCAACCATGCGTCAATCATCGATGGGATTCGCCTCACGAAAGCGGCTCGACGTATCTATAAACACGTCGACCTCGAAGACTTGGAGAAGGCGTTGAAAGAGACGCAGGACTATCGCACACGTCTCGTCGTGACGGACGGCGTCTTCTCGATGGACGGGAACATCGCACCGCTTCCGGCCATCGTCGAACTCGCAGAGAAGTATGACGCTGCGGTCATGGTCGATGATGCGCATGCATCCGGCGTCCTCGGGAAGAACGGACGTGGAACGGTCAACCACTTCGGATTGGACGGTCGCGTCGCGCTACAGGTCGGGACGCTCTCAAAAGCAATCGGTGTCTTAGGTGGCTATGTCGCCTGTTCACAAGATATTCGGGATTACTTGATCCACAAAGGTCGCCCGTTCCTCTTCTCGACATCACATCCACCGGCAGTCGTGGCGGCGAACCGTGAAGCGATCCGTGTGATGAAAGAGGAAGAAGAGCTGTTCGACAAGCTATGGGCGAACACGGAGTTCTTCAAGAACGGTCTACGTGACCTCGGTTTCGATATCGGACATGCGACGACACCGATCACACCGGTCATGCTCGGCGAAGAGACGCTTGCGCATTCATTCTCAGACAAGTTGAAGGAACATGGCGTATTCGCACAGAGTATCGCCTTCCCGACGGTCGAGCGTGGGAAAGCACGCATCCGGACCATCGTCACAGCGGAGCATACACGAGACGACCTCGAACGGGCACTCGAAGCGTTCAAGACGGTCGCGGAAGAGTTAAATGTGACATTACATGCATAAACGAGGACTGCAGACAATCTGTCTGCAGTTTTTTAGTGGATTGGTCTATGAAATCGAGTATATTCAAATAGAGCACAAATGAAGTAAATTGAAATATAGCGTATTTCTTAATATTTCAATTACCGTATTTTGATTGAATCAGTACATATTAGAAAAGAGGAAAGGCTATGTTTCAGCAAGGGATCTTTCAAGTGGGAATGGTATTAGATCGAGAGACGTTTTCGATTCTGACGATTTCACCACCATTCATAATAAATGTGATATTTAGTGTCCTGATTTTGATTGGCGTCTTGTACTTTCGGAGTGAGAGATGGAAAGGGAAATTGTGGAACGTTGTACTGATTTGTTACGCGTTCTTATTCATCTTTGTCTATATAGGAGCCTGGTTTGTGAGGCTGAAATACAACCTTACACCGAGTTTCAACGAGTCGTTCGCTCTCGAACCCTTTCCTGGATGGAAGATTTTTTCATACAATGGATTGAGAACGGTATAGAAGAACCGAATTTGACAGTAAATGCGATTGCGTTTGATGCGTTGTTGTTCTACTTCAGGAAGTTCAAGGGTAAATATACGTGGATATTAAGGCTTTTCGCAGTGATTCCTGTCAGCTTATTTTTCATCATATATATTCCGAAAGTCTTTAGTTGGTTATTGCAATAAAAAAAAAGCAAGGCGCAATGCCTTGCTTAAATCGTGATCATTCCTCTAAAACCTCGAGCGGCATAATAGGAATCTGCACCATTGTGGTAGACGAAGATGTGATCATAGCGACGGTCGCAGAACAGGGCGCCACCTTTTTGACGAATGGTGTCCGGTGTCTGAATCCAACTTGACGTCTTCAAATCGAATGCACCGAGCGTTTGTAAGTGTCGGTATGTTTCTTCATCGAGAAGGGTTATGCCCATCTGTTCAGATAGGGCGACCGCGCTTCCGGCGGGTTTGTTCTTCTTACGTGCCTCAAGAGCTGGTTCGTCATAGCAGAGACTTCGTCGACCGCTCGGACTCTCGGCTGAACAGTCGCAAAAAGCGAGGTCTCCGTTAGGGAGTCGAATCACGTCCGGTTCTCCGCCGGTCTCTTCCATCAAGGCGAGTGAGGTCAACTTATCCTGATCAATTTGAATACGCTCCAATATGTCTGACCAGACGACGTCAGAATGACGTTCAACGTTTTCAGTGAAACGAGACTCGAGGGTATGAAGTAATTCGAGGGTTTCTTCGTGTGAAAGCTTCGACATGAGAATCACTCCAATCATGTATTTCTTTCAGTATACGACATTATTTAGTTCAATTTACTTCATTCGTTACAAGAAAGGAGAATCTGGTTTGAACTTTGATGAAACAAACGTCGAACATTTACATGTTCAGTCATTTCAGACGATGGATTTGTTCACATTGAAACATGGCTATTTAAGTCGATTGCCAGCCGGTTCATATCGAGTCACAGATTATTGTGAACTTGACGTGATGGTCACGAGTTCACAATTAGGACGACTTCGGTACATTGATTTGACCTTGCCGTTAGGCGTTTACATAGGGGAAAAACTTTTCTTATTGTATGATCCGTATAGTCGTGAGATCTATTCAACACAGACACGGATCAATCTCGATAAACGACGCATTTCGACAGTTGATTTTCTAAGTGCTTACAGTCGCGAGTTTCATGACCCTGATTCGTTTTCTCTAAAGAAAGAAAATCTATTTAACCTACCGTCGGATAGCAACTGGAGGGAATTTGGGTTACCAAAAGTGAAGTCGGCAGCGGCGTTCTTATCTCAACTATTATGTATATCAGATGTCACTTCGTTTCAGACAATTTTGAGGAACAATCGATTTCTATCTGATTTCAAGGAATGGGCAGATCAGACAAAGTGTGAGTACAGTATCGAACATCATGGGAGAAGGATATGGTCGAATGACTATATAGTGACATGCAATCTTTCAAATGTATCTGAAAGTGATTTCCTGCAATTGGTTACAATGATTGAGACAAGAGAAGAATTAGAAGAATTTCGATTTTTGATTGAGACTGAAGCGTGTATACTTTCACTTTTCATTTTAGGAGATGTTAGGCGAGGCTATGGCGTCGGAGTATTTCAATACGAAAGTGACGAAAAGGAGGAGTGACAATGGAGTTTGAGGATCTATTCTTCTATCATGGGATGATACATGTGTTTGATTTTCAGCATGATTTAGAATCGAGTCGCCTCACCTTTCAAGTGAAATTACTCGATCACCAGAGAAAGCGAAACACGACATTCCGTGAACGAGTCGAAGTGGGCGGGGTTCATTCCCGGCGAGAAGTGATCAATGTAAAACTACGCTTTGAAGATGTCGTCTATATGGAGGTCATTCAAGAGTCATTTGCGGATGGAATCATCGATGAACCGTCAGATGAGTTCGAAGGTTCGCAAATCAAACGATTCGAGCAATCCGGGTATTTGGATTTCTTGACACGAACGCGTTTCTCGTTTTGGGAGTTGATACATGACGATTCAACACCGTTCACGCACTATCGTATTTGCGGCCTGAACTCAGTTTTAGAAATCATCACTCTTTCGGAACCGACCGTTGCATCTGTGATTTCACTCGATTGTAATCGAAAAGGAAGTCCAACCATATATTTCGGTGGAAAGTTCTATACATAAAGGCGCCCTCTCTTAGAGAAGGCGCCTCTTGTTTATACAGATGATGCGGTCAAAATGGACTGTTCGGTCAATCGTCCAATCCAGATTAACGGAAGGGTCAAGAATGCACCGAGAAGGTATACCGAATCAATCGGGAGCCCATCCGCAAGAAGACCGAACAATAAGCTTCCCATACTGAATGCGAGGGCATATCCCGTTTGTTGCACACTGTACACATAAGGAAGTTGTGTAGTCGAGATCTGTTCTTGAATGACGGTGTTCGTCTGAATGATGCGGATTTGTGTGGCTGCGCCTTGAATCACTAACGCCAAAATCGCAAACGCGAGATGCTCGGTCACGCCGAACAACAGAGCGGCAACAATGGATAAGACGGCAGTCGACGGTAGCGAGGGTGCTCGACGAGACCGATAAAGATAAGCACTCGCCGCGATCATACTAATCAAAAATGATGCGTTAAGCGTTCCCCACCAGCCTGTATCGACTTGCAGATGTCGCTCGAGATAGACGAGAAGCAACGCTGAAATCCAAAGCGTGCTGACAAATGATTCATACGTCACAAACCAAGTCACACGACGAGCGAATGGTGACGTTCTTACATAAGTAAGACTATCGCGTAAGGTAATCGATTCCTCCGTTCCATCATCGACGATGTCTTCCGTAAGCGATTGATAGAAGTAAATCGTCACAACCGTTGAAAGGCTGAAGAGAACGAGTGAAACGATTAATGCAAAGGCGCTAGACGAGAGAGAGACGAGCATCGTCCCGAGCGGCCACATCGCGAGTTGGATGAACTGGTTGGAACCTTGAACTAGGCTGTTCGCTTGTTGACGATTCGTCGCCAAACTTGGGATGAATGAGGCTTGAATCGGACGTGCGAATCCATCGAGAAATGCAATCCACATGACGAGGCCGAGAACAAGAATCGAATCCGTGAAGAGAACGAGAACAAGGGTGATCGTCTTCATCAGTTGTGACAGGACGAGCGTTTTCCCGAGCGAGTAGTGGTTGAGGATGCGGGCGAAAAAGAGTCCGCTGAGCGTCATACCGGCAGTCACGGCAATCGGGAAACTGGCCGCCATGAGAGCGGACCCAGTTTGTTGATACAGCAAGGCAATGAGCGCGACGATGTATAGGACATCGCCAATGTTTGCGAGCCATTGGCTAACGAGCAGTGTGTAAAACGATTTCATCACAAATCTCCTCCGAATCTATTTAATTTGGTAGGTTAGACGAATCGTTTTTACACATTTTCACCTCTTCATAAAATGATATTAAAATAATTATACAAAATTTGATTAATTCTGTAAACTTATCATATGGGTGAAATTGTCATAATAGAAGAGTGGAATGTTCAACAAGCTTTGATGGTAGTGGGTAAAAAGCAATTACGTGGGTTACTTTACGAAAGTGAATTGAAAAAATAATGAATGATAAGGATGGGACTATATGCTTGAATATAAACTAAATGATGATGTCACACTGAGAATGTTCAACACAGACGATGCGGACGAGTTATTTAAGCTCACGATTGCATCGAAGCCTTATTTGCGAGAGTGGCTTGGTTGGCTCGACTATATTGAGACGGTGGAAGACTCGAAGCAGAACATAGAGGGACGAATTAAAGGGTTGATTGAAACGGGCGGGCACCCAAAATCGTTCGCTTTGATGTATAAAGGAGCACTGGCCGGAACAATTGGATTTAACGAAATCGCTCGTGGTATCCAATGTGGCACAATCGGATACTGGCTCGGACAAGAGTTTCAAGGGGAAGGCATCATGAGTCAAGCGCTCGAGACCATCATCGAGTATGGGTTTCAAGATTTGAAACTAAATAAAATTGAGATCCGAGTCGCGACAGAGAATGTGAAGAGTCGGGCACTTCCGGAACGATTCGGCTTTAAGAAAGAAGGGGTCATTCGAGATGCGGAGTGGCTGTATGACCGTTACGTCGATCATGTCGTCTACGGGTTGTTGAAACATGAATTTTTGCAGCTAAACCATCATTCTAAAGCTTTTGATGAGGCTGGACATCGTATGTAAACAACGACGAGACATTTTAAAAGGGGACTACTGAATGACAACCATATATTTTGTCAGACATGCACATTCTACCTATACACCAGACGAATTCGCCAGACCGTTATCTGAGAAAGGAATGCATGATGTTGCTGAAATTACAAACCTTCTAATCGATGAGGGGATCGATATCGTGACTTCGAGTCCATATAAACGAGCCGTTCAAACCGTAAAAGGCATCGCGGATTATCTTGGACAGGACGTTGTAGTGTCGGATGATTTGAGAGAGCGAACCTTGACTTCAGAACCGGCTAAAGACTTTACAAGCGCGATGGAGACCGTTTGGGAAAATCCTGCGTTCGCATGGGAAGGGGGAGAGTCGAACGATCAGGCTCAATCTAGAGGGGTAGAGGCTCTCATATCACTGCTCAGTACATACGAAGGGAAAAAAGTGGTGCTCGGCACACATGGAAATATTATGGTTCTCATGTTGAATTACTTTGATGAACAGTATGGATATGAATTTTGGAAAGAACTCGACATGCCGGATATCTATAAGGCGACTTTTGAGAACAACACATTAATGAGTGTCGAGAAGTTATATAAACCTCAAGGTTAGAAATCGATTGACTATAGATGGTAAGGATCAAGTTGTCTTCGTACCATTGGATAACCTGAAATCGTACAGACCAAGACCCGCCCTTCACGAGAGGGCGGGTCTTTCGTCTGACTCAAATAACTCAGTTCCGAACTCTTCATACGCCTGTTCATACCGGCGGAGGGAAGATTCCTTATGCATACAGGTGATATTCATCCGCTCGGATGGTGTCAGATCGACCGCATATGTCTTCAACACATGGGCGTTTCGAAGCATCGATGGCGTGACGGAGCGCGCGAGTCCACTTCGTTCGTTCAACTGCCGCATCATCTTTGTGATCATGACGATCGTCAATTGCTTCGGTTGATTCTTCGCATACACCCAGCGGAACGTCATCCGGGCAAAATCGAATGAGACGAAGACCGGGTCTTCTGAATACCAACGTGGTCGTACCGGGGTCGGGATATCAGCCAGGTAATTCATGAGCAACGATTGATCTTCCTGTGACAGCTTCAACGTGAAACGGTTTCCGAGACGATCGTACACGTCGAAGGTGTGATCGACCAGATGCAAGTCGCTCATTCGCAAACGAATAATGTGATGGACACGCAATCCATATTTATAGAAAAGCGTCACAATCAGTTCGTTCCGATTGACGAGATAAGGATGAGCTTGGAGCTGATTCTCACTCAGTCCTCTCGTCGAACGAATCGTTTGAACGAGTCGGTCGAATTCAGATTGGAGTGCGACTTGGTCGACTGTCAACGTATGTGCCGGTTGGGAATAGGCAAGCATCTTTTTACGAAGCGGATTTAAAAATTGGGTCAGGCTATTGATGACCGTGACGATTCTTGCGACGGTCGCCTGTTGATAGTGCTTCTCTTCGATTAAGAAGTCATTCACGAATGTCTTCCACGATTCGAGCGGAACGTCTAACCAGTCCGTCGGTTCGTTCAGTTCGACATTGTGGTCGTGAAAGTATTTATGCACGTCAATCAAGTCGTAGCGATATCGCTTAAGCGTCGAGGGTTGACGACCGCTGGCGCCGAGATGATAGAGGTAGGTTTCAATAAATTCCGGGAGCGGGTAGTCTTTTCTTCGTTTCGTCATGGTCGAGCCTCCTTCTTCCTTTATCCTACCACAAACGGACGTTCTCTATACGCTGATTCGTGGTAAGATGGAAGGTGAGACTTTATGGAATGAGGGATTACATGATTGAACGTGAAAAAGTTGTCATCGTCGGTTGTCAGTTGCCTGACATCGATGATTGGACATATGAACAGTCGATGGGCGAGCTCGTCGAACTCGTGGACACGGCGCAAGGCGAAGTCGTTGCCAGACTCGACCAAAAGCGTCAACAAATCGACCGTCGTACCTTTATCGGGAAAGGGAAAATCGAGGAACTCGCGATGCTCGTCGAACAGTTCGAGCCGGACTTATTGATTTTCAACGCCGAATTGACACCGGCACAGTCGAAGAACATTCGCATCGCCTTGAACGACCCGGATGAAATGAAATTGATCGATCGCACCCAGCTCATCTTGGACATCTTTGCGAGCCGTGCGCAATCGCGGGAAGGGAAATTGCAGGTCGAACTCGCACAGATGAACTATTTGCTACCACGTCTCATCGGTCAGGGGACGCAGCTCTCGCGACTCGGTGGTGGAATCGGGACGCGTGGTCCTGGTGAAACGAAGCTTGAATCGGACCGTCGTCACATCAAGCGACGCATCGATGAAATCACGAAACAGCTCGAGGGGACAGTCGCACACCGTGGACGTTACCGAGAACGCCGGAAAGAAAATCGCGTATTCCAAGTCGCGCTCGTCGGGTATACGAATGCTGGGAAGTCGACAATCTTTAACCGATTGACTGATGCCGACACGTACGAGCAGGATGAACTGTTCGCGACGCTCGACCCGTTGACGCGCGAGCTCGAACTTCCGCGAGGCGGGAAGGTGCTGATCACCGATACGGTCGGATTTATCCGTGACTTGCCGACGAAACTCGTTGCGGCGTTTCGTTCGACTTTGGAAGAAGTCGTCGGTGCCGACTTGATCCTCCACGTCATCGATGCATCGAACCCGCACTACCTGAATCAAATCGATACGACGAATGCGGTATTGGAAGAACTCGGTGCGAGTGAGGTACCTCAGCTCGAGGTATATAATAAGAAAGACCGTCTCACGAAAGACTTCGTCGGCGGACCACTGTTGATCTCGGCAATCGCATCGGAAGATATCGTGACGTTGACAGGAGCACTCGAGGATAAGATTGCGGACATTTTGACAAGAGTCCATGTCATCCTCCCGGTGACGGCGTTTGAACATTACCACCCGGCCAAAGAGGCGATGTATCGTCTTGAAGAGAGCTTTTTAGATGACGGTTCTGTCGAATTAGTAGGTTATATGAGAGAAGACACGCGTCTATATGCGACGCTAAAACAATTTGAGGTGTAAGTATGTGGCAAGAAAAGATTGAACATTATGATGCGCTCGCGCCGTTCGTAAAAAAAGCGGAGGCACGGGTCAAACCGTTTTTCGAAAGGATTGACGAGACGGCCGAATTCAACCAGTATCGCGTCTTAGAATCGTTTAAAAAGCATAAAGTATCAGATTTTCATTTTAATCCGACGACGGGATATGGGTATGACGATATCGGCCGGGACACGCTCGAATCCATTTATGCGGATGTGTTCGGAGCCGAGCTCGCGCTATGCCGACCGCAGATCATCTCCGGTACCCATGCAATTGGGATTGCCTTGTTCGGTGTCCTTCTACCAGGTGATGAGCTGCTCTATATCACGGGGAAGCCGTATGACACGCTTGAAGAAATCGTCGGCATCCGTGGCGATGGTCGCGGTTCGTTGAAAGAACTCGGTGTCCATTACGATACTGTCGAGTTAAAAGAGGAACGTGAAATCGACATCGACCGCGTCCTCGAACGGATTCGTCCTGAGACGAAACTCGTTGGGATTCAGCGATCGAAAGGGTATGCGAATCGTCGCAGTATTCCAGTCGATGAAATCAAAGTGGCCATCGAACGGATTAAAGCGGAACATCCGCATGTGTATGTGTTCGTAGACAACTGTTACGGTGAGTTTGTCGAGACGATCGAACCGACGCACGTCGGGGCTGACTTGATGGCTGGTTCCCTCATCAAGAACCCAGGCGGTGGATTGGCGAAGACGGGCGGTTATATCGCTGGTACGAAAGAGTTGATTGAACGGTGTTCGTTCCGGATGACGACCCCAGGTATCGGAAGTGAAGCCGGACCATCACTCTACTCGCTTCAAGAGATGTATCAAGGCTTCTATATGGCACCTCATACAGTCGCACAGGCATTAAAAGGGGCCCATTTGACGGCAAGTCTATTGTCTTTGATCGGATTCGAGACAGATCCCCACTATACGACTCCACGAACGGACTTGATTCAGTCGGTGACGTTCCGTGACCGCGACAAGATGATTGCGTTTTGTCAGAGCATCCAAATGGCATCGCCGGTTAATGCCCATGCGTTACCGGTGCCGGCCTATATGCCGGGTTATGAAGATGACGTCATCATGGCAGCTGGGACGTTCATTCAGGGTTCTTCCATCGAGCTGTCTGCCGATGGTCCGCTTCGGGCGCCGTACACGGCGTACGTCCAAGGTGGTCTGACGTATGCTCACGTAAAAGTCGCGCTCATGTTGGCGTTGAGCCAATTACACGGTAAAGGATTGGTCAAATTCAATGACCAAAATCAGCCGACACATTTGTAACTAATCTGTCATGTTAACTTTATTAACATCTATTGACAGGATTGTTGTCATATATTATTCTCACATTGTGAGACAGAAAAGGAGGGGGAAGGATGGCCGATCAATTTCGTCGCTCCAACCCGTTGTTTCCGATTGGAATCGTCCAAGATTTGACGCAACTGACAGGTAGACAGATTCGGTATTACGAAGAACAGGGTCTGATTTCGCCTAGTCGGACGGAATCGAAACGACGACTTTATTCCTTTAATGATGTCGAACGTCTACTCGCAATCAAGGATTACATTGATCAAGGCTTTAACTTGGCGGCGATTCGCCACATGTTAGAGCAAGAAGGTGAAAAAGAAGCGGAAGCATCTGCTCCGACCGCACCGGTCAGTGAAGCACCGAAGGTTTCGGAAAAAGAGTTACATCATTTGTTGAAAACACAGCTTCAAGAAGCCGGTCGTTTCAATAAGACGTCGCTCATTCAAGGTGAGCTTTCACGTTTCTATCGATAACGCCGCACACATCAACCATTACGCAATGTGAGAGGGGACATTTTACCATGGCCAGAAAAACGTTCACAAAAGAAGACATTAAACGCATCGCACAAGAGGAAGACGTACGCTTTATTCGTCTTCAATTCACGGACATCCTCGGAACAATCAAAAACGTCGAGGTGCCGATCAGTCAATTGGACAAAGCACTTGATAACAAGATGATGTTTGACGGATCGTCAATCGAAGGATTCGTCCGCATCGAGGAATCAGACATGTACTTGTATCCAGACCTCAACACGTGGGTTGTCTTCCCGTGGACAGATGGCAGCGGAAAAGTTGCTCGCTTAATTTGCGATATTTATAACCCAGACGGCACACCGTTCAGCGGTGACCCGCGCGGTACACTCAAGCGTAACCTTGAGAAGATGCAAAAACTTGGTTTCACAGCGTTCAACGTTGGACCAGAGCCAGAGTTCTTCTTGTTCAAAAAAGACGCATCAGGTCGCCCGACTCTTGAACTCAACGACCAAGGTGGATACTTCGACTTGGCACCAGTTGACCTCGGTGAGAACTGCCGTAAAGAGATCGTCATCGAACTTGAAAACATGGGCTTTGAAATCGAAGCATCACACCACGAAGTAGCACCAGGACAACACGAAATCGATTTCAAATACGCAGATGCTGTCACGACGGCAGATAACATCCAAACGTTCAAACTCGTCGTTAAGACGATTGCAGCGAAGTATGGTCTTCACGCGACGTTCATGCCGAAGCCGCTATTCGGTGTAAACGGTTCAGGGATGCACGCGAACATGTCACTCTTCAAAGGCGACACAAACGTCTTCTACGATCCAAACGGCGACATGGAACTTTCAGACACAGCTCGCGCGTTCACAGCCGGTATCTTGGAGCACGCTCGTGCCTTCACGGCAGTATGTAACCCGACTGTCAACTCATACAAGCGTCTCGTACCAGGCTACGAAGCACCTTGCTATGTTGCATGGAGCGCACGTAACCGTTCGCCACTCGTACGTGTACCAGCGGCACGTGGTCTCTCGACTCGTATCGAAGTACGTTCGGTTGACCCGGCGGCGAACCCGTACCTTGCACTTGCTGCCCTCTTGGCTTCAGGTCTTGACGGGGTCGAAAAAGATTTGAATGCACCTAAACCAATCGATAGCAACATCTACGTGATGGACAAGCCAGAGCGTGTAGCAAACGGAATCGACGATCTCCCGGCCACACTCTTCGACGCACTCGAAGTCCTTCGTGCGGACAAAGTCGTGATGGACTCACTTGGTGAGCATATCGGTGAACACTTCCTCGAGTTGAAAGAAATCGAGTGGGATATGTTCCGTATGCAAGTAACAGAGTGGGAACGCGATCAGTACATGACGCTCTACTAAATAGAAGAGATACATTAAAGAGTATGGAGCATCCCTCAATTTGGGTTGTCCATACTCTTTTTGATAAATCATAATAGCGGAGATATCTTTATGATTCCGGCTCTTCTCTAACCTTCACAGGGACCCAAACCTCGCTATATACGTTGTCATATCCTGTTTCTATTTTGCTAAATGAAATGCTTGGTAAGTCTTGAAGTGCGTATCCCGAAGAAGGTAACCATTCTGCATAGGTTCTTGCCATCGTCTCTTGTAGAGTGCTTGGGAATGGTCCAGTGTTCGGGAAGATTGCCCATAAACTTTTTGGGATTGAGATCACTTCGACATCGTCATACTTAATTTCTCTTGTCGTGGCAAAACCGATCATATGTGTCAAATAACCTTCTTCTTCTAAGTGACCGTCTTCAAAGTTGAACGATACGTTCAAGGCACGATGCGGATATAAATTGCCCAATTCATGCATGTGAGCCCGTTGCTGTTCCGTAATCGACTTCGCGAGTTCCATGATTTCTTCGTTGACTCCCTCGAATTGAATAGGGACACGCTTTGAAACTCCAACGATTTGAAAAGCTTCTTTTTCTTCTAACTTGAACTCCATTAATGTTCCTCCTTTTATATCGATATAAAACGTGAAGCGAGGGAACGACTTTTGAATGTGATTCTTCATAACTTCAGAAGGCAAATGACCAGACCAATCTCGAAACGCTCTGGAAAACCCTTCGACCGATTGATATCCATAGAGATATGCGATTTCTGTTACGCTTGAACCATGAACCAATTTTTCATTTGCGATAGAAAACCGTCGATTTCGTATATAAGTGTGAAGTGTCATTCCTGACATATACGAAAACATTCTCTTAAAATGATGAGCAGATAGTCCGGTGATTTTTGTGATCTCTGAATCTAAAAGTTCTTCCGTTAAGTGCTGTTCGATAAAGTCCATCAGCTCATTTAATGCTTTTACCATCAAGTTCTCCTCCTTCATAGTTTGACAATATCGGATTTCTTCCAACTCATCTCGATAATTTGCGTGCAGGAAAGATCGGGTCGTATTAGTTTAAGCATTTCATTCATAAAATGGATACCCTATAACACGTTATCATTCCAATTAAAACAAAGGACCACCTTCTGTACTTCACGAAGGTGGTCCTTTGTTGGTTAAAACGCTTTTTTGAAAAACGTTGAAGTATAGTCGAGCGTCGTATGCAGTGTCGTCGCAAACACGAGCCCTAAAAAGAAAGACATGCCATGAATGTCCACCCATGAGCGGATTGCCTCTTCGTATGCCGTGAAGGGCAAGATCAGCACGAGCGGGAACCCGATATATGCAATCCGAATCACATCACTCAAAGCAGGTAGGTGCGAGAAGAGCGAACGGTGCGGCATAAGCTTTACGTAAGGGAGCCAGATCAATTTGAGTGGTCCCCATCGATAATAGGCGTCTGATTTTAAATCGAGGTCCGGGGAGAGCCAAAGTGTACCGATAATGGCGCCGATGATCAAAGAGAATGGAACATCGATCTCAAGAAAAGGCGTGGCAACCGCGAGTGCTCCGGTTGCCACGAGATTCGTTCGGGTATGGGTCTTGCCACTAGCCATTAATGAATCGTACGGTATACACCGATAACCTTTCCTAAAATCGAGACGTTGTCAAAATACATCGCTTCTAACTCGTCGTTCTCCGGTTGAAGGCGGACCTTTGAAGCTTCCTTGTAAATCCGCTTCACGGTCGCTTCGCCTTCTTCCGTCATGGCGACGACAATCTCTCCATTGTCGGCCGTGCTCTGTTGGCGCACGAGCACCCGGTCCCCGTCCAAGATGCCTGCGTTGATCATCGAATCCCCAGAGACAGACAACATGTATACATTATCTGACCCGACGATATGTGCCGGGAGCGGGAAGTGTTCTTCCACGTTCTCGATGGCGGTGATCGGCGTCCCGGCAGTGACCTTCCCGATGACCGGTACGTACATGACGGACTCCTGCTCTTCTATTGTCGGCATATCGTCAGTCAAAATTTCAATCGCGCGAGGCTTCGTCTTATCTCGACGAATCAATCCGCGTTTCTCTAAACGATCTAGATGACCGTGTACGGTCGAACTAGATGCTAAACCGACGGCTTCTCCAATTTCACGAACAGAAGGCGGATAACCTTTAGCCCGTACTTCGTCTTTGATGAAATCAAGAATCTGTTGTTGTCGCGCTGACATTTTTTTCATTATGTTCACCTCGATATAATCGAATAACCTGCAATCGCATCCTATTCTTTATGTGTCTAGTGTAACACAAGAACACATGAGCGTACAAACATTCGTTCGTTTTTTTGTGTTGACCGAACACGGGTTCTTGTTTTATGATGAGAACAGATAAACGAACAAACGTTCTAACGAACATATATTCTTATACGGGAGGCAATTCAATCATGAAAGACACACTCAACGGAATCATTTTAGTCGGGATGCTCTTGGTCGGGATGTTCGCTTTTTATTTGGCTGGTGAAATGCGAGGGGAACCAAAAGTTGTCGATCCGGTCGTCACGTCAGAGCGGACGATTGAACAAGAGGTCGCATACGTCGAAGCGGAATCGCTCGAAGCACAGATCATGGCAGAGCGTGAAGAGCATAACGAACGAAAAATGAAATGGTATGCCGCTGAGTGATTGTTCTTCATTGCGAACTATTCTTGAACTGTGTATCGTAACAAATGAATGCAATGAAAGGGAGTGGTGCGATGCGAGTCGTCATCTATTGCCGGGTATCGACGAACAAGTCTACCCAAGAGACATCACTCAGTCGGCAAGTCGAAGAATTACAGCAGCTGGCTTCGGGATTAGGGGCCGACGTCATAGATGTCATCACAGAGCAAGAGAGCGGTTATGAAGTCAATCGGCAAGGGCTACTTGATTTACTTGACCATGTATCCACTTCTCAGCTCGATGCTGTTCTCGTCACGGATGACAGTCGTTTAGGACGAGGGAATGCCAAGATTGCGATCTTGCATACTCTAATGAAGCATGACGTGCGATTGCTGACGATGCAGTCGACGTCGGACTATGTCGTTTCCGATGCCGAGAAGATGGTATTGGAGATTGTCAGTGTTGTCGAAGAGTATCAGCGTAAGATTCATAACGCTAAAATTTCTCGTGGGATGCGCCGTGCCGTCGCCAACGGATTTAACCCACAGCGCAATATTCAAAATAACGATCAAGGCGGGCGACATCGAATCGAAGTGCCGATTGAAGAGATTATTCAATTACGCGAGCGTGGCTTGACGTTTGCTGAGATTGCGGCGACCCTTCGAGGATTTGGTTATGAAGTCTCGAAAGCGACCGTCAATCGACGTTATCTCGAGCACCAGTCAGTAGCTGAAACTTGATTCTTCCTCTTTGATTTTGTAAAGTATAAGAACAAATTCACTAGAGAGGGGGCGAGTCAGATGTTAGCACCAGGACAATTGGAGCGAATCAATTTCCTCGCCAACAAAGCGAAGACAGAAGGACTGTCTCAAGACGAAATGAACGAGCAACAAGACTTGCGTCAAGAATATTTGAAGGCGTTTCGTCAATCGTTCAAATCACAAATGATGGGGATGAAAGTCGTCGACCCAGATGGGAACGACGTTACCCCAGAGAAGTTGAAAGAAGACCAAAAACGTTATCGCGGTGAGTGATCCCGAATGCACATCCTATTTCGTATAGGATGTGCATTTTTGTTATACACGAACACGCATCAGACGAACGGATTACACATTATTTCATGCAATAGAAGGAAACGATTTCATCAAATGTGTTATACTAATTAATTAGTTGTGACACACGATTGAGTGTGATAAAATATGACGGGTAGAAAACCTTCTTAACACAGAGAGGATGAAATTAGTGGAAACAACTACTAAAGAATTATTAGCGATTAACTCGATTCGGACGCTCTCAATTGATGCGGTCCAAAAAGCGAACTCTGGTCACCCAGGGATGCCGATGGGCGCTGCCCCAATGGCGTTTACACTTTGGACAGATAAAATGCGTCACAACCCGAAAAACCCGAACTGGTTCAACCGTGACCGTTTCGTGCTTTCAGCGGGTCATGGATCGATGCTCTTGTATTCGCTCCTTCACTTGTCTGGCTATGATTTGTCGATGGACGATTTGAAATCATTCCGTCAAATGGACTCGAAAACACCTGGTCACCCTGAGTACCGCCACACGGCTGGGGTAGATGCGACAACGGGCCCACTTGGACAAGGGATTGCGATGGCTGTCGGGATGGCCATGGCAGAGAAACACTTAGAAGCGACTTACAACCGCGACGAGTTCAACGTCGTTGACCACTACACGTTCGGCATTTGCGGTGATGGAGACTTGATGGAAGGTGTATCTGCTGAGGCGGCTTCTCTTGCAGGTCACTTGAAACTTGGTAAACTCGTCGTTCTTTACGATTCAAACGACATCTCTCTCGATGGCGACCTTCATAAGTCATTCTCTGAAAGCGTAGAAGACCGATTCAACGCTTACGGATGGCAAGTTATTCGTGTCGAAGACGGAACGGACATCGATTCAATCGCAAAAGCGATTGATGCTGCGAAAGCAGAGACGTCGAAGCCGACATTGATCGAAGTCAAAACGGTCATCGGATTCGGTTCACCGAACAAGTCGGGTAAATCGGCATCACACGGTGCGCCACTTGGAGACGCTGAAATCGAATTGACGAAACAGTTCTACAAATGGGAAGGCGAGTCATTCTACGTTCCAAACGAAGTATATGACTTATTCAACGAGAAAGTTGTCGAGCCTGGTGCGAAATATGAGTCAGACTGGAACGAACTCGTTGAAGCGTATAAAGCGGCACACCCTGAGCTCGGAGCACAGTTCGAGCGTGCGATGAACAATGAGCTTCCTGAAGGTTGGGATAGCGAGTTGCCGACATTCGAAATCGGTTCGAAAAAAGCAACACGTCAAACGAGCGGTGAAGTGTTAAACGCAATCGCAAAAGCAGTACCGACACTCTTCGGTGGGTCGGCTGACCTTGCCGGATCGAACAACTCGATGATCAAAGGTGCGGCAGACTTCGATGAAGATCCAGCTGGCCGTAACATCTGGTTCGGTGTTCGTGAGTTCGCGATGGCTGCAGCTGTGAACGGTATGGCCCTTCACGGTGGTGTCCTTCCTTACGGTGCGACGTTCTTCGTCTTCTCGGATTACCTCCGTCCTGCAGTCCGTCTCGCAGCACTTATGGGACTTCCATCGACGTTTATCTTGACGCACGACTCAATCGCAGTCGGTGAAGATGGCCCAACGCACGAGCCGGTCGAACATTTGATGAGCTTCCGCGCGATGCCGAACCTCTCTGTTCTTCGTCCTGCTGACGGCAAAGAAACGATTGCAGCTTGGAAACAAGCAGTGACATCGAAAACGACTCCTTCACTTCTCGTCTTGACTCGTCAAGCGTTACCAGAACTCGAAGGTACATCTATTGAAACGGCAGCAAAAGGAGCTTACGTCGTTGCAGGTGAATCGAAAGATGCAGACGTTCTCTTGCTCGGTACAGGTTCTGAAGTACACGTTCTCGTTGAAGCGCGTGAACAGCTCGCGTCAGAAGGTGTGAAAGCGGCAGTCGTCTCGATGCCATCATGGGAACTCTTCGAAGCGCAATCTGCAGAGTACAAAGAATCTGTTCTTCCATCTTCAGTCACGAAACGTGTATCACTTGAAGCGGGTGCGACACTTGGATGGTACAAATATGTAGGATTCGGTGGTAAAGTGCTCGGAATCGACAAGTTCGGAGCATCTGCACCTGGTGACCTCCTCATGAAAGAGTACGGCATGTCAGTCGACAACGTCGTCAATGCAGTAAAATCACTTTAATCTCAAGTTAGATTGTTGTGACGGCCAATTGTTTGGCCGTCACTTTTTTTCTGGACGACTAGCGAAGTTGTTCAATTTAGTGTATAGTAAAAAACGATGTTTCATATGGTAGAGGAGGTAAAGCCTTGAGTACATTATTCTGGATTCTTCTTGTCGTGGCAGCACTCATCGGGGGTATCGCGATTGGATTCTTTATCGCGCGTAAATACATGATGAACTACCTTGAACAGAACCCGCCAATCAATGAAGATATGATTCGTACGTTGATGATGCAGATGGGTCAAAAGCCATCACAGAAGAAAGTCAACCAAGTGATGCGCGCCATGAACGTGCAGATGAAAAACGAAAAGAAATCATAATCAATCACGAAAGCACTTCGGTTCCCGAAGTGCTTTTTTGTTTCCTCTTTTTGTTAGACAATCGAACAGACTTTCGCTACGATTAATAAATAATCTTCATCTAAAGACAAAGGGGGGCGTTTCACATTCGTGTATTCAAACAATTATCTTGGTTTTTGCGTCTTGAGTGGAAGACGTACGCGCTCGGCATCGTCTTACTGATCTTCGTGGCTGGTCTAGAACTGATTCCACCACGCATCATCGGACGGATTGTCGATGAGATCAACCGTGGTTCGCTTTCGTCCGACACACTCTGGCTATTATTAGGGGGACTTGCCGCTGTTGGAATTGGAAACTATATCGCCCGCTTCTTTTGGCGCTATTTTATCTTCGGCGCATCGATTCGTCTAGGAAGAATGCTTCGTAGCCAACTATATCGGCATTTCACAGATCTTGATCAGCGATTTTATAAAAAGTCACGGGTCGGTGATTTGATGGCCCATGCGACAAATGATGTACAAGCCGTATCGATGACGGCCGGTGCGGGGATTTTAACACTCGTCGATAGCGTGACACTTGGGACGTTCGTCATCATCACGATGATTACAACAATCAGTTGGAAATTGACGCTCGTTGCCTTACTACCGTTACCAATCATGGTCGCTTTGACGACGCGATATGGAAAGATGTTACATAGCCGATTCGGGGTCGCCCAAGCGGCATTTTCAGAATTGAATGACAAAGTGCAAGAAAGTGTCAGTGGCGTCCGTGTCTTAAAATCGACGGGGGAAGTCGGTCGGGACGTGGAATCGTTTGAGAATTTATCGAGTGAAGTCATGGCCAAAAACGTACGAGTCGCGAAGATTGATGCCTTATACGACCCGACCATCTTCGGAATTGTCGGATTGTCTTATATCCTTTCGGTCGGGTATGGAGCCGTCTTGATTGAACAAGGAGAATTGACGATTGGACAGATCGTCAGCTTCACAGCTTATTTGGCACTGTTGACATGGCCAATGTTAGCCTTTGGATGGTTGTTCAACATCGTGGAGCGTGGACGTGCGTCTTACGACCGGATTGAGCGGATGCTCGCCGTCAAACCTGAGATTCAAGACGACCGCATGGCTGCGACGACGCTCTCTCATTCAGAGGTGGAAGTTGATATTCGAAACTTCGCCTATGACGAGACCGTTGTGCTCCACAATGTTCATTTTCGGATTGAGCGTGGAAAAACCATCGGGATTGTCGGCAGAACAGGTGCAGGGAAGACAACGATTGTCCGTCTGTTGACACGTGAGTATGACGTGAAAGATGGAAAGATTAAAATCGGCGGGATCAACATCCGCCAAGTGAAAAAGTCACTTCTGATGGATAAGATTGCGGTCGTGCCGCAAGATCACTTCTTGTTCTCGGATTCGATTGCGAACAATATCGCGTTCGGAAGACCCGATGCGAGCATGGAAGAAATCATCGAAGCGGCTAAGGTCGCTGAGGTGCATGAAGATATCGTCCGTCTTCCGGAAGGCTATGCGACACTCGTCGGTGAACGCGGGGTCACATTATCAGGTGGCCAGAAACAGCGGATTTCCATCGCACGGGCGCTCATGACAGCGGCTGACGTCTTGATATTAGATGATGCGTTATCTGCGGTCGATGCGAAAACGGAAGAGTCGATTATCGAGCATTTTCGAGTCGGCAATCCGGACCAGGCGCGCGTCATCGTCGCCCATCGACTTTCCGCCGTGGAACATGCTGACGAGATTCTCGTGATTGAGGACGGAAATATCATTCAGCGAGGTCGTCATGAGGCATTGCTTCAGGAGACAGGCTGGTATCGAGAGACATATGATCGTCAGCAACTTGAAGCGATTGTAGAAGGGGGTGGACACGATGAAACATGATGTCCAAGAATGGCAAGTCATCAAGCGACTGCTCAGTTACGCGAAACGGTATGGTAAACCGCTCAGTGTCGCCTTCGTATTTCTCTTGATTGCGACAGGTGCAAAGTTGGCAGGGCCGTTTCTAATCAAAGTGTTCATCGATGAATTCGTCACACCGGGTGTCTATCCAACGAACTGGGTCATCGCTCTCTTCGCCGTCTATATGGTTCTTCACGTATCTGCAATCGTGTTTGATTATCTACAATCGATTTCGTTTCAAAAGATTGCGCTGAAGATTGTTCAAAATATTCGGATGGATATTTTCCGCCACGTCATGGGGATGCGGCTCGCTTATTTTGACCGTACACCAGCGGGCGTCCTTGTATCGCGTATTACGAACGATACGGAGGCGGTGAAAGAGCTCTATGTCGGAGTGATGAGTACGTTCGTTCAGTCCGCTGTTCAGTTGATCGGGACGTATATTTTCCTCTACATTTTAGAGCCGCCGCTCGCGACGATGGGGCTCATCTTGTTGCCTCTCTTTTGGCTCATCATTTGGGCGTATCGTCGTTTCTCGACGAAATATTTCGCACAAGTCCGGGATTTGTTGTCACAACTCAACGCCCAGTTGAACGAATCCATCAACGGGATGGGCATCATTCAACAATTTCGTCAAGAAGAGCGTCTCATCCGTCAGTTCGAAGAGACGAACGAAGCGCATCAGGAGGCACGATATCGGAACTTAAAACTCGATAGCATGTTGCTACGCCCAATCATCGAACTCCTTCTTGCCTTCTCCATCATCGGTCTGCTCGGCTATTATGGGGTGCTCTCCATGAGTGAACAGGTTCAGGTAGGGGTCGTGTATGCTTTCATCAGCTATATTGAACGTATTTTCCGTCCTGTACTCGATATCATGCAACGATTGAGCGAATTTCAACAAGCCGTCGTATCGGCGGATCGTGTCTTCAAAATTTTAGATACGGATGAACCGGCTCCAGGTAAACGGATGCCTGGTGAAGCGCGGATCACTGATGGGGAAGTTCGGTTCGAAGACGTGACGTTCAGTTACGACGGAGAAGTTGACGTGTTGAAACAAATTTCGTTCGTGGCGAAACCTGGTGAGACGGTAGCGCTCGTTGGTCATACTGGGAGTGGTAAAAGTTCAATCATCAATTTGTTGACCCGTTTTTACCCATATGAATCTGGTCGCATCACGATTGACGGGCAACCGCTCGAACAGTTCGAGGAGCAAGAGCTTCGTCATCAGGTCGGGCTTGTCCTACAAGACCCATTCTTATTCACCGGAACAATTGAAGAGAATTTGAAGCTGTTCAATCCGGACATCGATTCTGAGCGCGCGCGTGAAGCTGCTGAATTCGTCCAAGCGCATACGTTCATTGAAAAGTTGGATGCTGGCTATGGCCATGTCGTCGGAGAGCGTGGAGCGACGTTCTCAAGCGGGGAGCGTCAATTGCTCGCTTTTGCCCGTACGGTCGCACGTAATCCAAAGGTGCTTATTCTCGATGAAGCGACAAGCTCCATCGATACCGAAACAGAAGAGCGTGTACAGACTGCGCTCGATCGGATGCGTCGGGGTCGGACGACGATTGCAATCGCTCACCGCCTGTCGACGATTCAAGATGCAGATTTGATATTAGTCTTGCATCGCGGTGAAATCGTGGAACGCGGCAACCATCAACAGTTATTGAAACAAGACGGACTGTACAAAAAGATGTATGAATTGCAATCCGGACAACGTCTGATGTCTTGATTTGGAAAGGATACCTATTCAGGTGTCCTTTTTTCCATGGAAAAAGCTCGTCACACTAGGTGACGAGCCGTCAAGTTTCAAGAATGAAGTTTCTCTTTATTATGCTTTGATAGGACATGACGAGTGATTAGAGAGTCAAGTTCTTGGCTTACTGAAATGACTTCAGGTGAGGTCCAAGAATGCTTTGACGCGATTTTATACAGTTCATCACGTTTTTGTTCAATGGCCTGGTGTAGTGTATCTGCTGCGGTGACTGCCACGTTCGTTCCCCCATCATGTAAATTAGAATTTTGTGAACTGGAATATCCAAATCTTAGCACCTCCGTTTACAGATGACAAGTTTCATTTCCATTTCAAAAATTACAAAATGATGTTGAGGTTTGAAAGAAAAGATTCGAGCAATTTAAATAGGATTTCGCTATAATGGTCGTGAAAGGTGGAAATCGTCATGGAAGTCACATTATGGCTCGCATTTGGGGCGGGCGTCTTATCGTTCTTGTCACCATGTACGCTCCCGTTGTATCCGGTCTTTCTCTCGTATATCACTGGGGTTTCCGTATCTGAGTTAAAAAATGAAGGATTAAAACAGCGTACAGCTTGGTTCCACACATTTTCGTTCTTATTCGGTTTTTCGATTGTCTTTCTCGTGCTAGGGTTGTCGACTTCGTTGATCGCAGACGTCTTCATCCAATACAAGGACAGTCTACGCATGTTCGGCGCCATTTTGATTTTCGTGTTCGGCGTCTTTTTGGCGGGCTTATGGCAACCGCAATTTATGATGCGTGAAAAGAAAATGGATATCGGCGAACGAAAGAGCGGTTATTTTGGTACCGTTTTAATTGGTATTGGATTTGCGGCCGGTTGGACACCGTGCACAGGTCCGATTTTAGCTGGTGTGATCGCACTAGCCGCCACGAACCCGAGTCAAGGGCTCGGCTATATGTTGGCGTATGTCATCGGATTTGCAATTCCATTTTTGGTGATGGTCGCATTCGTTGGCAAGATCAAGTACTTAGCACGCAACAGTGCAAAAGTGGCAAAAGTCGGAGGCTATTTGATGATGGTGTTCGGCGTACTATTATATTTTGACGGAATGAATCGGTTCGCTGCATGGATGAGCGAGCTTGTCGGATTCACCGGATTTTAAGGGGTTGACCGAGATGTCAATGTTATGGGGGTCGACTCTCGTCGCGTTGTTAATGGGTATCGTAGCGAGCTTTGTTCGTGTAAAAGCATCGGCAAAGCCGACGAATGCGAAGAAAATTTTAATCCCACCACTTGCGATGACGACCGGGATGATTCAGTTTTTGATTCCCGCGTTTCGCTTATCATGGGTCGAAGTGGCTGAGGCCCTTGCGGTCGGGCTCATCTTCAGTCTGTTTTTGATTAAGACATCAAACTTTGAAAAACGGGACGGCGAAGTGTATCTCTCACGATCGAAAGCATTTTTCGTGGTCGTGTTCGCACTCCTTGCCATCCGTACAGCAATGAAGGTTTGGGTCGGTCATGAGGTCGATATCTTCTCGACCGGCGGATTGTTTTATTTGATTGCTTGGGGGATGATTGTCCCGTGGCGAATCGCCATGTATCAAAAATATAAACGAATCGCAATCACGTAAAAATGGAGTGGCGTTGAGCCACTCCATTTTTTATTTAGTCTGCTTTCGTAGCGGCGACTTCGGTCTCCGCGTCGATTCCAGTGTTCGCCTTGACGAGGACGCGTTCATAGTTTCCTGCTGCTTCATCTGATTTCGTGACCAGTGTACCAATCACGGCAGCGATGAAACCGAGGGGGATTGATACAATCCCGGGATTGGATAGTGGGAATAGGGCTTCACCGACAAAGATGGCCGAACCGTCCGGAGCCCAAAGGTTCGGGCTGAGTGCGACTAGAATCAGTGAGGAGAACAAACCGACGACCATTCCCCAAATGGCGCCACCTGTATTAAAGCGTCTCCAGAAAATCGTAAAGAGAATCACAGGTAAGTTCGCACTCGCCGCAACGGCGAAGGCGAGCGAGACAAGAAACGCAACGTTCATCGACTGGGCGAAAAAAGCTAGTCCCATTGAGACGAGGGCGACCGCAACTGAAGCGATTCGCGCGGCTTTCACTTGTTCAGTTTCTGTCGCTTCCCCATTACGAATGATATGTCCGTAGAAGTCATGGGCGAAGGCGGAAGCAGCTGACAGTACGAGTCCAGCGACAACGGCAAGAATTGTCGCGAACGCGATTGCGGCAACGAAAGCGAACAAGAGGTCACCACCGAGCACTTGCGCGAGAAGAGGGGCCGCCATGTTGCCGGCAGGGTTTGCGGCGAGAATGGCATCACGTCCGACGAATGCTGCGGCACCGAAACCTAGGAAAATGGTCAAGATATAAAATGCACCGATGATCCATGTCGCATAGACGACGGATTGCCGAGCAGTCGGTGCATCTTTGACGGTGAAGAAGCGAATCAGAATATGAGGGAGCCCTGCCGTACCGAGCACGAGCGCCATGTTTAATGAAATGGTATCGAGCGGTAGCTTGAACTTGTTCCCAGGGTTCAAGAAGTCACTTCCGAGTGGGGTCGCTTTACTGACTTCATTAAACATCGTCGTGACGGAGAAATCAAAACGAGCGAACACGAGAAATGAAATGATTGCCGTCCCAATCATCAGAAGTACGGCTTTCGTGATTTGTACCCAAGAAGTGGCCGTCATGCCACCGAAAACGACGTAGACTGTCATTAAGATTCCGACGACGACGACACTTGTCGTATAAGGGATTCCGAGTAACAGTTCAATCAAAGCACCCGCTCCGACGAGTTGCGCAATCATGTAAAAAATGGAGATGACAATCGCATTCATCGCTGCGACACCACGTACGCGAGGCTTGTTAAAACGTGCCGCAATCATGTCTGCCATCGTATATTTCCCAAGATTTCGCAATGGTTCGGCGACGAGATAGAGGACAACGAGATAGGCAACGAGGAAACCGATTGAATAGAAAAACCCATCGAATCCCGCAAGCGCGATCATACCTGCAATTCCGAGAAACGATGCGGCAGACATATAGTCGCCTGCAATGGCAAGACCGTTTTGAAATCCGGTCAATCCACCATCTGCCGTATAAAAATCGCTGGCAGTTTTTGTTTTTCTTGCTGCAAAGTATGTAATCACTAGCGTGAGTCCGACAATGGCGATAAAGAGGGCGATCGCGGTCCAATTCATGATCTCACCTCGTCTTTCAATTGTTCGACGAGTGCGTCAAAGCGACGGGCACGTCGACTATAAAGTACACAAAGTGTCCAAGTCATAATGAACTGGGAAAAGGCGAACGCCCAAGCCCAAGTGATGTCCCCGATGAGTGGTGTATTCAAGATCGTCGTATAGCTCGTCAGAATCGGGAGTGTGAAATAAAAGATGAGTGAGAAGATGATAGCTGGAACGATGAAGCGATTTTTTTCCTGCATTAACCGATGAAATGTCTCATGTTCGGTAATCATGTGGGCAGATTGATGGCTTGTTGTTTGTGAAACTTGTGTTACATCATGCATAATAGACCCTCCTTGACTGTAAGATAAATCCATTATGCGTTGTGAAAAACAATTCAGTCATTCCTTTTTTTCGTGTCGAAATGAAAGACGTTATATTAATATTGGTCATACCAATTTACTGTAAGCGTTTTCAATATTGTCTAATTCGTGAACGTTATTTCGATGTAATATAAAGCTCGAGAAAAGGTACTTTTGACCCATTAGGCGAATCGCACAATTCGACAAATAAAAAACTCTATCTGAATGAGATAGAGTCTACTGCTGAAAATAGTGTTCGTATGGCGTCCAATCAATCTGTTCTTCGGTTAGCGCTTTCTTTAAGAACTTGTGATCGCGCTTCGGTGTTGCGGCGATGTAACCCTTTACCACAAGTTCGGTCGTCATTTTTTTTGCACGCGATTCAAGCGCGAATTGACCGATTTTACCTGCGATTTTTCGGATCGCCACGTCGCGGAACAACTCGGGTACCGGTGTGACGAGACGATCTAATAGCGTCCGCGTCTCCGGAGTCCAGAGATGACGCGTTCTTTCTATATAATCATCTTCGATGTCAAGTAGGGAACGTCCATCTTCTTTTGGCATTCGTTTTAAAAACTTACGAAACATGAAGTACCCGCCAATCGTCATGAGTCCAATCATGACGAATCCCCAGAATACAATGAAATACATCATCAAGTTTTCTGGCATCGTCTTTCCCCCGTTCTATACATTCACTTGCTTTCATCGTTAGTATACAAAAAAGAATCCATTTGCAAAAGGCGTACGTCCCATTAGGATAGACGAACCGAATTGATTTCGTTAGAATAGATAGCGTTGCTACGAGAATAAGCATGAACTGAGACGAGAAAGGAAAGGTCTATCCTATATGAGCCAATTGAAACAGGAAGTCGAGAGACGTCGGATATTCGGCATTATCTCTCACCCGGATGCGGGGAAAACAACATTAACAGAAAAATTACTTTTGCACGGTGGTGCGATTCGCGAGGCAGGTACGGTCAAGGCGCGCAAAAACTCAAAACACGCAAAATCTGACTGGATGGAAATCGAGAAACAACGTGGGATCTCGGTCACATCGTCTGTCATGCAATTCATCTATCAAGACAAGGTTGTATCGATCATGGATACACCAGGACACAACGACTTCGGTGAAGACACGTATCGCGTGTTGACATCAGTCGATAGCGCGGTCATGGTCATTGATGCTGCGAAAGGGATTGAAACACAGACGAAAAAACTATTCCAAGTTTGTCGGATGCGTGGGATTCCAATCTTCACATTTATGAACAAGTTGGATCGTCAGGCAAAAGATCCGCTTGAATTGATGGAAGAGCTCGAAGAAGTGTTAGGCATGCCTTCTGTCGCGATTACATGGCCAATCGGAAGTGGAATGCAGTTTGAAGGTGTCTACGACCGAATGAAAAATGAGGTCCACTTGTTCCGTGGGGAGAAGTCGACACTTCAACTGGGTGAGGACGGAGTGAACGATCCGATTCTCGCCGATCATTTGTCGGAAGAGAACTTGATGAACCTCCGCGATGAAATCGACCTTCTCGATGGAGCGGGGAACGAGATTAATGTCGAGGCGATCCAGAGCGGTAAATTGACACCGGTATTTTTCGGAACAGCGCTCGTCGACTTTGGGGTGACTGCGTTCTTGAATCACTATTTAGAGATGTCTCCGGCTCCTGAGGCACGTAAGTCGAACGTCGGTCCAATCAATCCGACATCAGAAGACTTCAGTGGATTCGTCTTCAAGATTCAGGCGAACATGAATCCGGCACACCGCGATCGCATCGCCTTTGTACGCATCTGTTCAGGTGTGTTTGAGCGTGGGATGGATGTGACGCTCACTCGTACTGGGAAAAAGATAAAATTGAGCCAATCGACACAATTGATGGCGAACGATCGAGAAACAGTCGACCAAGCGTTTGCTGGTGATGTCATCGGGATCTATGATTCTGGGACGTATCAAATTGGAGATACCATCACCACATCGAAGCAGAAGATTGCGTTTGAGGCGCTGCCAACTTTCCCACCGGAATTGTTCATGCGCGTTTCGCCGGTCAACTCGCTCAAGTCGAAACACTTCCACAAAGGGGTAGAACAGCTTGCGCAAGAAGGGGCGATTCAAGTGTATCGCAACGAATATAACGAGATTTATCTCGGCGCGGTCGGACAACTTCAATTCGAGGTATTCGAATATCGTTTAAACAATGAATATGGCGTCGATATTCGAATGGAACCAGTCTCATATAGCGTTGCTCGTTGGGTCAAAGATAAAGAGTTGAAGGCATTGAAACCGTTCCAAGATTCACGGAACATGCTCGTTACAGACCGTTGGGAACGTCCGGTCTTCCTGTTCGCGAACGAGTTCACATATGAACGGTTCGCTGAGCGTCACGCAGATGACTTGACGCTTGTTGAGGCACTTGACGTCAACGAAGAGATCGGTACGGAAGAATAAGATGTAAACACCTCGTTTCTGAGGTGTTTTTTTGTTGTGAATTAAGTCATTTTAGTTTTGATAAGTTTTACTTATGACTAATTTGTGACGGAATGTATTTTACGTCACGCTATACTTGTATTATGATAAATATGTGAAAAGTAAGCGATTACGCATTGTCGTGTGGTCGGCGCTTTCAAAAAGGGGGAAATTGCAATGGAACAGACGAATGTTTTAGACGCCTTCGCATCTCGGACAAAGTTCGAAGCGAACGGGCAATCGTATGATTTTTATCGTTTGAAAAAATTGGAAGAAGAAGGATTGACGGACATCAGCCGTCTTCCGTATTCGATTCGCGTTCTTCTTGAATCGGTTCTCCGTCAACAAGACGGGCGTGCCATCACGAAAGAACATGTCGAGAACTTGGCAAAATGGGGCACTGCCGACGTCTCGAAAGACATTGACGTACCGTTCAAACCGGCACGTGTCGTACTTCAAGACTTCACGGGTGTACCGACGGTCGTAGACCTTGCTTCACTTCGTAAAGCGATGGCAGACCTCGGTGGAGACCCAAACAAAATCAACCCAGAAATTCCTGTCGATCTCGTCGTCGACCACTCAGTTCAAGTAGACGCATATGGTTTCGCTGGCGCATTGATGAAAAACATGGACATCGAATTTGAACGTAACGAAGAACGTTATAAGTTCTTACGTTGGGCTCAGACGGCATTTGACAACTATCGTGCCGTACCACCTGCAACGGGGATTGTTCACCAAGTAAACTTGGAGTACTTGGCATCTGTCGTCCTCGAGAAGAATGATGCAGAAGGTACAGTTGCTTATCCAGATTCACTCGTCGGAACGGATTCGCACACAACGATGATCAACGGACTCGGTGTTCTTGGCTGGGGTGTCGGCGGAATCGAGGCGGAAGCAAGCATGCTCGGTCAACCATCATACTTCCCAGTGCCAGACGTCGTCGGTGTCAAAATCATCGGTGAAGTAAACCCTGGTGTGACAGCGACAGATGTGGCGCTCGTCGTGACAGAGATGCTCCGTCATGAAAAAGTTGTCGGGAAATTCGTTGAATTCTTCGGACCGTCGCTCCACACGATGCCACTTTCAGACCGTGCGACGATTGCAAACATGGCGCCTGAATATGGTGCGACATGTGGATTCTTCCCGGTCGATACGGAAACATTGAACTACATGCGTACGACTGGTCGCTCTGAGGAGTTGATTTCACTCGTCGAAGAATACTCTAAAGCGAATGATCTCTTCTATACACCAGATCAAGCTGATCCAACGTTCACAAAAGTGTTGACACTCGACTTGTCGAAAGTCCAGCCTTCACTTGCGGGTCCGAAACGTCCACAAGACCGAATCAACCTCTCAGACGTTCAAACATCGTTCATCGATAGCTTGAGTGCTCCTGCAGGAAACAGTGGCTTCGGACTTGACCGTTCTGAACTCGACAAAACGGCGACAGTCAAGTACGAGGACGGCGCAGTCGACATGAGTACGGGAGATGTTGCGATTGCAGCCATCACAAGCTGTACGAACACGTCGAACCCATACGTCATGGTCGGTGCTGGACTCGTTGCGAAGAAAGCCGTTGAACGTGGCTTAACCGTTCCGAAATACGTGAAGACATCACTCGCACCAGGTTCGAAAGTCGTAACGGACTACTTGGATAAGGCTGGTTTGACTTCTTACTTGGACGAACTTGGCTTCAACACGGTCGGATACGGCTGTACGACATGTATCGGAAACTCTGGTCCGCTTGACCGTGAAGTCGAAGATACGATCACAGAAAACGACTTGCTCGTGTCGTCAGTCCTCTCTGGTAACCGTAACTTTGAAGGGCGCGTTCACCCGCTCGTGAAGGCAAACTTCTTGGCATCACCACCGCTCGTCGTCGCTTACGCTCTTGCCGGGTCAGTCAACTTCGACATCATGAATGATTCGTTCGGTACAGACAAAGATGGAAATGAAGTATACTTCAAAGACATCTGGCCATCAAACGATGAAATCAAAATGGTTGTCCAAGACGTCGTATCACCAGAAGCATTCCGTAAAGAGTACGAAACGGTCTTCACTGGTAACGAGCGTTGGAACGCACTCGATGTTCCGGAAGGAAACTTGTATGACTTCTCAGATGAGTCGACATACATCCAAAACCCACCGTTCTTCGAACAACTCGAACCAGAAGCGGGCGAGGTTCATGCATTGAATGGCTTACGTGTCATCGGGAAGTTTGCGGATTCGGTTACGACCGACCACATCTCGCCAGCTGGATCATTCTCGAAGACGACACCAGCCGGTCAATACCTCCTTTCTAAAGGGGTAGAGCCAATCGACTTCAACTCATATGGTTCTCGCCGTGGTAACCATGAAGTCATGATGCGTGGTACGTTCGCAAACATTCGTATCCGCAACCAAGTTGCTCCAGGAACTGAAGGTGGCTTTACGACGTACTGGCCAACTGGTGAAATCATGCCAATGTATGATGCGGCTATGAAGTACAAGGAACAGGGAACAGGTCTTGTTGTCCTTGCAGGAAATGATTACGGAATGGGATCATCTCGTGACTGGGCAGCGAAAGGGACGAATCTTCTTGGAATCCGTGCGGTCATCGCACAAAGTTTCGAGCGGATTCACCGTTCGAACCTTGTCATGATGGGTGTGCTCCCGCTTCAGTTCTTAGACGGTGAATCGGCTGAATCACTCGGATTGACTGGTGAAGAAGCAATTGATATTCAAGTCGATGAGTCTGTACGTCCGCGCGATATCTTGAACGCAAAAGCGACACATGAAAACGGAACGGTGACAGAGTTCAAAGTCATCGCTCGTTTCGACTCTGAAGTTGAAATTGATTACTACCGTCACGGTGGAATCCTGCAAATGGTTCTCCGTAACAAATTGAAATAAGTGCTAGTCCATGACCTTCCTTTGAAAAAAGGAAGGTTTTTTTCATGAATATGCAATTTTAAGGTGAAAGTTTTAAAAGATTCGGGAACAGGAAGACAGGGAGGGGTGCGCTTATGGATAAAGAAGAGAAGCTCGGAAAGAGTTGGTGGAAACGATTGACGCAACAAAAAGAGGTGGAACCGGATCGAGAAATTGATATCACCCTTTCAGAATTGCGTCAGGCGATTCACGAATATGAACAGACACTGCCAAAAGGTGTGAATCGCACCGTCCTACTGGATGACTCGCAAGAAATCGACACCAAACGCTTGAAACATCACCTTTCGGGAATCCCGAAACAACGTTTCTTCATGTCAAAAGAGACGTTTCATATCGTACCGGAAGATGAACGCGACGTCATTTATGAAATGGATCAAGTGCAACGGGCACTCGATCTGTATATGGACCAGGAGAAGAAATTACCGTTACAAACATTTCAGAACGCGCTTCAACTCGATTTGACCCGTTTACGAGAGGGGGGTTATTTAAAAACGTTGCCAAAAAGACCTTACTATGTGGTCGATGAAACATTGATTGTTTCACTGGAGCCCAAAGAAACAACTTGATGACAAGACACCTATCTATTGGACGGTAAACAATACATTTATGTACACATAGGGTTGTGACTTGTTTCAAAAGTATGTTAGGGTGGAAAACGTATATGAAAATAGAAAATTAAATAGGAGTGATTTTATGGAACGAAAAAGCCGTGTGACGACCGTATTCGTCGTATCTGCAATCATAACTGGCTTATTTACGATTTGGGGACTTTTCCCCGAGAGTTTATTAGGTAATGCCAGTCTGTTAAACGTGACGAGTACGTTACAAGGCTGGCTCTCAAACGGGATGGGTTGGTTCTATCTCTTGAGCGCCACCGGGTTTTTACTGGTTGCCATCTTTTTAATCTTTTCAAGATATGGTTCGATTCGACTTGGAAAGGATACAGATCGTCCAGAATTTAGTTATTTATCATGGTTTGCCATGTTATTCAGTGCCGGGATGGGAATTGGACTCATCTTCTGGGGAGCGGCTGAACCGTTGCTCCACTTCCACTCACCACCATTCGCTTCACCTACACCTGAAGGAGATGCACGGACTGCTATGCGTTATGCATTTTTCCATTGGGGCTTCCATCCATGGGCGATTTACGCAATGATTGCGCTCGCCATCGCATATTCGACGTTTAGAAAAGGTCGTCCCGCGACGATTGGGGAGACGATCGGTTCGCTCGTCCATAACCGCTACGAACAACCCGTGAAGCAAACGGTCGATATCCTTGCGGTCATTGCGACGGCATTCGGGGTAGCGACTTCACTTGGTTTTGGTGCTCAACAAATTGCCGGTGGCCTTCATTACCTCATCCCTGGGGTACCGAACGCTTTCGTGACACAGTTGATCATCATTGCCGTCGTAACGGTGCTCTACATGATCAGTGCTTCGACAGGTCTTGACAAAGGAATTCGAATTTTAAGTAATACGAATATTTTCTTGGCAATTGTCCTACTTGTAGCGACGATGTTTGCGGGACCGACAGCTTTCATTTTCGACTTGTTCACACAAACGGTCGGAACTTATTTGCAGCAGCTCCCGAGCATGAGTTTCCGTACAGCCGCATTTGAACCCGTTGAACGTGAATGGGTGAACGGTTGGACTATCTTCTACTGGGCTTGGTGGATTTCTTGGTCACCATTCGTCGGAACGTTTATCGCACGTGTATCGAAAGGGCGTACGATTCGGGAATTTATCATCGGAATCTTACTTGTCCCGACATCATTCGGATTATTATGGTTCTCCGTCTTCGGCGGTTCGGCCATCTGGGCTGATTTGTTCGGAGGATATAGCTTAATTGATCAAGTAAACGAAATCGGTACTGAGGTCGGGCTGTTCGCACTGTTTGAAACGTTCGGTGGTTTTGGGACGCTACTCAGTGTAATCGCCATCTTCTTGATTTCGACATTCTTTATTACATCGGCTGACTCTGCGACATACGTCCTCGGTATGCTTACATCGAACGGGAAGCTCATCCCGCCGATGGGGATTAAAATGACTTGGGGAATCATCCAATCATCAATCGCAGCCGTATTGTTGTATGCTGGTGGATTAGATGCTCTACAAGCTGTTGCGATTCTCGCAGCCTTCCCATTCATCTTCGTGCTCATCTTTATGATGATTGCCTTATTCAAGGATCTTACCGACGAACCGGATGAACGAGATAAATGGCTAGAGATGCAAAAGAAAGATGAAGATAAACTAGGTTAATTCGAAAGGGTCTCAGATGAGGCCCTTTTTCGGTCAAAAATATTTTGCTTGTCCTTCTCGCTAGTGTAGGATAGTAAGTGAAGAAACGAGGAGGATAGGCTATGAAACAACAGATAAAAAAAAGGTTGAGCTGGGTGATATTGGCCGGCATCCTCATTGTCGGGGCATTACTCGCTTATAACTTCTATGTGCTCATGGATTTGAGCGGGGAAGAGGAAGAGAAAGTCGAACCATTCTACTCGAATGTCGTGATCGGATATCAAGAACGCAAACTTCCAAAAGAAGGCGAAGAGCTCGAAGAACGAGAGTACCTTGTCACATATGATGAGGACGGACATTTTGTATCTGAAGTCGTGACGGGTCCAAATGTTGGCGCGAAAGCAGAATGGGATGGAGAGACCTACTTAGAGTTCAATCCGGACGGGGAAGAAGTTCTTCGACAGGAGACGAACTCCGGAGCAGTCGCACCTCATCCATTCTTGTCACGTGCAACGAACGAACAGATTCGTAAATGGCTCGATGACGGGACGCTTGGTTCAAGTGAAGGCGAAACCGATTTGGTCGGACGTACCGCGCAAGCGTATGTGAAATCAGAATCGGCTGAGACCGTTCCGGAAGAGTGGATTGAAAACTATCCATCGATTTTTAGTGAAGAAGAAAATAAAGAGACTGTCACATATTATGTCGATGCGCATGAACGAATCTTGCTCGCGGCAGAATCGCGGAATAACGGAAAGTTATTCCATTCGATTCGGATGACATCGTTTGAATCAAGATAATCCGATGGGGAGCAGACATGATGTCGGCTCCCTTGTCGTCTGAAAGGGAGAACAAGATGAAACAAATTCAAGTGGAACAAGTTCAAACGGACTTGACGAACTGGGAAGCTGGAGAAAAAGTAAACGAGGCGGCATTGTTATCTTACGCACATTGGTCTCGTGCGACTCAGCACCAAGAAGAATTAATTCGTTCCTTGCGGCTGCTCGCAACACATCGGCTCAAACAAAAGGAAACGATGGACCCGTTACTCAACCGCTGGGTAAAAGAGTTGGAGGCGATGAACGCACTTCCTCCAGAGCTTCGTCTGTTTCAACTGAATGAGCAGTTGCGTCGTTCGAAACAGGCGCTTCAAATTGACTGGCCCACCTTACGAGAGGCCGATTACGCCTCAATGAAGGTTCAAATCTTAACAGAGTACGAGTCAAAAACGTCAGCGTTACTCGATCAACTTGACCAACTCCATGATGAGGTGGAGGCTGCGAAGTCTGATTTGCGTGATTCTGAATGGCGCGGACAGCTGGAGAACCTGTTTGAAGCGATCATCGAAGCGATGCAAGAAGTCGCATCTCTTGAAGATGATACTGCCTCCTTGCTCGCATCCATGCAGGGGAACTATTTTAGTCGTGAAGCGTTTCATCGTTTCGGGGAGCGCGTTTCCCTTGTGAAAGAACGACTACACACGATTTGTGAGCTACTACCAGACCGTCCGAGCGAGACACGCTCGAGCGCGATTGAGTCACTTGAAGACATGATTGGGCTCGATGACATCAAAGCACGTGTAAAAGCGTGGTATCGCTTTCTCCTTTTCCAAAAAGAACGAGAGAAAGCCGGCTTTTCTTCAAAACATCAACCATCCCTTCATCTCGTCTTCACAGGGAATCCAGGAACCGGCAAGACGACATTAGCGAGACTCATGGCTGAGATTTACTTTGAACTCGGCTTATTAGGACGCCCAGACCTTGTCGAGGCAGATCGTTCGAGTCTTGTCGGTGCCTATGTTGGACAAACGGAAGAACAGGTAATGAATAAGGTGAAAGAGGCGGAAGGTGGTGTCTTATTCATCGATGAGGCATATGCATTGAAGCGTCAAGATGCGAGTGGTAGTGATTACGGACAAGCGGCCATCGATACGCTTGTCGCCGCAATGACGAGTGGCGAATATGCAGGCAAGTTCGTCGTCATTCTAGCTGGTTATCCAGAAGAAATGCGCCATTTCCTCTTAGCTAACCCTGGTTTACGATCACGATTCCCTGAGTCGAATCACTATGAGTTACCGAACTACCGTGACGAAGAATTGGTCGCCATCGGTGAGAAAGTGGCACAAGAGAATAATTACGTGCTGACGGAAGAGGCAAAGCGATCACTTCTTGCTCGAATCGACAGAGAACGAGTCGATTCGACGTTCGGAAATGCTCGGACTGTCCATAACATTTTACTTGATGCGATGTTTAAGAAGGGTTCCCGCTTCGGTGCAGACGCTCCGTTAGACGAGATGGCGCTCTTGACTGAAGAAGACTTTGATCAGCCAGAAGATGACTCGAGTCCGACATCGTTAGATGACCTGGTCGGCATGGAAGAAGCGAAAGCACAACTGGCTGAAATCGAAGCACTCGTCCAGATTCAAAAGAAGCGGAAGGCGCTCGGTTTGAAGACGGCGCCGGTCCAGCTCCATGTGACACTAACCGGAAACAGCGGTACCGGAAAAACGACATTTGCCTATTTATATGCACAGATGTTGAAACGGACAGGTTATTTGAAGCGAGGCCATGTCAATGTCGTCAGTCGTGCAGATTTAGTTAGTGGCTATGTGGGACAGACAGCTCAAAAAACGAAAGCGGCGATCCGTGACGCCCTTGGCGGCGTCTTGCTAATTGACGAGGCCTATAGTTTGAACGGCGGGGCGAACGACTATGGCCGGGAGGCAATCGATACACTCGTTGATGAAATGCCGAAACATGGCGAGAATCTTGTGGTCGTCCTTGCCGGTTACGAAGGTCCGATGCGCCGATTAATTGAATCCAACCCTGGTCTTAGTAGCCGAATGAAACGGACGATTCATTTTGCTGACTATACGCAAGAACAGTTAGTAGACATCGCGAAAAACTACGCAAGTCAGTTCGGATATGTGATGGAAGAGGATGCGCTTGAGGCATTGGCTACTCGTTTAGGTGACATCAAACATGCGAACGCGCGCACCGCTCTATCTGTTATCGATGAATCGATTGCTCGTCAGTCCTATCGTTTAGTGTCGACGGAGGATGAGAATGTGTCACTCCAACAATTATTAGTAGTAGATATTAAGAGTAAGTTATAATATACTTTTCTTAGGAAAGAAGGATGATTCAATGCACACGGTTCAAATCCCAGTAAGGTATCAAGAGACGGACATGATGGGCATCGTCTATCATGCCAACTATTTAGTTTATTTAGAGATTGCGCGCACGGAATTGTTACGACAACTAGGTGTCGAGTATAAAGATATGGAAGAAGCGGGATTTGTCTCTCCTGTGACAAATGTATCCATGGACTATAAGCGTAGCGTGACGTATGGTGATACGGTTCATGTTCGTGTATGGGTCGATCAATATTCAAAAATCAGAACGATTTATGGCTATGAGTTGACGAATCAACATGGAGAACTTGTTGGTACAGCGACTACAACGCATGTCGTCGTCAAACGAGGCGACTTCAAACCGATTCGACTTGATCGAGAGTTCCCGAAATGGCATGAAATGTATTTGAACGTCATGAACCCTGTTTAAGAATCTTCTGTCTTCGTACCGTCAGTGTGGTATCATATCTTGACGGTACTTTTTGTTATCTAGAAAGGGGAAGATCGCATGCGTTATCCATCGATTTTGATGGTTTGCGGCGCCTTGACGTTCATGTTAGCCGGTTGTACGACAAACGAGCAAGTTGAACCGAAAGAACCAACAACACAGTCATCAACAGTAGATGAACAAGAGACAGAACCAAATGAACCGACTTCGGATCGTGAAGATGAGACAGTCACCGAGTCACCTTCTGAGGAGGAGACGTCGGACGAGTCTGAACAGCCGACCGAACCAGTAGAGGAAGAACCTGTGGCACCTAGTCAACCGATTGAAACGGATGGTGTGGCCAATTTGGAATTAGATGAATTGATTCTTGTAAACAAGCAAATTGCATTGCCTGCCGACTATCAGCCGAGTGATTTGGTAGAGGCGAACATTGATTTTGTCGACTCGACAGTCGGTGAACGTCGAATGTTACGTAAAGAAGCTGCTCAGGCGATTGAAGGTCTAATGAAAGGTGCAAAAGTAGCAGGAATTGATTTGAAAGGGACGAGTGCGTTTCGTTCATACGCCTATCAAGTCAATCTCTTCAATGCTTATGTCGAACGAGATGGCAAAGAGCAAGCCATGAAATATTCCGCACCACCAGGTCATTCTGAACATCAAACAGGACTTGCGATTGACGTATCGAGCGCCTCAGTCAACTATCAACTGACTCAAAGTCTCGGTGAAACGGTTGAAGGAAAATGGCTAGCCGATCATGCTCACGAGTATGGTTTTATCATCCGTTACCAAAAAGAGTTTGAGGATGAGACCGGGTATATGTACGAACCATGGCATTTACGTTATATCGGTATGGAGCATGCGAAACAGGTACATGCATTGAATCAGCCATATGATCGCTATATTGCGGAATTTATGAAATAAGGGGAATTGCGATGCCATATGTGACAGAAATCATGATTATTATTTTTAGTTATCTACTTGGTGCCATTCCGTTTGCCCTCATCATCGGCAAGCTCGGCTATCGCGTAGACGTTCGAGAACATGGGAGCGGCAATCTAGGAACGACGAACACGTTTCGCGTATTAGGTAAGAAGGCAGGAATCCTCGTTTTGCTCGGTGACATGGGGAAAGGTCTTGTCGCTGCATTGCTGCCTCTACTATTCGGAAGCGAGATGAGCCTGCTTCTTGCCGGAATCCCGGCAGTGATTGGACACTCTTATCCAGTCTTTGCGAAATTCAAAGGTGGAAAATCGGTTGCGACGAGCGGTGGAGTTTTGTTGGCAGCCTTCCCTTGGTTCTTCTTTGTCGTCGTCGGTACATTTATCGTGACGCTCCTCACCTCGCGCATGGTATCCCTCTCCTCGATGGCTGCCGCCGTGGTGGGACTGGTGACAGCAACGACTTATAGCATCGTGACGAAAGATTGGTTACCGCTGATCGTCATCGTGCCACTCGCATTGTTCATTATTATTAAGCATCGTACCAACTGGCAACGTATTCGTGCTGGAAAAGAACCAAAAGTTCCACTGTTTCAACACAAGCCGAAATCATGACGCATGCAGGTACGTCCGTTTAGGGCGTGCCTTTTTTGTGTATTGTCGTTGATTTACACAAAAAAGAAACAAAAACATGTTGGATTTGCTCGTTCTTTACTTTCAATTTACGTTAAATTTACATGCGTTCGTTACACTAGAAAAGGAAAGATTATTGTGGAGGAGGCAGGGACGTGTCTTTAATCGGTGAAGAGCGTAAACAGAAAATTGTAGAATGGATCGAACGAGAAGGCAAAGTAAAGACGAGTGAGTTGATCGAGCGCTTGAACGTATCTGGGGAGTCGATTCGCCGTTATTTAGAAGAGCTAGAAAAAGAGCATCGAATCAAACGTGTATACGGGGGAGCGGTCCTTCATCAGAGCATGTCCTTTCAGCCCATCGTGATTGCGAACATGGATGGAATTCGTCGGATCGCCTATACCGCATTTCAGTTGATTCCAGATGATACATTATTATATATAGGACACGGGGTTGCGGCAGAGCAAGTGGCATCCCGGTTGCGTGGTCGCAATGTGACGGTCGTGACGCCATCGTTGACGGTGGCGAAGGCGTTGTTTGAACAGCGGGCGAAAGGTGTGCTTGGTGGCGAAATTCAGCTATTAGGTGGTACAATCGACCCGAAACATCTCGTGACGACAGGTGAGCAGGTCCTGACGCAACTACAGACATACATGTTCGACCTTGCCATTTTGTCCGTCGAAGGGGTCGACGCATCACTAGGTTTAACATGTGACGCTTTCGGCCTCGCCAGTATTACCCAGTCGGTGATGTCACAAAGTCGCGAGACGTTCTTACTAACGGACCATACCCAACTAAATCAACAAAAACGGTATCGCGTCTGTGATTTTTCGAAGGTGACGGCGATTATCTCTGATTTTCCGGAGCCTCAAGATTTCAAAGGCGTCTTAGCCGAACATGGTGTGGACTGGAAGTTCGCACCGTAAAGGGAGCGATTGAATGAATGTAGAAGTGATTGTCACTACACTAACGGAAGCTATTCAGGCTGAGCAACTCGGTGCAAAACGACTCGAACTGATTGCGGATATGGAAAACGGGGGCATCACACCAAGTTTTGGAACGATTCGAAATGTGGTCGAACATGTGTCGATTCCGGTGCATGTGATGATAAGGCCCCATACACATTCGTTCCATTTCAATGAGGATGATGTCGAGACTATGCTTGCGGATATCGGTCTATGCCGTGAGCTCGGTGTCGATGGAATCGTATTCGGTGCCTTGACACAGGATGGAGCGATTGACGAGCGGATCTTAGGGGAAGTCATCAAGCACAAAGGGGAAATGACGCTCACGTTCCACCGTGCCTTCGATGCATCACGTGATGTCTTTGAAGCGATGGACGTGTTGAATGAATATCCGGAAGTAGATATTCTCCTTACTTCAGGCGGTGCCAAAACTGCACTAGAAGGAATCGAAACCTTGATAGCCTTGAAGGAACAGGCCGAGATCACAATTTTGCCTGGTGCAGGGATCACGGTGGAAACGTTACCGATTCTTCGAGAACGTCTTGACGTAGCGATGGTACACATAGGAAATGGCGTACGAACGAATGGACAGCTCGATGAAGGAAAGTTCAAACAACTTCTTGGATGAGCCAAGGCGGAAAACAGTCGGAAGACTGTTTTTTTGCTATAATGAGAGAAAACAATAAATGTAGGTGAATTCATGCAATCTTCCGTTTACAAACAATATGCGCTACGAATGCTATCAGGAAAGTGGGGCATATCATTACTCGTTGTCTTAACTGTCATGGTCATTCAAGCGATGATCACGACCCGACTTGATCTCTCGGCGAACGACCCCGAAGTCCTTTTGACATCGGTGGCGCTTCTTTACGGGGCGACGGTTCTTCTCGCACCTATCGAGCTCGGGAAAAATTGGGTGTTTCTCCAGGTGGCGAAAGATGAAAAGCCAACGTTCGGATTGTTGATTGAATCGTTCGGGTCACTTAAAGACTATTCACGTGCCGTGGTCTATTATGCGGTATTCTATTTAGGTCTAAACGTGTTGATGCTCTTCTTGATCGTACCTGGTGTCTGGTTCTATTTGACGTATCGGATTGTACCGTTCATTATGCGAGATAATCCTGACCTATCAGCGTTCCAGGCAATGAGAAAGAGCCGACAGATGATGAAGGGTCACAAACGGACGATGTTGAAGCTCTTTGCGAGTTTTATCGGATGGTATGCGCTCGTCCTTCTTACTGGAGGGCTGGCTTATATCTTTGTCACACCGTATCTTCAAACGGCGATTTCTGGACTCTATTTGGAGCTAAATGCCTCCTATCAAGCAAAACAACCGGTCGGATAATCCGACCGGTTGTTTTATGTTCCATGCTGATCTGACTTTTTAGGGTTTGAGGCGTCTTCAAAATCTTGTTTTTCCTCTTCCGACGCATCCGCATGCCATTTTTTCGCTTGCTCGGTGGCAATGGGAATCGCTTTCGTCTCAGAGTAGCCTTGCGCGAGTAATGCGTTCGCGATATCAATGGCTTTCTTTTTTACAAGTGGATCGAAGTTTTTCAGTGATTCTGGATAGTCTTTCATATTCCATGGCACGAAAATCGCCTCCTTCATTCCTACTAATTCCACAAACGTCCGGTTTCAAACGTCTTGATGGAGATAATACTCGATCAGTGCTTGTGTGCCATTTTCTCCGTACCCGTTCTCTTCCAGAATCGAATACAGGCGATGTGCGAGCTCAAGACCTGGTAATGTCACTTGTAGCTCGTGTGCACTCTCGATGGCAAGGGTCATGTCTTTGATAAAGTGTTTGATGAAGAAGCCAGGGGCATAATCTTCCACAATCATGCGTGGAACCAAGTTTTCAAGTGTCCAGCTACCGGCTGCCCCGCCACGAATCGTACGAACGAGCGCCTCTGGGTCAATTCCAGCTCGTTTACTGAACGCTAGCATTTCGGCATTCCCCATCATGATGCCGGCAATGGCGATTTGATTGGCAAGTTTCGCATATTGACCGCTCCCTGCGTACCCCATTCGTTCAATCGATTGTCCCATCGCTTCAAATAAAGGCTTCGCTTTATTGAATGCGAATTCACCCCCACCGACTAAAATCGACAGCGTTCCATTTTTGGCTCCGACATCGCCACCTGTTACTGGTGCGTCAAGTGGGAGGAGACTCCGCTCAATGGCAGTCTCGGCAATTCGTTCAGCCAGTTTCGGTGAGGACGTCGTCATGTCAATCAATAATGTACCTGGTTCTGCCGAATCAAGAATGTTCCCTTCGCCAAAATAGATGGATTCGACATCGGACGGATAGCCGACGATGGTGATGACGGCATCGGCATCTCGGCAAACGTCCTGTACCGAATCACACCATGTCACACCTTCCTCTAACAATGCAGCTGCCTTCTCTTTCGTCCGTGTGTATGCTTGCACTTCAAATCCGTGTTTCATCAAATTACGTACCATCGATTGGCCCATGACCCCGAGCCCGATAAATCCGATTGTTTTCATGTCGCTTGTCCCCCTAATAATTGTTGTGAAACGAGTCGCTGATATAGTGCGTTCTCTGTTAAAAGTTGCTCGTGTTTCCCGATTCCGCTGATTTGTCCGTCTTCTAAGACGACAATCTGGTCGGCATGTCTGACAGTCGAGAGCCGGTGGGCAATCACAAGCGTCGTTCGTCCGACCATCAGGCGGTCTAACGCTTCTTGGACCACACGTTCTGATTCGGAATCTAGACTTGATGTTGCCTCGTCGAGCAATAGAATCTGTGGATTTCGTAACAACGCACGCGCGATAGCAAGTCGTTGCCGCTGCCCGCCAGACAAACGGATGCCTCGCTCACCAATCTCCGTATCGAGCTGTTCTGGCATCGTTTCAATGAACGACCATGCGTTGGCCATTTCACAGGCCTCTTTGATTTCATCATCGCTCGCTTCATGTCGAAGTCCGTACACAATGTTTGTCCGTACAGATCCTGAGAGGACGGGGGAATCTTGAGCGACATATCCGATGACTTGACGCCAAGTGTCACGCCCGTATGTTTGAATCTCTCGATTTCCATATCGAATCGTTCCTGCCGTCGGTAAATAGAACTGTTCGACAAGTGAGAAAAGTGTCGTTTTCCCGGCACCACTCCGTCCGACGATGGCGGTTGTCGCCCCCGGTGACACTTGAAGTGTCAATCCTTGGATGACGGGTTCAGTGCCATAATGGAAAGCAACGTCTTCGAATGAGAGTGCTGTCTGATGAATCGTTTCTTCATGTGTGCTGTATGGTTCGGGACTGACTTCGAGCAATTCAGCAATCCGTTCCGTAGCTCCACGCGCCTTTTGAAGTCTCGTCAAGAATTCACTCATCGTGATGAGGGGCGTGATGATTTGGAAGAGATAGAGCATGAAGGCGAGTAGTTCGCCCGTTGATAAAGCTCCGGTCGAGACGCGATATGCGCCGAACCCGAGGATGGCAATCAACATCCCGGTCAAGGTCACATTGAGAAGGGGAATAAGGATTGCTTGAATTCGTCCTTCCTTCACCCCGTAATCGAACAGTGTCTCGATTTTTGCTTTGCCGGTTTTCACTTCCATCTGTTCCGTCGCTTGTGATTTGACGAGGCGGATTTCACCGAGCAGTTCTGCGAAGAAGCCGGAAAGATTTCCGAGTTCTTGTTGTGTCTCTTTTGCGATAATCCGAAGCTTCCGTCCGAGCGGTATGACAATGATGAGTGTGGTCGGAACAGAGAACAAGATGACGAGTGTCATTTGCCAATCGAGTGTGAACAAGATGGCGACGGCGCCGATGACCGAGACGAGGGAGGTCAACAACCTGACACTTTGTTCGGATAACAACTGTTGAAGCGTCGTCGTATCATTGTTCAACCGAGACACCAGTTCCCCCGACTTGATGCCGTCATAGAATGGAATCGGCAGTTTGACGAGATGGTCCCACAAGGTCGTGCGTAAATTGGCAACGACCCGTTGCCCGACGATATGTAACCAATAAATCGAAACGGCACTCGTGATGACTTGAATCAAAAATGCGATGACGAAATAGATGATCCATTCTGGTGTCAATAAGTCGCTGCTCCACCGGTCGACCACACGTTGCAAGATGAGCGGAATGGCCAGTGAGGCGACGGCTTGAAGGAGAGAGATGAGAATGGCTCCGACAAATAGCCTTTTCGGAGGATTCGCGATTTTGAATAATTGAAAAAAAGTTTGCCATGTTGATGGTTTCATGTTGGAAGTCCTCCTCTCCTCTTACTTTCGCTGTTTCAAAAACGGGTGTCAAGACGTCGAATCATTCGAAGGACTCATGCTAGAATAGGAAAGAGAGGTGATACGTGATGAAATGGATTCACACGGCCGATTGGCATCTAGGAAAGATTGTCCACGGTCGACATATGACAGAAGATCAACGGAATATTTTGTTCCATTCATTTTTACAAATCGTAGATGAAGAGCGACCCGATGCGGTCATCATCGCAGGGGATTTATATGACCGTGCCGTCCCTCCCGTCGATGCGGTCGATTTACTCGATGAGATGTGGCGAGAGCTCGTCTTGAACCGTGGAATCCCGGTCGTTGCCATCGCCGGAAACCATGATTCGGCAGAACGTCTCGAATATAGTTCGAAGTTATTGAGACAAGTGGGTCTTCACATCGTTGGGAAACTCGACCCGACATCTGGTCCCCTCGATGTCGCAGGGATCCCATTTTATCCGATTCCATTCCTTGAGCCGGCTCGCGTACGGCATATTCTCGGTATCGACTCGATTCGAACGCATCACGATGCACTGGAGGCAGTCATTGAAGCATACGGTACAATCGAAAAAGATGCGGTTACAATCGGTCACAGTTTTGTCGCGGGAGGACTGGAGACGGATTCAGAACGTCAACTATCTGTTGGCACTGCAGGACAGGTCGCAAAAGGGTTATATGAGCCTTTTTCGTATACGGCATTAGGTCATCTACATAATCGTGATGCGATTCAATCAGAAAGAATTGCATATAGTGGGTCGCTCATGAAATATTCGTTTTCCGAGGTCAATCATGAAAAATCCGTCGATGTTCTGGAATGGAACGGTCAATGGACACGTCGCCGCCGTGCCTTGACACCAGAGCGGGATATGCGACAACTCACCGGAACATTGAACGAACTCCTTGCCCCAACTTATTATCAGCAACAAAAGACAGATGACTACCTTAAAATTGTATTGACCGATGATACGGCGCTTCATGATCCGATGGCGAAACTTCGGACTGTCTATCCGAATATTCTTCATCTTGAATTGGAACTGTTACGTCGCCAGGAGCAGACATCCACGTTTGAACGCGAGACGCTCGAAAGACAGTCAGTAGAAGAGGTATATCTCCAATTTTTTGAGGCCGTACATGATCGCACTGCCTCAGATGCCGTGAAGCAAATGATAGAAGAAGGTGATGTCTAATGAGACCGGTTGAATTGATGATTCAAGCTTTTGGACCGTATGCAGAACGTGAAACGATTGACTTCACCCAGTTGGTTGGTCGCTCGATGTTTGTCGTAAGCGGTCGGACGGGCGCCGGGAAGACGACCATTTTTGATGCGATGACGTTCGCCCTTTATGGTCGGGCGAGTGGGTCGCTTCGAAATGCTAGTGACTTCAGAAGCCAGTATGCACAACCTGAGTTGAAGACGGAAGTAGATTTTTCGTTCACGATTCGAGGTGACCGCTATCGGATCGTAAGACAGCCGCAACAACCTCATCCGAAAAATAAGACGCCAATTCCGCACGAGGCCATCCTCTATGAATGGGAGGACGGTTGGAAGCCGCTGGCGACGAAGGTGAACGAGATACAAGAACGAATCGAATCGATTTTACAATTATCGTATGAACAGTTCAGTCAAATCTTGTTGCTCCCTCAAAACCAATTTAGACAATTACTCGACTCGAACTCGAATGAAAAACAACAAATCCTCCAATCCATTTTCAAAACTGAGGCATATCGTACGTTCCAGGAAAAGTGGGGTGAACGCTATAGCGCGTATCGAAAACAAGTGGAATGGGCGGTCGAGCGGACACGACTCAAGTTATTAGAGCTCGAAGATGAAGCAATCGAAGAGGTGTCGACCCAGTCCATCGAGGAGATTCAACGTTGGCTCGATGAGCGTGAAGAACATCTGATTGCAACGTGTGAAACGGCCTTAGCCCAGAAACAAACGTATGCGACAGCACTTGAAGAGGCAAGAGATGCACTTGAGAAAGCAAAAGCGCTCATCACCCTATTCAAGGAACGAGAAGAGACCGATCGAGCACTTGCAATCTTTTTAAACGGGGAATCGATTCGAAACGAGACACGTGAACTGCTAACAAATTTAGAGGTGGCGGCAAACATTCGTCCAGTCTTTGAACGGTTACAGGAACTAGAGCAACTCGTGCGTCGGTTGTCGATTGAACAACAGACCTCCTCGACAAAATTAGAGCACTTGCAATCCACCCAATCGAAGTTAGTGGAGCGACAACCAACGATTGAAACGGACAAAGAAGAAGTGATCTCTCGTAAAGAGCGACTAAGGATTGTCGATGAGATGATGCCAAGAATCAAGGAGCGCGCCACACTCGTGACCCTTCGTGACCGATTGATGAATCGTGCAAAAGAATTGGCCATGTTTTCAAAAGAATCTCGGTTACAAGAACTTCAAGAAAGAGAACGGCGATTGGTCGACAGCATAAAGTCTGAACCTAGCGAACGAGCAGTCGACGCCGAGCGTCACGTCGACCGATTGGTGCATCTGGCCTCTCTTGAAACAAAGGCACGTGAGTTATCGAAACAACTCGACGAATGTGAACGAACGGGCAAAGACGTTCAACGACAGTACGTGACCCAACAAGAAGTGGTCACCACGTTTACACAGCAAGAACAATTAATACTAGCGAAACAACTGAGCGAGACGCTTGTAGACGGTGAGCCATGCCCGGTATGCGGTTCTCGTCATCATGATATCCCACAACACGAAGAAACCGTTACGAACATCGCGGAGCGGGATGCGGCCGTGGCACGTCTTGATGATTTGTCCACACGCTTAATCGAAGCGCGGGCGGATTATCGTTCGCTTCATCAACAACTTGAAGCAGTCCGACAAGAACTAGATCAAGCTTCCAAAGACATTCAATTCAATGGCGATGTCACAGAAGAACTCAATAAGTGGCGAACACGTGCAGAGCTATTGCAGCGGGAAGAACGAATGCATCAAGAGAACGAACGGACACTTCGCCAACTGTCAGCAGAAATCCGACAGTTAGAGCAAGAGCAACGTCAACAGTTCGAAGAGCGGGAGCGTGTCGTATCCGAACTTGAAATGACGCAACAAAGTCTGTACGCACTCGGTCAAAGTGAAGAAACGACATTCGATGCGTTGCAGCGCGAGCGAGCCGACCTTGAGCACCGCATCTCGATGTTGATGAAACAAGTCGAAGCGTACGACCTTGAGTTTGAGACGGTGAAAAAAGCACTTTGGAAAGAGGAAGAACGACTGTCATTGATCCGTGAACAGTTGACTGAAGCATCGAAGCAGTATGATGCCCAGCAGACCATTTGGGTCAATCAGCTAGAAGCATCACATCTGACGCGTGAACGCTATGAATCATACGCCAATCAAATCGACAAACGGACAATGATTCGTGAACAGTTGCAACGTGAGGAGGAAGAAGGTGTTCGACTCCGACACCATAAACAGATGATTGAAGAAAAACTGAAGAATCAGGAGCGACCAGACCTGCATGAGATGGAGATGAAAGTGAAGGAAGTGGCTGAATGCAGTGAGCAGGCGTCGAAACAGCTGATCACAGCCCAAGATGCCTTGTCTCGACATAGACACGTCATCTCGGAATGGAATACCCTTCGCGAACAGACGGCGCAAGAAGAGCAGAAATTAGAGACAATCAAATTGATTGCGGATACGGGGAAGGGAATCAACCCACAGAAAATGACGTTTGAGACATATGTTCAAACCGCCTTTTTTGATCAGATCCTTCATGCGGCCAACATTCATTTGGATCAGATGACGAGCGGTCAGTTCCGGCTTGAGCGGAAAGTCGAGACGGCGAAAGGGAATGCCAAATCTGGTCTTGAGCTTCTCGTCTTTGATGCCTATACCGGACAATCGCGTCGTGTACAAAATTTATCTGGCGGTGAAGGGTTTAAGGCGTCGTTGTCACTCGCTCTTGGACTTGCGGAGGTGGTCCAACAGCTGAGTGGGGGCATCAGTCTTGAAACGATGCTCATCGATGAAGGATTCGGTACGCTCGATGCCGAATCTCTAGACCAGGCGATTGAATTATTGATGTCTTTACAGGCGACCGGTCGGCTCGTCGGCGTCATCAGTCATGTCCAAGAATTGAAAGACCGTGTCGATGCACGGATTGAAGTGAAAAAATCTAGAAGCGGGTCGTCGATCCAGCTGATTGTGGAGTGATGGTTGTGAAAAAGATGGTGACGAAGTCGAGTCTCATCGAAAAGTTAAAAGAAGCCGGCGTTCGCTCGGGAGAGGCGTTGTTTGTCCATTCGTCGCTCTCAAAACTCGGTTGGGTATGTGGAGGGGCGCAGACCGTCATTGAAGCGATTCAGGAAGTGGTCGGTCCATCTGGGTTGATCATGATGGCGACCCAGACCGGAGACAATTCAGACCCAGCTGAATGGGAAGCGCCACCTGTCCCCGTGGAATGGTGGCAGACGATTCGCGCGGAGATGCCTCCGTACGAAGCTGATAAAACAGCGACACGTGGCATGGGACGTGTGCCGGAACTGTTCCGAAGCTATCCGCACGTATATCGTAGTTCCCATCCGATGTGGTCTGTTGCCGCCTGGGGCGATGGGGCTGAAGCCATCGTGTCCGGTCATACCATCGATGTCGGGTTCGGTCCAGGTTCACCTATCGAGCGAATGATTGAGCGAAACGCACGAATCCTTCACCTTGGGTCTCCGCTCGATGCGACGACACTCTGGCATTATGCCGAGTACGGAATTGATGGCCCGACCAAATCATTCGGTTGTGCCGTTATAGAACGAGGGGAGCGAAAGTGGCGTACATTTGAACATGTCGATGTGAACAGCGATCCGTTTGGCGCAATCGGCGAGAACATCGTCAAACAAAAGGATGTGCGAACATTTTCTATCCATGAAGCGACATGTTATCTCATTCCGTCTAGCACATGGGAACCAGTCCAACATGCGCTCATCGCGCTTCGTAGCTGGTTGAGATAGAGTAAATAGAATCGAGGGGAAGTTACGGATGAATCGTTGGATGAAACTATTGAGTATTGCGATACTCATCATTTTACTCGTTGCCGGTTTGGCTATCGGAGGAATCTCGGCTCATATTGGGGACCAGTTGACGTCACCGGAGCGGGAAACATTGACATACACCCCGAAATCACTTGGTTTGAAGTACGAGAATGTGACAATCGAATCGGAGGAAGGATATGACTTATACGGATGGTGGATTCCTCATCCTACGCCGCGTGCGACCATCGTCTTTGCCCACGGATATGGGAAGAACCGTGAACAGGAAGATTTACCGTTGAAAGAGTTGATTCCAGAATTTCATGAACAAGGATACCAATTTTTAACGTTCGATTTTCGCGGTTCAGGGATATCAGAGGGTGACCGAGTCACGGTCGGCGCTAAAGAACAATCCGATTTAAAAGCGGCCATCCAATATGCGAAAGGTCGTTCAGAAGGACCAGTTGTCTTGTACGGAATTTCAATGGGAGCGGCGACAGCACTCTCTACAGCTGATGATGTCGAAGTTGCTGCAGTCATCGCCGACAGTCCGTTTAGTGATTTACGAAATTATCTCGAGACAAATCTTCCGGTATGGAGTGACTTGCCGAACGTTCCGTTCACGCCCGTCATCATGACTGTGACCCCTTGGTTCACCGGTCTCGATGCCGATGTCGTATCTCCTATTCAGGATATCAAGTCGATTGAGGCTCCTATCTTATTGATCCACAGTAAAGACGATGATGCGATTCCTGTTTCTGAAAGTAAAAAATTGGCTGAAGCACAAGAACGCGTCGAACTATGGGTGACTGATAACGAAGGTCATGTCGGATCGTACCAGTCATTCCAGAATGAATATCGTCAACAAATATTCGAGTTTCTAGAACGGTCATTGTAAGCAAAGGGGCGCATTCGACGCCCCTTTTTGATATGATTGCAGACGAGACCAATGAAAGAAGGGTACAACATGGACGTTTTACAAGTATTACAGTTTCTCCTTTTAGGAACGTTAATCGGAATCTTGAGTGGATTCTTTGGAATTGGTGGTGGAATCTTACTGACACCACTTCTCCTTGTCTTCGGGTATGAAGCGAGTGCGGCGATTGCCCTTAGCCTGATGTTGACGCTCGGATCAACGACGGCAGGAACGATCTCGCATATCCGTTTGCGTAACGTGAACGTGTCACACGCCTTATGGATCGGTTTGTTCGGGATTGTCGGGACCTGGATTGCCACACCGCTTGTCTTTTATTTAGAAGGAGTCGATGGGGCGACACTGATCATCTCACTCGTCTATATCGCATTACTCACATATTTTGCGGTTTCTTTCTTTCGTTCGAAACAGCATGTGGAAGGAAGCGTCGGAACGGACTCTGTACCACGCCTTGGGATCATCGGTGTGTTCGCGGGGTTCATCTCCTCGTTGATGGGAGTAAGCGGTGGATTCGTCTTGACTCCTCTTCAGGTCAAGTTGTTGAACACAGAGATGAAGCGTGCGGTCGGAACGAGTATTACGGCAGCGCTTCTCATCGTCTTATCCGGTGTCATCAGTTATACGGTGGCAGGTGCTGAAACGAATTATCTGCACGGTCTTGCTCTGATTGCGGGTGCCATGATCGGATCGCCCTTTGGGGCGAAACAGCTACAACGTTTCAGCTCGCAGCACGTCAAAAAAGCGCTAGGTGGATTTTATATCACGGTCGCCATCAGTGTAGGGTTGAATTTGATCGGGTGGAATACGGCATCACTTGCACTTCTCGTCACATTAGCGCTTCTGTTCATCGTCACCCTTCTCATTCGACCACGCAAAAAATAAACCCCGTCTTCGGACGGGGTTTTAACGTCTAGCAATATGGTCAATGTTTTCTTGAATCTCGCCAACTTTCGCTTTAGCCTCACGGAGTCTTCGCTCAAACGCATCTGTGTCACGTTTCTCATGAGACGACTTATCGATTCCTTGACGCTGCCCTTTGTCAGAGCGTTGGTAAAAGTGGGTCGCTTTCTGTAAGCGTTTTTTAAACGTCGAGTCGCTCATCGGGACACCCCCTTTCATACTACAGTTATTCCACAGATGGAAACGGGTGAAACGTTCGAACCTTTACGAAGCGAGGGAACGACGGACTTGAACGTTCTGAGAAATTTTCACGGCTAATATGGCAGCAAGTACTGCTTTCAAAGCGTCACCAAAGAAGAATGGAATATTTACTTTGAGCGCATCAATGAACGACATACCGAGAACGATCTCGAGTCCCATACTTCCGAGTAAGTAGACGAGCCCTAGACCGAATAAAAAGTTATAGCCAATCAATGCAGGGATGGAGCGATAGCGTTCACTGAACCAGCCTATGAAGAGTGCTGCAATCGGAAAGGCGATTAAATATCCGACAGTTGGTCCTACAAACGGTGCGAGACCTCCTTGACCACTCAGTACTGGAAGTCCAATCAAGCCGAGCAAGAGATACACGATAACTGCCAAAAATCCTTTCCTTGCACCGAATACACCGGCGATGGTCATGATGGCGAGTGTTTGAAGGGTGATTGGAACGGGTCCAATCGGTATTTCGATGAAACCAATACTTGCGATGAGTGCCGCGCCGAAGGCGATTTGAGTCATATCTTGAATTTTCATATGTAAACCCCTTTTCAGTTAACGTTAACAATATAAAAGTTAACATGTTCGAATAGGGATGACAAGTAGTTTTTCGCTTTTCAAACTTAATCAATGATGTGATCGTTTCCGGTTAGACGTAATTCCTCAATCGATGAACGCATCTTTTCAATCATCTCTTCTGAGTGACGTTCCCATGATTTTAAAACGCCTACTACGAGGAGCGGTTCGATTGTCCGATAGGATCGAGTAGGATTTCCAGTGAATCGTTGATCCGTTAAATTTGGATCATTTTCAAAATTTCCAACCGGATCCACGATATAAATTTGCTCAGGACCGTTTCCTTTTGCTAATTCAGCCCCCCATTTTGCAGCATCCAAAGTCGCCGTAAAATAAAGGTGACGTAGCGGCTCATGGCGATGATTCGACATATGGCCAACTTCTAAAAGATCTCCAACAACAAGTTCTGCTTTCGTTCCATGAAAGAACGGACCTGGGTCCAACTGAACAGAAGATTTCATGTGAATGCCTCCTATTTATATCGTATTGAGACCATTATCGTACGTGAACACATTAAAGTGTAGTCTGTTTGTTGAACAGGATTCTTGTTATCATTAAGAGGGGGAACTAGACGACGAGTACTGATTTATATAATTTTTATATTGAATGGATGAACAAAAATACGCGTCCTCGTTTATTGACGAGGGCGCGTATTTGTTATGAATAGGTCATCGTGCTAATACATGCCGAAGCTTCATTCAATTGTTCACGGACGGCATCGAATCCAGTGCCACCGTAACTGTTTCGACGTGCGACTGCCTGTTCAGGGGTCAAGGCATGATACACATCCTCTTGAATCAATTCAGAGTACGTTTGGAACACCGTGATTGGAAGCTCGCGTAAATACAATCGCTCATCCACGCAATATTTGACGAGTTTACCCGTCACTTCGTGAGCTTCACGGAACGGTACTCCTTTTGCCGTCAAATAATCAGCGAGTTCTGTAGCGTTAGAAAAATCACGCTCGGTCGCTTGTTTCATGACGTCAGGATGGAACGTCAATTCATTCATCATCCCCGCCATGATACTGAGTGAGCCTTGAACGGTCTTGACCGTGTCAAACATTCCTTCTTTATCTTCCTGTAAATCTTTGTTGTAAGCGAGCGGAAGTCCTTTCATGAGCGTCAACAAGCCCATCAAGTTTCCAATCACTCGACCCGACTTTCCACGGACGAGTTCGGCCATGTCAGGGTTTTTCTTTTGTGGCATCATGCTCGAACCGGTAGAGAACGTATCGGACACTGTAATGAAGCGATACTCTTCGCTTGCCCAAAGAATCAATTCTTCACAGAAGCGGGAGAGGTGCATCATAAGCATTGATGCATTTGAAAGAAACTCGAGTATGAAGTCACGATCGCTAACGGCATCGAGGCTGTTCGGGTAAACCCGATTGAATCCAAGTAATTCAGCTGAACGGGAACGGTCGATCGGAAACGTTGTCCCTGCTAAGGCTCCTGCGCCAAGAGGGGACCAATCAATCCGTTTCAAGCTGTCCGTAAACCGCTCCTTGTCCCGCTCCAGCATCCAGAAATAGGCGAGCAAATGATGGGCCAGTGAAATCGGTTGTGCACGCTGGAGGTGCGTGTAGCCAGGCATAATCGTCTCTACGTTTTCTGAAGCATGTGCATGCAATTCATGTTGAAGCGATTCAATCAATTGAATCACTTCTTTCACACGTTCTTTCAAGTAAAGATGCATGTCCGTCGCGACTTGATCGTTTCGACTACGTGCCGTATGCATCTTCCCTGCGACCGGTCCAATCGCTTCATGAAGCAGAGCTTCTAAGTTCATATGAATATCTTCGTGATACACCTCGAATTTTAATTCATCCGCGAGTGCTTTTTGCTTAAGTTGTTGTAATCCATCAAGGATTTGAGTGACTTCTTCTTTTAAGAGGATGCCTTGGTCACCTAACATCGTCACGTGTGCCATGCTACCCTCTAAATCCTCAAGGACGAGTTGAGCGTCAAATTCAATCGATGCACCGAATGCATCGACCCAATCGCTCGCCGTCTTCTCGAAACGGCCTCCCCATAATTTACTCATTGACGAACGCTCCCTTTTCCATCAACACCTCTGATTGAACTTTTGTTGGCAAACCCCACAACTTGATGAATCCGACAGCTGCTTGCTGATCGAACGTATCTGCTGACGTATAGGTCGCAAGTTCCTCATCATAAAGCGAGATTGGCGACTTCCGTCCGTCGACGATGGCTTGTCCTTTAAACAGTTTCATGCGAACCGTTCCTGTGACGGTCGCTTGTGTCTCATCGATAAAGGCAAGAAGTGCTTTTGTGAGCGGTGAATACCAAAGTCCGTTGTAGATCGTTTCCGTCAATTTTTGTTCGACAATCGGTTTGAAATGCGCCACTTCACGAACGAGTGTCAAGGCTTCAAGAGCTTTATGTGCAGTGATTAATGTCATGGCGCCAGGTGCCTCATACACCTCACGTGATTTGATACCGACGACCCGGTTCTCGATGTGGTCAATCTTCCCGACGCCGTGGGCACCCGCGACGATATTGAGCTCTTTTAAGATATCGGTGAACGATTGGCTCTTCCCGTCAATAGCGACCGGCACTCCGTTCTTGAATTCAATCTCAAGATAAGTCGGTTCATGCGGTGTGTCCTCAAGTGCTGCTGTTAACTCATATGCGCTTGCCGGAGGTGCTGCCCAAGGATCTTCTAAGATGCCGCATTCGATGGCGCGTCCCCAGATGTTCTGATCGATTGAGAATGGCTCTTCTTGAACGATTGGAATCGGAATTTGATGTTTTGCCGCATACGCGATTTCTTCCTCACGTGACCATTTCCATTCCCGAACCGGTGCGACGATTTCGAGTGAAGGATCGAGTGCATGAATGGACACTTCAAAACGCACTTGGTCATTTCCTTTCCCGGTACATCCATGAGCCACAGCGACGGCACCTTCGGCCTGTGCGACCTCGACCAATTTTTTCGAGATGAGGGGGCGTGATAGTGCCGAAACGAGTGGATATACGCCTTCATATAATGTATGGGCCTGCATCGAATAGCGAGCGAACTCGTTGACGAACTCGTCGACCGCATCGATGACGATTGATTTTTTCGCTCCAACTTTCATCGCTTTTTGTTGAATCTTTTCTAAGTCTTTCCCTTCCCCGACGTTCAAACAGACGGCGATGACATCATAACCTTGTTCGTCCAACCATTTAATCGCAACCGATGTGTCAAGACCACCTGAGTAAGCCAATACGAGTTTCTGTTTCAAAATATGAACACCCCTTATGAATAATTATTAATATTTGTTTATAAATATACAATTCAGTGTAAGGGATAAGATGTCGTGTGGCAACACTTTTTTGAAAATAAAAAGACCACGAGTGATTTCGTGGTCGTCATTGTTCGATTTTGAGTTGGGGTAACCATTGCGACATATGGTCGCTAACAGGGATAAGAAGTTCAGGACGAGCAGCCTTTAACGGGACGACCTCATAATGTCCGTCAGATGATTTTTGCGTAAAGGTTGGATAGAACATCGGATTTTTCAATTCAATAGTCGATTGGTCATCTTCGGTTGTCTTGACCACATCAATCCCGATGATGCCGCCCGTGTTTCGTTCATCTCCTTGTTGTCCGGAAAGGAAATTACCGAGCGAGTAGATGACAAATGTTTGATTGCCATGAACTCCTTCTAGCATGGTCGGGGGTTGCAGCACGTGAGGGTGGTGACCGATGATGATGTCGACTCCGAGGTCTGCTAACGATTGGGCGAGCTCAGTTTGACTCTCATTCGGTAACGGCTCGTATTCCGTACCGAAATGGAGGGAGACGACCGTCATGTCAGTCGACTGTTCCGCCTTCTCAATCTCTGGTTGCATCTGTGCGAGGTCGATATAGTTCACATGATAGGGTTCTTTCGGTACGACTCCATTCGTCCCATACGTGTATGCGAGGAAGGAAAAAGAAATATCGTTGGCCGTCAACGTACGAATATTCGCCTTGTCCTCAGCAGATAGGAAGGAGCCTGTATAAGGCATTCCGATTGCGTTCCAATGGTCGATCGAACTTTCAATGGCTCGGACGCCACGGTCGAGCGTATGATTATTCGCTGTCGTGACCAAATCGATTCCTGCCCGTTGTAAGGCATCTCCAATTTCAAAAGGACTGTTAAATGCCGGGTAGCTCGAAAGCCCGATCTCACTCCCGCCAATCATGCTCTCTTGGTTGGCGATTGATAAATCGGCGCGACTCAATATTGGAGAGATCTGTTCGAATGCAGTATCAAATTCATACCCTTCATCAGTACGAGCTGCGTTGTATACCGAATCATGTAGAAGGATGTCGCCGATTGCATAGAGGGAGGCCGTCGTGACAATCGGTTCCGGTTCGGCAGGCGGCATTTCTTCAGGTACCTCGACAATCGGTTCTTCGACTTCTTCTGGTATTTCTTGATTCGTTGCCGGAGTCGTACCACAAGCAATTAATAAAACAAAGCTAGACAGGAAGGTAAGACGAGAGACGATCTTGATTGGTTTCATCCCGATTCTCCTTTTCACGACAGATTCGTACGATAACCCTAAAATTCGTCGATAATTAAGAAAAATCCTGCCTAAATAAATAAAGACAGGTCGTTTTTGACCTGTCATGAGAATTATTTGATATGTTCTTTGACCATGTCTTGCATTTGGTCAAACTCACGTTGAATGACCTCATTTGGTGGCGGTGTCACCAAACTCACGATATAGATGGCAAGTGCCGACAGGAAGAATGCTGGAATCATTTCATACAATGTCCCAAACGTTCCGAAAAGATAAGCGGCATAGTTCTTCCATAGAATGACGACAAAGGCTCCAGTCAACATTCCAGCAAGCGCGCCTTGACGCGTCGTTCGTTTCCAAAACAGACTGAACAAGATGAGCGGACCAAATGATGAACCAAACCCTGCCCAAGCATAACCGACAAGGTTTAAGATGGTGTCGTCTGCATCGAGTGCAAGAATGATTGAAATGACGGATACGAGAATGACCGTAATCCGACCAACCATGACGAGTTCACGGTCACCCGCCTCCTTACGGAAGAACTTCTGATAAAAGTCTGTCGTCGCGGCACTCGACGAGACGAGCAATTGAGAGGAGATGGTCGACATGATGGCGGCAAGAAGAGCAGCCAACAATACACCAGTCACCAAATCCGGGAATAATAAGTCAGATAGGTTGATAAAGACGTTCTCCGGATTATCGATTGTGAGGTCTTGTTGTGTGTAATAGGCGAGACCGAACAACCCGGTCGCCATCGCCCCGACAACGGTGAAGACCATCCATGAGATCCCGATTCGACGTGCCGTCTTAATGTCCTCGAGCTTTTCGATTGCCATAAAACGGACGATGATGTGTGGCTGACCGAAATAGCCAAGTCCCCACGCAAATAGCGAAATGATTCCGATGAGTGATTGTCCTGTCCAGGGGTCAAGTAATGCTTCATCAATATTTCGTACCGTGTCTAAAGCGTTTGACACCCCATCAGTTGCCATAATGGCGATGGCAGGTACAAAAATAAGGGCGAACAGCATGATCAATCCTTGAACAAAATCTGTCCAGCTGACTGCTAGAAATCCACCGATGAATGTGTACAGAATAATGATAGAAGCGAGAATGATCACTCCCGTTACAAATTCAATGTCGAAGACGGCATTGAATAGGCGACCGCCGGCAACGAATCCACTTGTCGCATACAGTGTGAAAAAGATTAACGTGACAGCAGCTGAAAATGAACGCAACACGCCTTTTGTGTCTTTAAAGCGTTTCTCAAAGAAGTCTGGAATTGTGATCGCATCATCCGATATGTATGAATAAATGCGTAATCTCGGTGCGACCAATAACCAGTTCAAATAGGCGCCGATTGTCAACCCGATGACAATCCAACCGCTTGAAATCCCTGACGCATACATGGCACCAGGCAATCCCATTAAGAGCCATCCACTCATGTCTGATGCACCGGCAGATAAAGCGGCGACCCCGGGACCAAGTGCCCGACCACCTAACATATAATCTCCGATACTGCTTGTTCTCCGATACGCGATGATCCCAAGCAAGACCATCAGTGCCATGTACACGACAATGGACACTAAAATTCCGTTCATCAACATCCCCCCGAAAAATAAAAAAATGAAAACGCTTTCGGTGATAAAGTATCACTTTGTCAAAATATTGTCACAACAAGTGGGGAAATGTAAAGATATTTTTGAGAGCTGGTCTTAAGTTATCGGAACGTGCAAGAGGTGAGGTGGTCATTGACAAGACCCGTCGCTTGTAGATGAGCATAAACCGTTGTCGGTCCTAAAAACTTAAAGCCGCGTCGTTTCAGATCTTTACTCAATCGTTCAGAAAGTTCCGTCGTCGCAGGAACATCTTCAAGACGATTCCATGCATTCAGGATTGGTGCATCGTTGACGAATGACCAGATGTACGAATCAAATGAGCCAAACTCATCCTGTAGTTTGATGAACTGCTTCGCATTATTGATCGACGCCTCGATTTTTCGTCGATTTCGCACGATCCCGCTATCGGCGAGGAGTCTCTCCACATCCTCATCCGTAAAGCTGGCAACTCGATGCACCTCAAAGTCGGCATAAGCCAACCGATAATTTTCACGTTTTCTCAAGATGGTGATCCAACTGAGTCCTGCTTGCGCACTCTCGAGTGTCAGACATTCAAAGTGCTTCTGGTCATCGTGAACGGGCTTTCCCCATTCCTCGTCATGGTAACGGACGTAAAGTGGATCCGTCCCGCACCAAGGACACCGTACTGTTTCTTCCATTTCAATCAGCTCCTTTCTTTGAGTGTAGCATGTCCTTACGATTATATAGCGAAATGGACGGGTATAGTGGGGGAGAATGGAGGAAGAGACATGAGTGACTGGATGATTTCTGTGATTGAACAGTACGGCTACATAGGGATTGCATTCATGATTTTTATTGAAAATGTGTTTCCACCGATCCCTTCTGAAGTCGTCTTACTCTTTGGTGGTTTTTTTGCTGTAAAGACGAACTTGTCCATCACGCTCGTCATCGTGGCATCGACAGTCGGAGCTATATTAGGAGCGGTGCTATTATACGGCCTCGGACTATTGTTTGATGTCGAGCAGATCGAAAAATGGACGAAAAAATATGGGAAGTGGTTACGACTGGACCTGAATGACGTAAAGAAAGCGGATGCCTGGTTCGACCGGTACGGGGGCTGGATGGTCTTCTTTGGACGTTTGATGCCGGTCGTTCGAAGCCTGATCTCGATTCCTGCAGGGATGTCAAACATGCCATTCGTGAAATTTCTACTGCTCAGTACGGCTGGAACAGCCTTATGGAATACCATTCTCATCCTCATCGGGATGAAAGTCGGAGAGAACTGGCAAGATATCCTCTCATACCTCGATGCCTATTCTTATGCAATCTATGGGCTACTGTTCATCGGCGTCATCATCTATATTGTATGGCGTAAAAAACGGCACAACAAACTAGCGAAAGACTAACGCACAAAACAGGCGGACCCAGCGTATGGGTCCGCCAATTCATTCTTCTTTTTTCTTGTCAGGTAAGACTTTCGTGAGGGTTTTCTCCGTTTTTTCTGCCAAGTACTCTGAGAAACGGAACAGAATGATTCCGACAATGGCTGACACGAAAATATAGAGACCGACAAACAAGTTGATGGCCCCGTTCGAAAGGGCGGTGAATAAAATAGAGAACTCCCCTCGTGGCGCGAGTGAGAACCCGGCTTCATTCGCCTGAACACGCGTCAAGCCATAGATTCTGCCCCCGACGCGTCCGACAATCCATTTGGATAATACTCCCCACACAATCAAGACGAAGAAGAGTGCATTTACGATGACGCCTTTCTCGAGGTTGATCGAGATACCGAACGAGATGAAAAAGATCGGCAAGAATAAATCTCGGACGGGTACGGTCAAACGCTTCAGCGGTCTCACATCGTGGAAATCTGCGAGCATGATCCCGGCGATGAATGCCCCTAAAATCTCAGATAATCCAAACACCATGCCGATTCCTGCGAAAAAGAGAATGAGTCCAATCAGACCGATGCTCGCGTCATCTTGTCGCAGTAAGTGCTTCGAAAATTTTTGTTGCTTGGATACGAAGCTCGAACCGATGAACAAGAGTACGCCAAATATAAGAAATCCTGCGAACACTTTTCCGATATCGGACATCGCAACCGGTTCTTCTTGGATGATGAAAGGGGCGACCGTCAAGAGGAGTGGGGCAAAAATATCCTCAAAGATCAGTAATGCGAGCACAAACTCTTTAATATCTTCATGTTTTTCGGAATGCCGCTCAAGCAGCTTCGCAGAGATGGAGGAGCTCGTCGCATATAAGACGGCCCCGATTAAAAAGGCGCGAGGGAAGTCGAGACCAAATGCTAATGCAATCCCGAACGATACCCCGAATGACAGAATGATATCGAGTATTCCCGCCTTCCATACTTTTCGCATGCGCTTCCAAAGTTCACGTAGTGGAAACTTTAGACCGAGTAGGAAAAACAAAAGAATGATTCCAATCTCTCCCGCGACTTTAAAGACTTCATTCCCATCCCAGAAAAAACCGACCCCGACCCCGATTGCGATAAACGCTAAAATACTCGGGAAAAATAATCTTTCAATCAGGAGACTGAGGACAGAGATGAGGGTGAGCGCCAATCCGAGCAACACGATGATATTTAATCCATCCATACGTCATCTCCTCTCATGACGCCAATTAGCTTTCTCTTTGATTCCATTGATACTCCATTCCGACGGATTCAGGTCGTGAGTAATCAAAACCGAACTGTCGATACAACCCATCGGCTGGAATGTCTGCGATTAAACTAATGATGGCCGTTTCATCCGCTTCTTGTAAGATCCAGTCCATCAAATGCTCCATGATTAATTTTCCGAGTCCAAGACCCTGGCACTCCGGGTCTACGACGATATCTACTAAATGGAATACCATTCCGCCGTCACCGACGACACGTCCCATTCCGACAATCTCATCATCTAAGTATAAACAAATCCCAAAAAGCGTATTTTGAAGTCCTTTCACCGTGCCTCGATCAGAACGTCGTGGCATCCCCGCCTTCACGCGTAACGCTTGGTGTTGTTCTGGAGTCGGTGTTTCGACTTTTACAGTCACTTCATTGACCATACTCAAATCCCCCTCTGCACAAGTTGATTTTATTTTCCCGATATATTGAATGAGTAAACCTTGATTTTAAAAATACGCTATCTGCATAATGAGAAAGAGACAGGGGGAATAGTTGATGATCAATGGTCAATCCATCTTACCGGCGATACGGGACATGCGGGATTTAGAGCGGTTTTTATCGAGTGATTTCGAATTAGGGGTGTTACTAGAGATTCATATGAGCCGATTAGACTCCATCTCCAAATTATTGAAGAAGCATGATAAAAAAGTGTTCATCCATATGGATTTGATACAAGGTATGAAGGCCGACGAGTATGCGACGGAGTATGTCTGTCAGACGTTAAAACCGTTCGGCATCATCTCGACAAAAGGAAACGTCATCGTCAAGGCAAAGCAAAATGATGTGGTCACTGTGCAGCGTTTATTTTTGATTGATTCCACCTCATTAGAGAAAAGTATCAAACACATTGAACGTTCAAAACCAGACTATATTGAAGTACTGCCAGGCATTGTGCCGAAGTATATTCAACGTGTGAAGGAGAAGACGGGGATACCCGTTTTCGCAGGTGGGCTGATTGAAACAAAGGAGGAAGTCCAGGCGGCACTTGATGCGGGAGCGAGTGTGATCACGACTTCGAATCGAAAACTATGGTCCGACTAATCGAGATTTGGGTATACAGTCTTTTAGGAGGGATGAATGATGACAGAGGTGATGATTGTAACAGGAGCTAGTCAAGGAATTGGTTATGCGATTGCACAAGCTTTCGTAAATCAGTATGAAGTGATCGGGCTAGACATTGGAGATGATCCGGATATCGAAGGGTTACGCTTTTATCAAGTAGACCTTGGAGACACGTCTGAACTTAAGCGTGTGTTTGACGATATTCACAACGAATTTGGTCGAGCCCATGTGTTGATCAATAACGGAGGGATCGCCTCGCTAGTCAAGCCGATTGATGAGCTTGAGATTGACACGTTCAAGCGAGTCATCGATGTCAATTTAGTCGGGACATTTAGTTGTGCGAAATACTTTTTAGAACTGAATCAAGGTGAGTCGTACGGAAGAATCGTCAACATGGCCTCGACACGTGCCTTCCAGAATGAGCCGCATTGGGACGCATATGGTGCATCTAAAGGAGGCATCGTTGGATTGACCCATTCACTCGCCATCTCATTAGGCGATCGCCCCGTGACAGTGAATGCAATCAGTCCAGGATGGATTCATACGTCCGATGAGGCATTACGCGAGATTGATCATGAGCAGCACCCATCAGGACGGGTCGGTGAACCGGAAGATATCGTCCGCGCTGTGCAGTACTTGATTGACCGTCAAAACAGTTTTGTGAACGGTCATAATCTTGTCATCGATGGGGGAATGACGAAAAAAATGATTTATGAAGAATGATGCGACAATATACCTAAAACTGGTCAGAATTTAGGTTATTTATACCTAATTCCGGGTAAGGGATAGAAGAGTTTTCATCCGGAAGAAGGAGGATTGTGACATGAATCCACTCGTTGAAGAAGCACTGCGTTTTTCGTCTATTCGTCACGGAGGACAGTATCGAAAAGGTTCAACCATTCCATATTTGTCACATCCATTCTCGGTCGCCATGCTTCTTGAGTCCGATCATCAAGCACCGGCAGTGGTGGCGGCAGGATTGCTTCATGATTTGGTTGAGGACACGAAGACAGACCCACAAGAAATCTTATCAAAATTCGGTTCTGACGTTCACAGGCTCGTTCTCGCGGTCTCGGAGAAAAATCGTGAAGAGTCGTGGGAACAGCGAAAACGGATGACACTTCAACAGGTGCAGTCACTTCAATTTGATGAAGTCGCACTTCTCGTGGCGGACAAGCTACATAATCTCCGCTCCATCCGTTATGATCTTGAGATGGAAGGGATGAAGGTGTGGCAACGTTTTAAACGGCCGATGCGGGACCAATCGTGGTATTACCATGAGTTGCTGTCAGCATTTGAACCATTTCGGAGCTCGACAGACCTGATTGGCTTGTATGAACAAGAACTCCATCTATTGTTTTACGGTGAGAAGAATGCGAAAGATCGAAAAGTGGCAAGACTCCTCGAATCCATGTTGACTTATTTCATCGAGGACGAATGGTTGCAAGAATCGGCACCACTATGTCAAACGGCATATGAATTAAGAGAGATTGTTGCGCGAGAGACGATTGATGACGAAGAGATTGTGTGCTTCCGAAAACGACTTCACGAAGCGGGTTGGATCACGCCATTGTTACCCGAGAAGCTCGCGGGGATGCAAGAACTCGCATATCGGACGGCTCTCGACCCACAGGAGCTTCTCGCGCTCATGCGCCGCTCGATTGTCAACTAGTTCTCTTCATGCTATAGTCAAAAGGAAGATAAAAAGGGGAGTAGCGACCACAGTTGTGGTCGATGGGTCGTCATTACAGTGCATACGCACTCGGTCCATCGAGCTTTTACAAGTCCGCAAGACCTTTTTATGGGCGTTTTTGTCGTCCATAAAAAGGTCTTTTTTGTTTACCCAAGGAGGAGGAAAAAATGGTATTTGTTTATTTCTTACTGGCCGCGGCCATCACCGTCTACGCCGCCATCAAATTGTCAACGTACGCCGACGTCATGACTGAAAAGTCGAAAATGGGCGGGATGCTCGTCGGTACAGTTTTATTGGCAGGAGCGACGTCGCTCCCGGAAGTGACAACGAGTATATCGGCTGTCATGATTGACAACCCCGACATTGCCATCGGGAACATGCTTGGGAGTAACCTATTCAATATCTTTATCTTAGCGATGTTCGACCTATACTTCCGACAGAAGCAATTGTTCAACTATGCGAGTCGGGACCACCTGTACACGGCCGGACTTGGGTTACTCTTGACCGTCACGACGTTGATTGCTTTGATCGTTCGCGTTGATATGACGTTTATCGGAATCGGAGTCGACGCGCTCTTGATTGCGATTCTATACGGTATCGGAATCTACTATATCGGGAAACAACCGACAGAGCCGATCGCGGAGCATGAAGTCGAAGAAGAAGTGGTCGTCGGTAAATATGAAGAGATCACGCTGAAACGTGCGGTCTTTGGATTCATCATTGCTGCAATCGTAATCATGGCGGCAGGAACAGCCCTTTCCATCACAGGTGATCAAATTGCCGTTGTCACAGGACTCGGTTCTAGTTTTGTCGGTAGCTTCTTGATTGCGGCATCGACGTCACTCCCGGAAGCGGTCGCTGTGTTCATGGCGCTCAAACTACGTAATGTCAACTTGGCATTCGGTTCGATTCTCGGCTCGAATATCTTCAACATGTTGATTATCGCCATGTCAGATGTCTTCTATCGGAATGGATCGATTCTCGCAGATGTCTCGACGTCACACCTCGTATCTGCGGTCGGAATCACCATCCTATCGATCCTCGTCATGTATAGTGTGCTAAGACAAAATGTCACGTCGAAGGTACGTTATGTGATTCCTTCGTTACTCGTTGTCGTTGTCTATTTCGTTTCGTCTTACTTGATCTTTATCGGGTGAGTACATGCATCAGCCTTAGGGCTGATGTTTTTTTATTGGGAATGAGAATTCATTGCTTCGGGTATAGAGGAATTGAAGGAGGGGTGGCGATGCAGATGCATGAAGTGGAAACACGCCAAGCGTATTCGATTTTGATTCCGGCCTATAACCCTGATGAGGCACTCGTCACACTCGTGGAGAAGTTGAGGGCGAGTGGGTTTGCGAACATCATTGTGGTCAATGACGGTAGTAACGAATCGTCGGTAGGCACATTTGATAAGATTGCATCATTTGTCGACCAAGTGTTAACGCACGAACAGAATCAAGGGAAGGGAGCAGCAATCAAGACGGGGTTACGGTATGTGGTGGACACATATCCGGATAAAACGGGGGTCATCACGGTCGATGCCGACGGGCAGCACTTGCCGCAAGATGTCGTCAGCGTCTATGAGGAAGGGTTGAATAAACCACATCATCTCATCATGGGATGTCGAGATTTTAGCGGAGATGCGATTCCGTTCCGGAGCCGATTCGGCAATCAGGCGACACGGCTCGTGATGTTGATTGGGAGCGGGCTGAAGTTAAAAGACACGCAGACGGGACTTCGAGCCATCCCGATGCGATATGCGCGACAACTGATTGACATTCCTGGAAATAGATATGAGTTCGAGATGAATATGCTCACGTTCACGAAACGATTGCAGGTACCGATTCAACAAACGACCATCCAGACCGTATATGAGAATGAAAATGATTCATCCCATTTTAGACCGATTCTCGACTCGATTTTAATTTATCGGATGTTTTTGATGTATTCGTTATCCTCTGTCGCCTCGTTCCTTGTCGACGTAGGGATGTATGCGCTCTTTATTTATTTATTATCCCCATACTTCGATACGGCTCACGTCGTCATCGCGACGGTCATCGCTCGAATCATTTCCTCTCTCTTCAATTATCTCGTTAATCGAAAAGTAGTCTTCGATTCGAAGGCGCGGCGGTCTCTTCCGAAATATTTTAGTCTCGTCGTGCTTCAAATGGCCGTTTCAGCACTCCTTGTTTATCTCTTGTTTCTCTTGCTCAGACAAGGCGAGGTCATCCTAAAAGTAGTCGTCGATAGTTTTCTCTTTTTCGTCAGTTATTATGTCCAGAAGAGATGGATTTTCAAAAAATAACCGGTCATGATTTCATGACCGGTTTAATATGCGAGCGTTCCTGTTTTCACGAACGTATAGCGATGTAATTCTTTTGGGCTTGTGATGCCGGTTTTTTGCATCATGTCTCGCATAAGTAGCGCGCATACGCGAGCATCTTCCGCAGCATCATGATGAATAAACGGCACGTTCAAGTGTTCTGCCATCGTGTTCAACTTATGGTTCGGGAGTCCTGGATACAGTTTACGTGACAGTTTGACGGTGCAACCGTACTCGATTGTCGGGAAATCGAATAGATCATATTTCACAATCGCCTTTCTCAAGGCACCCATGTCAAATGAAGCGTTATGTGCGATGACGAGGTCCACTTCCCGTAAAATCGGGTAAAGAGAGGAAAGTACTTCCGGTAATGCCGGTGCATCCCACACGTCACTCGGACGGATGCCATGGACGCGGATGTTACCCATATCAAAGTCTTCCTCCGGATTGACGAGTCGCTGGTCGGTTTCGACCACATCTCCATTTTGAAGGATGCTCCATCCGACAGAACAGATGCTGCGACTATCACGGTTAGCGGTCTCCACGTCAAGTGCGAGAATGGTATGGTTCATAGTTTACCTTCTTTCATAAGCAATAAAAAAAGTCTAACAGAAAGTTAGACGAATGTCGTGCTTAAGCGGCAACAAGTGTTCGGCAAGCTTCCGCACAACGCTCACATGCTTTGGCACAGGCTTGACAATGGTCGTGCTGATGGCGTCCGCACTCAACCGCACACGTATCACAGACTTGGGCGCATAGTGCGACGATTGGTTTTGAGAAGGCTGAATCTGTTTCTAAGGCATTTAAAGCCAATGTACAGATTTCAGAGCATTCTCGAGTCAGGCGGATGCATTCGGTGAACATGTGTAAATCCTCTTCTTGCAAACTTTTTGAGAAGCAGTGGTTGCATGCTCGCATGCATTCGATCACGCTCGTCAATGTTTCTTCTACAGATGTACGTTCCATCAAAATTCCCCCTTATATGAAAAAGTCTAACTATCATTACCCGTTCAGAAAGGGGTTGAATCGCACCATACCAATAAAAAAGCCACACCTCATCCGAGATGTGACAAATTAATGGAGCATAGGGGGCTCGAACCCCTGACCTCTACGCTGCCAGCGTAGCGCTCTCCCAGCTGAGCTAATGCCCCGTTCGAAATCATTATATCATCGTAGTATTCGACATGGCAATTCCCTTTTTGAATTTAGGTTTATAAAATTGGAGACGTGGGAATTTCATGTTAGACGTTATATTAAGAAAGCAGGTGTGCTTCATGGAAATGATTCTTTTGGCACTCTTACCGGCACTCATGTGGGGAAGTATTCCACTCATCGTGTCGAAAGTAGGAGGAAAACCGATTCAGCAGTTAATCGGAACGACCATCGGGGCGATGATCATGGCAACAGTGATTGCCCTCGTCTTCCGACCGGAGTTCACGACACTCGCCATCGTGACCGGATTTATCTCAGGGGCGTTCTGGGCGCTCGGTCAATATTTGCAGTTCCAATCGTTCCAAATCTTAAGCGTCTCCAAAGCGATGCCAATCAGCACGGGGATGCAACTCGTCGGGACGTCACTCTTTGGGGTCATCGTACTCGGGGACTGGCAGACATCGACGGAGCTATGGTTAGGGTTTTCAGCGCTCGTCTTGATTATCATCGGGGCGACTATGACTTCATACCAACAGAAGAAAGATCAGGACAGTGCCGGAGCTTTGAAAAAGGGATTACTCGTCCTATTCGTTTCGAGTATTGGTTACGTCACGTATGCCGTCTTGACGAACTATTTTGAAGTAGAAGGGATCACCGCGATTCTTCCACAATCCGTCGGGATGTTCATCGCGGCACTTCTGTTCAGTCTTCGTGAAAAGGACGTCAAGAAACTGGATCCACGTACATTCAAAAATATCTTGGCCGGGCTCGCCTGGGGAATCGGGAACTTCGGACTTTTCGTTTCAAGCGGAGAAGTGGGGATTGCGACTTCGTTCGCCTTATCCCAATTGAACGTCGTCGTGGCGACACTTGGTGGGATCTATCTCTTGAAAGAAGAGAAGACGACAAAAGAACGCGTCTTTGTTTTCATGGGAATCGGGTTGATTGTCGTCGCTGGATTTATGCTTGGGATTGCCAAGAGTTAAGTTTCAATGATGAAATGAAAAGACCTTGAATGAACTCGATTTTGAGTGCCATTCAAGGTTTTTGTTTTGGGTATCTTTCAATCGTTGAAATGAGAGCAGGAGATGACGTAATCAATAGGGAAGTAATCTCATGTTGCGTTCGTCATATAGGGCATACAGCGTATTCGTGATTGATTAAAAATGTAGAATAAAGGGGAAACGAATCATGGAATCAAATGTAGTGACGATATCAGCTCTCGTCGATGCACCAATCGACACAGTCTGGAAACTCTGGACAGACCCTGACCACATCAAACAATGGAATCATGCGTCTGACGATTGGCATACGACCGAAGCGGAAAATGATTTACGGATCGATGGGAAGTTTCGTAGTCGGATGGAAGCGAAAGATCAGAGCATGGCCTTTGATTTTGAAGGGGTATATGAGGAAGTTGAAGTAAATGAGCTCATTCAGTATCGCCTTGAGGATGAACGGAGAGTCAGAATTTCATTTTCTTCAGAAGGTAATCAGACGAAGGTGGTCGAGGTGTTTGATGCGGAATCGATGAATCCGGTTGAAATGCAACGACTAGGCTGGCAGGCGATCCTCGATAATTTCACTAGATAAGCGAATGGTAAGAAATAAGGAAATGAATGATGAAATATTAATTCAGCAGTATACATTTCATGTTGAAGGTGTATACTGCTGTTCGTTGTATAAAATCAAGATCTTTCATAATGTTGTTGTTGAATGATGAAGTGTAGTTTGTCATTTTTGGATTTAAAAAATGAATATAGGGCGAGTTGAAAATATATGAGAGAAGTAAGGCTTAGTTTTAACTTTTTTCACGACTTAGAGAATGAAAAATGGGCATTACAGATGCTAAATATCTTCGAAACGTTTCAGATTGAAATCGGAAAGATGGGATTTTACGAACCACTTAGAACTGAGTTTTCGAATGACACCTTTCTGAAGATGTGGACAGAAGGCAACGATGATTTTTACAGCTTTATTTGTCGATTAAAAAATAGTAAAGGTTATCTCAACATTCATAATTTGAAAGATGGGTTACCAGGAAATGTTGGTTTCGTTTTTGTGATCAGCAAGACAACTTTTCTGAATGAAAAGGACAAATGGATTCGGTTATTTGATCGAATTTGTCGAGAGTGGGGTCCATTCCAAGCATCAATATCTAGAAGGATTGAAGAACGAGAGGATCTCATGTACGAAACAGGTTTTTCTAAAGTTAAGGAAGTGGAATGGCTTAATTATTGGAGTGATGAATTGTTGTACGTGAATTCAGTTTCTATTCCAAATGAGGTCGAAGACTATAATTGTTATGATGGAGTTGCATTTAACAAAGGGTATGTATTCCAGTTGATGAATTTGATTGATGATCCCTCGTACTATCAGCTATCTGAAATGATTAAAGCCATGATTGATCCAAACTTCTTTTATAAATGTAGTGAAGATTTAGATTTGCTAGATTTTTTGTAGTCATTGAAGTAATTAAGGCTGACGTTCATCTTGGGAACTTCATTTTCTGTTCGTTAAATTGTTATATATCATTTGGAATTACATGTATACAAGAGCAGTAACTTTGCTTCTAAACATACAGATTTATTTAGTTCGTGATCGTTCTATTGTAAAAATCAAAAAAGGTGCTGGCAATATGTATGACTACACGTTACTAGAGAGACTCCTATTCCGATTTCCTTCCTTCGATCATCAGAAAATGAAGTCAGCGTTGGATCGGAAAACGGTATTGATTACTGGAGCGAGCTCAGGAATCGGGCAGGCGTTCGCTTTTTTACTAGCGGAGACAACCGCGCATCTGATTCTCGTTGCCCGTAGAGAATCAGACATGAACGCCATGAAGTCTGAAATCGAAAAGGGGTCAGCCACGGTGACCGTGTTCCTGGCAGATCTTCGAATTGAAGAGGAACGGAATGGTTTGTTGGCGTATCTCCATCAACTACCGGACGGATTGGATGTTCTCGTCAGCAATGCTGGAATCTCCATCAATCGTCCCATCACTGAGTCACTCGATCGATACCATGACTTCACTCGGACGATGGCAATCAATTATTTTGCTCCCGTACAATTGATTTTGTCGCTCATTCCGGTGCTCGAAAAGAAGAACGGGCAGATCGTCAATGTGTCGACCATCAATGTGTTACTTCATCCTTTTCCTCACTGGGCAGCCTATCAGGCATCAAAAGCCGCGTTCGATACGTGGTTTCGCTCCGCGGGTCCGGAACTCACAATCAAAAATATATCCACGACGACTCTATATCTACCGCTAGTAAAAACTCCGATGATCAAACCGACGCTGGCTTATCAGCATTCACCTGCCATGTCACCGGTACATGTGGCAGAATTAATCGGACATGCCTTGTATACGAAAGGAACAGTATATAAGCCGTGGTGGTTGTTCCTCGGTCAAGTAGCATCACTTGTTTTCAGAAGACCGATAGACTGGATGGTCCCTGCATTCCTTAAGAGAAAGGAGCGTGACAATAAGAATGGTTAAGTTATTGAAAGTCTTGTCGCAGCTCCAGTTTCTATCACCATCGAATCTAGGCCGTCTGTTCGTCGCAATCCGTCAAAATGGAATCAACTTGATGCTTCTTTTTACATTGACTGAAAGAGCAGGGAGTCAAAAAACGGCTTTAGTGGATAGCCGAGAAACAGTGACGTATCTAGAGCTAAAGTCACGCTGTGAACACCTCGCTTATCATTTCGCTAATCAGTATGGGGTTAAAAAGGGACAAAAAGTTGCGTTTCTCTGTCACAACCACTCGTCTTTCGTACAAGGGATGTTTGCGGCTTCACGACTCGGTGCAGACATCTACATGCTTCATTCATCGATGAGTCAACTGCAGTTCAACCGACTCGTAGAAGAACAATCATTCGATTTTTTGATTTACGATGATGAGTTTAAAGACTTAATTGAAAACTCGTCTTACGAACGTTCGACACTTGTCAGCTATCATGAGGAAAAGGTATCAATCAATAGTTTATCGGATTCGAAGCGACATAAAAAAGGAAGGCTTCCGGCCGCCTCGAGCGGGAAGATCGTGCTGTTGACCGGCGGTACTACCGGAAAACCGAAACAAGTGACTCATAAACCATCCCTCTTTCACTTTCTGGCTCCATTCGCAGCTCTAATGAACCGATTGCAGTTGCCGTCATTCAACACTGCCTATATTGCCACCCCGATTTACCATGGCTACGGCATCGCCATCCTTTTATCTTTTCTAGCCCTAGGGAAACAGGTCGTCATTCAAGAGAGCTTTGATGTGCAGAGAGCCTGTGACCTCATTCGGCGACACAAGGTAGAAGTGGTCACGGTCGTCCCGCTCATGATCCACAAAATGTTACGACACAATCCAACATCACTTCATTCTCTCGCTTGTATCGCGTCCGGTGGTGCGAAGCTTCATCCCGTTTTAGTTCGTGAAGTCCATAACGAGTTGGGGAGCGTCTTATACAATCTCTATGGGACGTCGGAAGCGGGCTTGAATCTGATCGCCACACCAGAAGATTTACATTATGATGCGAACACGCTCGGGAGAAGGATTCCGGGAGGGGACTTAAAGGTAGTGAAAGATGGAGCGGAAGTCGAGCCAGGGGCCATCGGGGAATTTTGCATACGAAATAAGTGGTCCATGCAAAGCAGGAAGAACCGCTGGATTCAAACGGGTGATGTCGGATACCGGGATGAGAACGGCTATTATTTTTTGTGTGGACGAACAGACGACTTGATCATCTCGGCAGGAAACAATATTTATCCTGGGGAAGTCGAGACGGTTTTGCGCGACCATCCGAATGTCGAGGACGCCGCCGTCGTCGGGATAGAGGATGTGTACGCCGGTCACATCTTGAAAGCATACGTACAGTTATATGATGAAAAATTGACAGAAGAAGAACTGGTGAGCTGGTTGCGCGAACGACTGACAACTTATCAGCTTCCACGAGAAATCGTGTTTGTGAAGGAGTTGCCTTATACAGCGGTTGGAAAATTGGATAGGAAACAACTTGAGGTGATCAAGTATGTTGAAGTGTGGAACTATAAGTAGCATATAAAGGAATGAAGAGACATACATAGTTTATTAGGGAGCACATTTTTCTAAAGCCTACTTATGAATACGAAGGGTTGCTTGTTGTAGTCTAATGAAATCAGCTTCTTTCAGTAATGAAGGACTGAACTATGTTTTCGAAAAGACTAAAGTGTCTCTTCGTTCTGATTCATTGTCATAATGCAAAATATAATGTAAGTCGCCAAAAACTGGAGTATCCTCAATAAAGTCATTAACGGAAAAGCCCAATTGCTTTGCCTCCTCACTAACTAAGAACTGTATTATTCATTTTGAATAGAACTTAAACAACCTAAAGAAGTGATTTGGTCATATTTATTGAAATTGACAGATGAGTAAACTATTCTTCTTAGACTCAAATAAAAAACCATCTACTTTGTTAAAGTAGATGGAAAAAATCAATATTACGTGGAGTCGATATCGATATGATTATTCGTTATAGTACGATTTAATTGGTGGAGATATAGTTTCGTTTTTAGAAAAACGATGAACGAAAATCCGAACAACAAGTAGAGTGGTGACCGGTACGCGAGCATACCGAGTGCTTTGAACAACAAGAGCGCGAGCGCGACAATATAGCCGTATCGTATGATGCTGAATAACGCCAACTTCAAGGCATCCATCGTCTTCATATCGTAGTGCGTCAAAATCGGAAATAGGAATAACGACAGGGAGATGAAGACAAATCCAATCACGAACAGACCTGCGAAGAGAATCGTCTGCCCTGTATGGATTTGCCGAATGAGTAAAAAGTCGATCAATAAGACGAATACAAACAATGTCCAGGCTATACCGAGCTTATAATGACGGCGCACTCCTTCATTAAAGAAGCGGAAGTAGGCGCGGAACACGCTGTAATCTTGGTTGATCGACCATTGCCTTGTGACGGCATGTAAAGCGTACAAGGCCGGGAACAACGTGATGACAGGCAGAATGCTCAGTAAGAAGACCACGTTCAGTTGCACCAGGCTGGTGACAAATTCGAGCGCTTGGAATAGCTTGTTGTGTTCATGTTTTAAATTCATGAGGACCTCCAAGAAGTTAGCAGAGAATCAGCCTAATTTAGATTCGAGACGGTTATAGGGTGCAGTCGAGTTGCGGACGATCAATTCGGGTTCATACGTATGTGACGGTGGCATCTCTTTTTTCTCGACGGCCGCGATAATCCACTCGGCTGCGGCACGCCCCAATTCTTGCTTCGGGTGGATGATCGAAGTCAGTTTAACCTCTGTCGCGACGGCAAGCACCGAGTCGTCATATCCGACGAGTGAGACGTCTTGCGGGACAGAGAGGCGTAGATTTCTCAACTGGTCCAACACGTTAAGGGCGAGTTGGTCGTTATAACAGACAATTGCACTCGGCCGTTCGTCCGCGTTCTCAAACACTTGATGAATCACGTCATAAAAAGAGGGCACAAGTTCTTCTGTCGTATACGTTATAATTAATTCTGGCTCTAGGGGGAGATTGTATTCCCGGAACGCGCGTATAAAGCCGCGCATCCGATGGACCCCTTGAAGGTCATCTGTTTTGAAAAGTCCCATGATGCGCTCATGGCCAAGTTTGATGAGATGTTCGGCAGCCAAGAACCCACCCTTCTCGTCATCCATGATCAAATAAGGGGGCGTCAACTGCGAATAGTATTGGTTAATCATCAAATAAGGCGTATGCTGTTGTTCGAGTTCTAAATAATATTTGATGTTTGGATTATAGCTACTGCTCTTCGTCGGCTCGACGATTAACCCATCAATTTGACGATCTAACATCATCTCGAGGCATTGCCGTTCTTTCTCGACGTTGTTATCCGTACAAGATAAGGTCAATGTATATCCTTTTGAAGCCAAATGAGATTCAATCCCCCGGATGATAGACGGGAAGATATAATCAGACATGTAGGTCGTGATGACACCGATGTTTTTACCGTTGCCTAAACGTTCAATCGCCTGGGGAGCCGAGGTCGGAAGGACCGGGGAGCAATACGTGCCCGAGCCTTGTTCACGGTAAAGATAACCTTCGTTCACTAGTTCTCCTACAGCTTGTCGAATCGTATGACGGCTCACTCCAAATGATTGGACCAATTCATTTTCAGAAGGAATTTTTTCACCTGGTCTTACCGTTCCATCTTTTATCCATTCAAGAATATGATCTTTAACCATATTGTACTTTGTGCGTTGTGCCATCTGGCGTCCCTGCTTTCTCTCGTGTACGTCGAACAACTCATACGTACAAGATATGATCTTACATATATATTAACAAACAAATGTCCTGTTTACTATGAATAAGCAAAAATAGCACCTGAATTTTCTATGAATATGTACGGATGAAATATAAAAATACATAAAAATCAAATTGACATGTCCGAACGTGTGTAATAGACTCAAATTGTACAGAAAACGCTTTCATTGCTAATTAAATTGGTTTCTTGGCTAGTGAATGTATAGTGTCGTGTGGGCTTCATTATACAGCTTGCTTTTTTATTTAATTCAACATGTACGTACATCTTCGTCATCTTTTGCACATGAATATATACTGATGGAGGAATTCACAATGAATCGTAAATCGAAAAAAATGTTTGCGTTAACGATGTCAGCCCTGATGACAACTTCTTTGGCGCTCGCCGGCTGTTCGGGAGACGAGGCAGGCGCTGACGGGAAAGTTGAATTGACATTTATGTTCCGTGGAAATCCACAAGAGTTAAAAGCCTACCAAGCGACGGTGAAACGTTTTGAAGAAGCCAACAAAGACGTGAAAGTAACGATGGTCCAGACAGCCCCGGATCAGTACGATACAAAACTCAAATCGGCCATCGCAGGTCGCAAAATCCCAGACGTCTTCTTCTATAATCCTGCCCAAGTGAAAGCATACGTAAATTCGGGCGTGCTACTCGATATCACTGAAGCGGTTGAAACTTCAGAAGACGTCAAGTTGGACGACATTTGGGAGAAGGGTGTCGACAAATATCGTTTCGATGGGAAGACGCTCGGAGAAGGCGCGATTTACGGACTACCGAAAGACTTAGGTCCGTTCGCACTCGGCTACAACAAGACGATGTTCGAAGATGCGGGCATCCCGCTACCGGATAAAGACAAACCATATACATGGGATGAGTTCGTGGACGTAGCCAAACAGTTGACGAAAGACACGAACGGTGACGGGAAGATGGATCAGTACGGCACTGGCTTCAACGTAAACTGGGCCCTTCAACCGTTCGTCTGGAGTAATGGAGCGGACTGGATCAATGAAGATGGTACGAAAGTGACAATCGATGATCCGAAGTTCATCGAAGCGTTGCAATTCTTCGTCGATCAACAGTTGAAACACGGGATCACACCGTCAATCGGCGAAACACAGACGCTCGACACGTACCAACGTTGGCTGAAAGGTCAGCTCGCCTTCTTCCCAGTCGGACCGTGGGATATGGCAGCATTTAAAGAACAGTTGAAATTCGAGTACGACTTACTTCCATGGCCAGCCGGTTCAACCGGTAAAGCGTCAGGATGGGTGGGGTCACTCGGGATCGGCGTCGGGGCGACGACGAAACATAAAGAAGAAGCGGCAGAGTTGGCGATGTACTTGTCTGCGGACCAAGAAGGGCAACAAGCGCTCGTAGACGCGCAAGTCCAATTGCCGAACAGTATGGAAATCGCAGACAACTGGGCAGCTGATACGTCAATCAAACCAGATAACAAACAAGAGTTCCTTGATTTAATCAACGATTATGGCCGCGGGTTCCCGGCTGAGAAAACATACACGGCAGAATGGTACGACGAGTTCTTCAAAAACATCCAGCCTGTCCTAGACGGTAAAACGTCGGTCGAAGACTATGTGAAGACGGCGCAGCCGAAGATGCAGAAATTGCTCGATGCGGCGATCGAACAAGAGAAACAGGCGAATTGATCAGAGAGTCGAAACGGGGTGGCGATGTTCGCCACCTGCGTCTCTGACGTTGAAAGGATGGAAGGATAATGAAGACAAAATCGATTTCCAAGTTATATCGAACTGAACAGCGGTACGCCTACCTGTTCGTTGCGGCACCGGTCATTGGGTTCTTCCTCTTCGCGTTCGTACCGTTGATGTATTCTGTTTACGGCGCTTTCACGAATTGGAACGGCCTCGGTCAAATGAAATTTATCGGGTTTGAGAACTTCGTTAACTTGTTCCAAGATGAATATTTTTATAAATCAATGTACAACACGCTCTTTATGATGATTGGGATCCCAATCGGAATCGTTCTCGCGCTTCTGCTTGCCCTCGCGTTGAATCGAAAGATTTTTGGGACGGACACGTTCCGCGTGATTTACTACATTCCCGTCATCTCGTCGATTGCCGCCGTCTCGATTTTGTGGCAATGGGCGTATAACGGGGACTACGGATTGGTCAACCAATTCCTGGCTTTGATCGGGATCGACGGGCCGAACTGGCTCCAAAACACCGATACCGTCAAACCCGCGCTCATCCTCATGGCGATTTGGAAAGGGCTCGGCTACACGATGCTCCTTTACTTGGCGGCGCTCCAAAGTGTCCCGAAATCATTTTATGAGGCAGCGAAACTCGATGGAGCCAACGCGTGGCAAAGCTTTTGGCATATCACGCTCCCGATGGTCAAACCGGTCACGTTCTTCATCATCGTGACGAACATCATCGGAGGAGCGCAAATCTTCACGGAAATCAACGTCATGACACCAACCGGGGGTCCTGAGTACTCGTCTGCCTCTGCGGTCTTCTACATTTGGCAAAAATCGTTCGGGAACTTCCAACTCGGTTACGCTTCGGCGATGGCGCTCGTCCTCGGGCTCTTCATTTTCATCGTCACGTTGCTCCAATTCCGGATGAATGAAAAATCATCGTTCGATCTTGATTGAGCGATTCGTGTATAGGAAAGGAGAATGACCATGCAATTAGCTCTCTCACGGAAAAAAGAGAACGTGGAAACGATGTCGGTGAAGAAGAAGGACCGAATCACGGATTTCTTCATCTTTATCTTCCTGTCCATCGGAGCGGTCGTCATGATCGCGCCGCTGCTCTGGATGGTATCGACGTCGCTAAAATCAAAAGAGGATGTGTTCGCGCTCCCTCCGGTATGGATCCCGACCGATATTTCGTTTAGCAAGTACACGGAAATTTGGAGCATGGGCCCGCTGTTGTCCGGGATATCGAACAGTTTGATCGTCGCGTTATCCGTCACAATCGTCGGAACGTTCACGTCGAGCTTGGCGGCGTTCGCCTTCGCGAAGTTGAACTTCAGAGGCAAGAATAAAATCTTCCTGCTCTTGTTCGCTTCTGTCATGATCCCTTACCCGGTGCTCATGATTCCCCAGTTCATGATGTTCTCGAGCATCGGCTGGGTGGATACGCTGTTACCGTTGATCGTGCCTGGACTGTTCGGGAATATTTTCATGATTTTCTTCTTGCGCCAATTTTTGAACAGCATCCCGAACTCGATTATCGAGGCGGCCAAGATTGATGGCTGCTCGTACTTCCAAATCTTCTATAAGATTATCTTCCCATTGATCAAGCCGGCCGTGGCCGCGCAATTGATTCTTTGGTTCATGGCAATCTGGAACGACTACCTCGGGCCGATTCTGTATTTGAACTCGCCGGAGAAACAGACGCTTCAACTTGTCATCGCGAACTTTAACGCATCTTATGCAATTCAAAGTGATTATCCGTTAATCATGGCCGCGTCCGTCGTGGCGTTACTCCCGATGTTAATCGTCTTCATGATCTTCCAAAAACAGATCATCGAGTCGATTGCGATTTCTGGTGTGAAGGGCTGAGGTGTGACAAGACAGAGGCACCCGTCTTTTTTAGGCGGGTGCCTTTTTGATGGAGGAAGGAGATTGACATGAAAAAAATAATGGTCTGGATGGCGTTGCTCATTGTCGCGGTCGGAGGTGTTTTCTTCTGGCAGACGACGAGTGCATCAATCGATGAGTCGGTACTCCCGAAAGCGCCGTTTGATCAAAAGGTGGAAGATGTGACGCCAGACGTGCTCAACAAAGAGAGCGAGTGGACGACGAACTTTACGCATGACGGGGCAATCTTTAAAGATGGTGACACGTACTACGTTTTCTCGACGGATTACATGGTGGGTGGTCCTCCGACGCCCGGTATTCAAATTCGTAAATCGACCGATCTCATTCACTGGGAGTTCGTCGGCCGTGTGTTCGATCAAGTGTCTGAAGAGGCGTTCGCTTGGGCCGGTGGGAATACGTTCTGGGCCCCGGCGATCACAAAAATCGGAGATCGGTTCCACTTGTACTATTCCGTATCAGGGGTCGGGAGCCGCACGTCGTACATCGGGCTAGCGACCGCGTCAACGATCGAAGGGCCTTGGGAAGACGAGGGCGCCGTCGTGACGTCGAAAGACGGGGACGGGGGTGTCGCCAATGCGATTGACCCTCATGTGACGCAAGATGCGTCAGGCAAATGGTGGATGGCGTATGGGTCGTACTTTGGTGGGATCTTTTTGACGGAGATTGATCCAGGCACTGGGAAGCGAGTGGACGAATCGTCAGAGGGAACGTTGCTCGCCAAACGGAAAGACATGTCGATGGGCATCGAAGGACCGGAAATCTTGTATAACGATGAGACAGGTTATTACTACTTGATGGTGTCGTATGGTTGGTTAGAAGATACGTACAACGTCCGGATCGGTCGCTCGAAGTCAATCGTGGGACCGTACGTCGACTCGCGTGGTCGCGACTTACGGGACGAATCGGATGAGTCATTTGATACGGGCGTGAAAATCGTGGGTTCGTATCGTTTCGAAGGAGATGACGGATACGTCGGGACCGGGCATTCGGCATTTTTACAAGACGGGACTGACACATTCGTGTTGCATCAGGCGCGACCGAGTGAAGACATCTATTGGTCACAGTTGCACGTCCGAAAAGTGTATTGGACGAAAGACGGTTGGCCGGTCGTCTCGCCCGAGCGCTATGCAGGTGAAGGAGACGTCGAGGTCGACGACGCCCATCTGGTCGGGGACTGGGACGTCATCACGTTCCCGCGATTCGACGATGGACAGCAAGCCTCGAGCACGTTGACGTTGGAACGAGGCGGGAAGCTCGAAAACGGGGACGGGTCTTGGCGATTGAACGGCTCGGTCCTCGAGGTCGAAGTCGGACAAGAGACGTATGAGACGCAAGTCGGTGCGGCTTGGGATTGGGAGAATTGGCAACCGACGATCATCTTCACAGGTCTGAGCGAGGACGGCACCGCCGTATGGGGCAAAAAACGATAAAAGGAGAAACGGAAACATGCAAAAAATGAACGGTCCGAAACGAGAAGAACGTTATCTGCTAGAGCGATTGACGAACGAAACGATGTGGGGCACGCACAACGCCCACGATCCCGCCTCGATCAAAGTCGGGGACTGGTATTACGTGTTCTCGACGGATGCAGCCCACGGGCATCAAATCAACGGGGGGATTCAAGTGCGCCGCTCAAAGGATTTGATCCATTGGGAATACGTCGGCTTGGCGTTTGAAGAACTTCCGCACGAGGCTGTGGAATGGACGGGGGCGCCGGGGCTTTGGGCACCGGAAGTTGTGTTCATGGGTGGTCGTTACGTCATGTACTATGCGGCTTCACAGTTCGGGCAGACGCAGTCCTATATCGGTGTCGCCAGTGCGGAAACGATAGACGGACCGTGGCAGGATCACGGGCTCGTCGTGAAGAGCGAGGCTGGGACGTCAGGACCGAACGCGATCGATCCGAATATTACGTTCGATGCGCATGGAGAACCTTGGCTCGTCTACGGTAGCTTCTTCGGTGGGCTGTACGTGTTCCCGATCGATCCGGAGACCGGGAAGAAACGTCCGGGGAGTGAGGAGACGTTGATTGCGAAACGTCACCAAAGCGTTGAAGGGGCAATCGAGGGACCGTATATCGTCTATCGGGAGGCGGATCGCCATTATTACTTGTTCGTCTCGTACGACTCCCTATTCAAGGACTATCACATCCGTGTGGCCCGCTCGACTTCGATCACCGGACCGTACGTCGATTTTGATGGGAACGTCATGACCGACCTCGAAATCGACTCCCAACAAGTCGGCATGAAGATTTTAGGGGGCTATCGGTTCGGGGCTGGGGAAGGTTGGGTCGGTCCCGGTCATAACTCCGTCTTGCATGACGGGGACAAGGATTATCTCGTCCATCACGTCAGAGGTGAGCAGGACCCGCACTGGCACGAACTGCATATCCGCAAAATTATCTGGACGGAATCGGGCTGGCCGCTCGTATCTCCGCAACGATATGCCGGGGAAGAAGAACGGCCCATCGAGATGGAGGAACTCGTCGGGGAGTGGGAGTGGATCTACATGGACCGGACGAAACATGACGTCCTGCCTTCAAGTAAGATTCAACTTCTAGCGGACGGGACTTTCGTGACAGAGTATGGCGAACGAGGCCGTTATGAGAAGCTGACGGATACGACCATCAAACTCTACAGTCCTGAAAGGATCACTTGGCATATGTTACCGGGCTGGGACTGGGAGAATTGGCGAGAGACGCTCGTGTTCGCGGGATTGTCTGACCGAGGGCACGTTTTTATCGGCAAACGACTGTAAATATCCGTACAACTTATCGCAGTCTCTTTAAAGATGAATGTCACAGTTTTTTCAGAACTGACGCAAAAATGTTCAGATAAAATGTTGAAAACAGTTGATTAATTTAAAATAGTTGATACAATCAAGGTATAAGTTATACGTACAACTTGATTGTATATTTTTGTTTTCTGTACGAATCAGACATGTTATTTGAATAGTTGTACGGATGAAAATACAAGAGTGCCCACACACTTTATTTTTTTCATCCTATATGTAAGCGCATTCTTTTGGAGGTAGGGTGATGAATATGGCCAACTATACAATCGGCGTCGACTACGGGACGCAATCAGGACGTGCGGTCCTCGTCGACGTAGCGACAGGTCGAGAAGTGGCGACCGCGGTCAAACCGTACACACATGGCGTCATGGATGAATATTTACCGGACGGAGTGACCCGTCTCGAGCATGATTGGGCACTCCAACATCCGCAAGACTATTTAGAAGTATTAGAACTTACGATCCCGGCCGTCGTGAAAGAGGCGGGGATCATGCCGGACCAAGTTGTTGGACTCGGCATCGATTTCACAGCCTGCACGATCTTACCGATTGACGAACACTTGAACCCGCTTTGTTTCCATGAGGAGCATCAACAAAACCCGCACAGCTACGTGAAGCTTTGGAAGCACCACGCCGCGCAAGACGAGGCGGACGAGTTGAACCGCATCGCAGCGGAGCGGGGCGAAGACTTCTTGAAACGCTATGGCGGGAAAATCTCATCGGAGTGGATGATCCCGAAAGTGTGGCAAATCCTGAACGAAGCACCAGCGATCTATGAAGCGGCGGACCAGATTCTAGAAGCGACGGATTGGGTCGTCTCCCAGATGACAGGTCGCGTCGTTCGGAACAGTTGCACAGCTGGATATAAAGCCATTTGGCATAAACAAGACGGCTACCCGTCAAACGAGTTCTTTAAAGCGCTCGATCCGCGGCTAGAGAACGTTGTCGAAGAGAAACTAACGCGCGACATCGCACCAATCGGGTCCAAGGCGGGTGAACTGACAGAGGCGTTCGCCGCGCGAATCGGACTCCTTCCAGGCACGGCCGTCGCGGTCGCGAACGTCGACGCCCACGTGGCGGTACCGGCTGTCGGAATCGCCGAACCGGGCAAGATGCTGATGGTCATGGGCACATCGACGTGCCATATCCTACTCGGTAAAGACGAACAAGTCGTCCCAGGCATGTGCGGTGTCGTCGAAGACGGTGTCATCCCAGGATTGATGGGCTATGAAGCTGGCCAATCGTGTGTCGGGGACCATTTTGAATGGTTCACCGAGACGTGTGTCCCAGGACATTACGTCGAAGAGGCCGCCTTGAAAGGTATCGGCATCCATCAGTTGTTGACGGAGAAAGCAGCCCGTCAACGTGTCGGGGAGAGCGGTCTCATCGCCCTCGACTGGTGGAACGGGAACCGATCGACGCTCGTCGATACGAATTTGACGGGTGCCCTACTCGGAGCGACATTGCTCACGAAACCAGAAGACATTTACCGGGCGTTGATTGAAGCGACGGCGTATGGGACACGGACGATTGTGGAAGCGTTCCGGAACAGCGGTGTTCCTGTGCATGAAGTATATGCAGCCGGCGGAATCGCCGAGAAGAACGCCCTCATGATGCAAATCTATGCGGACGTGTTGAACATGGAAATCAAAATCTCCGCCTCCTCGCAAACGCCTGCCCTCGGGTCGGCCATGTTCGGGGCGGTGGCGGCCGGTGCGGAGCGAGGCGGTTACGCCACGATCACGGAAGCGGCAGCGAAGATGGGCCGTGTCAAAGAAGAGACGTACAAGCCGATTCCGGAAAACGTCGCGACGTATGATGCTCTGTTCGCCGAATACACGAAACTATACGACTACTTCGGTCGCGGTGAAAACGATGTGATGAAACGCTTGAAAAAAATCAAAGCCGAAGCATCACGCGTGAAGGAGGAACCGGTATGGTAAGCCGTCATTTGAAGGAAGCCGTGCTCGAAGCGAACTTGGCCCTCCCGCAACACGGCTTGGTCACCTTCACATGGGGCAACGTCAGTGGCATCGACCGGAACGCCGGATTGGTCGTCATCAAGCCGAGCGGTGTCCCTTACGAACGATTGACCGTGGAAGACATGGTCGTCGTCGATTTGGAAGGTAACGTCGTCGAAGGCGAGCTTCGCCCCTCATCAGACACACCGACCCATCTCGCGCTCTATCGGTCTCTCCCTGAGATTGGCGGGGTCGTGCATACCCATTCGCCATGGGCGACGAGCTGGGCACAGGCGAAGCGGGCGATCCCGGCGTTCGGAACGACACACGCCGATTACTTTTATGGCGAGATTCCGTGCACTCGAGAATTGACAGACGAAGAGATCGCAACGGCGTATGAGCTCGAGACCGGCCACGTCATTTTAGAGACGCTTGACGAGTTAATGCTCGAAGCAGTCGCCGTACCGGGCGTGCTCGTGGCCAATCACGCACCGTTCTGCTGGGGCAAAGACGCGAATGAGGCGGTCCACAATGCGGTCGTCCTCGAGGAAGTCGCGAAGATGGGACTTCACGCCTTGAACTTGAACCCTGGCCTGACACCGATTAAACAGAGCATCTTAGATAAACACTATTTGCGAAAACATGGGGCGAACGCATACTACGGCCAAAAATGACCGGAACTTCGCCCTCACATTAGGGGGACTTTGGATGTTGACAGCAAAAACATATGAATTTTGGTTCGTGACAGGAAGCCAAATGCTTTACGGCGAAGACGTGCTTCGTCAAGTGGAGGATCATTCAAAAGAGATGGTGGCTGGACTTGATGCGGCCGACGTCTTCAGCGACCGGATCGTCTTCAAGGGAGTCGTCAAAAATGCAGAAGAGATCCGTCAGATGATGCTTCAGGCGAATGCGGACGACTCATGTGCGGGCGTGATCACCTGGATGCACACGTTTTCGCCATCGAAGATGTGGATCAGTGGCATGCGCGTCCTACAAAAACCGTTGCTCCATTTCGGTACACAGTTCAATCGCGACATCCCTTGGGATGCGATCGATATGGACTTCATGAACTTGAACCAATCGGCGCACGGCGACCGGGAACACGGATTTATCACGAGCCGGATGAACGTCAAACGCAAAGTGCTTGTCGGGCACTGGGAAGACGAGACGACACGCGGCAAGATGGCGAGCTGGATGAAAGTCGCTCATGCGTTGGCCGAAAGCAAAGTGTTAAAAGTGGCTCGTTTCGGTGACAACATGCGCAACGTCGCCGTGACGGAAGGCGATAAAGTCGAAGCGCAGATTCGCCTCGGTTGGACGGTGGACGGATATGGTGTCGGTGATCTTGTCGCATATATGGACGCCGTGACCGACACAGATCTCGATGCGCTGATGGACGAATACGCGTCTCGTTACGAACTGACGAATAAAGGGATGGCGGAAGAGGAGTTCCTTGATTCGGTCCGTTACCAAGGCCAGATTGAACTCGGTATGAAAGCCTTCCTCGAGGCAGGAGGATATACCGCCTTCACGACGACGTTTGAAGACTTGCACGGCATGAAGCAGTTACCGGGTCTCGCCGTCCAACGCTTGATGGAGCAAGGCTATGGCTTTGCCGGAGAAGGTGACTGGAAAACGGCAGCATTGGTCCGTCTCATGAAAATCATGTCGAACAACGAGCGGACCTCGTTCATGGAAGATTACACGTACCACTTCGAGCCGGGCAACGAGATGGTGCTCGGCGCTCACATGTTGGAGATTTGTCCGACGATTGCGGCCGATCAACCAAGAATCGAAGTCCATCCGCTCGGTATCGGCGACCGGGAAGCACCGGCCCGGATCGTCTTTGAAGGACAGAGCGGCAAGGCGTTGAACGCGAGTATCATCGATCTCGGCCATCGCTTCCGTCTCCTCGTCAACACGGTCGAAGGCATTCAGCCGGAAGAGGCGATGCCGAACTTGCCGGTCGCACGCGTTCTTTGGAAAACAGAACCTTCGATGGCGCAAGCGGTCGAAAACTGGATTCAAGCCGGTGGGGCGCACCACACCTGCTATTCGTATGAAGTGACGACCGACCAACTACGGGACTTCGCGGAAATGCTCGACGTTGAAATCGCTGTCATCGATGCCAAGACGGAGACGGTCCAATTTAACAACGAACTACGTTGGAATGAACTTTACTATCGACCATAATCTAAAGGGCCACTTCGTTGGCCCTTCTTCATGGAGGAGATACAATGAACAACCAACTCATCAAACCGACGCACGTGACGACAGGGACGACACAGCTCATCGTCAATGCCGACTTAACCAAAGGGACGATCAGCAAGCACATTTATGGTCATTTCGCCGAGCATTTAGGTCGTTGTATTTATGAAGGGCTCTGGGTCGGTCCTGAGTCGCCGATTCCAAACACGGATGGCATTCGCAACGATGTGCTCGCCGCCTTGAAGAAATTGAACATCCCGGTCCTCCGTTGGCCGGGCGGCTGTTTTGCCGACGAGTACCACTGGAAGGACGGGGTCGGTCCGAACGAGAACCGAAAACGGATGGTCAACACGCATTGGGGCGGGGTCGTCGAAAACAACCACTTCGGTACGCATGAATTCATGCGCCTCTGTGAGCTGCTCGAGTGTGAACCGTACATCTGTGGGAACGTCGGAAGCGGAACGGTGCAAGAAATGTCGGAATGGGTGGAGTACATGACGTTCGGTGGCGAGTCACCGATGTCGAACTGGCGACAAGAGAACGGCCGGACCGAGCCGTGGGAACTCACGTACTTTGGCGTCGGGAATGAGAACTGGGGCTGCGGCGGTAACATGCGCCCTGAATATTACGCGGACCTGTATCGCCGCTACCAGACGTACGTCCGCAACTACGACGGCAATAAACTCTATAAAATCGCCGGTGGGGCGAACATTGACGACTATAAATGGACAGAGGTCCTGATGCGGGAAGCAGGGACGATGATGGACGGGCTCAGCCTCCATTACTACACGATCCCAGGTGACTTCTGGTTGGGCAAAGGCTCGGCTCTCGATTTCACGGAGGACGAATGGTTCATCACGTTGAAGCGCGCCCTCCATATGGACGAGTTGATCACGAAACACGGCCAGATCATGGACCAGTATGACCCAGAAAAACGTGTCGGCTTGATCGTCGACGAGTGGGGCACGTGGTTCGATGTGGAGCCGGGGACGAACCCAGGTTTCTTGTATCAACAAAACTCGATTCGGGATGCACTCGTGGCTGCGGTCCACTTCAACATCTTCCATAACCATAACGACCGCGTTCATATGGCGAACATCGCTCAAATGGTCAACGTGTTGCAGGCGATGATTTTGACAGAAGGAGACCGATTCATCCTCACGCCGACATACCATGTGTTCGAGATGTACAGCGTCCACCAAGACGCCGAACGCGTCGAACTCGCCGCGCACACACGTAACTATGTGGCCAAAGATGAAGCCATCCCGGCCGTGAACGCCACCGCTTCGCGAAATGCGGAAGGTGTGCTCCACATCAGCCTCTGCCAACTCGACCACGAGCAAGGCGATACGGTCGAAATCGATTTACGGGGAATCGGCGCCATCTCTGTCGTGTCGGCCCGGATTTTAACGGCAGACCATTTGAACGCCCACAATACGTTCGAACAACCTGACCTCGTCTCACCACGGGACCATGACGTGACCGTCACGGAAGACGGCAAGCTCGTCCTCGACGTGCCAGCGATGAGCGTCATCACCATCGCGGTCCGCTGAGATGACAGTGGCGAAGACGCGGCGATGTCGGACCTGTCCACCGCAAACGACAGATCATGACTGGCTGTTGACCATCGATGCGGAAGTCATGGAGCAGGTGTCGGATACGGAATATGAGGCACGCCTCACCCATTGCGCGGCTTGCCCGTTCCAGCAACAAGATACTTGCTTGAAATGTGGGTGTTACGTCTCGTATCGGGCACGACTCGCGACGAAGCACTGCCCAGTGAACGTTTGGTAAAAAGGAGTGGATGTCATGAAGCGGCAACTAGAAACAGCGATTGACGAGTCGACAATTACGCTCGAGAACGATGTGTATCGATTGAACATATTGACTTACGGAGCGACGTTGCAAGAATTTTCGATTCAGGATGACGGCTGGAAAAATATCGTCTTGTCGTACGACACAGTCGAGGCGTACATGCAGGACACGTATTATTTGGGTGCGACGATCGGACGGGTCGCCGGACGGATCGACCAGAGTACGTTCGACCTGGATGGCGTGACGTATCACGTGCCTGCGAATGAAGGTGTCCATCACCTTCATGGCGGAAAAGGGTTGAACCGTCGCGTCTGGACGGTCGAACAGAGGACGTCCGACCGTGTGACGCTTCATTGCGTCAGTCCGGACGGAGAGAACGGATATCCCGGGACACTCGATGTCCGCGCCACGTTCGAACTGGCCGACCACGGCGTCACCATCACATACGAGGCGACCTCTGATCAAGATACGGTGTGTGATTTGACGAACCATACGTATTTCAACTTGAGCGGAGGTGAGCGGGACATCTTGAACCATGAGCTTACGTTGTCCGCCGACACGTTCGCTGAGCTGCGGGATGATTTGATTCCGACGGGTCGCTTGCTTGAAGTCGATCAGACAGCGTTTGATTTCCGGTCTGGTCGTGTCTTGGCGGACGGTCTCGAGTCAACCCATCCACAAAACGAATTGGTCAACGGCTATGACCATCCGTTCGTCTTCGCGGAGCGACGGGAAGCGAGACTATATGAGCGAGAGTCACAGCGAGAGTTGACGATCTCGACGACGGCCCCGGCCATCATCCTCTATTCTGGCAATCAGATGAACGAGACGACTTCATTGCGTGAAGGGACGTCGAGACGTCACTACGGCGTCTGTCTGGAACCGCAACACCTCCCTGATGCGTTTCACCACGAAACGTTCCCGTCGATTCGCTTGAAGGCGGGAGACACGTACCGTTGGCAAACGACGTACCGCGTCGAGACAGGAGTCAGCCGATGAACCTCGAACAGATTAACGAACACGTTCAAGCTTGTGATTGCGGGAACCCCCATCACGCGATCACGATTGAACGGATGGTCGCGTCCGAACACGTCTGGGTCGAATTGGCTGCGTTCGTCCACGAAAAAGAGTGGAACCGTCTCCTCGTCGTCGCCGACATGAATACCGAGCGCGTCGGGTTTCTCCCGCTACGAGAAGCCTTGATTGATATCGGAGTTGATGTGTCGCTCGTCTCGCTTCAAGCGGATGAGCAAGGCGACGTGTTGGCGGAGGAGCGCTCGGTCGTACAAGTATTGCTTCAACAAGATAAAACCGTCGACGCGCTCATTGCGCTAGGTGCCGGCACGATTCATGACGTCACCCGGTTCTGTGCGGCCAAAACGAAAGTACCGTTCATCTCGGTGCCGACCGCGCCGTCAGTGGACGGCTTCACGTCAAAAGGGGCGCCTCTCATTGTGAGAGGCAAGAAAATCACGTACCAGCTTGTTTCTCCGATTGCGGTGTTCGTCCCGAGTCAGGTGATTCGGAAGGCGCCGGACGCGTTGATCGCGGCCGGGGTCGGCAATATGCTCGGGAAATACACGTCTTTGTTGGACTGGCGGTTCGGAGCATTTGACGGCGGTGAACCGTTTTGTCCGGGCGCCGCATCACTGACGGAACAGGCGTTACAATCGTGTGTGGACGCCTTGCCTGCCATCTATAAACGAGACGCGGACGGATTGGATCAACTGATGGAGTCGTTACTATTGTCCGGAGTCGCCATGTTGATTTTCGGTCATTCGCATCCAGCTTCCGGGGGTGAGCATCACTTGTCCCACTATTGGGAGATGGACTTCATCGCCAACCATCGTCCGGCGGTCCTCCATGGAACGAAAGTCGCCATCGCCACGATGGAACTCATCGATTCCTATAAAACAATGATGCTTGAATGGTCCGACACGCCGGGCGCGCTACGGGCGTGGGCCGAGCAGATGCCGACGCGGCAAGAGTTCGAACACATCTTCCACGCGTTACAGGCACCGCTGCGGCCGGACGAGATCGGGGTCTCCTCGCTCCTGTTGGCGAGTAGCAAGAGAGAGGCGTACCGTTTGAGAGAACGACACACACTGTTAAAACATATGAGTTTGAACCGAACAGAATCTGAGATAGGGGAGCGTTCTTTATGAGAGAGACGATCACGAATCCGCTAGTGGAACAACGAGCGGACCCATGGATCATGCGCCATACAGATGGCTATTATTACTTCACGGCCTCGTTGCCGGACTTCACGGGCATCCCGCTCCGTCGGGCGAAGACGCTCGCGGCTTTGACCGAGGCGGAAGAACGAGTCGTCTGGACCAAACGTGAGACGGGCATCATGAGTGCGAACATCTGGGCCCCGGAATTACATCATATCCAAGGGAAATGGTACCTCTATTTCGCGGCCGCGCGAGAAGATCACGTCTTCGATCATCGGATGTATGTGCTCGAGAACAGCTCGGCGAATCCGCTCGAAGGGGAATGGGTCGAAAAAGGACAGGTCCGGACTTGGTGCGAATCGTTCGCGCTTGATGCGACGACGTTCGAGCACGAGGGGCGCCTTTATTATGTGTGGGCCCAAAAAGACCCGGCCATCGATGGTAACTCGAACCTCTACATCTCGGAGATGGAGAATCCGTGGACGCTCACAGGGCAACAGACGATGATTGCGACGCCGGAGTATGACTGGGAGAAGATTGGGTTCCTCGTGAACGAGGGCCCGGCCGTCTTGAAACGGAAAGGCCACATCTACATCACGTTCTCTGCGAGTGCGACGGACCATCACTACTGCATGGGCCTTCTGCGCGCTACGGTGACGAGCGATTTATTGGACGCGGCGAGTTGGACGAAGCATCCCGAACCGGTCTTTGGAACCGATGAAGCGGCGAGTCAGTATGGACCGGGCCACAACAGTTTTACGACATTAGAAGACGGGACAGACATACTCGTCTACCACGCCCGCAACTATAAAGAAATTGTCGGGGACCCGCTTTGGGACCCGAATCGACATACGCGTGTCCAACCGTTCATTTGGGATGAAGCCGGTCCTGTGTTCGGCCGACCGATACGTGACGAGGAGGTAGTAAGATGAACCAAGTAGAGGATCGACATTTGATTTTAGAACAGCGGGCCGACCCATGGGTCTACTTGCATACGGATGGCTATTACTACTTCACGGCGTCGGTGCCTGAGTATGACTTGATTGAGTTACGCCGCGCCAAGTCGCTTCAAGCGCTTCGGACGGCGGAGCCGGTGATCGCATGGGTCAAACACGAGACAGGCCCGATGAGCGACTTGATTTGGGCTCCTGAACTGCATTACATTCACGGCAAGTGGTACCTCTATTTTGCGGCCGCGAAGTCGCGGGGCATCGTCAACGGTCTGTTCGACCACCGCATGTTCGTATTGGAGAACGAATCGGCAAATCCGCTCGAAGGGGAATGGGCCGAAAAAGGCCAAATTCAGACCGAGTGGGATTCATTCGCACTCGATGCAACCGTGTTTGATCATAAAGGGACTCACTATTTGGTGTGGGCTCAAAAAGATCCGGCCATCGAGGGGAACTCTAATTTATACATCGCCGAACTCGAAAACCCATGGACGATCAAATTGCCGCAAGTCATGCTGACGAAGCCTGAGTATGACTGGGAGACACGTGGTTTCCTCGTCAATGAGGGGGCGGCTGTATTGAAGCGAAACGGCCACATCTTCATCACGTATTCGGCGAGTGCGACCGATGAGAATTACTGCATGGGTATGTTGTGCGCCTCGGAGAACGCTGATGTGTTAAACCCGGCATCGTGGTCGAAATCGTTCCGGCCGGTGTTCCAGACGAATGCCGACGTGAATCAATTCGGACCGGGTCACAATAGCTTTACCGTGAACGAGAAGGGAGAGGATGTCCTAATTTACCATGCTCGGACGTATACGGAAATCGAAGGGGATCCCCTCTACGATCCGAACCGTCATACACGCGCACAAGTGTTCACGTGGAATGAAGAAGGGCGCCCGGAATTCGGGAAGCCGCTCTAATCAGCAACAGATGCTCACACGTTATAGGCCCCTTCTTTGATGTTATTCGCTGAATCCACTCTAACCCTAAATCAATGCGTACATTGTGCATAGTCACCAAAAATTTATGGATAGTAGACTATCGTCGTATCGCTTTGTATTGATGGAGAGTGGTTAGTGGAAACCTATCTCAACATGAGGAAAGCACCTGGTCAAGAACCGGATGCTGTACGAAATCGAAGAAGTCGTGACAGAGGAGCAAGCAGAGATTGATGGGGTGTTCGCTATTTCCTTTGTGAGCGTAAAGAGAGATAGAACTTCAATGATCGATTAGTGGATTATATTTTGTTGCTTAGTAAATTCACTTCGAAAATAAGTTGATATTTCCTCTCAATTGCCCATGAGACCGGTAATTGTTTATCGCTTAACGAAATCAATTTCTCGAATAATTGGTTGATACTTAGCGTTGAACCATAGGAGACTGAATATGTTTTTTACTTCTTGTAACATACTGAATGATGTCACCTTGGTCTCATTAGATTATTTTTTGTATACAATACATTTAGTTTCTATATTCAGATTAATTGGATGAGAGCTTTTTTGGGAGTTCAAACATTGAATGGAACTTGTAGTGTAAGAAGGGATACATTTCGTCGTCGAAATGTATCCCTTCTTACACTTTTTCATTAACCAAGGTGCCTCCATACGAAAATAGCAATCGAATTATCAAGTTGATTGTAGGAACTCAGCAACAAAACCTTAAAGGCAGCACCTACTTTGTTTTATTACATCCTACTTTTTTGATTTTAAGAAATAGGAGAGTTCGATTGAGCCACAGCACCCGAGCCCTCTGTAGAGGCATTGAAGAGTTTTCTAGACAAGAATATAGCCAATGACGACTGAATATCGAACCCGAAAACATAATGGTTGACAGCAAACGTTTACGATTGTAAACTAAAAACAAATAAAACGTTTACGATTGTAAACTTAAAATTTGGAGGTTGGACAAATGGCTGAACATGTCGAAAAACAAATAACGGATTCAGAATGGGAAGTCATGCGTGTCGTTTGGGCCCAAAAGCACGTGACCAGTAAAGAAATCATCGAGGTATTGGAAAAGAAGATGAGCTGGAAGCCTGCGACGACGAAGACATTCATAGGGAGGCTCGTGAAAAAAGGGATGCTCTCAACCGAGGCCGAGGGGAATAAATTCATCTACTCTGCCAACATCGTTGAAGGCGACGTCATCAGAGAGACGTTACATGATCTACTCGATCATATCTGTGACAGGGATGTCGGGAACACCATCGGAACGATGATCACACAAGCGACACTAAGTGTACAGGATATCGAGAATCTCAAAAAAATCCTTGAGATGAAGGAAGGTGAAGCGGTGGAAAACATTCCATGTACTTGTACCCCAGGTCAATGCAGATGTCAGGACCATTCCTGTGGATCCAGACATTGAGTTTGAAATGACGTCATGAATGTGTTGAATAGGAGGAGATTCAAGATGAAAAAACGATTTTAACGATTAAAGGTATGTCGTGCGCTCATTGTGTCAACAAAGTCGAGTCAGCACTTGAAGGTCTGAATGGGATTGAAAGTGCGAAGGTCAACTTGAAGAAAGGCATCGCAAAAGTGAAGTACGACGAATCACGACTAGGTGTGAATGAATTTAAAGAAGTTGTGGGCGAGGTCGGATACGAAGTCGAATCGGCCCAATAAAAATGGAGGTAAGACGATATGGAGAGTAAGACATTTGCAGTGGAAGGGATGACCTGTGCGTCCTGCGTTCAGACAGTTGAAAAAGCAACCCAAAAATTGCCTGGCGTAGTGACCTCCAACGTCAACCTGGCGACAGGGAAATTGAGCATTCATTACGATGAGACGAAAATCTCGCCGCTAGATATTCAGACGACCGTCGAGAAGGCTGGCTACAAGGCCTCAACTGAGACCGAGCAAAGATCATTTGTCATCACAGGGATGACTTGTGCCTCATGTGTGCAGACGATTGAGAAGGCCACGAGGAAAATGGTGGGTGTGACTGAGTCGAATGTGAACTTGTCGACAGAAAAATTAGTCATTCGATATGATCCTCAGCTGGTGACTGTATCAGATGTCATCCGAGTGGTGGCAAACGCCGGATATGAGGCAAGAGAAGACCAAGAATCAGCGGATAGTCAAGATACCGAGAAAGAAAAGAAACTGAAAAAAATTCAATCGATGTGGAACCGATTTGTAGGGTCGGCGATTTTCACGATTCCATTACTCTATGTGGCGATGGGGCATGTGATCGGCCTACCCCTACCGATGGCATTGCATCCAACGATGAACCCAGAATTGTTCGCTGTCTTGCAGCTCATGATGACCATCCCAGTGATGTTATTCGGATGGAAATTCTTCTCCGTCGGATTTAAGACATTGTTCCGAGGGCATCCGAATATGGATTCACTTGTCGCACTAGGGACGAGCGCAGCCTTCTTCTATAGCGTCGGTGCTACCATGGCTATCCTCTCAGGTTATGAGGGATACGTGAATAGCCTCTACTATGAGACAGCCGCAGTCATTCTCACGCTGATCACATTAGGTAAATATCTTGAAGTCCGGACGATGGGTAAAACATCCGAAGCGATTGAAAAATTGATGGGACTGGCACCTAAGACGGCAAAGGTCGTCCGCAACGGACAAGAGTTAGAAGTATCAATCGACGAAGTCATCGTCGGCGACACGATTATCGTAAAGCCTGGTGAGAAGATTCCGGTGGATGGCGTGGTTCTATCAGGTAATACGTCTGTAGACGAATCCATGCTGACCGGTGAAAGTATCCCTGTTGAAAAAAATGTGGGTGCTCAAGTCATCGGTGCCAGCATCAACAAGAACGGGATCATCCAATACCGAGCCACGAAAGTCGGTAAGGATACGGCGCTATCTCAAATCATCAAATTGGTCGAGGATGCACAGGGCTCTCGAGCTCCTATCGCAAAACTGGCCGATATCATCTCCGGATACTTTGTACCGATTGTCATCGTCGTCGCGATCCTTTCAGGAATTGCATGGTATTTAGGCGGTCAGACCGGCCTCTTCGCCTTGACGATCACGATTTCAGTACTGGTCATCGCCTGCCCTTGTGCACTAGGTTTGGCCACACCAACAGCAATCATGGTGGGTACGGGCAAAGGTGCTGAGAATGGTGTGTTGATCAAGAGTGGCGGCGCCTTGGAGACGACCCATAAAGTCCAGACGATCGTGTTCGACAAGACAGGGACGATCACTGAAGGAAAACCGAAAGTGACAGATATCGTGACAGTGAATGGACATCAAGAAGATGAGTTGTTACGCTTGACCGCTTCCGCTGAAAAAGGGTCTGAACATCCATTGGGCGAAGCAATCGTAAGAGCGGCAGAGGACAGAATGATGCGTGTCATGGATATCGATCGTTTTGAAGCCATCCCAGGGCACGGGATCGAAGTACTGATCGACGGAAAAGTCTTGCTTGCCGGAAACAGAAAATTGATGAAAGACCGCGGCATCTCACTGGATGTCCTTGAAGGCGCTTCAGACAAACTCGCACACCAAGGCAAGACGCCGATGTATATCGCGATTGACCAACAAATCGCAGGGATCATCGCTGTCGCAGACACCGTCAAAGAAAACAGTCGTAAAGCCATTCAGAAACTTCAACGAATGGGTATCGAAGTAGCCATGATCACCGGAGACAACAAAGGTACGGCCATGGCGATTGCGAGACAGGTCGGGATCGATCGGGTACTGAGTGAAGTGTTACCTGAAGACAAAGCGAACGAAGTGAAGAAGTTACAGGCCGAAGGGAAGAAGGTCGCAATGGTCGGTGATGGAATCAATGACGCACCAGCCTTGGCCCAAGCAGACATCGGAATCGCGATCGGTTCGGGTACTGACGTTGCGATCGAATCTGCAGACATCGTCTTGATGCGAAGCGATTTGATGGATGTACCTACAGCTGTCGAATTGAGCAAGTCAACCATCCGCAATATTAAACAGAACCTGTTTTGGGCATTTGCCTATAATGTCATGGGTATCCCGTTTGCGATGGGGATTGTTTATCTTCTTGGTGGGCCCTTATTGAACCCGATACTTGCTGGAGCGGCCATGAGTTTAAGCTCAGTCTCGGTCCTGGTGAACGCACTCCGTTTGAAACGATTTAAGCCTTCGATGATCAAATAAAAGGAGGAATTGGGATGGATAGAGATCTACAGCTCGAACTTTACACGCGTCCGACGTGTTCAGATTGTCAGGATGCCAAAAAATACTTAAAAACAATCTCAGTCTCTTATGTGAACAAAGATGTGGGTGTGAACCTTGACCTTGAACAAGAAATGGTAGCGATATCAGGAAATCGAATCGTACCACTGTTTGTCTTCTACAAAAAAGGGATGCTCAGAAAGAGAAAAGTAGTGAAGTACTTTGTTGGCTTCGAGAACAACAAAGAGGAGATTCTAACATTGCTACGATAAGCAACGATAGCTCACTCTCAGAACCTGTTGAAAGCGTGTCGCGCAATGAGGGACACGAACATAAGGTGGCGAGGGTGTAAAAAAATCGATACTTTTACACCCTACCCATGTATGGTAATTAAATAATCAGGAGGAACATATAATGAAAAAATCAACATTTCAGGTAGCGAATATGTCTTGTGGATCTTGTATCAATAAGATTGAAGGACACGTTGGAAAGTTAGCGGGTATTGAATCAGTGAAGGTCAATCTTTCGGCGGGAGAGGTGGACGTGACGTTCGATGAAAGCCAACTCACACTTTCTGAGATTGAAACCGCAATTCAAGAGAATGGCTACGAGGTAACGGAGGCGACCGTTAAAATCGGCTGTTCTTGCTGCAAGTAATGGAGGTCGAGTGACGGTGCGATCAAGGACTACACAAAGGAGTGTTAAACGTGAAAGACCATGGACATCATCATATGAAGAACTTGACGGGAAATGAAGTGTCTGTAGAGGCTAAATATGAATTCGGGAAAATCAGTATCGAGTTAAAGGATCAACATCAGCAAGCCCCGGAACTCGAAGTCAGCCATGAAAAGGAATTCCATTTGATTCTCGTGAACGAAGACCTAACTGAGTACCGACACCTCCATCCGTTTAAAAAGGGTGAGGGTCGATTCGAGCACCCCGTCCAACTTGAGGCAGGGGCGTATAAACTCTTCGTGGATATTCAGCCTAAGGGACTGGCATATCAAGTGAAGCCGGTTCACTTACAGATTGATCATCAGTCCTCTTCCTCTATCGAATCGTCACTTAAAGTGGATGAGCGTCTGACGAAAACGATCGAAGGTCATACCGTCGAGCTGTCGATTGACTCTTTAAAAGCGCATGTCCCGACTGTCTTCAGCTATGACACCAAAGAAAGTAACCCGGAGCCATACCTTGGAGCACTTGGTCATGTCGTCATCTTGGATGAAGCCGGAGAACAGTTTATCCATGTGCATCCTTCTTCTCATGATACGACGGAATTTGAGACGGTCTTCCATAAACCTGGCCTATACAAGGTCTGGGCCGAATTCCAGTTCCATGGGACTGTGCACACCTATCCTTTCGTCATTCGTGTCTCAGATTGACCATGAGCGACCCATGGTTCCTCGTTGGGTCGCTTTCCTGTAATCGTTGTAAGCATAATTTTCGAAGGAGAGGACTCAGATGATAGAAAGTGAGCGGCTGGACACTCATGGTGATCGAAAAACCAAGATGAAATTCATCCTTCTACTCGCGTTACCAGCGATTGCCGAGAATTTTTTCCAAACGTTGCTCGGATTTGTCGATACGCTGTTCGTCTCAAGAATCGGCCTAGCAGAAGTGTCAGCGGTAGGAGTGACGAATGCCATCCTCGCCATCTACTTTGCTGTCTTTATGGCAATCGGTGTGGCAGTAAACGTTTATGTCGCCAATAACTTAGGCTCAGAACGAATCGAGCGCGCGAGACATATCGCGCAGCAGGCCATCGTCCTATCTGTCGTGGTCGGGGTGACCTTTGGGGTCGTGACGCTATTTTTCGCTGAGCCTCTCCTGAGGTTGATGGGGGTGGAGAATGACGTTTTAGAAGCTGGTAGCACCTACTTCAAAATTGTCGGGATCCCATCGATCGTGATGGCATTGATGTTTGTGCTCAGTAGTATCTTACGAGGTGCGGGAGATACAAAATCACCGATGAAGGTAAGCATCGTCATCAATGTCGTCAATATTGTGCTCGACTATATGTTGATTTTCGGTTTTTGGATCATCCCCGAACTTGGTCTCGTCGGAGCGGCACTCGCGACCGTCATCGCCCGGCTCGTCGGGACGCTCTTATTGATGAACTATATTCGTAAGACGGAAGTGATCGCCTTCAGGAAAGATTTCTGGAGACCGGATCTCGAACACCAGTTGGAGCTCGTGAACCTTGGAAGCCCGGCGGCTATCGAGCGATTGGTCATGAGAGCCGGACAGATCGTGTATTTCGGATTCATCGTGGTACTCGGGACGAACACCTTCGCCGCGCATCAAATTGCAGGGAATCTAGAGGTGTTCTCTTATATGTTGGCATATGGTTTCGCGACAGCAGCAACCATTCTCGTCGGTCGCAACATCGGAGCGGGAGACCACGAGACCGCCAAAGAATATGCCAGATTGAGCACGTTCATGGCGATGGGCTTCATGTCCTTATTCGGGGTCGTCTTATTCTTCTTCGGAGGATGGGCAGGTTCACTTTTCACCGACGATCCCCAAGTCATCAAAGACATCGATGTCGCGTTAAAAATAGCAGCGGTCTTCCAGCCTTTCCTAGCAGTTGTCCTTGTATTGACCGGTGGATTCCAAGGAGCAAACAATACGAAGTTTCCAATGTATCTGACCACGATCGGTATGTGGGTGATCCGGACTGGGGCAGTATATGTATTGGCGATTCAGATGCAGATGGGCATTGCAGGAGTGTGGATCGCCATCGGTCTAGACATCGTCTTTAAGGCGATCGTCCTTTGGATTCAATTCAGCCGAGGGCGTTGGATTGTAGTGGAATCCGAACCGCAGAAGCCCTGTCATCCCAAAACTAAGCATGAAGACGTGCGATGTATAAATAATTATTAACACTTGACTGAAATTGTAGGAAAGAGCAAAGTTGTTCTTTCCTTTTATCTTTTCTGAAAAAGTTATTAAAGGAGCCCGTCACGCCGATCTAAAGAAATCGAATCAGTGGTGAAAAACACACATATGTCATGCGGCCTATAGCTGCTCGATTATAAAAAATGGATATTTTTTTGTTCAGTATAGAAAAAACCTGGTCTTCGTCAAAAAGAACCAGGTAATTAAGAAAGTTATTGTTTATTCAAATCCATATTAGTTGTCAGTCGATGAATATGAACGGCTAGATAAGCTAGTTCCTCATTAGGAATTGTCACACCGTGCAACTGTTTAAGGTAGTCCCGTACTTTGAATGAACCATTCATGGCCTTTGGGTAGATGTTCGCAATCTGTTCAAATAGTTGATCGGATTCTTCATTCAATATTTTTCCAGCATAAAAGCGTTCAGCGAAATATTTCACATGTGTGATGAATCATGAATAACGAATATCTTCTTCATCGGTTTCAATATTGTAAGCATTATGAAAACGTCCAATCATGAGAAGTTTATTCAATTTCTAAACGAGCGCCAAGAAGTAGTGGAAGCCCATCGTGTATCAGGAGAAGGATGTTACCACCTAAAAATAAAAGTGACATCTCAGGAAGAACTGAATCTCTTTCTAAATTCGATTCTTGAATACGGGAATTATACGCTTTACTTGTCTATCAACGAAATCAAGCGGCGTCTCTCGCCAATAAAAGACGTATAAAATATATCGCTAGCTGTACAAAAGTTGATAGAGACAGTTAAACACCTTAGAAAAATCATTTAATTCTATGAAAAAGCTCAAATTCTTGTGAACTGCCCCATAACAATTGGACATAAAAAAATCTAACTTTGGGCTAACCTAAATTTTTGAGACAATATAAAAACACCTTCGCAGTGGTCCACTTTAAAAAAGTGCTGGCATCGGAGGTGTTTTTGCGTGGGCAAAAACGTATATTCAAGTGAAGTGAAGTGAAGTGAAGTGAAGTGAAGTGGGCAGTGGTGAGAGACAAACTAAGTTGTGAGTTGACGACTAGAGAGATTATGGAGAAACACGGAATCAAAATTTTGTCGTGTTTCGGCTGATATTCGATCAATTCGGTCACGAGTTCTGCTGTAGAAGAAGCATATGGCTCCAAATAGACAAGTAGCGTATTGTCGATAAATTCTACATCTCGGCGGTGATAATCGAACAGTACCACTTTTTCGGCTCTTTGTAACAGACGTTCGTCAATCACAATACTCGGTACTGGTTTGCGGAATGAAAATAAATCTGTCATCAAATGCTTGGAATTTTACCAAGTGATCACTCATGGGAAATCTGCTTCAATAAACAGGGTGATATTATTACCAAATGTAAAAAATTTGATTTCTGTCACGTATATACGTTCGGTATTACTACAATATATGGAAATATAAAAGGAAAAAAGTCACGTGGAGTACCTGGACAAGTTGAATCTGAATCGTAAATCCAAAACAAATCTAGTTTACATATCATGTGTTTTATCGGAAGTTGTATGAACACAAAATGGAGAAAAGCGGCCAATCAAAGCGTCTCTTTTCTCCAGTTTTTTCGTCAAGGTATATTTACGAGCAGATTTATTCTGACATAAAAAAAGATAAGAGATATTAGAAAATTCTGATATAATATTAAAAGGGAGAAATATCCCTGCTAATTTATGTAAGTTAGGCTTAGGAAACAATACGGAGGAGGACATTCAGATGATGGAAGAAAAGCGCATGCCGCCTGAAGCAGCCATATTTGGAACAGCAAACGGCGTATTTTTCATGGCGATATTCGGCACATTATGGGCATACACTGGCATTATGGGTTTGCAATGGCCGGGAGGAACGCAAACAGCATTGCTTATCATTGCACTATTAATCGGAATCGCTTTGTGCACAACGGGCTTTCTGCTGCTGCGATCGGGAAGGAAGTTTTCTGGCACCAGCGCTGGTTCAAAGTCCGGAAAAAAACAGCGCAATGCATTTAATCTTATTTTCGCTGCTGAAGGGATTGCCATCGCAATTGCCATCTTTGTTTGTAACGCGACACAAATTACGCAACTCATTCCAATTATCGTGGCGTTGATTGTTGGTGTGCACTTTTTCCCATTGGCTTCACTTTTCGGCGTTCGTGTTTATCATCTGACGGGGGGACTGATTTGTGCAATCGCTCTCGTCGCCTGGATTTTTATTCCGGAGAGAATTTCGATTGGCGGATATGAAGCAAATGCATACATGACGGTAGTTGGCCTGGGGTCTGCACTGGTCCTATGGCTCACGTCTTTGCAGATTGTCCGTATCGGCAGGGGAATTGTTCAGAATGCAGAAGCACGTTAATTCGAACAAAATTGGAGTTAAGAGATGGAGCCCGAAAAGCTTCTTCTCTATATTGATAAGCTCTTTTCTATGTATGAATTGTACTAAATCCAGTTACATATAATTGCTTATCTGAAGGAAAGAAGTGATGGAATAAGCTTCTTTCCTTTCGTTCGTGTAAGTGTACTTTTACGAACGCTTTTATTTCCACTACTATTAAACTTCGTTCAGACTATACGAGTGTAAAAAGAAATCTCTGAACTTATGGAAGAAATCGGATATTCACCTTTTTCTACAGGTCTTCTCTAATCGCCTCTTTCATCTATTAAGAAGCTCATTCTTTTGAAATAAATATACTTCCCATAACAATCGGTTATTAGAAGAAAAAAAGAAGATGGCCGAGAGACATTTTCTCTTCCTTTATTTTTTTATACATCGACCATTTAGGTCCACTTTGTTGAAGAATTAAAATTAAAAAGAATCAATATACTTGACCTTGTACCGTGGTACAGGGTTTATTCTGTATAAATCGAGGAAAATCCTGCACATAACTTTGCAACTCAAAAGAGACAGGAATGTAATCAAGCAAGTATAGATCCTGTACTCGACTAGAGGGGAATATGACAAGTGAGGTGAGAGGCATGCAAATGCGTATCGGAGAACTGGCTGACAAATGCGGTGTGAACAAGGAGACCATTCGATATTATGAACGTCTCGGCTTATTTCCAGAGCCTGATCGCACTGAAAAAGGCTACCGGATGTACGGTTTGGAAACGGTTGATCGATTGAATTTCATTAAACGGATGCAGGAACTAGGATTTACTCTACAGGAGATTGATAAATTGCTTGGAGTCGTCGATCGCGATGAAGCAAAGTGTCGGGATATGTATGATTTTACTGTGCTCAAGATAGAAGACATTCAACGGAAAATTGAAGATTTGCAGCGAATTGAACGGATGTTAAGTGATCTTAAAGAAAGGTGTCCCGAAAACAAGGATATCTACGAATGCCCCATTATTGAAACACTGATGAAGAAATAAGAAGTGAAACGGAATGAAAAACACATTGAAAAAGTTCAGGCTGGTTTTTTGTCGCATTAATCACATGTCCCTGCCACTTGGTTTTACTCCTTCCCTTGTTTGCAGGAACTGCACTGGGGTCGTACTTCATGGAATTTAAAGATGTTATTTTCATCTTGATGAGTTTGCTATTCATTTTTGCTCTTTTCAAGGGCTGGCGAAAAATTGATCCAGAATCAAAACAGAAAACAAAGAAAGAAAGCGCGCCGATACATGATTGCTGCAGCTTGAAGAGGATAAAATCATGAAGGAAAAAGTGCCGCAGTTAGCTGCTGTATTCTCGGCTTTTGCTATGGCTGCCTGTTGCCTAGGTCCGCTGATTTTTCTTCCCCTTGGACTGACAGGTCTTGCAGGAGCATTAGCCTTCTATTCATTAAAATACCGGTTGTTGTTTAGCGTCTTAACGCTTTTTCTCCTTGCTTACTCCTTTTATAAGGTGTATGGAAGAAAAGGGAAAAGGAAAAGTTCGGTCATTGGTTTATGGATTACGTCGTTTCTTGTTTTCGGCATGTTTCTGTTTTTATTCATAGTCGAGGGCGGAATATAAAAGAGAAGGAATTTATATGAAAAAACAGCTAATTGGGATTATGATGGTCGTATCTCTTTTGTTGGTGATCAGTGCTTGCAGTAACGGGCAAGAAGTTCAACAACCGCCAACGGAAGAATCGGGGAGTAAAGTGGAAATGGGTGTTGCGGCCGCACAGAAAGGTGGAAACGCGGAAGTGGCAACCGAAGGGACAGGTGTATTCATGGTTACGGCTTTTATGGATTGCTGCCCGCCATCTGTCGTGGAAGATGCCATTGCCGAAGTAGAAGGTGCCGGTAAAACGGATATTCAAGTTGACGGAAGCACGGCGGAAGTGACAGTCACTTTTGATGAGACGAAAACCAGTTTGAATACCATTAAGACGGCGGTTGCAGACATAGGGCTACCCGTCGAATAAAAGGAGGAATTTTCACATGAAAAAAGTTCACGTAAACGTTCAGGGAATGACCTGCACAAGTTGTGAAGAACATGTTGCGGCTGCTCTTGCGAATGCAGGAGCAAAAGGAATTGAAGTCGATTACCGCCGCAAACAAGCGACGTTTGAAATCGCTGAAGGGAAACTGGAGAAGGCGAAACAGGCAATCGACGAGTCGGGGTATCAAGCGGGGGAAGCGACGGTGGAAGCCGAAGAAAACGAGTTTGTTTCAAACAATTCGTCCCTTGATTATGACTTGCTGATTATCGGTTCGGGTGGAGCTGCCTTTTCAGCTGCCATCAAAGCCGTTGAAAAAGGGGCAAAAGTGGCGGTCGTCGAACGGGACATTGTTGGCGGCACGTGCGTCAACATTGGCTGCGTTCCTTCCAAAACGATGCTTCGTGCGGGGGAAATCAATCACTTGGCCAGCAACAACCCATTTGTCGGTTTGAAGACAAACGCCGGACCGGTTGATCTAGCTGCGTTGACCGGGCAAAAAGACGAGCTTGTCGACGGGATGAGACAGCAAAAATACATCGGTCTGATTGAGGAATACGGATTTGAGCTAATCCGCGGAGAAGCCGCTTTTAGGGACGAAAAAACAGTCGAAGTGAATGGGCAGGCCTATACCGCAGCGAAATTTTTGATTTCGACAGGGGCAGCCCCGTCCATTCCGGATATTCCGGGACTTAGCGAAGTAGACTATTTAACAAGTACCACCGCTTTGGAGGTAACAGAAGTGCCGAAAAAATTGGCCGTTATCGGTTCAGGTTACATTGCGATGGAACTGGGCCAGCTGTTTCATAACTTAGGGTCCGATGTGACGATGATGCAGCGGAGTGAACGGCTGCTGAAAGAATACGATCCGGAAATCTCGGAAGCCGCCGATGAAGCCTTAACCAAGCATGGCCTAAAATTCGTCAAGGGAGTCACCTACAAGAAGGTCGAACAGAGCGGTGATATGAAAAAAATTCATATTGAAGTGAACGGTCAGGAACAGGTAATTGAAGCGGATCAAGTGCTGGTTGCCACTGGAAGACGGCCGAATACGGATTCCCTCCATTTAGAGAAGGCCGGGGTTGAGATTGGCCCGCGAGGGGAAGTAGCGGTCAATGATTATCTGCAGACCAGCAACGCCGACATCTATGCAGCGGGAGATGTGACCTTAGGCCCGCAGTTTGTCTATGTGGCTGCTTATGAAGGTGGGATTGTAGTTGAGAACGCACTGGGTTCGGCAAATAAGAAAGTAGATTTGCGGTTTGTTCCGGGCGTGACGTTTACTACCCCAGCCATTGCAACAGTCGGGCTGACGGAACAACAAGCCCGGAATAAAGGGTACGAAGTGATAACTTCCGTGCTGCCGCTTGAAAACGTGCCAAGAGCTCTAGTGAACCGTGAAACAAGCGGTGTCTTTAAACTGGTGGTCGATCAGCAAACAAGAAAAATTCTCGGGGCACATGTCGTGGCTGAAAATGCGGGAGAGGTAATTTACGGAGCCACACTGGCCGTACAGTTCGGCTTGACCGCAGAAGATCTGAAAAATACGATGGCCCCATACCTGACAATGGCTGAAGGATTGAAACTGGCCGCCATCACGTTGGACAAGGATGTCAGCAAACTGTCTTGCTGTGCCGGCTAACGAATCGGCCAGGATAATATCGCCAGCAAAGAGATAAGGGATAGGTCTCTTAATGAAAAATGAGACAGAAAGAAATCAGCTGAGAAAATAACTGAAATTCAATCGAAAGAAGATTGGAATAACAGGGGCTTAAGGACAAATCGCATTTGATTTGTCCCTTTTGTTTTGAGAGGCTTATTATTTTAGCCAGTTGGGCAGAAAAAATGACACATGTAAAGCCATCTCCGTTCTGAAAGGTTTTCAGGTGAAAGGAAAACAAACTGAACCATGAACAAGGTACATGGTTTTTGACAGGACGGGCGGTGGAATAGTAGGACTAGCACTATAGAAGGGAAAAAGGAAAAGCGATTTCTTTTTTTACATGGAGAGGATGAGAGAAATGGAAGAAGAATTCGATTTGATTGTCATTGGAACCGGTTCAGGTGGGTCCGTTGCAGCTTCTAAGTGCAATAACGCGGGATGGAAAGTCGCAATAATTGATTCACGGCCTTTCGGCGGCACCTGTGCACGGAGGGGATGCGATCCGAAAAAAGTGCTGGTGGGAGCTGCTGAAATGATTGACGGCATCGACAGAATGAAAGGAAACGGCATCACCTCCGGTTCCAGCATCAATTGGCCGGAATTGATGGCTTTTAAACGCACCTTTACTGAACCGTGCCGGATAACCGAGTGGAGAACTTTCAAAAAGCAGGGATTCACACTTTTCATGGGCGAGCTTCCTTTTTGAATGAAGAGAAAATTCAAGTAGGCGAAGATGTCTTAACCGGAAAGCATATTCTGATTGCGAATGGAGCCAAACCGGCCCCATTGCCTATTGAAGGGACGGAACATCTCACGTATAGCGACGAATTCCTGGAATTGGATGAGCTTCCAGCGAAAATGGTGTTTATCGGCGGCGGATACATCTCATTTGAGTTTGCCCATATCGCTGCCCGGGCAGGGTCAGAAGTGCATATCATCCACCGGGGAGATCGCCCACTTGAGCAATTTGATTCTGAACTGGTCGGGTTGCTGATGGAGAAATCGAAAGAGATTGGTATTCATCTGCATCTCAATACGGAGGTAAATTCGATTGAAAAGAAGGGTTCCTCTTACATCGTAAACGGGTCGAATAACGGCCAGCCGGTTCACTGGGAAGGCGACCTGGTTCTACATGGCGCAGGACGAATGCCTGACCTAGAAGATATGCAGCTGGAAAAAGGCAATGTGGAACGCGAAAAAAGAGGCGTTTCCGTCAATGAATACCTTCAAAGCAGCAGCAACCCAAGAGTATACGCAGCCGGGGATGCAGCAGCAACAGCGGGCCTTCCGTTAACCCCGATTGCATCGATGGAGTCGCATGTGGTGGCATCGAATCTGCTCAAAGGAAATCACCGGTCGCCTAATTACAAAGTGATGCCGACAGTAGTTTTCACACTGCCAAAACTGGCTTCTGTAGGATTATCCGAAGAACAGGCGAGGGAAAAAGGTCATCAAATCAAAGTGAATAAAATTGATACATCAGACTGGTACACTTACAAGCGCACTAACGAAAAATATGCGATGGTGAAAGTCATTGTTGATGAACAAACCGACAAAATACTGGGTGCCCATTTGATCAGCCAGGAAGCAGATGAATTAATCAATCATTTTGCGACAGCTATACAATTTGATTTGGCGACAAAGGACCTTAAGCAGATGATTTATGCCTATCCAACGGCGGCTTCCGATCTAGGGTATATGCTATAAGATAATGAATTAGGCAAAAGAATAAAATAAAGACAAACTTTAAATGGGTCAGTATGAATTATTAAGGAATCCATTTTACTATAATCTCAAGCAGCGCCTAATTTACGTTATGTTACGTGAAAATTCTTTGATATGAAGAGAGAAGAGGTAGTTCGAAGCATATCTTCTCCCATTTTTGTTTGTATAAGTGTACTTTTACGAACGGCTTTTATGAAGCTAGTGAAGAGCAGTTAAGGGTTTTAACGGCAGTGTTATAAACAAAAAGCACAACCAGCTGCAGATGTTCAATGAAAATCTTTAACGAGGTGCTGGAGAAATAAGCGTCCTCCAGGTTCTTTCCCCTAAATAAATGATGTCACGAAAGATTATATCGGTTCAGTAAACCCTATAAATAGGATAAAAACATAAGATTAACCGTCAGAGGAGGGATTTTCGGATTTTTTGTCTAACCTAGGAATTCAATCTACTTATCTGTTTAGTCAGCTAATCATGCAGATATAAAGTGACCATCACCATATCCCCACCACTTTTACCAATCGCATCTCTGATTTCATGATTGATGGAGATAATCTTGTCTTCATTTTTTCTTGGAGCTAAATTAATGTTTTTTATTTCAAAATCATCAATGGTCCCAGATACTTTTAGGTATCCCCATTTCCCTTTAATACCGGCTGTTCCAGGAAGTCTAATGTGATATGTCCATGCTCCAAATCCCTTTTTGTATTGTAATTCGAGTTTCTGATTGTCGATTATTTTAATCATTATAAGTCATCTCATTTCTCATTAAGTTTATCAAGAATCAAGAGCTAGCGGTATCTGTCGCTGCTGAAAATCGCATTTTATCCTGAAAGATGGACATGGAAAGCGGAAGTTTCATTAGGCAGCCACATTCAAACGAGTGCTTAACATGCATGCTTAAACTGTGCATAAAACAGGGCTCAATTCAGATAAATTGATCAAAACGTCGAACTACGAAAAAAGTCGTTGATAGCGCTTTCGGTCACATGCTATCTTGTAGTCGATGGAACGTAATTGTTTATTCAGGCATAACCTAAGAGCTTGCACACGTTTTTCTGAGTGTACCGCTTTTTTTAGGTTATGCCTTTTTGTGTGGACAAACACCTAAAAGAGAGGGATCTAATATGAAAGTTGTGAAAGTTTTTAACAATAATGTCGTTTTGATTGAAAATGATAATAATGTTGAAGAAATAGTGACTGGAAGTGGCATTGGTTCGGTATTCGAGAGGGAGACACCTTGAGAGATGTCAAAATCACACAAAAGTTTGTACTAGAACAACAGGCATCTGTGCATGAGCTGGAAGCACTTCTACAACGAATCGATGTGAAGGACATCGAATTGGCCGGCGATATTCTCCAATTTTATGAAACTGAAGTAGGGAATACGGTCAACAACATGGCTCTCCTTGGACTAGGTGATCACATTAATTTTGCGGTCGAACATGCGCGAAAAGGGATGAACTTCCGTTCTGCGTTAGAGTGGGAAATTAAGCAGTTGTATGCGAAAGAGTACTCGGTCGCATCGGCGGAGATGAGTTCGTGATCCTTTAGCCTTATCCTTTGGACTTCAAGAAAGCGACATTTAAATACGAGCTCTCAATCGGAGATGTGCCGGTGACGCTCGATGCTTCAATTGGAGAAGCTGCTTATCCGACAGACGGGGACTCACTAGAGACACTGATTTTGGTCGCAGATGATGCGATGTACATACAACAATATACATGATTGAGTCACGACATGCCATGACTCGACAACAAAAGAGAGTGTACACGTTTCGACGTCGAAATGTATACACTCTTTTATATATCCATCAAAGTGGAGTCGAATCGATTGTCTAGAAAGCACTCTGTCCCTTTAGAAATATACACATCTCAAAGTATTGTCGTCGCTTTTGATTATATATGACCATATATCATTTTTTTGTATACAAAAATCTAGATTGATCAGGAGAGGTAATTATCGAGATTAGGCGGTACGAGCGTAAGGTTAAGAAGGGCTCGATAAACTCATCAAGGACTCTTCCAACAACCGGGACTCTTCTAACAGTTCTTTTAACGTATTGCTATATGGGTTCAATGAGATTTGAGTATGTCCGATACCTCCAAAACTGAACGAACATTGCATCAACACACCCAGGAATGTGTACTCGTGTAAAACAATACGAATTCCGGGTCGTCGCTTAGCCTCGCCAAGAGAGCAGCCTCACGTTTTTGAGGGGGAAGTTGTTGAAAGACTGGATCACCGATCGATTGATAATAGGGTCACAAGCGTAAAGTGTAGTAAATTTAGGTTCGAGAGCAGCTGCGTGGTCATAGATGAGTTTAAAATGTCGAAGATCATTGTCATTCACTTGTGACAGAAGATGCAAGAAGAAAGTGGAATCATACGAATATTTTTGTGACTATGGATATGACGAGATTAGCGAAGCCACATATAACGAATTATGCAACTAATTATTTTTCGTTCGTCTATACAGTAATTTAAAAGTTGATAAAAAGATGAGTTTCTGGACATTAGAAACAAATAAAAAGGGCTTGGAATAGCCCTTTTATCATAATGTGAAAAAACGAACAAAATTATCTGTTTAACCTTCGTTAACGGGAATTACTATTAGAAAAATCATTTTATGTTTTTCATTCAAATATTCACTTGAATATTAACCAAGGAAAGGTATATACTATATTCAAGTTAACACTTGAATATCAATGGGGTGATAATGTGAATAAGAAAGATACTTGTGAAATTTTTTGTTATGACGAGGAAAAGGTCAATCGAATACAAGGTGATTTAAAAACAATCGATATTGTTAGTGTTGCCCAAATGTTAAAAGCAATTGCGGATGAAAATAGGGCAAAGATTACCTATGCTTTGTGTCAAGATGAAGAGTTATGTGTGTGTGATATAGCAAATATTATTGGTATTACGGTGGCAAATGCTTCTCATCATTTAAGGACCCTTCATAAACAGGGGATTGTAAGATATAGAAAAGAAGGAAAACTAGCGTTTTATTCGTTAGACGATGAACATATTAGACAAATAATGATGATTGTACTAGAACATAAGAAAGAAGTGAATGTCAATGTCTGATCAAAAGGCAATAACATCTGAACAAGAAATGAAGGCCTATCGTGTACAAGGTTTTACTTGCGCAAACTGCGCGGGTAAATTCGAAAAAAATGTAAAACAGCTATCTGGAGTTGAGGATGCAAAAGTAAATTTTGGTGCATCTAAAATTGTTGTTTATGGTAATGCAACGATAGAAGAACTAGAAAAAGCAGGTGCATTTGAGAATCTCAAAGTGACACCTGAAAAATCTGCTCGCCAAGCATCACAAGAGGTAAAAGAAGATACGAAAGAAGATAAAGTGCCGTTTTATAAAAAGCATAGTACTCTACTTTATGCTTCCTTATTGATTGCCTTTGGTTATCTTTCCTCGTATGTGAATGGAGAAGAGAACATTGTTACTACCTTATTGTTTTTAGCATCCATGTTTATCGGAGGATTATCACTTTTTAAAGTTGGTTTGCAAAACTTACTACGTTTTGAATTTGATATGAAAACCCTTATGACAGTGGCTGTTATAGGTGGCGCTATCATTGGGGAATGGGGAGAAGTGGCCATTGTTGTCATTCTCTTTGCGATTAGTGAAGCTCTTGAACAATTCTCTATGGATAAAGCAAGACAATCGATTCGTTCATTAATGGATATTGCACCAAAAGAGGCACTCGTTAGACGAAATGGGCAAGAAATGATGATCCATGTGGATGACATTGCCATTGGTGATATTATGATCGTGAAACCCGGCCAGAAGATTGCCATGGACGGGACTGTAGTAAGCGGCTATTCGGCTGTTAACCAGGCGGCCATTACGGGCGAGTCTGTTCCTGTTGCGAAAACGGTTGATGATGAAGTGTTTGCAGGTACCTTAAATGAAGAAGGATTACTTGAAGTAGAAATAACGAAACTTGTAGAAGATACAACAATTTCTAAAATTATTCATCTTGTAGAGGAAGCACAAGGGGAACGTGCTCCTTCGCAAGCATTTGTTGATAAATTCGCAAAATATTACACACCGATTATTATGATCATTGCAGCATTAGTTGCTATAGTCCCTCCATTATTCTTTGATGGCAGTTGGGAAACATGGATTTATCAAGGATTAGCTGTTCTTGTTGTCGGCTGTCCTTGTGCGTTGGTTATATCGACTCCGATTTCCATTGTTTCAGCAATCGGGAATGCAGCGAAAAAGGGCGTTCTTATAAAAGGCGGTATTTATCTAGAAGAAATGGGTGCCTTAAAGGCCATTGCATTTGATAAAACGGGCACACTAACAAAAGGTGTCCCAGTGGTAACTGATTTTAATGTGTTGAACAAGCAGGCAAATGAAAAAGAATTGCTGTCCATCATTACTGCATTAGAATATCGTTCCCAGCATCCTCTTGCTTCAGCCATCATGAAAAAAGCAGAAGCGGAGAACATTAATTATTCTGACGTACAGGTAGAGGATTTCTCTTCTATCACAGGAAAGGGTATAAAGGGTATCGTAAACGGGACGACTTATTACATCGGTAGCCCGAAACTCTTTAAGGAATTATTGACTAATGATTTCGATAAAGACTTAGAGCAAAATGTTACTACTCTTCAAAATCAAGGTAAGACAGCCATGATTATTGGAACCGAAAAAGAAATACTTGCTGTGATTGCGGTAGCGGATGAAGTACGTGAATCAAGTAAAGACGTTATTCAGAAATTGCATCAACTTGGCATCAAAAAGACCATTATGCTTACAGGCGATAACCAAGGTACCGCGAATGCGATCGGCGGCCATGTTGGCGTATCGGATATTCAGGCAGAACTGATGCCAGAGGACAAATTAAACTATATTAAACAATTGAGATCCGAGTATGGCAACGTAGCAATGGTAGGAGATGGGGTCAATGATGCACCTGCATTGGCGGCCTCAACAGTTGGGATTGCAATGGGTGGAGCTGGTACAGATACAGCACTGGAAACGGCAGACGTTGCTTTAATGGGAGATGATTTAAGAAAACTTCCATTCACTGTGAAACTAAGCCGTAAATCCCTAAATATCATCAAAGCTAACATCACCTTTGCAATTGCCATTAAATTTATTGCCTTGCTATTGGTCATACCGGGCTGGTTAACACTTTGGATTGCCATCCTTTCAGACATGGGGGCAACTCTTCTGGTAGCGTTAAATAGTATGCGGCTTATGCGGGTCAAGGAATAAAAGGGAAAAGGGCTTTCTGGTTGTCTGGAAAGCCCTTTTTCTTACCATGTATAGAAATTTGGGGGTTAGTTACATTAAAAATGATTAAAAACGGGTATACGTTACAGGTTGGTTCACAGCAGTTTTAGGATTACATATTGCACGAAAACGGTTCTGTTTTTTCGTGAAAGACCGTTCGTTTATTTCATTCTGAAATCACCGGAGGAGGAAGCTAAAATGACAAAAGATGTCGATTTGTTAGTAATAGGAGCAGGATCTGGAGGTTATGTGGCGGCCATACGGGCGGCCCAGTTGGGGAAAAAAGTGGTTCTGGTAGATAAAGCAGAACTAGGGGGCGTTTGCCTTAACCGGGGGTGTATCCCATCAAAAGCTCTTATTAGTGCGTCTGAGCGGGTAAAACATATTCAACACGCCAGTGCAATGGGCATCAAGGTTTCTGGTGAAGTTCAAGTAGATATGCCGGAAGTAGTAAAGTGGAAAGACGGCATCGTGAATAAGTTAACCAGCGGGGTTAAGACCTTACTGAAAGGCAATGGAGTAGAGGTAATCAGTGGAGAAGCCTATCTTACTAAACCCTATACGGCTAAAATCAAAATGAATAACGAAGAACAAGTATATTCCTACAAAGATTTAATCCTTGCGATAGGATCTTTGCCTTTCGAACTAAAAAGTATGCCATTTGATAAAAAAGAATCATTTCTTCCACTGAGGCATTGGTGCTGCAGGAAGTACCAAAACATTTAGTTGTGGTAGGCGGTGGTTATATTGGTTTGGAGCTGGGCACTGCTTATGCCAAATTCGGATCAAAAGTGACCATTCTCGAAGGGTCCAACACGATTCTTCCAGGTACCGATCCTATGCTTACAAATGTGGTAAAACGGCATCTAAAAGAACTAGGTATCACAGTTGTAACCAATGCTCTGGTCCAAGGCGGAGAAAACACAGGGGATGAAGTAAAAGTTCGTGTACAGGTTGATGGCAAGGAAGAAGTGGTTAACGGAGATTATTGCTTAGTTTCTATAGGAAGAAAGCCGAACACAGGGAAAATTGGGTTGGAAAATATCGGAGTAGAATTAGACGAGCGTGGTTTTATTAAGATAAATGAGAAATGCCAGACAAACGTGGAGCATGTTTATGCAATAGGTGACTGTGCTGGCGGATACCTCCTTGCCCATAAAGCTAGCTACGAAGGAAAAGTAGCTGCAGAAGTGATTAGCGGACAAAACAGCATCATTGATTTTCAAGCCATGCCTTTTGTTATCTTCAGTGATCCTGAAGTTGCCTACACAGGATTAACAGAGAAAGAAGCAAAAGAACAGGGATACGAAACGGTTTCCAGCCGTTTTCCATTCCAAGCGAACGGAAGGGCATTATCTGTTTCAGATGCAGATGGCTTTGTGCAGATTGTAGCCGAGAAGAACAGCAAAAGGGTGTTAGGCGCACAGATGGTAGGACCAGAAGTATCGTCGCTTATTGCTGAAGCAGTTTTTGCCATTGAATCTGGAGCAACTGCCGAAGATCTAAGCCTTACAATCCATGCCCATCCAACGTTGCCTGAGCCATTGATGGAAGCGGCGGAAGGTGTGATGGGGCACGCCATTCACATGCTGAATAAAAAGAAATAATGTGAATGCAGCAGACCGGCACTTTTCATAAGTGCAGGTTAAACTTTTCATTTAATGGAGTGGGGGAATTAATGGACATTTTGTTTTACGTCCTAACTGCGGCTTTCGCAAATGTCCTGGGTGGCTTTGTGATCTTTCTTAAAAAAAATTGGTCTAGAAGGGGCTTAAATGGCTTAATGGCGCTGAGCGCCGGGATACTTTTCGCTATTGCGATTATGGATTTAATACCAGAAGCATTAGAAATTCAGGAATCCAGTGCCCTATATATTGTTATTGGATTTGGTTTGATCTTTTTGTTCCAGCAGTTTCTTGCACCCCATTTTCATTTCGGAGAAGAGACTCATAAACATTCTCATTCTCAAAGCACAACCTTTAGTGCTTTATTGGGCATGCTGGTTCACACGTTTTTTGATGGTGTCTCTATTGTAGCCAGTTTCAAAATAGACGAGAGAATAGGATTTGTTGTATTGATTGCTGTATTAATACATAAAATTCCGGATGGTTTAACGATTTCTTCCATCGTATTTGCAAGCTTTGAAAGCAAGAAGAAGGCGATAGGAGCATCTTTCTTATTGGGTCTATCAACGATAACAGGCGCGATCGCAGCCGTGTCTCTAACACAATTTTTTATGGTAGATAGCAGCATCCTCGCGATAGCTCTTTCCATTACAGCAGGAATATTTCTATACATATCTACCGTTGACTTGCTGCCTGTTGTTAGTGCCACTGAAGACAGAGTCGTTATTCTTTTCTTTTTTGTAGGGATATTGCTATATTTTGCTCTTCACTGGATAGGGGAGCTACTTCCCGTATATTTACACTAAGCAGGGGAGAACCTATTCATAACATTCAAACATACGTGTGAATGTTTTAATAACTTACCATGGAGTTGATAAAAGTGGCTTTGACTATTATTTCCGCAATTGGGGCTTTCTTAGTAACCAATATTGATGATATTTTTGTTTTGATGCTGCTGTTCTCTCAGGCAAATGCACAGGCTAGAGCGACTGGCGGTTTAAAGATGAACGCGCAGACAAAGAGTAACCGGATCTACCCTAAAGATATAGTCATTGGGCAATACTTAGGTTTTGCCTTGCTGGTTTTGATCAGTCTTTTGGGAACTTTTGGCGTCATGTTGATTCCAGAAAAATGGGTTGGATTGCTTGGTTTAATTCCGATCTATTTAGGGATTAAACTGTTTATTAAGGGTGAAGATGAAGATGAAGGTGCGATCCTCTCCAGTTTAAACTCAGGGAGATTTAACAAACTATTTATGAGTGTAGCCTTCATCACATTCGCTAATGGCGGGGACAATATCGGCATCTATGTGCCTTATTTTACAACTTTAAGTGTGAATGAACTGGTAATTACGGTTATTATCTTCTTTATAATGGTTGCTGTCTGGTGTTTTGTAGGATATCGTTTAGCTTCCTTCAGACATGTTTCTGAAGTTTTGGAGAAATACGGAAGATGGATTATCCCTATAGTCTTTGTTGGATTAGGGGTATACATCATGGCAGAGAACGAAACGTTTAGTGCCCTTTTGAGTTTAATAAATTATTAAAAAATAATCTGAACTGCCCCCCGTCAAGTAGACAGTGGAAATAATAAAAGTGATTTAAGCGGCTTTCGCTCTATATTCTTTAGGGCTGAGGCCGTTTAATCGTTTTTGGTATCTTTCGTGATTATAAAAATAGATGTACTCATTTATGGCAATGTTAAGTTCTTCAAAGGTCTGATACTTATGTAAATAATACTTTTCACATTTTAACGTGCCGAAAAAAGATTCCATTGGTCCATTATCAATACAGCGACCAACCCGTGACATACTTTGAGTCATTCCTGCCGCCTCTAATTTACGCTTGAACGCCTTAGAGGTGTATTGGAATCCACGATCACTATGAATCAGTGGGTGTTCTTGATGCAATCGTACGATTGCCTGGTCAAGCGTTTTAAATACCAGTTGATTATTATTAGAGTGTCCCAGCACATAGCTAATAATGGATCCGTCATAAAGATCACGAATCACACTTAGATAGGCCTTCTTAGATAGGCCATATTTAAATTCTGTCACATCCGTTACCCATTTCTCATTCGGCTTTTTAACTGTGAATTCACGGTTTAATACGTTCTCTGCCACATGTTGTGGTGACGACTTTTTGTGCCGTTTTCGCTTCTGGCGGATGACCGAACGGATCTCATGGATACGCATGAGACGATAGATGCGCTTCTCATTGTATGCCGGCAGGTCATGCTGGCGTCGTCTCAGAGCTATCCAAGGGTGTAGAAGTGATGCATGTCCATTGGCTCATCAAGTATCGTTTCGAGGATTGGGGAGTCTCTGAAGACGGGGCATGGGAGAAGGAATGGTGATCCGGGCTCATGCGTGAGCGTCTAACGCTTCTTGGCGAAGTGGCTCATCGCAACGCTCCCCCTTAAAAACCATCATTCCACTTTCATAAAGACAAGTGATGATTCAGCCCTGATAATATCTTCTGCATACCTCACTTTAGGAGTACTCGAATAGGGTTACTTTTAGAACGGATGTAAATAGCTCTTTCAAAGCCTCCAATGGGAAAGACGGTGGATATGTCATCACTGTTTCAACTTGGATTGTCTGATCCGCCACATCATCGACGTCATAAACGCTGTCCATCCACCGAGTACTAGGATATAAATTCCTAAGAATAATACGAATGCCCCATAGTCTTCGAGCTCTTCGAATGGATTCCGAATGATCATCGGTTCGGATAACATGCCGACCACCATCAATGGAATGAAGAATAGAAAGAAACGTTTCCGAAAGTAGTGTTTGTACGGTTGTGTCAATGTCTGCTCCATATTCGTATCTCCTCAATTGAATTACACTTATTTACATATATGATAGCATGTTCTCATTTGAGGTTGGATGAAGAATCATTCTTTTTTCAGCCGATTGCAAATGCAAAGAGGGTGGTCGATTCATTCAGCCACCCTTCAGTCTGTTCATTCACTTGATCCAGTCAGTTCTCCCGTCCCGAACGTCGCGCTGAACGCACGGCACCAGATGACGACGGTGTTGTACTCTTCTAGATTCACATCCTTAGGGATCAAATAGTTTTGATTCCCGATGTTTCCTTTTAAGGCCCCTAGACTGACGCCTTCGGTCGTCTCCTGTCCTGGTTTCGTCAAATAGACGAATAAATCAGGACCGTTTGTCGTCTCAAATTCTTCAAATCGGAGGTACGTCCCGTCTTCTGCCTCGACCGAGCGGATTGTGCCGGTCGTCTTATAGTTTTTCTCCCCGTCCATGAACACACCCGCTACTTCGGTTGGACTCGGTTGTGCTTCCGGTGTCTCGGACGTCTCTTGATCTGATTCCTCTTCCTCTGGAGCTGGTGATTCGACTGCTGTCGACTGCAATCCTTCATCGACCGTCCCGGTTAAGAATAGTGGGGAGATGAGCCATCAGGCAACAGCGATTACGGCTACGCCAATCACACCGATGATGAGTTTCGTACTTGTTTTCATATATGAGTCCTCCTTTTCGGTTGTATGAACCGTTATTTCCCGTTTCCCGATTAATGTGCTAATTAAAAGACGCGAATGCTAACATTCGCGTCTGATGACCGTTATACGGTTTCCGTCCAGTTTTCCTCGATGAACTCGTCGCGTCCCGAGATGGCCCGGTCTTCCTTATAATGCTTCGGATTCTTTTTATGATAATCCTGATGGTAGTCTTCTGCAGCGAAGAACGTCGTCGCCGGAATGATTTTCGTGACGATCGGAGCCGAGAAGCGACCACTTGCTGCCAACACATCGCGACTCGCCTCAGCCGCGATATGTTGTTCTTCCGTGTGATAGAAGATGGCTGGGGCATACTGAGGTCCCCGGTCTTGGAATTGACCACCATCGTCCGTCGGGTCTGTCTGAATCCAATACAGCTCAAGAAGACGTTCATACGAGAATAATGCTGGATCATATGTGATTTGAACGACCTCGAGGTGCCCCGTTGTCCCGGTTTTCACTTGTTCATACGTCGGATTGTCTACCTGTCCGCCCATATAGCCGGATACGATGCCTTCAATCCCTGGTAATTCTTCAAATGGTGTCACCATGCACCAAAAACAGCCGCCTGCGAATGTTGCTTTTTCCATACTGTCGTTCCCTCCAAATCGTCATTCAACAAAAAAGCGCTCACGTCGGATGACATGAGCGCTTTCGTCATATCGTCCAAGGTTTCCCTTGCTGGTCGTAGCACCTTGCCTAAGGCAGGTTGCTGTGAAGTCGCGGAGCCAGATCTCTCGTTCACTCTTGATATCGATATGTAGTTGGTGAGAGCATCATACCACCCTCAAAATACATTCGTCAATGATTCGGTTTTCGTTTCAACTGAAAAACCGTCAAGACGATGATGAATCCAATCAACCCGATGGAAATGAGCGTACCATACGGCACATTCTCCCCATATAGCTGTAAGAAAAATAGACCGAATACGGCAAGTAACACAAAGACATAGGAGCGAGTCATTGGGACCTCCTGTTTTTTCTTAAGTGTATCAAGAACACATCGACTTGGCGATACGAAAAGGAAATCAGACGTAGAGCACGAATAAAGGGGGAGAGGTAAAGGAGGAATGCTTGATGGAACAAATCCAATTACATGAACTGACGATTGAACGTGCGCATCGTGGGTATAAAGAAGGACAATTCACGGCGAGAGACGTGACCGCCTACTATTTAGGACGGATTGCGACGTATAATGAACGACTTCACGCCGTCATTCAAGTCAATCCGGACGCGCTGTTCGAGGCAGAGGCAGCAGACCGGGCCTACAGAAAAGGGGTACGCAAACCGCTACTCGGCATCCCCGTCTTGATCAAGGACAATATCGAGACTACCGGTCTGATGCGAACGACTGCAGGTGCTACCGCGATGCGACATCATTTCGCCGGTCGAGATGCCGAACTCGTCAAACGGTTACGGGCTGATGGCGCCATCATCCTCGGGAAGGCGAACTTGTCTGAGTGGGCGAACTTTTTAACAGAAAATATGCCGAACGGCTGGAGTGCCGTCGGTGGACAGACGATGAACCCATACGGCGACGGGTTGGATGTCGGTGGGTCAAGCTCAGGGTCGGCTTCGGCGGTCGCGGCAAACCTTACACTTCTCGCAGTCGGATCTGAGACGAGCGGTTCAATCGTCCATCCGAGTGTCCATAACAGCATCGTCGGGATCAAGCCGACCGTCGGATTGATCAGTCGCTCCGGAATCATCCCGATCTCACGTTCTCAAGATACGGCGGGACCGATGGCGCGTACGCTTCGTGATGCGGTCATCGCCTTACAATCGATGTGCGGTGAGGATGAATCAGACCCGGCGACGTGGGAAACTCCAGTCGGACCGCCTTATGTGACATGTCTCGATGTGAGGCAAGCGGTCGGGATGCGTGTCGGATTTATCAAGCCAAATATTTCAGACGAAGAAGTCGGATTGTATGAGGGGGCGCTCCGATTGCTACGGCAAGCCGAGGTCGAACTCGTCGAGGTCACGCTACCAAAGCATGAGGCGCTAGGGCAGGCGGACATCCTGTTCGACGAATTCAAGCTCGGGGTCGAGGCGTATCTTGCCAATACGACCGTGCCGTTTAAAACGCTATCCGACCTGATCGAGTGGAATGCCGAACATCCCGAATCGATTCCGCACGGCCAGACCATCTTTGAAGAAGCGAACGCTAAATCTGGGAAACTGACTGAAGCGAGCTATCTCGATCGTCGCATCGAGGACGTCCGTCTCGCGAAAACGGAAGGGATTGACGCATTGCTTGCGTCGCATAAACTCGATGCACTCGTCCTTCCACATGACATGAACTATGACATGGCTGCAAAAGCAGGTCATCCGACCATTACAATCCCATATCATTTGAAAAAGAGCGGTGCCCCATTCGGTCTCTCGTTCACGGGGACGTGCTATGCGGAGCGTGATTTAATCCGAGTCGCTTATGCGTTCGAACAGTTCGTCACACGACCGACGCCTCCAGATTATTCGTAAGTTGCACCCGTCTCTCACGTCCGCTACAATGGTACGTATGCGGATTAGAGAAAGGACAGATTACAATGAAATCATCTATATACGGGTTGACGTTCGATCAACTCACAAACGAGTGTACGGAAGCGGGATACGGTGCCTTCCACGCACGTCAAGTTTGGGACTCGCTCTACATCGACCGGGTCAAATCGATGGACGACCTCAACGTACGTGACGAGGTGCGCGATTACTTAACAGAAAAATATGTCATCTCGACACAAGAACTGTTCGTCAAACAAGAAGCGGGCGACGGGACGGTCAAATTCTTACTTAAATTACATGACGGGCACTACATCGAGACGGTGCTCATGCGTCACAAATACGGACGTTCGGTCTGTGTGACGACTCAGGTCGGTTGTAACATCGGCTGTAGCTTCTGTGCGAGTGGCTTGTTGAAAAAGACGCGTGACTTGACGGCGGGTGAGGTCGTCGAGCAGATCATGACCGTCCAACACTTCCTCGATGAAGAGGGTGAAGGGGACCGCGTCAGCCATATCGTCGTTATGGGAATCGGTGAACCGTTCGATAACTTCGACAACTTGGTCGACTTCTTGCGTGTCGTCAAAGATGAGCGTGGACTTGCGATCGCTCCGCGTAAGATCAACGTGTCGACGAGTGGTCTCGCGGATAAGATCTACAAGTTCGCAGACCTTGATCTACGCATCAACTTGGCGCTCTCTCTACACGCGCCAAACGATGAATTACGTACTCGCATCATGAAAATCAACCGGGCGTTCCCGCTTGATAAACTCATGCCGTCGATTCGCTATTACGTCGAGAAGACGAACAAACGAATCACATTCGAATATATCCTGCTCTCGAAAGTGAACGATTTGCCGGAACATGCGGAAGAACTCGCCGACTTGATCGAAGACATCAAAGACAAGTCATACGTCAACTTGATTCCATATAACCCGGTCAACGAGCACATCCAATATGAGCGAAGCACGCCTGAGGACATCATGGCGTTCTACGACATCTTGAAAAAGCGTGGCGTCAACACTGGTGTCCGTCTCGAGCACGGGACAGACATCGATGCGGCATGTGGACAACTCCGCAGTAAGCATATGAACGTCGAAGGCGCGAAGTAAACAAATGGCCTCTCCGAATCTCGGGGAGGCCATTCGTTTATCGTTTTTGCCCGACGTATTGAATCACAGCGGATTCGCCGTGATGGAGCGTGCCTTCTTCTCGCCAGACGACCGTCTCATGTAAGACGAGCGGTACGAAATCGTCCCCTAGTTGGTGGAACATCTCTTCGGTGTAAAGGAATGAGGCGTCGTTTGGTCCACCTGTCCCGTAAGCGAGTTGATGTGTAGCGTAGACTTCACTCAGGAACAAACCACCAGGTCGAAGCGTTTGTTGAATACCCGTAAACACCTTTTCTCTGACGTGTGGAGGAAAGTGGCCAAAGATACAGATGACCATGTCATACGCCTTGTTTGGCCAATCGGCTTCATTCAAGTCGATCTGTTTCGTCTGAATGGACACGTTTCGTGACGTCGCCAAGCGTTTCGCTTTGTCGATCCCTGCTATAGAAACGTCCCATATCTCGACTTCAAAGCCGAGCGTGGCGAGCCACACCGCGTTTCGCGCCCTCCGCGATGGCCAATACACGTTTTCTTTCAGGTTGATGAGACGTGACCCATTCGCGTAAAAATTCGTTTGGCTCTGTCCCATACACATACTCTTCCGAACTAAATCGTTCATCCCATTTCGACAAGCCATTCACTCCCTCGCTACGTTTCTTTCACTATAGCAAAACGAACAGACGACGGTGAAAATCCATCACGATTTTCTGGATTCATGCATAGTCCCGATGCGAGAGGGGAATAGATTTCTGAACTAATGGATAGAGTGGAGGCTAAGTGATGGAGAAAGTAGATGCGTCGTTGTGGATTCGTGTACGAAATACGCTTGGTGAAGGTCCGTGTTGGGATGCTGAGTTAAAGCGGTTTTATTGGGTAGATATCGAAGATCATACATTGTGGTGGTATGATGAACGTGAGGATGAAATCTCGTCGTTTGAAGTCAGGAAACAAGTCGGTTTCGTTATTCCAAAAGTGACGGATGGCGTTGTCCTCGGCTTGAAGGATGGCATTTATGAATGGGATGAGATCAATCGGGACTTGAAGAAGATTGTCGAGTTGGATGATCCGGACGGTCAATTGCGGTTCAATGACGGAAAAGCCGATCCATACGGTCGAATTTTCGCCGGAACACTTCATCTCGAAGACAAAGAGAATCAAGCGACATTGTATCGTGTCGATCGGGATGGTACGACGACGACACTTATGGATGAGCTCACACTTTCGAACGGGTTGACGTGGTCTCCTGACCATTCCGTTTTTTATCATATCGATACACCGACTGAAACGATTCGCCAATATGATTTCGATTTGAAGGCGGGTACGTTATCAAATGGAAAGGTCGTCATCGATTTCGCGGACGAGGATGGCTTCCCAGACGGTATGACATCAGATACGGAAGGATGTTTATGGATTGCGCATTACGCCGGAAGCAAAGTATCTCGCTGGAATCCATCAACCGGTGAAAAGCTGTTAGAAGTTCACGTTCCTGCACCGAATGTCACATCCTGCGCCTTCATCGGGGATGGGCTCAATCGATTGGCCATCACGACGGCTCGTGAGGGGATGGATGAGGAAGCGTTAGCCGAATATCCGGATGCTGGATCGGTATTTATCATCGATACAGAGGTGAAAGGGATGCCGCTTTATCGCTTTGGGCGTTGAGGAGGACATGCAATGGTGAAACGACTGTTAGTTCGAGCGGGTATTGGGTTGGCAGTTGCGGCAGCGGTCAAGATGGGAATTCAAAAGTTGCAAGAAAATCGAGCGCGGGAAGAAGATCATTCTTATCTCGACCCGAAATGGGACGAGGTGCCGAGTGTCGATTCTGACAAGGACGTGGATGAGGTCGGGTTGACGCAACTCGACTCCATCTATCGGGCGGAGTGGCAAGCGAACGCCTATCCCCGCTCGGAAGCAGAACGAAAAGCGTTGGAAGAATAAAAGCATGTTTTTCAAAACACGTCCGTGTGGCGTGTTTTTTTTGTTGACAAATCGAATCAGTCGTTACAGTATATAAAAAGTAATGATTACGATTTAAAGGAGGTTCATCAATATGAAACGAATTCCAATTACCGTACTCTCGGGTTATCTTGGTAGCGGAAAGACGACACTGCTCAACCACATCTTACATAACCGGGAAGATAAAAAATATGCGGTCATCGTGAACGATATGAGCGAGTTGAACATCGATGAGAAATTGATTGAACAGGGTGGTTTCTCCCGTACCGATGAAAAATTAGTCGAACTCCCGAACGGGTGCATCTGTTGTACCCTACATGAGGATTTGCTGACAGCGGTCTATGAGTTGACAAACGATCGTGACCTCGATGGCATCATCATCGAGTCTTCTGGGATTTCAGAACCGATTCCCGTTGCGCAGACGTTCACGTATGCCGATGATGCGCTCGGAATCGATTTGACGAGCCGTGTCTATATCGATGCGATGGTCACTGTCGTCGATGCGTACCGCTTCTTCAAAGATTTCAATTCTGGTGAATCGCTCATGGAACGTCAACAAGCCGTCGATACAGGTGACGTACGTGAAGTCGTCGACCTACTCGTCGATCAAGTCGAATTTGCGGATATCATCGTGTTGAATAAGGCAGACCGGGTGTCTGGAGCGGAACTGCAGGAGATGAAGGGGCTACTTAAGACACTCAACCCGAGCGCGCGATTATTGACTTCAACATACTCCGACGTAGCGTTAGACGATCTACTCGACGTCCAGTTGTTCGATTTCGATCAGGCGATGCGTGCGGCGGGATGGATTCAAGAACTTGAGGCAGAAGAACATACGCCGGAAACGGAGGAGTATGGCATCAGCTCGTTCGTCTACCGTCGTCGTCTACCGTTCCACCCTGAGCGCTTGATGAATTGGATGGAGCACTATCCTGAAGAAATCGTCCGTGCCAAAGGCTTCTTGTGGATCGCGTCACGGAACGACCTTGCCTGTCTCTTCTCCCAGGCCGGATACGCATCGACGCTCGAACATGCCGGTCGTTGGTTAGCGACCCTTCCCGAGAGTGAACGAGAGGCCATGTTCGTCTCAGAACCTGAGCTGCGTGAAGATTACATCGAGCCGTACGGAGACCGACAGAACGAATTGGTCCTTATCGGTCAACGGATGGACCGGGAGGCGGTCGAGCAATCACTTGACGCCTGCTTGTTGACGGATGAGGAGATGGTAGCGGAGTGGGATTCGTTCCATGACCCACTTCCTGGTACTGGCCAACTCGTCACCTATTCAGATTGACCGTTTACAAACTGACGAAACATCGCTATACTGTGACTGCATAAGTAACCGCATATCAATGACTGCACTAGGGGTGCTTCGGCTGAGATGTGAGCATGGCTCCGATCCCTTATAACTCGATCCAGGTAATACTGGCGTGAGGAAGTGCGGCACTTTCTCTATGCAAGTTTGTATAGATTTTGTTGCTGCATTCTCATGAATGCGGCTTTTTTTATGCAAACACATATAGAGGGGGAAACAAGATGAATGAATCATGTGGCACGAGTCCGATTGTCGGATTTCGCTTCACGCTTAGCCCGATGACAGATGACTTTGTCAGGACGATCAAAGGGGCATTGAAAGAAACGAATATGACGGGTGTGTGGCGACATACGGATGACGTGTCGACCGTGATCCGAGGTCGCGCCGAGCACGTGTTCGACGTCGCACGGACCGTCTTAAGCCTGGCTTCGGAGGAAGGACGCCATGTCTCGATGAGCGGAACCTTCTCTGTCGGATGTCCGGGAGATTCGGCAGGGGATGAGGTGCTCGAGGCACCACCACAACCACTGAATGGAATTTCAAGAGAACAGTATGTCTCGTCACAGTTCGCGCTTTATCCGATGGGGGCGGAGAACTATATGGATCTCATCTATGATGAAATCGAGCAAGCGAAACAGGCGGGTGTCTATAATGACTCCATGCACTACGCGTCAGGCATTCATGGGAACTTGGATGATGTGTTCTCGTATTACGAGTCGGCGTTCAACCGGACACGCGAGAAGAATCGACACGTCGTCATGACGGTGACGTTCAGTGTGAACAGTCCGTCACATGGAGGACAACATGCTTAAATCGTGGAAATTGAAAGAGGTCGTCCTCGTCTCCGTATTGTCTGTCGTCTTTGCCGTCGTCTACTTATTGTTTGTTCATATCGGGAACTTATGGGCAGGGTTGATTGGACCGATCGCCTATGAGTGGATCTTCGGTATCTGGTTCATCGTGTCAATCATCTCGGCGTATATCATTCGGAAGCCGGGTGCGGCCTTCATCTCGGAAGTGATGGCAGCGACGATTGAAATGTTGATTGGGAATGCAATCGGACCCCGCATCATCTTGGTCGGCATCGTCCAAGGTCTTGGGGCGGAAGCAGTCTTTGCGATGACAGGTTATCGTCGATACGAGCTTTGGGTTCTCATGCTTGCTGGATTTGGCTCGGCCGTCACGAGTTTCGTGTACACTTACTTCATGAGCGGATTTGCGGTGCTCGAACCGGGATATGTGGCGACGATGTTCGGGCTGCGGGCGGTCAGTGGCATGGTCATCGCAGGAATCGGTGGGAAGTTGCTCAGTGACCTGTTGCTCAAGACGGGGTCGCTTCGTGGCTATGCGATCGCTCGGAGTGGGAACGTCCATGGTTGAGACAGAATCGCTTTCATTCCGATTCCCCGAAAGTCTGGACACCATCTTAAAAGATGTGACACTATCCATAAAACCTGGACGCACGATTTTGACAGGAGCGAGCGGAAGCGGGAAGTCGACCCTGCTCGCGCTGTTCAACCGTCTCTATCCAGAGAATTGTGATGGGATCCTGGAAGGCAGACTCGAACTACTGGGACGCTCACACGACGACTACGCACCAGGCGAGATCAATCAGCGGGTCGGGACGGTATTCCAAGACCCGGACACGCAGTTCGTGATGGAACGGGTGGAAGAGGAACTCGTCTTCACACTCGAAAATTTGCAGACGCCGGTCGAGGTCATCGATCAGCGCGTGACGGAGATTCTCGAGTCACTCCAACTGACCGATTACCGAAATCGTCACATCGATTCCTTGTCAGGAGGGGAGAAACAGCGGATCGCCGTCGCTTGCGCCATGGTCGGACAACCGGAATGGTTGCTTCTCGATGAGCCGTTGACACACCTTGACCCAATGACCGCGAATCGATTCGTCGACTGGCTCGATCACTTGGACAACGTGAACGTGATCGTTGTCGAACATCGCGCGCACTTGTGGGGAGACTTTTTTGATTGGCACATCGAACTCGATCAAGGACGGATTGTGCGGAACGAGCCGTTTCAACCGGTCGATGATTTTTCATTCACACGATCGTCATTGCCACGTCATGCAGTCGAACACTATGTGGTCGACGAGGTGGAGCGTGACACATTTCGATTAAAAGGAGTGACCCTAACAGCTCGTATCGGGGAAGTGATTGCCATATTGGGACCAAATGGGAGTGGAAAGTCGACGTTTTTACGAAGTTTGACGGAGTCTGACCGCCGGGTCGGACTCGTCCCTCAATCTCCGGAACACTTATTTTTCATGAACTCGGTCGAGCAAGAGCTACAGTTTGGTCATGAGGAATCGATTGATAACGTACTAGAGGAGCTATCCCTCGAGGATAAACGAGTCCTCCATCCATTGTCGCTCAGTCATGGACAGAAGCGACGACTCGCCGTCGGGATTCAGTTACTATCTAACAAACAGTTGCTTGCCTTCGATGAACCGACGGCTGGCCAAGATGAACCGTCACTCCATGCACTAGAGATTTTGATGAAGCAACATGCGGAAAAGGGACAGACGATCTTGTTCGTGACCCATGACTTATCGTTCGCCAATATCGCCCATACGTTCTATTTGATGAAGGACGGGGAACTCTCAGGACCATTCGGGGATGAGCTCTGGCTGGACACGGAGAGACTTCGTCATTATCGATTAACGGGAGGTCGAAAGCGATGTCACTCCATGATATGAATCCGACGATCAAGTTTGTGACGATGACGATCATCATGTTCGGGCTTGCCTTGTTTTATAACCCGTGGACCCCGCTCGTCATCATCGTCGGTACGTTGACGATTCAATTGCTGGCGACAGACGTGTCCTGGAAGAAGTGGAACCTGTTCTTGATCCCATTTCTCGTCACGGCGCTCGGGACGTTTTGGACGACGCTCGTGTTTGGGAAGGAGCTCGGGGGAGAGACGTGGGTGACGCTTCTCGGTCAAGATATCTCAAAAGAAGAGGCGCGCGTCGCTACGTCTCTTAGTCTCCGTGTATTGGCGTTCACCGTGTTGTCGCTTCTCTTCATGTTGACGACCGATTCGAAACGTTTCGTCATGAGTTTGATGCAACAGGCGAGGCTTTCACCGACGATTGCCTATAGCGCGCTCGTTGGATTCCGCTTCCTTCCGTTGATGCAACGGGAGATGTATCAGCTTCAATACGCGCATCGTCTTCGCGGCGTTCCGCTCGATACGAAATGGGAACGGATTCGACATGTACCGAAACTCCTTCTCCCGCTGTTGGCAGGTTCGATCCGACGTGCGGAACGGGTCGCCTTCTCTATGGAGGCGAGGGGTTTCACGAGTGGGAAACGGACCGTCTATGAGCGGATTGACGTCAAACCGTCCGATTACATATGGTCCGGTATATTCTTCACACTGTTTGGCCTTTCCATTTGGATCGGCATATGAAAAGACGACTCACGGAGAGTCGTCAGCTTGTTAACAAATAATATGTTCGAACTCGTCCTTCCGGCGCCAACGCTTTCCACAGGCAATCCCGGAGCCGCATCGCGACTGAAGTCGCTGCTGGGTCTCCGTTGGATTGCGTTCCTGTAGGAGTCGCGGCGCCGTAGGACGAGTCACACGAATGGCCAACACTTGTAGTGCTCATTTAGCTATTTTCTGTGGCGCCTCGTCTTCCAAAGAAATAACCTGATCTATTCTTCGAAACGGTCTAAGCGAAGAAATAAGTTGGTAAACGCTACGTCCACTTCGCACAGAACGCCTCAAACTCGTTAAACATAAAAAAGAATCAAATCGCACATGGCGATTTGATTCATCAACAGCCTGAGACGACTCACGGAGAGTCGTCTTTTTTCGTTTCTTTCACGATGCGAAACTTCGGTTTGACCGATTCGTTGTTGAACGCCTCGAGAACGGTATTCTCGTTGGCCATTCGAATCTGTTGTGGCTCGCCTTTTGCTGTCGTACCGATGCAATACATGTTCGCTTCATAATCCGCAAAGAGCGATTTGTAAGATGTCGAGTGGTGCATCAAGCGACCTGGAGACCCCCAACCGACGATGATCATCCCGCCGCTTGCTTCTACCTCTTGTAACGTCTCTTCGACGTAATGGTAGTTCGTCTCATCGAGTTGAGACTCCACGTATGGAAGGTTGTCATTGATGGCGAGTGTCGGGACGAGACTGATGACCCGCATTTCTCGAATCGGTTGTGACAAATGATTTTGCATCAACATATAAGCACGCTGTGTCGTCGTGCCGGACAAAAAGGCATCGCTCATCCGCGGCGAGTAAATGATGACGGCACAGATGACGCCATCCTCCACATCGGTGAACTCATACGTTCGCATATAGCGTTTCGTTTTATCTTCATTGAAGATTGATTTGACGCGGATGGTTACTTCTTCTACATGCGTGTTCATTTCCATTCCTCACTTTTTCATGTAAGCATCAGCCGAGCGTTTTGAACCACTCGACATATCGAATCGTGTAATAAGCAACTCGTTGACTAAGCGTATTGCGCTCATCAGGCATGAACGTCACGCTTGATTCATAGTTCTCGAAGTACGTCATGACATCATTGACATATTGCTCACTTCGATTGTATTCGAAGATAGCGTTTCGGACGGATGTGACTGAATCTGTCTTTTTTCCACCGTGTTCACTTAAATAATACGCCGCCGTGTGCGCAGAATCAACTAGACTGTGTGGATCAGCTTTTCCATCGCCGTTCCCGTCGCGACCGAGTCCGCCATACTGTTCAATCAAGGCAAGGTCCGTCAAATCCACTTCGTCTTCTGGGACATCGCCTTTTTGGTCATCGGTATCATATTCCCAACCGAGCCAAGTACGGGGCATGAATTGAAAAGGCCCAATCGCGCCGACAGACGAACGCATCGACGAACTGTGTGAGAAGATGGTCTCTACACGGTGAACGGCTGCCAGTAGGCGCCAGTCCACGTCATATGTTTCAGCAGCGTCTTGATAGACGGCCAGATGCGTGTTCGGAACACCGTTCTCTCCATAATAGGTTCGATACAATCCATTGTTCACTTTATCATGTTGACCGAGCCAGCCGACTGCCCCGAGCAAAAGCACGAGCACAATGATGAAACCGGTCAGTCGCAGCATCATACGTTTCAAGATACCGCCTCCTAGCTTTTAGACAATACCCGAATAGTGTAGCATATAGCTAAGAGGAAGGACAGGAGTGGATATGGATGCTCGAACGTTTGATTTTTACAGCCATCATCGGCTACATGCTGATCGTTCAGATCTTTAATGCCAAATTGATTCGTCCCTTGATTGAAACGAGAGGACGGGCATGGGTGTACGAACAAACCGTGAAGTCAGCATGGGGACTGACCTTGTTGATTGTCGCCCTCATCTTTTTATTTCAAGTACCGCCAGTGGAAGTTGGATTGACATTCGCACCAGAAGCGGGGAACGAACAGGCTTGGCAAGTTTTTTACTTGTCATGCATCCTAGTCACCGTGACACTCATCTTTTATCTGTTGGTCAAAACTTCAGCACGTCTCCGACATGTATTACGCCCTTACTATGAGCTCGATTTAGAGAAGTTGCTACTACCCCGGACAAAAGCAGAAGAACAGGCGTGGAACGCCGTCTCGGTCACGGCTGGCGTGACCGAGGAATTCATATTCAGAGGTGTCCTGCTATACACGATTTCCCTCTATATCGAGGTGCCAGATGTGACTCTCGCCCTAATCGGGGGCGCCCTTTTCGGCGTGGCCCACGCCTATCAAGGGATAAAGGGAGTATTTACGACAGGGATTGTTGGATTCGGATTAGGCATCCTCTATTTAGGGATGGGAGTCCTTTGGCCGGTCATGGTGTTACATGTACTTCTAGATTTGATTGCCGGTCCAATCCATGTCGATGCAAAAAGCGAGTGACCGCCTCCTCATAGGCGAGAGCGTCCTTGATCATGCAATCGGTATGTTCTGCCCCATCAATTAACAACAAATCGTTCTTTCGGTTCAAGGCATTCATTTCGACCGACATCCACGTCGGCACGAAATCATCTTTTGAACCATGCACGAATAGGATTGGGGTCGTCGTTTCCGTGACGGCCTTTTTCGGTTGGACTTGTCGCATCGTGAAGCCGGCACGAGACCAAAGGAAATAGTCGATTCCTGGTAAAATGAGTTCGGCTGGGATGTGGTGTAACTCTCTCAGTTGATAACGCATCAATTGTTTCATATCGTCAAACGGACATTCAGCGATGACGAAGTCGACGTCTGTGAGCGGAGTCGTCTGCAAGACGGTGGCCGCTCCCATTGAGACGCCGTGAAGCCCGACTTGATCGACTGTTTCCTCTTTCTTCAACCAGTCCACCCAGTCGATCATATCGACTTTTTCATGGAAACCGTATGAGGCATAAATCCCTTCAGACTCCCCGTGTGAGCGCAAGTCGACGGCAAGCAGGTTGTAGCCGAGTCGATGGAACATGGCGAGGTGAGGGGCCATGAAACTATGTGATGCGGTATATCCATGTACGAACACAATCCACTTTGTTGACCCTTCATTCCGATAGATACGCCCGTAGAGGCGAAAGTCATCACGCGATTGAATCGAGACATGCTCGAACGGTACGTCATGATAAAAGGTGCGATCTTCGTCCGTATATGGAGCGAGTAACATCTCCGGAGTCTTTCGTTTGCCTCGCGTCATTCGTTTGAAGGCATAGTAGCTGATTGCGTAATAACCTGTGAAAAGTGATGCTAATCCAATTTTCCATTTTCGTTGCATTGATACCGACTCCTTTCAACGTTATTGTACCCGAAACGACTCGATACGGTCCTGTTTTCTTACATAAGGGGAGGGCATACGTAACATAAGCAGGTGAATTAAATGAATGACGACACATCGAAAGATTAGGTAGAGAACGGTATGATGAAGTGACAATAGTAGGAGGGTGGGGGCATCTACATGGAGAGGACAGAGATTTATCGAATGATTCAAAGGGTGTTGAGCGACAGAGAGGGAACGCTTGAGCGAGGAGTGACGTTCTCGTGGACGCTTGAAGGTGATGAACGGGTTGTCGGACTCGTATTTGATGTTATACTCGACCGGTATTTTCTATACAACAAAACAAGCCTCCTCACCGAGGTGCAAGAGATTGCGCGTCTAGTCGAGTGTCGACCAGAGGAAATCGTCCGCGCTTTCTCCTGTCTCTCGGGGATTCGACTCGAATCGAATCATATCATCGAACGACTGATGACCATCGAAGAGGCGACCATTTTAGAAAATGGATCAATCCGTGTTGCCATTCGCTTTGGAGGATGGCTCACTCATCAGCTGCATCAAATTGGTTGTGATGCCCTTCTCCCTTGTTGAGCTCGGTCAAGGTACCGTCAATCACGCGAAGGACACGATCACACACATCGAGCATGCGTTCATCATGTGTGATGACGACGACACGTCTTCCTTCCTCATGCGCTTGTTTGGCCAAGAGTTCCATTACAAGACGTCCATTCTCATAATCCAAACTCGCCGTCGGTTCATCTGCCAAAATGAGTTGCGGGGAGTTGATGAGGGCCCTAGCGACGGCCACGCGTTGCTTTTCACCTCCTGACAAGGTCGCCGGGAGATGGTGCAGACGGTGCCCTAAGCCGAGGTCGATCAACAGTTGCTTCGCATCCAACTTTTTCTTCTCTTGAATCAGCTCTAGTTGTTCGAGCACCGTCAAGTAGGGAATGAGGTGGGCCTGTTGAAACACGAACCCAACTTCATGCAGGCGTAACAGACGACGTTGTTCCTCATCTAATTCGAATACGTCTCGCTCGTTCATCAAAAATGCTCCTTGATCCGGTTTTCGCAACAGACCGAGGATGTATAACAACGTACTCTTCCCGCTACCGCTCGGACCGACGATGGCGACGCATTCCCCCGGTGAAACATGTAACTCGATGTCATTCAATACGAGCTGACCGTCAAACTGATGTGATACATGGCTTAACCTCATGATGCTTTCCCTCCTATGATTTCAATTGCGTCGACTTGACGGAGTTTCCATAACGGCAACAACGCACCAAGAACAGATAAGAAGATGAACATGGATCCGAATAGCGCGACATGACCGAAGTCGACGAGAAACGGCAATGATGATGGAATCAACGCATCGACGACGTACATGACCCCGATCGATGTGGCGACTGCCGCCGACACGATGACGATGACCTGAAAGAGCAGTGCCCGTCCGATGATACGTGGGGAGAGGCCGATTGCCTTCAGAATTCCGAGCTCAGGTAACTTTTGAAGCGTGAACAAATAAAAGAACGCGGTCAAAATAAACGTTCCGATCACGAGCAGAAAGGCACGCATCATCGTGAATGTGCTCTGTTCGGCACTATATCCAGGAACCGACTCAATCAAATCTTGTTGACTCATGACGAGCGCATCGGACATCGTGGATTCCGTTCCAATCTCAGCAGATACATATGGACGTTGTTCGGATTGATTCAAATAATCAAACCACGTCTCGTTCGTCGTGTAAATCACCGGTCCATGACTGTAGCGTCCAGGCGCCTCACCGGCGATCGTAAAACGATATTCGGACGCAAAGTCGGTCAACGTGTCACCTGTTCCAAGCTGTTCTGAGAGACTTGGGTCAAACAAGACTTCACCTGTTTCTAGATAAGTACCTGGGCCAATATTACTTCCACTTGGAAGGGCGAATAGCGTGACCTCTTCTTTTTTTCCATCAATCGTGACCGTGAGCTGTCGGACGCTCATCGTTTCGTTTGAAGTATCCGCTTTGACGTCTATAAACGATCGTGTCAATTGACCTTCTGAGTCCGGATCAAGTTGATACGTCGTAGCATTCAATTCGTGCAACGCAGAACCGTTATCATATGCGAGGCCGTCTGCTAGCCCTGTAATGAGTGTCGTCAACATGACAATCAAAAATGTGATCACGAACAACATGGAGAACTTTCTTTTCTGTCTCCACATCTCTTTCCAACCTAACTGCATAAAAAAACCTCCTTCAAGTGCTGATGAAGGAAGTGTACGCAACCAATATGAACAGAATATGAACGACATCAAAAATGTAGATGGATCGTGGTGCCGATTCCAAGGCTAGACTCGATTGTGATGTTTCCGCCATGTAGGTCGATGATATCTGAGGTGATGGCGAGACCGAGACCTGTCCCTTGACTCGTTCGAGCCGTGTCTCCGCGATAGAAGCGGTCGAAGAGGTGCTCTTTTGTCTCGTCATCCATCCCAATCCCTTCATCTGTAACCGAGATGACGACACCCGGATCAACGGTACAGGTGATGTGGATGGTGCCTCCATCACGTGAGGCATGGACGGCGTTCACCAATACGTTGTTCCAAACTTGTGCGAGTAGAACCGGGTCACTCTTCAAGACTACGTCTTGTGGGATGTCAGTAACGACGGCAATCCCTTTTTGATCAAGAATGAATGCGTTCATTTGAATGACTTCGGATACCGATTGAAGCACATTCACGTTCGTCTCGAGAATCGGTGGATTTTCATCCAATCGTGATAAAAGCAGCAGTTGTTTCGTCAATTGGGATAGACGCTTCGTCTCCTGTTCGATGACACGCGCATATTCCTTCGATTCTCCTTTCGTTCCGTCAGCCAATTTTTCTGCATAGCCAACTAGGGAAGTCAACGGAGATTGGAATTCATGGGAGACATTCGAAACGAATCGTCTTTGTCTCGCTTCTGTCCGATTGATCTCGTTCGACATGTGTTGAAATTGTCGTGCCAACGTCCCAATCTCATCTTGACGCTCGACGGGGAGATGTTCCGGAGCTTTACGCATGGCGACGGATGTGGTCGCTTTCGTGAGCGTCTGCAATGGGCGGACCAAGGACCTTGTCGAAATGGCGATCAAGCCAAATGCCAAGAGGGTCACGAGTGCGAAAAATAGACCGACGAACAGATGTAACTCACGGATTTGGGCACTCAAGTCCGGACGGATAAAAATGACGTCTCCGTTTTCAAGTGTAAATCCATATGTGTTCGTCAATTCATTATCGAACAATCCGAGCAAGAAGAGATGAAACGGAAAGTCACGCATTCCCTGATAGGGAGCTCCGTTCCGTACGGACTGAATCACCGCGTCAGATATGGTCTCGTCTCGAAATGCACCGCCAAAGCGTCGACGTTCGTCTGCGGAGTCCACGACGACCAGTTGGTATCCGGTCGCGGCTAAAAAGGTATAGAAGGCATCATAGTCTAAATCGGTATGATTCTCGACATACGACTCCGCCATTTTGGCGACCCGTTCCGTCTTCTCGCTATAGGAAGGTTGCCACCACGTATAATAAGCCACATTGCTGATCAACAGAGAGATGGCTCCGGAAAGAAGTAAAATCAGGAACATCGTGACGATGATTCGCGTGTAGAGTGTCTTCATCCGTTCACCTCGAGTGCGTATCCGACACCTCGTACCGTTCGAATTGTCAGAGCAGGGTGATCGAACCGATTACGAAGTCGCTTGATATGAACATCAACCGTTCGCTCATCCCCCTCGAAATCAAATCCCCACACCAAATCAATTAACTCCTCACGACGATACACTCTTCCCGGAAAAGAGGCGAGTTGAAATAATAGCTCAAACTCTTTTTTAGGAAGATAGAACAGCTGCCCTTCAAGCGTCACCTCGTACTCTCTTAAATCGAGTCGAAGAGGACCGGCTTGAATTTGTGAAGCAGCCGAGCGTTGATAACGCCGCGAGACGGCTTGCAATCGGAACAATAACTCTTCAGGGATGAAAGGTTTGGTTACATAGTCATCTGCCCCATGCTCGAACCCTTGGCGCTTATCCTCCCATTCATCGAGAGCGGTTAGTAGGATGACGGGTATATCAAGAGTCGCCTTGAGTCGTCGACACAACTCACGACCGTCAAGCCCTGGGAGCATGATGTCGACGATTGCGGCATCGATTGGTTGCGTTGTAAAACGTTCTTCGCCTGTGTTCCCATCCATCGCCGTCAATACCTCATGACCCGCATCTTCGAACGTCTCCTTCACAAGGCGTAAAATGGATGGGTCGTCTTCTACGATGAGTATACGCATATCGGTCGTTCCTTTCCAAAATAGGTTCGTCACGAAACGAGGTGACCCATGCGGAGTCACCTCGAGTCGTATCAGCTTTATTGTTTCGTCATCTCTTGATGAAGGGCACGGAGTGCGCGGATGAACGCATCCTTAAAATATTTGTCTTCTTGTGTCTCTAATGTTTGGATGGCCTTTTGGTCACCTTTACTCGCTTTGACGAGAAGATTCACGACTGTTCCCCAGCGTTTCACATGTTCTGGGCGAGGGTGGTTCAACGCGGTCGTCAACGTGAACCAATACGGTTGATCGCGTCGCTGTAACGTGCCGATCATCTGTTTGGCAAGGAGTGCTTCTTCTTCAGAAGGGATTGTTGCCGTGGCGAACCAACCGAGCATCGAGGCGCTCATCGATTCAAGTTCTTGTTTCATTGCAGGTTCGATTGGCATCCGTCCGAAGTCTGTCACGTTGACAAAAACCAGTCGGTCTTTCGGGTCGATATGTGTGATCCATCCTGACACTGACTTCATCTTTTCACGTTCTTTTGACTGGGCTTTACACGTGTAGCCTTGAAGTTTTCCGATGTAGATGCGGAATTGTCCACGGTCGACATGCTTGTCCACTTTGAACTCAATCTCTTGTCCCGCTTGAAACGGTTGATTCCGTTTATTCAACGTCTGACCCTTTTTCAATTCAGGTCGCTTGGAGATATGACGCAGTGCTTCCTGTTCCGTCCGGTCATCCAATGTCCAGAGGTTATGAGGGGTCACGTTTTTGAAGCGATGACGCCGAACGTAGATGTATTGATCAAGTGCGTCGATCGCGTCTGCGGAAGTGGCAGTTCCATTCAAATAGTCATCAGCGATATCACGTAAGGTGAGGGATTCGAGACGATCGATATGTCCTGAATAGGGAACGCTTCCGACAACAAATAACGCGGTCGCAATCAACTCACTTTCTCGAGGGGTCAGCGGTCGTTTGGCCATGGTGCACTTCCTCTCTCTCAATTCATATGATTAGTATAACAAAAACAGTTCGACCGTTGTGAACTCAACTGCGATTTGGAAAAAAATGATGAATGGACAGGATTCCCACCATTTATCTCGAATAATGACTTGTAGAAAATCGGATGAAGGTATGAAAAGTGAGGTGAGGCGATGAAGCTCTCCATTGAACCAGGGGATTATGTTGTATTGATTGAAATCAATAAAGAAGTACTCAAATGTGCCTCCCTCGAGGAAGCCGATCAGGCAGATCGCTTGCGATATGAGCTCGTCGGTCGGATGAGCGAACGCTTGCCGGCAGAAGTCATCGTTCCGTCCATCATCGATTACATCCGCTTCGGAAGCGGATATATCGGAGATCGTATCGTCTGGGACGCCGAAACCGAGTCTTTTTTTTGCCAGCAGTTTGAGACCATTGACGGCTCCCCGCTCGGAGAGGACTTAGAAGGATTTCGTCCCGACCCAAGCCGGGTGGAACTGGCGCGCTACTATACGTACTTGACGATTGGACGGATTGTCGAGTTTGATATGTTACATCCGGATGAGCCAAGCTATTGGTGAATTTGTCGACAACTTTTCATTCAAAAAAAGGGAAATCTAATCCAAAGTTTGAGATAATGGAGTCACTTTATCAGTTTGGAATGGAGCGGAAGGAATGAAAAAGATTGCCCTTTTGACAGCGATTGCCCTTTTACTGCCGGTGGGAGTAGATGCTGCAAAGCCAGTCATCCTTAAGAAACATGGCTACGTCGTCTCAGAACCACAAGTCACGAGTCAATATTATGTGAAGCAAATCGGTACGGATTTGGCCTGGAGTAAGACGAGAGGCGCAAGTGATATCGTTGTGGCGCTGATTGACTCGTCAGCTGACCGGAACCATACGGATTTGAAGAACGTTCCTCGTGTCGTCAATTCCATGAAAGGTCCGTATACTGCGGATATTCACGGTACGCATACCGCCGGAATCATGGCCGGGAAACATAACCGCTTTGGGATTGCAGGACTCGCGCCGAACGTCCGCTACCACTTCTATAATGTGTTTTACGGGGTGAATAAAGATAAAACGGACTCTTGGACGGTCGCTAATGCCGTGGATACGGCTGTGGCGAAAGGGGCGAACATCATCAACCTCTCGCTTGGTGGGGATGATTATGATAGTCGTTTGGCCGCATCAATCAAACGGGCAAGGGCAAAAGGGGTCATTATCGTCGCATCATCTGGAAATGATCGAAAACAGACGATTAACTTTCCCGCGAACATGAAAGAAGTAATCGCGGTCGGTGCAATTGATTCTAGACATCGTCTCGCGAGCTTTAGCAATATGGACGATCGCGTCAAAATCGTGGCGCCAGGTGTGAACATCCTCTCGCTCGGGGTCAACAACCGCTTTATCTATATGGATGGGACGTCGATGGCGGCACCGATGGTCACGGCGAGTCTCGCGCTCGTCAAATCGATCAACCCTTATTTGACACCGGGTGAGATCGACCAGTTAATTGCGAAGATGCCTCGAGCGTCCGGCAAGTCCTATACGGAATTGAATACAATGAAACTATTAGAAGCGACGGCTCGCCCGATTCATATCTCTGCCCCTTCGGTGTGGAAGAGCCGATACGTGAATGATGTCAAGTTGAGTGTCATGAACCATTCGAACTTGAAATCTTCGTTCACACTGTATCAAGGGAACAAGAAAATTAAGACACTTACTCCAAATCGGTCGTTCACGATGTATTCGAGTGGGGATTGGCTACCGAGCGGACAATACCGCATCGTCGGTCAAGTAACGGACGGAAAACATAAGCGCTACACGAGCCGAACGATCGATTATGTCAACACATTGAAGACGGCAGTTTCTGTGAAGGTGTCGGAGGAAGGGACATTCACGATTCATACGACACGAAAAGGGACGGTCACGGTACTTGATTCAAATGGGAAGGTCTTATACGAAGCGCTCCACATCGCTGGGACATTCCCGGTAAGAGGGGAGACGGCGGAAAAGTTGACCGTCATTCTGAAGCCGACGGACCTTCGCGAAAAAGTGGTGACGACATCTTATGAGCCACCAATCATTGAAGACGAGCCTCCGGTCACAGAGACTTTATAAGACAAAAAGCCGCCTACTCCTAACGGAGAGACGGCTTCTTCTATTTAATCGATGGTGATGGCTTCTCCACACCAACGGATACTCGCTTCTAATACGTTACCTTGGTCATCAATATGCTCGAAACTGAGTTTCCCATCTCGGATGATTTCGCAAAGGCCGACTCGGATGCGGTCGCTCCAAGCACGACGCGTCTCATGTGTTTCATCGAATACTGGAATGGCATCCGGGAAACGCTCCTCGAGGTGTGCTAAATTGTGATGGTCAAAATGATAAGGTCGTTTCGAGAGTTCGTTCGGTGCCTTGATATCGAACGGTTCAAACCCTCGGACGAGACGATTATTTCGGTAGAAGGCGAACACGCCGTTGTTCGGGTGGAGCACTTTAATGTCATCGATTTCTATTACATAAGTCAGACGTTGAATCCAACCGTTTTTTGCATCCTGATGCATCAAAATCCCTCCTTATTCAATGAACACGCCTTATTTTAGCGCTGACTGAACGTAAAATCAAGTTTCAAATTTAAGTTGTCAACCGTTCAAATTTCAGCTACAATGGTTGAAGTGACTATGAGGTCTGGACAATCGCGGGACGCAAGTCTTGAGGAAAGTCCATGCTCGCACAGCCTGTGATGGCTGTAGTGATCGTGCTACACGAAACGATAAGTGTAGGCAACGCAAGTTGACGGCAGAAGAAACACCTAAGTCCTCGGATATGGTGTACGCTTCTTGAAAGTGCCACAGTGACGGAGTCTGATCGGAAACGTTCAGAGTGGAACGAGGTAAACCCCACGAGCGAGAAACCCAAACTATGGTAGGGGAACTTCCAGACCGGAATCGAACGGGACGGAGGGCGCCGATGTGCGCAGATAGATGATTGTCACTCCATCGTGCCAGGGAGACCGTTATGAGCACCGGAGTACAGAACATGGCTTACAGGACAACATAGTCTCAACTGACAACGACAAGGAGTTCAAGCACATATACTTGAGCTCCTTTTTTCATGATTTTTTTACAACTTACAAAATGACTGAAAGATATTTATGTAGAAGGAAGGCGATTTAGATGGCAAAACGTAAACTGATTGCGACGGCAGCGATGGGAATCGAGGCACTTGTGGCAAAAGAAGTAAGGGATTTAGGATACACGTGCGAAGTCGAGAACGGACGGATTTATATCGACGCGGAAATAGAAGACATCCCACGTCTGAACATGTGGTTGCGGACAGCAGACCGGGTCAAACTCGTCGTTGCCGAGTTCAAGGCGACAACGTTTACAGAATTGTTTGACGGGGTCGTAGCGTTACCATGGACCAACCTCATGCCGTGGGACGCGGCGTTCACGGTCGACGGACGCTCGGTCAAATCGAAGCTGTTCTCGATTCGTGACTGTCAGAAGATTACGGAGAAGGCGATTGTTGAAGCGATGCAACGCGGCTATCGTAAAGAGGGAGAATGGTTGCCGAAGTCAGGCGCGAAATTCCCAATCGAAGTCGCCCTATTGAAAGATGTGGCGACCATCACGATCGACACGTCCGGTCCGCTCCATCGTCGTGGCTACCGTGAGCTTCATTCGCAAGCTCCACTCAAAGAGACGATGGCAGCGGCGATGATTCAATTGACAAACTGGCGTCCGGACATGCCGTTTTATGACGTATTTACAGGTTCAGGGACGCTCGCCATCGAGGCGGCGATGATTGGACGAAATATCGCGCCGGGTATCAACCGTGATTACTTCGCTCAAGATTGGACATGCATCCCAAAAAAAGCTTGGTATGCGGCAATTAATGAAGCGAATGAGAAGGCGGAGTGGGATAAACCGCTAAAAATCTATGGAATCGACCTCGATCCGCGGATGGTCAAACTCGCAAAAGACAATGCGGAACTCGCTGACGTCCGCGATGCGATCACGTTCGTCCATAGTGACGCAGCCGCACTGAAGCCGAAAGAAGAGTACGGAGTCATCATCGGTAACCCTCCGTATGGGGAACGACTTCAGTCAGAAGAAGAGATCATCGACTTGTATGAGCGAATCGGAGAACAATATTCGAAATACCCTGGTTACAGCGTCTACATGTTGACGAGTTATGAAGACTTCGAGAAGGCATACGGACGCCCTGCGACGAAGCGTCGGAAGTTGTACAACGGAAATATCGAAACGCAATATTATCAATACTTCGGAAAGCGCCGTCCACGTCCGGACCGTGACGAGAAACCGAAATCAGAATAATGAATCCATGACCGTTCAACTGAGCGGTCATTTTCTATTTTATTAGAGCAAACTCACTTGTTTCATCATCCGTCTAACAGGTTATACATAACATATGTATAATTAGAGGGGGACAGATGATGGAAAAGTATACCGTCGAATATCAGTTACATGCGAAAGAACAAAACACTCGGACGGTCGAGGTGGAAATGGATCGTGTGCCGGACTTAAATAATCAAGAAGAACTACATGCGGCTTATCAGATTGTATCTGACGCGATTCGTGAACCGATCACAAGTTTTGAGATTGTATCTATTACGTGAGCCCGAGGCAGTCGCTTCGGGCTTTCTACATAATATTGGAGGAGTGAGTAGATGAATATTTTGGTAGTAGGCATAGGTGACGTGGCAAAAAAAGCGTATCTGCCAGTATATGCCGGATTAAAGGACGTCGATGTGTATCTTGTCTCTAGAGATGAACAAAAGTTACACGAAGTCATCTCGACCTATCGTTTTAAAGGAGGATATACGGAGCTCGACGCCGTGCCGATGGCAGAAATCGATGCCGTCATGATTCATTCGACGACAGCTGTCCACTATGAGCAAGCCGAGTATTGTCTGCGGCAAAGGAAGCATGTCTTCATCGACAAACCGATCACGTTCACTCTTGAAGAAACGGAGCGACTCGTCGCACTCGCTAACGAGAAAGGTGTACATCTCGTCACGGGCTTCAATCGCCGATTTGCGACGGCCACGCAGGCACTCAAACAAATCGAAGAAAAAAATATGGTCTTCATTCAAAAGAACAGAACGTATAAACCGGCAACGCTCCGTGAATTTGTGATCGAAGATTTCGTGCATGTCGTCGATACGCTCCGTTATTTGACCGATCTTCAGCCTGTCGAGCGGTTGCGCGTGATACCACGATTTGAAGGGGATGTGCTGAAACAAGTGATAATTCATTTCATGGCAGGGGGAATCGAAGCAATCGGTTGGATGAACCGAGACAACGGTTGTACCGAAGAAGTGATGGAGGTCATGTCACCGACCGTGAAGCGGGTCACACGCGATGTGGAGCGGATTACAGACTATGGACGAGACGGTGTGAAGGAATGGTCGCTCGACCCGTGGGAGTCCAATTTAAAGCGTCGAGGCTTTATCGACCTTGTGGAAGACTTCTTACGTTTACTTCGTGGGGAACCGAACGCCTCCGTTGTCGCGGAAGACAGTCTCGAGACACATCGTCTCTGTGAAGAGATTCTAAAGGAAGTGCGGTGAACATACTGTTTCCGTCATATTCAGACCGGGTAAAAACTCGATAAAAGGAGGCGATTTCGTTGGATATTCGTGAACTGATTATGCAAATCAATGACTATTTATGGTCGTACCTTCTCATCTTCGTATTGATTGCAGGAGGTCTTTATTTTACGATTCGGATGGGGTTCGTTCAATTTCGAATGTTACCGGAAATGTTTAAACTTTTATTCGTGAAAGGAATCAAGCATGAGAAAGGACAGGTCTCATCTTTCCAAGCATTCGCCATCGGAACGGCGGCACGAGTCGGTACGGGGAACATCGCCGGCGTATCGACGGCTATCGCTTTAGGCGGACCTGGCGCCGTATTTTGGATGTGGCTCATTGCACTGATTGGAGCGGCGTCGGCATTCGTTGAAAGTACGCTCGCCCAGGTGTATAAAGTGCATGACGGCAAGGCGTGGCGTGGTGGTCCGGCATACTATATTGAGCGCGCTCTCGGTGCACGCTGGTTAGGCATCGTATTTGCCATTTTGATTACGTTCGCCTTCGGTTTTGCCTTCAACTCCGTCCAGGCAAATACAATCGCACTCTCCGTTAATAACGTATTTGAGATCGATACGGTCTGGGTCGGCATCATCTTATCCGTTGTCACCGCTATCGTCATCTTCGGTGGGATTCGTTCCATCTCGACCTTATCGGGAATCATTGTACCAATCATGGCGGGCGGTTATATCTTACTAGCCATTTGGGTCGTCCTTACGAATCTTGATGTCGTGCCACAAGTGTTCTCGGCCATCTTCTCTGAAGGTGTCCTCGGTTTCCAACAGTTGTTCGGTGGAGCGGTCGGTGCAGCTGTCCTCCAAGGTATTCGACGAGGCCTGTTCTCGAACGAGGCAGGGATGGGGTCTGCACCGAACGCCGCAGCTACCGCTGAGGTGAGTCACCCGGTCAAACAAGGATTGATTCAATCGCTTAGTGTATTTGTGGACACATTGTTCATCTGTACCGCAACGGCGATGATTGTCCTTATCTCAGGTGTCGAAGGCTCTGAAGCATTCCAAGGGATCGAGCTTGCCCAAGAGGCGCTTCTCGTCGAAATTGGACCGATTGCGACGACGCTCATGACAATCGCCATCTTACTCTTTGCCTTCAGTTCGATTTTGGCCAATTATTATTATGGGGAGACGAACATCGAGTTCATTTCTGAGAAGAAGCGGTATTTGATTATCTATCGGATTGCCGTTGTCGGGATGGTCATGTTCGGGTCAGTACGATCGGCGGGACTCGTCTGGTCGATTGCCGACATCTTTATGGGGCTGATGGCACTCGTCAACATGTATGCGATCTTCCGATTGAGTAAAGTCGCCAAGACGCTCCTCGATGACTATATGGTTCAAAAGAAAGAAGGAAGAGACCCGGAATTCTTTAAAGATGGTGTCGATCTTCCTGGTAAAGAGCACATCGAAGCGTGGGAAACGAAAATAGAAGAAATCAGTTAAAGATCATCATTGGGACGCCCCTGGCATCAGGGGTTTCCTCTTCATTTCAAATTATTTATTTCAAATACCGCTATTATTTTATTAAAAGAAAGTAGAGAGTATCGATGAAACAAGTATTTTTGACAGTCGTCAAGCGATTTTTTACGGAACGATTTTTTGATCAAGCGGCCATGTTGGCCTATTATTTCATTCTATCCACGTTCCCGTTCCTATTATTCGTATTAGGGATTGTCGGATTTTTGCCGTTTACGAGTGGCGATGTGATTCAAGCGTTATCACTCATCATGCCTGAAGCCAGTTACAAGCTATTAGAAGGGAACATTGAAGCCGTATTCGACAACTCCAAATTGAAATTGGCATCATTCAGTATCTTACCAGCACTCTGGATCTCATCTATGGCCGTACAATCTCTCGTGCGAGCATTGAACGATGCCTACCGGGCTGTTCGTAATAAAGCCTTTTGGAGGGGCGTCTTACAGGATATCGCCATCACCTTGGCGCTCATGTTTGTGTTGCCATTTTCATTGCTTGTCCCTGTGATTGAGACGGCACTTCGAGAAATCTCTTCATACGTGTTGTTCATCGATGAGATTGTCACGACATATGCGCAGATTTGGTTTTACTTCAGATGGATCATCGGAACAGGTCTTCTATTCACTGTATTCGTATTTGTATATAAGTGGTTGCCAAGTGTGTCCGGAACATTTAAAAATAGTTGGGCCGGAGCCGCTTTTGCAACAGTAGGGATTCTGCTTGTCTCGAACGTGTTTAGTTACTATTCACAATTTGCAAACTATGAACAGTTTTATGGTCAACTCGGTGCGTTCATCGTCTTATTGATTTGGTTTTATCTCGCTGCCTCTGTCATCTTGCTTGGTGGGCTGTTGAATGCGACGTTAATCGAGAGGAAAGAAAAACTTCGTTAGACGTGTAATTGCTAGTTATCATTCGAAAGAATAGGGAATGGTATCGTAAGGTCACATCATCAAAGCGGAGGTGGGAAACATGGATATGCAACGGCTCGTACACAATCGTCGTTTCATCGATCAATCATTGTTTTACCTCGCCTTACATCTATGGAAATGGATCCTACTGTTACCTGTCTTGTTCTATTTAGACGTCTCGTTCCGCCATTCGCCATTCTCTGAGTACTTGATTGTCAGTATCATCTTGTATCTCATGTTTCGTGTAATTCAGTATGTGATAGCCAGTCGGGCATCTCTCATGGAATTAGTAGAGTTCGGTTACGGATTGCTATCACTTGTTCTCGTCTTCTCGTTCATGATGGAAATCGGCGCGCCACCGATCGCTGTCGCGATAGTTGGAGCTGCATACTTGAGCCATCCGATGCTTTCTCTACATCACTATCAAAACTTTTCAGAGCGCAAATGGTTAAACAAACAGTTTCAATTATTTAGCCCGATGCTTCGACAAGGTGAGGTACCGGTTCATGTCCTCGTGTTGACGGAAGATGAAATTGTGATTACTGTAGAAAGTGGAAAAGAGTTTACGTACCGTCATATTTACTGGGGCGGTTTTTATGTAGAAAATCCTTCCTAAAAGGTGGTTACTCAGTTGTTTAGTGGATTTGATAATGTGATTGTCATCGTATTCTGGATTGCAACATTCATCGCTTTCTTTAAAGGCGCCTATGATATGTGGCGTGAATACCGAACGTCGAAAGAAAAATCAGTATTGTACTTCTTAATCGTACTGATTCTCACATGGTTTTGGTTCAATCCATACGAATTGGTCGCATTGCATCCGTTCGTACTAATGGCGTACTATTGGAACCGAAATCGGTGGATGCGAAACGCAATGTTCGTGTTGGTTCTCGTACCGTTTGTGATTCGTGTCTGGTTAATCGCAGCATCGATGTAAAACAAAAAACTCGGTCCCTTTATAGGGAACCGAGTTTTTGTGTGAATCGTTACTCTTTCTTCGCAGCTGCCAATTCAGCTTCCATTTCACCGAATTCACGGTTAATACGTTTTTGTTCTTTCTGGCTAGTAAAGTTACTGACAAGCACGATTGCCAACATACTCAAGAAGAAGCCAGGTACCATTTCATAAAGGACTGTCGAAAGTCCAGTGACGATCCAGAGAATGACGGTAATGGCTCCGACGAGGATACCAGCGAGGGCACCTTGACGCGTCATCTTGCTCCAGTAAAGTGACAAGAGGATTGCTGGTCCAAATGCAGAACCGAATCCAGCCCATGCATATCCGACGAGTGTAAGGATTGTACTTGATGGGTTGAGTGACATGAGCGTCGCTACAACTCCTACTAGCAAGACACCAACACGTCCGGCAAGGACCATCGTCTTCTCACTTGCATCTTTGTTGAAGAATTTACGATAGAAGTCTTCTGTCAATGCAGATGATGTGACGAGCAATTGCGACGATACCGTCGACATGACCGCAGCAAGGATGGCTGCCAATAAGAAACCAGTGATGAACGGGTGGAACAAGACTTCAGAGAATTGAATGAAGACTGTTTCCGGGTCCCCGAGTGGATTTCCTTGTCCTCGGAAATAAGCGATTCCGACGAACCCTGTCATGACGGCACCGATGATAGATACTGTCATCCAGCTCATCCCGATACGACGAGCCGTTTTCAATGATTTCACATCACGGATTGCCATAAAGCGAACAATGATGTGTGGCTGACCGAAGTAACCAAGTCCCCAAGCGAGGAGACCGATAATCCCGAGAGTCGTCGTCCCTTTAAAGAGGTCGAACAAATCGGCATTGATTGTCGTTGCAGAGTTGACAGCAGTGTCTACTCCACCGATATCTGTTAAAGCGACAAATGGTACGAGCACGAGCGCCAAGAACATGATGACACCTTGTGCGAAGTCCGTCCAACTAACTGCCGTGAATCCACCGAAGAGGGTGTATAAGATGACGACACTAATTGTGACAATGACACCTGTCTGATAATTTAATCCGAATGAGCTTTCAAACAACTTCCCGCCGGATACAAGCCCAGCTGACGTGTAGAACGTGAAGAAGATGATGATGACGGATGCAGAAAGGATCCGTAGCCAGTTCGAGTGATCTCGGAACCGATTCTCTAAGAAATCTGGAATCGTAATCGAATCGTTCGCCATCTCTGTGAAGACGCGAAGTCGTGGAGCAACTAACAAGTAGTTCAAGTAAGCTCCGATGACCAATCCAACGGCTAACCAAATTGCTGATAGTCCAGTTGCATACATTGCACCCGGTAGTCCCATTAACATCCAACCACTCATATCCGAAGCTCCGGCTGACATGGCTGTAACACCTGGCCCCATTTTACGGCCACCTAACATATAATCTGATGAATCGGTCGTTCGTTTATAAGCAACGTATCCGATAAGAAGCATCATCACGAGATAAAGCGCGATGGATACCCATTCTTGCCATAACATTGAATTACCTCCTATTAAGTTAAAAGATCTATTTAATCAACTCGTTCGCGATTGTGTGAAGACATCACACAGTTAAAAACAAAAGTTGAAAATGCGAACTTGTGCTTTACCTTACAGAACCTTTGAAATGATTGCAAACTGACTCTTTTTCATAAAATCGGCTCTAAAGCCCATTATACCAACGGATGAAGGCTAAAATTTTCAAATAAAAAGTTTAAATATTATGAATATTTGAAATGCTGAGGACTTTCCTGTGTAACATGAATGTAATATTTATGGGAAAATTTTCAGAAAACATATTTTTAATCATAAGAAAAAGAGCATCTTTGAATGCTCTTTACTTCTTTATTTGAATGCTTTTTCTTCAACGAGTCGCATCGTCGGGAATGTTTGTCCAGACTTCGCCTGCATCGTAACCAAGATATATGTTTCGCTATTATGTTTCATGATGAATACCATGGTATATCCGGATTCGTCCGTATAACCCGTCTTCGTGGCGGTCACAAACTTGGAGTAGTTGACACTTCGTTCATTAACCGATGAACCGAGGTGATACCACCAACGACGTTTGCCGCTACCGTCTTTATCTTTAAATTCGGCTTTAAATTCATAAGTCCCGGCAATTTCAATCAACTCCGGGTATGTACTGAATGCGAAGGCGATTTTAGCCATGTCGTTCGCCGTCGTATAATGATTCGGATCCGAGTAGCCATGCGCATTTACGAAATGCGTTCCAGTCAATCCTAAAACCTTTGCTCGGTCATTCATCATTTGAACGAAGGCCTCGGTCGACCCGCTCGTGTATTCCGCAAGGCTGTTCGCAGCATCGTTTCCAGATTCGAGTAGCGTGGCGTAAAGTGCTTGCCGGACTGTCAATGTATCTCCGATGGCAAGATGTGCGATGTGGCTATCCCATGGAATGTCGAGTGTCGACTGTTGAATCGTGATGATCGGCTGGTCGAGCTCATTCGCTGCAGACGCCTTTTCATAGGCGAGAAGTGCTGTCATCAATTTGGTCGTACTGGCTGGAAACACACGGTCATTGGCATTTTTATCGATTAATATCTCTTGGTTGGTCACATTGACGAAGGTCAACGCGCCGACAGGGATTTCTTCATTTGAAAGCAATGTCGCCTCACTCGGCCGCCATGAACCCATATCGATCTCCGGAAAAACCGGACCTTGCTTCATCGGTTCGACCTTTGGTGTGGAAGCCTCTGCTGGTGTCATTGCCTCTTTATCTTGTTTAAATCCGACCAACGTCGGGATCAGTGCGATGATTCCGAGCAAAACGACTGCGGCAATCATTCTTCGCATGATGTACGTTCTTCTTCGGTGTCTCCTTCTTCGGGTCAACAAAAGTCCCTCCTTTTTTGGTTACTCTATAAACATAATAGAAAACGCTTATTTTTTTCGCTGTTAAAATAAAGAACTAGGTCAATGATTGATCGGCGATGAAAGAATTGTGTTTCGGGTATAAGGGTAAAGATGTCACTTTTTGAGAGGAGAATGCGTCATGCATCGTTATCCGTTCACGAACTCCATTTGGCGTCAACATGATACTGGGACGCCGTACCCATCCCTTTCCGTTTCGGAATCGACCGAAGTCGTCGTCATCGGGGCAGGGATTGCAGGACTCGTCTGCGCCTATGAACTCCAAAAACGAGGGAGGCAAGTGACGCTTTTAGAGGCGTTTGAGATTGGACATGGGACGACGGGACATACGACAGCAAAATGTTCCGTTCAACATGGGACGATTTATCATAAGCTGATTCGTCGTTTTGATGAATCCATCGCGCGTTTATATTACGAGTTCAACTCAGAAGCGCTCGTCTATTTGAAAAATCAAATCGAAGAAGGGTTTGACTGCGATCACTCGAATGAACAATCGTTTCTTTATTCTAGGGAACCGAACGAAGAACTTACGAAAGAACTGGATGCGTATCGTCGCTTAAAGATTGACGGGGGAGAAGCGACGGAAGAAGTCAGAAAAGCGCTCCCGTTTTCAATCGAGCAGGCGTTGGTGATTCATGACCAAGCCCAATTCCACCCCGTGAAATATCTACGTGAATTAGCGAATCGTTTTGTTCAACTCGGTGGGAAGATTTATGAAAACTCTAGAGCGACGGAAGTGAGTCAAGGACCGCGTCCTGTAGTCACTACTTCTACCGGTAGAAGAGTACAAGGAAATCAAGTCGTGATCGCGACCCATTATCCATTCAATGACCTGCGCGGGTTATATGTGTCGAAATTTTCTGTTGAGCGATCGTATATTGTCGCCTGTGAATCGCGGAGTCGACCACTTAAAGGGATGTACTTAGAGGTAGGACAGAGCGAACGCTCGTTTCGGTCCTATGAGGAAAACGGAAAGACCTATTTACTAGTTGGCGGTGAAGGGCATACGGCGGGGCAAGTCACTGACACGCGTAACCGATATGATCGATTAGAGCATGATGCCCAGGCACATTTCGAAACGAATCGGGCATCCTATCGGTGGTCATCTCAAGATCTTATCACCTTAGACGGACTTCCTTACGTAGGGCAAATGTTCAAGCGAGAACCAGATCTCTTTGTGGCGACTGGATTTTCGAAATGGGGGATGACGAACGGAATCGCTGCCGGCACCTTGCTCGCGGATCAACTCACAGGTCGTCCGAACCGATTCGTCAATCTGGTCTCACCGCTCCGTCAAACGGTTAAATCTAGTGATATCAGTGCATTTCTTAAAACGAACTTAGATACTGCCACTCAATTTGCGAAAGGGACAGTCGATCGGCTATTTGAACGAAAAGATGTAAAAGACCTACAGCTAGACGAGGGTGGGGTCGTGCAAGTTGATGGCAAGACGAGTGGCGTTTATCGAGATTTGGATAACCAATGCCATGTCGTCAACCTGACCTGTACGCACCTCGGCTGTACAGTGAAATGGAACAATGCCGAGCGGTCATGGGATTGTCCATGCCACGGCTCTCGTTTCGATGCAAAAGGCAACGTCTTAGAAGGTCCTGCCACAAAACCACTTTCCTACAGCAAGCGAGAAGATTTGTAAACTGGTGTAGGCAAAGGTTGACATCTATAATAAAGTAGAAAGGGAACAGAATAACACATAGGGGTGAAAGACAGATGGAAGTTACAAAAGAATGGCGTGAACATTTTAAGCAACTGCGTTCCTTCGATGAGGCGATCTCGCTCTTGTATTGGGACATGCGTACACAAATGCCGGAACAGTCGGCACCGCTTCGGGCAGAAACGATCGGTTATTTATCGACTGAGGCGTTCAAACGACAGACGAGTGAGTCGTTCGCTTCTTTACTAGAACGGATGGCAGATGAAAAGGATTTATCTGACGTCGAGGCGCGGTCACTTGAAATCGCGAAGACGCAATACGAACGGAATGCCAAGATTCCACACAATGAATATCAAGCATATGTAACACTCGTTTCGGAAGCCGAGACGGCATGGGAAAAGGCGAAAGAACAGGACGACTGGGACATGTTCGCTCCATACCTTAAACAGATTATCGAATTCCAGCAAAAATTTGCGGAATATTTCGGCTATGAGAAACATCCGTACGATGCATTGCTCTATGATTTCGAACCGGGCATGACGGTCGAGCTCTTAGACGAATTGTTCGCCTCGCTCCGAGACGAACTTGTTCCTCTCATCCAGCAGCTCCCAAAAGAATCGCTCTCTCTGGACTGGTCGATGCCGGCGGATGTTCAAGAAACCATTTGTCATGACTGGATGAATGTCGTCGCTTACGATTTATCACGTGGTCGATTGGATGCGACAGTACATCCGTTCGAAATCACCATCAACCGCCGCGACGTCCGGATTACGACGAAGTATGATGAAGCAGATTTCAGAAATGCACTGTTCGGTACGATGCATGAAGCGGGTCACGCGACGTATGAGCAGCAAATCGACCCGATGCTCGATGAACTCGGGCTAGGTGGCGGTGCGTCGATGGGGATTCATGAGTCCCAGTCGCTCTTCTTTGAGAACTTCATCGGACGAAGCGAAGCGTTCTTGCGTCGCGTCTATCCGAAACTACAATCGCTTCATCCGGCATACGCTGCAATCGACTTCGACACTTTCTATCGAGGTGTGAATGAAGCGAAATCATCTCTGATTCGGATCGAGGCTGACGAATTGACATACAGTCTACACATCATCATCCGCTATGAGCTCGAGAAGGCACTCATCCAAGGGACGTTGTCCGTCGATGAGCTTCCTGCGGCATGGAATGAAAAGTATAAAGAGTATCTCGGACTCGATGTCCCGTCGAATGCCAAAGGAGTCCTCCAAGACGTCCATTGGGCAGGCGGTTCGTTTGGATACTTCCCGAGCTATGCCCTCGGATTGATTTATGCGGCCCAATTGACTGAAACGTTGAAATCAGCTCTTCCGGAATTCGAGACGTTGATTGCAGAAGGTGAAATTGAACCGGTCAAAGCGTGGCTACAGGAGAACGTTCATCAATATGGAAAACGTCTCACCCCGAACGAACTCATTCAACAAGTGACGGGTCAAGCGATTTCGGTCCAACCGCTCGTTCGATATTTGACGAAGAAATATCAAACAGTTGCCAAATGAAACGATTTGCACATCGTGGCGTGATGGCACATCGTCCGGAGAATACGATGTCGGCATTCAGGCTCGCACTCGAAACCGGAGCAGATGGGATTGAAACGGATGTCCATATGACAAAGGACGGCGTCCTCGTCCTCATCCATGACGAGACGCTCGAACGGACAACCGACGGAAGAGGGCAAGTTTCACTCTATACCTATGATGAGCTCAAACAGTTCAATGCCGGGGTACGTCATAGTCTAGAAGAACACATCCCTACGCTCGAGGAGCTGTTCGAACTGGTGAAAGAGGAATCGGTCATTTTGAACTTAGAGGTGAAGACGGATGTCCATCGATATGAAGGAATCGAATCTCGCATCATCGACTCTATTGAATCCGCTGGAATTGATGCGACCCGCATTCTCTTTTCCTCATTCAATCATGAAACCATTCACCGATTGAAACAGATGAGACCGGATATCGAAGCGGCCATTCTGCTTGCACAGCCGCTTTATGACATTTCCGGATATCTTCGATTCGTCGGAGCGGATTCGGTCCACCCACACATCGATCGCATCACAGACGAAGAAGTACGCTCGTTGCAAGGTCGAGGGATTCCGATCAGACCGTATACGATTAAAACACAACATCAACTTGAACGTTGTATGGCGCTTCAAGTCGATGCCATCTTTGTCAATGATATCGAATGGGCATACAAAACCACTTAGTCGCCGACTAAGTGGTTTTGTATTTGGGTGGAAGAGAACTAGATTTTTATGTAAAGGTAGCGCTTTCGTCCGTTAGCATATCGGAGCACATTCTGTGCATAGTGTCCCCTTTACGTCATTGTCGGATTGTCTTAAGTTTAAGATGTCACCGAGCTACATAGCAATCAGATGTAGCACACCATGTAGCACTGCATCACATTTGTTGTATGCACGTTGTGGGTTACCAAAGATCAAAAGGAGGAAATTTCACATGAAGAAGTTGATGTCTTTACTGGGTACTCTAGCACTGGCTTTCGCTTTCGTCTTACCGGTTAGCGCGGATGGACATGAAAACGCGATGGTCCGTGTGCTACATGCTTCACCTGATGCACCGGCAGTTGACGTGTACGTGGATGGGGAAGTCGCGGTCGAGGGAGCAGAATTCAAGGATCTCACAGACTACTTGACACTTCCTGCAGGCGATTACAACGTTGAAATCAAGCCGGCAGGTGACGCTGAAACAGTCGTCGTCGCAGCAGACCTTTCAATCGAGGCAGGCAAGTTCTATACAGCCGCTGCAATCGGTCAACTTGAAAACATCGAAATCGCCGCAATGGAAGACGATGCAAACTTTGAAGATGGTAAATCGAAAGTTCGTGTCGCTCACTTCGCACCAGATGCACCAGCGGTTGATGTCGCACCTAAAGGTGGCGACCCACTCTTCTCAAACCTCGAGTTCAAAGCAGTAAGTGATTACGGCACACTCGATGCTGGAACGTATGACCTTGAAGTCCGCCCCGCTGGAGCGACTGACGTCGTCAAAGCACTTGACGGTGTTGCACTTGAAGGTGGCAAAAACTATACAGCATTCGCAATCGGACTCCTTGAAGGAGAACCAGCGTTTGAAGTCCTTCTCGCCGCTGATGGTGGGGAAATGGCAATGGCTCCTGAAACAGGACAAGGTGGTCTTGCTCAAACAGCTTCAATGAACTGGTTGCTCGCGGCAGCAGTGGTTGGAGCGGCAGCAGCTGGATTCTACGTCTTTCGTCGTCAGAAGCAAGACGCTTAAACTGATTTTCTTAGGAACAATCACATTTCTCGTATGGAGCGCTCAAGCGGAAGCTCCTGACAAACCGTTCGTGATGCCAACGGCTGAATTTGCCGAACCGCAGGTCTTGACCTCGAAGCAGGTAGATCGACAAACGTTTCATTCGAACAGTTTCGTCCCTGCCCGGCTGGTCATAGCTTCAATCGATGTTGATACATCGATTGAAGCGGTCGGGAAGGATGAGGCTGGAAGAATGGACACACCGTCTGACGTGAATCAAGTCGGTTGGTATCAATACGGAGCCAAAGCAGGCGCAACGGGGAATGTCGTCCTATCGGGTCATCTAGATGATCTGAATGGTCCAGCTATCTTTGCGAATCTGGATCAACTTCCGATCGGAGAACTGGTGACGCTCCAACGGAAAGACCAAGTCGCAACGTATGAAGTGGTCAGTGTGAAACAGTATCGCCTCGACCAAGTGCCGCTCGCTTCCATTTTTGCGGCGACTCAGTCAAAGCGTATTCAATTGATCACTTGTGCAGGACCGTATGACGAGAATCTTGGGTATCGGGACCGGATCGTGGTCACGGCCAACCTGATTGAAACGTAAAGATGAAGAGATGCTGACCGATGGGTCGCATCTCTTTTTTTCGCAAAAAACAGCCCTTCACCGTTAAGATGAAGGGCTGTAGTCGGATTTAAGCATCCATACGATCTAATAATTTTGAGAGTAAAATGAGTTCGTCATCTGAAAAATCAGTGAAGACATCCATCAAATATTCAATCTTCATGCTCTCTAACGTCTCAAACAACTCACGACCTTCATCCGTTGCCTGAAGTTCAACGACACGGCGGTCACGCTCGCTGCGTTCGCGAGAGATCAACCCTTTTTTCGTCAACTCATCGGCAAGCGCAGTGATCATCGAAGCTGAAAATTGAAACTCATTTGACAGAGCAGAGGCGATTTGAGGACTCTGTTGACAAAGAGAACGTAGAATGAAGAATTCATTGCGGGTTAAATACTGTGAGAACATCGAACGGAGATTTTTTTTCACTCCACGATAGTTCATCCGGATACCACGTTCAGCGTCTGCGACGAGCTGTCGACGTGAAGCGGTCTGTACGGGTGTTGTCATCCTCGAAACTACCTCCTGGCGATAATATTATTCATATATACTTCAGAACATAAAAACATTCTACATTAAAAACATGTTGTCTGTAAAGTTATAGGGGCTCGTCTTTTGCCCGAATTTGTTGAATGATGTCTTCATAATGTTTCAAGTCCGGATAGAACCGTCTAAAGAAAAATTCAATCTGTGGGTCATCACCTTCCGCTAACAGTTTAGCGAGAACAGCATAAACGACACCCATCCCTTGTCTCGGCAAGAGGGAAGATGGAAGTAATGTCGCACACTGAACTGCCTGTGTGAAGTAAGTGGAGAGCGTATCGCTCAAATCTTTAAACGTACGAATATCGGCGTAATGGAACATTCGGGTCAGTTCGACAATGGCAGAGAGATCGGTCTCGAGCAACCATTCGCTCTGGAAAATCGCGTTGTCTAGCTTCTCAACCGTTTGATCATTTGCGATATAATAATTCAGGTTATCACGTGTGATGGTCACTTTTTCAGGGGAGTCGAGAATCTGTTCAACCGTCTCCTGTTCGAATGTCCGCAATTGTTTTCGAATGTTCACGAACTCGGAGTCGGCAATCTCCAAGAGTCCGGCGACCCGGCTGAAACTTCGTTTAATTTCAGGCGGCACGGCATTCGGATTTTTGTAGCCGAGGTCATGTTCAATCTCTGCCCATGCATGTTGTAAGATGGAGCGGACTTGAATTTCCGCTTCTTTTTCTGCGAAACGGCGATATTCACCGAGCGCAAGGCGTTTCTCACTCAGTTCCACGACATAATGAACGGAAAGATAACCGAATTCATTGGCATCGAGCAATGTCGACTTGTCGATGGACTGTTCACGATCGATGGTGAATTCATCTTCCAAGATTTGCGCGACGGCGCGTACGTCGTCATGAAAGTATGTCACGATCCGTATCCCGGCCAAGTCTTGCACGTCTCGTAATGAACGATATTGATAAGGTTTGCGTGAAAGTTTGGCATATAGACTGTCCGCTTCTTTGGCACGGGCAACGATTGAATGAAACTGGATGCCAGCTTCTGTCAACAATTCACTGAGGAGTGCTTTCAACTTTGTGGCAAACGCTTCATAATCTTCTTTTTCATTCAAATATTCAAGCATGATTGTATTCAAGTCTTGTTTTGGCACAGAATTCACTCCTTTTCTCTATCCATAGTATAGCATCACACACTAGAAACGATATGATAGTATGTATAAGGAACGAAACAGAAAGAGGTGGGTTGGATGCATACATTCCGTTCAGTTGAGAGAGAAAAAATCGAGATCATCGCTGGATTGTTGCAACAAGCAGGGTATCGCATATCTCGCATAAGAGCAATAGATTGCCAGTTCATGGTGACCGCTCGATTAGAGGGGCAGACTCAAATGGAAGGGGAACATGATCGCATCAAGGGGATCGTGCAACATTTCGCCATCGAAGAATGGACGATGAACGAAGAATCGAGTTGATTTGATGTTTACCACCTCATTTTTCGGGAATAACAAAAACAGTGAAAACCATGACTGTGAACGTTTAGGAGGATGGGGCATGTTAGAGACAAGAGTAGTGAATGATATGACGACGGTGGACCATGAAGTGAATGAGATGGTGTCAGGCGGATGTGTGAATGAGCATATCTATTTGTTCGCCAAAGATGAGGAATTGACCGTTCGATTGGCAGCAGAGGCCGGGGTACAACCATATCGAATTCCGGAAAAAGGAATGTTCGAGTCGTTGCTCTCGAAATTCACGAGCAATTCAGAAGATCGCATGGAACAGATGGAGAGTCTTGGACTCACAAAAGAGATGGTGGATTCACTCGAACGTGAAATCAAAGATGGTAAAATCGTGTTAGTTTGCGATAAATAAAAAATGGACCGGAAAAATCGGTCCATTTTTTTATTTTGCTTTGTAATAGGCATTCACGATGCGACGTAACGATTTTTGATCGAGACGGAGCGGAGCGAATCCAGCATCCTGTAGCAATTGTTTCGTGTTGTCGTCACGGAACGTGATATTCCGGTTCAAATACGGATTGAATACTTTCACCATATCGTTGAACGACTGTTCGACTGAGCTGAGTGTCGATGTCGGTGTCTCCGTGATTGTTAAATGCGGGAATGCTAACGACTCTTTCATATAGTCGAGCATCGTTTCATTTTTTGGTGGTGCGTCGTTTGTCACGTTATAGATTGTACCCGCCTTCGCATGCTCGATGGCAGCGAGGAGTACATCCGCGACATAATCGACAGGGACAAGGTTTGATGTACCTGTCGCTGAGCCAATCAATCGAATCGACTCGACGTCATGCCCACGTCGTTCCAATTTCCGTTTGAACAGTTCGAGAGCACGCATATATCCGTACATCGTAAATTTTGAGTCAGCCTCTCCTGTTTTCGAGTCTCCGACGATGATGGCCGGTCGGAAGATTGACACATCAAGCTCATCCCGTGACTCCCAGACCGCCTGCTCGGCGTGTGCCTTGCTTTCTTCATACGGATTCAAAAAAGATTGCGACACGTCGTACAGTGTTTCCCCGCCAACTTCTTTAGTGCCAAGTGTGTAGGCCGTACTCACGTGGAAAAAGCGACGGCAGTCAATCAGCTTGGTCAAGCGAAGGGCCTCTTTCGTCCCGGTCAAATTGGTCTCGAACAATTCATCGCGCAATTCTTCATCGAATTTGACGAGTGCAGCCATGTGTAGGAATAAATCAATCTTCCCTCTATATGTCTCGATGAACGCTTCATTAGCACCGAGCGCATGTGACGTCAAGTCGCCTGGTAACACATCAATCGACTTTTGTTCTTCAGCGGTGAATTGTGCTTGTACCTTCTCCGGTGTTCGCGCCAACATGCAGACGCGATGCCCCCGCTGAATCAATTCTTTGGCGAGTCGCCCTCCTAAAAATCCGGTTCCACCAGTCATAAAAATATGCAATCGCGTTCTCCCTCTCTGTGACATTCTTTACCCATCATATCAACTCTTGTCGCATGTAGCCACTTTGCCTTTGCTGAAATTCCATGTTTAGAAAAAATCGAACTCGGTTATGAACTATAGAGAAGCGTACGAACGGTGCGTAAAGACAGCTTGCCTGTCAAATCTATTGAAGTGAGGTTTTAACGAATCATGGCAAATCTATTCGGAACAGACAAGGATGACGCAAAAAAGAAGCAACAAGATATTGAGAAAACGGTACAAGAGAAAAACATCACCCAAATCCATCTCTATTTCTCAGATGTTCTCGGTGATTTAAAACTCTTGACGCTTTCGGCAAAATTGTTGCCTGAAGTCTTTGAGGGAAAAACGATGTTTGACGGTTCTTCAATCAACGGGTTCTCTTCCATCAAAAACTCAGACTTATTCTTGAGACCGGATTTAGATCGTCCACGGTATGAGCAAGACGGCGAGGAAAATATTTTGGCATTCTTCTGTGACGTATGCACTCCGGAGGGAGAGCGATATGAATACGACCCACGTAATGTATTGAAGGATGCACTTGAACGTGCAGCACGTGATGGCTACTCGGTATTCGTTGGGGCAGAGCCGGAATTCTTCATCTTTGACGAGAACGGAGAATTTTATGACGAGGCCGGATATTTCTCGACACGTTCAGAGGATAAAGGATATGAAGTGCGACAGCACATCGCGAACCGTCTAAGCGGTGTCGGGTTCAATATTGAGGCTGTTCACCATGAAGTCGCTCCTGCGCAACATGAGATTGGCATCAAGTATGATGATGCACTCCATACGGCGGATAACATTCAGTTCTTTAAAGAAATCGTCAAGATTGCGGCGAAGGAGAAAGGGGCATCCGTCTCATTCTTGCCAAAACCGTTGCGTGATGTGAATGGTTCTGGAATGCACTTGAACATCTCTGTCTGGAAGAATGATGAGTCTGGAAATCCGACGACCAACGCGTTCGACGAAGTCGATGCGGATTACGGATTGTCGAAAACGGCGCGTCATTTCATCGAGGGAATCTTGAAGCATGCCCGTGCCACAGCAATCTTCACGAATCCACTACCGGAATCATACGAGCGTCTCGTTCCTGGATTCGAGGCACCTGTCAATATATGCTGGAGCCCATCGAACCGCAGTTCGATGATTCGAATCCCCGCTTCCCGTGGAAGTGCGACTCGTGTAGAGGTCCGAAATCCTGACCCGAGTGCGAACCCATATTTGGCACTTGCCGCGCTCATTTATGCGGGACTTGAAGGAATCGAGCAACAGCTCGTTCCGTCTTCTCCGAACGAGGATGACTTGTTCGAGTATTCTGCGAAGCAAATCGAGAGCCAAGGAATCGCATCACTGCCTGCGACATTCCATGAATCGATCCAATCACTGAAACAAGATAACTTCCATGACTACTTTAACCACAATATGATCGATCGCTACTTGTCACTCATTCAAGTGCGAAAATAAAAATGACGCCAGCCGATTCGATCGGCTGGCGTTTTTGATGGTTAATGGATTCCACGCATGTACACTTTGATTTTTGGTGCGAGTGCGAACAGAATCAAGCTTAAGACGATGGCGACGCCACCGATAATCCCGAAGTATAGCGTCTCATTCTCAGGTGTGTAGAACTTGACGAGCTGTGCGTTGATCCCTTGTGCAGCAGCGTTTGATAAGAACCAGAGCGACATCGTTTGAGCCGAGAAGGCAGCTGGAGCGAGTTTTGTCGTGGCCGACAAACCGACCGGTGACAAACTGAGTTCTCCCAACACGACGATGAAATAGCTCAAGACGAGCCAGAGTGGGCTGACGAGGGCATCTGGACCACTGAAGTATGCAGGGAGCAGGATGACCAAGAAACTGATCCCGGCAAACAAGATCCCGAAAGCAAACTTCGTCGGAATGCTCGGTTCGCGGTCACCAAGTCGGACCCATAACCAAGCGAAGACCGGTGCCAGTAAGATGATGAACAGTGGGTTCAGTGATTGGAACCATGCTGGTGACAACGTGAACCCAAAGAACTCTAAGTCAGTTCGTGTATCAGCATAACTCGCCAAAATCGTTGCGCCCTGCTCTTGGATTGCCCAGAACATGACCGAGGCGATGAATAGCGGAATGTAGGCGATGATTCGCGAACGCTCGATCTCAGTCGTTTTCGGGCTACGATACATGATAATGAAGTAGATGGTCGGAATCGCGATACCGAACACCCCGACGAGTGAGATGAACGTATTGATCGTGAACCATCCAAGTGGAATCAAGATTGCGAGTAAAACAGCGATTCCAATGGTGACAATGCTGACGATTTTAATCGTTTTCTTTTTCTCATCAGGCGTCAATGGATTCGGTACATACGAACCAGCTAAGCCGAGGTTCGTCTTGCGTGTCAATACGAAGACGACGAGTCCGACGAACATCCCGATGGCTGCGAGCGCAAAGCCCCAGTGGAATCCATAGTCTTTTTGTACTTGACCGACGATGAGTGGTGAAATGAACGCACCCAAGTTGATTCCCATGTAGAAGATACTGAATCCAGCGTCGCGACGGCGATCCGTCTCGCTATACATGTCTCCGACGATACTGGATACGTTTGGTTTCAATAAACCGGTACCAATGACAATCAACGCCATGGAGATAAACAGGAAGACGACGCTACCTGGAATCGAGAGGACGATGTGTCCGAGCATGATGAACACACCACCGTAGAATACCGCGCGAGACGTCCCGAAAATCCGGTCTGCAAGCCATCCCCCAATGACCCCGGACATATAGACGAGCGCGCCGTATACGGACATGATTGAGAGTGCGACGTTTCGGTCGAGACCGAGTCCTCCCTCAGAGACTTCATAGTACATATAGAATACGAGGATTGCCCGCATGCCATAGTACGAGAAACGTTCCCAAAATTCAGTGAAGAATAAAGTGAACAACCCCTTCGGTTGTCCGAAGAAGCCTTTTTGTGGAACACTATCCACGATTGTTTGTTTATCGATCCTTTCCATGAAAGATCCCTCCTTAACCGTTTTATCATAAAAAGGATTATTATGATTGTAAAGTGAATTGAATGATAATTTCAAATTTTAATAAAGATGAAAAGAATGAAAAGACCACACTTCCGAAATCAGAGAGTGTGGTCAATGAGCGGTTAAGCCGTCTTTTGCTTTGCTTCCGTCGCTTGGACATGACGTCCGAGCTGCCAATAGATGATGCCTGATAAACAACTCGCTCCACCGATGAGGATCAAAGCGATGTGTCCGGCACGATTGTCAAAAAAGAGACTTGCGATGATTGGTGCCGTGACACCGCCGATCAGCCATTGGATGCTCGCTGCACCGTTATAGGCACCACGCATATTCTCTGGTGCGATCAAGGCGATGAATGTCTGCTGAACAGGGGACATAATCATCTCACCTAACGTATAAAACGCATAAACGGCGAGTAAGATCCCGACGAGTGGCACGTAAGGGGTATCGAGTGCGAACAAGGCTCTAGGCACAATCGCAAGCAAGATCATACCGATACCAAATACGGTCGCTCCTGCTAACATGACCTTACCGAACGGCTTGTTCCCGAGTTTTGAAGCAATCGGGAACTGGAAAAGAACTACCATGATTCCATTCAGTGCTAATAGATACGGGAATGGGTTCTGTTGTGCGGTATACGTCGGGAGCGATTCTTTTAAAAAGAGTGGTAGCATGCTCTCGACGACGGAGAATCCCATTGATATGAATATACCCGCAAAGATGAAGACGAGAAACACGCGATCGTTATAAAAGACGCGCAACACTTCCCGGTTGCTTGGAGTCTCATCTTCCGTAAACTCGGGCAACGACTCATGTATGAACGTGCCGAGCGCAATCGCATATAGTCCAAAGACGAATGCCGCCGCAAAGAAGATGAGCTCGCGGTCGATGAACAGCACCGCACTACCAAGAAGTGGACCGAATGCAGCGCCGATGTTATGTCCCATCCGTAAAAGTCCGAACGCTTCGTTCATATGCTCTGGCTCCGTGACATCGGCGACCATCGCGCTTGCGGCAGGGTGGAAGAGCGAGTTCGTCAGTCCGAGCATGGCGTTCAATAAAAGAAGCGGCCAGAACGAGTCGGCGAACGCAAATCCGATGAGGGCAAGTGCGTCCCCAATGATTGCGATCATCATGATTGGTTTTCGACCATACAGGTCTGCTAGACGTCCTCCGATCATCGAACCGAGGAGCGCCATGATCGGGCCAGTCGCCATGATGATTCCGACTTGAAGGTAGCTATCTAACTGGTCACTATAATAGAGAACAAGGAATGGGGCGATCATGAACATCATGATTCCCGTAATCGTCTCCCCTAAGAAACGAATCCAAATGTTGCGGTCGAGCCGCTTGAGTGATTGAAACATACAGGTCACCTGCTTTATTTAATTTTTAGACACAAAAGGGACGTCATATGCATGAAGGCATACGACGTCCCACGTTGTTTATGCATGCCTCGATAGGCAGGCGACTTAGATATGAATCAATCGAAGAGGTGCCTGCCAATCAGTATGAACTTGAGTGAATGGTTTCGAAGATACTACTGACATGGGAACCTCTCCTTTCTGTTAATTGTGTTCTTCTCTTCAACTGTATGACACATTTCCTCAATGTGTCAACAAATTTATGAGGTGAATCAAAGTAATTCGTTGAGATTTTTTCGGTTCAGTCGATAATCGATGAGGCGAGACAGGACGACTTGAATCATGGCCGTGATCGGCACGCTCACGAACATCCCGACGAGGCCGAACAGACTTCCTCCGATGATAATCGATGTGATGACCCAAAATGGTGTGATGCCGACACTATCTCCAAGAATCTTCGGTCCGAGCCACAATCCGTCAAACTGCTGTAACAAGAAGATGAACAAGAGTACCAAGACGGCGGTGAACGGATCATAGAAATAAGTGATGATAAACGCCGGGATCATCCCGAGTAGCGGTCCGACATAGGGGATGAAGTTTAAGACACCAACGATGACTCCGAGAAGTAGGGCATATGGGGCCCCGATGATCAAGAGTCCGATGACTGCTAGCACTCCAATGATCAGACAGTCGAGCGACTTCCCGATGATGTATCGCTTAAAGATATAATCCATCTCTTGAAAGATATCGATTGTCGTCTTCGCAGTGCCGACGGGTAAAAGCGCATAGAGAAGACGCTTGAACATACGAGCGAAGACTTCTTTGTCCTTTAACAAATAGATGGAGATGACAATCCCAATCAAGAAGTTGATCAATGTCATTGTAAAACTAGAGACATAACTAACGGAAGAGAGGACGGCCGTCTCGACCCATCCAGAGTAACGATCCTCGAAGCGCGCAAAATCAATCGCTTGGGCGATCGTCGCGTTATAGTCTTTCAAGTAATTGTTCACTTCACCTAAAAACACGTCGATTTGACGGATATAAACCGGTAACTCATTGATGAGTGATGACAGACTCGAGTAAATCCGCGGGAACAACGTGACGACCGAAATCGCCAAGATGCCGATGAACGTGATATAGACGATGAGTAGTCCTTGATATCGCTTCAAGTGGAACCGTTCTTCAATATAAGAGAGTACGGTGTTGAGTAACAAGGCGATGGCGATCCCCATGATGATAGGGGTCAGTAACTGAAACGTGTATTGTAAGACACGTGAGATGGTATCCGGTTCACTGATGACCCACCATAAGACGAGCAAGATCAGTCCGATTACACTCAGTTTCCAAATAAGTTGACGATTAAGCTCCAATGCTCTATCCCCTCATACAAATATAATTTTTCTACTCTTTTACTATGAATGTTTTTTGAAAAGGATTCAATAGATGTTCTCTTTAAAAAAATGTTTGACACCGTTGGGAATGTCTGGTTAACTTAGGGACATACAAAAATTACATAACGAATGACACTTTCTATCAAGAGAAGCGGAGGGACTGGCCCGATGAAGCTTCAGCAACAGATTGCAAAATACTGTGCTAATTCCAGCAAGGTGACCTTGAGAGATGGAAAGGTGGTTGACTACATACGTCTGTATCGAGCACCCCTTTCCTCAGAAAGGGGTGTTTTTTCGTATTAGGAGGACCCATCATGGCAGACAGACGTTCCAAGTTATTAAAATCATTACCGACACAACACTTTGTCGGATTAGCAGAAGAAGTCGCGGCAGTCGAGGCGAGTGGCAAGACCGTCATCCGACTCGGACAAGGCACACCCGACTTACCGACACCAGCTCCAATTTGTGAAGCGCTTGAACGAGCATTGACCGACCCGACGACCCATCAATACGGACCGTTCCGGGGACAGGCTCGACTAAAAGAAGCTGTGGCCGCATTCTATCAACGTGAATACGGAGTCGACCTCGACCCAGCAAAAGAAGTGGCGATTTTGATTGGCAGCAAATCGGGTCTCATCACGTTGCCTCAGTGTCTTCTTGAGCCGGGTGAAGGCATCTTGCTCCCGAACCCTGGCTATCCCGATTATATCTCGGGAGCGCGTCTCGCCGGAGCGGACATCATCGATTTGACGTTGAAGGAAGAGCACGGCTATCTCCCGGATTACACCACGCTCGATCCGCTTCATGCACGACTCATGTATTTGAACTACCCGAGCAATCCGACCGGCGCTGTCGCGACGCCAGCCTTCTTTGAGGAGACGGTTAAATTCGCCACAAACCATGATTTGATGGTCGTACACGATTTCGCCTATGGAAGTATTGGCTTTGATGGGCATGTCCCGCCAAGTTTTCTCCAAGCAGACGGGGCAAAAGAAATCGGGATTGAGGTGTATACGATGTCGAAGGCGTTCAACATGTCGGGATGGCGTGTCGCGTTCGCAGTCGGAAATGCAGATATCATCGAGGCGATCAATACGTACCAAGATCATGTCCACGTCTCTGTGTTCTCTGCCATTCAAGAGGCAGCCATCGTGGCGTTAGAATCCCCGCGTGACATACGTGACGACCTAGCCTCGCTTTACGAAACAAGACGAAACCGATTGATTGATGGGTTACGCCGGGCAGGGTGGGAGATTGAGGCACCAAAAGGTTCTTTCTTCGTATGGGCGAGAGTGCCTGAAGGCGATGCAAAATCATTCTCGACGAAGTTACTACATGAGGCGGGCGTCGCCGTCACACCGGGCTACTTTTTTGGAACGGAGGGGGAGCACCACATCCGCTTTGGTCTCGTGTCGTCTGAACAGAAGATTGATGAAGCGGTAGAACGGATTGAGAGACTGTTTGCAGCCTATGAGGAGGTCCATCAATGATTCGACAAGCGGTGCTGGAATACGACCATTCGAACGATGCGCTCGATCAACTTTACTCACTGATTGGGAATCGGGATGCACTCGTTTTGAAAGGATTTAACGGATACGGTGAAGCGATTCGCGTGTCTCCTCGTCTAGCAGAAATTCCGAGCGTACGATTCAAGGGGGAATGTTCAGACGAAGAAGTCGAACGACTAAAAGCGCATCGACCTGACGTCTGGATTGCCGTCGGTGGCGGTAAATTGATTGATACGGCGAAGCGGATTGCATTTACCCAGTCGGTCCCGCTCATCGTCATTCCGACACTTGTGTCAAACTGTGCCGCCTTCACCCCGCTCAGCGTGATCTATGGAGAAGACGGTACATATTTACGATATGATACGTTCCCCGTCGTCATCGAGCGCGTCATCGCGGATGAACGACTGTTACGTGATTCACCTTACGACTATTTTAAGGCTGGTGTCATCGATACGGTCGCAAAGTGGTTCGAGGCTCGATATATTAGCGGAACAACATCAAGGGACGCAGGGATTCAGTCGGGGCTCTCACTTGCGGCGCAATGCGGAGCGTTGATGGATTTGTCCATTCGTGAAGATGATTTTCGCCATTATGGCACGGACATCCGATCTATCGTCGATCATGTCCTCGCCATCGGTGGTGCCGTTGGTGGATTCGGTGACGCCGGCACCCGAGTCGCCGTCGCCCATGCGGTGCATAACGCACTCAGTCGTTTTGATTCGACGCATCATTGGTTGCACGGGGACAAGGTAGGCTTCGGGCTGATCGTTCAAGAACGATTGACCTCATCCGAAGACGCCTCATTCCTCGACAATTGGCTACAAGCGATTGCCGCTCCGACGTCACTTGACCAACTTGGGATTCGATTTGACCAAATCGATGAGTTGGTCGATTATGTCGTCGAAGAAATGACGATTCAAGGCATTCACAAGGTTGAAGATGCTGAACGATTAAAAGAAATTTTAAGAAATCTTCAAGAAATAGTTTACAAATAATTCTTTTATCAGTAATATAATAACAAAATAATAGAACCGATTGCTTATCAAGAGTGGTGGAGGGACTGGCCCGATGAAACCCGGCAACCAGATCAGAAATGATCATGGTGCTAATTCCAACAGACGAGACGTCTGGGAGATGAGCGTGTCCGACTTCCACGTGTCGTGCCCGCCGCTCTTTTTGAGTAGCGGGCTTTTCATTTGGAGGAGGAATCATTCATGAACATTAAACAAAAAACCATTTTGGCAGGTACATCTATCCTTGCGGCCATCGCACTCTCGGCGTGCGGACAATCCGAGGCGAGCGAGACGCTAAGCACGAAAGAGCTAACGATCGGCGTGACTGGTGGACCACACGAGCAAATCGCCGAGAAAGTACAGGAGCTCGCAAAAGAAGATGGGCTCGAAATCGATATCAAAGTATTTAATGATTACAACACCCCGAACACCGCTCTCGACGAAGGAAGTCTCGACGTGAACAGCTATCAGACGCTCTCGTTCCTCGAACTGCAAAAAGCGGACAAGGGATATAAGATTGACGACGTCTTCAAGACGGTCGCTTTCCCGATGGGGCTCTATTCAGAGAAGTTGACGGATATCAAGGACTTAAAGGAGGGCGATAAAGTAGCCGTCCCGAATGACCCGGCGAACGAACTCCGTGCGTTACGACTATACGAAACGGCCGGACTCATCACGTTAAAAGAAGGATTGACGGATAAAGCAACGAAGCGCGACATTGCTGAGAATCCGCTCAACCTCGAATTTATTGAACTTGAAGCATCCCAACTGCCGACGCAACTCCCGGAAGTGGCACTCGCAGCCATCAACACGAACTTCGCGATGGGAGCGGGTCTATCCATTAACGAAGATGCCCTCTTCCATGAAGATACGGTCGATAATCCGTATCCGAACTATGTCGTCGTCCGTTCAGCCAATAAAGAAGATGAAGTCGTGAAAACGCTGAAGTCTTACTATCATTCAGAGGAAGTACGTGCCTTCATCGAAGAAGAATTCAATGGTTCGGTCGTGCCGGCGTTTTAAGGAGGGGTCTTATGATTGAACTGAAACAAATCACCAAGGAGTTCAAGGTCAACGGAGACACGATCACGGCACTCGATGATGTCTCCCTCACGATTGAGAGAGGGGAAATCTTCGGAATCATCGGACGAAGTGGTGCCGGTAAGAGTACGCTCATCCGGATGATCAATCTTTTGGAGCGCCCGACTTCAGGGGTCGTTGAGATTGAGGGACAAGATATCACGCTCCTCAAAAAGAAAGGGTTGTCGACGTTACGCCAGCGAATCGGTATGATCTTTCAGCATTACAACTTGCTGAAGACTGCGACCGTCGAAGAGAACGTCGCCATCCCGCTTCGTCTCGAAGGTCTGGGGAAGCAGATCATCGGTGAACGGGTCGACCGCTATCTCCAAATCGTCGGACTGAGCGAACATCGGAACCATTACCCTGAACAATTGTCGGGTGGACAGAAACAACGTGTCGCCATTGCGCGAGCGCTCGCCCATGAGCCTGATATTCTCCTCAGTGATGAGGCGACAAGTGCGCTCGACCCTGAAACGACCGAGTCGATTTTAGAGTTACTGCTCGAAATCAATCGCGAGCTCGGATTGACGATTTTCTTGATCACACATGAGATGGAAGTCATCGAACGAATCTGTGACCGGGTCGCCGTCATCGATCGTGGCCAAATCGTTGAACAAGGACACGTACTAGACGTCTTCTCCAATCCGTCACACGAGACGACCCAGAAGTTTCTCAAGACAAACCTCGACGTGCCGGAAGAAGTCGTCTCAGAACTCCAGACCCGCGGAACGCTCGTCCATTTGTCGTTCATCGGCAGTCAGACGGAACAAGCAGTCCTAGCACAATTGACCAAGCGGTTCGGCATTTTACCGAACATCATCGGAGGCGGAATCAAGAAGTTAAAGGCGGGGCTTGTCGGAAACTTGCTCGTCCATCTTGACGGGGATCATGATCAAACGGAACTCGCCGTCCGTTATTTGAAGACGAGCGGCGTACATGTGAGGGAGGTGTCAAACCATGCAACAGTTTTGGACAGACTGGGGTGACTTAATCTGGACAGGAACGGTTCAAACGTTGACGATGACGAGCATCGCGCTTTTGATCTCGACCTTGATCGGATTGCCGCTCGGGACGTTGCTCGTTTTGACGAGACCGAAAGGCAGACTCGCAAACCGATTCGTCTATGGTGGCTTATCGAGCGTTATCAACGTCATCCGTTCCATCCCGTTCATCATTCTGTTGTTCTTCATCTTACCGTTCACACGGTTCATCATGGGGACGACAATCGGCGTGCAGGGCGTCTTGCTCCCCTTGATTGTCTTCACCGCACCGTATATTGCGCGACTCATGGAGTCGGCACTACTCGAAGTCGACCGCGGGGTCATCGAGGCGTATGAAGCGATGGGCATCTCGACGAGAAAAATCATCTGGTATGTGTTAATCCGTGAAGCACGTTCTTCTATCGTTCTCGGATTGACGATTGCGACGATCGGGTTGATTGGAGCGACGGCGATGGCGGGACTCGTCGGGGCAGGTGGGCTAGGGGACATTGCCTATCAATACGGACACCTTCGTTTCGAACCGGAAGTCATGTACGTGACCATTTTCGTCCTCATCCTCCTCGTTCAGTCCATCCAATCCTTCGGGAATCGACTGGCGGCAAAATTGAAAAAGGCATAAAAAGAATCGTGTCGCGAAAGCGACACGATTTATGCGTTATGGAGCAGACGTTTCAGTTCAGCAATGCGGTCATGTCTCGGGATGAACGTCCGAATCTCTTTTTCACTGAAACCGACCTGGATGCGATGATGGTCGAAGACGATCGGACTTTTCAGGATTTGAGGATTCGAGGCGACGAAGCTATATAGCTCACGAATCGACATCTCATCTAGTTTCTCTGCCGCTTGTTTATAGACACTCTTTTGGACCGACAACAAGTCCGTCGTCCCATTTTCCGTCAGGCTTAACATCTCTTTGAATTCTCCGAAGGATAAACCTTGGTCTGTCAATTTCTTTTCGATGAAGGGAATCTTTTGTTCCCGTAACCAATCAATCGTTTTTCTGGAAGAACTGCAGCTCGTATGCGTGAATACTGTGACCGTCACGACAACCACTTCTCCTTTACATCAGTTTGGTTCTAACTATTATCTCCTTTTATACGTTCGAGTGCGTGATTATGTTTCAAATCACATACAGTTTCTTTTGATTGAGGACGATTTCGTTCGGGTTCAGATTTCATGAGTAACCACATGAGGAGGAATGAAGATGTTTGACTATACCGTACAATCTGACCGTACCGTGGATGACGTTGTCGTTCGTCTCGGAGAAGCATTGAAAGAAGAATCATTCGGGGTGCTCTGGGACTTTGATTTGAGTGAGACGCTCGAGAAAAAGGGACAGAGGATTGATGGGAAGTATCGTATCTTAGAAGTATGCAATCCGAAGGCGGCAAAAGAAGTACTGTCGCAACAGTTAGAAGGAGGCTACTTCCTTCCATGCAAAATCGCGGTGTTCGAAAAAGACGACCATACCCAAATCGGTATGCCGAGACCGACTGAATTAATTCGCCTCATCGATGACGAATCGTTACAAGCCGTCGCGTTAGACGTCGAGTCCCGATTGCAACGTGCCATCGACCAAAGTAAATGATTGTTCTACCATCCGCTCATGAAACGTGAGCGGATTTTTTTTCGTATAGGATAGTTAGATAATGGTAAAATTGGATGAGGAGATTATAGGAGGAGATATTTTGTACAAAAGAGGAATCATGATGTTACTTAGTGCTTCATTTTTAAGCGCATGTGGGGCATCTAATATAGAAGTCATTCAACTAGATTACATAGAAAATCAATGGAATCTCGAGAGTTATACGAAAGAAGGAGAATTTGTTCAAGTCAACGAAACGAGAGAAGTGCTCGAGGCGTGTGAGGGCGAACGAACGACTAAGCTAAAAGGAGATGTCACTGTATATCAGACAGTGTTCGCAGGGCGAAACGGGGTCGTGTCATCCATGGATCCGTACTCGATGAAGGTAGTTACCTATTTAGAAGGTGACGAACGATATGTCGTATGTCGAGAAGATTATACGAATCAATGGATGGCGAAGACAATCGATAAGTTTCCGGATTTTGTGAATACATCTGAAGGAATCAGCGTCCCCCGATTACCTAGCCTTCATCAAACATCTTCGTCCTCAAAGGACAAGCTAATGAAAACAGACGGACTGAAAATCGATGAAATCGAGATCATCCCGTTCCGAGATACATTGCTTGAAATTGAACCGGCACTATTCGGAGAGCTTGAACTAGAGCTCGATGGTAATGCGACGAGACATTCGCTCACTAGTTTTCAACCAATCGGAACCGATATGCCGCATCGACAGATTGCCATCGGACTCGATCGACAAACATCTCAACCGTATATTCTTTTTTCATTCAATGAACGCTTTGTTTATCAGCAATTACAGTTTGAAGAACTAGAGGATCCTGCGTCAATAGAAAAACAGTCCTTTGAAGAGTTAAGCGTCGACACCATCATCGAACCTGGAGAGATAAAAAAAGGAGAAGCGGTTCCCATATATACGTTCCATTACATGCGGGATGGTGAACCCGTGACTGAAACGATGACGGTTCGCTTTGTTGAAGGTACGTTGCTGAAAGAAGGCGAAGAACCCGATTCGATGTATGAAGAGTGGATGCCGGCCCAAGAAGATGGTCCAAGAGTCGTCTCACACCGGAAACCGTTTGATGGAAATGAGCTCGCTTATCCTGATTTTATTGAAATCTCGACGGAAGAATCTGAACAAGTCATGGAAGTATTGAAGGAGGCAGAACCGGTCAGCCGCAAAGGTGAGCCTGCAGACTATCGATACTTGACGTTGATGGATGGATGGAAAGGGCAAGAATTTGAAATCAGCTATAAACAGCGGTCAAAAAAAATCGACATCTATCTGACAGACCCGCTTCGCGAGCAGACATTTAAATTATCTAGTAAAGGGGCGGAAGTGTTTTTGGATATTTTCCCGGAGTACGAAAAATCATGATGAAACGACTATTATTCACTTTATGTACAGTTGGAATATTATCGGGTTGTGGTGGTGAAGAGGTAAAGGTCGTCAAACTGGATCATATGCCATCACAATGGGATGTACGAGACATGAACAGCTTTACTACCGGGTCGGAGACGTGGGCGAGCGATTTACTTCTTGCATGCACCGATGACCCGGTTCCCCAAATCCCTGAGGACGTCACGGTCTATCATTCGTATGTCTTGAACCGAAAAGCCATGATTTCCGACTACGATGCACATGCCTATAAGCTAGTGACGTATGTAAAAGGCGAACAGAATTATGTCATTTGTCAGGACGGCTTTTCTCCAAAGATGAGAGTCGGACTTGTTGAGAAGTTCCCTTCGTTTGTACAGGCTTCTGAAGGTGTCAACATTCCAAGTAACCCGACAATTGCAAATGGAACTCGGGAACAAGAAGAGAGTTTGAAGGAAAGCGATTATTCCGATGTTTTCGAGGATCCCGTCAATCTCATTGACGAAACGATGATTCAAGTGACCCCTTCCTTGAATGGAAGTATCCATTTAACCATCGGAGAGGACGAAGGGATCTTACCGCTCTCAATCATTGAGCCTTATCACGCGCAAATGGGAAGCATGACAATCGCACTCGGCTACGACGAACAATCCAAAGAGGCTTACTTTTTCGCTAAGTCGGAAGGTGGGTTACTTTCTTATGACCCGATTGTCCTTATAACAAAAGATGATTATTCGCATCCAGAGCAGCAACCAAAGCAATTTGAAGGGCTCAAAGTTGAGCGGGTACTACAGGCAAAATCGCTCGAACCCGGGGTCGAGACACCGCTCTACACGTTCTCTTTTATTGAGGACGGGAAGCGTGTGACGAAAGACGTCCGTCTCACGTACACGGATCGCGAATTTGCGACGAATGAATCGATCGAAGCGGACAAGGAATCGAATCCCGCCGTACCAAGTGGTCCGTTCGTGTTCGTCCATAAAACTCCTTTAGACGAAAAGGTAACGATTGATTATCCGAACGTGCTGCGGGCTGCAGGAATCGAGATGTCTGATTTGATCGATGCAATCGATGAGGCAGAAGCGGTCAAGCGAGAAGGGGAGATAGAGGAGTATTCGCTGCTTACGATCATCGATGGGTGGGTCGGTCAGGAGTTTCAATTAAGCTTTCAGAGACGCTCGAAAAAGGTGGATGTGTACTTAACCGATCCAAAGCGAAAGCAGACGTTCAAATTGTCGAGCACAGGAGCAGAGACATTCTTCAGCTATTTTCCTGATTTGAAAGAGTAAAGGCGCCAATTGGCGTCTTTTTATATGGTAAATACTTCAAAATCAAGATATTAACCTTCTGTAAAAAAACGTGGCGATGATAAGTTGTTTGGTACGGTACACTGTATATCACGATTTGGTACGAAAATCCTATGATGAAGGAAGGATAATACACTTTATGAGTACTTTGAACCAGAAAAATATCCATTCAGATGACGTATTCCGGTCCATCGAGACGAATATGGCGATAATTCGATTCGATCGTCAACGCCGGGTCGTCGATGTGAACGATACGTTTGCGAAAGCAATGAAATATAGACGCGAGGAGATGATTGGCATGCAGCATCACTTGTTCTGCCCTTCTTCCTTTGTCAATAGTCCAGAGTATTCGGCATTTTGGGAGAAATTATGGAATGGTTTCAGTTTCTCGGATAAAGTGGAGCGTGAGAATGCAAAAGGGGAAACCATTTGGCTCGAGGCGACGTATATGCCAATTTTTGAAGGAGATGATGTCATCGGTGTCGTCAAGATCGCATCGGACATCACCGCACGGCAACAAGTGATTGAGGATTATGCGTATCGCTTTAAATCGATGACCGATGTGCTCGACGAACGGGCGAAGACAGGCATGCAAGACACGAAAGTATTGAATGAAACGATTGAAAAGCTTGCGAAAGATGCCGCGGACAACCTCCATGCCCTTCAGAACTTGCGTCGTCAAGCCGATGACATCGCGAAAATTGCCTCGTCGATCAAAGAGATTGCGGCACAAACGAATCTATTGTCCCTGAATGCTGCCATCGAAGCGGCACGAGCAGGTGAACACGGGCTTGGATTTAATGTGGTTGCGACTGAGGTCCGCAACCTCTCCCGTATGGTTGAACGTGCGGTCATCGACGTCAACTCGAACACGGAAGGGATGAACGTCGAGCTTCGGAAAATTGTAGAAGGTGTCACTGCGTCCAATCAAGAGATTCAGTTAAGTGCAAAAACGATGGAACAGACGATGGAGCAATTCCATACGTTCGAGCAGGCAGCAGCCGAGTTACATGATACGGCCGACACATTTACATCCAACCTGTGAACCGATTGACCCTACACGGGGTCAGTCGGTTTTTTTGAATTGTAACGTATGTCCGTGTCGTTTCAACCAATCTTTCGCTGTAGCGGTGTTCGGATAAATCTTTTGTAACGTTCTCCAAAAAGAAGCTGAGTGATCGAAGTGGACGAGATGCACCCACTCATGAGCAATCACGTAGTCCATCATTTCTTTCGGCGCCAGCATGAGGCGGACATTGATGGAGATGGTTCCATTCGAACTACATGATCCCCACCGTGTCTTTTGATGACCAATCCGAATCTTTTTCGCTTTAACGCCTAATAGTCTTTCGTAAGTCGGTGCCTGGTTGATTACATATTCAAGCGCGCGGTCGCGCAGCCATGCCTCATAATGTTTAGCTAGGGCGTTTTCGTCCCATCTCCTCGGAACGAAAAATGAGGAGCCGTCAAATCGGAGAGTCGTGCCATTATCTATCTTGGTCGGATAGTTTTTCCCATGAAAAACGAGCCCCTCATCGAGAACAGACGTCTGTTGAGGAAGATTCTGCAACGTCTCACGAATCCATGTGTCGTGCTCTTCTAGTGCGCGGTCGACGAGACGTTTTGGCAATCGAGCCGGGACCCGGAGTTCGATTCCTTCCGGTGTGACATAAAAGGCAGCTCTTTTTCTTCGTTTGTTTCGAATGACGGTAACACGCATTATTGTGCCTCCTTACTTATCTCGATCGAGTATAACGAAGTCGGCAAAAAACTGCCATGCTTTTTTTGGCACGTAGTCGAATCAACTTTGATACAGTAAGAGGAGGAGGGATGAACATGAAATCAATTTTACAACAACAACTTGAACGTAAAGGTACGAATTCGGTGAAGTGGGACGGGTTGGAGCGATGGTTCCGTTTGTCAGATGATGTGTTACCACTCTGGGTAGCGGATATCGATATCCGGACTGCCCCGTCCATCTCCGAGGCGCTCGCCGCAAAAGCCGCTCAAGGGGAATTCGGGTATACATTGTTCGCACCTGAAGCGCAGAAGGCGGTCAGTGATTGGTACGGCCGACGTCACGATTTGATTGTAGACCCGAACCATGTGTTATTCTCTAGCGGTGTTGTGCCTGCGTTGACTCATATCGTCGAGGCGTTGACTGAAGTCGGAGATGGCGTCGTCATCCAGTCACCTGTCTATCCACCATTCCACGAACTCGTTGTCGGTTCCAAGCGACAAGTGTTCGATGCCCCGTTGAAAAAAACTGACGAACGCTACGAGATGGATTTTGTCGCACTCGAGGAAGCGATGAAACAAGCGAAACTTTTCTTACTCTGTTCCCCACATAATCCAGTTGGACGTGTTTGGACGAGAGCGGAACTAGAGAAGGTCGTAGCACTCGCGAATCAATATGAGGTGATCGTCGTCGCTGACGAGATTCATGCAGACTTAACGTTCCCGTCTCATCAACATACCGCAATCGGCACACTCGACCCACGTGTCATCACGGTGAGTGCGCCCTCAAAAGCATTTAACATCGCCGGATTGTTTGCGTCCTACATCATTTGTCCGGTCGATGAGTGGCGGAAGCAAATCACGAAAGTACAGAACAAACATCACGTGCTCCCGACACCGTTCGCGAACACGGCCATCATCGCCGCCTATACCGACAGCCGCGCGGAACGTTGGCTCGACCAGTTACGGGAAGAATTGGAGCAACAAATGAATGACGTGATCGATTCCATCGAATCAAACCTCCCGATGCTCCATACGACCCGTCCGGAAGCGAGTTATCTGCTTTGGATTGACTTCTCAGAGTTACCGATGTCAGCCGAGGAGCGGACGTCTTGGCTGCATCAAGACGTCCGAATCTTCTTGTCACCGGGTAGTCCGTTCGGTCCTCAAGGTCAATCATTCGAACGGATGAATATTGGGACACGTCGTGAACTATTGGACGAGGCGATTCAGCGACTGAGCGCGCAAATGGAACGAAAAGCGTTTGTGTAAAACGAGAATCGGGAAAAATTCACAATGAGATGATGAGAGAAAGTGAGTGAATGGGATGGAGACGATCAACTGGAAGAAAAAGATGGAGGAACAGTTAAGACGTAGCGGCTTCACCTTGCAAGTCGAAAACATGTCCAATATCCGCTTGACTGAGATTCATGCGAGTTCTTCTCCGTTGATCTCTTATCCGCTCCGAGTTCGTCTATATGAGCGGATGGGTTGGCTCATGTGTACGGTCGATTCGCCAACGCTCAATCGGAATGAAGATCATCCGTTATTTGAACGCATGGTGACAGCCGTCTTTGAACGAATTGTGCGTCACCTGTATAACGGGTATGGTTTTCACATTTTGACGTTCATCGGAGATACCGGAAATTACATCGCCCCAAAAGATTCGGAGACAGGGGAGGTCGTACGCCTCGTCGCCCACCTTTGGAATGACCGTTCGTACATTCACCTCGACACCTTCGAGGAGTATCCCGCCTTATACGTGACGCCACCGTGGGCACATCAAGCCTATGCCATCGAAAGCACAGACGATGAGTGGGTCATCTACGCGGGGAGAGGGGGGAGGCCGTCGACCGATTATCGTGCTGACGGCGTCGAATTGAAACCTCATCGTCTATCGGATGGTGAGCTCTTCTTCCCGGTCGATAGGATTTCGAAAGAGAAAGGAACCCTCGCCCTGGCCGAATGGCTTCGACTCGAAAGACGAGAAGTCGAGGACTTTATGATGTCCTTCATGCAGACGATCCGGAAGTTTGACCCGTCGTTTGGATTCGCATGGGGCGGAACGGAAACATTTTTTCATGGTGTCCCGGTTGAACCATACGCGCAGGTGCTCAGGCTTGAAAGTGGGAAACGTCGCTATCGCGTCATGAACAACACGGCAAAACGACTATTTGCCGTCTCGGACGACCCGAACGAGTGTCTGAAGGAAGTGAGTCGAACACTAGGGACGGTCACGCTCCCTGAACGGCGTGTCTCATCCCTCGGTCAATTGATCATGGGAATCTGGCAACAGTTTGAAACCGATGAGGAAACATACATTCAAGAAGTCGCGTTTCGTGACATCTCCAAATTCCAAATGGAAGAAAAGATCGGGCATGCCCTCGCGAATCAACAACGGATTCGCTGGATTGACAAGAACCATCCGCATCAGAATGTGATTGAATATGCTCATCTACGGATCACGTTCCCGAAAAGACCACCTGGGCTTGTGACAGTCGAACCCGCTGAATCCGGACACGAGAGAGGTGCTTTATGAGAATCGTTGACGCACGAGCCATGCCAATCGATCATGAAGATGTGATCGCCGTTACCCCTACCTCGGTCTACTATCGAGAGAAGAAAGATCGCACGACATTCTCGCTCTATCGCTTTGACGATGAGGATGGCGTGATCACACAATTGAACCGGAGGGAGTACGCGGATTACGGTTATCCTAAACTATTCGTCGATGGAGACATCGTCTATTTTATAAATGAGGTCCCGGACGGTGAAGGGGTGGTCAAAACAGAGTTGATCGCCTTCTCTTACAAGGCGGGCACCGAAGAAGTGGTCACGACGTTTGAGAAGCGTGGAAATAGCACATTGTTCTGGGTACTGGATCATCGTTACTTCCTCTTTTTGACGGCGTTTGAATCATCGGATGAGGCGTGGCTCTATGATCGCGTGACCAATCAACGGGAGCGTATTCGGGATGAGCGTCTTGTCGGTGAGACGGAACGTTTCCGAGAATTGTATTTGTTCACGACCACATTCGATGGTGTTCCATACATCGTCTGCAACGCGAGACTCGATGAGTTTGACTATTACAATGCACTCGATGATGGGCGCATCTCTCCTGACGACCCGATTGACCATTCCGAGGCACTCTTGATTTGCCCACTCGAGGAGGTGGTCGAGGCGATATGGGATCAACGGGGTGAATTGCCATTCGATGATATCCTCCGTCTCCAAGGGGAAGGGGACACGGTCCAATATCTAGGAGAAAATGAAGGGACGCTTCGATTCTCCGCGTTTGTTGACTCGTTGAATGAGGAGGTCATCTATGATTTGACGGGTCCCGATGTCTTACATGAAGTATCGGTCGTCGATTGGGGTGCTTATGAACCGATTGATTTCACGTACGACGATATTAGTTCGACGATTTTTATCAAAGTTGATGAGACAGATATTCACTCAGAAGTCATCGACCTCGCAACCGGTGCGCGTTATATCGATGTGGAACCGTTCGAACGCGTCATCGGTCGCCGCTATCTCGTCCATGAATATACGGAAGGACTTACGAGCGGTGTCGTGATTTTCGATTTAGAATCGGAAGAACGTCTCACTTATGACAATGCCTATTTTATGGTCATCGATGATGCCATTTTGATTTTGTCAATGTCCAGCACATGAATATAACCACCACCCATTATATAGGTGGTGGTTATATTTGGATATATAGTTTACATAACATATTATTGTAAACCCGATATTGCGTGTTTTTTCCGTTCATCTCCGATATGGGCATAGACTTGTGTCGTTGCCACAGATTCATGCCCGAGAAGCTGTTGAATCGTGAGCACATCGACGCCCCCCATGGCGAGACGTGAAGCGAACGTGTGACGGAGTTTATGTGGCGTTACCTGTTTATAGCTCAAGAACGGCAGGTAAGGCTTTAAGCGGTCAATATGCCCTTTCAACATATGCTGAACCGTCCGTACAGCGATTCGTTGCCCCTTCTCATTTTGGAACACCGCCCCTTCGCTCGACGTGTCGCGATACTCAGAGAGGAGTGGAAGAAGTGGTCCTGCGATGGGGATCAAGCGTTCCTTATTGCCTTTACCGATGACCCGAATCGTTCCGGTCTCAATGTTGATATCGGACCAATTGAGTCCGACGAGCTCGGATACGCGCATTCCTGTCAGTCCGAGTAACTGTATGATTAAAAAGTCTCGCGCGCGATTCATTTCGTACCAACTCGCCTCGCGATTCGTCATGCCGACATTGCTACGTACGAGCGTCGAGAAATCGACCCACTCCGATTCCGTCAAATAGACGGGGTTCCGTTTGCCGCGTTTCGGGCGTTCTACGGTTTGAAAAGGATTCACCGTTGCTTGATTGGTCTCGATTAAGTAATTGAAGAGTGACTGTAACGTTGAAAGCTTCCGATTGATGACGCTCGGAGCATTATCGAGATCGAGGGCAAGATAAGTCGCATACGCTTCTGCTCCGGCATGGTCAATCTCTGTGAATGATGGCAAGTCAATCGTTTCAGGCTCTAACTCAGTACCACTAACGTGCTCGACCCAACGAAAGAAATCTAAAACGTCATACACATAGCGCTGGGCCGTCTGTTTGGAATAATGCTTCGCTGCTAAATGATGAAAAAACTGTTGGATGAATGCGGGTAGTCGGTGCAACCCGTTCAACTCGAAGCGTTTCGTCGTCGTCGGTGTCTGCCGCTGTCCAAGTTGACGGAAAATACTCATAGAATGCCCCTTTCTTCATGTAGTTCTCACTTGATTCTTTCCGCTACGCTTCCCTTCACGAAGGAAGTTGTCCGCTTCTTTGACGATCTCTTCGACCGTATCGTGACCAACACGAACCGCAAGTCCGAATGTCATTGTGACATGAAGACGTTCTCCTGCGTAATGGAGAGGGGTCGACTCGATTTGTTGTCTCAACTGCTCGACGATTGGAAGGAAGTCACCGGACGGACTCGATAGGTAGACCAGAAACTCCTCTCCTCCCCAGCGGACGGCCATGCCGTCGATATCGGATAATATGGAGGCCACTTGTTGAAGCACCCGGTCCCCACAATCATGACCGTACGTCTCGTTAAACGATTTGAATCGATCGATGTCACCGAGAACGATTGCATACGGAACGCCTTCATGAGCGGCTTTGTCGATTGCTTTAGAAACTTGTTCATGCCCAACTTTTCGGTTCAATAGTCCGGTCAATCCATCCGTAGACGCTAGGATCTGCAATCGCTCATTGGATCGTTCGAGTTCATCTGTCACTTCGACAACGGCTGACTCGAAGATGAAGGAGAGCCCTGCGATCATCACCACGGTCGATAGGATGCAAAAGAGTCCGAGCGCTTGTTCCACCTGAATCGGTAGGGTCTCGATGCCGTCGGACACATAGATGAACAGAAGGCTATAAATCAACATCGCGATGGCCGTGGTCAAGATGCGTTGGCTTCTGGATACGCTTGGCATGAAAAAGACACCATAGGCCATCATGAGGATGAAATAATGCATGTTGATCTCCCAACCGAGAATGACGGTCGAGATGACGGCGTTGTAAACGACTTCGATAAAAAGTCCGGTAAAGAAGATGCCGTACCACCGCCTATGTACAAAGTAGAATGAAATCGTGTAATAGATCACACTCAAGCCATTTGATAGGAATAAGAGAGTCATATCCAAACGATAAAACAAGATGCAAAATAGGAAGTGGACCAACCAAGCGATGACATTGCCGTAAAAAGTAATTCGTTCGTTATATAGTGTTCCTCGACGAGTTTCATAGGTTGTTCCCATCACACACCTCCTTTCTTTTAGTATAACGAAACAATGATTAAATTTGTATAGAAGTCCGTAAAATGACTTTAAAAAACGTCCTAATTTCGTATGTATCGTTGCGTGAAATAGATATTTCACGCAATGTTCGTGAGTTACATGATTATTTCTAAATCGAGTGGTTAATCGACTGATTGATTTTATAGCAAAATAAATGGTAGACAATAATTTGTTATGTAAACCATATTGGTTTGTCTTGAAACTGTAATGTTGAGTCATTATACCTTATGATGAAAATAAGACTTGAAACAGGAAGGAAGGTAACGTTACACTGTAAACGTAAACCAAAGGGGGATTTTGGATGGATGATCAGCGTTTGAAGCAACTTTTGTCTGAAGCGAAGACCATCGCGGTCGTCGGTGTGTCCGACAACCCGAACAAGACGGCCAACCAGATTGCGGAGTATTTGCTTCGTGTCGGGTATACCGTCATCCCTGTCAACCCGATGCTCGAGGAGTGGAACGGCCGTAAGGCGTATCCGTCCGTCGAGAGCATCCCGGGTAGAATCGATATCGTCGACGTGTTCCGTCGCAGCGAATTTTTAGCGGGTGTCGCGGAAGATGCGGTACGACATGGGGATGTCGGGCTCGTCTTCAACCAGCTCGGTCTCTCAAGTGCTGAGGCGGAGCAAATCGTGCGTGACGCCGGGCTCGATTATATCGAGAACCGCTGCCTGTACGTGGAACATGCTCGTCTACTCGGATAAGACCTACCTCCTTGGTAGGTCTCCTTTTTTTCAGCGATGGCTGACAAGGGAGGCTTGCCAGAATCGATGAACAGCTATACAATAGGAAAGAAAAACGAACGTGTGTTCGAAATTGAGGTGACTGCTATGTCAACAGATCTATTTAATTACAATGAAGACGCCATCCAGGTGCTCGAAGGACTCACGGCCGTGCGGAAACGACCGGGGATGTACATCGGGTCAACCGACCATCGCGGACTTCACCATCTCGTCTATGAAATCGTCGACAACGCGATCGATGAGGCGCTCGCTGGGTTCGGTGGTCAAATCGATGTGACGATTCATAAGGACGATGCCATCACGGTCCGTGACCACGGACGTGGGATGCCGACAGGAATGCACGCTTCTGGAAAGCCTACTCCAGAAGTCATTTTTACGGTCCTTCACGCTGGTGGTAAGTTCGGACAAGGCGGCTACAAGACGTCTGGTGGACTCCACGGCGTCGGTGCTTCGGTCGTCAACGCTCTCTCGAGCAAGGTCGTCGTGACGATTTATCGTGACGGAAAAGTGTTCGAACAGACCTTTGCAGACGGCGGTGTGCCTCAAACGACACTGATTGAGACAGGCAAGACACGCCAAACCGGCACGAGTGTCTATTTCAAACCGGATGCGACCATCTTCTCAACGACGACGTATAACTATGACACGCTCGCCGAACGCCTCCGTGAATCGGCTTTCCTCTTAAAAGGATTGACGATCACACTCACTGATGAGCGTACGGAGAAGCAAGAGACGTTCCATTACGAGGAAGGGATTGCCGAGTTCGTCCAATACTTGAACGACGACAAGGCGACACTCCACCCAATCGTCTATTTCGAAGGGGTCGAGAATGAGATCGAAATCGAACTCGCGTTTCAGTTCACGGACGCCTATTCCGAAAATGTGCTCTCGTTCGTCAACAACGTCCGGACACGCGATGGTGGAACGCACGAGGTCGGTGCCAAGACGGCGATGACCCGAATCATGAACGAATATGCACGGAAGAACGGTTTACTCAAAGAGAAAGATAAAAATCTCGACGGCGGCGACGTCCGTGAGGGACTCACGCTCATCGTCTCGGTCCGGATCCCGGAAGAGTTCCTCCAGTTCGAAGGGCAGACGAAGTCGAAACTCGGGTCACCAGAGGCACGCGCGAGTGCTGACAGCGTTATGGCGAAACAGTTGACGATCTTCCTAGAAGAGAACCCTCAGATGGCGACGATGCTCATCAAGAAGGCGATTCGTGCGGCTCAGGCTCGCGAGGCGGCTCGAAAGGCCCGTGAAGAGGCACGTAACGGGAAGAAAAAGAAACGTTCGAGCATCTTGAACGGGAAATTGACGCCGGCGACGTCGAAGAATGCCGCCAAGAACGAACTGTTCCTCGTCGAGGGTGATTCGGCCGGTGGTTCCGCCAAACAAGGGCGCGACCGTACGTTCCAAGCCATCCTCCCACTACGCGGGAAGGTCATCAACTCAGAAAAGTCGAAACTTCAGGACATCATGAAGAATGAAGAAATCAATACGATCATCCATGCAATCGGCGCCGGGGTCGGTCACGATTTCGACTTGGATGACTGCAACTTCGACAAGATCATCATCATGACGGATGCCGATACGGACGGTGCGCATATCCAAGTGCTCCTTCTCACGTTCTTCTTCCGTTATATGCGACCGCTCGTCGAGGCGGGCCGTGTGTTCGTCGCCTTGCCACCGCTCTATCGCATTTCAAAAGGGAAAGGCAAGTCCGAACAGTTCGACTATGCCTGGGACGAAGAGGCGCTCGAGAAGCTCGTCAAAGTGTATAAGAAAGGCTATATCCTCCAACGCTACAAGGGTCTCGGTGAGATGAACGCGGACCAGTTATGGGAGACGACGATGAATCCGGATACCCGTACGCTCATCCGTGTCACGGTGGACGACGCGGCTGTCGCGGACAAGCGTGTATCGGTCTTGATGGGTGACAACGTCACACATCGCCGTGAGTGGATCGAGGAGAACGTCGCCTTCGGACTCCAGGAAGATGATTCGATCATCGCCAATGAACATGTGACTAAAGCGATTGAGGAAGTGATGTAACGATGTCGACGATTCAACACATTTTAAACCTATCTCTCGAACAGGTCGTCGGTGACCGGTTCGGGCGTTACTCAAAATATATCATCCAAGACCGTGCCTTACCGGACGCACGTGACGGACTCAAGCCTGTACAGCGCCGGATTCTATATGCGATGCACCATGAGGGGAATACGAACGATAAGCCTTACCGGAAGTCCGCCAAGACGGTCGGGAACGTCATCGGGAACTATCACCCGCACGGTGACTCGTCCGTCTATGAGGCGATGGTACGCCTCTCACAAGATTGGAAACTCCGATATCCGCTCATCGACATGCATGGGAATAACGGATCGATGGATGGTGACCCGGCGGCGGCCATGCGTTACACGGAAGCCCGTCTCTCGAAGATTGCGGGTGTCATGCTGACGTCGATTGCGAAAAATACGGTCGATTATACACCTAACTTTGACGATTCAACAGAAGAACCGCTCGTCTTGCCGTCGCTCCTTCCGAACTTACTCATGAACGGAACGACAGGGATTTCGGCCGGTTATGCGACGGAAATCCCACCGCATAACTTGACAGAAGTCCTCAACCTCGCCATCGCACGCTTGAAGGGCCAGGTCGATACGGCGAAAGACGCACTCGAGTACGTCACGGGTCCTGATTTCCCTACTGGTGGGACAGTCATGGGGAAAGACGGTATCTTAAAGGCGTTCGAGACCGGTAAAGGGAAGGTCATCATCCGGGCGAAGTCCGAGATTGAGCAGCTAAAAGGTGGCCGTGAACAGATCACGATCACCGAACTTCCGTATGAAGTGAATAAGGCGAACCTCGTCAAAAAGATGGAAGAGCTCCGTCTCGATAAAAAAGTCGAAGGTGTCGCGGAAGTCCGTGATGAGACGGATCGGACGGGCCTTCGGGTCGTCATCGAATTGAAGAAAGAAGCGGACGCGGAAGGTGTCCTTCACTTCTTCTTGAAGCATACGGACCTACAGCTCGCCTATAACTACAATATGGTATCCATCGTGAACCGGACGCCGAAACAGATGGGAATTATCCCAATCATTGACGCCTATTTGAAACACGTCGAAGAGGTCGTGACACGCCGGACGACGTTCGAGCTCGAGCAGGCGAAGAAACGTGCCGAAATCGTCGACGCCTTGGAACAAGCCATCTCGGTCCTCGATGAGACGCTCGAATTGATCCGTTCCGCAAAAGATAAAGCGGACGCGAAGAAGAAACTGATGGAGCGGTTCTCATTTACGGAACGCCAGGCCGAAGCGGTCGTCATGCTCCAGTTGTATCGACTCACGAATACGGATATCGTTGAGTTGCAAAAAGAAGCAAAGGCGCTCCAAAAAGAGATTGCCCGCCTCTCAAACATCCTCGAGGTGGACGCGACAAAACGAAAGTTGATCGTGAAAGAACTTACGGCATTGCGTGACGAGTTCGGAGATGACCGTCGTTCGGTCATCGAGTCGGAAGTTGAGGAATTAAAACTGAAGACGGAAGTTATGATTGCTGTCGAAGAGACGATGGTATTCGTCAGCCGTGACGGGTACGTCAAACGTGCCTCGATGCGCTCGTATGGCGCGTCAAGTGACGTTTTACCGGAGATGAAAGAGAAGGATCGTCCGCTTCTCACGACACAAGCCATGACGACGGACCACTTGCTCGTTTGGACGAACAAGGGTAGTTACCTCCTCATCCCGATCCATCAGATTCCAGAATCGAAGTGGAAGGATGCCGGACAACACGTGGCCAACCTCGTTCCGATTGAAGGGGAACAGGTCATCTCGGCAGACGTCGTCTCGACGTTCGATACGGACGCCCATTGCCTCTTCGTGACGAAAGACGGGATGGTCAAACGTACACCGTTACGCGACTACGACGCGCAGCGGAAATCGAAACCACTCATGGCCTTGAAGCTGAAAGGTGACGACGAGGTCGTCTTCGCCGGAATCAGTGACGGTCCAGGGCAGTTGTTCCTCGTCTCAGAGCGTGGATACGGTCTCTGGTTCAAAGAGGATGATGTCCCTGTCGTCGGACAGCGGGCAGCCGGTGTGAAGGCGATGAACCTGAAAGACGGTGACCTCGTCGCCGATGCCTTCTCCTTCTTCACGCCACCGTTATTCGTTCTCGTGACGCAACGGGGAGCGGTCAAGAAGATGAAGCTCGAGGACCAGTTCGACTGTACGAACCGCAACCTTCGGGGGACGATGCTCATTCGTGAGGTCAAATCAAAACCGCACCAAATCCGTCGTGTGCTTCCGGTGCATGGGGATGAGACTCTTCATATCGTCGGAAAAGAAAAAGCAAAACAAGTAAAGACAAAAACCCTTACGCTACTCGATCGCTATGCCAACGGCTCGTTCGTCTTTGACGAAGACTCGTTCGGTGAAATCGAGGACGTGTATCTCGATTAATCAAAAGACCTGTGATTTGGCTGACTCGCCGTTCACAGGTCTTTTTGTCGTAGCCATGTCTCTAGATCGTGTTGTTGTCGTCGATGGTGCCGCGTGTGCATCTCGACCAATTGTTATTCGTATACGTGATGGAAAGCTGACATCAGAGAATGTGGGTTCTGAAAAGGAAGAATGCATCGATTTGCCGAAAAAGACATGTAGGACAAAAGATAGGGGGATCTATATGTCTCAATGGCTGACATGGGCGAAACGAATTCAGGCGCTGTCTCAGGCCGGTCTGACGTTCACGCGTGATCAATATGACCGAGAACGGTACCAAGAGTTACAAGAAATCGCAAGAGAGATGTATGAACGGCACTCGGACTTATCGGACGAGGCCATCTCACAACTCGTTCATGTGGACGGTTATCCGACACCGAAACTTGATGTGCGAGGCGTCATCTTCAAAGATGATCGAATCCTGCTCGTGAAGGAGCGGTCAGATGGGTTGTGGACCTTACCCGGTGGCTTCTGTGAAGTGAATCGCTCTCCTGCTTCGAATATCATCAAAGAAGTAGAGGAAGAGGCTGGCCTGGATGTGATTCCAGTACGGTTGCTCGCCTTGTTCGATATGCATGAACATCCACACCCACCTCTCTCGGAGCATTATTACAAACTTTTCATCGAGTGTGCACTGATTGGTGACGGGGAGGGGAGCGCCGGCGTGGAGACGAGTGACGTCGGTTTCTTTGAACGAGACGATTTACCTGAGCTCTCCCTTGCCCGAAATACGATCGAACAGATTCATATATGCTTTGACGCGCATTGGCAAGAAGAAGACTGGACCACTTTATTCGACTAGGAGGCTCAATGATGCAAGTAAGACGATATGGACATATCCATCAACTGACCTTTTACGCTCCCGTACTGCCAATCAACGTTCAACTGTTTGAGCATGAGCTCGGACTCGTCTTGATCGACACGGCGCTGGAGCGGAACGCGACCGATATCCTATCGTATATCGCCGAGCTAGACAAGCCACTCCTCGCGATATTGTTAACGCATGCTCATGGGGATCATGTCGGTGGGGTGGACACCATCAAAGCAGAGCATCCGCTCGCTGAACTCTTCATCTCCCGACGTGATGCCCGCCTCTTATCGGGAGATCGGTCGCTAGAGGAAGAAGAGCAGAACAAGATTCGTGGTTCTTTGCCGACGATTCGTTCTACACCGGATGCGGTACTAGATATTGGTGAGCGGTTATTCGGTTTACGTGTCCTCGATGCAGCGGGTCATACACCAGGGTCAATTGCGTACTATGACGAGGTAAATCGGGTATTATTTGCAGGTGACGCTTTTCAAACTCAGGGAGGGGCAGCGGTGGCGGGAGATGTTCGGCCGTTATTCCCATTACCAGGACTCGCGACATGGAATCGGTCCGTTGCCGTCGAGAGTGCGGAGCGGCTAGTGGACTTGTCACCACTCCTTACTTTCGTAGGGCACGGTCCGCCACTCAAAGGGACACACCGGCTCTATTTGGCGTTGAAACGGGCGAAACGGAAGCAGGCGAGAAAGTTTATCCGTTAACGGGAGGGTTGCACCATGCAGCTGAAAGAAGTTGCCATTCATCAATTTGAGCAAGCCCAACAGATGCTCGAGATTCAACGTAACGCTTATGCTGTCGAAGCGGAACTGCTCGGGTTTGACGAAATCCCAGCGCGCTATGAGACGATTGATGTCATTCAAAACTTACCAGGCACGAGTTATGGCTTATATATCGAGGAGCGGTTGATTGGGTTTGTCACGGTGGAAGCATCTGAGAAAACTGTTGAAATCACGAAACTATGTATCGACCCGACATACTTTCGGGCGAGACTGGCGACGACGTTACTCGAACACATATTGAGCATTCACAAAGGAAAGTTGATTTACGTGCATACGGGCAAGCATAACGGACCGGCGAAGCGTCTGTATACGAAACTTGGATTTGAACCGAGTGCCGAATTCGAACCAGAACATGGCGTCACATTGATCCGGTATACGCATACGTCTTAAATTCAAATCTCATCTCACTATCATAAGTATACTAAGATAATGAGATGAGATATTATTTTTACTGATAATATATGTTATGTAAACTAATAAAAATAGAGCAATTTTTTCTCTATTTTAAAGCTCCCTATTACTTAAAAATCTTGTACCAATACAAGGTCAACTCGATTTGTGGATTCGCGTATTGTTTGATCGTGTCGACGCCTCCGAGTTGAAATCCCTCTTTTCTATAAAAGCGACATGCAATCAAGTTATCGTTCTGCGCTTCAAGCGATAAGCCGATCAGCTGTTTTTCTTTTGCCCACTGTTTGGCTGTTTCAAGCAACAGTTTTCCGATTCCACGCTTACGATGTGTTTGACGGACCGCGATATTTTCAATGTATGCAAATCGATTCCAATCCTTCACGAGTCGGATTTGTCCTACACATTCATCTGCATCCATCGCTAAAAACAGGATGCGACTGTCATGTTCGATATATTGTTTCCAGTCTAATCGATCGTCCGGAAATGTTATCTCTCTGACTTCTTCATCTAATTCTTCGACATATGTCCATTTTCCATCCATATAACTTGGCATGATTCGTCCGATGATCGGAAAAGGATCATTTGCATCGTTTACAATATGAATATGCGCCTCATCTAAGGCAATGATTTGAATCAAACTCATACGCTCCGCCTCCTCAATATCGATTCTGTCTCACTTAATTTTTAATTCTGTATCATTCGTGTGAATTTAGTATTCATAGGAATGATAACGCTTTATGAATAAACGTTTCAAATTTTAATTTCACCTGTTTAATACATGCTTCACAGTTGCTAGACCGCTGAAGTCATGCTATTTTTAGACAGATGAACCATCTAAGGAGGAATTCTTGTGAAACGAACGACTAAAGGTTTGGCAGCAACTTTATTTTTAGCAATCCCACTTGCTGCTTGTGGTGATGATAGCACGGATCAAGCAGATACGACACGCTGGGAAGAGATTCAAGAAGAAGGCACATTGACGGTCGGTACGGCCGGTACCCTCTACCCCGCTTCTTTCCGTGAAGAAGAGAGTGACACGTTGACAGGATTTGATGTCGAACTCATGAAAGAAGTCGCCAAGCGTCTTGACCTCGAGATCGAATTCAAAGAAACGGCATTTGACAACATGTTGACGAGTGTACAGAACGGTCAAATCGACGTGGCAGCGAATGATATCTCGGTAACAGAAGACCGTAAAGAGAAGTTTGCCTTCTCAAAACCGTATAAATACACGTACGGGACGGCCATCGTTCGCAAGAGCGACCTCTCTGGAATCGAATCACTCGAGGACTTGAAAGGTAAGAAAGCCGCTGGTGAGGCGACGACTGTCTTCATGGACGTGGCTCGAGAATATGGTGCAGAAGATGTCATCTATGACAACGCGACGAACGATCAGTACTTGCGCGACGTTTCAACAGGACGGACCGATGTCATCTTGAATGACTATTACCTTCAGACGTTGGCCCTTGCCTTCTTCCCTGAGTTTGATATCACGATTCACCCGGATATCGCCTATAACCCACAAGAAGTCGCTTTCTTGATGGACAAAGAAAATGACGAGCTCCAGGAGAATATCGACCGTGTACTAGATGAGATGCTTGAAGATGGTACGGTCAAGAAACTATCTGAGCAATTCTACAATGGCGCGGATGTTTCGGTAGAACCAGACGTAGACGCAACAATCGTCGAAACGAAGTAATGACGGCATGACGTTCTCAGATATTAAATGGGACGCCATCTTTGACGTAGACCTGGCGATTCAATCATTTCCTTATCTATTGGGTGGATTACCGAATACGCTTTGGATTTCGTTCGTCAGTATGTTTTTTGGTCTCTTGCTCGGTCTTTTGTTGGCGCTCGGGAAGTTGTCTCCGACACGACTCCTTCGATACTCGTCAACTTTCTATATCTCGTTCATGCGTGGCGTACCCATCTTGATCATTCTGTTCATCCTCTATTCGGGATTCCCGTTCATCGGGATCGAGTTCGCCGCTTTGACGGCATCCATTCTCGGATTCAGTTTGAATTCCGCCGCCTATATCGCTGAGATCATCCGCTCCTCGATTCGTGCGGTCGATGACGGACAGGTGGAGGCGGCTCGTTCACTCGGGATGGGGAAATGGCTAACATTGAAGGGGGTCGTCTTACCACAGGCGACACGGATCGCCCTTCCGCCGCTCTCGAACGTTTTTCTCGATTTGATTAAAGCCAGTTCGCTCGCCGCGATGATCACGGTACCTGAGATCTTCAACAAGGCCAAGATCGTCGGTGGTCGGGAGTTCGACTACATGACAGTGTATATCGTCGTGGCGTTGATCTACTGGGCAATCTGTACGTTCATGTCCTTCTTCCAAGAATGGCTCGAACGTCATTTTGAACGATATTTAGATACTCCGAAACGTTGACTGACTGGCTTATGCCGGTCGGTCTTTTTTAGTGAATTTGATTTTTGATACATCTCCTGAACCGATTATGCTATGATTTTCTTAATTATCAGAAAAATATAGGGGGATTTTGAATGAACCATCCATGGGTTTCACATTTGAATGATCAAGTCATTGGTCAATCGAAAGCCATCAAGCTCGCTTCGATTGCGCTACTCTCGGGAGGTCACGTTTTACTCGAGGACCGTCCCGGCACAGGCAAAACTACACTCGCCCGTAGTTTAGCAAGCTCCATCTCGGCGACATTCCAGCGTGTACAATGTACTCCGGATACATTGCCGAGTGACATATTAGGAATGGAGTTGTTCAATCCGACGACCGGGGCGTTCGAACGCCGGACGGGTCCGATTTTCACGTCGATTCTACTTGTCGATGAGATCAACCGGACGACACCACGTACACAATCCGCGTTGCTCGAGGCGATGCAGGAACGTCAAGTGACACTCGGGGAAGTGTCGCTCAAGTTACCGGAACCATTCTTTATGATTGCTACACAAAACCCGTTCGACGGGCAAGGGACGTTCCCGCTCCCGCAGGCTCAATTGGACCGTTTCTTATTCAAATTGACACTTGCTCCCCTCTCACGAGATTCCGAACGACGACTGATTCGCAATGAGCATCTCGCTTCAGAATCCTTCTCTCTGCAACAGGACGAATTGTTAAAGATGCAGCAAGAGGTACGAGATGTCCGATTCCACGAGGCGATGGAAGATTACTTGCTGGATTTGATGGAATCGCTCCGTCACCATCGCGACATCGAGGTCGGACCAAGTCCACGAGCGACGCTCGCATATACGATGGCGGCTCGGGCTCATGCCTATATGGAAGGACGGGACTATGTCTCACCGGAAGATATTCGGGCACTCGCGCTTCCGATTTTAGGGCATCGAATCGTCTTGACGGTTGAAGCATCGCTGAAGACGAAGCCGTCAAAGTTGATCAAATCTGTACTCGAGACCATCCCGGTCCCCTCAGAGGTGTAAGATGCAGTTAGTCAGCCCACGCTATCTCGAGTCCGGCTATATGTGGCTCCTGTTCGTCGTCGGGGTCTTCACGGCACTTTATGGGAACGTCTTGATTGCCAGTCTATTGATTGGATTCAGTCTCTATGCACTGGTCATGCCATCTTTTATGTTTCGATTGGCAGAACAAATCCATGTCGACCTCACTGAGGAGATGAAACTCTTTCCGAATGACGAGGCCGTCTATGTCTTGAAACTTGTGTCGACGGCAAAAGTCCCGCTTGGCGTTGTCCGCCTATCCGGCTATTTGCATCCGACCGTGGAATCAGAAGGACATGCGTTTTGGCGTCAGGAGAACTTTGTCGAGACGAATGCGACTGTCGACTTCACAATCCCGCTCCATGCGAAGAAGCGTGGTCCCATCCGCCTTGAGGCTATCGGGATGGAAATTCGGGATCCGTTACGCATGTTCTCGCTCTATAAAGAGGACTCACTCCCACGCATCGGCTATGTCTTCCCTGAGTTTTCGCCCTATCCGATTCCGAAACGTCCCCCTACTCTCCCAGGTGAGGAGATGGTTCGTCATAGTGCCTATCGTGACCCGGAGACGTTCCAATCGGTCACTCCATATCATGGGCAACCGATGCGACAGCTATATTGGTCTGCCTATGCGAAGACGGGCGAACTGCTGGCCCGTACCGAGCAACCGGTACAAGCAAATGAATATGTCATCGTCCTCGACTTGTTGACGAAGGATGGGCGTGCCCTCACCTATCAGATGGAGCGCCTCATCTCGCAAGCTGCCGCATTATGCCGTGATTTCGAGAAAGAAAATGCGAGTTACGGTCTGATTGTCCCGACGCTTACGAAGGATGGAATCACGTATGACCTTCAACCGGGAAGTGGTGAGGTACATTTTCGGAAGATTATGACGACGTTCGCTTGTCTGTCCGAGAGTGATTTTCCGCTTGCTCGCTCCTTGTTTGAACGAAAGGTCGCCAAATACAGTGGGAATCAGTCGATTCTCCGCTTGGGGGGTGACGGTCAATGAGATGGTTATGGTGGGTCTTCGCAGCATTTTACATCGGGCACGTGTTTCCATTGCTCTTCTTATTGACACTTCGTCTCCCTCGGAATACACAACTGATTGTGCAGACGATCATGAGCGTCGGTGCCCTTTATTTCTCTTATGAGATGAGCATCATGCTTTTGATATTCACATACGTTCATGCATTCATTCGGACGTTGGATTGGACGGACCGTTACGCGATGGCGAGCGTATTGTTTTTGGTGGCGGACTGGTTATTCCCCCCGGCATCGCAATCGCTCGCGATGGTGCTCTTTCCGTTCATCTTTTTGATTTGGCAACGAAACCTGTATTACCGTCGCGACTACAAGCGGATGGTGACGATGTTGACCGTCGGCCTAGGCATCGGGCTGATTGTCTCTCTCATCATTCGTACGATTAAAGAGCTATTGTTTGGTAATGTCGTCGCCTGGATCACTCCATTCTTTTTGTGGATTGGGAGCTGGTTTGATGGAATCGTACTCGACCCGAATGATCGCGTAAACCGCTTCCTCGTACCGAATAACCCGAACCTAGATGCGGAGACAGTGGCGCAAGAGACATTGCTCGCGTCCGCATCGAATAACTCGCTGTTCTATATCGGAGTGTTTGTAATGATCTTGCTTCTTGGAGTAGGATTGTTCTTCTATCTGCAGAAGCGAAAAGACATCCAGGAAGATGGAATGATTCCTAGGAGTATTCACCACCCGACACTCTCAGATAAGCGGATTGTCCGCTCGCCTCGCCAGATTCGCCTTCTTGAGACGGGACGAAAGTTAGAACAGCAGCACCCACGTCTTCGGGAAGAGACGGTGGCTGATTGGTTGCAGCGAATCGAGTTCACGGACCACAGGCTTTATGCAGATTGGTTAGAGGCCGCAGAGTATGGGGACAAGGAAGCGCCACAAGCAATCAGTGATTCATTCGAACGACTCGTTGAACAAGTTAATAAACGCTAAAAAACATCCGGCAGAGGAGTTCCTTCTGACCGGATGTTTTTCATTATAAAATTGGACTGAGAAGGCGGGACACGCTCTCTTTGAAGCGAATCCAACGTGTCCTCGATTCATAACGTTCGATGGTTAGCCGCTCAGCGCGTGCCTCGTCTCGCTCGAACGCATCGATGACGGACTGAGCGATGGCTTTGTCGAAGACAAGCGCTGAAATTTCAAAGTTGAGGCGGAAACTTCGGGCGTCGATGTTCGTCGTCCCAATTGATGCGACTTCTCCGTCAATGACGAGCGTTTTCGCATGAAGGAATCCTTCCTCATACGTGAACACTTCTGCCCCGTAACGTACGAGCTCCGCAGCGTTCGCATAGGTCGCCCAGTAGACAAACATATGGTCGGGCTTGTTCGGGATCATCAGTTTGATCTTAGTACCCGCCATCAGGGCGATTCGACAGGCATCAAGGAAACTTGCATCCGGGATGAAGTAGGGAGTCTGGATATAGATACATTCTTTCGACTGGGTGATCATTTTGACGAGCATATTCTTTAAATGCTCCGTCGACGAGTTTGGACCCGATGTCACGATTTGAACCGGGGACGCATGACGAGCAATTCCTTCGATTGGCCAAACAAAGTCGTCTTTCTGTGCCTTCGTTCGTGTCGGGACAGAGCGATTCCAATCCAGGATGAATCGTTCGAGCAATTCCTTAACGGCGTCGCCTGAAATTCGTAAGTGAACATCTCGCCAATAACCGAAATGCTCATCCTTTCCAAGATACTCATCCCCGACGTTGAAGCCGCCGATATAACCAAGTTCTCCGTCAACGACGCAGAGCTTTCGGTGATTTCGATTGTTGACGCGGAAGTTGATGTCGAGTTTGGACGGAAAGAACGATTTGACTTCCCCACCGTGGGCCAGCAGGTCCTTAAAGTGTTTGTGCCTCAGTCCCCTCGAGCCTACCGCATCGTAGAGGAGTCGGACACGTAATCCTTGTTTTGCCTTTTCGGTCAATAAGCGAATTAACGATTGACCCAGTGCATCGTTTTGGATGATGTAATACTGAATGTTCACTTCTTTCGTCGCCTGTTCAATATCTCTAAACAGTAGATCAAACTTCTCTTTTCCGTCGTGAAGGACGTCGATATCGTTCTGGAAAGACATCATCGCATTCGTCGATACGAGATTCAATCGTGCGAGTCGTCGGTGCTTCAATAGAAGTGGATGATTGAACGGTGCCATGGATTGGTCCAATTGGTCAAGTTGCTCCGCCACATGATGATGATACGCTTCACGTTTCTCTTCTTCGACTTCATAAAAGTTTTGAGATTTGATCAATCGACCGAAGAAGATGTAGACGAAGAATCCGATGAGAGGCAAGAAGAAGAGGACGAGTAACCACGCCCAAGTCGTTCCAATGTCACGCCTTTCAAAAAAGATAATGGTGATTGCAAACGTGAGGTTAAGCAATAAGATGAGCCAAGTCATGATGACGATAATGAGTCCGATAGTCACTTCCATGGTATCCCTCCCTTTTTTCAATTTTTACCCGAAATCAGACTATCTTAGCAAATGTTTTTCCTGATTTGGGTATACATTAATGAAGAAGTGAAGAAACGGGGGAAGCTTATGGAAGACATGATGATTGGGTTCAGCTTACTTGTCCTCATCGGTGCACTTTCGCAGTGACTCGCTTGGCGTTTTGACTTCCCAGCCTTCTTGATTATGACGGTTGCAGGGATGCAAATTCAAAGCATGGACATATGCATATTCTGAAACAGCTTCGTGAGTTTAAAGAGAACATTTCGATTTTACTGGTTTCGACAGTCTTCATCATTCTGACGGCAAGTTTGACACGTGATAGTTTACTCGCCATTTTCGACTGGCCTCTCCTCTTGTCGATTCTCGGAATCTTATTTTTTGTCCGACCGATCTCGGTGCAGACGTCGCTCCTCGGTTCTCCACTATTCGTGCAAGAACGGGCACTCATCACCTGGATTGCCCCTCGAGGTATTGTTGCGATGACGGTGACCGGTTTCTTTGCACAAGAGATTGCCGAACTGGGAATTGAAGATGCGGAACGGATGTTGCCAATCACACTCGGTTTAGTCGTAACCTCTGTCGCCCCACATGGATTGACGATTAAACCACTCGCGAAGCGACTCGGACTGACGAAAGTGAAGAATCCTTGGGAGAAGATATAGACAAAAAAAGACACCGCCCGATGGCAGTGTCTTTAATCAGCTTGAATTAGTTCAAGACTTTGATTGTGATTGATTGGCGACCGAAAGCAAGTGCTTGCTCTTGTGTCGGCATCAAGATATCGATTTTGTTTCCTTTGATGGCACCACCAGTGTCTCCTGCGATGGCTTCTCCGTATCCTTCAACCCATACTTTAGAGCCGAGCGGAATGACAGAAGGGTCAACCGCGATGACTTTTTGGTTCGGGTTCGAACGAACGTCGATTCCTGTCGCTGTGATACCAGAACATCCTGCACAATATGGTGTATAAGCTGTCGCTTCCACTGTCATTGTCTGACCTGAAGCCGGAGCTTGGGTTTGCGTTGTAGACGATGCAGTTTTCGTAACTGGTGCTGATGTCGATGTCTTCGGTGTTGTTGTCTTCGCATCATTCGCTACAGATGCAGCGGCTGCACCTTTCACGGCGAACTCTTGTCCAGGGAAAATAAGATCTGAATTAAGACCGTTCCAAGTCATCAATTGATTGACAGAGACCCCGTGGTTCAATGCGATACGATAAAGTGTATCACCTGATTTAACTGTATACGTTTTAGATGCAGTAGAAGCTTGTGATTTCGCTTCTGCCTTTCCAAGTTTCAAGACTTGGTTCGGATAAATCATATTTGAGTTTAAGCCGTTCGCTTGTTTGATGTCATTTACAGAGACGTTGTTGTTCACGGCGATACGATAGAGTGTATCTCCAGACTGAACTGTGTGTGTTGATGCTGCCGAAGCTGGAGCAGCGACTCCTAAACTAAGGCCAGCGAGTGCCGTTAGTGTCAATAGTGGTTTTTTCATAAGAATATTCCTCCCTTTTCTAACGCCCCCTTACTGTAACACCTGTATATTTCACAGCGATTACAGGACGATATGAGAGTGTTATCAGTTCATTTACAGAACAATTCACGAGGATGAGAGGATTCAGAAAATTGTTTTAATCCATAAAAACGGCTTTCTAGAGCCATTCTAAGATATAATAAGGAGAGAAATAAGGAGGTTTTGGTCTTTGGAACTATTACTGCTATATTACATTGTGACTAATTTACTAGCGTTTGTGTCATATTTTGTCGATAAACGACGGTCTCGCGTGGGAGCTTGGCGTATTTCGGAGCGAACATTGCTGACGATGGCTTGGATTGGTGGGGCGTTCGGTGCTTATGTGGCGATGCGCATCTTCCGACATAAGACATTGAAGCCGAAATTCCGGATTGGGGTACCTGTCGCGATTCTCGTGCATGCTGCGTTCACAGGATGGTTGATCTTTTAATCCTTATATAGAAGAAACTTGATCACATCTATTATTGGATGGTGATGAGAAATATCGGGTTCGTCCCATTTCATGCTCGTTCTAAAGTGTTTCTCCGTGAACAATCGAAATGAAATGTCGGGAAAATTCCGAAATGAGGAGGAAGACTATTTTGAATAGTATCGAGATGATTCGTCACGGCCCATTGACTCTACGGGTGACGGATCGCTTCACTGTTCTTTTGTGCGAGTCTGGGACGTCCGTGATTTTGGTGAACGGAATGCGCCTTACTCTTCATTCAAGAGAAGCCCTTCTCTTGGCTCAAGGACAAAGTGTGATGGTGGAGAAAATCGAGGAATCGTCGCAGATGAGGCTTCTTGAGTTTGATCCGGACGAATTGTTCCATCCCGAGTTGGCGAAACGATATGTAACACCGTATCTTACTTCCGAAAAATCCATACATATGTTAAAGCAGGAACGCGTGAATCAATCGATCATTCAGACGATTGAACGCGCTGTGCAACATCTATCTGCGGACGGACCACTCGCATTGATGGATGCCACACTGCAGTGTACGGTCATCTGGCGCTATTGGATTCAGCAAGAGGGTGAAGTGATGAAGAATGAGAACAAACGGGAGAGCCTTCGTCTGATGCTCGCTTATATCGAGTCTCATCTAGAATATAAGCCCACGTTAGCTCGAATCGCGACTGCGGGTAATGTAAGTCGCAGTGAATGTTGTCGGTTGTTTACTACGTTCGGGAACACCTCTCCACTTGCGTATGTCCAAGTTAAAAGGATGGACCGGGCCGCAACTCTATTAATGGATTCGATTGAATCGGTTGCTGACATCGCCAATCGCCTGAGCTACTCAAGCGTCAGTCACTTCGTACAGACATTCAAAGCACATCATTCGATCACCCCGCTCGCCTATCGAAAACAATACCAAAGGAAAAGAGCCGAGTAATTTCGGCTCTTTTCCTTTATCTTGCGGTCCATCCACCATCTGCCTTCAAAACATCACCATTCACGAAGCTCGAATCATCCGATGCTAAAAAGAGGGCGACGTTCGCGATTTGTTCGGGCTCACCCATCGGCGCTTCCCCCGCACCTTGGATGGCACGCATCCCGAGTTCGCTCGGTGCCGTGATGGTTGACCCGATATTCGTATTGACCCCACCCGGTGCGATGGCGTTGGCACGAATCTTACCGAGCGTGCCATGGGTCGCCGCGATGTTCTTCGTCAATCCGATTAACGCATGTTTCGATGCGACATACGCCGCGCCCCCGCGAGTGCCGAACAGTCCTCCGACGGACGCATTGTTGATGATGACGCCACCACGATCCTGTTTCTCCATCACTTGGATGGCGGCACGCGCTAATTTCATCGGTCCGGTCAAATTGACGCCAAGGACTTTGTCCCATAGTTCATCTGTCACTTCCCCCACCGTCAGGAAGTTGTCCATGATTCCCGCGTTATTGACGAGAATGTCGACCGATCCGAACGTGTCTTTCGCCGTACCGATGAGGTTGTCGACATCCGTTTGATTCGTCACGTTACCAGCAATGCCAAGAACTTCCCCACCCGCTGCTTTGATTTCATCAACCACCGCCTGCACAGCATCTTCATTCAAGTCGAAGGCGACGACCCGTGCGCCTTCCTTCGCAAACAGTTTGGCGATGGCCCGCCCCATGCCTGAACCTGCGCCAGTGACGATTGCCGTTTTTCCTGAAAGCTTCATTCCTCATTCCTCCTTTAAAGGTCAGAACGTATACGATGTGTGATGACAGTAATCTGCCTGTCACTATGATATACCCACATTTGGTCGGGAGCCTCCTGAGAAACATGGCGATTTTTCTTCAATTGACTCCCAGCAATCTTTATACTTGAATAAAAGCCACTCTATATAAAGGAGAGATGACGTGAGACAGTTCCATGCAACCGTCCATGGTCGAGGTGAACCGGTTCTTTTTCTTCCCGGTGGGGGATTCACTGGGTCACAAGGCCAATTATTTGCCGAAGCATTACATAACGATTTCGAAGTTCACCTGTTAGATCTACCTGGGTTTGGTGAGAGTGAGGGACTACATACATATGCGACCTCAAAAATACTCGCGGACTGGATCGAAGCATACCGAACTTCACGACAACTGGAGTCCATTCGTTTGATCGGACACTCGATGGGGGGTGCCATCGCCCTGGCGTATGCGGTCCATTACCCAGACCAGGTCAGACGTTTGATTCTCCTCGACCAAGGACATAAGCCGAATGCCATGATTCCGTTTCGTGAATATGGCATCTTCGGATTCGCTTTGCCGCTTTTGCGACTGCTGTATCACAACGTACCACTGAGCTTCTTGAATTGGATCGAAACGCAGGCGAGCCAACGTGTCTCTATCTTTTCCGAAGAACAGTTCCAACTGTTCTGTCAACGGATCGGAGTCGAGCCGACGGCATCGATTCGTTCTGCTGTCGAGCAATCGGCCCGTCTTTCGACCGGTGGCTTACACTTGTTGTTTGGTTATGATGGATTGGATTTTAAGGACTTGTTACGACGCGTCCAAGTCCCGACGCACCTGTATTATGCGGATTTCACGGGAATTGATTTGAAGGAGGCGAAGCGAACGCTCCATCATGTCAAACGAGCGGAACGACACCTTCACCCCTCTGTACAATTGATTGCCATACCAGGTGGACACTTCGTTCAGTGGAGCCGTCATTTCTCGATGGAAAACGTTCTGCGGTTCTTACATACATAAAACAAGACAGCGGAGAGGTTTCCGCTGTCTTGTTCGTCATGATGCCCAGTCGTGGCGCTTTAGCCAGTCGTGAAGTTGATGCTGTAGCTCAGGATGGAGCGGTTCACTGAGTTGTGAACGATAATGTTTTTTCACGTCCAAAATACTCATCTCACCATCGAAATGTTTCAACATATGGTCCATGTCCTTAATCTTTTGTACCTCGATATGCTCTACGTGAAGTGCGGCGAGCTCATCTAGATGCTCGACGTCCGTTTGAACGTCCCGGTCTCCTGTCAGTGCGAGCGTCGGAATGTTCAATTGAACCAATCGTTCTCGAAGTGACACGTCTGTGTGTGTAAGATGCTCCCGTAACCATTTGGCAGGGAACTTCATCAGCTGGATCCGCATCGTATCCTGATCCGTTGTTGTGACGCGCTCGAACAGTTTTTGTTGTTTCCCGACGACCGACTTCTCATTCAAGCTAAAGCGAAGCAGTTTACCCTTGATCCCTTTCGTACGTCCCACTTCTTCGAGCAAAGCATGTGCCTGTTCCTGCATGCTCGTCTTCAAGGCGACACCGGCACCAGACAACAGGACGAGACCAGAAACGGATTCACGTTCTGCTGCGAGTGTCGCGACGATACATCCTTCGCTATGGCCGAGAAATAAAACGTCTTGTGAGACATGGTCATGAGATTTCAGATAACGGACGACCGCCGACACGTCATCAACGAGTCCTGTTAGACCGACGCTATGTCGATTGCCACCACTCTTGCCAATCCCCCGTTTGTCATAGCGTAATGTGATGAATCCTTGTATCGTCAGCCATTCTGCTAAGTCTTTATACAAGTTTGACTTGAAGCCGGTACCGTTTCCGTCACGGTCCAATCCTCCCGTCCCTCCGATGAGGACGATGGCTGGAAAGGACGACCGTTCCTGATCGGGTGTCGTTATGGTGGCAGCAATGGTTGTTTCCCCTTGAATCAACACATTTTCTTGTTTATACATCATCCATCTCCTCCTTTTCTTCAACCGGCATGAACGCGTAGGAGAATTTCCGCAACGTACGTTCTTCAGATGGTTCATGCTCGAGCACTCCCTCTAAGAGATCGTAGAGACCTCTTAGGAATCGATCACTCTCGGCATCAGACAGATAAAGTGGGATACTCCGAAAGCCGACCTTGTTTACTTGAAGGTCGATTTTGTCCCGCTTTAAATAGTCTCCGAAATCCATGAGCAGTGACATCGCGAACGTATAACAGACCATGTACAGTTGCTCTCGGTCTTCCTCCTCAACAATCTTGTTGATACTAGTTAAAGGATTGTTTTGAATCGCATACACTTTCTCATACACCCCGCGAACTTTATTTTCGCTCATGACAGATAAAATCTCGTCTTGTACCATTTTGTTGATATGGCGATAGAGGCTCGCTTGAGGAACATCGGGAAGTGCTTTTGCTAAGTCTCCGGTCGTGACTCCTTCATTCATCAGAACGTGTTGAAAGATTTTCATACGAATCGGGTTCAATAAACTTTTTAAGACATCTTGATTCATTGATTCCACCTCGATGTTATCATATTTGATAATATTATTATTTATGATAATATCATGTGGTCGAATCGTTGTCTATGTCCATATAAAAAGCCGCCCTCGTATGGCGGCTGATTCGATGCATGATATATGATCACCGTTCACAGGCGATTCCGTCTTTGTCGCGGTCTTTTGATTGATTCGCGTCATATAAGGCTTTATTGACATAAGGTTTATAACGCGTCTTTCCACCTTTGTTTTTGGTCGTCTTCGATTTGGCCACGCCCCCTTTATACACTTTGTTCATCTCCGTGCAGTTTTTGAAGCGTTTCGCCGCAGCATCGACCGAGTCTGTCGGTGTTGCCGTCAATCCAATCATAAGAATGAACGTCGATAATGCCAGTGAGACTTTTTTCATCAAACCCCTCCTCTTACAAGTTATATCGGGTAAATTTGTGTGATATTTATCATTGAATGAGTGGATAAAAAATTCTTTCCGACACTGATGAAGTTCATAAGAGATATTTGATGTTAATTTTTCTCTACGACACGTCGCACGATAGAGAAGAACACTTGGTTCGGCAGATAACGCTTCAGCGCGATCAACAGTCCTGCTTGTTTACCCGATGGATAGCGGAGACGCTTCTTCCGGTCGGTCGCTGCACGCCAAATCGTCTCGGCGACGACGTCCGGACCTTCAGCGTTCGCACAAGCGGCATTCGTGTTATGGAGTGCGACTTCTGTATAGTCATCATATACATCGAGCGGTTGGTCACGCACGAGTTCTTGGGAACGACCGTAAAAGTCTGTTTTAATCGGCCCCGGCTCAATCAATTTCATGCCGATATTGAACGGTGCCAACTCGAACTGAAGCGATTCGATGAATCCTTCAATCGCCCATTTTGAACTGTGATACAAGCTATAGATTGGGAATGTGATCTGTCCACCGACGGAAGAAACGGTTATGATTCGACCGCTCCGCTGTTTGCGGAATTATGGGAGTGCTGCCCGAATCACATTCATGACCCCGAATACGTTCGTATCAAATTGCCGCTGAATCTGTTCGGGAGAGGCTTCCTCGAAAATTCCGACCGCTCCGTATCCAGCATTTTTCAACAACACATCCATCGTTCCATGATCCGAGACGATTCGTTCAAATGCCTCTCGGATACTCGTCTCGTTCGTCACATCTAGCTGATAGAGCGACACCCTTTTCAGGTTAGACAGTTCTTGATGGTCTTCAGGTCTTCGCATCGTCGCGGCGACATGCCAGCCTCGTTTGCTGAACAGTTCGACCGTTGCCCGACCGATTCCGCTCGATGCTCCTGTGATGACGATGGTTTGTTTTTGCTACATATCCATTCTCCTTTAATGTTTATATGTTTGAACTTTTGAACGTATTAGTGGGAAAGAAGCCTTTCTCTCTGTTTCCAAAAAGAAAGGTTATAAGATACATTCATCTTCAATCGCACGTGTCAGTGCCTTCAGCAGTCCGACCGCATCTTCAAGTGTCAGGAAATAAAAGTTCTCTGTCCCGACTTTCTCCGATGAAACGATGCCCGCTTGTCGAAGTAATTTGAGATGATGTGAGATGGCTGGTCGAGACAACTCAATCTTTTCATCAATCTGATTGACGTTCAAGCGTTCATGTTTAGCGATCTCGACGATGATGCGTTGACGATTGACATCGGCTAAAACTTGGAACAACGGAATCGCATCTTTAAATAAAGATAACGATACTTCGGGTGTAACATCTGTTCGTTTCATATTCATCACTCCGTTTAAAAGTTTAAACGTTTAATCCCACACTAAGAATACTAGGTGATCCGCCTTCTGTCAACGAAGTTGTTCGTACACTTCACGTATAATGCTTGCAATCATGTGTCTCGAGTCATAATCCCGCTTGGAGATTTTGACGAGCGGCGATGGTTCGGGGAAGAGTTGAGCATTGATGTCGTCAATTGTATAGCCTGCTGCAGTTTTCGTTATCACGTCATCGGTCAAACGTTCTAGATAATCGAGCTTTTTGGTCAGTTGCTCCCTTCCCTGTTCGAGACGCCCGGCATGCTGACAGTACACCTCATCAAAATCGAGGGACAGGACCCGTTTGAGCGAACGAATCTGTTCAGGGACCGACTCCTCTGGAATCATCACCTTCGGATACGGATGGACGAACAAATCACCCGAGAACAGTCGACCGTTCTCCTCATCATATAAGACGACATGATTCGGCTCATGACCGGGTGTATGGATCACATGATAAGTATGATGTTCTGACGTGATCTGATTTTCATGATAGGCGATCGGCTGAAACGGTTCCGGGTCTCCTGAGAAACGCGCACGGTAATCGGGGATTTCTAACCCTGTCTGACACATGTCCCTCGCGGACTCTCGTATGTAAATCGGGACACCGTATGACCGTTCAAGCCAGGCTGCCGTTCCGATATGGTCTTCATGGGGGTGCGTGATGCTGACAAGATCGATTGGAACCGACTCATAAAACGGTTGAAGTTCGGGTAGCATCGTGCGTGTTCCCGTATCGATGAGCATCCCGTCGATATAATACACATACATCGACATCTCGAATGGACCGTTCTTTACGTTGGCACAAACAGCCGTCACCGGTCCATAGTTCTTTATTTGCATCATGCGTCCCTCCAATTTTTCACTTTTCTTCATTATATCGAAAAAGAGCAAAGACCTGCAGACATTTCACAGTTCTTTGCTCACCCTTATTTAGAGATTCTCTCCATTCGTCGCAATGACCCGCTTATACCAGTCGAACGAGTCTTTCTTCATCCGCTCCATCGATCCGTTCCCTTCATTGTCACGGTCGACGTAAATCATTCCGTACCGCTTCTTCATTTCTCCTGTCGTAAACGAGACGATGTCGATGATGCCCCAAGGTGTGTAGCCAATCAAGTCGACCCCGTCATAGAGGACGGCTTGCTTCAATTGTTCGATATGGGCCTTCAAGTAATCGATTCGGGCTTTGTCATGAATCTTTCCGTCGACAATCTCATCGACGGCACCGAATCCATTCTCGACGATGAAGAGCGGAATTTGGTACCGGTCATAGAGTCGGTTGAGTACATAACGGAGTCCGACCGGGTCAATCGCCCATCCCCAGTCACTCGACTGGATATACGGGTTCTCGACCCCATTCGGCAGACCACCGTTGACGATATCGCCACTGTTGTCCGCGACAACGTCACTCTTCACGGTCGTCGACATATAGTAACTGAAACCGAGATAATCGACCTTTCCGTTCTGTAGGATTTCTTCGTCCCCTTCAAGGATTGGGATGTTATACCCTTCCCGCTCGAACTCGTTCAAGGCGTAGCTGGGATAGAAGCCGCGTACTTGTACGTCCGGGAAGAAATAGCGTTGACGCATCATCTCTTCGGCGAGCATGACGTCATCTGGGTTTGATGAATACGGATAAATCGGTACGTGAGAGACCATCGCTCCAATCTCGAAGTCAGGATTGATGGTTTTCCCTTTGGCAACGGCGAGAGCGCTCGCAATCAGTTCATGGTGCCCAGTCTGATACATGACTTCGCGGGCGTTCTCCCCTTCTTCTAAAAGGACTCCCGAATTCGTCCATAAGAAGAGTGGATTGTTGACGTCCATCTTGTTGTTGATTTCGTTGAACGTCATCCAGTATTTGACCTTGTCTTTGTAACGGTCAAAGCAGACCTCAGCGAAGCGGACGAAATGCTCGACGACTTCACGATTTCGGAATCCCCCGTATTCACGGGCAAGATGGAGCGGCATCTCAAAATGCGACAGTGTGATGATCGGTTCGATGTCATGTTTGAGTAGCTCATCGAACAAGTCATCATAAAATTGGAGACCCGCCTCGTTCGGTTCTGCATCATCACCATTCGGGAAGATGCGGCTCCATCCGATGGAAGTACGTAAACATTTCAATCCCATCTCAGCAAAGAGGGCCACATCTTCTTTATAACGATGGTAAAAGTCAATCGCCTCATGGTTCGGATAGAACTCATTCGGTTCGACCTTGTCTGTGATCCGGCGAGCGACGCCGTGTGCACCTGCCGTCAAGACATCGACGACACTCGGTCCTTTGCCATCAGCCTCCCAACCACCCTCGAATTGATGAGCGGCAAGCGCGCCTCCCCATAGAAAATCGTTCGGTAATGTCTTCATTGTAAGTCCTCCTTCACATAAATCGTACACGTCAAGTATAATTGTACCGGTACAATTATACAAGGTCGGTATATTGAATTACTTTTGTTTTTTTCATGATATAATAGAACCAGTGACGAAAAAGTGAGGAATGACGATGCTAAAATACCAACAAATCGCAAATGAAATCGAACAATACATCCACGAACAAAACTTAAAACAAGGCGATAAGCTCCCTGTCCTTGAGCAGATGATGAATCAATATGCGGTGAGCAAAAGCACCATCACGAAAGCTTTAGAGCTGCTTGAACGAAAGGGTGTCATTTTTCAACTACGGGGAAGCGGCATTTTCGTCAGACGACATAATCGACCTGGCTATATGAGCCTCTTCTCGACCCAAGGGTTCAAGAGCAATCTCGGAGACCGTATCTTGACATCTGATGTGATTGATGTGTCTTTCGTGAAGCCAGACTCGACCGTTGCAGAGAATCTCGGGATTGCCGTGTCGGACGATGTATATCGGGTCGAACGGGTAAGGTATGTGGATGGAGAGGTGCTCTGTCACGAGGAATCCTATTATGTGAAAGCTATCGTCCCCTATTTGAATCGCGAAATTGTGGCAGACTCTATTTTCGATTATGTCCAAAGCGCGCTCGGCGTCACGATTGGATTTTCTGACATGTATCTACAGGTCGGGCGATTGACGGAAAGTGAAGCGGAACACCTCGGATTGCAAGAGAATGACCCGACACTTCGCATCGAGACGATCTTCCATCTCACGAATGGGAAACCATTTGACTATTCCCGCATCACGTACCACTACGCACATTCACAGTTCGTCATTCAGGCGAACGGGCCCTATATGTAAAGACAACCCCTCATGCGCGCATGAGGGGTTGTTTGTCGAGAGATGAATATCACTTCACGACCGGGAGATTGACCTGTTCGACCCAATCGTCAATGAACCGACGTTGATGTTGATGTAATCGTGGTAGGTCTTCTCTTGAGAAAAATCGATGTTCGTGACTTTCGTCTGTCGATTGAGCGATTTCTCCTGAGAATGAATGGGTGTAAAAGATGACTTGAACACTATAGACGCGATCACCGTTTTCATAATTGGCATATCCCTCATCACCGGAATAGATTCCGAACAGTTTCAAATTATCCACGGAGAGCCCCGTCTCTTCGAGAGTTTCACGGATGGCTGTCTCTTCAAATGATTCCCCAGGCTCCATAACGCCACCGGGGATTCCCCAAACATGATGATCTTTTCGGTGTTGCAACAGAATTTGATTGTCCTGTTCGATGAGGACTCCACATCCTACAGTGATTAATAGATTCGATCCGATTAATTGACGCATATGCTGTATGTAACTCACTACACTACCCCTCTGTATTTAGAATTTAAAAAATCTTGATCTCCCCATTCACATGATCAATGAAATAGTACGTATCGTTAGCATCATGTGCGAGTATGAAATTTCCTAGTATATTTGGATGAAATTCAATAGTGAACGTCTCAAGCGTCTGCTCGTATGTCGGATATGAGAGGGACTGCCACACATTCTTCGCCTTCGGAATCTGAAGCTGAGGCAATAATTCGTCTTCAATCAATCCCTTCCAATCTGGGTTATGCAATATAAAGCGAAACACGTTTTCAAATGGAGCAAACGTCCCACCTAAACCAAACGCCAATTTGATGGGAAACGCACCTCTAACCACATGTTCAAAAAATGTCTCCATTTGGACAATACCAGTTGTCGCGACATGTCTCACTTGGTTTCCTTGAAGCGTCAACCCGTCTTCGGAATAGCTCAGAATCCAATCCCTCTCTCCTCTTAAGACGATGATCTCATTTGAAGAAAGCGTCAATTCCGATTCTAACACCTCACGATTTTTGATGGTTTTGGTCGTCACATGCTCTTCTTCCTGACTTTTAAAAGAGAAGCGACGTTTTCTCGAATCCCTTACAGTCCGCTTACGCTCTATAAGTAATGGAAACTGTTCATTCTCCAAATGGCGAAAGATCAAGTAGGTTGCTTCTCTGTCTCTCAATGCATGACTCGGTATGACCACTAATTCTAGTGGATTATGATGATTGGATAAGTGTTTTGACATCATGTTGCTTTCCGTCTCTTGAGGAACCAATATCCGAATGGCAATATCGCTAACACAGTAAAGCCAATCAATCGGTTGGTATTCGATGTTGGCTTGTTTGACTCTGTCTTATCCGAATGGACTGATGATGAGTCGCCTGCTCCACCTATCATTCCTTCTTCGGCATCCCCTTCAATACTTTCATTCTCTTCAACCAATAATACTTGAAACGCCTCAGTTGAAATCTCATCTCCGCTAATCATCTGTTTTGTATTAGATGTCAACGCCGTCAACATGTCCCCATCATAATCAAACCAAGCCGACGCTTCTGCGTATTTCACGAGATTGCCTTTTACGTCCGTCAACGCTTTCGGAGTTTCTTTGTCAGAACCGAACGTTGAGAACGCATATGTACCCGCTGATTGTTCATATGTTCCGATCACGTTGACCGGTTCATCATCTTGAAAAACGGTCGCCACAAATTCTTTTGTTAGGACGAACGTACATGTTTCTCCCGTTTTGTAACAAGAGGAAGACGGTACGTATGTCTCGAGTAGTGGCCCAAAAGTGATGTTCTCACTGTCCGTCATATGATAATTTGCCGGATCATCTCCCTGAATATGATCCATCACAATGTTATAAAAATATGCATCTGCAAAACGTTCCGCCGAGGATTCAGTCATCTCGGCTGATACGGTCCTCGTGCTTGCAAGCAGTCCGACACAACATATGAGTAAGCCCGTCATTCGTCGCATGTGTTTCTCCCTTCATCACCCTGAAGATTTCAGCAGCATCGCGTGATTGATGTGAATCAATTCGGCGTGAGGCTGTTTGTGACGACTGACATATGACGTGAATCGCGATGATGCGACAAATGCATTTGATTCATGAATCATCGCCAGTCGGACGAGAATGAGCCGTAATTGTTTTCTTCCTTCTCCCAGTGTAACACGGTCGACTTGGTTGTTTTTGTCGAGTCGGTTGATTAACAGCTCCACTTTGCAATCTTCTTTAATCAAATAAGAGACCCAATACGCCGTCTGTTGAATCAAGTCTTCATATTGCGCATGGAGGCCGTTCCCGAGCGGACCGCTCAAATCAAGGGAAATCGTGAACGTGTCGAGATTTTGTCGTTCGAACACTTTTGCCTGTACATGACCGACCTTTGAAGTGGCGACCCAGTCAATCTGTTTAGTCGGTTCCTTCTCATATCGTTTTGCACTCTGAATCATCAACGGATCGTTCAGCGGGGAGTGCTTGACGATACGGTCACCCATCCGAATCATTCGAGATTCGGTGATTGGTGACTTCGTGATGGTAGGTAACACAATCCATGAGGGCATATCCATCTCCTGATCCGTGAAAAAAAGAGTACCTAAATAAAACGGTAACGTGACACGCATCACACACATATGAATCGAAGCAGGTCCACGCTTCACAGCCGAGACGCTCACATGATGTATGTCCTGTTCGATCCTGGTGTCGTATGCCTGTGACCCGTCCTCGAATACCATCCGTTCATTACCCTCTAGTCGAATCAATAGCGGAACACCAAGGGCAATGATTCGCTCATACCCATCAATACGGACGATACATGATGTCTCATCGTCAATGAACAAGAGATCTTCTTTCTGCCGGATAGAAAATGAGACTTCGTTTGAAAGTGTTCGAATGATTCGTTTCCGGATGAACATGACGATTAATAATGCCCCGCATACATAAGCGATGGGCCATACATAAGGCATCCACATGGTGAGAAAACCGAGACTGACATAAGCCGGCCAAAGTTGGTCTTGAAGAATGGACGGTGTACTGATTTCGACCTGTCGCATCGTTACACCTTTTCGACGGGGACAGTTACGGACTCGAGTACGTCCACCAACACTTGTCGCTTCGTCGATTTGATGTCCCCTTCAAGGGTGAGGGTCAATCGGTGCGAGAGGACATGTGGTGCAACGGCTTGAACATCTTCAGGCGTGACAAACTGACGGTCGTTCAAGTACGCATAAGCTTGTGAGGCCTTGACGAGCGCGAGCGTCGCCCGTGGGCTCGCCCCGACTTCGACTAACGGATGTTGCCTCGTCTCGTGGATGAGTGCGAGCAAATACGTGACGACATCTTCATGAATCCGGATATTTTCGACTTCCTCTTGTGCTTCTAAAAAAGCTTCATTCGTCATCAAGGCATGCACTGTCTGTCTCGTCTTTGAAATCGTCTGTAGAATCAAGTTCCGCTCTTCATCTGCCCCAGGATATCCGACTTGAAGGGACATGAGGAAGCGGTCGAGTTGGGCGTCTGGTAGGGCGAACGTTCCTGCCGACTCGATCGGGTTTTGCGTCGCGATGACGAAGAATGGTTTCGGTAGTTGATAGGTGACGCCACCGATAGAAACTTGGCGTTCTTCCATCGCTTCAAGCAAGGCGGATTGCGTTCTCGGAACGGCGCGATTCACTTCATCGATGAGTAAAATATTCGTGAAGATCGGTCCGGTGCGGTTCTCGAACGTCTGGGTCTGCATATTGAAGAAGTCTGAACCGATGATGTCAGAAGGCAGCAGGTCGGCTGTGAATTGAATTCGGGCGAAGTCTGCCTCAAAACTTTTGGCGATGCTTTTCGCAAGTAACGTCTTCCCCGTCCCAGGCACATCCTCTAGCAAGATATGGCCGTTCGCCAGTAGGGCTGTGCAACATAATTTTGTGATTTCCGGTTTACCGAGGTAAATGCGGTCTAATTGGTCCAATACGTGTCGGATGGTCATGAGTTCGACTCCTTTTGTGTGCGTAGTAGGTATTCATCAAGTTGTTGGGTGAACGCTCGCTCACGTTGTGGTGAGATGTTTCCATCATCATAACGTGTCTCTAAATAGATAAGTAGGGATGCATCGAGCTCGATTCGTTTCGCCCAAGTCGACAACGTCTCAGTTGGGCGACGACGTTTATATGGAGGTAACGCTGCTTCGAATTGAATCAACTGCTTTCGGATAGCCGATGCTGGTAATGGATGAACTGTTCGGTTTATCTTCATCGACGCGTTGTCAGAAATCACTAGCGAGTGACCCTCGATAACTAACTCTCCCTCCTCGCTTTGTTTCTTCGAGGGGCGTCGTTTTTTCCAGAGCCACCATCCGAGCAAGATAAGCAGTCCGGTAATCATGTATGGGAGGTAGGAAACGCTGCTCGTCTCTTCTCCTGACGGGTTTCCGTAAGAAGGGGATTGGTCCTCAATTCGCTCTTTCGGTGTCCCCCCTGACTCGTCTTCTGACTCAATCATTGCTCCGTCTGGACCGTTCCCTTCTGGTTCTTCATATGGCGCATCCCCACACCAAAAGTCGACATCCGTCACTTCGAAAATCCCTAAAAATTTTCGTTTGTCATGACAGTCGGTGACCCAACTCGTAATCTCGCTCCCTGAGATATCTAATGATTGGTAGTAACGGTATCCCAGTTGACCGGAATAGGAGATGAGGGCGACCAGTAGTAGGGAGAGTAGAATCCCTGATACAAAAATCGTTTTGGCTTGTTTCATTGGCGATTCCGTATATGTATATTCGATTTCATCTCAAGTGACGGCTCCTCTCATAGTTTAAATCCTTTTTTTGGAAATAGGATTAAATGGATTATACCATGAACTTTTACGGAATATTCAGTTATTTTTAGACAAAAGAAAAATGCCCGTTCATTGAACGAGCATCCACACCTCTCTACCCTCATCCTCTTCGTCATACAACCATTCTTCAAATCCATACACGCGGATGTCCTGGTCACTCCGAATGACCCATTGGTTTATAAACGTTCTTACATATGGGATTGGAATCCATTTTTGGTGGGATGAATCACGCCGCATAAACGATTGTAACACCTCTTCATCTTCAAACACGAGAAGTTCAGAGTTCCAGAGTGTAGGTAAATCTAGCAGCACGACGACTCGCATTCGTTCATCCACACGCAACTCTACTAGTCGTTTCGCTTCATCGAGCAGAATATGGATGAGTGACTGTTTGATTTTGGCATTGTGTTGAGTATCCATTAAAAAAGTTTGTCCGACCGGAATCTTGGCATACCAATACCCATTATGAAACTCCGTTGGAAGATCCTCATGATTTTCTTGTATATTTCGCTGAAGACGACTTAATTTTCGTTTTAGACCACGCACTTTCCGATGTCTCATTTCAGGATCGACTCGACTTGCTTCATATGGTGTCGGTCATGCTCGATGAACTCCCCGATGATTACATGTAACGAGTAGGGGACACCTTGATGCGGATCATGCGAGACACCATTCGCTGTCGTTTTGTAAGTCAGCGCTTCTTCGCTTAAGGAGTCAAGCATCGTGACGAGTGTTCGCCGACTATTGATGGATTCCTTTAGTACGGTCTCACCTGTCAACTTCTCGGCCCTTTTCGTCGCCCGCGCGTTGAACGAGTCAAAGTCAGGGAATATCATCCCTTCGCCGTTCTTCACCGATGGGATGATGACATTCAACAGATGATTGTCCCAATGGGCGATATGTAAGACGATTTGCTTTATGGACCACTTCTCCGAGTCGCTCTGTTTGTTCCAATCAGATTCACTCAGCTTTTCTAACGTCTTGAGCCATTCTGTGTACGATGCGAATTCTTGAATAACTTGCATCCAATCCCCTCCACGTTCGCTTTAAATTACTGCGATTATAGCACGAACGAGTCTTTTTAAATCAAAAAACGGCATCGTTCGAGATGAACGATGCCGTGCGTGTCTCTATAACCAGACTGGTAATGAGAAGAAAACTAAGAACAATACGGTCAAGACACCGACGACCGGACTGAGTGACCGGTAGCCCTTTTTGATCAAGACAATCATCGTGTACGCGATGAACCCGAGTCCGATACCATCGACGATGGAATACGTGAACGGGATCATGATGATGACGAGAATCGCCGGGAAGGCATGTTCCCAGTTATCGAGCGGCAGATGCTTCACGTTCTGGAACATCATCATTCCGATGATGATCAACACCGGAGCGATCGCCGTCACAGGAATGATGGCAAAGAGCGGTAGCAATAAGAGCGATACCACGTACAATCCAGATGTGACGAATGAAGCAATCCCACCTCGTGCACCGACCGATATGCCGGCAGCCACTTCGACCGTCGAGACGGTCGGGCTTGACCCGAACATGGCCCCGGCCATCGTCGACAGACCTTGTGCAATGAGACCTTTCGGCGCATCCTTTTCTTTGTCGATTGCACGTGTCTGATTCTGAATCAAGCTGATATTTTCAATCAACAAGACGAGCGTCAGTACACCCACCGCGACTAAGAAGAGCGGAGAAGCAGATTCTGCGAACGAGATGTTCCCAAATACTGTGCCGAACGATTCGAAGAACGGTGTCAACGCGAAGCTTCCCGTCCAATCGAGTGTTCCCATCACGGCACTGAGTCCGACACCAAAACCGATCGTCCAAAGGAAGCTGCTCGGCCCCATCTTCAAGAACAGTAAGATGGCGACGAAGAGTGACAGGAATGCGACTTGGACGTCACGCTCCCCGAGATCACCGATGTGAAGCAATGCCCCACCCCCACCTGAGACGATCCCTGCCGCCTCGAGCCCGATCAAGATGAGGAAGAGGCCGAGACCGACCGTCAATCCGTCATGAATGATCGGCGGGAACGCGTTCGCCAATTTCCTCGCGACTTTGGTGACCGTCAATAGTACGACGAGTACACCTGAGACGAACGAGACGGCGAGCGCACTTTGCCAGCTCAACCCCATCTGCAGGACGAGCGTGTACGTGAAGAGCGCATTAATCCCCATTCCCGGTAACAAGAGAAGCGGTAGATTGAAGAGTCCCGCAATCAATGTCCCGATGATGCTTGTCAAAATCGCTCCGACGAGCGCCCCCTCGAACGGGAGTCCGGCTTGTGTCAAGATTGCCGCATGTACGGCCGGGATATATGCTGTCGCCAGAAAGTTTAGCACGCCCCCGTACGTTTCTGTTTTCCATTCTGTTTGTTTTGCCATAGGAATCAATCCTTTATTGGCACCCTCACCCACCCGTGTATACACACGAGATTGATTATATCCTGTCAGACATCTAACAAGCAAGAGTGATTCGACTCAATTCCTTCTTTGGACCCATTTATGAGACCGATTCCATCAAAAGATTTATTTTATAAAACAAGAACGTTTGTTCTTATTTTCGGCGCATTTTTGCGAACAAATCTGTTATAATGAAGGGGCAGGTTAACGCAGCAATAGTGGGGTCAGCCGCCAAGTCCACAATGGAGGAAGGCGGTGGTGCGGATGGAACAACTTTGGACCTGGGTTGGGGATTATGTGATGATCCCAATCCTTGCTCCGATCATCGTTCACTTGGTGATTCACCGAACATCCGATCGTGCAACGTCTGAACGCACAAAAAAATGACCCCCTCGGCGCAATGAGATGGGTCACTTTCTGATTCACTAACCATTGTGGCGGCTGGGACCACTCTTAAAGTGGTAGCCTGTAAGCCAGAGGTCGGTGTGTCCAGCACCGGTCTCTTTCTACTTGCATCATACCATACTTTATCCGCGTTTTCAGTAAGAGAAACGTTATTTGACACGAAAATCACAAATAATCTTACCGCTCAGGATCAATCAGCCTGAGCGGTTTTCGTTCATCTCACTGTATCGGGAGAACCAGACGAGCATCGCATCCGCATCTTCTTTCGGGATATCATCGATAGTCTCGACTGATAAGAATCCTCCACGTGTCGAGAACTGCACCGTACAAAGTCCGAATCGACGTTGCAAAATCGATTGCTTCACTTGAATCTGTTCGATCCGTGGTTTGTCCGTCAAGAATGAGCGGACGTTGAATGCACCCGTTCGCAATTGAATGAATTGATCCATGCGGACATATTTTGTGGTAACAAAACTGAGGACGCGCCCCCCGATGATGATGGCCCATAAGAGCAGGAGCCACCAAGCATAATCTCGGAAGAAATATAGTACGAGTCCTGAGATGATGAAGCCGAACCAGCTGATTCGGAGTAGTTTAATTCCTAAGGCACGTCTAGGGAGTCGATGTAGTTCGTCCGACCATGTGAAGTGCGTGAAGTGTTCACGGAGTACTTGCATCGCCCGGTCACGACGGACGAACGGGAGAATCGTCGACGATTCATCTTTCAATTCATCCATCGTCCCTGCTGCGACGAGTTCGACCCCGACGATGTGGAACCAGCGACGAATGAACGTCTCTTTGATGCGAATCGCTTGGATCTTCTCATATGGGATCTCTTTGGCACTTCGGTTCAACAATCCCTTCTCGACGCGAATGCGTTCCCCTCTCCGCTCAAGTCGGAAGTTCCCATACTTTAAGAAGTTGATGACCATGCCGATCACGATCGATAGCATCAACACTCCGATGACAAGAAGACCGATGGCGATGACGGACGCATGGACGACATAATCTTCGACTTGATTAAACGCCCCATCCAAATTGATGAAGTCGTCGATTGACGAGATAACCGTCGAGGCGACCGGGAAGATGGCGAAGACAGAGAGCGACGTGATGGATGCCAATACGATTTCGCGCGTAGATAAGGCGTACAACAGGCGACTTGGTAACGGCTCTGTCTGTTCGGTTGCAACCTTTTCCTCTTCAGTGTCGCCTTCGATTTGTGTATTCTGTTTACGATGACGGACTTGCTCAAGGATTTCTTCAAGTCGTTTGGCTTCGGTTGGGAAGACACCCGCCAACTTGAAAGAGGCATCGTCGCTGTTGGCATTCGTATCGAACGTCAATTCGACGACACCAAGCAACCGATAGAGGAATGGACTGTTCGAATGAACACTTTGAATCTTATAGAGTGGAAGCGATTTTTCTTTTTTCAACCAGTTCCCTTCGATGACATAGACAGTCTTTTCATCGAGGGCATAACGGAAGTTTAACCATCCGAAGAACTTCTGAACAATGTCGAGTAATAGGAAGAGTAAAATCCCGACTCGGATGATGATCCCGAATGTCGAGTCCCAGTCGTTATTGAGCACAAAGAGTAAGATGATTGGAATGGCGAACGACTTGATGACTTCGAGAATACGCAGCACCAAAACGCGACTCGGGAGTCGATGCCATGTTAACGCGGTCTCGGTCATACGACATCCTCCTCTTCAATGCGCGCATAGATGGCAATCTGTTCACGGAGTGTCTTGGCGAACGACTCTTCAATCGCATAGATTTCGTGAGAACCGGCCGCTGTCCCGATGGTGATGGTCTGTAACCCGTATTTACGGAGAAAAGGTCCTTGTTCCGCATGAACATATTGGACCTTTGTCATCGGGATGAGCACATCGTGTGTCGTGATGATCCCATGGTGAATTCGAATCTCAAGTGGCTGAACGTCATACGTGAATCGTTCTTGTTTCCACTTTTGGAACCAGATGAGATCAATCAAACTATAGACGACATCGATGACGAGTAGCACGATCAAACCAATCTGTATCCAAATCGGCCAGTCGAACCAGTAAGCGGCCGCCACGAGAGCTCCTATGACAAGAAGTCCGATGAGATAAAAAATCGCACTTGATAACCGGAAGACGGCACGTGCCTCGATTGGAAGTGTGCCGCTGATTCGTTGTGGTGTGACACCTTCTTCAGGTGTCGGTGTTGTTTCTGACATGGTGAATCCCCCTATCGTTCATATGTTTCTCTCTCTATTGTATACGCTCAAGTCTCAAAAAGGTTTCATATTGAACCTAAACAAGTAACGGGCCGAATATCGGCCCGTTACTTAGTCTTCAAAAAACCATTTCTTACGTGGTTCCACTTTTAGGTTGTCTCCATGTTTCTTCATTTCAGTGACAAGGTAGCGTTCGAGTTCATTCATTGCCTTGACCCAGTCAGTCATCGTCGCCACGAGCGGCACGACGATGAGAATGAGTTCTTCCTCTTCTTCTCTCATCTTCTCAATCATTAACTTCGCAAAGTCAAAGTTCTCATGGATGAGATCCTCTTCCCGGTCGATGAGGTGCTCGTTCTCGAGCTCGTAGGCTGAAAACAGACGCTCATGTCGACGCAACAAGTGACGAATGTGGCGATACAGCTCTTCGCTCAATTGTGGAGGAAGTTGTTCAATCGTATGAAAATCATGATCGAGCTTCTCGATGACATGGAGCGCGGCACGGTTCGTCTCAATCATTTTAGACTTCAGGACAGCTCGACGGAAGATCGGTGTCTTCTTCTCAAGCCAACGATTCGCTTTAATTTCTTCTTCAAAATAGGCATATGTTTGTTTTGAGTCGCTATGCAACTTTTTCGTCTCTGGTAACGAGTCGAATGAGGAGCGGCCGCCTTCCGTCTCCGCGAACAAGCGTGCGATCCGAACAATCATTTGACATGTGTCGGTGATCTGTGCTTCGAGTTTCCGTTCGTAGCGAGGTGGGAACAACAGTGCATTCACAATCAACGCGACCGTAATCCCCATCATAATGAGTAGATAACGTTCGCCCGCAAACACCCACATCGGCATATCCGACTGGCTCGCCCCTTCCATGATGAGAATCGTCGTCAAGATGACGGTCCGTGTCGTCGATTCTAAATTTAAAAAGAGAAGAATGGAAATGGCGATGATGATGACGAATCCGATAACGATTGGTGTCGGATTCGGAGTGAAAAGCAGAAATCCGACGGAGAGTAATGCTCCAATCAGGTTCCCTTTCATTTCCTCAATCAATCGAAGCCCGGTTTGATAGACCGACGGCAGGAGCGCGAGTGACGCAGCGAGCGCCGGGACGACGATTTGTTGGAATTGAAATGCCTCGGCAATCAGCAAGACGATTGCAACCGATAGTCCGGTCTTAAAAGTTCTAGCCCCAAATTTCATGTAGCGGTGCCTTCCTCTCTTACACCTGTCATATGTATTTTTTACCTTCTTCCTCAATTCTAAAACGTACCATATTCTTTTCAAGTGGAAATGAACCATTTTAGGAAGTTTTGTGAACGCTTCCGTGTTATGATGGCGTTGGATATTTCTTTCATCTTGATGGGGAGGGGTTTACTTGTCAACAATTGCTTTATTCGGCGGAAGTGGCCGTACAGGGGAACGGGTGCTTGAGCGTTTATTGAATTACGGACATGACGTCACACTTTTAACAAGACATTCGATGGATTCCAAGGAGGGTGTCAACGAAATCATCGGAGACGCGACGGACCAAGCAGCAGTACTAGAAACGGTTCAATCTGCAGACTTCGTTATCTCGGCATTAGGGACGGACAAACAAAACGTATTGTCTACATTCACACCACTCGTGATCGAAGCGATGAAACAATTTAACATAACACGCATCATCACGGTCGGGACCGCAGGCATCTTGCAGGCGCATGACAGCGACAACTACCGCTTTGAAACGAAAGAATCGAAACGTACGATGACAACCGCAGCCGAAGATCACGCCCGTGCTTATGAGTTATTACGGGATTCAGGCTTAGCCTTCACGGTCATCTGTCCGACTCAACTGATCGATGAGCAATCTACCGGTGAAATCATCGTGTCAAAAGAGGTATTGGGGACGAAACATTCAGGTCCAATTTCGAGAGATGACGTTGCCGATTTGGTGATGGCTTGTTTAACGGACGATGACTATGTCGGACACCGTGTCGGCATCACGACGGAATCATAATTAGGGGATGGGAAACATGCACGAACAACAAGAACAATTGGCACGACTCGCTTTGACGTTTGAACAAGAGGAGATGACGGACGCTGCACGACTCGCCCGTACCGCCCTACAAAAAGTAACAAATGAAGAAGTATGGATTGCCGTCTGTGGTCACTTCTCAGCCGGAAAGTCGACATTGCTCAATGATTGGCTAGAGGAAGGGTTCCTTCCGACAAGTCCGATTCCGACGAGTGCCAACATCGTCACATTACGGGGTGGCGAATCAGCGGCAGCCGTCGCAATCAATGATACGGACTGGATTTCACTAGATTCTTCTTCCCTATCAAACATCAGTGACTATTGCAAAGTCGAGGAAATCAAGGAAGTCGAGTATACGATTGACCGATTCCCATTTGATGAACACGTCGTGTTGATGGATACGCCAGGGATTGACTCAACGGATGAACGTCATCGCCAAGCGACGGAGCGCTCGCTCTTCTTGGCCGATCACTTGTTCTTCATGATGGACTACAACCATGTCCAATCGGAACAAAACATCGGACTGATGAAACAATTTAGCCGGGAAGGACGTCCCTACTCCATCATCATCAACCAAATCGACAAGCATGATGAGCGTGAACTCTCTTTCGTGGAGTTCAAAGCGTCATTGACGAAAGCGTTCCGACATCATGACATCGTCCCAAATGACACATTCTACATTTCACTTCGTGATGGGCAACATCCGCATAACGAAGTGGAGCGCTTGCGGTCATATGTACGTCAAGTCATCGACGAGGCAAAACAGCAACAAGTCGAGCATGCGGATGCATTGATTGATACGTTAGTCCGCCGCAACGAAACATCGATTCAATCGATGTTGGATCAATTGCCAACTTATGAAAAGAGTCCGAAGGAAATGCAGTCACGTCTACATCGCCTTGAAAAGAAACGGGCATGGTGGACCTCATTCCGTCGCGAATTCTTCAAACATCAGGCACCAATCGTCGAAAGTGCGCCGATCATGACTTATGAGTTCCGTGAGTTGTTGCGGTCCTATCTCGAGAGTTGTGCCCCGTCCTTCAAGGTCGGTCTCTTATTCTCAAAAGAGAAGACGAAGCAAGAACGAGCTCGTCGTGAGGAAGTGGCGGTCAAAGAGTTCAACCGTCTGATTGATATGAACTTACGTCCACATCTCGTGAAGTACGCGGAAGACATCATCCGAGATTTGAAACTTCCAGAGACCTTGCTACCGAAAGGCGATGTCCTCCCGATTGCACCGAGCTCACTCATCACCGAACAAGTGAAATCCGGTGCATCCCTAAGTGGTGATACAGTGTTGCAGTTCAGTCGTGACATCGAGACGGCCCTTGCGTCATGGGTGACGAAAGTATCTGAACCTTGGGTCCATTCGACGGATACGTACATGAAAGCGGAAGTCGACATGCGCTTGGAACAATTTACGACTGAAGAGGAAGCGTTGTATGAAGCGCTCGATACGGAAGCGTTACGGATTCGTCTTTCGAACCGTCTGAATGCTATCGGTCAATATGAAGCGTTGCAACTTGATTCAAATCATTTAGATCAGTTGGCCGTTCGAAACTATGTCGATGCAACGTATCTCCCGGAAAAACAGTCGAATGTTGTTGAATCAGAGGTTGCATCGACGTCGATTTTAGATAATCATCATGATCTATTTGATTTCAATTTTTCTTATGAACATACGGTATGTGAAATATTAGAGAATCATCCGTTGTTCCGCTCCCGGGTCTCGACATTACGTAAGAAAATCGAACGTGCGAAGCATGAGCAATATACGTTCGCCATCTTCGGTGCGTTTTCGGCCGGAAAATCATCGACCCTCAATGCCCTTCTCGGTGAGACGGTTCTACCGACCTCACCGAACCCATTGACGGCTTCGATCACAAAAATCGTACCGCCAGATGGTCGGACGAATCGAACGGCGATGATCACCTTCAAATCACGGGATGAACTTGAGGATGAGCTACAAGGTTACGGGACTTCCCTCACCTCGCTCGATGTCGACCACCCGTTCGTCAATGCGGTAAAAGCGGCACCGCTCAATTATCTCGGTCTAACGGAAATCGTCGACTATGACACGTTCTGCGCATTCGTCGCACAAGAAGAGAAAAGCTGTATCGTGAAAGAAATTGAACTCTACCTCGACTCTCCTTGGGCACGGCGTGGCATCGTCTTCGTCGATACGCCAGGTGCCGATTCACAGTTCAATCGTCATAGCGAGGTCCAGTTCGGCTATATGCGTGACGCGGATGCCGTCTTGTTCGTCACGTATTATAATCATGCGTTCACCGAAGCGGACCGGGAGCTCGTCATCCAACTCGGACGGGTCCAGGGGACAGGAGATCACGAGATGTTCTTCCTCGTGAACGCATCTGATCTTGCGAAAGATGACGAGGAGCGGAATGCGGTCACAAGCTATGTCTCACAACAGTTGACCGCGCTCGGTGTCCGCAGACCAAGCGTTCTCCCCATTTCAAGCCGAAACGCCATGCAGGGCGATGATGCTGGGTTTGACCGGTTCGTCTCGACACTTGAACGCTATGTCGACAAAGACCTTCGCCTCGCGAACGCGATGCGTATACAGGAAGAAACGACGGCGCTACTCGCTACATTTGATCGTGTTTTGAACGAAGCGAAAGAAGACGCGTCGGCGAAAGAACATCGTCGCCAGCAATTGATTGCTTTACTCGAGAACCCACCGGCACTCGATGTGTCAGCACTCATCGATTTATTTGACCGGGAAGCGAAAGAACTCCTCGCCCACCTCGAGACGCGATCACTTCTCCGACTCTCGGACTTCGTCAAGGAGACGTTCCATCCGGTCGAGGTCGATGGATCGAGAAAGAGCTTGGAGCGCGCCCTCGGACGTACACTCGACAAATACGCCTACGATATCCAGCAAGAGCTCCAAGTGTTCCAGTATCGGTTGGAGCGATATGTTAAACGCGAATTCGTAGCCTTGGTCGAACGGTTGACCGAGCGTCATGCGTCGCTCCTTCCGACGCTTGAATTTGACCATGACCTCGACGTGGCATGGTTACGAGAGGCTGTCGAACCGATTCATCTCGAGACATCACCTTATCAGTCGGTATTGAAGCGCTATAAGAATGCGAGTCAATTTTTCGAGGGAGACGGACGGACACAACTGAAAGATGAGTTGAACTCACTGCTTCGCGATATGATTCGGTCGCGTCTTGAAACGATTCACTCGAACCAAGTCGAGCGGGCCAACGAAGAAATCAAGAAATCCGAAATCGAGATTGAACGAGAATGGTCGACTCAAGTGACGGAAATCGCCGATGCAGAGCTCAGCATGTTGACGGACAACCATTCCTTTGATGAGATGCATGAACGTCTCGAGTCTCTCAGAAAGGAAACGGTATGAACACATTACTGCTCATCGGACTCATTCCCGCTGTCGTTATGACGATTGTCTTGGGACTCTTCCTGAGATATCTCTATTTGAACAAAGAATAACGGGAACGGTCCTTGATGTTCACATGACATCAAGGACCGTTTTGTACTTATTTGTCCGCCGGATAGACCACGCCAAGCTGTGTTCGAACGTTCGTCATCACATCAGCAAGACGAACCATGTCTGTTGCTGAATGCGCAACTGTCTCTAAATTCCTAGCTTCGATTGCTCGCACAAACGTTTCGATCTCATAGGACATCGGAGCATTCTGTGATTCTGATACGATTTCTGACGTGCCATCTCGCAACTCTAGACGGACTTCATCGCACGTCGCGATATCATTGATGACGATACGCCCTTTTTCTCCGATGATCTCAGAAGGCGTCGATGTCGCATGGATCTTTGAGTGCATGACAATCACATCAAGGTCATCATAGGAGAGAATGACCGTTCCGCTCCCGTCCACTCCCGATTCTAACGTAACCCCGCTCGCCTGGACTTCATTCGGCTGACCGAACAGTTTTAAGGCAGGTCCGAGGAGATAGACACCGAGGTCCATCAACGAGCCGTTCGAAAACTCAGGATTGAACGTGTTTGGATTTTCCCCGTTCTTGTACAGGTCGTATCGTGAAGAATACTGTGATTTATTGAAAACGGCCCGACGCACCGGAGCAATTCGCTCCATCGCCTGTTGAACCCGTTCAAGGTTCGGCATGAACAGATTTCGTAGTGCTTCAAGTAAGACGACCTCGTTCTCCTTCGCGACTTCAATCATACGAGTGACTTCCTGGACGTTCGAGGCGAGCGGTTTTTCACAGAGGACGTGTTTGCCATGCTGCATGAATAAGATGCTCTGTTCGGCGTGAAGTGAGTTCGGGCTCGCAATATAGATGGCATCGATGACATCACTCTGAGCCATTTCTTCAAGTGACGTGAACGTATGTAAGATGGAGTGATTTTCTGCGTATTCTTTAACACGTGATTCCGTGCGCGAGTAGAGTGCTGTCACTTCTACGTCATCCAACTGATTGATTGTGTCAATAAACCAGTCTGTGATGAAATTTGTACCAATGATGCCGAAACGAATCATGTGAATTCCTCATTTCTGTTCTTTCAGTTTTTTGATGAGTAAAATTTCATCCAATAATGGAATCTTATCATATCCGACATGTGGGATTGTCGCTTTCAGTTTTCTTGCCCGCGTCACCGCATCATGAATGATTCGTTCTAGACGATAGCCACGACGTTGATAAAAGCCAAGCGCTCTCAAATTATCATTGGTTGTGATGACGATTAATTGCTTAACTCCGTGCTGCATACCAATTTCTTCAACAGCATGGAGTAAGTGAGAGCCGATCCCACTATTCTCTATCAGACTATCAAGAGATATGATTTCTACTTCTTCATCCCGAATAACATACGTAACAAGACCGTGAATTTGATTAGTTTTCATGTAGACAAATCCTTCGAGCTCTGCACAATCGTATGTTCCCGAAGAAACGACCATTTGAGTTGAACCCCAATGTTTAACAAAAAAATAGCGGATATCTTCTTGCATACAAGTATTGATTGGTACAATCATTTAGTTCATCCCTGTCTATATATGATTAAAAATACGGTATTCGAAATATATTTCAAGCTAATATACTCTCTTATTATTTGGTTTCATTCTGAAAGACTTCGGCACGTCTCCTCTCCTTAATCGGCCAACGATAAGTCTTTTCCTCATTTCCGACATAGGCTACACCGTTTTCAATAGTCAACGAGGAACAGTCAAGGAGATGACGTGGCATCGGATAAGAGTCAATCCGTCCGTCCACTTGGACATGAACGAGACGACCGTCGATTGAAGAGATGACCCACACCCCCTTCTCTGATGCACACATCACGTCACAATCATGAAGGACCGGGGCCTTTCTGACTTCTTGATTATAGTGAAAACGTACGGTTCCCTCTGTTGAGAAGCAGACGAGTGCCTCGGTCGAGATCCCTTCTCCAAAGATACCCTCGTCCCCATACCCGATCCAGATTCCCGTTTCATTTATAACGACTACTGCAATCGCGTTACCTGCGTGAAATGAATGTTTGATGTCTCCGTCTGCATCTAACACCCACGCATTGATCGGTTCTCCTTCTAACGTAAACGCCCAAATGAACAAGTGATTCTCGTCAATGATTCGAATACCTGCCACATATTCATGCCGTTTGAAGTCCATAATCAACCCATTCCAATGGATGTAGAATTGATGATCGGTCTTGACCAAACGAGCGGAACCCATCGGCTTCCGCGTATCGGAATCAACCACCTCTATTTCATCGTTCATACACAATCACCCCTTACCGTCTTCGAATCGCTTAAACTCCAACGCTGCTCGAAATCGTCTAGATTCTTCATCACTCACCACTTCGTCTATATATCTCGATTTCCAATAAGGCGAAAGGTCCAACTCTTCCACTCCGATTCGCTTGAACCAATCCAACACCGTCTCATTCGATTGATGTCTTGAGGCAATCGGCAAGTCCAGATTGAACTGGATGAGCGCATTCCGAACCGCATTATCGGTCCATTGAACCTCTTTGGATTCCACAAATCCATTTGCTTTAGCCTTACGCCCTCTTCGTTTTACGGCGTCACTCGAGAAATCAATGGTCGAGACGACACGCTTTCTTTTCCTGAGCACGCTGAGCGTCAAAATCAGGAGAACAATCAAACCCCCAATAAGGAACCATAACCAGTATGAATTTCCCGACTCGGTTACTGTCCCTCCTGTTTCGAACGTATAGTCTAAAAAGTCATTCTTCAAGAATTGAAAACCCTCATCATCTTTCAGACGAAACTTCCCTCCATGTTCATCACTGCTGGCTCCGTCCTCTCCAGAAAAAAGAAGCACGATTCCACCTTTTGTCGGGTCGTGAAACCATTCCCAAAACAGTCGGACCAGATAGATGGATCCAGTCACCAACATCAAACTACTTAACATGACCATCAATAATCGGATTGAAAATCGCATCGTAACCTCCGTCACACATTATGTACTATCGTAACACGACATACGACGAATTGTCAGAAAAATCCAAACGAAAAGACCGAGAACTCTCGGTCCACTGCTTTACAAAATTGCTTCTGCGAGTAATCTGTCGAACTTACGCACATCCACTTTTTTATTTAGATTGATTTTGATCGTTCCGGCTCGAGTGAACAGTTGAACTTCTGAGTTCAAGTCGAACATTCTTCCCGCATTCTCCGTCGAGTACATATTGATTGAGTCGTACGGAAGCGAGTACACCTCTATCTTCTTCCCCGTGAGCCCTTGCGCATCACGGACAATGAGACGTTTGTTCGTGAAGACGGCGATGTCACGGACAGTCTTGTAGGCAGCGACGGCCCGCTCCCCATCGATGAATGACTCCGTGATATCAATCGGCACCTCACACTCTGAATAAAACGTCCACGACAAATCACCAATCGGGTTTCCCATATCGATTCCTCCCTCTATGAAATGAATGTACTATCCCTATATTCCACAATTCTCGTTTGATTAGACCTTGAATGGGAAGATAGTGTATAGCAACTTGATTGTAGAGGAGGACGTCGTCATGATCGCGCAACAAATCATCACATTGCTACTGATTGGCTATCTCATTTATTTGATTGATTCCAAACGAAATTACTTCCCTGTCCCGGTCATCTTGGTCTTGATTGGGATTGGTCTCTCATACATCGCCTTTTTTGATTCGGTATTCATTTCAAAAGATATAATCTTCGAGGTGTTCCTACCAGCACTTCTGTTTACATCGGCTTATCAGTTCAAATACAAAGATTTGAAAGACAATATCGGGATCATCACGATATTGAGTACGATTGGTCTTGTCTTGACAGCCATCCTGATGGGGTATGGCACGTTTTGGATCAGCGAGCTCTTCACCCCGCTCAGCCTGACCGCCTCTTTCTTATTGGCGTCCATCTTGATTCCGACCGATCCTGTTTCCGTGACAGCCATTTTAAAACGGAGTAAAGGGGAAAAACGGATTGCGGATGTTGTCGAAGGTGAATCGATGGTGAACGATGGGACGAGTGTCGTCATCTTCACGATTTTCCTCAGTATGTTCGCGACAGGAGAACAGTTCTCCACGCTCAACTTTTTAACTGAATTTTTAATTGTGTCAGCCGGAGGAATCGGCATCGGCTTCATTTTTGGATTATTACTTAAAAAATTGATGATTGTCAGCTTTAAAAAGCATGAGCTCGTCATGTTGACGATCGTCATCGCATACGGGGCATTTTATCTCGCCGACGCGCTAGAAGTATCGGGGGTCCTTGCGACCGTCACAGCCGGAATGATGCTTTCTCATGAGCTCGGCATGAAAGAGGACTACGAATCGGTCCAGCGTCACTTGAATGGATTTTGGGACATCGTCATTCCGATATTGCTCGCTCTCCTGTTCTTATTGATTGGAATCGAGGCGACCAGCTATTTGTCTGTATCGCTCTGGACGTTCGCTGTTCTTTTATTCTTGCTTTCGCTTCTGACCCGGTTCATCGTCGTCGGCGGTCTCGTTTATACTGTTCCTGTATGGCGTAGAGAATTTAAAGATGATTTAACGGCGACTTCATTACTCACGTGGTCAGGAATTAAAGGAACGATGTCGATCGCCCTCGTCCTCTGGCTAGAGGCAGAGAACATTAACGGCTCGAGCGAAATGATATCTCTCGCGTTTGCCGTCATTTTACTCTCTCTGATCTTACAAAGCATCGGGGTCTACCCATTAACGACCTATTTAACGAATAAACATGACGAGTGACGAGACCCTTCCTTAGAGAAGGGTTTTTTACATTCTGAAATTGACATCGCCCACTTTTAGTGTAAAATTACACTTATAATATACTAGGAGGTGATTCGTTGGAAAACACTTCAACACCATCCGCTGCCATCTATACGGGGATTGTGACCGTCCTGCTTGCACTCATCGCTTCGTTTCTGACTCCATCGTTCTTGAAGGTTGGCATCATCTGGGATATCGTTGCGTTCTTAGTCATCGGGATTTCGACATTCAGTTTTACATACCATTATTATCAATCAAAACGATTGACCTACTGGCAATACATTTGCTGTTATATCATCGTCTGTCTGCTCTTATTTATCGTGTTTCTCGGAATCTCGTGGATCTTGATTTTCATAAGCTCAGCGACGCTGTAAGTCAGACAAACAAAAAGGAGCGCTTATGCAAAAATCCGAATTTATTGAACAAGTCTCTCGAAAAATGAAATTGATTCGCATCGAATCCCAGTATTCACAGGAAGAGATGGCGAACTTACTTGGGATTTCAAAAAAAACACTCATCCAAATCGAGAAGGAGAGAAATGAAGCAAGCTGGTCGACGATTGTGACGCTATGCGCCTTGTTTAACGAAAGTGAGATTCTCATACACTTGATTGGTGACGACCCCGTTGAATTCGTCAAACTGATTGCGACCGAGAACACTTATGAGCCGAAAGAAAAAACACTCGGCGGACGCGTCTTTTGGCATGCAATCGAGTCAGGTCCACATTACACCCTTCAACAAAATATCATCAGCGGACATTATCGGATCATCGATCTCAACCATGTGAGGTGGTACAGCACGTTTGATGCAGAGGATGCCGAACAGGTAAGGTCGAAGTTGGAACTTCATCGTGAGGAATCAGATGACACGAAAGCATAAAGATTTGATGATGGCTTTCTGTCTAATCGTCATAACGATCGTCTACTTTTGGCTGATCCCGAAACATTGCGTATGACTACATTTGGTTCGTTGGCACAATCATTTTACTCGTACTCTCGTCTTTATCAATCACGCGCTTGATTCAATCATACCTTCCACTTTCTTTGATGAAATTCGTCCTGATTAGCGTGATTTTTTTCCTTGTACTCTGTTGTCTGTTGATTATCCTATTTTATGTCGTAGCGCTTTACCAGATGAACTATTTGTGACGAATTGGAGGTCTTTGTATGCGATTTTATGTCGGTTCAAGCTTTTCAAATATCGAAGAAGTACGGTTCATGCGTAATGAGCTCATTGCGCTCGGTCACACCCATACATACGACTGGACCCAGAACGAACGTGCCGCTTCAATCGATGCGTTACGTGCGATTGGCGAAGAAGAGGTTGCTGGAATTCAAACAGCGGACTTCATCGTCATCCTCTTGCCTGGAGGTAAAGGCGCACATGTTGAACTCGGGATTGCACTCGGAATGAACAAATCGGTCTTTTTATACGATTTGGGTGATCAGATGATGAATATGGAGGAGATGAGCACGTTTTACCATGTGGATGCGGTACAACGCTTGGAGGGACCTTTCTAGGACCTCCCCCGCCGAATCCAAGGTCGATTGGAGCTCTCTAATCACGTTTGAGCTGATGTCCTTTATTCTCACGGAATCGAGCCGGGTTGTAGCCTACCCATTCCGTGAAATGCTTGTTGCGTTAATCTATATTTAATAGGTACTTAGATTATTCAATTCTACCCAATTGCATCACCAAATGTTGAATTTCAGTATTTAAGAAATCAGTCAACTCGACTAATTCTTCCTCAGATGGAAACAAGGATACGCCTGCTACTCGATAAGTATCAGGAATCGAAGCAGTACCACCTAAAGCTAATGCATTCTTATATTGGTTCAGAGTGTCGACTGGATGTTGCCTATACTGCATATACATCCGAAGTGCAGCAATCTGAGCAAGCGCATATTCTATGTAATAGAAAGGCGTTTCAAAAAGATGAATCACGCGCAGCCACTATTTTCCTTTCAAATCACTCACATCGCTCCAATCAATCAAATCAGTCTCATATTGATCGACTAAGCGTTTGAATGTTTCATCAAATGTGTCCACGTTCTTTTCTGAATCATATAGATTATGTTGAAATTGGTCCACGATGAAAACACTTGGTAAAAATTCGATGATTAATCGAAACTGTTCTAGTTTAGCTTGAATGAAAGCTCGTTCATCTGAAAAGATTTTTGTCCGTTGGTTCATCGAAAATAGCTCTAGTGACATAGGTGCGAATTCGCCGACTTCAAACGAAATGGTCTGCGCTTCGAAAAATAGGTGTTGCTGTGAGAGATCATGGTGGATGGCATGACCCATTTCATCTATTAAAGCAATGTAGTCATCAAATCCACCGAATCGGTTCATAAAAATGAAAGATGATTTTGAGTCGGGTAAAGATTCACAAAATCCACCTTCCGCTTTATTCGGTCGAGGCGTTAGATCGAGATGGCCCTTCGCACACATGTCCCTAAACAGCTTTTCAAAGTAGGAATCGACTTCATTCAAGATTCGTTCCGTTCCACTGATTAAGTCATGCAACGAAACGGATAAATCGTGATGATTCGAAAAGGGAGAAATAAAATGAATCCCATGGCGAAAGTTTCGATTTCTTCAATTCCTTTGTCTGTAGTTGCTGGAACGAGCGGCGAAGTGGCTCAAAATGTTTACTCACTTGATTCGCAAATCGTATACAATCCTCGGCATCATAATCTAGACGACCTAGCTTCATAAAGGCTAGTTCACGATAACTCTTAGCGTTTAATCGTTGTGACTGATGTTCCCGATTTTGAATAAGACTTCTCAAGCATTCAGTGATGTCAGCTTCTGTTGAGACATACGCTTTATAAATGAGCGTAAAAGCCTGTTTTCGGATGGATTCGTCAGCATCGTATAGGTCTCCATGAAGTTCCGCAATCGACTTAGAATGATCTGTCGGGTCAGTCAATTGACCGATTATTTGCAAATACTTCTGTATAAGTTGATCCTCTTCGATCAATAAATCAACATTCTCTTCATGATAAAGATTCATCCGATTTCGCATTAGGCGCGTCACGTGATTCTCATCCTTAATAGACTGTAATATAATTCGTGAAACATGTCTTTTCAGCTCATTGAGTGCAGGTTTTATCACGGTTTGAACATGATGTTGTCTTTGATTTACTTCTTCACAATCGCTGTATCGCTGTACGTCAATGTAACTCTTCGTGACGTATTCATCATATCTCCCGATCAATATCGAATGTTTCGATATGAAGCCATCTAATTGATTGGAATCAATTTTATGAAAAGTCGCAAGTACTTGGTTCGTCTCTTTTATCTCTTTATAGTCGATCAACACTGCACCTCGATTCTTCGTTAGCTTTCTATATTATAGATGAATTATAAAATTAAGTGCGACACCCAAACGTGAACACAAAAAAGCCCATGACGCTCTCCTCGTGTAGAATGAAGTCACCACAACACACATTCAAACGGAGGAAATCGCATGAGCTACACCCACCTTACCACAACGGAACGCGTGAAAATAGAGACCTATCTGGAGCTCGGGATGTCCATCCGGTTCATCGCGAGACGGCTCGGGCGACAGCCCTCGACCGTCTCGCGGGAGATCAGACGGAACCCCGACTACGTGGCTGAACGTGCCCAGAAACGCTACGAGAAGACGAAGACCAACTGCGGCGCCAAAACGAAACTCGATGACACGATGCGCCGGACGATCGTCGAGAAGCTGCGTGCGACCTGGTCCCCGGAACAGATCGTCGGCCGTCTCTACACAGAGAAAATTGCCTTCTCCACCATCTACCGATGGATTTACGCGGGACGGATCGACGTGCCCCTGACCGTGCTCCGCCAGAAGGGGAAACGTCAAAAGCCGACCGAGACGCGCGGGCGCATCAACATCGGACTCCCCATCTCGAAACGGCCGCCAGAGGTCAGGGGGCGCCGGACGTTCGGGCACTGGGAGCTCGACACCGTCGTCTCCGGACGAGGGAAATCGAAGGCGTGCGTCGCGACGTTCATCGAGCGGAAGAGCCGGTTCTATCTCGCCCTGCCGATCGCGGACCGCACCGCGGCCTCGATGGAGGGGGCGATCCATGCGGTGCACGGCGCCCTCCCGGACGGCACGTTCGAGACGGCGACGACGGACCGTGGCAAAGAGTTCAGCGGTCACGAGCGCATCCAGGCGTCGCTCAGCGTACCGATGTATTTCGCCGACCCGTACGCATCGTGGCAACGGGGGAGCAACGAGAACGCCAACGGGCGGCCGAGAAAATACCTGACCGCACACGAGGCCTTCACCGTGGAAGTGTTGCGCTTAATTTGACAAACCGTCTATTAAATAAAACTAGGGAAGACAAAATACCGATTTTTAGGGTTCAGAACAATCGTATCTTCATGGTTCCCTTCTTTATCTTCCCACTGAATAGTCAATTCCACTTTTTCATCTTCACTTTTAAACATTGGTTCCCAAGTGTGAATGAAGATGGTGGAATTCTTTTCCCCCGTCAGGTGTTCGCTGGTATTCTCAAGCTCATGGATCAGCTCACCGTCTTTAGTGAGTTCAACCCCAACTAATGTAGCATCGTTTTCACCAAGCCAGTACACGTAACCTGTCCAGTCACCTTTTGGAGCATTCGACTCTCTATTATATTCTGCTTCCCATTGTTTAGAATTCCCGATCCATTTAGGAGGTTGATTTATAGAAAAAATGATCCAGATTGCTAAGATCGAAACAATAGATAAAATAGTGTAGGTGATCTTTTTATAGTTCATATAGTCTCCTCAAATTATCAAAGTCCTTATAAGACTTTATTTAATTTTAATTACTCTAAAACTAAGGGAATCATTGCCTCGGTTTTTGAAGTCTTGGTTATAATAATTGGCTGTATCAGAAGAAATATATACAGTTCCATTAGCTTTTCTATTTACGACAACCGAGTGAAACCATCCATTTTTACTTTTAAATTGAATGACATCTCAACGTTTGCATTACTAATGATGGTGTTTTTGTTAGTACTAGTTGTGGCGCTCATGCCTTTCTTTGTCCAATACGAGTAGAAATCCGTCACTCTTACCCATGAGGTAGATGTCTTATCTCGCACATAGCAACTATTAGACCCTGTGCAATCCATGTAGTTGTCATTAAACCAATACGTGGTCGTTTCAAGCATACCATTTTTTACAGGCGATGGTTTTACTTCCGCTTTTCCACCAGCGTGAATCGCATGTGAAACAAAATTAGTACAGTTTAAATTATAACGTTTATAGTTGGGATTGGTTTTGGTTACATATTGCCTTGCATAATCAGCCACTTTAGTTCTGTTGTATGTAGCCATGATGGAGAACTGAGGAATTTTTAGCGCTTCCTGTTCTTCTAATTCTTGTTCAAATTCTTCATTGGCAATATCACGAAGCTTAATATCTTCCTTTAAATTTTAATTATCCTAAATATCTTTAATTTTTCATTCATGCAGGAAAACTTTTGTTTTTATACGATGAATTGTTGTTTCCAATTTTTTCATAATGTGCTATCCTTTTAAAAATGATCTGACAAACGCGATGAAGAGAACAGTACATCAATGAATCTTTCGTAGAGAGCTCCGTTTGGTGAAAAGGAGTAAAGAACGTTGATTGAAACAAACCTCTGAGCAGCGCTATGGAACTCCCCCCGAGGGATGTGGCGACGGGAACTCCCGTTATAGAGTTGAGGTATAGTCCGATTCATTCGGCAGTACCGAATAAGGTTCGTGCGGTGACGTGCGGACGAACAGGGGTGGCACCACGATGAGAATCTCGTCCCCAAGAATTCGTTCTTGGGGGTGGGATTTTTTTGCGTTCCGAAAGTGATCAAAAATAGAAGGAGTGATTGACTTGAATTCGTTTCGAAAAACCTCTACGTTACTGCTCGTTAGTGTCGGAATCTCAAACCTTGGTGCCTGGATATACTTCATTGCGCTCAACTTGATTATCTTAGAGATGACTAGATCCCCTTTCGCCGTCTCGATTCTCTATGTATTAGTCCCGCTCGCCTCGCTCGTCTCGAATCTTTGGTCAGGTAGCCTGATTGACCGGGTCGATACGAGACGACTGATGATGTTACTGGATGGTCTGCGTGCGTTCCTCGTATTCAGCTTAGGCTGGATTGATTCACTGTGGCTCATCTACGGGATCGTCTTTCTTCTCAATGTGATGAGCTCGTTATTCGAATCATCGAGTCTGGTCTACATGACGCAACTCGTACCTGCCTCGAACCGACAAAAGTTCAATGCGATGAAGAACTTTGTACAGTCATCCGGGTATATTCTAGGTCCGACGATTGCAGGACTGCTCTTTCTAGTCGGGAGCCCAACATTTGCGATTTTCGTGAATGCGTTCGCACTCATCGTCTCGGTCAGTATGTTGTCGCGCCTTCCGTCTCATCATCGAACAGAAGCGTCGATTGAACCATTCTCTGTAAGTTTCATTATCGAGGATTGGAAAATGGTCGTACGATTTGCATCAAATGCCAAATACGTGACGCTCATCTATGGATTGTTCTGTGTCATGACCATCTTCATGTCTGGGCTCGATTCCTTGGAGGCGTCATTCGCGACCCAAGTTCTTCACTTGTCTGAGAGCCGATATGGGTTTCTCGTCAGTATCGCTGGGATTGGGATCATCTTTGGATCACTCATCAATTCAAGATGGAGTCACCGCTTGTCCTTATCGTTTTGTATCGGATTCGGGGCGATCATGACACCAGTCGGCTATCTCCTATTCGCAAGTTCATCCTCGTTCACAATGGCTTCCATCGGATTTTTTGTCCTGACATTCGCGCTTGCCTTTGCAAATACAGGATTCTTATCATTCTATCAACACCATGTCCCGGTCGAAATCATGGGTAGGTTCTCTGGCGCTATCAATGTGGCAGAGTCGCTACTCGTCATCCTACTCACGTTTGGGATTGGACTCCTTGCCGAAATGATTGGGATTCGCCCGGTCTATCTCGCATTCTCGATTATCTTCTTTCTTGTTGGTTGTTACACCATACATGTCATGCGCGACCGTTCGAAACGGGAGTATTTCAATCACAATCAAATCGAAGAAGTGTCTTAAGTCATGAGCCGGTCGTTTTTATGCGACCGGCTTGTTCGATTCGATGAATCGCTTCGATGATTGTGTCTGGTCGTTGTAAATGAATTTGGTGTCCTGCCTTTTCTGCGATGATGAGTTCCGATTGATTTGATAATCTCAACTGTTGATGGATCAGATCATGCCACGTCTCTTCTAGCAAGCGAATTTCAGCCTCAGGTAACCCTCCATTTATCCCTTCTTCAATCATCGCTTCAGAATCTCGACCGATGACAATTAACGGGATTGATGAAAAGGTACCCATTTGTTTGATGATTGAGGCATCGTCATGCCAAAACGATTCTTCTTCCAACATCGTTTTATACAACTGAGGAGATTGATAAAAACGCTTGAGACGTGCGAGTACATCTGATGATAAGCCTTGTTGTTCGAGTGAAAGTTCTGGCTGATGGAGTCGCTCTAATTCTTCTTTCGATAGATTTGAATAAGAACGACACATCGTCCGCCAATCTTCATCTGAATACTGACCATCCATTATAGGCGTTTCTAACTCATCTAATATTGAAAGGTTATGGGAAGTGGAATCAACGAGTACGACTCCTACTACTCTATCCAAAATAAGTTTGGCCATGTGTTGCGCGCACAGACCTCCGTAAGAATGACCGACTAATATGATTGGTTGTTTTAGCTGAAGGGCATCCAACAATTCTGTACATTCAAGAAGATGAGATGACGTTCGACTCGAGCGCATATTTATCTCGCTCTCACCATAACCTGAGCGATGATAAAGCAATACTTGATACGACTCGCTTAATTGTTCAGAAAGAGAAACCCACTCTTCGAATGAACCTCCCATTCCTGTCATCACAACGATGAGGCGTTCCCCGGAACCGAATAATCGATATTCCATGTGATATCCATTGACTTCAATCACTCTATTCATACACTCCACTGTTTAATCAGCTCAAAATCCTCTGGAAATGCAAGTTCCAATCGCTCTATTTCATGGTTCGACCACCAATCGACTTTATCGATGTCCGAGTCGATAGTTGCGGTCGCCAACCGCTCCTTACACGTTGCCAAAAAATAGTGCGTTTCGACTTGATAACTTGAGATGATGGCTCGTTTGATATGTAATCTTTGATTAATCGAAATGCGATAGCCCGTTTCTTCGAACACTTCACGCTGGCAACATTGTTCCGGCGTTTCTCCTTCTTCTAGACCGCCTGATGGTAAACTCCATTGTTGTACGTCACGATTCTTTACGAACAAGACTTTTTTTCTTCGTTGATGCATAAAGCAGCTGATCCAATCCACTGTTTCATAGTCTTATTTCCCCCTTTTCATTTTTCTGCTTGCAGGTGACGTTACGTCACCCGATATGATGGGGCTACAACCACATAAGGAGGAAATACGATGTTGAATCAAATGCAAAAGAAAACAACTCCCATTTGGACATGGAATCAGTTTGCAATTACGATGGTTCTTCTATTCGGAGTGACGCCTCTACTCATCGAGCAACACTTACACAACTTTTTAGAGCGGTCATGGGGAAACACCCTCTATTCAGGAACAAGTATCGGCCTGTTATTAGCCATAATATTTATGACCGTCCTCTATCTCGTCGCGATACGTCCTCGGACCTTATCGCTCGAAACGTTAGGACTTCGCCGCATCTCATGGAAAGACTCGGGGATGATCTTTCTATGGACAATTGTGTTAATTGTACTCAGTATCATCATCGTCGTAGTCCAATCATATTTCGGCATCGGTACGTCGAATACAAAAACAGAGAGTTTGCAAAGTGACTTGTCGATTATCTCCATACTAATTGCGTTTGGATCGGCGGCCATCATATCACCAATCTATGAAGAAATCTTTTATCGTGGGTTCTTATACCGCTTCTTTCAAGAACGATTTGGGGTCGGGATCGGGATGATAATAAGTGCTGGAATATTCACTCTCGCTCATTTACCGACGACAAACACGTTACTCGTCAATTTTGTATCGGGACTAGTATTCGCTTGGGTATATGAACGGACCAACTCTATCTATTCCAGCATGCTCATCCATGGAACCTTTAATGGGCTAGCCGTTCTATTGACTGCATTGGCGTGAGGGAATCACTCTTGATATAGTGAATCAATATAGGCAAGAATCGATGCATCGATTGGATACAGTCCTAATTCATTCGATGCATCAGTTGATTTTCGAATCTTCCAAAATGATTCAATCAATTGTTGATTGTCTCCAAATGTCTCGTCTGTTAACCAAGTCAAATCTTCTTTAAGAATTTGGGCTTCTTTTGAGGAAGGGGCGACCCCACGTTCGATTAGAATTTCGGTTCTCCGAATCAAGTTGATCCACTTTTTCGTATCATGCTCACCGTCTTCTAATTTAGGTAAACTTGCTTGCAATGAAGCAGACTCTTCTTCCGTAAAATAGTCCGTCCATTGTTTCCGGTCATTTGATTTAGCTTGGATAGTTTGCAGTTTCGTCCAATCGATTTTTTCATTTTCAAGCTTCATGGATTGAAGGAGCGTGACCGTATGGTTCTGCGCCTGCTTCAATTCCTCTATCTTTCCTTCTAACGAGGACAGATGGGCGGACAAGATGCTTGTAAGAGATTCCTCATCTAAAATTCTCCGAATCTCATCGAGCGGGACGGTCATCGATTTTAAAAGCATGATTTTTTGAAGTCGAAACATTTCGTCATCACTATAAAATCGTTTCTGTACATCGTTCGTATACGAGGGGGTGACCAAATTGATTTGGTCATAGTATCGAAGCGTACGCACAGACACGTTCAGTTTTCTTGCGACCTCTCCCGTTGAATAGTGTTTGGTCAATTTTTGACCCTCCTAACTACATATGACGTGTATGTATGAATATCTTTTGAACTGATAAATCCCTTCATCCTAATCTGAAAATAAAATTCGTGGTACATCCCCATCCATTCGCTAATCATTTCTCGTGTGAACATTTACGTCATCCTTTCGTGTACCAATCAATCGATAGTCGTCTTGGTTCTGCATAGCATCGAGAACCCCTTCCACAATCTCATCGTGTGTCAACCAACGGACAGATGCCATCTCATGCATTTCCCCTAATTGGACTTGTCGATATGTTTGTTGTGCATTGAAACATAGACAATTCTTCTCATATTCCGGATTCGCCCGGCTACCTAAAATATGTATCACCTCTGAATTTTCCGAATGATCCAAAATGAGTTGCATCGCTCTCCCTGAGCCTCGATGCACCCAGGCGATGACTCGATCAAACGGACCTCTTTGTTTCACTCCTCGCTGTAGTGCGTTAGAAAGTGCTTCCTCTTCGAGATAGTCAACAATCAGTGGATGACACGTTTCAGGATTTCGTTGTACAATGTTTGCCATTTTTTCTTTATCTCGTCCAATGATCGTGACATCCTGTTCAATCGCTAAATAAGATGTGAGTTCGGCCAACATCCCTGTCCCTCCGACAATCAATATATGTTTTCGATTCATGCCACCACCTCATTTTCCATTATACACCAATCATTCATTCTTCTTTTCCTATAGAAGTGTTCGGAAACATTCACGTCTTTTCAAAAATAAGCCTTTCATACTCGAGTGAATCACTTATAATGAATCAAGTGTTCGAATCGGTTTGAACAATCACTATTTCGGAAAATGGATAATAGTGTAACGATTTCAATTTATTTCTTTTAAGAGGAGGATACCTATGAGACTCTGGACAACGATTTCACTACAACTGATCGCACTCATCGTTGTATCGTTGGCATGTAGTATTCTATTTTCCTCTGTGCTGATCATGAATCATCTACCTGTTTGGTGGATGATCTGTATTCCGATTCTTTATCTTTCAACGTTGCTCATTCATCGCGGGTCTGGTGTACTCATTCTGTTAGGATTCGCTGCTTACTTTTTAATCACGATGCCTGTGTATGAGACTGCCGCTACTGCGCAACTATATATTTTATTACTATTAGCGATTTTGACGGGGTTGTCTTACTGGCTCCAAGTCAAGCTGTTTCATGCCCAGTTTGCACTAAAGGTTGCGGAAGCGAGGGTCAGTCAGTTAATTGCGGTCGACCCAGAGACTGGTTTTGATAACCGAGATCGGTTTTTGATGGATGTAGAGGCTGAACGGAATCGGTTGATTCGCCACGGGGAAACGTATGTGGTGTCATTCATCACATTACCGATTCTTGATGATTTTGAAAAACGGTATGGTTCATCCGAGTATGAATGGTTCTTGAACTACTTTAGTGATGAACTTCACGAAGCGACTCGACGAACAGACAAGAAATATCGAGTTGCGCAAGACACATTCGCTATGATTTTCCCTCAAACGTCAATCGAAAATGCACAAATTGTACATGAACGAATCAGACCACTACTCCTAGAGTATTCACGTCAGAGCGGAGATTCGCTCACAGTTGAATGCTCAGACAAATCGTTTGAAGTGAACTTAGAGAACGCATCCATTCGATTAGAAGAAATTCATCGGTATATAGAATCTAAAGACTAAAAAATGAGTTCATTCGTGAACTCATTTTTTGATGGAGTGAATATGAAATTCGTGTTTCTCATCCATTTCGACGATATATTGTTGATCAAGTACCATCTGAATCGGGCTCGGAATCGACAGTTTTGGTGAGAAGAGCCAAACACGCCCTCGAGGTACGAGGAGAATGTAAGTATTGTGATTTGGAGGACCTATGAAGTTCAAATGACGAGGGTCAATTGAGTTTCCATCCCTCCGTCTTACTCCAATTGTTTCAAGCTCCTGTGCGACGAGAGACGGGTCTTCTACCGTCAAACTCATCTCGCCGATTCCAAGAAACTCATTTGACGAAAAAGATTCGATGTTACTTTCCGGATTAATCGAATGTCGAGCAATCAACTCGACGATGTTCTCATCCGCGTCGTAAAAATAATGCGATGATGCATCGATCCCCTCAAAATAGATTTCGTCCTCCCCGTCTTCGGTCAAAAGCGGGACACGTGACATGATCCATTCTTTTGCTTCTTTGAATCGATTAGCCGGAATATTGATAGCGTATGGTATTGTCGCTCTTGCTCCGTTTTAGCCTCTTGAAATACCAACGCATCTTCACCTAGATTGATTCGAAAACTGGTCAGGTCTTCTTCACTGACTGATAATCCAAGTCGTTCCGTATAGAAACGTTTCATTTCGTCAAGTCGGTTCGTGTAGAGTGTGGCTTCTGTAATTCTCATAAAATCCCTCCTCGTATCCCTCATGTTCTTGCTTACCTATGTGACTTGATGGCTCGTTTGTATTTTTGGTATTCTGACCAATTCATATTCATCCCTAGTAAATCAGTGCAACAATCTTCTTTCCACGTAATCGGATTGAAACCAGTCTTTAACGCTACGTGACTCTTGCCTGAATCATCAAAATTCACAGTCAATTGAGCCACACCCTTCTCCGTATAGGTTTTAGCCAATCTCGAATTATACCGGCTGTAATGCTCACCTAGAGAAAAATATGGATGTACTGCCCACGGACATCGCTCAATTGCCATTTGAAGATACTCGCGCTCTTTATGTCGTAGCACCTTTGAAACGCTTAGACAAATCAATGCAGAAACTTCAGGTGTTGCTACTTCAATCAATCGATTCGCAACTTCAATGATTTCCTCGTCTATCTCAAAATCATTCCATCCCAAATCATATAATGCCAAGGCAAAATAGAAGGGTTTATCTGGATGGTATGAAAAGGCGGTTCGGCAAAATGCATTCACTCGATCATAATCTTCAATCCGATCCAACCGTTCGTAACCAATAAGCAAATCCCAGCGATATGATTCGGTCGGATCGAGCAGCACATAGTCAATTAACAGCTGCTCGATGTCCGGAGTGTCGCGCATGAATTGTTCAAGTTCTTTGAATCGTTTGTCGTGAACAAGTGACTCGATTCGCTCCAACATCTTCTGCTGAACCGAAGTGAGCGCTTGATTTCCTGAGTACAAATCGAAAATCAAAGATGACTTTAATTGACTCACCCAGATTTCCTCCTTTATCCGCTACGTTCAACGAGTCGGAATAGATCATCGACCCGCGACCTTGTGATACCATTCCGCTGCTCCATTGCAAGAGGATGATTTGTTGGTTCGAGTTCAATCAATGGACGTAGTCCGACTCCACGCATATGTACGTTTGTCTTTAGATTGATGGTATCTGGATAGATGGGAAGATCCGTCGATAACCAGCCGAACATCGGGCCGAGGTCTACACGAGCTGGTTCATCCCATAAATCGATGACTTTGAAAAAGTTATCCGGACTGAGTGATACCCAGACACTCCAGATGAAAGGATTGTCTTCTCCAATGATCGGGAGTTCGAGGCATCCGTTGATAAAGAAATGAGCTTCATCGAGGACGCAAATATCATCTGTCAAAATGACGCGCTTCTTCATCTCCCGTTTCGATAGGCCGTCTAACACTGATGGCATGATCGATCCAAAACCGACTCTATGTTCTATACTCGTGCCACATATCGAGCAGTTGCAATCACTCTTGTGTTTTCGTTTGAAAAGGTATCTCATAAGTACTGGCTTTCTGATTTAAGTTTAATTAATGGTATGTGAAATAAAATAATTCATTCTACACGTATTTATTTTTTTTGTAGAAAATCACGGTTTACAAGACGAATGAAGTAACCCTTGAATCAGTCTCTAACACTCGCGTCCGCGTATCATTTTTCGATAAAAACACTTCTTCTCCATTTTCATCAAAGCAATATGCGATCGGAATCGAGATTCCACAATTTCGATACGATCCATCCGCGTGACTCGTTCCGATAATCATCGCTTTTCGTTCCATCGCAATCTTTCTCGCTTCTTCCGACCACTCCGTGAATTGTTCCTCACTAAACATCCCGACCCCGATTGGAGTGAATATGATCGTCAGATGTTCATGACCCTTCAATCCTTCAACCCCCATAAAAATCTCCCTGCACAGTAAATATCCGTATTCTTCTGCTCCATCTGTGGCACTTGATGGCATGTACAAGCCCTCATTTTCAGGCGTTTTCCGTCGCGTTAACAACGTCTCGCCATTCTTATTTACAATGAGGACCCGGTCTCTATTCGTGTCATCTCGATACCCTAAAACAATCGTTGTGTCGAATTGGATTGCTAAATCACTCAGCTCATCCAATTCTCTATATGTACAATATCCCTCTGGATAGAGAATCAAGTCCACCGTAGGGTTCGACTCAATCTCTCCCTTCAGTTGCATAAGATCTTTTTCCATCTTCGGTTGTCCGATCAATATATTCATCTCTACTTGCCCGCTCTCATGATTCGTCTAGTTGGTATGTAAGTGAGGTTCTCGACCACACCTCACGAAAAAATTTGATACTTCTCTCTATATTACCATCTATCATCTGATTGATTCTTCATTGATTTTCACCACTACATTCCCAACCTTTGTCCCTTGATCGACGTATCGGTGTGCCTCGACAATCTCATCTAGCGAATAAACTGAATCAATGACGGGTTGTAGCTCTCCTGCTTCAAACAGTTCGTTTAAGAACATCAAATCCTCTTTTCGTTCGCTCGCCGGTCCCTGTCCCGCGACGGAACTGAACGCCCCGTTCTCTGCCACGTGCGTTTTGGCTAGTCGTTTATCAATTTTCCCCGAAGCGTCAAAGACGGCATCATACGTACCCAAATCACGGTCATATCCTTCTCTCGAATAGTCCACGACTACATCTGCCCCGAGCCGCTTCACGAGCTCGATATTCCGTTCATGGCAGACCGCAGTCACATGAACGCCGTAGTGCTTCGCTATCTGTACGGCTGTCGAACCGACAGCACCCGCTCCACCATAAATGAGAACGTTCGTCGCTCGCTCGATACGTGCCTTCCGTAAAAAATGTAGTGCAGTCGTCCCACCAAATGGTAGCGCCGCTGCCTCGATAAAGCTGGCATGGGCCGGCATCTGAAACACACATTTCGATTCGTTCACGCATGCAAACTCCGCATAACCACCAAAACGCATCCCAGTAAGGGCATAGACGTTTTCTCCGACCTGAAAGTTTTTCACACTGTTGCCTGTTTCTACGACGGTACCTGCCAACACGACACCGAGAATCGGTTGACGTGGTGCCTTAAAACCAACAACTAATCGCATCGGTAGTTTTCCTAATGCTGGAACGTCTAGTGCGCGGAGGCGTCGGTCACCCGAGTGGACGGCCGATGCATGGACTTGAATCAGGATCTCATTGCTTTTCGGCTTCGGTTGATGCACTTCTTGAATGACGAGTACTTCCGGTGGCCCATACGTGGTACAAATCGCAGCTTTCATATCGATTCACTCCATTCATGAATTGTCACCTCAATCTGTTATACACGTTCCCTCAAACAAGACCGTTCAGTCCATTCGACATAGAAAAACCGGATCATATCATACGATATCATCCGGTTCCTTCCTTAATGACACAGTCGAATCAACAAGGGTGAACGGATTCGAAAGGGAAGCAGCTGCGGCTTCCGATTGTGCTAGACTTGCCTCGGTCACCACCGGTTCTTGACGTCTGAGTTTAAATGCTCGCTCGAGACGGCTCGTCAACAAGTTGAAAATAAAGATGAGCGCAGCAAGTGACATGGCCGGGACGAGAAACAAGTGATTCGTCATCCATGTCATCGCAGTGAACTGTCTGAAATAATACCCGAACATCGAAGACCACTCATAGACGGTCGGCATAATCCCTTCATGTAACATGACCGTTCCTCCGAAGAAAATCCCAAACAGTGAGAGATGAATGAGCAACATGAGCGTCTGAACAAACTGTTGCATGAAGACGATCACGAGGGTTGGGACGAGATGCGGGAAAAGGTGCAATCTCACACGATGCCAGACACTGCCACCAAGCGTCTGAGCCACAATCATGAACTCTTGTTGAAGCAATTGGCGAATCTCTGTGATGAGGTATAACGTGACGGCCGGTAATCCGAGAACGACTAAGACGATTAGTTCAATCTTTACTCGATCCCATAATGGAGGCACCTGTGTCGAATCATAGAATGTCAGTGTTCCTACTAACATCATCAATGCAATTAATGAAATCGGCAGTATCAAAAAGCCGTCCAATAGCGTTTTAAAGAATTGATTTAAGCGAGTTCCCCTGAAAGCAAGGGGAATGCCAATCAATAATCCGATGACCATCCGTCCGAATGCGACGAGCGCACAGATGCCAACGGTCCACTTAAATCCTTCCACGAGCATTTGGAATAAATCATATCCCGCATTGTCCGTCCCGAGCCATTGATATTTTGACGGTTCTAATGGTGGGATTCCGATGAGTCTCCCTTCATCAGAGTAGAGCATGAGGGTTTGATCAACGTTCCCATCACGAAACACGGTATTTCCAAAACTCATCAACAATAGACCCGCTACGATGACAAAGCAGAAGAGAAAAATTGGGTCACGCATTAATACTCGACGCATCAAATCCCTCCTTTCCATGCATTCGGAATAATCCATTCAATCAGTAAATCCAATAGAAAAATCGGGATATAGATGACGAATAAGATGACCAGTAAGATCTCCATTTGCGGGTTGTAGACGGCGAATCGGAATAACCCTTGAACGTTAAATAGATATTCGACAATCAAAAGTGTCGATAAGATGGTAATGATGTTCGAACGGAAAAAGAGGTAAAACCGATAAATGATATTCGGTAATAAGTGTTTCCAAAACAGTCCACTCGGTCGAATCCCTTTCGCTTGTGCGAGTTCGAGATACGGAATGGCTTCTTGTTCATGGATATGGATGGTCAGCCATTTGATGAAGAAGAACAACGTCGTCAGTGTCAAGGTGACAATCGGGAGAAACCGAATATACTCTGCGAACCCGCCGGCCACTTCGATTCGATCGAACCCCGTCGACTTATGGATTGTAATCGCAAGAAATTGAGAAAAAATTAACCAGAATAAATCTGGTACCATCTCGAGTGTCTGACTCGTTTGGTGCAGGACGGTGCGAACCCTTCTACCGTTCCTGTAATAGAAATATGCATAGAAGAGACCAAGCGCAGTCGACACGGCGAGCGCCGTCGTAAAAATGATGACCGACTCTTTGACGAGGGGTCCAAGTTCCGGCAAAAGAGGTAAGTCTGTTTGAGCGGTGATATTGTAGTATGTAATCTCGTCAAGCTTTTGAAGTTGGTTCAGCTGTTGCTCGATACCGCTCCAATAACTCGTCAAACTAAAATCGGTCTGAACGACAAGCGTCGGTAACGCACTAATTGCGATCAAGACAAAACATGCGATGACAAGATGTGCAGATTTTCTTGCAATATAAGCCATAATAATTCGATCTCCTTTGGATGACATATCTCAATGAAAAGTGTAAAAGGATGTCCGGTTGATTGTTCATTTTCTAAAGGGAATAATATCCAAAGACACTTTCCACTGATTCTAGCACATTTATTATGTGAATAGAAACAATTTTCAGAAATCATTATGGATAATGATGTATGCTATAATGAATTTGTAGAAATATTTAGGAGGTTGAAGCATGTGGATTATTTTTGGATTGGCGGCGATTGGGGCAACGCTTATTAATTTGACTGTCTTTATGATGGAGAAGGATTATAAACTGACAATGGCAATCGCCTTATCCTTGACAGCGCTGACGTTATGCGCAGAATATAGCTTGCTAAACATGTGGGTAGAAGCTAAGGACTGGGGTGCCATAACGGATGTCGTACCTGGTATGTCGCGTGCACTGTGGTTCTTGACGATTGCGGCAATCTTTATGAATATCCTTCCAATCTTTTTAGAGAGAAAACGAAACAGGATGAAGGAATCGAAATGATTGGTAGGACGTTCAAGAAATTCCGGTCATTTGGTGCATGACAATGAATCATAAACTTATTGCGATTCTCGCTAATCCATTTGGTGTTTTCATTTTTGTCGTAATTTCACTGTCTTTGATATGGCAGGCCATACTCCGTTTCTTATCGTCTCATTATATCTTGTTCATAACCAATTTAGTCGGAGGTCTGGGTTTTATCGTCATGATGTTGTTTTTATGGCATACGTACAGAAGTCAATCATAGTAAAACGTGTTCAAAGCTATAAAATTAGCTTTGAACACGTTTTGTTTTTGAGTTTCACGCAATCAATCATCTGAACGAGTTGAGTATAATAGCTCACCGTCAAGTGAGCGCAACTCATAATCGATTCCTGATTGCATCTGCTTCGTCATCGTCGCACGACATGAAAATAGTTGTCCCGGACCATACGCAACATCCGGAATTTCCTTGAAGCCGTATGCCCGCTCGCCGAACCATAACGTCACGTTCGATGAACCCTTCGAGGACTGATCATTCACGACGTAACATTCTCCTGTCTCGACGATGTAATTCGTCGTCATACGGTCGTACGTCTCCATCCCGGCCATTCCAAGTATAGCAACTGATGCGAAAACAGCGAGAAAGACTTTTCCTAATTTCACACGATTGCGTGTCTTCCACCACTCTCTCCAGTAGATGACAAGAGATCCTAAACACAATAATCCAATGAACCAAGTGAGTACAATTTCCAACAACCGAATCACCTCGTTTTACATTACGACTTTCTTCAAAAAAGGATTCGTGTCCGCTCACAAAAAAACTCGACACATGTCGAGTTTAAGGTAATTCATACTCCAATTTTCGCTTTTGCCAAGCGACAAGGAGGATACTGATGATGACGAGTAGGAACCAGGACGACAGTTTTCCTAAATCAACGATGGCCCAACCGTTCAATTGGTCCGGATACGCCCAGCCGTTGTAGAACGTGACAATATTTTCAGCGAGCCAGATAAAGCAGGCAATCAAGAAGAATGACAGGACGACCGGCATCTCAAATCGTCGATCGTCGAGTTTATACGAGACAACCGAGCGACCGAACGCCAAAAAGATGAATGCAATCAACAGCCACCGTAGGTCTAACCAAACATGGTGCCAAAAAAAGTTGAAGTAAATGGCGATGCCAAGTCCGAAGGCGATGATTGGGTGCGGCATCTTCGTAAATCGTAAATCGAGACGACGCCATGCCTGGACGACGTAACTACCAACGCTCGCATACATAAATCCGGCATAGAGCGGGACACCCCACACTTTTGTGAACGCCTCATCCGGATAACTCCATGACCCCATCTGCACCTTGAATAATTCAAGTCCAAGACCGATGACATGGAACCAGCTGATGACCTTCACTTCTTCCATCGTCTCGAGCCCCGTCTTCACAAGGACGACTTGAACGAACAAACACCAGATGAGTAAAACGTCATATCGTGGGAGTGGTAACTCTACAAACTTTGTGACGGCAAGCGCTCCGAAGATGGCGACCGGAAAGATACAACTAAGTGCCTGTTCGTAAGCGAAGATAAAGAGATAACGTATACGTCCCATCCGTTGTCCTACCTTTCGATGTATTCATATAAAAATGAGGATTCGCCATCATAAAACCGCGGGTCAAAGACGCCGAGCCGTTCTTCGTTTGCCACGATGACGACGAACGGCGACCATTTGGTCAATGTGCGTGCCTCTTGATTCACTTCAAACAATGGTTCAAGACTCGCCTTTTCGGCACTCGTCAATTCGTATTGCAAGGTCGCTTCTTGATATATCGAATCTTGAAAGAGCGATACGTCCTCATCAGTCTTCGTAATGACCGTGAACTGAGTCGGGATAAATGAAGCCGAGAGCGCCACTTCGTCATATTCCTTTGAATAAGACTGATATAAATAGGCGCCCTGCGCACTTTGAAGCGCGACATAAAGAACGAGGGCAGCCCATGCATACCGATACGTCTTATACCGGACTTCTTGTTTACGTGTGACGAGCCAGGCGACCAAGAAGATTCCCCAATAGACAAAATCGACAATCGGAATCACACCAAATGTGATCCTCACGTCCGAGATCGGTTCGAAGTAGCCCGTTCCCCATGCATTGAACAAGTCAGATGTGTTGTGTATGAAGACAGACAACAGTGCCCACCAAAAATAGCGAATGTCCGTCACGCGAAAGAGGAGGCGAACGAGTATGTAGATGAGCAAGGCAAAGAGTGGGACGAGAAAAATCGAGTGGGTGATGCCGCGATGCCACATCTGATACATGCCTTCCGTGTCCCATAGCCGTGAAATTACATCACTGTCCGGGATTTGGCTCCCGACGAGTGTCGTGACGAACAAGGCTCGTTTTTCATGTTGTTGTAAATCCCGTTTATCGGCTGCACCGTATAGCGTCAAACCGAATAACGTATGTGTAATCGTATCCACGTTCTACCTCCATAGCGAAAGAGACACCTCCCAGTCCTGGACGATGTCTCTTCTTATTAATTCTCTTTATCCATTTTCATGGCGCGCCTTGCGACGATCGTTACGAAAATGACAGCGACAATCGGAATGATCAATGGCATCCAATTCAACATCCGCCTGTCCCCCTTCATCTAGTGTCGCAAGCAGTATAGCACATCTGCTTACTCGATGGATGAATGAATGCTTGTATATTCATAAGTAATTGCCATCTTCTCAATCGTTGCTTTCATATGATTACGAAGCGTGAACGGTTCAACCACTTCTACCTGTGACCCTAAAGAGAGCAACCAGTAAATAAATCCGTCAGAAACGGCCGCATCGAAACGGATGAGGAAGCGTTCTCCATGTTCAGAAACAGAAACGTCTTCCCCTAACTTGTCAAAGATGACCGGGAGAACGCGTTCGTCGACGGACAAAACGATTTGTTCATCAGATCCGTTATACATATTGAATGATTTTTGATAGTAATCATCAGGTAAATGATGCTTCGGACGAATGGTGCCATCTTCCACGATCTCCGAGTTGACGATGCGGTCAACCCGGTAGTTCCGCACCTCTCCGATTGATTCGTCGATCCCGATCAAGTAGTACTGCTCGTGATTCCAATGCAAATCGATCGGATTAACGACGTATCGCTCTCCGTCACGGCGGAGCGGGAACGTTCGTTTCGTCACATCGAATCCGACGACGTCTGTATATTGGAACGAGATGGCTTTCCGTTCATGAATGGCCCGTTGGATACGATCGATATGGTAAGGAATGTGTCCATGTTTTTTCTTCGGCGTCTTGATGATCGATTGTAGCGTCTTCGCTTCAGGGATACTCGTCAGCATTTGAAGTTTCTCTACAATTTCCTCGGTCACGTCTTCCGAGATAAATTTCGCTGCGACAATCGCATCGACCATCATCCGGAGTTCATGAATCTCAAATAAGCGGGCCGAATGCCAATACTTTTTGGCGAGACCATTCTTCTCCAATTCATCCTGCACTTCAAACCCCGAATTATTCAGTGCCTGGATATCGTCTTTCACCGATTTTTTTGCTAACTTAGAAGTATCTCCTATCGTTGACAAGTACTCGAGCAAATCTTCTAGTGTCTTTGGATTCGCTTCGTCCGTGTAACGTTCGAAGAAACGTCGAACTTCAAGTAACCGCTCTCGATTATTCACGGTTCTATCCCCTTTCGTTTCTCTATCTAAATTATGTATAAACAGACATTATCATTTTATTTCCACGAAATAAAGGTATTTTCCATTACAAACTGTTTAAGGAGGCGCCATCTCTAGTGAAATATTATGCACACGTCAACGGCTCAAAAATCGAATATATAGACCGTGGTCACGGTCCCGTCATCGTACTGATTCATGGGACCCAATCCTCGAGTCTAGAACCATACCATGTGGACCAACTCGTTTTGTCCGGTTTCCGGGTCATTGTCCCATCTCGGCCTGGATATGGAGAAACTCCCTACACTTTTTCAGCATCGCCTCAAGCGTTTGCGACACAACTCCATCACTTGATGCAAATGCTAGATATTGATCGATATCATGTCTATGGCATCTCTGCCGGAGGACCGACCGCCATCGAGCTCGCTTCACAGAATCAGCGTGTACTCAGCTTGACACTCGCTGCCGCCGTAACGAGTGTCGTCGATTTCCCGTATCGGGACACGATCAGTCGAAATATCGTCCAGCCGGCATTCATCGCCCTTCAATACATCATGAAACAGTTCATCGCTCGTGCCATTCAAAAACATCCATTCGAAGCGACGGCCCGTATGATTCAATCGACGAGTGTGTTGGCACTCGAGACGATTCGAGAAGAGGTATCACCCTATGACATCTTCCTCCTAAAACGTGTCGCGAATCAGATGGCGTTTGGACTTGGCGCACAGTTCGATTTAAAACAACGTGTCTCAAGTGAGGTCTTACTCGGTGTCACCTGCCCGACCTACATCGTCCATTCAAAAAATGACAAGGCCGTCCCCGTTCGTCATGCGCATTACGCGAAGCGATTGATCCCGCATGCTCAGTTAACAATCCTGAACAGCCCAGGACACCTCATTTGGGTCGGACGACAAGCGAGAAAATCAGAGCGACAAATCGAACGGTTTATCCGATTCAACTCGTAAGCATCTCAAAAAGAGGTGCTTTTTTACGTATCTAACCCGAGGGCATCAATCAATTGATTCGTCGTATGTTCCGGTAGTCGCCAGACAACATCCGTTCGCTCAAGATGCGTGATGACACTCGGACGGTTCGGTTGACCGAGCCACAGCTGATAGCGTTCTTGCTTTCCACCTTTAAATTGCAGCAAGAGATCAAAATCGGGTGCCACATCAATTTCGATATCTTCGATTTCTTCTGAACTTCGTAGCATTTCCGCGAACACCCGCACCTGGCTCAATTCATGAAACTCTAACTTCACTTCTGGATTCATTATTCCGCGCACCGTTGACTCCGCCACCATCACGCGTTCAACTTCTTCATTCTCAATTTCTCCAATCGGATCTCCAAATGGTGCGGTAATCGTTCGAATCGCATCAACCCACTTCATCATTTGATTCATTCTCTCACCTCTCTCTTCTCTTCATCTATACGTAGATCCAATCGAAACGGTTTCAACATTTGGAAAAATTAAAAAGCCGAGCAAACGCTCAGCTTTTACATTCATACATATTTCCAACCGACTAAACTTGCCTCGTCTCCGACGTAGCGGACCCGTTTCTCACCCTCACTCGGGAAGACGCGAAGGGTTGCCACGGCGTCACCGTCGTTGACGAAACATTCGACACTCGACGAGTCGACATACAGCTGAAGGGACGTGACCTCAATCACTTTTGTCCGGGTCGTCCCAAACTCCGTCGCGAACGGTTCACCCGCGTTTGTCCGATCGATGGTCAATTCGTTTGTATCTTTCTCGTACCGAATCACGAGCGACTCATCTTCTGTCTTCAACAGTTCAAGTTTGAAGTCTTCTCCAGCTGTCGACAGTTCCAATTCAAAACGTTCGGGTGAGATCACGTCAAGCCGTGTCCCGGATTCGTTGACAAACTGGTCTTGTCGGAGTTGTTTCATTTCTAGGACTGGGCGTTGTTTCAATACGCCATCTTCAAGCGAGAGTTCTCGAGGAAGCGTCAACGCATGTGCCCAGCCGTACCGGTCTGTCGGATATTCAATCTCCGGTAGGCCCATCCAGCCGACTAGAATGCGACGACCGTCATGCTCCGTCGATTGCGGGGCGTAAAAGTCGAAACCGAAGTCGAGCTCTTCAAACGACTCGTGCGTGAAGACGAGCGTCTCTAAATCAAGAGTGCCTGTGACGTATCCAGATTGATAGATGTTGTGATAGCGATGACCTTCAGGCTCAATCCCTTGCGGAGAAAAAATGAGGACATGCCTTCCATTCAGTTCAAACACGTCAGGACATTCCCACATGTAACCGAACTGCTCGAGCTCCGTCTTCACTTCACCTAAAAACGTCCAATCATTCAAGTCGGTCGAACGATATAAGACGACACATCCTGTCTCATCCGTTCGCTGTGCACCGACAATCGCATAATATGATCCATCTTCTTCCCATACTTTCGGATCGCGGAAATGTTCCGTGTAACCGGCCGGAATATCCGGAATGGCCACGTTGCGCCGCTCGATCATCCCGTCACGTAAGACACCGATAATTTGCGAGGCGTGACGCGTCCAATCGTCCGTACGATGATTCCCGGTATACATGACGTGAAGGGTGTCGTTTACGACGAACCCACTTCCAGAATAGGCACCGTGGGAATCCTCCTTCGTTTCAGGGACTAACGCCACCCCGCGGTCGGTCCAATGGACGAGATTTTTCGAACTGACATGATACCAATGTTTGAGACCGTGAACTGGTCCGAGCGGGAACCATTGATAGAATAGATGGTACTCTCCATCGTAATATGCGAAGCCGTTCGGGTCATTGAGGAGGCCCGTCGGCGGCTGGATGTGGTACCCAAACCGCCACGGGGATGCGGCCGTCTTTGCACGGAGCACCTCCATTTCGAGGGCGCTCACGTCACGGAGTGAACGATAACGTTCGGCCTTCGTCCAATTCATAGTGTCACTTCCTTTTTCGTTACGCGGCTTGTTTGACCGCTTCTTTTTTTGCTTGTCGTTTCGCAAGGATGAATGTCAATCCGAATGTCACGGCGAATGCGATCGCCATACCAATGATATACGAGATGATCGAACCCGGTGCGATTGAAATAATACCTGGTAATCCGGCAGCACCGAGCGCTACTGCCAATACGTCGTTTCCAACGATGAATGCAGACGCAACGGCTGAACCAACGATGGCTGCGATGAATGGATAACGAAGTTTTAAGTTGACCCCGAACATGGCAGGCTCTGTGATTCCAAGTAATGCAGAGATTCCTGATGCTGAGGCGACACCTTTCATCTTCTTATCAGCAGTCAAGAAGAAGACGGCAAGGGTAGCAGCCCCTTGTGCAACGTTTGACATCGCAGCAATCGGGAAGATGAACGATCCCCCTGTTTCAGCGATATCGGCGAGAAGTTGTGTCTCAATTGCGATGAAGCTATGGTGCATCCCCGTGATAACGATTGGAGCGTAGAGAAGACCCATGATCAAGCCACCGACGAACCCGAGTGAATCGTACGTCCATACCAACCCATCAATGATCAAGTTCCCTGCTTCACGAGTGATCGGTCCGACGAAAGCGAACGTGATGAACGCTGTGAAGAGGAGTGAGAGCAATGGCGTAAGCAAGATATCTAGTGACGCCGGCATAAACTTCCGAATGTTAATTTCAAGCTTCGATAAAATATACGTCGAGACGAGGACTGGTAAGACTTGTCCTTGGTATCCTAACTTCTCAATCTCGAGTCCGAAAATGTTCCAAACCGGAATCTCTTCAACACTTGCCTGAGCGTATGCATTGATCAAGTCCGGGTGGACCATGATCATCCCGAGCGCTGCACCTAGGTACGGGTTACCACCGAACCGTTTGGCTGCGGAGAACCCTATGAGTACAGGAAGGAAGACGAAGGCGGCGTTTGCGAACGTATTGATCATCGCTGCGAGGTCGGCCATGCCTGGATACTGGTCAATCAACGAACGTCCATCAAAGAACAAATCCGGTGCCGTCAATAAGTTGTTGATTCCCATCAAGAGACCGCCGGCGACGATGGCCGGGATGATTGGAACGAAGATATCCGATAACATTTTGACGAACTGTTGGAGCGGGTTCATTTTTTTCGCTCCGGCTGACTTCACGTCTGTCGTCGACATGTCTCCAAGGCCAGTCAATTGTGAAAATTCCGCATAGACCTTGTTGACCGTACCTTGTCCGATGATGATTTGATATTGTCCGCCTGTAGAGAATGTTCCCTTAACCACATCAAGTTGTTCGAGTGCTTTCTCATCGACCTTTGACTCATCGTTCAATACGAGTCGAAGGCGAGTCGCACAGTGCGCGGCTGCCGCAACGTTTTCTTTCCCACCAATCGCCTCTAGGATCGATGCTGCTTCTTTTTTGTAATCCATCTTCATTTCCCTCCTAACGTTTCATTCACAAGTTGTCGTGATGGAATTGCTGGAATGGCGCCATAAGCTGTACATGTCAATGCACCCGTTACGTTCGCATATTCAATGTCGGAACGTAAGCGCTCCGGGTCAAACCCGAGTGTTGCCAACCGATATAAGTAAGCTCCGACGAACGCATCTCCCGCTCCCGTCGAATCGATACTGTCGATTGAGATTGAAGGAACGATTTCATGATGCGTGCTTGTCGCAATCAACGTCCCACGAGACCCTAGTGTGATGGCAATCTGTTTTGCCCCTAATTCAAGCAGTGCACGAACAGCGTCTTCTAGTTGTTCTTCTCCGGTTAACAAGTATGCTTCTTCTTCGCTCAGTTTAATGAAGTCCGATTCCGCGATGAAGTGTCTTGCATCTTGTTTAAATTGCTCGAGGTCCGTGATCAATGCATCTCGATAGTTCGGGTCGAACGAGATAAACAAGCCATCCCGCTTTGCAAATTGCAATAACTTGAAGTACGCGTCTTTCAATTTTCCATCAAGTAGTGCTGTCGCCGAGCCGAAATGAATGATGTCCCCTGACTCGATCACCGATAAGTCGATCGACTCGAAGGCATACTCCCCGTCACTTCCGCGACGGAATGTGAAGTCCCGCTCTCCGTCCTCTTGAATCGATACGAATGCGAACGTCGTGTCTCCAGACTCCACAAGGTTTTCTGTTCGGACGCCGTTTTCGACCAACGTCTGTTTCAAGAAGAGACCAAACGGGTCATCTCCAACCTGTCCGAGGAAACTAGATTGCCCCCCGTGCTTACTGACGACTGCCGCGACATTCGCAGGTGCGCCTCCCGCCTTCTTGACGAACGTCGTCCCGTTCACGAGATCGCTAGACGCATCCTCGCATACCCAATCAATCAATAATTCGCCGATACAATGTACGGTGTTCATATCGTCCACCTCCATAAATCATATGAGTTCTTTATACAATTGGTACCGGTTCCATTTTAGAATAAAAAAATGTTGCGGAACCGGTTCCACAACACAAATGTAAACGATTTAATTTAACTTGTCAACGCTTTCGCGCACTTTTAGTTCAAAAATTGTGAACGTTTTCATTGAAACGTGTTCACCTTGCAACAGCTGTAGCATCATGTCGGCAGCTTTCGCACCAGTTCGGCGATAAGGAAGGTGTACCGTCGTGATGGATGGATGCAGGACTTCCGTGAAATCATATCCTCCAAATCCACTGACAGAGACATCTCTTGGGACAGAGACCCCTTGATTCGCTAATCCTTTCAGGACGCCTAAGGCAATGTTGTCGGTCGCACAAACGATTAAGGAAACAGAGCCAACATTATCCGCCAACTGTTCACCGATTGGAATGGCATCCTCAATCTTAAACGTCGTTTGAATGACTTTGACATTTGCCTCCGACTCTTGAAACGCCCGCAAAAATCCGTCACGGCGTGCTTGACCGACCGCGATATCCGATTCATACACCCCGACATAGACCACGTTTCGATGACCCCACTCCGTGAACTGTTTACCGAGCGCATAGGCCGCATCATAGTCAGGATAGACGAGACTATGGACATTGTCATGTTGCTGACCAATCAACAAGACCGGGATTTGAATCGCCTCAATCGCCTCAAGATGACGTTCCGTGACCGTCGTCCCGAGCCAGATGATTCCAGCAACTTTTTGTTTGGCCAAATTATATAGCTGTTCGATTTCTCGTTCCGTCTGTTGTGCTGTATTGACGACGAGCATTTGATATCCTCGTTCCGTGAGCTGTTCATCAATCCCCATCATCGTCCGTGAGGCGGCATACGAATCAAGCCGTGGAACGATGACCCCAATCATCTTCGTCTGTTTCGACTTGAGACTTTGAGCGAACTGATTCGGCTCATAGTTCGTATCTCGAATGACCCGGTCGAGTTTTTCCCTTGTTGCCTTTCCGACCGATCCACCGTTCAGATAGCGTGAGACCGTACTTTTGGCGACACCAGCGAGCTCCGCAATGTCTTTAATGGTGACTTGCTTCATCCTTACCCCTCCATATGAAAAAAGCTGACGTGCGAGACGCCGTCAGCTTAATGGTTTACCACATATCGTTTCTTGAAATTTAAGTAATACAAACCGTTCCGCTTTTCGAACCCGTTCTGAATGAGAATATGATGCATCTCTTGTTGATGTGGGCTCGTCGGTGGGATGCCAGCCCGGACTGTTTGTCCATCCATCAATTTTGAGTCCAGTAAGGCAAGTCGCAAACCTTCCGTCGCATATCCTTTGTTTTTGTACGCATCGAACACCATCAGGTCGAGTTGGTATACGCGGGCAAGCTTGAGTAACAAGACTTTACCGACCAGTTTGTCATCGACCATCAAGTCGTAATAGAAGTCTTCTCCATAACTATGCTCTTCTGCGTGATAAAGTTGCTCGGACCCCATTTCTTCGAGAATCCCTTTCAACTCTTCAGCAGAAACGCCATATGCGTTTTCTCCATACTTCTGAAAATGTTCATATTCAATCTCATCAATCTGGCGAATAGGTTGACGCACGATGTTCATCCCGTGCCCTCCTTAACTAGTAGTTCAATATCTGTCTGCGCTTATTATAAACGAATCCCTTCATGAAGCGCAAAAGATAACCGAACGTCAAATCGGTTCGATATGAATATGCACCGAATCGACCGCATGCTGTTCATCTAATTTCCGTTCGATGTCATCACATAATTCATGGGCCGCGTCCACGGTCAAATCGCCATCGACTGCAATCGTCACGTCGAGCATCACGTGATTCCCTAGATGACGCCCTTTGATTTCCCGAACTTCTTTCACCCGCTCAAATTGTTCAATCGTCTCCTCATAGGACTCGACGAGGTGCGGAGGGAACCCGTCAGAAAGCTGATGGGTGGCATCTAAAAAGATTTGGATCGCTGTCCGGATGATCATGCCGGCAATCACAATTGCTAAGACCGTGTCCATCCAAGACAGTTGAAAATAAGCAAATAGCACACCAAGCGTGGCTCCGACTGAAATCATCGCATCGGCCAAATTGTCTTTCGCTGCCGCCTTAAGTGCCAATGACTTTGTCTTCTTCGCGAGGTTCAAGTTGAACCGATACACCCCGAACATGACGAGCGCACTGACGAAGGCGACGACCGCCGCCAACGGGTTCGGCTCTGTATACTCGCCCCCGATTAAATTCGACAGACTGTTAAAGAAGACGAAAATACCGACCCCAATCATAATCAATGAAGCGATGAGTGCAGAGATCGTCTCCATCTTCGCATGACCATATTTATGCTCGGCATCCCGTGGCAATGCAGCCACCCGAATGCCAATATAGACCGCGACTGATGCAATTATATCCGTCGTATTGTTGAATCCATCGGCTAGGACCGCCTCAGATTCATATAAGTATCCGAAGAATACCTTTAGTATAGATAAGATCAAATATGCCGTAATCGACACAATCGCTCCTTTGAGCGCTTTTGGTGGATGATTTGTTGTTTCCATCCGCCCACCTCCTTAATTAGCTCAGTTAGTATAGCAGGTGAACTTCGTGTGGGGATAGAGAAACAATGTTTCTTACAGCCAAAATAAATGGAATATATTCCCGGTAGTTTCGTTTAACAAATTTTATGGTAAAGTAAACAGGAAGAGACCTTAGGGTTAAACCGCAAAAAGAGGTGAAACAGATGTTTACAGAACGTGATGGGATCAAATTACGACTGGAACAAATTGACAGATTGTTAATCGATTTGAATCGCGAGGCAAAGCAATTGATGGCACGTCTCCGCGAATTAGATGCTTCTGGTGAAAATCCGCACGAAGTATCTTTGAAACCTGAAGAACGCGATACGTTGAAATCGTCAATCGATGAAACGCTTGAAGCGCTACAAAGCCGTTCAAAACGTCCGATGAACGTGAACGACGAGAAGAAGAAAGAACTCGCTTCTCATAAAGCACTCATCGATGAATTATCAGACTTACTCAGCAAGAAAAAATGAGACGCACCTGCGTCTCATTTTTTATGAAGGAGCCCGAATCATGTATATTGTAACCACTTGTTTACGTCCGACAGATGATGTCTTATCTCGAGCGCATACGCATGCCACAGAATACAAGATGAAATTTGTCGACCGGCGCAAACTTTCCATCGACGAGTTGAAGAAACGTCATCAACGAGATGTACTTGTATTTGATAAACGACGTGTCGAGTTCACACCTCTGCATAGTACAGAACCGTTCTTTTTCCACCCATCGAGCTCCGTCTTTCGGGTGAAGCAACTGAGCCGAGGTGGATCAGATCCACTCATTGACGCCATGCAAGCAACTCCGGGTGATCATATTCTAGATTGTACACTCGGACTCGGCTCGGACAGTATCGTCATGAGCCATGTCGCCGGTTCAAACGGTAAAGTAATTGGCCTTGAGAGTCAATTCATTACGGCACAACTCGTCCGAGAAGGCATGTCCGTATGGGTCGAAAAAGATGAGCAGGTCAATGAGGCGATGCGACGCATTGAGGTCGTTCACTCCAACTCTCTTGACTATTTGAAAACGTGTGCGGAAAATTCGTTTGATTGTATCTACTTTGATCCGATGTTTGAAAAGACGATTTCAGAATCGGTTCATCTGAACCCACTTCGCACAATCGCCGACACTTCCCCTCTCACGCAAGAATTGATTACCGAAGCAACACGAGTAGCCAAGAAACGAATTGTCTTGAAGGCGCATTTTGAGAGCGATACCTTTGAACGGTACGGTTTCGCTCACATAAAACGTAAAACGTCGAAGTTCCATTACGGATATATCGACCTTGAGTCTAAGTCTATTTAGTCAAATTGAACTAAATAGGTCTTTAGACTCCTTTTTCGTTTATTATTTTCTGAATATTGACATTAATCAGACACAAAGAGTACATTTACATCAAGCTCACACATTTTCCCATTATTTTTTAACAGGAGGTTCATACAAATGAAAAAACGTTCCATCCGTCGAACGACTCTAGCGGCTCTCATGACATCTGCCATGACAGTCAGTATCGTTCCGGCAGCTGGTGCCGCTCCCCTCTCGGTTGCGCCATCGGTACCGACAACGAGCGAGCTCGCTCCGTTCGACCACAACATCATCGATGAAGAGCGTCTCGCGAAAGCTCTCGAGAAACGCGGCGTCATCAAAAAAGGTTTGTCTGCATCTGAACGCATGAAAGCAGTCGATGCATATATCTCGAAAAAGCAAGGTGAAGCGAAAGATCCACATAAGCACGACGACAAAGTGAACGAGAAGGCTTCAAAAGCAAAAGAGAAGATACATACTCAATTCGAAAAGGAATCAAAACGAATTCTTGATAAAGCGAAAAAAGGGCAAGGAAATTACCGTAAAGGGAAACCGAACGGTCAAGTGAAGGTTTCTCCTGCCCGGCAATCTGCATACAACGGTTCGGTACGTGAAGATAAAGTCCTCGTTCTCCTCGTCGAGTACAGCGATTTCAAACACAATAACATCATCCAAGAGCCGGGCTATATGTACAGCGATAACTTCAGTAAAGAACATTATGAAAAGTATATGTTCGGTGATCAACAATTTGAACTCTTTAACGGTGAAAAGGTTCAAACGTTCAAACAATACTATGAAGAACAATCAGGCGGAAGTTATACTGTCGATGGTGAGGTTTCGGAGTGGTTGACCGTTCCGGGAACCGCAAAAGACTACGGTGCGGACAAAGGCGATGGCGGACATGATAACGTCGGACCGGGACCACGTCAACTCGTCAAAGATGCGTTGAATGCTGCGGTCGCATCTGGAATCGATTTGAAAGAACATGACCAATACGATCTATACGATTTGGATGGAGACGGTGACTTCAATGAGCCGGACGGTCTCGTTGACCACTTGATGATCATCCACGCTGGGACTGGCCAAGAAGCGGGTGGCGGTGCGCTCGGTGACGATGCGGTATGGTCACATCGCTGGGTTCTTGATGGTGTTTACCCAGTAGCCAATACAGAAGCTGCAGTTCCTTACTGGGGCGGAAAAATGGCTGCGTACGATTACACGATTCAACCAGAAGATGGTGCGGTCGGCGTTTTCGCACACGAATTCGGACATGACCTCGGTCTTCCAGATGAGTACGATACGCAGTACACAGGTCAAGGCGAACCGATTCAATCATGGTCAATCATGAGTGGCGGTAGCTGGGCCGGTAAAGTCGCAGGTACGGAGCCAACAAGCTTCTCACCACAAAACAAAGAATACTTCCAAAAAATCATGGGTGGAAACTGGGCAAACATCACAGAAGTCGACCTTGAAGACCTCAACTCTCAAGGGTTCGTCGCACAACTCGACCAATCTGTGACGAAATCAAACAACCCAGGCATCGTCAAAGTCAACCTTCCTGATAAGAAGATTAAAGGAATCGAACCAGTTTATGGCGATCGCTACTATTACTCGACAAAAGGTGACGACATCCATACTGAGATGGCAACACCAGCTGTGAAACTTGGTGCGGACGGAGTCCTCGCATTCGATTCATTCTATGAAGTCGAATCGGACTATGATTACTTGTACATCAAAGCCCTCAGCGGTGGTCAAGAAGTCGTTCTCGATGTATTCGGTGACGACGTCAACGGCGCAAACGAAGCGGGCTACCCTGCTGAGACGACGAACGGTGCATGGGTCAACAAATCATACGACCTCTCACAATTCGCTGGTCAAGATGTTCAAATCGTCTTTGAATACGTGACAGACGGCGGCGTCGCTATGAAAGGCTTCGCAGTCGACAACTTGTCAATCAAATCAGAATCCGCAACACTCTTCGCAGATGATGCAGAAGGCGCTGAAGCCGTGACGCTCGATGGATTCGTCTCTTCAGACGGATACGATTCAAAACCACACTATTACTACCTCGAATGGCGTAACCACGCTGGGTCGGATATGGGTCTTCTCAACGGCCGCGGCGTGAAATACAACACTGGTCTTGTCGTGTGGTATGGTGATGACTCGTTCACAGATAACTGGGTCGGTGTTCACCCTGGTGAAGGATTCCTCGGTGTCGTCGATTCACATCCACAAGCGCTGATCGGTAACTTGAACGGTCAACAGACAGTCGCAGGTAGCACACGTTACCAAATTGCTGATGCGGCATTCAGTCTCGATAAGACGCTCGCTTGGTATATCGATTCACCGAGTCGTGGCGTGTACGATTACAAAGCACAGCCTGGCGTGAAGCAGTTCAATGATGCAAACTCTTACATCAACTCGCTCATTCCAGATGCAGGACGCAAACTTCCGCAATACGGTCTCGTCATTGACGTAGTCGGTGAAGCGAAAGACAACTCTGCAGGTGCCGTTTGGATCCGTACAAAATAAACATGTAGCATTCGACCTCCAGTCTTCCTCTATCGAAGATTGGAGGTCTTATTATTCTAAAAAAGCTTGAAAATGACGAATAATCTGTGTAACATAGTTGGTATAACGCCTCTGTAGGTTAGTGGCAGACCTCAGCAATGGTAATGCTGCAGCACGAGTTCGATTCTCGTCGGAGGCATCAACAATACCGCTCAACCAAGCGGTTCAGAGCACTTCCTGTTTATGACAGGAGGTGCTTTCTTTTTTGTCATTGCACAGAAATTGCACAGTTTCCATTTTTCTGTGTCGTGAGCACCACTTTGTCGAATCGGTTATCAATTTGTCGAACGATTGCACTTAGCAGGGAGTTTCCAGAAGCACTTTTGATATAGAAGAGGGTTTTATAATTTTACGGTGTTTACCTGAGTGGACCTCCCCCCTCTCCTTGACATCATTTCCGTTCCTCTATAAACTTGAAAAGTTGAAATCATTGAATAGTTAGAGGAAGGAGCATGATTCATGCTAAACGAATGGTTATGGATTCCTTCTGCCATCCTTACACTCGGACTACTCGTCCTCAGTTACAAGTTATTCGGACGAGTCGGCTTATATGCTTGGATTGCGATGGCTTCGGTCGTAGCAAACATCCAAGTCACGCAACAGATTGTAATTGGCGGATATATTTTCACGCTCGGTAACATCGTTTACGGTTCGCTCTACTTGGCAACCGATATTTTGAACGAAAAACATGGGCGAGTGGCTGCCCGTAAAGGCGTATGGCTCGGATTTTTCATCTTGATCGTCTCAACGGTACTCATGCAATATGCACTTTTATATGAGCCGTTTGAAGAGGCACTGTTCATGCATGAAAGCTTCGAGGCACTCTTCTCGATGCTGCCATTGATCACACTCGGTAGCCTTGCTGCCTATTTGGTCTCTCAATTGTTCGATGTCTTCGTCTATTCAAAGATCCGTGCAAAAACGGGCGAGAAGAAGCTTTGGCTTCGTACGACAGGTTCGACCGTCTTATCTCAACTGATTGATACATTCACGTTCTGCATCATCGCATTCTGGGGAATGGAATGGGACATTTGGTGGAACATCTTTATCACGACATACGTGGCAAAGTTTGTGATCGCTTGGATGGCGACACCGTTTATGTATTACGCAAAACGAACAAATCCACAAGACGAAACCGAACAGGATGCAGCATAAAGAAAAGCCGTAACTTCAACATGAAGTTACGGCTTTTCTTATGGTCGTTCAATCAGGATACGCACAGCATACGGACGGGCTTCTTCAATCGACGCCGACTCTCGACAGACGGTAATCGCTTTGAATGCATCAATCGCGACCGCCTCGATGGTATGATCGTTCGTTTCGACTTCAAGAATGGTATAAGCAGGTAAGCGCTCGAGTTTAACCCACTCCCCGTTACGTTTTTTTTCATAGATGACTGGTGTTTGAATCGAGTAACGTCGGAGTAAATCATGGACATTCATCTGATCTCCTCCCTATTCAAATCGTACATCCATTATAGAAAGCGCTTTCAAATTTGTAAAGCGAGTACACTATAATTTTATACAATCTTCCACTTCATTTTAAATTCAATTTTGCCGATAAAAGAAGTAAAGAAATGGGGTGAATTGATGCGTTATCGCCGCCAGGAGACGTTCCGCTATATCCTACCGAATCCCCGTACCATCCCTTATCGACTTGTATGGGAAGAAAAAGAACTCTATGATGGGGAAGGATTGCTCCTCAATGTGAGTTCTCATGGATTAAAATTGCGTTCGGACTACCTCTTCCCGCTCTCTGATGATTTACAGGTCCATTTTCTTTTCGACCTCGTTCCGACACTTCAACCGATCGAACTCATGGGACATGTCAGACACCGTGGCCAAACGGGCTCGCTGTATGATTATGGAATCATGCTTGATGTGAAAGCTGACGAAACTCAGCAACTCGTCACGATGATTAAAACGTATGCACGTGAAAATAAATGAGAACATGCGTCAGGCATCTTCTCATTTTTTCGTGTCTCCAAAAGAGGGTATACTACAACTATCAACCATTGACGAGGTGTTCGTATGACAAGAAAATTCTTATTGATTCCTTGGGGACTGGCAATTGCATTCGCCGTCATCGGTCCAAATGTCCCGTTCGACGGACGCTTTCTTCTCGATTTTGTGACTTATAATACCGAGGCGTACGAAGGCTATTCTCTATCGCTCTTTAGTATCTTAGGGGTGTTTCCCCTGGCGATGTTTCCACTTCTTTGGTCAGAAGTGAATCAGCTCAAACCGAATCCACTCATCGCCGCTGTCACCAGTTTTTTCGTTGGGGGATTTCTACTCGCTCCTTATTTGGCTTTTGCGAGACAGTCACCTTATCCGACCCCGGTCAAACCGCTGCCGACCCGTATCCTCGGCGTTGTGCTTTTACTGGTGACAATCGGGTTGTTCATCGCTGCAGCCAATACTGGAAATGTTGCAGAATACTGGTCCTATGTGGAGAACAATCAATTTGTTCGAACGATGACCGTCGATTTCTTTTTGTTGGCATTCATTCAAATTACGTTAATGAATCGGGACGCGAAACGCTATAAGATGAGCTTATGGCCGCTCCCTTACATCCCGTTGTTCGGTCTCATTTTTTGGCTCATGATTCGCCATCAAAAACCGTTCAACGAAGCACCTCCGAAGCGTGAACGTGCTGAAATGAAACATTGAGTACCCGTTTTCATCAGAAACGGCTATACTAGAAGTTAGTTTTTAATGAAGGAGACCATCACATGCGTTATTTCCAAGTCACTTCTTACGTGACTGTCAAGAATGAAGAGCTCGAATTCAATGAATATGTAAAAGTTCCAAACCAAAAAGTCGATCAATTTTTGAAAGACACATTGGAACTAGATTTATACGATGACCAAGTGACATTGCGCGAATGTGTTGTCGAAAAAGGGAAATGGGAATGCCCAGTCGGTGATTTTGTCATCACGGAACATATGAACGAGAAATCATTCAATCGGCTACAAAATAGCCGCTCTGTAAAGTCAACATCATAAACCAACTCAAAAAGATCCTCCTAGCTTATTTCAGCTAGGAGGATCTTTTACCTGTTACACGCTTTATTCGTTCGATTCTTCCTCTGGATCAGGGTCAGGATGCTGTGTCGGAGCCGGTTTTTTCGCCGGGTTCGATTCATCATCCGGTAGCGGATCCGGGTGAACCCCTGGTTGTGATTCGTCACGCTTCATCGTATCCCTCCTTCATGTTTACTCCACTTGTTTAACCTTTTTTCACATGAATGAAACGTATCAGTGTATATTCCGGTTGCCGATGACACGTCTGGAGATCGCCTTCTCAATTTCAACAATGATAAAGACGACGGCACCAAATGCCACTGGATAAATCCAATCTTCCCACGTTAATGGAGCGGTACCGAATAACGTGTGCATAAACGGTACGTACGTGATGAACAATTGTAGGGCAATGAGTAAGGCCGATACGAGAAACGCAATCTTATTGTCAAAGAAATGTCGGTTGAATGCAGGTGCCAACTCCGTACGGCAGTTGTACAAGTGGAAGAGCTGGGCCATGACGATGGCATTCAAGGTAATCGTTTGTAATTTCTCGGTCGAGTAGTCGAAATCTCCGAGCATATAGTTGATCCATAAACTACCGCCCCCGATAATAATTGAAACGAAGGTGACGCGGAAAATATAGTATCGGCTGAGTAGCGGCACATTGGCCGGACGTGGCGGTCGTTTCATCGTACTCTCTTCGAGTGGTTCGAAAGCGATTGCTAAAGAGAGAGTAATCGCGACAACCATGTTGACCCATAAAATCTGCACAGGACTGAGCGGTGCAGCCGCTCCGAGCAAGATGCTCATTGCCACAAGCAACGCTTGACCTCCGTTTGTCGGAAGCAAGAAGAGAATGGTTTTCTTCAGGTTATCGTACACCCGTCGTCCTTCTCGTACGGCGTTATAGATCGTTTTGAAGTTGTCATCGACAAGAACCATCTGAGATGCTTCTTTCGCTACTTCCGTCCCTTTAATCCCCATTGCCACACCAATGTCAGCACGTTTTAAGGCAGGTGCGTCGTTCACACCATCTCCTGTCATCGATGTAATCAGACCGTTCTCTTGCAATCCTTTGACGAGACGAAGCTTGTCGTTAGGGCTGGTCCGTGCGAATACATCGTTATGAACGGAAGCCTCTTTGATTTCTTCATCTGTCATATCTGTCAATTCACGACCTTCGAGGGCGCCTTCCACTTCCATGCCCAGTTCTTTTGCAATCGCGACAGCGGTATCTTTATGGTCTCCCGTGATCATTTTAATTCGAATCCCAGCATCACGACACGCGGCGACCGCATCGATGGCTTCTTGTCGAGGTGGATCGACGATTCCGAACAATCCGAGGAAAGTTAGACCATCTTCAACATCTTCATGGTCGATTGACGCTTTTGAACTGTCGACACGTTTCAAGCCTGCACCGAGAACGCGTTGACCGCGGTCTGCGATCTCTTTTCGTTTTTCATCCCAATAGTCTTGTTTAAAGTCTTCAGACAATGCCATATCAAAGAGTCGGTCCGGGGCACCTTTGACGAAAATCATTCGCTCTCCTTTGTAATCGACGAGCGTCGCCATGTATTTATATTCAGAATCGAACGGGATCTTCGAAATGACTTTTAAACGTTCGATCGGGCGCTCGGCCTTCTCAGCGACGGTCAACAGACAAGCCTCGGTTGGATCACCGTTAATGACCCAGTCCCCGTCTTCTTCATTCAACTGCGCATCGTTACATGTTTTCCCAACGGTTAACAGGTCGATCATCGACTCGTCATCGTCCAAGTCAAACGGTTGACCATTCAATTCGAGATCTCCATTCGGAGCATATCCGCTACCCGAGACTTCGATATCATGGTTCGCTGTCACGATTTGTTTGACGGTCATCTCATTCTTTGTCAATGTACCTGTTTTATCCGTACAAATGACAGATACAGCACCAAGCGTTTCGACAGATGGTAGACTTCGCACAATCGCTTTTTGTTCGGCCATATTTCGTACACCGAGCGCCAAAATGATGGAGATGACGGCAGGCAATCCTTCAGGAATTGCCGCAACGGCAAGACCGATTGTCGTCAGCATCAATTCGACCGGCTCATAATCCCGTAAAAAGTAGCCGAACGCATAAATCACGACGGAGATGATCAAGATGGCGATGGACACCGTTTGACCAAACTTGGTCGTCTGTCGAATCAGAGGGGTTTTGACGGTCTGCACTTCTGAGATTGAAGCGTTGATTTGGCCGAGCTCCGTCCCTTCACCGATGGCTGTCACGATAGCTTTTGCACTTCCCGTCGCGACACTCGTTCCTGAGTACACCATGTTTTTCCGGTCGGCCAACACCGATTCTTCTTTCACGACGTCTGATTTTTTCTCGACAGTCGTCGCCTCTCCCGTTAAGGCCGATTCCTCGACCTTAAACTTTTCGGCTTGCACGACACGGGCATCGGCCGGCACTTTATCACCGGCAGCAAGCACAAGCACATCCCCGACGACCAGGTCACTCGAGTCGATTTCGGATTGCTTGCCGTTTCGAACGACGGTCGCCTTTGTTTCTAACAATTTTTTGATTCCTTCTAGCGCCTCTTCGGCCTTGTTCTCTTGAAGATATCCGACGACGCCGATAATCGTGACGACTAAAACGATGACGATCGTATCGATGTACTCCCCTAAGAATCCTGTGACGACGGCAGCCGCTAACAAGACGTACACGAGAACATCATTGAATTGTCTTAGAAATTTTATAATTTCAGGGGTTTTCTCTTTCTCCGGCAATACGTTTTTGCCGAATTCGTCTTGACGACTTGTGACACTTTCTGTTGTAAGACCTGATTCAAGATCAGTCTCCACATGGGTTCGCACCTCATCTACTTCGAGCGCATGCCACGGTCTGTCTTCCTTCTGCATAATTCATCCTCCTCGACCAATACTTTTTGAAAAGTCTTTCCCCTATCTGTTCCCAATCTCATGCGGCTCGACACGTGCAAACTTGTAGAATTGATGTCATTTTTCAAAGAAAACGCTTTCTTGGTTTGGAATTTCTAATTGTAACCGGTATCATTGTTCAATTTTAATTTTTCTTTTGAATATGGCTTTACAGAAGTCTTTCTATGCATGAATATAGAATAAATTATGAATAAATAGAGATAGAAAGAAGGAAGAGTTTATGGTCATTATTCAAGGAATCGCACTTTTACTGCTCATCCTCGCCTTGTTCACATTATTTAGTTATAAGGCGCCTTTTGGAATGAAGGCGATGGGAGCATTGGCCGGTGCTGCAATCGCGAGTTTCCTCGTCGAAGCGTTCAACGCGTATGCAATCGGCGGATTGCTGCCACTTCCTCTTTATGAAGAAGTAGGTCAAGCGGCTGGCGCTTTGTCAGGTCCTGCCGCTGCGGCTCTTGTCGCCATCGCACTTGGAATCAACCCCGTCTATAGTTTGATGATCGGGTTGTCTGTATCGGGATTCGGAATCCTTCCTGGCTTTTTTGCAGGATATCTTTTGGCTTTGGCTGGCACTCGAATCAATCGCTATCTGCCGACCGGCGTCGATATGATTTTCTACGTCATCGTGATGGCACCGCTCGCCCGTCTCGTCGCGACAGGGGTAGACCCACTCGTGACAAACACACTTGAACAGATTGGAGCTGTCATCGAACTGGCAGCAACACAAAATCCGGTCGTCATGGGTCTCGTCTTAGGAGGGATCGTCACGGTCGTATCAACGTCGCCTCTCAGTTCGATGGCCTTGACGGCGATGCTCGGTTTGACCGGGGTCCCGATGGCGATTGCCGCGCTCGCGTTGACCGCGTCCATCTCAATGAATTACTTGTTGTTCCGTCAATTGAAAATCGGAACAAAGAAAGATCAACTCTCTGTCGCCATCGAACCGTTGACGCAAGCTGACCTCATTTCTGCTAACCCGATTCCGATTTACAGTGTCAACTTTGTCGGTGGAGCCATCGCCGGATTGATTGTCGCCATGACCGGTATGATCAACGATGCGCCAGGTTCGGCAGCCGGGATTCCGGGACTTCTAGTCATGTATGGTTTCAACGATTGGCAAACGGTCACCTTCACAGCCGTCGTGCTATTCATCCTTGGGATCGGTTTCGGCTTGATCGGAAGCCGTTTGTTCAAAAATTTCCCGATTGTCCGTCATACGGAAAAAGTCGAATCGACAGAAGAAGATGCGGCCTAATTAAAAAATCGATGCACGCTCGAACGAATTATTCGGTGGCATCGATTTTTTATTATGACTCGTATGATTGTTCTTACAATAGAGAAGTGTCGACACGTTCACAAAGAAATCATCGCACGTTCTTTCCAATTGTGAATTGATCACCGGTTTAGTAAATCAACGAAAAAGCGTGTCAATCTACCGTGATGACTGTTCCTGTCTCACTGGATTTACGAGCAAGTTCAATCAAGTAGGTTGTCAATGTTGCATCTTTTAATGAAACGACGGGTTGCCGTACCTCATAACTATAAGCTAACTGTTGATAATACGCCAAATAACTACCTTTCTCGATTTGAATGGACGAAACCTCTTCTTTGGATAATACGCCAGTCTCTATAAGGTCACTTTCTAACTTTCCTTGCTTCAGAGCATCTTCTTGAGGATCAAGTCCATATTTCAAGAAACTTCCTTGCGTACCATGCACTTCAAACCGAGGTGTTTCTCCGGCGATGAATGGGTTCGAACGAAGGTATACTCGCTTCTCACCGTAATAGAATGTCAGATGAAACCCATCATCGGATTGGCCACCATCTCGTTGAATCATCACATCTGCTTGAATACGATCTGGCTTTCCAAACAAGGCTAGAGTCTGGTCAATCAGATGACTTCCTAAGTCGAATAAAATACCGGAACCTGGTCCTCCATTTTCACGCCACCGGTCACGTACATTCGGACGGAAACGATCAAATCGAGATTCAACGACCTTCCAGTCTCCTAACTCGTTCGAGTTAAGAAACGATTTAACCGTCAAGAAGTCTCCATCATAACGACGATTCTGATAAACGTTGACGATGCCCTTCGATTTCGCTTCAAGTTCCATCAACTCATATCCTTCTTCCGTTGTCAGGAATGCGGGTTTTTCGACGAGCACATCTTTTCCTGCCTCAAGACATGCGACGATCATCTCTTTATGTAAATGCGATGGTGTCGTAATGACATAGAGAGAAGCATCCGATTGAATCGCCTCGTCTAATGTCGCATATACCGTGACACCAGGTAATTCAGCCTGCACTTCTTCCGGGCGCGATGACACGACACCACTCACTTCAAATGAGTCAATGACCTTTAAAAACGGTAGATGGAACGTGTTCGCCGAGAATCCGAATCCCACCAAAATGGTTTTAGTCATATAAAACCCCTCCTTTTCGCTGTTGATAGTATAACAAAAAAAGGGTCAAATGACCCTTATGCACTCATGCTCTCATCCAATCTGTATTCGAACGTATTGTACCCGTTTCGTGAATCGACAAAGACGAAACCGAAACGTGGATAATAATCATTTAAAAATTCATTGTCAGCGACACAATCAAGACGAATTGGTTCATCTTCATCGGCTTCCTCTAAGACATGCTCCATGAGCTGCTGTCCGACGCCTTGCCCTTTTAGCTTTTCGCTGACGACGATTCGATGGATATATTGCCCTCGCTCACTGTCGTCCCATAAGTTATCATCCCACTCATCTGGAGGTAACAATGCGATTGAAGCTAAAATTTGTTCGCCATCTTCAAAGACATATACACTGCCTTCTACAATGTCAGTGCGCACACGCTTTATGAGGTCCTGTTCCAAATATTCGGTCCATTGGTCGCTTCCTTGTTCATTTAGCGCTACGGCTCGTTGTTCGATTAGGTTCGCGATGTGTTGGGCATCGCGCTTCGTCGCGAGTCGAATCATAACGTCCTCCTTTAGTTATACAGTATTTGAAATACAAATATAACGGAGAACCGCATGCCTTTCAACCATCCTGCTCACTCGTGAAAATCAAACGGAGTGACGTCTCCATCGTTCAATTGATAACTATACGTCAACGTCGCATTGAGGCTATGCGATACAGAACAATAACGCTCAACGGACAATTCGATGGCACGCCGAACTCGTTCTTCCGATAACTCGCCTTTCAGGATATACAAGATGTGAATGGCTGTAAAGCGTTTCGGGTGATCGGTCGCCCGCACCCCATCGATTTTCATTTCGAATGCTTCAATTGGCTGGCGCATCTTATGCAGAATCGACACGATATCGATTCCTGTGCAGGATGCGGTCGCGTGAAGCAACATTTCTGTCGGACGAGGTCCTGTATCGAGCCCACCGACATCATCCGCCGCATCAAGGATCACCGTGTGTCCTGATGGCGTATGTGTTTCAAACGCCATCCCTTTCTTCCATACGACTTCCATGTTCATCATCTTCTCCCCCTATTTCATTTGATAGCATCCTATTCCCTCATTTGATGTATGATTAAGCTATGAATCGATTATAAAGGGGTGTATGTCGTTGGATTGGTCTATGATTTTCAGTTGGGGACTTTATATCGTCCTCGGGTTAAACATGTTGTTCGCACTCGCCGTCATCTTCGCCGAAAGACGTGACGTCGGCGCGACCTGGGCCTGGCTTCTTGTCCTGTTTTTCTTACCAGTGCTCGGCTTCATCGTCTATCTCTTCCTAGGGCGACAACTTAAGAAGGATAACTTCTATAATTTAAGTGTAGAAGAACGTTCCTTCCATTCGCTTCAAGTCGAAGCGCAACTTGAACAAATTCATACGCGCCAAACCCAGCTCGCGCAGCCGCTGTTTGAAAAGTATGACCAACTACTTCAAATGAACTTACGATCTTCTAAATCGTTGATCAGTGTACATAACCGTTCCCTCATCTTGCACGACGGCGAACAAAAGTTCAAAGCGTTGATGGATGACATTCGCTCGGCCGAAACGGAAATCAATATTCAATATTACATCATCCAGCGTGACGCTCTCGGTCAGGCACTGTTGAAAGAGTTGATCGAGCGTGCGAAAGCCGGTGTCAAAGTTCGACTCCTCTACGATGCGGTCGGCTCACGTAGTCTTCGGAACTCGGACTTTAAAGAGTTGATTGCGAACGATGGCGAGGTGCGTGTCTTCTTCCCACCGACACTCGGGATCATCAACTTCAAGTTGAACAACCGAAATCACCGAAAGATCGTCATCATCGATGGGAAAATCGGCTATGTCGGTGGATTCAATGTCGGTACCGAGTATTTAGGTTTAGTCGAAAAATTTGGCTATTGGCGTGACACGCACCTGCGTGTCGAAGGAGATGTCGTTTATAATTTACAACACCGATTCATATTGGACTGGAACTATTCTGGTCACCGTAAACATGATCCTGAAAATGCCTTCTGCTTTGCGCGACATGACATTAAAGAAAATTCTCCGATGCAAATCGTCACGAGTGGACCAAACTCGGATACGGAACATTTGAAGAATATGATGATCAAGATGATCATGTCCGCCAAACGACGGGTCGTCATTCAAACGCCATACTTCATTCCAGACACGAGTTTTATGGACGCTTGCAAAATGGCACTCCATTCTGGCGTTCAGATGGATATCATGATCCCTGGAAAACCGGACCATCCATTCGTCATGTGGGCGTCCCTCTCGTTCCTTGGGGAACTCCTCGACTACGGGGCAAACGTCTATCTGTATGATGAAGGGTTTCTCCACGCGAAGACGCTCGTCGTCGATGATGAGATCGCGACCGTCGGGACGACGAACTTGGACGCTCGAAGCTTCCGTCTCAATTTTGAAGTGAACGCACTTATCTATGATGAGCGGGTCGCCCTCGAACTCGTTTCTTTATTCGAGACCGATACGGCGGTCAGTCGCACGTATACGATGGAAGACTATGAAAAGCGGAAATGGACAGTACGTGCTCGGGAGGGTGTCTCACGACTCCTCAGTCCGATTTTATAACGAAAGAAGCAGAGCTCGGCGCTCTGCTTCTTTTTCATTTTACAGTTTGAACCGCGAGACGAGGTCTTGTAACTCCTCGGCCATGGTCGCGAGTGCTTTTGCTGACTGCGATACTTCTTCAATCGATTTCAATTGATCATCGGTCGTCGCCGCCACTTGCTTCGAGACACTCGAATTCTCATCGGCGATGTCGGCGATTTGTGATGCCGTCGCTGCCACTTCCTGAACGTTTGCTGCAATCTCCTCGACGGTTGCGGTCACGTCTTCAATCCGTGGTGTCATCGCGACTGTCCGCTCTTTGATTTTCTCGAAACGGTCTGCTGTCATTTCAGATGACGCCAATCCGGCCTTCGTATGAGTAGATACTTCCTGCATCAACTGTACAGACTGTTCCGTCTCATGCTTGATTCGATCAATCAACGCTGCAATTTGTTTCGTCGACTGTTGCGATTGTTCTGCGAGTTTACGCACCTCGCTCGCAACGACCGCGAACCCTTTGCCGTTCTCACCTGCACGTGCTGCTTCAATGGCAGCGTTCAATGCTAACAGGTTCGTCTGTTCAGCGATTCCATTGATGACCGTGACGATTTCTCCAATCTCGTTAGAGCGATGTGCCAATGAGTGAATGACGCCCTCGAATGTCACGACAGACGCATCGATTGCCTGCATCTGCTTCACATTCTCCTTCACGGTCGTCGAACCGTCTTCCGCTTCATTTGAGGTTTCGCGTGAAAGTTCAGAAACGTCCATGGAACTTTCTGAGATTCGCATGATTCCTGACGTAATCGCTTGGAGCGATGTCGCATTGTCGTCAAGTTGTCGCTTCGAGCCATCGGCACTGACTGCCATTTGATCAACTGCACGGGCAATCTGTTCTGATGAGGCGGTATTGTGTGCCGAGTTGGCCATCAATTCTTGAGACGAGGCGGCAACTTGACTGATTGAATCATCGAGACGGAGTAATACCATACGAAGTGAATCGCTCATTTCATTAAAACTCTCTGAGACAAGCCCGATTTCGTCGTTCGATAAGACGGTAATCGGCTCCGTTAAATCTCCTGATTTGATTCGTTCTGCTCCTTCTGTCAATAAACGCAACGGACGCAAGATTGAACGGAGAACGAAGTAGAGAAGAATGGCTGCAATCCCGAACATTCCGATGATGACGAATCCAGTCGTCCAAAGAATGCCGACCGTCTCGTCTTGAATCTCACCGTCATATAACGTACCGGCAATCTTCCATCCGGTGATTGGGTTCGTCACGAATGCTTTCTCCACGCCTTCCCCATTCTCCGATACAGACAGAGTCCCTTCTTCCTTGGAAAAGAGCGAATCTGTCCAAGATTCATCAATCTTTTCACCGACAGCCGTCGACGGATGAATGACGACTTGTTCTGCCTGGTCGAAGATGGCAACGTATCCTTCTTTCCCGATTTGAATGGTGGATGCCACTTCAGCGATATCGTTCACATCGACGTCAACGGCGACCACACCACGACCGTCTGAAGTCTTCTTCGAAACCGTGATCATCATTTTTTGAGAAGCGGCATCGACGTACGGATTCGTGATGGCAACCTCTTGTCCACTTGCTTCAGCCGCTTCATACCATGGACGAGTGCGTGGGTCATATCCTTCTGGCAATTCCTGTTCAGGATAGATCGTCATCGCACCTTCTACTGAAGCGAAGTAAATGTTCGTCACTTTTGGATGTGTCTCTAAATACTCAGTAAACTTCTCTGCTAACGCTTGATTCGCTTCTCCCTCTTCATAAATGGAACTATCAATCCGATTCGCAAAAAACGAGATGTCCGTTTGAATCGGTTCGATGAGGTTCGTGACCTCATTGTTCATCCGGTCTACCCCCGAATTGGCGGACTGGATCATTTGAGACTCGATTTTACCTTTCGCCTGCGAATAGGCGACGATTCCAATCAATGTGGCTGGAATAATCAATAATAGAACGGATAAGACAATCAATTTTTGCTTGATACTAATCGTGCGCTTCTGTTTCATAAAACATCTCCTAACCCGAATAAAATGTTCAAGCGAGTTCGATGAGTCGAATCCCCCTTAGGTTATTCATCATATCGGTCAAAAGTCATTAGATCTGAAGAATTGATTGAATTATTCGAAAATTATTTTTCGGAAACTGAAATGGAGTTTCACCGTTGTGTTCGATTGAACAAATCATACTATTCGTATTTAGTTAAAATTTGAGTCACCATATCGGAAGAGGGAGTCAAATGATGAATTCATTATTGGAAGAGATCAAATCCTATAAAGATCAGTTCAAACAAAATGCACCTGCCGAGAAGCAACGATTGATGGCTCAGGTGACTCAAGAATTGAAAGATTCAGGCATCGCATCAGGGTTAACAGTTGGAAATCAAGCGCCGTCGTTTGAATTGCCTCACGCGGACGGGACAACCGTCAATTTGAAAACGCTCCTTTAAAATGGACCAGTCATCGTCATATTTTACCGAGGTGGATGGTGCCCATACTGTAACCTCGAGCTCCGCGCTTACCAGCGCGAGTTGGCAACGATTCAAGAAAAAGGCGCGACTCTTGTCGCGATCAGTCCGGAAACGCCGGATTATTCCCTTTCGACGAAAGAAAAGAATGAACTTGATTTTTATGTATTGAGTGATGTTGATAATATTGTCGCACGTCAATTCGACCTCGTCTTTGACATGCCAGATTATTTGATTGATATTTATAAAGCATCTGGACTAAATGTCGATGCACATAACGGGAACGAAGATTGGCAGTTGCCGAAACTGGCCACGTTCATCATCCAATCTGATGGAACGATTTCGTTCAGTGATGTGCCTGCTGACTATACAGAACGTGTCGACCCGAAAATGGTTATTGAAAAATTGTAAATTAAAGGAGATGACGCGCATCATCTCCTTTTCTATTCACTTATTTCGTTTATTGTCTTACAAACTCCTCGTGCAATATCGCGTACACCATGCTATCGGTCCTTTCATTCTTATTCCAATAGTCTCTCAAGAAATGAGCTTCTTTTCTCATTCCAACCCGTTCGCATAATTTTTGGGAAGTTACATTTCTGGCGTCGAGATTAGCTTGTACCCTATGTAGATTGAGCTTTGTGAACAACTCCCCTAGCAATCCGCTCACTGCCTCCGTCGCATATCCTTTTCCTGAATGTGAATCAGAAAAACAATACCCAATCTCTACCGTGTCTTTCATACCCGCGTACCAAACTGTGAGATCCCCAATCACTTCATCTTGATGTACGACTGCTAAATTCAACGTACTAGTCTCGGTAAGAATAGAATTTGTTAGTTTTTTATCAAATTCTTTCTTCCTGTTTTCAGACGTCCATGGCTCATGCAAAAGATATCTGCATACTTCTGGTTTTGTATACATTTCGAATGTAGCATGCAAGTCTTTCTCCATAAATGGTCTGATTATTAAACGCTCAGTGGTAAATTTCACGTCGACTCCTCCCTTACATTTGATCGCGCAACTCTCCTCCGGTTCACGACCTATGAGGACATGATAAATTGCTCCACTCGCTTGAGAAGTGTTTCAAGTAACCGTAGTGACCGGTATGTCTCTCCTGTGTACTCGAGGCTATGATTCATCTCCTTGACAATCTCGAGTTCGGTCAAGGCCAGATGTTCAAGACGCTTCATTCTCTCATCTACATAATGTTGGTCCGCCGTTCCTATGAGAATCATCTGTTGTCCTTTATGAGACTGGATCGCTTCATATATGTCGTCTTGTTTCAACAAAGGTGTCAACCAAACGAGTTTGGCATCATGAAACACGTTTCGGGTGAGTTCACTTGCCATCGCAACCGTACCGAGCGATTTTCCGACGATGATGTATTGTTGAACGGAATCAGTATGTAGGATTTGATCGATGACGAGTCGAACATCATCAACAATTGCCTTATTTACATCGACTGAATCGTACCGCTCGTCGCGATAGTTATAGTTGACTTCGAGAACGTTCAACCCATTCTCTATGCACAATCCAGTCGTATAGCGAAACATTGGAGAATCATTTGTATATCCGTATCCGGGCAACAAAATCACGAGTGTGTCGGATGACGAATCAGGCTGCAGGTACGAATACGGGACGGGTATTCCGTTTTTCCCAATGACGTGACCATCTGTTACTTCATACATGCTGTCTCCTCAATTCTGCAAGAGCTGCGTTTCATGGTGATGAATCATCGTTCCAATGCTCTCTCCTTCGAGAATACGATGAATGGCGTTCCGCTCCTTGAAGTCGAACAAGTGAATCGGCAAACCGTGATCTCTCGCGAGAAGCAATGCCGATTGATCCATCACTTTCAAATCATTCGAAATGACATCGTTATAGTGAAGGGTTTCAAATTGACGAGCGTCCGAATCCAAACGAGGATCGCGGTCATATACGCCGGAGACACCGTTCTTTGCCACGAACAAGGCATCACATCCCACTTCGATGGCACGCTGAACAGCAGGATAGTCTGAAGAAACGAACGGTTGACCGTTACCGCCTGCAAAAATGACGATATATCCTTTTTTCAAATGATTGATGGCTCGAAGTTGAATGTACGGTTCGGCTACGCTCGGCATTGGAATCGATGTCATGACGCGCACTTCTCGAGTCGTATCTCGTTTCAAGATTCCACGTAGCATCAATGAGTTCATGACTGTCCCGAGCGTTCCGATACTGTCAGCCTCCACTCGATTGATCCCCCACGCTTCTGCTTGATTCCCGCGAAAGAGATTTCCCCCGCCGACCATGACACACACTTCAACCCCGCTATTTGCGAGTGATAATATTTCTTCTGCAATCAGGCTGAGGCTCATTTCGTCAAAGTTATCCGTTCCATCACTAGCTAGAGCGGCTCCACTTAACTTGATACAAATTTTTCGGTGCTTCAATGTCTCCCAACCCTTCATTTGGAATATTTTGTTCAATTCAGTATAGAAGAGTTTATATAATGGAACAACACTATTTTTAATTGATTCATAAGGACATTTCTTTATATTTCTTGTAAAACTCATCGAACATATAAAGTCCACCGATTTCTTCATCGATAAACGTATATAAAGAAATTTCAAATTCTAGAGGCGATGCTTCATTGAAACACTCTTTTACTCTAAGTAAGCCTTCTTTTATATACAGCTTTCCCTTTTCGATATTCTCGTTTGAGATATAGTACCGTCCAAGATTAAGATGGTAACGAGGAAATTCTGGGTACTCTGCAATTGCCTTTAACAGATACGGTTCATACTGATCTGGACGTTCGAATTGATGTAGATGAGCCATTGAATAGTAGAGGATCCCTTTTAATTTAGCATCCATTTCACTCAACAAAAAAAGACCGTAGAACATTCTACAGTCTCTAAGCTCAGGCTCCCATGATGGAGTCGTGACGGGTCGTTTCCCATCCATACGCCACTTCGCGGAGCATCAATTCACCAAACTCTCGATCTTTCTGGTCGATGACCTGCCCTTGTTTTCGTTCATAAAACGTGCGGAACGGATTCATCTCAAGCGCCCAGATCAAGAGTCCTGCCTCACACATCGATTGCACAGCGTGTTCAAGGAGAGCGGACCCGATTCCGTTCCCTTGATGGTTCTCTAAAATATAAATAGCATACACTTCATTCGTGTGGTCTGGATACTCTCCTGTCCGCTCTTCTCCGTAAAGAACGAAGCCCACGATTTCGTCCTCGACAATCGCCACAAAGCCGGCTACTTCTTGCCGACGAAGGGCGGTCCGCAAGCGTTCTGCCCATTCGATGGAGCCGGATGATACTTTTAGCAAATACTCAGTCGGTACGATCCCCCGATAGGTCGTACGCCACCCGTTCACACGCACTCTCGCAATCCCATACACATCATCTGGTTTGGCGACCCGAATGTCCAATGCGACCCCCTCCTCACCCGAAGCTTTACAAATAGTTTACCACAAATCCCCAACTTGCAATCCGAGATTATGTGAATTTTGCACGGACATCGACAACAATAAAGACGTCACCTCTGGATAAAGGCGACGTCTCTTCTTACGTTATGCAACTTCTTTAGATTGGACTGGTGTCGATGTTGTTAACGGTTTTTTCAAGAACGAGAGGAGCAATGCTCCGACCACCGCACCTGCCAAGATGGCGAGTGCATAGAGACCCATACTCACAGCGACGTTTCCAGCTCCTTCAAGAAGTGGGAAGACGAAGATCCCACCGTGTGGCGCTGGTAATTGAATCGTGAAGAATGCGGATAATCCGCCTGCAATGGCAGATCCGAGAATCGCTGATGGAAGAACGCGAATCGGGTCCGCAGCCGCGAATGGGATTGCCGCTTCCGTGATGAACGAGGCTCCCATGATATAAGCAGTTTTTCCTGCTTCGCGCTCTTGTTTCGAGAACTTTTGACGAGCGAAGACTGTTGATGCGAGTGCGACGAGGAGTGGTGGTACCATCCCTCCAGCCATGACGGCTGCCATGACTTCTTGGTTACCCGCTGTAAGTGCTGCCGTACCGAAGACGTACGCTGTCTTGTTGATCGGACCACCCATATCGACTGCCATCATCCCACCGACGATGACACCAAGAAGGATGGCGTTCGCGCCGCTCATACTGTTCAACGTATCCATCAACCATGTCATGAGTGCTGCAATCGGTTCGTTGACGACGAGTAACATGATCATCCCGGAGATGAACGAGCCGAGTAGCGGATACAAGAGGACTGGCTTGATCCCTTCAAGTGAAGCAGGCAATTTTGCGAGTGCTTTTTTCAAGAAGAGGACGACATAACCGGCCAAGAAACCGGCGATGAGACCACCGAGGAATCCGGCGTTCCCTTGACTTGCAAGTACCCCTGCCACGAGACCTGGTGCGAGACCTGGGCGATCGGCAATCGACATCGCGATGAAACCGGCGAGAATCGGAACGAGGAAGCCGAATGCAGCTCCACCGATCGTCATCAACTGTGCTGCAAATTCATTGTAAGACGGGTCATCCGGGTTAGCAGAGTTGATGCCCCAGAAGAAGCTGATGGCAATCAAGAGACCACCTGCGACAACGAGTGGAAGCATCGCAGATACCCCGCTCATCAAGTGTTTGTACACGCCTGTACGTTGCTCTTTCGAAGCGCTACCTGATGTTTTCGAAGCCTCATATACCGGCGCATCTTGTTTCACCGCACGATTGATGAGTTCTTCAGGTTTCCGAATCCCTTGTGCGACCGGAACTTCGATGACTCGTTTACCAGCGAAACGATCCATTTCAACAGCCTTGTCCGCTGCGACGATGATCGCTGTCGCCCGGTCGATATCCGCACGTGTCAATTCATTTTTTACACCAGTCGATCCGTTCGTTTCGACTTTAATATCGACTCCCATCGCTTCCGCTTTTTGCTTCAAGCTATCTGCTGCCATATACGTATGAGCGATTCCTGTCGGGCAAGCCGTGACCGCTAAAATGAACGGTGCATCTTCATTCGTCAGTTTGACGACTTCCGGCTTCGCTTCTGCCGCTTCTTTTTCTTCGATGGCACGAATGACATCGCTTTCAGAAGTGGCTGCATAGAGACGCTCTTGGAATGCAGGGTCCATCAAGTAAACTGAAAGTTTAGAGAGTGTTTCAAGGTGTTCATTATTCGCGTTTTCTCCTGCCGCAATCATGAAGAAGAGGCGGCTCGGTTGTCCGTCTAACGCTTCGTAGTCGACTCCTTCCGACCGACCGAACGCGATTGCTGGCATTTTGACAGCACTCGTTTTCGCGTGAGGAATGGCAATCCCTTCTCCGAGGCCGGTCGTGCTCTCGCTTTCACGTTTTAGGATTGCATCGCGATAACCGTTGCGGTCGGATAGTTTACCAGCGCGATCGAGGACATCGACAAGTTCTTCGATGATCTCACGCTTAGAACTCGCGCGTAGATTCAATTGAATCGTGTCGCGTTGGAGCAAGTCCGTGATTTTCATGTTGTCTCCTCCATTCGTTTCAGTGGTGTGAGTTGTACTTGATCGATCAAGCGATCGATCTCTTGTTTTGAACATAGGCCGAATGTATAAGCAGATGCGCTTCCAGTCGTGACCGCGTATCGAAATGCTTCTTGTTCACCTTTTTCTTTCACATTCGCGACAAATCCGGCGACGAGTGAATCTCCTGCACCAACCGAGTTCACCAGTTTCCCGACCGGTGTGTTCGCTGTGACGGCTCCGTCCTTGTTAACAAGTAGTGCCCCGTCTCCCGCAAAGGAGATGATGACGTTTTTCGCCCCGCGTTTGACGAGCTGTTCGGCATATGGAAGAGCTTCTTCAAACGTTTCGATCTCGGTATCAAACAATTCACCTAATTCATGGTGGTTCGGTTTGATCATGAGTGGTTCGAGGGCGAGCACCTCGATCATGGCATCTTTCGTTGTATCGACGACAAAGTCTGCACCTTTTTCGCGAATCGATTCAGCAATGGTCCGATATAGCGAGTCTGGTAGGTTGCTCGGGATACTACCCGCGAGGACGACGACATCGCCTTCTTGAACTTGATCGAACTTGGCCGTCAACAGTTCGAGCTCGCGCTCTGTGATATTCGGTCCGCTCGCATTCAGTTCTGTTTCCTCTTTCGCCCGAATCTTGACATTGATCCGGGTGTTCCCATTCACCTCTACGAAATCGGTGTGTACACCGTGGTCGACGAGTGACTTTTTAATGAAGTCACCGGTCGTCCCACCGATGAAACCAAGCGCCTTCGTCTCTTGTGCATATTCCCGAAGAACGATGGAGACGTTAATTCCTTTACCGCCTGCGCGCTCCGTCGTCTCTTCGATTCGGTTCACTTCTCCTAGATGTACTTCAGGTAATGTTACGTAGTAATCAATAGAAGGGTTGAGTGTTAACGTGTAAATCATTTCGCATTCACCACCTTTGTGATTGTTTGGATGGAACTCATTGACTCACTGCTTGATGTGATCAACTGAGCGGCATCTAACGTCGCGACTCGGCTGAACGTTCGTTTCCCGATCTTCGATGCGTCCGCGAGTACGAACGAGGTTTGTGCCAATTCGATTGCCGTTTTTTTGACAAGCGCTTCTTCTGGGTCCGGGGTCGTGTAACCCGCTTCAAGGTCGATTCCATTCATTCCGAGAAAGGCGAGGTCGACACGATAATTCATCATGCTCTCGCGTGCGTTATACCCAACCAATGCCTGGGTGGAACGCTTTAATTCTCCGCCAATCACAAACGTCTTAATATCAAGATCAAATAATTCATTCGCAATCGGTAGACTGTTTGTGACGACGACAATTTTTTTTCCTTCTAAAAACGGAACCATCGCCTGAGTGGTTGTACCGGCATCTAAATAAATCGACATCCCGTCTTCGATGAACGTTGCGGCCTTCCGTGCAATCGCAACTTTTTCATCTACGAACCGGTCTCGCTTTTCTTCAAATGTCGGTTCCTCATCTGGAGTCGCAATGAGCGTTGCGCCTCCGTGAACCCTTGCCAGATACCCTTCCGCTTCAAGGTCCGTCAAATCTCGACGAATCGTCGACTCGGATGAATCCGTTAAATCAACCAATTCTTTTAATTTGACGACCTTCTGTTCAGATAAGCGTTGCAAAATCAACTGATGTCGTTGTTTCGTTAACATCTTGTTCCCTCCATACGTCTAATATAAAGCGTTTTCATTATAAAAACAACTAAAATCATTCAAAAACATTCATTTCCATTCAACTTGTCACAATTATAACATAAAAAACGGTCAATAGATGACCGTTTTTTGAGTTTATGAGTGTTTTTTTAACCATTCATCCAATTCTTGAACGAGTTTTAGATGAATCGGCGCATCGATCGCTTCTCGATACTCTTTATGCAACGTGAGAAGCGAATGGGGTGACTCCCGTTTCACGAGCAGATGATTCATATCATCGATGATCGATGAGGTGACCTCCCCTTTTGTTTGAATCATATGGACGTGTTCGGGTGGGACTTGCACATCACGCCCCCCCGTAATCGCAAGAACCGGGACGGTCACATGCTCCAATCGCTCTCGGACGTCATAGGATGCATGTTCTCGAATCCATTTCGCATTTACGACTTGACCTCGATATTTGAAAGACGAGACGTTCGTCCGTAAAGAACGCTCTAACAAATCGTCCTGTCGCTGCCTAACTTTTTTGGCAACGCCCGTCAACCGATAGAAGAGACCTTTTATTCCCTTCACATGTTCGATATCTTTAGCGAGTGCATCTGCTTGGTATAAGAACATCTGCTTGGACGCTTCATGGAAACCGGAAAGTAAGATCAGTCCATCCGCCTTCGTCTCAAGTTGAACGGCAGGAGCAAGGACGGCCCCTTCACTATGACCAAGTAGATATAAGCGATTCACATCGGCCAATTGTCGAATGGTGCGTACGACAAGAATCGCATCGTTAATCAAGTCATGTAATCCGACTTTGTTGAAGTCTCCATCTGACTTCCCGATTCCTTGTTTGTCATATCGGAACACGTTATATCCATGGTCATACAACGCTTCTGCCAGCTTGGCATACGTGTTAAATCCGACACCACCCATATTGCCGTCACGGTCACTCGGCCCACTTCCGCTCAACATGACAATCGTCGTCCGAGGCTCCTCATGGGAAAGAAAAGTTCCTGCAATCGTTCCATATGTTGTCGTAATTGTCATCTCTTGTTTCATCGTATCGCCTCCATTACAATCATACCCGAAACCGACATCTAAAAAAATATGTCGCCGTCTTCTCAGACAGCGACAATGATTAGGTCAGTCAGTTAGCCAATTGTGCATCCAATCGACCGCACCCGTTACTCCATCTTCCGACAGCCGTTCGAACGTATCTTTCTCCGTGAACACATGCCAACTTCCTTCTAATGAATCACTCAACATCAAATAAGGGATTCCTGCTTCATCGTAAGCGTCACCCGGTGAACTTGCTAACGAACGTACTTCTAGTTCAGCGAATGGCGCCCGTTCTAGTACTGGATAGGATTTCATCCCTTTCGTCCGAACGTATAGTGGACCATCACCAGTCCCAAGAATATCGAGCATGACGACCGCTTCCACTTTTTCTTTTTGCTCCCCTAGCCGTTCAAGGAAATCGTCACTCGCTTCTCTAGAGTCGCCGTTTCCATTCAAAAAGACATATCGAATCGTATAGTCTGGCATTTCCTCGTTCATCACCTGCATCAGATGATATAAGACCGTAGACGGACCGACGGCAGACAAATAATGGGCTCCGTGCCAGGAAGAATCGAGTCGTGACATGAGAATGATCTCCCGTTCCGATTTTCCTTGTTGGACAAACTCGACATATGGGATCTCTTCACGATAAGGTTTGACTCGAATCATTTCCCCGTCCTTCAGTTGTTCAGCCGTATCCAAGTCTACCCCTGTACCATCTAACTTCATATAGGATGACGTGAAAACGAAACCCGTCTCATATGGGTCGTCTTCATAAGGGGTGATCAGGTATCCTGCAGCTCCTGCAGATGCGAGCTCTGACAAGTACGCGTTCGCTTCCTGGTCATTCAAAACCTCACCTGCGTAATCGACGGTATACGCATCCTCGATGTTGTCATATGAAAACTTTGTTGTCGGTAAGACGACCACTTTTTCTTTCACATCCGGAATGTCTTGTCCCCACGTCATATGTAGAATCGTACCTTTGAACGGTTGATCAAACGTCATCGATGAAAACCCCTCATACGTTTCGTCCCCCACTTCAATCTCAGTCCAGCCGGTTATCCGTTCTGTGTAAAGGAGGTTTCGATCCATGTCGATAGGTAACTCGGTTCCGAATGATTCAAAAAAGTCGGCACTCTCCCAACTATCCGCATTTCGATCAACTGATGAAATATATTCCGCGGTCTCGAGCGGCGTCGAATAAATTGGATTGAAGAAAAGAACAACTGTCGCGATTGAACGCAACAAACTAAACACGATGATCATGACACGATCTCCATTCATCAATAAATTGCTATGTATACCATTTTTTATTATATACAGCTATTTATGGTCTGACTATTCAATTTTTTATAAATTTAAATATAATTTTAGAAACTGAATGTCATATTCCGACCACAAGAAAAGCCCGTTCGAGTTGAACGGGCCCCTTGTAAATTTTGAAGCTTATACGCCTTCGTATGCTGCGTACATGATCTCTTTCAATTCTTCAACGAGCGGCATTTTCGGGTTGGCCGTCGTACATTGGTCTTCGAATGCGTCGACTGCCATCTTGTCGATCTTCGCATCGAGTTCTGCTTTCTTGATGCCTTGCGCCTTGAACGAAAGTTTGATGTTCAAGCGTTGACCGAGCTCGATGATCGCTTGGACGAGTGACTCGACACCTTCAGCTGTCGTGCTTGCTGGAAGTCCGAGGTAACGCGCGATTTCTGCATAACGTTCGTCTGCGATGAATGACTCATATTTCGGGAACGCCGCAAGTTTCGATGGGCGTGTCGCGTTGTAACGGATGACGTGTGGCATGAGAATCGCGTTCGTACGACCGTGTGGGACGTGGAACTCTCCACCGATTTTGTGAGCGATCGAGTGGTTGATACCGAGGAATGCGTTCGCAAACGCCATACCCGCCATCGTTGAAGCGTTGTGTACTTTCTGACGAGCTTCCGCATCGCTACCGTTTTCATACGCTTTTGGTAGGTAGTCGAAGATCATCTTGATGGCGCGGAGGCAAAGTCCGTCTGTGTAATCATTCGCCATGACGGAAACATATGCTTCGATTGCGTGTGTCATGACGTCCATTCCTGTATCAGCCGTGATTGAAGCTGGAACGGTCATGACGAACTCAGGGTCGACGATGGCGACGTCTGGTGTGATCGCATAGTCAGCAATCGGATATTTCACGTTACGTTTTTTATCTGTGATGACAGTGAACGGTGTCACTTCAGAACCTGTACCAGACGTTGTCGGGATGGCGATAAACATTGACTTGTTACCGAGTGTCGGGAACTTATATGTCCGTTTGCGAATATCCATAAATTTCTGGCGTAGATTCGAGAACTTCTCTTCTGGACGTTCGTAGAAGAGCCACATGCCTTTCGCAGCATCCATCGGTGAACCACCACCAAGTGCGATGATCATGTCTGGTTGGAAGTGACGCATTGCTTCGGCACCGTTCATGACCGTTTCAACAGATGGATCCGGTTCGACTTGGTCGAAGATGCGGTACTCGACACCAGCCGGCAAGTTTTTGATGACTTTGTCAGCGAATCCGAGTTTGACCATCATTTCATCTGTGACGATCATCGCCCGTTTTTTCGTTGTGAGCGATTGAAGATATTGTACTGAGTTTTTCTCGAAATAGATTTTTTCAGGTACTTTGAACCATTGCATATTCACGCGACGTCTCGCCACCTTTTTCACGTTGAGTAGATGTTTCGCCGTCACGTTTTCTGAGACGGAGTTTTTACCGTAAGACCCACAACCGAGCGTAAGGGATGGTGTCATTTCGTTATAAAGGTCACCGATTCCACCGTGTGCTGAAGGTGAGTTGACGATGATGCGGCAAGCTTTCATACGGAGACCGAACTCAAGGATGGCATCGTCATCTGTTGAGTGGATGACAGCCGTATGACCGAGACCACCAATCTCGAGCATTTTTTCAGCGATTGCGAATCCTTCTTCACGTGATTGAACTTTATACGCACCGAGAACCGGGCTTAATTTTTCGTGAGAGAGAAGTTCCGTTGCGCCAACTGTTTCAAGCTCTGCAATCAAGATCTTCGTATCCGCTGGTACTTTGAGACCTGCCTGTTCAGCGATCCATGCTGCCGGCTTCCCGACGATTTCAGGGTTGACCGCACATGTATCTGTTCGAATGACGAGTGTTTCAAGTTTTGCTTTTTCTTCTGGTGAGCAGAAGTAGCAACCTAGTGCCGTCATCTCTGCTTTCACTTCTTCATATACTTCTTGATCGACGATGATCGCTTGTTCAGACGCACAGATCATTCCGTTGTCGAACGTTTTTGAAAGGATGACGTCTGAGATGGCACGTTTCACTTTCGCAGTCTTATCGATATAGGCTGGTACGTTACCAGGTCCGACACCGAGTGCTGGTTTACCAGTCGAGTAAGCCGATTTGACCATCGCTGCCCCACCCGTCGCAAGGACCATCGCTACACCAGGGTGGTTCATGAGCGCTTTCGTCGCATCGAGTGACGGAACTTCAACCCATTGAATCAAGTTTTCAGGAGCACCTGCCGCCACTGCTGCGTCACGGAGGACACGAGCCGCTTCGCTTGAACATTGTTGCGCTGATGGATGGAACGCGAAGATAATCGGGTTACGTGTCTTGATGGCGATGATCGCTTTGAACATCGTTGTCGATGTTGGGTTTGTGACCGGTGTGACCCCAGCGACGACACCGACTGGTTCCGCGATGTATGTGATTCCGTTTTGAACGTCATCTTCAAGGACGCCTACCGTTTTCTCACCACGGAGTGAGTTATAGATATATTCTGTCGCGAAGATATTTTTGATCATCTTGTCTTCAAAGACACCGCGACCTGTTTCTGTATGTGCTAATTTCGCGAGTGTGACGTGTTGCTCGAGTCCCGCAAGCGCCATCGCCTGTACGATGTGATCAATTTTCTCTTGGTCGAACGTCATCAACGTATCGAGTGCCTTATGCGCACTTGCTACGAGCGTGTCCACCATTTGTTCTGCCGTTGTTTCCACTTTTGCTTTCTCTTTGACTGCCATGTTAGGTTCCTCCTCATAAGTGAGAGCTTTTTATGAACATATTGACTTGATGGAAGCACATTGTGATGACTGTTTTTAGAGATTGTGCTTTCCTTCACATTCATAGAATACAATGTTTTTCAGGTTTTGTGGGTGACAAGAATGTGAACTCTTTCACAATATTTTTTTATCTGTTATTGATAGCTCTTGATTTTTGTATGCGTCCTCAGTAAAATCGAATTCGTTTTCATGAAAATATATCAAACCTTCAATGTAAACGCTTACATATTTTGTGTCGATTCAATCTCTACTATGATGTATCAATCATCACATCAACCCGTTTTTAGGTTCAACTGCACCTAACTCGTGTATAATGAAAATAGAACCTAACTAGGAAGTGAATCTATTATGCCGAAACAAGATGCAGCGGACCAGTTTGTCAAACTGATTCCTTTAATTCGTCGTAAATTGTTACGTCGATCTGATTTTCCTCAAATTCTAAACCTGAACTTCTCTCATTTCCATCTATTGATGTTGATTGAGGACGAGGGGGCTGTCACGAATGGACGAATCAGCGAGACACTCTCCATCGCGCCACCGAACGTTACCCCGCTCATCACGAAATTATTGAACGAGGGGTATATCACGCGAGTGCCAGACGAGCGGGATCGCCGCGTGATTTGGAATCAACTGACCGAGGAAGGTGAACGAATCTTACTTGAGCGCAGAGACTCATTCCGTAGACTATTCGAGGAACGTCTCGCCTTTTTGAATGAGGACGAAACTGACCGACTCATTGAGAGTTTGAAGACACTTACAGAGATTGTCGAGAAGATGGACAAAGGTGACAAGTAAAACTTTTCTCGTCAATTCCCACAACTTCTTATATAATCTGTAATGAATCTACGTACAAATGGAAAGAGAGATGACATGTAATGGGTCGTAAATGGAACAACATTAAAGAGAAGAAGGCGTCAAAAGATGCGAACACGAGTCGCGTCTATGCGAAGTTCGGTCGCGAGATTTATGTGGCCGCTCGTCAAGGGGAACCTGATCCTGAGTTGAACCAGTCATTAAAATTCGTTGTGGAACGTGCGAAGACGTATAACGTGCCCCGGGCGATCATCGATCGTGCCATCGACAAAGCCAAAGGTGGCGATGAGGAAAATTTCGATGAACTTCGATATGAAGGGTTTGGTCCGAATGGTTCGATGGTCATCGTCGATACATTGACGAATAACGTCAACCGTACGGCTTCAGAAGTTCGTGCCGCTTTCGGTAAAAACGGAGGCAACATGGGAGTCAGTGGCTCGGTCGCATATATGTTCGATGCAACTGCCGTCATCGGTGTCAATGAAATGTCGGCAGATGACGTCCTCGAACTCATGATGGAACATGACCTTGATGTGCGTGATGTTATCGTGGAAGACGAGACGGTCATCGTCTATGCAGAGCCAGAAGCGTTCCACGCCGTTCAAACTGCATTCAAGGCTGCCGGTGTAGAAGAGTTTGCCGTTGCGGAATTGACGATGCTCCCGCAGAACGAAGTGTCACTCGATGACGCTTCGCAAGAACAGTTTGAAAAACTAATCGATGTGCTCGAAGACTTGGAAGATGTGCGCCAAGTGTATCATAACGTCGAAATGTAACACGTAAGCGATAACTTTCACGAGTTATCGCTTTTTTTCATATTCGATTTGACAAGGGTCACATCATATGTTAAATTTCAAAAAGTCTTTATCATATTAAAGTGATACCAAGAGAAAGAAAACGCGAAAGGTGTTGGATCGATATGAACGCAGTATTACTTGCAGTCATCGTCTTATTTGCGCTCGCCATCAGCCGAGTGCACATTGTATTGTCATTAATCTTAGCGGCGCTTATCGGAGGGCTTGTTGGAGGACTTGGGTTCAACGATACGTTGACCGCCTTCAGTGACGGTCTTGGTGGTGGAGCGAGCATCGCACTCAGCTACGCGCTTCTCGGTGCATTCGCTGTCGGGTTATCGAAGACGGGGCTTCCGGACGTCTTAGCTGAAAAATTGATTGCGATGTCAGGTCGTGACGTATCAGGCAAGCGTGTGATGTACGTTAAAGCATTCCTGTTGTCACTCATCTTATTGTTATCCATCAGCTCTCAAAACTTGCTTCCGATACACATCGCCTTTATCCCGATTGTGATTCCGCCGTTACTCGTGCTGTTCAATGAGTTGAATGTAGACCGTCGTCTCGTAGCGACCATTTTGACGTTCGGTCTTGTGACACCATATATGTTGTTACCTGTCGGGTTTGGTGGGATTTACTTGAATGAGATTCTCATCGCGAACGTTGAAGCGAACGGCTTGACTGTCGGAGACGTCAACATCATCTCGATCATGGGCATCCCGGCATTAGGGATGGTCGTCGGATTGATAGCGGCGTTCATTCACTATCGGAAACCGAGAACGTATGACACGATTGCACTCGGACCAACTGATTATGAAGTACGTCAAATGAGTGGTTTGAAGATGATCATGACACTCGCTGTCGTTCTCATCGTCCTCATCGTTCAATTGCAGACCGAGTCGATGATCGCCTCTGCGGTGACCGGTTTGATCTTGCTTTCAATCTTCCGCCTGATTCCATGGTCTGAGGCAGATGATATCTTCACAAGCGGCATGCGCATGATGGCATTCATCGGGTTCGTCATGATCGCCGCAAGTGGATTCGCTGCCGTCATCCGCGAGACAGGTGCGATCGAACCGCTCGTCAACGGAGCGAGCGATTTGATGGGTGACTCTAAACTCATTGCCGCTCTCGTCATGTTGCTCGTCGGCCTTGTCATCACGCTCGGAATCGGTTCAAGTTTCTCGACTGTTCCAATCATTGCTGCGATTTTCGTCCCGCTCTGTGTACAATACGGGTTCTCAGTCGAGGCAACGATTGCCATCATCGGGACTGCAGGAGCGCTTGGGGATGCAGGTAGCCCAGCGAGTGACTCGACACTCGGACCTACGAGTGGATTGAACGCTGACGGTCAACACGATCACCTACGTGAAACGGTTTGGCCAACGTTCTTACACTACAATATTCCACTCATCATCTTCGGTGTGATTGCGGCGATGGTGCTTTGATCATTTTTTCCGTCGTGAATAAATGGTTCCTAATAAAATGAGGATGAGAATAAACCAGATTCCCGTATACATGAGGATTTCCGTGAACATAAAACTCCTCCTAAACAAAAGATAAGGAGCGACGGCTGTCGCTCCTTTTTATGATGAGGTTTTTAATTCGGTCTTGCAAGTATCGAGATACGCATCGACGACCTCTGCTACTTCTCGTCCTTCACGAATCGCCCATACGATCAAGCTTTGCCCTCGCTTGGCATCCCCCGCGACAAAGACGTTTTCCGTTGCCGTCTGGAAATCTTTCGTCTTCTCGACACCGATTTTCCGCAACTCGTGCTCTGGTCGTTCAAATCCAATGGCGACGAGGATCAAATCCGCCGGATACGTCTCTATTGAATCTTCCTCTACGAAGAAGGTTGCCTGACCATCCGGGTTGACGACTTTCGTCATCCGTTCCGTTTCAATCCCTGTGACACGTCCTTCTTTCGTGACGATTTGGTTGGAGCGAATCAAATACGTTCTCGGGTCTTTCTCATAGATCGCGAGTGATTCCGCATACGCATAATCCGTCGTAAGCGTGTCCGGTTGAAGTGGCCAAGGTTTCTCTGGTGCACGAAGCAACCCTTTTGACGGGTGCTTCCCAAACTGAACGACTGATTTTGCACCTTGACGGATTGCTGTCGCCACACAGTCGGCTCCTGTATCTCCACCCCCGATGACGATGACATTTTTGTCTTTGGCGTCATGTTCTGGTGATCGGGTCGTTCCTTTTCGCTCGTACATCGATGCCGTCAAATAATCCATCGCCATTTCAACACCACGTGCATCATCCCCGTCAATCCCGAGCGTGCGCTGTTTCTGAGCGCCTGTCGCGAAAATCACCGCATCGTATTGGTTCCGAAGCGCCTCCACTGTCACATCCGTACCGACCTCAATGTTCGTCTGGATGACAATTCCCTCTTGTTCGAGCAACCGAATGCGACGTCTCACGACATCCTTATCCAGTTTCATGTTCGGGATTCCGTACATGAGTAGCCCTCCCGGTTCATCCGCCTTCTCAATGATGGTGACCGAATGTCCGAGTTGGTTCAGTTGGTCGGCAGCTGCCAATCCAGCCGGCCCACTTCCGATGATGGCGACTGTCATCCCGCTTCTTCGATGAACCGGTCTTGGTTTCACCCAACCTTCTTCAAACGCCCGATCGATGATGGTTCGTTCAATCGATTTGATCGCAACCGGATCTTCACTGATTCCGAGTGTACAAGACCCCTCACACGGTGCGGGACAAACTCGACCCGTAAACTCCGGGAAGTTATTTGTCTCCATCAATCGGTGATACGCTCCCATCCAGTCCGATTTGGTCACAAGCTTGTTCCACTCCGGGATATAGTTGTGAATCGGGCACCCAATAGTCTCTTGTCCAATCATATCCCCGACATGACAGAATGGAGTGCCACAGTCCATACAACGTGCAGCCTGCTGTTTGACGGATTCGTCATCCATTCGTGTCGCATATTCTTCATAATCCTTCACTCGCTCATCCACAAGACGCTCAGGTAGTGTGGACCGTGCGATGTTTAAAAAGTTATGTTTCATGCGTTACCCCCCTCAGTCACAACCCGGAACAATTCAAGTGCTCGGTCCGCTTCGCTCAATTCCGGTCGATTCGCCTCGATTTGACGCATAACGTCCAATACATTCGCATAATCTCGAGGAACGACCTTTACAAAGTGAGAGCGAGCTTGTTCGAACGACTCTAAAATAGTCCGTGCTTTAACACTGTCTGTATGAAACTGATGCGCTTCGAGAAGTGCATAAATTTGTTCCATATCTTCATCGTTCAATTCTTTTACGACGGAGACGAGCTCCTTGTTGACGAGTCGATCGTACGCTTGATCCCCATAAAGATATGCGACGCCACCTGACATGCCGGCTGCAAAGTTCCGTCCGACATCACCGAGGACGAGAACCGTTCCCCCGGTCATATACTCACATCCATGATCGCCGACTCCTTCGACGACTGCCGTCGCCCCGGAATTTCGAACGGCAAAACGCTCGCCGACGTGACCGTTAAAGAAAGCTTGTCCGCTCGTCGCTCCGTACAAGCAGACGTTTCCGGCAATCATTTGTTTACTTTCATCAAACGGTGCATGTTTTTCAGAGATCAATGCTAATTTCCCACCGCTCAAGCCTTTCCCGATATAATCGTTGGCATCCCCGATGACGGAAATGGTGATCCCTCGTGGTAAAAATGCTCCTAGGCTTTGTCCGGCTGATCCACTGAGGCGAAGCGAAATGGTATCATCCGCTAAACCGACCTGACCGTGAACTTTCGTCACTTCAAACCCCAACTGCGTCCCGACGGCGCGATCGGTGTTTCGGATGCGACCAACGAAGAAGGTCGGTTGCAACGAGTTGATTGACCGTGAGACTGCCGGAATCAATTTTCGGTGATCATAGGAACGGTATGCCGGGTGAGCGACTTCTTCACGCTCAGGAAGTGGTGTCGGCATCGAGAGCATCGGTGCTAAATCTAACCGTTTTGCTTTCGGATGTTTCGTCTTCCATTCACTTTCTTCGAGAAGATCCGTTCGACCAATCACGTCGTCTAATGATGTCACACCGAGTGATGCTAAAATTTCTCGTACTTCTTCTGCCAAGAACGTCATCAGGTTGACGACGTGTTCTGGTTTCCCCATAAATTTCTGACGAAGCACAGGGTCCTGTGTCGCCACACCGACCGGACACGTATCTAAATGGCATGCACGCATCATAATACATCCAAGGACGACGAGTGGCGCTGTCGCAAACGCAAACTCTTCCGCCCCGAAGATGGCAGCTAGGACGATGTCTCGCCCCGTCATGAGCTTTCCATCCGTCTCAAGTGTGACTCTCCCCCGTAACCCGTTCAACGCGAGCGTTTGATGCGTCTCTAAGAGTCCAAGTTCCCAAGGAAGACCTGTGTGCTTGATTGATGTCTTTGGAGAAGCACCGGTTCCACCATCATATCCACTGATGACAATCGTATCGGCATTCGCTTTCGCGACACCGGCTGCAATCGTCCCGACGCCTGACTTCGAGACAAGTTTCACACTGATTTTCGCCTTAGGATTCACATGCTTTAAGTCAAAGATGAGTTGGGCCAAGTCCTCAATCGAATATATATCGTGATGTGGAGGCGGTGAGATGAGTCCAACCCCCGGAACGGATCCACGCACTTCGGCGACCCATGGGTACACCTTATTTCCAGGAAGTTGGCCACCCTCACCCGGTTTTGCCCCTTGCGCCATCTTGATTTGAATTTCATCGGCATGGTAAAGATATTCTGCCGTCACCCCGAATCGTCCGCTCGCGACTTGCTTGATGCGGCTGATGCGTTCGTTTCCAAACTCATCCGGGACGAAGCGGGCCCGGTCTTCCCCGCCTTCTCCAGAGTTACTTTTCGCACCGATCTGATTCATGGCGATAGCGAGCGTTTCATGCGCCTCTTTCGACAAGGACCCAAATGACATCGCGCCTGTCTTAAAACGGCGAACGATCGACGTGACTGGCTCTACTTCTTCGAGCGGGACAGGACGTTGTGTTTTAAATGCAAACAACTGTCGAATGAACTGTCCTGATGATTCATGCAGCTTCACATAAGCATCATAATATTTACGTTCATTCTCACGACAGGCACGTTGCAACAAATGAATCGTCTTCGGATTGAATGCATGTTCTTCTCCGTCTGCACGCCATTGGAAATCACTTCCCGCCTCGAGCGGACGATTCGTCGCATAGGCGGACGTATGGAGTGTTCTCGCTTCGTTTTCAAGTTCTTCAAATCCGATTCCAGACAGTTGGGACGTCGTTCCCCTGAAATGCGTCTCAATCAAATTGCAATCTAATCCGACGGCTTCGAAAATTTGGGCCCCACGGTAGCTTTGAATGGTCGAGATACCCATTTTCGACATGATTTTGACGATGCCTTCGACAACTGCTTTTTGATACGAGCGAATGGCCTCTTCAAATGAATGCGCAATTTGTTTACGTTCGACTAAATCTCTTATCGTCGCATAGGCTACGTAAGGATATACCGCATCTGCCCCATACCCAATCAAGGTCGCTGCCTGATGCACTTCTCGAACTTCACCACTCTCACAAATGAGACTACAGTTCGAGCGCAAGTTATCTCGAATCAAGTGTTGATGAATCGCACTCAGTACGAGAAGAGACGGCATCGCAATCCGTTTATTACTGACGAGACGGTCAGATAGGACGATCACGTTCGCACCATTTCGTACAATCTGGCTGACCTGTTGCAAAAGGGCTTCAAGCGACGCCTCTAAATCATTTGTAAACGTCGTATCGACTCGTTCGAGCTTGAGCTTCTCGGCAAGTTGCTTGAGGGTTGCCCCATCAATCATCGGATGATTCAACCACACACGTTTCGCGTGACCTCGTCCAGTATGGACCGGATTTCCTTGCGGACCAATCCAAGTAAACGTAGCCGTGACAATTTTCTCCCGTAACGCGTCGATTGGCGGGTTGGTCACTTGCGCGAAGTGTTGTTTGAAATAATGGAACAAGGAACGGGGCCGCGTCGAGAGCACCGCAATTGGTTGGTCATGCCCCATCGAGCCGATTGGATCTTTTTCGTCTTTGATTAACGGAACCATATACTGTTCAATGTCTTCTTTCGTATATCCAAACGCACGTTGCACACGTCCGAGTTCAAGTAGTTCTTCTTCAACGACCTCTCGATCCTCAATGGTCATCATCTGCTTAAGCCATTTGTGATAAGGCTCTGACTTCGCAATCGTCTCTTTGATCTCATGATCAGGAATCAATCGCTTTTCAATCAAGTCAATCAACAACAACTGTCCTGGTCTTAGACGTTGTTTGGATTTGACGTTCTCTGCGTCAACCGGAATGACTCCTGTTTCAGAGGAGAGAATCAATTCCCCGTCCAATGTTTCGACATAACGCATCGGACGCAAGCCGTTACGATCTAAAATAGCTCCGATTTGCCTTCCATCTGTGAAGACGACTCCAGTCGGTCCATCCCACGGCTCCATGATGGATGAATGATACTGATAGAAGTCGCGCTTGAACGGTTCCATCTTTCCTTCGACAAATGGTTCAGGAATCAACATCATCGCCGTGTGGGCGATCGAACGACCTGTTCGTGTGAAGAATTCAAAAGCGTTATCGAGCATGGACGAGTCGCTCCCATCCTCTTGAAGCACAGGGAACAAGTGTTGAACGTCTTCGAATAAGTCTGTTGACGTGACCCCTTCCCGTGCTCGCATCGCATCGATATTTCCACGAAGCGTATTGATTTCCCCGTTATGGACTATCATGCGGTTCGGATGTGCTCGTTCCCAAGAAGGGAACGTATTCGTCGAGAAACGAGAATGGACGATGCCGAACGTGCTTTTATAGTGAGGAGATTGCAAGTCCAAATAAAATGCGGCGATTTGATTTGGCGTCAACATCCCTTTATATACGACCGTTCTCGTTGACAGGCTTGCGATATATAGGCGTAATGATTCGACTTTTTCGATTTTTCGACGAAGTTCATAGAAGACGCGTTCATTCGCATCCTCGTCTAGGAATGGACATGAGATAAACCATTGATAGATGACCGGTTGTGTGACCCGCGCATGTTCCCCGATTTGCATCGGGTCGACAGGTACTTCGCGCCATTCGATCGTCGAACAATCCAGTTCATCCGCCATCCGTTCCATCAACGTGATCTTTTCGTGAAGCTGATTCTCAGACGGCTGAAAAAAAACCATTCCGACAGCGTAACGACCGAGTGACGGAAGGTTCATGGTTTGCGTAAACAATTCGTGTGGAATCTCAGTCATGATACCCGCCCCATCACCAGCATCGATGACACCTTCTCCTCCTCGGTGCTCTAAATTACATAACATGGAGAGCGATTTTTGAACGATTTCATGTTTCTTTAGCCCATGTAGATTGACGTAAAGTCCAATCCCACACGCATCTTTCTCAAATTTTGAGTCATACAAACCAACTCGACTCATATCATCGACCCCTTTCACTCACAGTTTCGTAATTAACATTTTGTTCTAAATATTCTGAAAAATCAAGTAAGTTGCATGCATTTTTGCATAATAGAAATCTCATTTAGTCATATTGAAAGCGTATACATGACTGTTATCAATGGATTTATCGTTTTTAGTTATGTTCAATAAAGAATAAATATCCATAAATATTATTTATTTATAGGTTCTTCAGAACATAAAAAAAGGATATCCTGAAGATACCCTTTTCTTGATTATTGTTCTACTGTTTTACGCGGATGATGTAAAAACGATTTCGGACGTTTCCACAAAATCAATCCGATATACCCAATCGCAAGCAATGCGAGGGCGCTGACAATCACAACATAGAGTGTGCCTTCTTCGATTCTCGCAAATATTCCGATATATGCCCAGACGAATACGAGTGGATAGATGAAATCATGATGCCACCACATAAAGAGAAGGGCAAGAATCACACCGACCATCAGCATAAGAGAGGTCCAGGCGAGTTCATCAAGACCTAACAGCGACGTGATCTGTTCCGTCTTCATCACAACGAACGTGTTGACGATGGTCGCGACTGATACCCAGCCGATGTAGATGGAGAACGGGAACCGATCGAGCCAGCTCGTAGACGTCCGAAAAGCGATATAATACAACCAGCACAGCGTAGCCAGGAACAACACCATGATGACAAGTGAGACGACGAACCATTCGTTCGTGAATGCCAATAGCCATAAACCATTCAGCACGCAAGAGACTAAAAATCCGGCTTTCATCCGCTCGGCTTGACGATTCGCCGTCGTCCCTTTCTTCAACTGGAGCACCAGCCAGACAAGTAACGCGACATAGATGACACCCCAAATCGAGAAGGCGTACCCTGCCGGCTTAAAGTAGATATCGATGCGGTCCGAAACCGCCGCGTTGTCGCCGCTCGCGAAATAGTTGATGACGACGGTCGCTAAAAAAGCAACCCAGTTTACAATCGGCCATTTTGATAAGTCCATAAGCACGATCTTCTAAATGAAGATCAAACACCTCCTTTTGTAACATAATATTAAATACCCGCATCCATGTGACTCTACACGTACAAAGGGGCTCGCATATGCGAACCCCTTCTCCATTAAAAGTCGATTTCGTCTGGATCTGGTCCGAGACGTTCTCCTGTCGCCACTTGATCGATCTTCGCCAAATCGTCCGCATCGAGTGAGAAGTCGAAAACATCAAAGTTCTCACGGATTCGATGTGGTGTCACCGATTTCGGTAGCGCGACATGACCGGATTCAAGGTGCCAACGGAGCACAATCTGAGCCGGTGTCTTCCCATGTTTTTCTGCAATTTCAGAAAAAGCAGGGATGTCTAAAAACTTACCTTGCATGAGTGGACTCCACGCCTCGATCTGAATCCCTTCATCTTGGCAGTAATCCAACAAATCAGGTTGCGGGAGTTGTGGATGAAGTTCAACCTGATTGATGAGTGGCGCCATCAGACCGGCTTCTTTCAATGTTTCTAAATGGTGTTCTTTAAAGTTGGATACACCGATTGCTTTGATTTTTCCGGCTTCATATAAATCGATGAGATCTTTCCACGCATCGACGAACCCATCAACCGGCCAATGCAACAGACAAAGGTCCAAATAATCTGTCTGGAGTCGTTTTAACGAGTCTTCGAATGCCTCTTTCGTTTTGCCTTCACGAATGTCATCATTCCAAATCTTCGACGTGATGAACAATTCAGAGCGGTCTACACCTGAGAGATGAATTCCCTTCGCAACGCCCTCTTCATTTTTATAGATTGCAGCCGTATCGATGTGACGATAGCCTGTTTTGATCGCTTCAACGACAGCAGCTGGCGCCTCGGTTTCATTATCGACCTTCCAGACCCCAAAGCCGATCATCGGAATTTCGACCTTATTTCGTAATGTAGCGTAAAGCATCTCATTCATCCCCTTTTCATTCTAACGAGATGATTGTATCATACCCGACAATTTATTTCGGAAAACTAAATCGTCAAATCTTTTCGGGTGAATCGGAAGAACGAGAGTGCTGAAAAGATAGTCAAGAGACCGAGTAACCAGATGAAATGGATGCCCCAATACTCCTCACGCATGATGGCACCTGCGTCAAAGAGAGAGAAGAATGAGAGGTTTGACATCCAATCGAATTGATCGCTCACTCCTTGGATGATATTCATCACGAGAAAGAACGTGAATATCCCGCCCGTCACCATATAGGATTTACTACTATCATCGAATAGACTCGCAATCACATAAGCGGCCACGCCTAGGACGAGCAACATGAGCGCCCCATTCAATTGAAGCATCCACAGAACCGCATAATCGATTTGTAAATCGAACAGAAGGTCCGCTACCATTAAACTCAATCCATTCAGACCGACAAATAGCCCGACTGCCACAATCAACACAACGAAGCTTGACATCACATACGTGACCCGAGAAATCGGTGCTGCCATATACAACATGATTTCTCCAGAATCGACCGGTTTGGCCAAGAGTTTCGAGGCGAAAGTCAATGCGAATAAAACCGCGAGCACGTAGAAAATCAACCCATAATAGTTGCTCGACAATAGATTGAGAACGTTGTCCATCGCCATCGACGCGTTGATTTGGAAGACGTCGAGAAGCTCAGGTGGCAACGATTCTAATTTCGCCTCAATTAAGCCTGTTTCTTGAATAGATGGGAAGATGGCGGCTAAGAAAAAGAGATATACGCTGGTCCCGATTGAATATCCAAGAATCCAACTGCGATTCTGTTTCAACATGGAGCGAATTAACATGTCATGTCGCCTCCCCGTAATACTGCATGAACAAATGTTCGAGCTCGTCTGTACCGCTTGACAATGATTGAATCTGGAAATCCGCCAACGTTCGAATGAGATGGTTCAACTCTGATGGTGTGGAGATGGTGACCTCGACATGCATGCCGTCCCGTTCACCAGAATCGGCCGCGAATCGAACGGCTTCCGCTTCCGTTGAAAATTCGATTCGATACCGTTTCACGCTATGTTGTCGTAATTGTTCCATATCCTCTTCGATGATGATGCGTCCATCTTTAATCAACGCGGCACGGTCGCACGTCCGCTCCATCTCAGGGAAATGATGAGAACTCATGAGAATCGCTTTCCCTAATTGCTTTTCTTCAATTAACCAATCGACTAGACGCTCTTGCATGAGCGGGTCTAATCCGCTCGTCGGTTCATCCAAAATATAGACGGGCACATCTTTCATGAAGCAGGTGATGATAGCAAGCTTTTGCTTCATCCCTTTTGACATCTTCCGTACTTTCGTCGCCTCATCGAATGAAAACCGTTCACGTAATTGCCGTTCACGATCCGGATTCGTTTTGTGCAGATGGCGCGTCAATCGAATGATTTCTTCCCCTGTCATGTTTTGGGGATAATTAATTTCTCCCGGCAAATAGCCGACGCTCTGCTTCACTTGCTCCGTCTCCTGCCAACAATCGAATCCGTTGATAGTCGCCTTGCCTTCACTCGGCTTCAACAGACCCATCAAATGTCGAATCGTTGTGGATTTCCCAGCGCCGTTCGGTCCGATGAATCCGAAGATTGTTCCTGGTGTCACATGAAGGGATACATCAAAAATGCCATGTGTATCATCAAATCGTTTCGTCAATCGCTGAATCCGAATCATCTCGACCCCTCCTTTTTTGTAATATCTTAACAATATTATTACAAAACTAGTATATCACGTTCTTTTTTGAAATGGAAATGGTATATTGATTACAAAACTAGAGAAAGGAGCGCTTCGATCAATGGATGGATTTGCGAAACGCACCGAAGAAAAACAACAAGCGATCTTACGTGCCGCTTATGACTTGATGACAGAGAAGCAATCCCGATTTAAAATCAGTGAACTAGCGAAACGAGCGCATGTATCCCCTGTATCCATCTATAATTACTTCGGTTCAAAAGACCAGGTCATCGTGGAAATCTTAAAGCAAATGACAGAAGAGCAGATGAGTTGGATTGAACAGGCGATTGAGTCGAACGCTCCCTTCGATGCGTTACTCGTCGAGATCCTAAAACGAAAAATCCAGACGGCGGTTCTCTTTGACGAGACCATCACAGCAATTATTCAACAAGACCCGAACTGGGAACAGCTTGCGACTCGAGGATATACTGCTTTCGCCCGGTTGATTGAATACGGGAAGGCCCAAGGGTCAATCGATTCGACGTTATCCACTTCTTCTTATTTACGCTATGTACAATTCATGCAACAGGCTATCCTGTCCGATCCTCAGTTTTCAATCGAGAATATGAAGGAAACGATGGACGTCTACTTTCATTTCTTTTTGAATGGGGTCATGAAACGGTAAAAGGTGACTGTCTCAAGCAAGCAGACAGTCACCTTTTTTATGTGTGATAGATAAAGTCTTCAATTGGATAGAGCGATAGATCCACTTCCGCGTCTCCTGTCAGAACGAGGTCACTCAACACTTTTCCGATGAACGGGCCGACCGTCAAACCGGATGATCCCAGACCGTTCGCGACCAACAGTTTTTCTGCCCCAGGCACCCTTCCGAGTACGGGAATTGAATTCGGTGTAACCGGACGGAAGCCGACTTTCGTCTCAACGAGTTCTGCCTCAGCAAGTCCAGGTGCCGACTCCAAACCTTTCGTCAGTACTTCGTGTACACCGATTGCAGTCGGACGAACGTCGAACGCTTTTCCTTTCTCATGTGTCGAACCGATGACCACTTTCCCGTCGTCAAATCCGAGTAAATAGCGGCGTCGTGGCGGCATGACGACCGGCCAGTCAGATGCATCTGTATCCTTCAACTGGACGTGGACGAGCTGGGCCTTTTCCCCTTCGACTCGTACCGTATATCCAAGAGGCTGTAACAGCTCCGGTAACCAAGCACCCGTCGCAAGGATGATTTCATCCGCTTCATATCTCACTCCGTCACACTCCACACCAATCTCATCTCCGCTCGTCAACCGTGCTGAACCGTTGACAAATGTGACGCCACGCTTGATAGCGACTCTCTCAAGTGCAGCGCGAAAGCGACCGCCGTCGACTCTAGCCCCTCCTGTCACGAAGAGTGCATCGTATTCATCGGATAACGGTGGGAAACGATGTTGTGCCTCTGCTGCAGTCAATCGTTCGAGTTCACCGATTTCTGGCGCTTCTTCTCGACGAAGCAAAGTTCGCTCCATCATCTGGTCAAGCTTTGTTTCTTCATGGAGCGCAAGCGTCCCGACACGTTTGTATCCGGTGTCCGTCTCCCCTTCAGCCTCCAGCTCTTTGACGACCTTAGGATAATAGCTTGCTCCGCCTTTCGCCAGTGCATACCAAGCTTTGTTGCGTCGCTGCGCAATCCACGGACATACGATTCCAGCCGCGGCATCCGTTGCTCTTCCTTCTTCTTTCCGGTCAATGACCGTTACATCCGCTTTACCAGCTAAATGATAGGCAGCCGAAACACCGACGATCCCTGACCCGATAATCACTATTTTCTTCATCATAAATCTGTCTTGCTCAGACAGATGGACACATCCTTTCGTAAAAAAATCATCGACCCAACGGATCGATGATTGATTCTTATTCTCTCATCGCTAGACGATAAAGTAAATCTAACAACTCGATGTAGAGCCACACGAGCGTGACGATTAATCCGAATGCCGCGACCCATTCCAACTGTTTCGGAGCCCGAGCTTCGACTTGACTTGCGATGAAGTCGAAATCTAAGACGAGAGCGAGTGAAGCGACGATGACAATCACGAATTGAACACCGATCGCAAGTGGGCTTGAACCGGTCATGAATGCCAAGCCTGAACCGAACAAACTCATAACGAGTTGCACAAGATATAACAACATGACTGTGAACATGGCTGCCATGACACCGGCTTTAAACTTCTGTGTCACTTTGACAAGCCCTGTCGTATAGACAAACCACATCGCAAAGGCGACGACAAACGTCGTTAATACGGCACGTCCCACAATACCAGGGACCATCGCTTCAAAGAAATACGAAATCGATCCGACGAAGACACCTTCGATCATCCCGTATAGGGGTGCGACGATCGGAGCCGTATTTGGTTTAAACGTGATGAGCAAAGCAAAGATAAAGCCGAGGATGAGTGACCCGATCATGAGCGGGAACAAGAGCCCTTCTCCGATTGTCGGAACGACAAGCCATGTCGTACCGGCTGCCGCTGTCACGAGTAAAAGCAAGGTGAACACTTTAGACCATGTTCCCGCTTTCGTCATCGGTTCGGCACTGTAAGCTGAGGACTGCATTGATTTACGAAGTAATGGATTCGATTTTAAGTTCAACGTTGAATAGCTCCTTTATGGTTCAGTTACTGTTTTGCGAACACGTCGATGAACGCGCGCATATAATCTGGTAAGTCTGGCGGACGACGACTTGAGACGATATGTCCGTCGACGACGACCGGCTCATCATGCCAAATCGCTCCCGCATTTTCCATGTCATCTTTGATTCCAGGCGTGCTCGTCACGTTCACCCCGTCTAGAATGTTCGCAGAAATCAACACCCAACCGGCGTGACAGATTTGACCGATTGGTCGTTTTTGTTCATCCATATAACGGACGAATCCTTTCACCGAATCGAAACGGCGCAATAAGTCAGGAGACCATCCGCCTGGCACGAGGATCGCATCGAACGATGTAATGTCCACATCATCAAACGCCACGTCAGATTTTGCTGGCACACCGTATTTACCGATATATGCGTGATCGGCCTTCTCCCCAGCGAGGATCACGTGCGCTCCCTCTTCACGAAGGCGATGCACCGGGTACCAAAGCTCTAAATCCTCGAAGTCATTACTGACAAGTTGAAGGACTTTCTTCCCTTGTAGTTTCATCAAACCCCTCCTTTTATTCATTCCCCATTATACCCGAAAGCGACAGTCACGAAAACGAAGAATCATGATTGTTTTTCCAGGATATTGATTGTGGATGATTCTTACCACTATATCTTGTGTTTCCTCCCTACAATTGATACCTTTAGTGGTAGAAGAATGAGAAGGAGGCACATCACCTATGAAGCAATATCATGACTTATGTCGACACATCCTCGACCAAGGTGTCGTAAAGGAAGACCGGACCGGGACCGGGACAACGAGTGTATTTGGTTACCAAATGCGTTTCAATCTGCAAGAAGGGTTCCCCCTGATTACGACGAAAAAATTACATATTCGTTCCATCATTCACGAACTATTATGGTTCATCTCAGGAGAGACAAACGTCCGATACCTTCAAGAAAACGGGGTCCGTATTTGGAATGAATGGGCAGACGAGGAAGGTAATCTGGGTCCGGTGTACGGTTCACAGTGGCGTTCATTCCCACGCCCGGACGGCTCGTCCGTCGATCAACTGGCTCAAGTGATTGAACAAATCAAAACGAATCCAGATTCGAGACGGTTGATCGTGTCGGCATGGAACCCAGGACAGCTTGACGAGATGGCCCTCCCGCCATGTCATCTATTGTTCCAATTCTATGTCGCTGACGGGAAGCTCTCGTGCCAGTTATATCAACGAAGCGCCGACACCTTTTTAGGTGTTCCATTCAACATCGCATCGTATGCACTTTTGACGCACATGGTCGCACACGTGACCGGACTCGAAGTCGGCGACTTTGTCCATACCCTTGGTGATGCACACATCTACCACAACCATCTCGAACAAGTGGAACTTCAGTTGTCGCGTGACCCACGTCCGCTACCCCAACTCAACATTGTCCGAGACGTCCCTTCAATCGAATCATTCCGTTTTGAAGACTTCGAAATTCTAGGATATGATCCACATCCACATATTAAAGGAGAAGTGAGCGTATGATTTCACACGTCGTCGCATATGGGCAGAATCGGGAAATCGGGAAAGACAATGATTTATTATGGCGATTGCCAGATGACTTGAAACACTTTAAATCTATCACGTCTGGTGGCACGGTCGTCATGGGAAGAAAGACGTTTGAGTCCATCGGTAAAGCGTTGCCGAACCGACGCAACATCGTCGTCACATCTGATGTTTCCTTTTCAGCCGATCAAGTCGAAGTGTGGCATGATTTAGAACGTCTCGTCGAAATGAGTCAACAGGAGGAATGGTTTGTCATCGGTGGGGCCACGTTATATGAACAGACGATGCCGATGACGAGCCGGATCTATGCAACGGAGGTCGCTGCATCGTTCGAGGCCGATACGTATTACCCCGAACGGATTGGGGAATGGTCAATTACGAGTACAATCGACCACCCGCAAGACGAAACACATGCATATGCCTTTTCATTCAAACAATACGACAAAACAGACATCGCATCATGATGTCTGTTTTTTAGTCTGGCAATTTTTCCAGCCACTGTTCAATTTTTCTCGTGATGACCTCGTCTTGTTCTCCATCCGCATAATCGTCATAGATCGCTCCGAGTTCAGACGCCGTTCGTTTCGATACAGCAAGAATGTGACTATATTTGCCTCGTTGCTCTTTCACAGCAGACAACGTCCCTTTCGCTTCTTGCGCACGCGCATCATCCAAGACGAACATCTCGATATTGTCATTACAAGAATACGCCTCGTAAGGACGGTATACGACTTCATATCGGCGATGCTCTTTGGGGAGTCGATCAGCAAGCGATGTATAGGTATTGGCAGACATCGTCACATAGGCGATTCGCTTCTCCTCACGAACAGCAGAAGTGTATCGGACGACACGATTTCGACCATCTCGTTTCGCCTTATACAGCGCCTCATCTGCGTAGGCACACCACTCTCCAAGTGTATAGCCAGTCTGGCAGACTCGGGTGTATCCAATCGACACCGTCACCTGATGATCGTATGGAAACTCCATCTCTTCGATGCGAGTTCTGACTCGCTCAAGTACCGATTCGACGATTGCACGGTCTGAAACGTTCAAGAGGATCAAAAATTCTTCGCCTCCGTATCGGATGAGCTCATCACTAGAGCGAATGGCATGACGGATTTCTTCAGAAACACGATGAAGCACATCATCCCCATACGAGTGACCGAACGTATCGTTCAATTGTTTAAAGTGATCGATATCGAGCAGTGCAACGGCAAAACTCTCACCAGACCGCTCCAATCTTGAGATGAACCGAGAAAAGGTCGCCTTTAAATACTTACGGTTGAAAGCACCCGTTAATTCATCCACGAGTAACGCTTTTGATACGAGACGGGATTTTTCAATATGTAGCCCGAGACGCACCAATCGTTCCTCCATCGGCACCCACGATTCCCAATAATCGTCGAATCCATATGAATAGGCAGCAAGACGATAGTGTTCATTCGTTCCGATGACAATGAGGGGAACGTAGAGTTTTCTCATTTTGCTAACGAACGATTGGATATCTCGCTCTTTAAATTGTGGCCATAATTCAACGTCCATAATGATGGCTTTTGGCACATCCTCATAATCGTATTCCACGGCTTCTTCAAGGGTCTGCAAAAATACCGGACGTGCCCCGAGCTTTTCAACGCGCGACTTGTAACGGCTAAATGTGGAAAAGCTTGCGGATAAGATAAGGACGAGATCTTCGTCCTCTTGTTCAATCCCCAAGACGGTATGGATATAACGTTTCACAGGAGAGATCAAGGTCAAAGCTTCCGCTTGTGTAAGGACGCTTGGCAACTCCTTCGCGTCAGACTCGACACGACTAAAGATTTCTAACAAATGCATCAACCGTCGTTGCCGAACTTCCTTCTTCATCCAATCGAGTAGAAACTCGATATCGCTTTTTGGAATTTGTCTCGACTCCGATATCTTTTTCAAAATCATATGTATACGCTCAGTGAGTTGACCTTGCTCCATTCCCGTCCCCCCTATGTTCGTACTCCCCGAATTCTCTTATGTTTCGATTATGCGACTTCTCAGGATAAAATACAACTATTTCCTTATTTATTTTCTGTTGTTTTACATATAACTAGGACCTACGCCCTAAAAAAGACATACTAAAAGCGGTCTTGCGACCGCTTTGTGTTATTTTTTCACTTTTAAGTTTGGTGACGTCATTTCCTCCGGACGAATCCATTGATCAAATTGCTCTTCCGTTAATAAACCAGTTTCTAAGGCTGCTTCTTTCAAAGAAGTACCGTTTTTATGTGCCAATTTCGCAATTTTTGCCGCATTTTCGTAGCCAATATGCGGGTTAAGTGCTGTAACGAGCATGAGTGACTGTTCCACATTACGTGAGATCACTTCATGATTTGGTTCGATTCCGACAGCGCAATGATCATTGAACGAATGTAAGCTGTCCGTCAATAGACGACAAGTCTGTAGGAAATTATACATGATGACTGGTTTGAAGACGTTCAATTCAAAGTTCCCTTGACTCGCCCCGAAACCGATTGTCGCATCATTTCCGAGTACTTGTGCGGCAACCATTGTGAGCGCCTCACTTTGAGTCGGGTTAACTTTCGCCGGCATGATTGAACTTCCTGGTTCGTTCTCCGGAATGGTGATTTCTCCGATTCCTGCACGTGGTCCAGAAGCCAACCATCGCACATCGTTCGCAATCTTCATCGCGTCCATCGCTAAGGCTTTTAATGCACCATGCGTGAAGACGAGTTGATCGTGACTTGTAAGGGCGTGGAACTTGTTGACGGCTGTTACAAACGGTTTGCCCGTCTCATCTGAGATTTTTTTCGCTACAACTTCACCGAACTCAGGGTGTGCGTTGATCCCTGTTCCGACAGCCGTTCCTCCAAGTGCAAGCTCCGTAAGTGGTTCAATCGTGCGCTCGATCATCTGTTTTGACAATTCAAGCATCCGGACCCACCCACTAATTTCTTGACCGAGTGTGACCGGCGTCGCGTCTTGAAGGTGCGTCCGACCAATTTTGACGATATCCTTAAACGCCTCCGCTTTTTGTGAAAGGGTTTGATAAAGCGAGTCGATTGCTGGAAGGACATCATCTTGTACGGAAAGGATGGCGGCGATGTGCATCGCGGTCGGATACGTATCATTCGAGCTTTGCGATTTGTTGACATCATCATTCGGATGAATCGTGATAGATGCTCCACGAGCCTGTAACTTTTCGTTCGCAAGATACGCAATGACCTCGTTGACGTTCATGTTTGACTGCGTGCCCGATCCTGTCTGCCAGACGACAAGCGGGAATTCCGCGTCATGCTGCCCTGCTAAAATCTCATCTGCCACCTCTGCGATGATCGCTGCTTTCTCTTCCTCGAGTACACCGAGTTCAGCGTTTGCTAAAGCTGCACCTTTTTTCAAAATGGCAAATGCGTATACGATTTCAAGCGGCATCTTCTCCGCACCAATTTTAAAGTTTTCAAGACTACGTTGCGTTTGTGCTCCCCATTTCGCCGTAGCTGGAACTTTAATTTCCCCCATTGTGTCCCGTTCGATCCGATAATCCATGTATAATTCCCCCTCTATAGTTGACTACGCTTTCATTTTAGCGAAAAACCATCTAAAAAGAAATGACTCCGTCAAAAAAGGACTCCGTCAAAAAAGCGACCAGAAATGATCTCGGTCGCTTAATTCATTCCATTCAATGCGTCGCGTGCAATCACGTCCGCTCGATTATCCGCTCGTGGGACCCATTTTAAGAACACGGTCGGCAATTCATCGTAGGCAATCAGTGCTTTCAGAAACAGAGGCTTCGCCGAAGCATCTTTCATGAAACGTTGCTCTAGTGCGCGAACAATCACTTCGGCGTCGGAATACAGCATGAATGAGGTTTCACCTTTTAATGCATGCGCTTGTTCCAGTGCATAAGCACATGCAGCCAATTCCGCATGAACGCTTGTCAATCCTTGCATGCGACGTTTAAACGTCGATACGGTACCGTCGGAAGACTTGATCCACACACCGATTCCATTATCTCCAGTCGTCTGATTGGTGGCCGCGTCAAAATAGATGTGAACCAAACCGGTACGCCTCCCAATCTGTATTGACAGGAGCATGGATATCAATCTGTGACAGTCGTTTCGACAAGAGCGCGATTTCTTCATGACCGTCTAGTTTTTTTGCATATTTTTGATGGGGCGCTTCGAGTGTTTCATTTTGAACATGCATATAAAGCGTCTCAATCGTATCGTAATGCTGAATTAAAATCGTCGCCGTCTTCGGACCGATGCCACGTACACCTGGGATGTTATCCGAAGAGTCTCCCTGCAATGCCTTCACGTCGACAAACTGATATGGTTTCACGCCATACATCAATTCAAAAGAAGCTTCATTGACGAGCTGCTCCTCACCTTTTTTCGGCATGATTTGAAACACGTTCGGAGACAACAACTGAAGTAAATCGCGGTCCGAGGAATAGAGATATGATTCACCCGGGAACGCTGTCGCGACGGCGCCCATCAAATCATCCGCTTCATATCCAGTCAACTCGGATTGTAAGATGCCTCGTTCATCCAAAGCGGCTCTCAATTTCAAATAGTCTTCGAAAAGTGGTTCCGGGAGTCCATTACGCGTTGCTTTATATTCAGGATACATCGCATAGCGGTGGGTAGACTCTCGTGTCCCGTCCCAAAAGAAAGCGATATGGGAAAAGTCTGTCGTCCAGGAATCCACCTTTCGAAGTAATCCTTTCACAGTCACTTCCGGATCTTGTGCTCGTCTTCGCTCCGTCGCAAAATAATAACGGGACAACAAATTAAAGCCGTCAACTAGAATAAGCTTCATCTTGCTCCACCTCACATGCTTTTAATCCCCGTGCTAGTGCATCTTGGTCTAGTTCCTTCCCAATCCAAACAAATACGGAACGGTCCCCTTCATGCATCTCATTTGCAAATGTCGCGCCCATCAACTGATTCGTCGCTTGAATGACAAACTTGCACTCCTCATCCTGTAAGCGGACAATCGCCTTCATCCGATACATCGCATCTTCGTAGTGCATCAAGACTTCACGAACGTAACGGGTCACGCGCTCCCGAGACAACGGACGCTCGGCACTCAACGTGATCGCACGAAGGGAGGAGACCGATTCACTCGTCTCTGTCAGTTGACTCAACTTCTGTTCATCGACACGTGACAGTTGGAACGTATTCTCAAGTAATTCGTAATCGCCTTCTGTTTGAATCGTCTCTACAATCCTAACCGTCGGATTGAGTTGTTCGATTCGGCGGCGTGCTTGATCGAGTTCATCCGACGACACTAAATCGGTTTTATTTAACAAAATGAGATCGGCATAAGCGATTTGATGAATCCCTTCTTTGAACAGTTCACGGTCCATTTGACTGGCATCCACAACCGTCAAGATGGCGTTCATTTTAAAGTGTTGACGTAAGTACTCGTCATAATAAATCGTCTGAATGATTGGTGCGGGGTCGGCGACACCGGTCGTCTCGATGATGACTCGGTTGAATGTTTCTTGCTTTGCCGCGAGTTGATAGAACGTCTTACTCAAATCATTTTGGATGGAACAGCAAATACATCCGTTTGAGAGTTCGATTTGCTCTTGGTCCATCTTGACGATCAATTGTTCATCGATATTTATCGCGCCGAGCTCGTTGACGATCAGACAAATCTTTTCATCCGTCGCCGCGAGTAAGCGGTTCATATACGTTGTCTTGCCTGCTCCTAAAAACCCGGTCACTAATTGTACGGGAATCATGATACCACCCTTTTCTTACAAATCTTCGTGCGCGCGAGCCCATTTCTCATAACGCGCATCCAATAAATCAATCAAGTGAAGCATCCAAGCCTCCGTCGTCATCGGGAGGACACTCGATCCCCACTCACGTTTCCCATGATGTGATAAAATCATGTGCCAGATTCGATGGTGGACATCCAATGGCAGTCGCGTCGACGTCTGGCGTAACGTTTCTTCAAACAATAGCCCACCGTATGGCATATGCCCGATTAGTGTGCCCATCGGGTTGATGGAGATGCCGGTCGTTTCACTTGTGCCCTCAACAGAAGATAACTTCTCAAAACGATTCGGACTAGATAACAGATGACTGTATTCATATATTTTTCCGATGTCGTGGAAGAGGATTCCAAGTGCGAGTTCATCCCAATTCAACGGTTCTTTCCGCTCGGCCATCGCTTCACAGGCGGCATACAGCGATTCAAACGTTCCTTTATATGCCTGTTCGATTTTAACACCGTTCATCGTATTCCAAAGGTCGACTTTGTGCAACTGCTCCGCTTCTTTGATAACACGAAACACCATCGCCAAATAGTCATCTTGCTCTTGAATCCGATAGCCGAGACGAAGCATACACACGGTATGCTTCAATAGACCTCCCGCATAGTTATGATGGTGGTAGAGTGCCGCTGGCGATAGTACGAAATCATCCCAAACGAAATCAAGGAGGCCGCAGGCGATCTGTTGATAGGTCGGTGACAACGTATCAATCAAACTGAACAATTCATCCGCAAACTGCTCCATCGTCTCATCCCCTGGCAAGCCTGGTAATAACGAGATTGCCTCATCTTTTGAGATAGGATGGACGCGGTCAATCGTAATCGATTTGGCGCCATCCGGTTTTGGATAGACATCGATTTTCCCGGACAATTCGATGACACCCGATTCATAGATTGGAAGTAGTTCACTCTCATTTCCACGTAGCCAATGTTTGGCACGCATCATCCCGTTCGCCGTCGTGATACTTAGTTGAAGCCATTTCGCACCATTCTTTCCTTCTCTAACCTCGACTGTACTGACGAGCGCTTTTGTTTGGACAGGGGTCCCATCGGCTAACTGGTCTAAACGGTCCTTTGATTTTTCTATTTGCGGTATTTGAAATCGATCACGGTTCATTGATGAACCGATGACTGGATCAATTTGTTGATAATAGTTCATAATCATTCCCTCCTCGCATCTTCTGACATTGTATCGTGTTTCCGCTCATTAGGCGAACATACTTTCTAGTAGGGTCTCGATTTTGCCATCATTATATTGAAAGCGCTTACGATTATTGATACGATAAAAGTAGTTCGATAAAGGGGGAAACGAGAATGATTTCATTAATCGATACGTATGAGCGTTTCATCGCCTCGGGGGAAGCGACACGTTATGCACAAGAACAACAATCCATTGAACATATTCTACAAGCGTCAACTTGTCCGGTGGGCATGCAGGACTTAGAACAGTCACTCACGCATCTGTCCGGTAATCCTTATGCTAAAGATGCATCACTCGACAAAATTGTCGAACATGAGATGAAAGGGGCCATGGCGGCGCTTGAGCTTTCTGGTTACCCACTTCAGACACCGCTAGCGAAAGCAGTCATCTTGTCTGCGTTCGCTCGAACGAACCGACTCAATATTGATAAGCTAAAAGAACTGAGCCACGCCGATCTTCTCGTCCGAATTCAATCGGCAGAGCGCGCTTGGAAGCGGACATACACATTGTTACACCGTTCGACGCCGACTCAGATTTGTGGTCAAATGGATTCACTCCTCGGTGGATGCGCCATCCAACGCGTTCTTGAGGCAATTAAACAACCGGGAACGACAAAAACAGCATAAGAAAAGGAGCGGTCCCCGGGCCGCTCCTTTTCTTATGCTCATCCTTCTGTTACTTCAACTGCATCCGGCTCATATAACGTCACGTTACGTGCCGGAGAGAATGTCGAAATCGCATGTTTATAGATCAATTGTTGACGACCTTCTGACTCGACGATGACGGTAAAGTTATCAAATGACTTGATGACACCTCGAATTTGAAACCCGCTCACTAAAAATACGGTCGTTGGTACCATTTCTTTTCGAAGTTGATTCAAAAAATGGTCTTGGATGTTGTAGCTCGCTTTCATGCTGGATTCCCCCTAGTCTTTATCTCTTTAAAATAATCGGAATTTTCGAAAAAACCCCTCTACATCATCATAAATATTTTTATATGATAGTTCAAATGATTTTCGACCCATATCCACCCAAATTCCATCAAATTGATGACGGAACCAAGTTAATTGCCGTTTTGCGAACTGTCTTGTGTGCTGCTTAAGCAAATCTGTCGCTTTCTCTTTCGAGATGTTTCCATCGATGAATGGAATCACTTCTTTATACCCGATGGCTCGCATCGCCTGCGTCTCACGATATCCTTGTGCCAAAAGTCGTTCGACTTCCTCGACCAGTCCTGCTTCCATCATCGCATCGACGCGTTGATTGATTCGGTCGTATAATATCTCACGATCTGCGTGGAGGACGAACAATCGATAATCATAATGTTCGGATGGCGCACTGTCCGTCGTCTGTGTATCCCCTTGCATCGCTACCTCGAGCGCCCGCACGACGCGACGGACATTATTCGGGTGAATCGTAGCCGCACGCTCTGGGTCAAGTTGAACTAATCTTTGATGTAACGCCTCACGTCCTTCGACTTCTGCCAACCGTTCGAGATCAGCCCGCAACGCCTCATCCACAGGTCGCTCCACGAATTCATAGTCATATAAAATCGAGCGAATGTATAATCCTGTTCCTCCGACAATAATCGGTAATTTGCCACGGGCATAAATATCATCGATGGCGGCACGAGCCAACTGTTGAAAAGCTGCGACACTCATGGCATCATCCGGGTCACAAATATCGATCAAATGATGCGGGATCCCTTCGGCCTCTTCTTTCGTCACTTTTGCTGAACCGATGTCCATGCCCCGGTATACTTGAACCGAGTCACCCGAGACGATCTCGCCGTCGAACGCTTTTGCGAGTTCGATGCCCGTCTTCGTTTTGCCAACAGCGGTCGGACCGACGATGACGACGACAGGTGTTTTTTTCATACTTCTCACTCCTCAATTAAAAACCCGTCTCCTCGCGAGACGGGCCATCAAATTCTTCTTTTTATTCTATCATCAAATACGACGGCAAACAGCATCCAACCACATAAAAGTAATCCGAGTAATAACACGAGACCATCACTCATCTGCTTTCGCCTCCTTTAGCTTCCTCATTCCCACTTTTCACATTTTAGACACAAAAGCAACTGTAAAAAAGCACACTCAACAAAAAGTGCGCATTCCATCATCATCATCATTCAAAACAAATATTCAATCGTCATCTATTAACCTCTGAACCAATCCCAAAAATGAGCGCCTTGGGCGACAATCAAATAGTCGAACCAGCGTGTATAATCCATCGGAAGTTTTTCGGTGTCATCTGTGTAAGTCAAAAATTCTCCAACCCAAATGTAGTTTTCATGTTCATTGACGACCTCGCAAACAATCCATTCCCCATCTCTCCCGGCTCCGACGGGAATGAATTGTTCAGGACACTCCCATATTTCCCGATACTCGATCATTTCATCTACACTAAAAGTCGGATTCCTCCACCGTATGTCGGGTGAACAAACAGGTCAGCGCCGTTATGGGTCTTCAAGAAGTGAATAATGTCGATTGGGATTATTTGCTTCAATCGCTTAATTTCAACTTCCATCGCAGGCTCACTGAATAGAAAGTGTAACGTGTCTACATATCCCTCTTCATTTTGTATTTCAATCTGATTATTGACGAGTCTACTTTTAAACGTTTCAAGTGCAATCATCAACTCAACCCCACTTTTTGAAATTAACGACATTCGTACCGTATCTTTCATTTTCATTTTTCTAAGTATAGTATATATCGATCTTTCATCGTTCAATAAAAAAAGGTCGTCAGGCACGACTTGATCGCGCTCGATGACCTCGAATCATTTTCAATTCATCATGAAGCAATTTCAATCGTCTGTTTCGTACGTTTGACAGAAACGATGAAGTACAGGATTGCCGTACCGCTCGCCGCCCACCAAACCATGTCATACCATCCGTTCATCAGTCCAGCCATCCCAACCATCGCCGGGACAATCAGCGTCAACCATGATAATACGAGGGCGACACGTGCTGTGATGGTCTCGTTCGGTTTCCCGAGTCCCATTCCAAAGAAGAACAACGCCCAAAGGAATGACCAGAAGAACCACGTCAATGCCCCCATCGGATCACTTTCTGCAATCGCCATTGCGCCATAAAAAGCAGCTGCAATCGAAACGAATAATGAGAACCAGCCAACGCCACGTCCGTCTAAATTCAAAATAAACGTCACCCCTACATATAAATAAGTGAACGCAAATAGATAGATACTCGCAAGACCGAATTGCTCTTCTGGACTCGCCCCAATCAATAACCATGTGGCGATAAACGTTTGTAAGAGTCCCGTAAACAAACTAAAAAATCCTGCGCTCTTGCTATCCACTTTCCCGAGAAGAACGAGACTATTTAAAAACAGTGCGACGCCACCGAATAGTAAACTTACATTACCCACACTCATTACCCCTTTGTACAGATGTCTGACCTTTAATCTACTGTATCACTTTAGCTTGAATTCGCTTTCAGTGCAAGGGGATTTTTAAGTGTTCACGAGAACGCCACGCCTTACTCGTTCTCAAGGGTTTGGATGGCCTCGTCAATTCGCTCTTGTTCCTCATCCGTGAAAGTCGGATACTGTGGATCAATCCGTTCAAGAACTTCAATCATGACTGACGAAATAATAAAACGACTATACCACTCATCATCTGCCGGCAACACATACCAGGGTGAGACTTCCGTTGATGTGTGCGACAACATCTCGGCAAAGATTCCTTGATATTCTTCCCAATGCTGCCGCTCTTCGATGTCACTGAAGGAGAATTCCCAATTCTTTTTCGGATCCTTTAATCGTTCAAGCAAACGGTCTCGTTGTTTATCTTTAGATACATTGAAAAAGAACTTGATGACTTCGAATCCGTTTTCCTGTAAATAGCGTTCATAATCGTTGATTTGACGATATCGCATCTGCCAGACCTCTTCCTGGTCCATTTCCTCCGGAAGTACTTCGTCCCCCAACAAATCATGGACACGAGGCGCAATGACCTCTTCGTAATGGGATCGGTTTAAAATTCCGACCTGTCCTCTTTCTGGTAACAAATCATGCATTCGCCACAGATAGTCGTGCTTTTTCTCCGTATCGGAAGGTTTTTGAAACGCATTCGTCTTCAGTCCTTGGGCGTTCAAATTTGAAAAGATATAGCTGATCGCCTCATCTTTTCCACCCGCATCAAGCGCCTGCAAGACGACGATAATCCCTTTCTTACTCTCGGCATATAATCGCCAATGTAGTTCTTTCAATCGCTCGACACTGTTCGGAATGAGTTCAGTCGTCAAGGTGTCATCCTCCGGTTTGTCTGAAACAGTCGTTGGAATATCATCTAATTGAATCTTGCTGTTCGGTGACACAATAAATTCCTTCGTGTTCATACTCGTTCTCCTTTTCGCTCGACGTTCAACCTTGATTTACCCAAAAACTGCATAAGAAAATCCCTTCCGAAAATTTCGGAAGAGATGTTGAGAACTTAGTAGATTCCGACAGCGTCAAATGATTTCGCAGCTGATACCGCTTGCGGACTTGTCGCACCGTAAAGGTCTTTCGCAGATTGTACGACCGCTTGACGAAGGCTTGAGAAGTTAGACGTTGGTGTCAAGTAAACATTGAGGGCACGGTAGTAGATATCCCCCATCGCCATGACTCCCACACCTTGTACCGATACGCCGTAGTGCGATCCACCGTTACCTAAGAGGTATGCCGCTTTGTTGACGATACCTGAGTTGATGTGAACCCCACCATTATCTTGTGTGCCTGTGTAACGTTTTGAGTAGTGATCTGGGTCACCGTATGCAGCCGGGTTCGCCATCGAACGAAGTCCGTCGCCTGCTACACCTGGTGTGTAGATGTCTTCTCCTACCAACCAGTCGAAGTTAGTGCCGACGCTATATTCCGCCACTGTACCTAGGATATCCGATACTGCTTCATTGATCGCCCCAGACTCGTTTTGATAGATCAGTCCTGCCGTGTATTCCGTGACCGCGTGAGTCAATTCGTGAGCGACTACGTCAAGTGCACCTGAAAGATACGTGAACGTTTGACCGTCTCCGTCTCCGTATACCATCTTACTTCCGTCCCAGAACGCATTGTTGTAGCTACGGCTGTAGTGAACCGTTGAGTTCAATGCAGCTCCGGCGTTGTCATAGCTGTTCCGTCCGTAAGTGTTTTTGTAGAAATCATATGTCTTTGTCGCGTTGACGTGTGCAGAGACAGCGGCACGGTCATAAGTCGTGTTCAAGACGTTATCCACGTCAGCCCATAGCGAACCTGGGAGTGTCGTACGGTTTTTCGCATCGTACGTATAGATTCCCTTTCCACGCGTTGAATCTTGGAGATAATAGTAAGATCCGCTCTTCGTTGTCTTGAACGTTTGGCTGTAGCCGAGAACATCGATTCCCGTTCCCGTATATGTCGTACCTGTCACACCTTTCGTCGGTCTTGCATGAGCTAACTGGTCAAATTTATTAAGTACCTCACCCGTTCCAGCATCGATGAAGTATGTCCAACGTGACGGCTCTTCCGCTTCAAGGATTGTTCCGGTCACTTGATATGCATAAACCGACTTCTCACCTTTTGGATAAACAATCAATTCCGCTTCCGGTTCGAGCTCGTAGGCCCCTTTATGTCCGACAAGCTTTTTGTAACTCGCGATGGCTTTCTTTTCAGTTAACTTGATCGACTTATGTAGGTTCTTGACCGATTTCGCATCATCCACGACTGTCTTCAATTGACCCGCTTCATCTACGACACCGACTACCACACCACCGAATACTGGCACGCCATCAACTGTCTGTTGGAGCTTAACCACTTTCCCGACTTTGTCTGATTTCGACTCGATCGTCTTGAACTCACCTTTTGATTTGACGTACTCTTTTACAATCGTTGTCGGTGCACTTTCTGATGGTTTCGTCAGAGTGCCTGACTTCAATTCTGCCGCACCGACCAATTGCGGTACGAGCAATACGCCTGCGATTAATGATGTAGAAACAACTTTTTTCATGTGTTTACCTCCTTTGTGATGATTCTTACTTTACACACTTTCCCACAAAGGCTGTATCCATCTTTTTAATTATTTTGATAATTCATAATATTGAGTATTTAGAACCATTCATTCTATTTACGACCTAATTTTATCCAAAAAAAATTCGTGCTCCTTAGGAAAGGAGCACGAATCATTAATACACATCTTTTTGGGTAAAGTGGTAAAACGCATACGCCAAGGCGGCCATCGACCAAATGAGAATGACGAGGAGCGAAAACGGTAACGTCATCCCATCGATTGGGGGAGCCTGTCCTTCCAAATAGGTATGAAGACCGAAGTTGACGTTCACCAGGTATTTCGAGCTATCCCAGTTTGAGCCAAGCGATGTCAAGAGTGGCCCTGAGATGAGGACAGCCATCATGATTCCGATTCCAGTCGCCGTATTTTTCACCAAAACAGAAATCATGAGAGAGATTGTCCCGACCGCAGCCACCACGAGCCATGAAAGCCCCATCGACATAAGCAAGTACTCCCACATCGGCAACGTATGCACAAAGTCGGTCGAGAAGGTTCCGGTCGGCGAAGCTTGGAAACCGGTCAAAATCGGAGCATTCCATCCGTCCCAGCCGAGAACGATGCCGGATATGGCGTAACTGACGACGGCGGTCACAAATATTAAGATCGATGTATAAAGGAGCGTCGTCAGCCATTTGGCGAGTAAGATCTTATATCGCCGGACCGGTCGCGATAACAACGTCTTAATCGTTCCATCGTTATGTTCTCCGCTCACGATATCTGCCATCAATACAATAATGAACAGCGGTAGGACAAGCGTAGTCCCTTGGGAGAAGAAGACACGCATAAACGTCGGAGCTCCCGGATAATTCGGATTGATATCATTATCAAGATAATACTGATTCTGTTGGACTTGGAACTCAAGAATCTGCCGAAACTCGTCTTGGACGTTCGCGGAGGCGAGTCGGTTTTGTGTATCGATGATCTCTTGCTGGAGATCGACACGCCAATCAGTCGTTCCTTGTTCTTCGCGTTGTTTCTCGATTTGACGATAGTTCGCATACGTGAACATCGAAACAAGCACGATCAGGATGATGGAGACGACCATCAATCTGCGTTTCCGATGAATCTTGAGCACTTCATTACGAATGAGACCGAGCATCGATGGATTAGGCAATGTGATCACCGCCTGTCAACGTGATAAAGAGGTCCTCTAACGTTTGGACTCGGCGCTCGAGTCCGAACACCTCGACATCTCTTTCCATCAAATATCGATTCAACTTCGCCGTCTCTTCCACGTTCATGGAAATACGAATCGTTCGCTCGTCCACCACGTCCGCTTGGTCGATTCCTTCGTACCCTTGAACGATCGGTAATACTTCGAAGCTATTCGTTACATGTAAGTCGACCGTTGACGCGAGTTCTTCAATCAAAGCATGGACCGTCCCCACCTTGACAATCTTTCCTCGCGACATGATGGCGACTCGGTCCGCTAGTAGTTCAATCTCGGCCAGGATATGACTCGATACGAGAACACTCAGTCCCGTTTCTTCAACGAGTCGACGAATGAAAAGTCGTAAATCTCGAATCCCCATCGGATCGAGCCCGTTCGTCGGCTCATCCAAGATGAGCACCCGTGGATTGTTTAATAGCGCCTGGGCAATCCCGAGTCGCTGTCGCATCCCGAGAGAGTACGTCTTCACTTTATCATCGATTCGAGCGGTCAAATCGACGAGGTCAATGACTTCTTGGATTCGCTTATCATCGACTCCAGGTAACATGCGTGCGAACGCTTCTAAGTTCTCACGTCCGGATAAAAACTTATACAGCTCTGGATTCTCGACGATTGCGCCGATTTGACTCATCGCTTGGACAAATTGTTTGTCGACACGATACCCACAAATCGATACATTTCCTTTCGTCGGTTTGATCAAGCCAACAATCATTCGAATCGTCGTCGTCTTCCCGGCGCCGTTCGGTCCTAAAAATCCGAAGACCTCACCCGGGTAGACGTCTAACGAAATGTTATCGATAATCGTCTTTTTTCCAATCACTTTTGTAAGTTGATGTAGCTTTAACGTCGGTTCCATTGTCTCACCTCTTTCCTTATTCTATCGGACAAAAGTGAATCTGTCCTATTCGAACATTCACATAGGGCACATCCACACATTTTTGATATGATGTTCATATAGAAAGCGAGGTCAGCCCATGAAACAGTCGAAATGGTATGCATTTTTAAGTGGCGCCGTTCTTTTAACGGGAATCGCCTTATATGGTCTATGGATCGGCTATCAGGATATTGTCAATCCGCCGGAGCGAACACTTTCCGTCTCCGAAGACGAACGCCCTGAACCACAAGGAGACGTCTACGTCGCATTAGGCGATTCGTTGACACGCGGTGTCGGGTCAACATCAGGCGCAGGATATGTACAGCCTGTCAGCACTGCTCTTGAAGAAGAAGGCGTACGTACGCAAAACCTTGCCGTGTCTGGGGCACGAACAGAAGATTTACTCACACAACTCGAGCAACCTGAAGTGCGTCGAACGATTGAGAACGCACGATATATCACGTTGACCATCGGTGGAAACGATTTGTTCAACCGTGGGGAAAACGTCGATAACTTCGAATCCGTCGATATTCAACAAGTGGTCACGGATGCGAAGACGAATTTAGAAACGATTTTCACTGAAATTCGTTCACTCAACGATTCGGCAACCATCGTGTATATCGGTCTATACAATCCGTTTCAAAATGATGAGAATGGACAAGCATTCAATCAGCTCATCCTCGATTGGAACGCATCAGCGAAACAATTGGCGAATGCGCAGAATATCGATGTGATCGACCCGTTCGCCTACATCTCTGACTTATCAAGAGATTTAGCGACCGATCAGTTCCACCCGAGTGACCGTACGTATGAGAAATTCGCGAATGATGTACTCTTCGTTCTCGAATAAACAAAATCCTCGTCAGCTTGACGAGGATTTTTTACTTCTCATATCGAACAATCCACTGTTCCCCTTGTTTCATCATGCCCGTCCCGACCCAACCGGCTTGAAGCAACTCAACTTGTCGCCCACGATTTTCCATCGGTACATCTTGCGCAACTGATGTGGGATGCCACGAACGATGCATCTCTTTGTAAAAGATATAGCGGAGTTTCCCGCCATACTTTTCTTTCAACGCCCCGATTCGGAGTCCAAGCGTGAACTTGTCTTTCATGCTTGGAATATTGAACGGTGCGACAGTCGCACAGACGACATCGAAACGGTTATCCGATTCAACTTGTTTCATTAGTAGTTTGCCCAAATGTGTCTGTAGTCCATATCCACGGAAGTCTGGATGGACGTTCGTCACTTCCTGATACAGGACACGTTCAAGCGAATCCTCCGGCCATCCGATATCTCGCCCTAGATGCTCCGCATCAATCGGTGGGATGAGCATCGCTCGGAACGCGATAATCCGACCATCTGATTTTGCCCCAATCAACGTCTGATCCGTCAACAGTTTCGTGAACTCTTCAACCGATAACGATTGATAGTGCTCCGGTTCAGCCAACGCCTGAATGACCGTATCTTGAACGGTTAACAGTTCCGGTAAATCGGACAAGCCTAGGACGCATACATGAAGTGAAAGGTCTTTGATCTCACCTTGCCACATGCGACTCATCTCCAACCACGTAAGATTCCGTCGTCAATTCACGTAACACGTCCTCATCGACGTCAATACCGAGTCCCGGACGATCGTTCAGCGAGATGATTGGTAAATCATATGATAAGTTTCCAACATCTTTCCCGAACCGGAGCGGACCCGTCAACTCGACCGTCTTCACGATTTTACTCGAGAAAGCGACATGGAATCCTGCACTCGATGCAATGGAGGATTCGACCATAGAACCAATCTGGCATTCGATTCCGGACATCTCCGCCATATGGACCAACTTCTTCGCTGGATAGATGCCACCGCACTTCATCAGCTTGATGTTCGCTTTATGGGCTGCCTGCATCATCGTCAAGCGTCTCATATCGTGAATATCTTTCAACCCTTCATCCATCATGAGCGGGACGGAGATTTTTTGTTTCACTTCGAGCATGCCTTCAAAATCATCCGCCTTGACCGGTTGTTCGACCCAATCGATGCCATACGGTTCGAGTAGACGCATGGCTTGAACCGTATTGGCCGCGTTGATCCATCCCTGGTTAACGTCGACTCGAATCGGCACGTCATTTCCTACCGCTTCCCGTACCACCTTGACACGCGCCACGTCCGTTTGCACATCGACTCCGACCTTCATCTTCACTGCCGTATAACCTCGTTTCATTTGTTCGAGTGCCTCTTGTGCCATATGGTTCGGCTCTCCGATACTCAAGACGTGCGTGACTGGGAATGACTCATGGTACCGACCGCCAATCCATTCGTAGATTGGTTGATTCAGCTTTTTCCCGATCACATCATGACACGCGATGTCAAGTGCTGCTTTGGCAGCCGGAACACCACGAATCGCACGGTCCATCTCGTCATGAATATGCTCTAGGTGCATCGGATTTTTTCCGATTAAGAGCGGAGCCAATAGATGACGGAGTACACTGACCGTGCTCTCAGCGGACTCACCCGTCACATGCTCATCCGCCACGGCTTCTCCATAACCGACAAGTCCACATGCGGTTGTCATTTTGACGATGACAGAAGGCATATCATCATAACGGTGATAACTGACGATGAATGGTACCTTTAATGGAAAGCGAACCGAGAAAATTTCTATTTTTTGAATATTCATGTTCATCACTCCTTTACTTCAACTGTCCTTTCCTCTATATTGTCGTTATATAGTCGCTAAATTGCAAGGGGGATTTTACATGTCCATCCATATCGCCGTTGTCGGCTCACCATCGTTTTTACAACAGGTACAGAACGGTTCTTCCTTACCCGATGTTCGAATCGAGGGATTTCCTTATGATGACCCGCGAGAAGCGAAAGACATCGCTACAAAACTCCTATTTTTTGACGGAGTGTTCTTCTCCGGTTCATTCCCTTATACGTATGCGATGGAGGAAGCGAACCTTCCATTTGCCCATCACGTCGTTCAAGATGATGTCGTGTTATTGACGTCACTTTTATACGTGACATTGACACAACAGCTCCGAATCGAAGAGCTCTCCATCGATCTCGTTGATGCGTCACGACTTGAATCAATTTTAGCATCGTTTCCAAGCCACATGTCGCCACCGCAAGTGAAAGAACTTAGTCCGTATATGAATTTCGAAGAGTTGATTTCGTTTCATGAGCAACTTCAACGAACTGGGACGACTCGATTCGCCTTGACAAGTGTCGAACGAGTCCATCGACACTTAGTGGAAAATGGTTTTGCTAGTCAGCTCATGATAGAGCCAGAAGAGAGAATTCTCCACCACTTCCATGATTTTATTCAACAGATTCGTTTGAACAAATTGGACCAGTCACAACTCGCTGTGCTCTTCTACTCGGATACAAGTGAAGATACGCTCAATTATACGACAAAACATCATTATTTCGGTGGTAAATTGATGGAGTCCACTCAAGACGGCATCATCCTATTATCGAGTAAAGGAAAGATTGAATCCGCCATATCAAACAGTTTAATCTTGCCAGAGGAAACTCCTGGTCATGTAGGTATCGGGTATGGGTCCGATTATCAACGTGCCATTGAGCATGCCGAACTTGCACTTCATACGACAAGTAATTCCACTATACGAATCGTCGACGATTCAAAACGAATGACGTTCACCGATCAACCGGCACCGATTCATTTCCGTGTCACACAAACGCGTGTCTATGACATGATGAAGCAGACGGGTATGAGTCCGATTAATATCGAAAAGCTCATTCACTTTTCAACGGACCATCTCGAGTTTACAGCGAAAGAGTTGACCGACCATTTAAACGTGACACGTCGTACGACAGAGCGACTCATCAAAAAATTGGTTGATGCAAAACTTGTTCATCGGATTGGCGAAGAGATGAGCTACAGCCAAGGTCGTCCGCGTACCGTCTATAAATTTCAATTCCCGGTCGATTGACGACCGGGAATCGTTTTATTGAGCCGCTTGTTCCGCGACAGGTTCTTCCTGTTGGATGACTGCCATGCGCTCAATCGTATATCCCGTAAAGGCATAAACAATCGAGATGACTGGTACGATGAAGTTCAAGACGGCGTACGGTGCATATTCGAAAGCTCCGACCCCGAGTGTGCCGAGGATGAATACCCCACACGTGTTCCACGGTATAAAAACGGATGTCAACGTCCCTCCATCCTCGAGGGCACGAGATAAGTTTTTCGACTGTAGTCCCATTTTTTCGTATGCTCCAGCAAACATGCGTGACGGGACGACGATTGAGATGTACTGCTCCGAACACGTCGCATTCGTTGCAATCCCAGCTAAAATCGTTGAAGCAATCAACGAACCTGCCGTTTTCGCCAATTTCAAAATTTGGTTCATAATAGATTGTAGCATTCCCGAATATTCTAAAATCCCCCCGAACGTCATCGCGACGATGGTCATCGAGACCGTGTACATCATCGCATCAAGACCACCTCTACTGAAGAGGTTATCGACCAGTTCATTTCCCGTCTCGATGACATAACCACTCTGAAGAGCGCCTACGCTGTCAGCGAGCGTTCCACCTTGAATAAACACTTGAGCCAAGAAGCCCAGTGCAATCCCGACGACGAGCGCCGGAATCGCCGGCACCTTCTTTGCAACGAGCAAAATGACGGCGAGTGGAACGAGGAGTAACCATGGTGAGATGACAAAACTGTCCTCTAAAATCGTCAATGTCTGTGTGATTTCAGACGAGTCTGTCGAAGAATCTGCAAATCGTCTACCGAGCCATGCGTATACCCCGAGTGCAATGATGAGTCCTGGAATTGTCGTATAGAGCATGTGCCGAATATGTACGAATAAATTCGTATGAGTTAATCCTGCCGCCAAGTTTGTCGTGTCTGACAAAGGCGACATCTTATCCCCGAAGTAAGCTCCTGAGATGACAGCCCCCGCTACCATCGGCGCCGGTATCCCCATACTCAGCCCGATGCCCATCCCCGCTACTCCAATCGTCCCCATCGTCGACCATGAACTCCCGATTGAGAGCGCGACGACCGCACAGATGAGACAAATCGTTAACAAAAAGTATGCCGGTGAGATGATCTTCAGTCCGAAATAGATCATCGTGGCAACAATTCCTCCACCGATCCATGCCCCAATCGTCAACCCGACCAAAATGATGATGACGACTGCCGGTAGGGCGAGACGAATCCCTTTATACATCATCTCTTCAATCTCTTTCCACTTGAACCCGTGACGCCAGGCGACGAGCGAAGCGACCGCTGTCCCGACGATGAGCGGGATGTGTGGTCCTTGACCGAGCTTAACGATCGAGATGAGCATGACGACGATCATCACCCCAAGTGGCAAGAGTGCCCACCCTAATTTCATGTCTTGCTTGTTCCCCGTTGTTTCCATCTAACTTCCTCCCCCATAGCGAAAATTCAGAATTGTCGTTATATTGTCGCTAATAACGTTATGATAGCGCTTACAAGGAGTGGATGCAATAAAAAAATGAGTGGACAGACATCTGTCTATCCCACCCATCTTGATTTATGTTGCTGCAATCCGGAGCGCATCCGCGAGCAGGCGTGCCCCATCTTCTAACGCGTCACGGTCAAACGTCATATGCGGATGATGAAGACCTGGACCTAAATCAGCGCCGATGCCAATCATCGTTGCATCAAGTGACGGTTTCTCGACGGTATAAAAATGAAAATCATCGCTACCTGACGTGACGATCCGTTCAACGAGAGCCGACTCACCGAAGCGTTTCTCAATCGCTCGCTTGGCGATTTGGCTAGACTCTTCCCCAACGACGGCTCCCGGTGTAAAGTCTTGCCACTCCCATTCAAGTTTCACACGATGAAGCTGGCCGACCTGGAGTAACATGTCTTCGACACGATTGCGCAGTTCGAGCAATTCTTCATTTTGTTGGGCACGGACGTCAATCGAGAACGTCGCATTTCCTGGAATGATGTTCATGTTGTCACTCCCGGCGTGTACCTTCGTCAACTTGACAGAGTGCGGCTCAAACGGTGACAAGTAAATGCTTTTAAGCATGTGTTGAATCGTGAAGATGACATCGAGTGCGTTTTGTCCTTGATGTGGTCTCGCACCATGCGCATCATCCCCAATGACCTCTCCCTTTAAGAAGAAGGCAGCACCATGTTGAATCGCCGCCGCATATTGTCCCCTTTTCAACTCTTCTTGTGGACGTAAATGGATTCCGAATAGTTGCGTCACGTCCTCTAACGCCCCTCGTTCGATCATGGCGAGCGAACCATTCCCTTGCTCTTCGGCAGGTTGGAAGATGAAACGAATTCGCTTTTGTAACGTTTCGTCTTTCAACTGTTCGAGCGCACCGAGTACCATGCTGATGTTCGCGTCGTGCCCACATGAATGGTTCGCTCGAAACGTACCGTCCACTTGTTGCCATAACGCGTCGATATCGGCGCGGACCGCAATCACTTCTTCTCCCGATCCAATCTCCGCGATTACTCCGGTCACGTCCTCAAACGTTCGATGGGGAATCGACCAGTCTGATAAGATGGATGCGATTGTTCGAGTCGTCTCGACTTCTTTCCAACTGATTTCTGGATGAGCATGGAAATGCTCAAACCACTTGAGTACGCTTGTCATATGTATCTCCACACCTTTATATTTTTTTGACACCTTTGATCAAAACCCATTGAAGCGGGAGTCGTCCCCATGTAATCCATTTCGGAATGACCTTCCCACCGATTCTAGATGGCTTGACGGCCATGTTGATATTTGCCGGGAAGACGGCGATAAAGAATGCCGGTAGCGTCCGTTTCACGAACGATGTTCCCTTGTTGAGTAAGAGCATCGCCCCGAACACGACTTCAACGACTCCGCTTAGTTGCACCATCAGTCGGCGGAACGGCCAAGATTTCGGAATAATCGACATGAACGCCTTCTCTCTTACAAAATGTAAAATTCCTGCCCCGAATAGTAACACCCCATATAAATTTCGTACCATAACTCATCCTCCTTTTGTATAAGCATAGCAAAAAAGGCGGGCATATTGCCCACCTTTTACAATGCAGAACCGTTCGCATTTTGAATCTCGACTTGAACCGTCTCCGTTTTTCCGTCCCGGATATATTCGATGTCGACCGTTCCGTCCGTATCGCGAATCAATTCACTACGGAGGTCGATGAACGAGCTGACGTCTTTGTCATTGATTTTCACGATGACGTCACGTGCCTTAAGACCCGCTTTCGCAGCTGAACTATTTTGTTGCACTTCCACGATGATTGTTCCCGCCGTCACCGATTCAGGCAAGTTGATTTGTTCCGTCAAGTAACCTTGAGGGAACTCTGATACGTCACGAAGTGAGACGCCGAGTGACGGATGATTCACTTCTCCCGTCTGTTCGATTTGATTGATGAGCGGAAGGGCGATGTCGACTGGGATTGAGAATCCGACTCCCTCGACTTCTGCTGTCGCAATTTTCATCGAGTTGATTCCGACGAGTTGTCCTTCTTCGTTGATTAACGCACCACCTGAGTTACCTGGGTTGATGGCCGCATCCGTTTGAATGACCTCGGCATTGAAGTCGGCCTGTCCGTTCTCATCCGTATCGACGGGTACGAGGCGTGACGTCGATGAGACGACACCGCGTGTCACGGAGTTCTCGAATTGTCCAAGCGGATTCCCGATGGCGATGACCGTTTGACCCGGTTTCAACTCGCTCGATTTGCCGATTGAGATGACGGCCGGTACTTTGTCAGCGTCCACTTTCAAGACGGCCAAGTCATACGTCGCGTCACTTCCCATGAGTGTCGCTTCCGCAGTCGTTCCGTCATTAAAGGTGACCGTCAGCTTGTCCGCTCCGTTGACAACGTGATGGTTCGTCGCGATAAATGCCGAGTCACCTTCTTTTTTATAGATGACACCTGATCCGACTCCAGCCTCGACCGCCTCACTCGAGAATCCGCTTTGGGCGAAGTTGTTTACAGTCACGACGGCCGGTTGAGCGGTCGCGACGGCATTTGTGACCGAAGAATCGGATACGTTCGATGACGTTTGGACCGGAGTCCCTTGCGAGGTCACGTTTGTGTCACTCACACTCGTCGCGGGTTGGTCGATGAACGGATATGCGATTGCGCCCGTCAACAACGCTCCGATGACTCCACCGACAAGTCCCGGGAACATACTGCTGACGAATGACGGTTTTGATTGTGTTCGTACTTTTGTCTCTTTTCGGTTGGATGAACCGAGTTCTGTATCTAACCAATCTTTTTGTTGCTCTGATTCATGTAATTGATCGTGTTCATTTGATTGATCGTGACGATCCATAATGATTCATCTCCTCTGTGTTATCTTCTACCCTTACTATAACGAAGAGGAACACTCATTTATAAAATAATAAATGAATTACAAGATTCTTCACATTTTACGTCATTTCATTCAGACAATCACATTTCTTAATGTACCGAGACCTTCAATCGTCACTTCGACCGTGTCTCCCGTTTGTAGATACGTCGGTGGCGTCATCCCGTGCCCAACTCCGGCTGGTGTACCTGTCGCGATGATGTCACCCGCTTCGAGCGTCATGCCTTTCGACAGTGTACGAATGAGTTCATCAATCGGACGAATCATATCGGCTGTCGTCCCATCTTGACGCGTCTCCCCATTGACACTTGTTTTGATTTGGAGAGGGAACTGGAGCTCGTCCGCTGTGACGACGAACGGTCCCATCGGACAAAACGTATCGAACGACTTGCCACGGAAGAATTGGACATGTTCTTTTTGCACGTCTCGAGCCGTCACATCGTTTAGAATGGTGTAACCGAAAATGTGCTCCTCGACCGCTTCGATGTCTCGTCCAGACTTGCCGATGATGACGGCGAGCTCACCTTCATAGTCAAGTTTTTCCGTCAATTCAGGATGACGCTCAATGACCGCTTCCGGACCGACGACCGAGGTCGGTGCTTTCGTGAAGATGACGAGTTTCCCTGCTCCTGCTGTATCCATCTCTTTCACGTGTTCTTCGTAGTTTTTGCCGATACAAATCACGTTTTTCAATGGACGGTACGGGGCGAGTAGTTTCACATCCGTCATTCGGTATGAGGGCGCCACGTCCAAATCGATATCTGGTTCGAACTCACGCGCGATCACTTCTAATAAATTTGTCGTATGTACTTGATTGCTGACATCGTAGACGAAATCGCCTTTGACAATCCCCACTCGTTGCTCTTCCTGCATCTCAAAACTACACCATTTCATTAAAACTCCCCCTTTTTCATCATTATACAAAAAATCGAGACATCTCTGCCTCGATTATACTTTATTCAAAAAGATGATTCGTTGATTACTCGATCCTCGAAAACGAAGTCCCATATCTCGTAGCGACTGCTCGTAACGACCGTCGACGAGCACATCGGCGTAGTCCAACACGGTTTGAATCGCTTCGTCATGCATCGCTTCCAACTGTTCGAGCGTATAACCCGTATACACCCACACATTTTTACCGAGCGACTTACATGCCGTGACGAGTTTTGCTAACGCTGACGATTGAAGAAACGGTTCGCCTCCAGAAATGGTCACCCCGTCCCAACCACTGAGCTTGACGCGCTGAACAAGTTCCTCTACTTCGACATCCTCACCCCCGGTTGGATTCCACGAGGAAGGATTGTGACACCCTTTACAGTGATGCGGACAGCCAGCAGTAAAGATGACCGTCCGAATCCCCGGTCCGTCAACGACGGATTCTTCAACGACGGATAGAATGCGCATCATGTTTCACCCTCGCCCGCTCTTCTTCTCGCTTCGCCGTATTCCAACGGTTCATCGTCCCGACCAAATAACCGGTGATGCGGCGGATTCGTTCAATGTTTGTATCCTCGCCACACGTCGGACAGGCATCGTCAATCAGTCCTTCTAACCCACAATTTCCGCAACGATCGACCGGATGATTGATGGAACCGTAGCCGATATCATGCTGTCGCATCAAGCGGACAATCGATTCCACCGCTTCCGCATTGTGGGCAAGTGACCCATCGACTTCGACATATGAAATATGTCCCGCGTCACACAATGTGTGATACGGTGCCTCGATTCGGATTTTCTCACGAATTGATACAGACTGATAGACCGGCACGTGGAATGAATTTGTATAAAAGGCACGATTAGTGACACCTTCAATCATCCCAAACGTTTCCTGGTCTCGCGTCACAAATTTACCTGACAATCCTTCTGCCGGTGTCGCGAGCAACGAAAAATTCAAGTCGTACGTTTCGGCTGCCGCACGCATGCGATTGGCCAAGTGCGTGACGATATCGAGACCGAGTCGTTCCGCTTCACGCGACTCAGCATGTGTACCTCCCGTCAACACCTTCAACGTTTCAGCGAGTCCGATGAACCCGAGTGAGAGCGTTCCTTGTTTCAGCACATCTCGGACTTCATCATGAATATGTAACTGCTCACTTCCACGCCAGACCCCTTGTGTGTAGAGGAAACGGAATTCTTCAGCGCGACGCGTACATTGATACTCGAAACGCTCAATCAACTGTTCGATCCCGATGTCGACATAGCGGTTGAGAATGCGGTAAAAATCCGAGATCGACTCCGAGATCAGTGCCATCTTCACCAAGTTGAGTGTGGAAAAGGAAAGATTGCCACGACCGATCGACGTCTCTTCTCCGTGTCGGTTTCCCATGACCCGAGTGCGACAACCCATGTACGCCACTTCAGATTCATGTGTCCCATCATAGTAAGCGGCATTGAACGGGGCATCGATGAATGAGAAGTTCGGAAATAACCGTTTGCCTGTGACCCGACACGCTTCACGGAAAAGATCGACGTTCGGATCGTCCTCCCGAAAGTTGATTCCTTCCTTCACTTTAAAGATTTGAATCGGAAAAATCGGAGTCTCTCCGTTCCCTAACCCACGTTCCGTGGCACGAAGTAACTCTCGAATGAGGATACGTCCCCACTTTGATGTGTCCGTTCCATAATTGATCGAAACGAAAGGCACTTGCCCGCCCCCTCGTGAGTGCATCGAGTTCGCATTGTGGATGAACGCCTCACACGCCTGATACGTCGCCGAAATCGTCTCTTCTTCCGCGAGTGTCTCCAATTGCGTTTCTTCCCAGTCAACGGGTAAGGATTGAAGTCGGCTCAGTTGACGCTCATATGTCTTCTCGACATACGGTGCCAAGTCGACGTCAAACATTGGGAAGGCCTGCCCCCCATGCTGCATGTTTTGATTCGCTTGAAGGATGATCGACGCGAGTGCCATGGCAGAGCGAATGTCCTTTGGCGACCGGATCGTCCCATGTCCCGTATGGAAGCCGTCTTTCAACAATTGACCGAGTGGAATTTGACAACATGTCGTCGAGCCTGTGATGTAATAGTCGGCATCGTGCACGTATAAAAAGTTATCAGTGACGGCTTGTTTTGACCGTTCCGACATCAAATACGTCTGCGATAGTTCTTTCGACACTTCTGAAGAGAGTCGTGCTAGTTTTCCGAGTGGGGATTTCCCGTCCACATTCGCATTCTCTTGTACCAAGTCTTGGTCTGGTAAGACGCAGACGTCCTCATACAACTGCAGTAATTTCAAAACGCATCACCTCACTATATATGGATTCAAAACATTCATATTCGTTTTAAGAATCCTATATATAGATTATGGCATGTGTTTTTCTCGATGGTCACGAGTCGATATTGTGACAGTTTACGTGTGATCATACGATAAAAAAGAGCCTCGTCTTCGGTAAGACAAGGCTCTACGTTATATGTGACAAACATCATTTATTTAACCGCTTTTACAACTTTTAATTCGACTTCTTCTTCTAATTCTTGTGCTTCACGGAGACCTTTCGAGTTCAACCACGTATAGATGGCTCCCATGAAGAGCGCTCCACCGATGATGTTACCGAACGTCGCAGGAATCAAGTTATGAATCGCACCTGCCATGCTGATCGTCTCAGGGTGTGGGACGACGAGCGTCAAGGCGAACAAGACGAAGTTGGCGATGACGTGGTCGAATCCTGAAGCGAAGAAGACCGCGACAAGGAAAATCATCGAGAAGATTTGAGCGAACTCATTTTTCATTTGTTTCGGTAAGAAAATAGCGAGACAGACCATCCAGTTACAGAAGATGGCGCGGAAGAAAATTTCAACCGTCGTATGATGCATTTTACTCTCAACAACGGAGAACAACCAGTTGTTCATCCCGAGTTCTTGGATGACGCCAGTCGGTGCAAGTAGTAAGGCGAATAGGATTCCCCCGAGTGCGTTCCCGACGAAGCAGAGCAACCAGACGAGCATCGTGTCGCTGAGCGTCGTATAACCACGAAGCGTCGACGTTGTGAAATACATCGTATTTCCCGTGAACAACTCAGCTCCCCCATAGATGATCATGACGAGCGCGATCCCGAACGAGAAGCCTCCGATGAGTGTCGTGAACGGAGATTCCGCTAAATACATACCGTTGACGACTTTCAACGTGAAGATTGAGGCAAAGCCGATAAAGATCCCGGCTAACATTGCCCGTAAAAAGTATTCCATTGGACGATAATGAATCATTTGCGAGGAAGCCTGTGCTTTTTTCCGTAATGATTCGAGTGCATGGATTTCCATTGATGCCATGTCACAAACCCTTCTTTCTGAATAATTAAATAGGAAAGTATCAGTTCGAATATGTGAAATCATTAACAATATAAACTGTACAGTCTCTGTTGGCAATCCTGTCTTGCATGAATTGACAGAGTGTTCACATCGTAATCGTTTACATATGGCGGATTTGTGACAAAGAAAAATTCTCCCTATTTTCGGGAGAATAATAAGACAAAGTTTATGAAACCAATCGTTCAGATAAGGGAATAATTCTTTTTCATGAGTTCATCAAATGTTAATTTTAATCTTTACTCTACATGAAGCGTTTCATGATTAACAATCAAAAGTTGTCCACTCCTACAAAATCTCCTAGCACATCTTCATAACCCACGACTGCAAAGTCTTGTTTTGTGAACTCTTCTAAATCTCCAAACTGACTTTCTAATTCATCGTTCGGTAGAATACAAAGATATCTATTCAATCCTTCGACCTGATCCAGCAGGATTGCCTTTTCTTTAACAGGTAAAAGCGATTGTATCGATTTGTATGACATATAATACACCTCACTCAATTTTATGAATTGCATTGTAATGTTCTTCTGTAATCACTACATTTTATGATAGTTCAATAAATATATATTAACTGTCTCTTGGTCGACTATTGCAATTCAGACATTGTAAATTTTATCAGTGATATTCCTTTCCGATTCTTATCTTAGTGAAATGAATTTCAGCGCTTGCTGGAGGGAAAAGCAAATTACATACAAATACCTCTGTTTCTTCAAGTACATAGCTTGTTATACTAACATCATGCATAAAATAGGGAAGCTGTAATCTGCTTAATTCTCTTACAGGCACTATTCGATCGTCGAGTGGAGCAGATATGTCTACTTTTATACAACCTAAAAATTCAATCTGATGGTGATAATTTTCATTTTCTTCTTCGATTATTAGTAAAACTTCATCTCCAAAATAACGGCAATCGAATCCTAAAACGCGCGCATCCCAGTAGTATATTTTTTCGATTTCTCTTAATATTTCCTGAGCTTTCATTTTTTCACCTTCTGTATGGAATATGTGCTGCTTAACTACGTGGCTTCACAAGTTTTAAATGGTTTTAATAATTTTGATTGTATAAATGAACATCATGATACAAAGCTATATGATCTGGCTAAATTTACTCTTATTCTAACTCTACGGACTGTATTTCTCACATCGATAAACCCGCTATTATCAGTTTATATAATTCTAACAAAGAGTCATCATGAGTAGACCCCCAAACCTCATCATACATATCATTTTTCATAGTATCTATGTAACTCGACTATGCGTTAAAACATGCTCAAACTGAGGCCCTCATAATTCATTTTTCGTTTAAATAATCTATGTAAAATTTTTGAGGTAAATTCTTTGTTAATTCTTCAATAGATTTATATTTTTTTTCATTAGAAAACAAAATAAACCCAAGTCCATCTCCATCTATTTTAATAAAAGAAGTTGGTATACTCATATCAATTAAAGGTACAAATTGAGTTCTAGAGAACAGCCACTTACCATATTTCTTTAAAGTGAAATTCAATTTATCTTTAAAGATAATGTTATAAAACCCATTTTGAGCAGACATCCAGTACGTTTCGTTAATCAAAAACCTTAAATCTTTTTCGTTTTCTATTTTTGCATTGCAGTAATAAATAGAATTCTCATCCCCAGAGCAATAGTTCATAGAATATTTAATTTTCCTTGAATCCATTTTTTCAACCATCTCATTATCCTGACTTATATTTTTAGATAATATAAATGTTATGACTATTGGATATACGTTTTGGTAAACCAAAAAATCAATTAAAGCTTTTTGGTTATCGATAATAGTTAAATCATCATAACTAGTGATCTCATAAACCTTTTTAATTTCACCTATAATGAAATAATTATCTAAATTATCTTCAATCTGCTCTAATAGACGCTTCCTTTCAATAATTGTAAGCTCTTGCATAGCGATCACCTTTGAGTTTTCAGTTTAAAGACCTTGTAATTTAAATCAGCTGTTTTTTCTATTAATTTTTATGATGGTCGGGGACTATAAAAGTTATATTGAAAAATTAGTGATTGTGAAATGGTTACTCTCTTATAGACTTGCTTTATATATTAGTAAGCAAATTAGATTACAAGAAAACAAAATGACAATGTGAAACATAATGTTCTTCGTTATACTCTTCTAAACACATTTTTAAACACTTAGCATCCTCACTTAATTTCGTTTCAAGCAAAGAATATCCTATGAAAGTGATTTGATCAGGAAAAGTTATATAATCCACATCAGTAATGACATCCCAAAAGGCATCCCAATTTTCGCCGTAATGATCAGGAAGATGAAGACTTTCTTTTAATATCTGATGTAGTTCCGATGAAGAAGTAATGTTACTTAAATCGATATATAAATGCGACATATATTGTCTCATCTCCAGCATTTATCTTATTAATCATCTAAGATGCATTAAGTTATGAAAAAAATTCATTTAATAAGTTCCAATGAGTTTTTCGTGTCTAATATTTATGCCAATACTTATTATCACTCAACATTCTCAGTCATAAATCAATTAAACACACTCATCGCAATACGAACATTGTGATGTATAAGTCTCCATCATCTCGAATCAATTGGACTTGGAAAGGAATATTATTATACCTCTCTTTCAAGCTAATTTTCCATTGCTGACAAAGAGTCTCTGCAAAAGCTTCAATTTGATTATTTTGACTATAACTATCGACATCATTTTTCTTATTAATAATGAAGAAATCTTTAGGCTCGTACAAATTTACCATCTTTTCAATGGAAGACAAATCTGCTCCAAATTCTTCTTTCCAACCTTTATATGAACTAAGAGATAAACTGTCTTTAAAAAAATAACAGTTCTCATGACAGATTATTTCTGGATTGAAAAATTTTAAAAAAGAAAGAGCGTCTTCAATACTATATTTGTAATTTACGAAACTCCACCAAGTAAACTCTTCTCCATTAACTTCTCGAAATTCTATAAATTCTTTAATTAAATCGTTAGAAAACATTATAATCCCCTTTCTCAAGTTCAACTATTCTATCTGTCTTTTTCCGATTGATTCTTTCTAAATCCCTACTCGTCGAGAAGAAATCTAACAACAAAGTCATACCCCCGATAGCAGACATAAATCGAAATAAGGTACGAAAGAACTCATATAGAATCGTGGCGCCTCTATTAGTAACCAGACCACAATCAACTGAATAGCCTTTAAGACACCTGAGATGATTATAATCGAGTCTAAAGATACCTCAATTTGTTTTTCTCTCAAATTATCACAAATTCCTTCACCTAACATTATGAGCCCTTTCGATTCAACTTATCTAAGTTTTAAGTGCCTTGTTTATTCCATGTATAAGTAAAAGGTAGCCATAACATTCTCACCATTTTGATAAACTTTTCTATATTGCAACATTTCTAAAAATGTTCGTAAAAAAAATGTTGATTAATAAACAAAGGAGCATCGCCCCATCTAGGGACGATGCTCCTCTGATTTAATCGAATTGCTTATTCTTTATCCTCAGTCGATTCTTCTGTTTCTTCAGAAGATCCTTCAGAAGCTTCTTCTTCAGTTGAACCTTCTTCTGATTCTTCCTCTTCAACTTCTGCAACCGGCTCATTCACAGAGGCGATGTGCATATCTGGTTCCGAGACAATCGTGTACGATTTGTCTTCTGGAAGATCTGCTACCGTCACCGAATCACCGATTCCAAGCTCTGAGACATCGAGTTCGATGCGTTCTGGGATGTTGGCAGGTGTCGCAGCGACCGTCACTTTATAAAGTGACTGGGCGAGATATCCGCCTTCTTTGACGCCTTTCGCGTCGCCAACAAGGACGATATCCGCTTCAACTTCTGTCTCTTCATCCATCTTCACGGCCATGAATTCGACGTGCTGATAGAAGTTTGTGAACGGGTCCGTTTCTGATCCGTGCACGAGCGTATTGATTTTATTTCCATCGTAATGGAGTTCAATCAAGGCATTGTCACCATGGTCTCGGAGAATTTTACGAAGGTCCATCTCGTCAAACACGATTGGTGTGCTGTCTACTTTGTAGCCGTAGACGACGCCTAACGCTTTTCCTTCGTTACGCAACTTCGTGCGTAGTGATCGTGGGCGTAATTCTCGTTTTGATACTTGAAGTTTGTTCGTCATTTTCTTTTCCTCCTACATGGATATACATTTCATGTCGACATCTTGAGGGTGAGGCAGTGAAAAAGCCACCTCTCAACCTCGATGCGTTGAGTGACATGTGTATAGTTTTCCCATGTGGGCTCCTGCATAAACGTTACATAGTGTTAAAACAAGGTAACAAGACGATTACATGACGCGTTTAAATAACTTCTCAAGCTCATACGTGCTCCATTTCACGAGAATCGGTCGCCCGTGCGGACAGGTAAACGGAGACGTCGTACGACTCAAATCATCAATCAATTGTCGCATCATCTCCCTATTGAGTGGATGGTTCGCTTTGATCGATCGTTTACACGCCATGAGGATTGATGCTTCTTCGCGATATTTCGCGATGTCGATTGACCGCTGTTGAATGGCCATCTCCACCAGATCACGAATCGTGCCCTCTAAGTCATGTTGCGGATACCATGTCGGAATCTCACGGACAAGGAACGTGTTACCCCCAAACGGCTCTAACGTGATGCCTGCATCCGCTAGAAGCGGGAGCACTTCTTCGATAGCGAGCGTCTCTTCTTGCGTGAACTCTAACGTCAGCGGAATCAATAGAAGCTGATACTCTTTTTCCGGACGTCCTAACTGCTCATAAAACAACTCATACTTGATGCGTTCCTGAGCGGCATGTTGGTCCATCACGTACATCCCGTCTTCCGCTCCACAGATGATATAACTCGAATGCAGTTGCCCGATGACGTCTAACGCCGGAAGACGCTCCGACTGATGTACAGGCTCTTCGACCTGTTTTGGTTCAATCATCTCTGGATCCGGTTCATGAACGAGCGGCGCCGGGTTCCACTGGGAGGGAGACGTGAGCGACTCTTTTCGCTCGCGAGGAATCGGATAGTTCCACTCGACCGGATCTGCCTGTTTAGGTTGGGGCTCCATCGAAAAGTCGAGTTTCGACTGTTCGGACGGTGTCACACGTTTCGGCTTCGGCTCTTGTTTCACAGACGGAATGAGACGTTGCTCCCGGAGCGTCAATTGAACGGTCTCTCGGATGAGCTGGCATAGTTCTTTTTCTTTCGACAAACGCACTTCACGTTTCGTCGGATGGACGTTCACGTCAATCAACATCGGGTCCATCTTCACTTCGAGCACGGCAATTGGATAGCGACCGATCGGTAAGAGCGTATGGTAGCCTTCAAGCACGCTTTGGGTCAGTGCAAAGTTCTTGATGCTTCGACCGTTTAAGATGAGAGTCACGTACTGTTTGTTCGAACGGGTCACTTCCGGGCGTACGAGATGGGCGCTCAGCGTATAATCGTTCGTCTTGCTCGACGCCGTGACGATTTGTGCGGCGACTTGGCGACCATAGATGGCAAGCATGACTTGTTTCAAGTCTCCATTCCCGTTCGTACGCAACAATTCTTTCTCTTCATGAAAGACGGTGAATCGAATCTCCGGATGAGACAGCGCTAAACGGTTCAACGTATCCGTAATACTTGCAAGTTCCGTTGCTGACGTCTTCAAATATTTCAGCCGTGCCGGTGTGTTGAAGAAGAGCTGACTGACCGCAATTTCGGTCCCGACGTTCGTCGCCGTCGGATTCGTCGCCTTGACGACTCCACCTTCAAGCGTCATCTCAAAACCATCCTCATCTGCTCGCTTTGACTTCAAGGAGACGTGGCTGACCGACGCAATCGAGGCGAGCGCCTCACCGCGGAAGCCGAGCGTCCGAATCCGAAACAAGTCATGCTCGTCCCGGATCTTACTCGTCGCATGCCGCAAGAAGGCTCGCGCCGCATCTTCTTCATGGAACCCATGCCCGTTATCTCGCACTTTGATTAGACGGATGCCCGCCTCTTGTAAGTCGACGTCTACTTTCGTCGCTCCCGCGTCAATCGCATTTTCGACTAATTCTTTGACGACGGAAGCCGGTCGCTCGACGACCTCCCCGGCTGCGATTCGGTTCGCGAGCTGTTCAGGTAACTCTCGAATGATTCCCATCGACTCACCCTTTCTTTGCGGTCTGTTGCAGTTCGTAGAGCGCCTGCATCGCTTCGATTGGATTCATTGCCAATAGATCGAGTTTGAGCAGCTGTTCTCGAACAGCGTCATGCGACTCGAACAATGACAACTGGCTGACTTCTTCCACTTGAGGTGGAGCAGATTGCTCGTTCAAAGCTGGTTTCGTTGCTTCCGATTCGAGTTCTGACAGAATCGTCCGGGCCCGGTCAATCAATGAATCCGGAAGTTCAGCCAATTCCGCCACATGAATCCCATACGATTTATCGGCACGTCCCGGATGCACTTCGTGGAGGAAGACGACTCGTCCATCCCGCTCAATCGCCCGGACATGAACGTTCTCAAGTGTCGGAATCGAATCTTCGAGCACTGTCAGTTCATGATAGTGCGTAGAGAAGAGTGTCTTCGCACCGATTGACGAGGCGATATATTCAACGATTGCCTGTGCGAGCGCCATCCCGTCATACGTCGACGTCCCGCGACCGATTTCATCCAATAGAATCAGACTATTGCTCGTCGCCTCGGTAACGGCTTGGCGCGTCTCGGTCATCTCGACCATGAACGTCGACTGTCCGCTCACCAAATCGTCCGCCGCACCGATCCGTGTGAAGATGCGGTCAAAGAGCGGGAGTTCCGCCGCTTCTGCCGGGACGAATGAACCGATTTGATGAAGGATTGCAATCAAGGCAAATTGACGCATGTACGTCGATTTACCGGACATGTTCGGTCCGGTGATGAGTAACATTTGACGTGTGTCGTCAAGCGTCAAGTCATTGGCGACATATTCGCCTCGCGGCAAGACCGTTTCAATGACAGGGTGACGCCCGCGTTCAATTTGTACATGCTTCGCTGTAATTGGACGCACATACTCCCGTTTCTCGGCTACGACGGCAAGGGCGAGGAGAACATCCAACTCACTGAGTGAACGGGCCAATTGCTGAAGTGCCTTCGTATACGTCTTCACTTCTTCGCGAAGTGCGACAAACAAATCATATTCGAGCGTACAGCTCTTCTCTTCCGCTCCTAAGATGAGCGCTTCCTTCTCTTTTAACTCAGGTGTAATGTAACGTTCCGCATTCGTCAATGTCTGCTTCCGTTCATAACGCCCTTCTTCGAGCAACTTCGCATTTGCTTTCGTCACTTCCAAGTAGTAACCGAATACGCGGTTATACCCGACCTTCAACGACTTGATGCCGGTCGCGATGCGTTCCTGTTGTTCGAGGTTGGCAATCCACGATTTCCCGTTCGCTTTCGCTTCTAACAGTTCGTCGAGCTCATCCGAATACCCGTGACGAATCATCCCGCCTTCTTTCGTCGAAATCGGAGGTGAATCGACAAGGGCAGCCCGAAGCTGTTCACTCAATGTCTCGAACGAGTCGAGCTTTTGTTCAATTTGCTGCAAGCGATCCGCTTTCACTGTTTGTAAGAGTGACCGGACAGAAGGCATCCGCTCGAGCGTGTCGCGAAGTTGGACGAGATCTCGCGCATTCGCCGTCCCGTACCCAACTTTAGCGACAAGGCGTTCGATATCGTAGACTCGCTTCAGCTCTTCCTGTAGTTGATCGCGCAACATGAAGTCGTCCACCAAGTTCTCGACGGCATCCTGTCGCTCTCTGATGCCTTGCTCTGTATAGAGTGGCTGTTCGAGCCAACGTTTCAACAATCGACCGCCCATCGCCGTTGTCGTCTCATCAAGGAGTGAAAGGAGTGACCCTTTCCGTTCCCCTGAACGAGCCGAACGGAACAACTCAAGGTTTCGGGCCGTGTTGGCGTCAAGTTGCATATGCTGTTCAACCTCATAGGCGACGGCTGGTTGCAAGTGGTCAAGTGAACGTTTCTGTGTTTTCGTCAAATAGGCAAACAGCAACTCAAATGCCGAGCGTTGTGCCTCATCTTTTGCACCTTGTGCGAGTGGACTATTCCGCTTGTCCACTTGAATCGAAAGTGGGATCCCGGTCTGTCGCAATAAATCAGCAAGTCGTTCATCCTCGACGATGACTTCGTTCGGAAGCAATCCTTCGATTTCCCGCAAGACGGCCTCTTCTGACGAGAGTGTCGTCAACCATGATTCCCCCGTCGTGACGTCACCGCGAGCAATTCCGAATCGCCCTGCGACGTCCGAGATGGCGACGAGATATCGGTTTTCTTTTTCACTGAGTGACGCCATATATGTACCCGGCGTGATCACTTGGATGACTTCCCGTTTCACGAGCCCTTTAGTTGCCTTCGGATCCTCCGTCTGTTCACAGATGGCGACGTTAAAACCTTTTTCAATCAATTGTTCAATGTAGATTGCTGCTGAATGATGCGGAACGCCGCACATCGGAATCGGATGCTCGGCCTGCTTTCCATTTTTAGAAGTGAGCGTGAGCTCTAACTCTTTTGCGACAATTTGTGCATCTTCAAAAAACAACTCGTAAAAGTCGCCGAGTCGATAGAATAAAAAGGCGTCCGGATAGTCGGCCTTGATAGAGAAATATTGTTTCATCATTGGTGTCTGATGGACTTCTTGCATGTTGATTCACCTCTAGAAAGTACAACAGCTGACCATCGGCCAGCTGTGTCGTTTTAGTATCCGCAGCCGCCGCGTGCTTGTTCAGCCGCCATGCCGCTCCCTGTCTTCCCTGCAAGGACGTCGCCGTCCGTCGATTCGATGATACGGTCCGTCACGGAGTTCGCGAGCGTGACCGTCACGTATTGAAGCAAATCGTTCACTTCGACTTGTGTTTCTTGGAACGCTTGAACGACGGGAATCGAGTCAAGTTCTTCCATCGCTTTATCAATCTTTTGCTCGACTTTCGCAAGTGCTTCCGTCTTGCCGTAGTGCTTACAGTTGACGGCTTCTTTTTGTAAGAACTTGATTCGTTTAATCAACGTCTGTACGCGGTCACTTCCGTTCACTTTCGCTTCCGCTTCTTTGAAACGCGCCACTTCTGGTGTTTGTGCTAATACGTCTGCCAATTCTCTTGCTTTTGCAATTACTTGTTGATCGGTCACCATTGTAAACCCCTTTATGTCTATAATGTAATCGTGCTCAATGGCACGTGAATGTTCTTTCTCATTCTAACATGAACGATTCGGAAACGGTACTAGCGGGATTCGTGGATTCACGTAACATATCGACGTGCGGAATGCTGTCTTCTTGATACACATCACTCGTCCGTTTGAAGCCAAACGATGCATAAAAAGATTCCACATACGTCTGCGCTTGCAGATATAATGTCTCATGACCGAAGTCCATGATTGCCGCATCCATCAAGAGGCGGGAATACCCTTTCCCTCGATGCGTCGCTTTCGTGACGACACGTCCGATGGCGACCGGAGATGCTTTCGTCAGCACGCGAAGGGCAGAGACGATCTCTCCATCTTCTTCTATCCAATAATGAATGGCTGCTACGTCCTTTCCATCCACCTCTTGGTACGGACAGTTCTGTTCGACGACGAAAATCTCAGTCCGTAGCGCCAGTAAGCGATACAATTCCAATGTTGTCAGTTCATCAAATGCTTTTTTCTTCATCAATATCCCCCTAATCAATCGTCACTCCGAGTGCTCGGGCGACATGTAACCCGCTCGTCATTGCGCCAATCGTCCCCGCCCCTGGAAATACGGTATCCCCGCATACATAAAAGTTCGGCAAGTCAGTGCGATAACTTGCGGCACGGAACAACGCCTGGCTTGGTGTCTGGGCATATCCCCCAACTGCACCATGTGGACGCTTCGTATACTTCACCCATGCCCCTGGTCCACCAGGAAGGAGAAGTGACGACTCACGGTCCCAATCGGGAAATGCAGTCGCGACGACGTCGACGAGACGATTGGTCCAATCTTGTTCTAGTTTCTCATATGCCGCCCGGTCTTTCCAATGTTGCCATTCTGATAAATCGATATGTGTGGATACCGTGATGGTCCGTTCCGGTTTTTCTGTACGCAACACGTCATCCGGCGCGGACATGGAAATGAACGCATGCCCACTCGGTAATCGCTCGTGATAGATTTGTTGAAACAGCGGTTTCTGTCGACACACATTCTCAGGCAAGACGAGATAGAGACTGAACGTGCCCCATTGCGACTGCTTCAATTGTCTGCGGTATTGTCGTTTGAAGCGTCGTTGTTCCTGTCCTCTCAGAAGTTTGCTCGTCCGTTCAATCGGGATGGCGGAAACAATGACATCGACCAGTTCAAGTCGTCCTCTTCGATCGGTGATGAGCCATCCATCCGTCACTCGTTCGATGGACTGGACGTCTCTCCCTAATTTCGTCTCGCCACCAAACGTGCGAACAGCGCGCTCTAACGCATGAGCCAATTGATACAGTCCACCTTCAACATAGTACGCTCCTTCATGATAGACCGACAGCGCCACTGCACCGAGTAAATGACTCGCTTCTTTCGCACCGGTCTGCAAACTGTCGAGCAGGACGCCATCGATAAATCGCTCGAACATCGTACCGTTTAATCCATGGCGAGCTAACGTGTCACCGAGTGGTCGCTGGAGTTTGAGGAGCGCTGTGATTTGATTCGGTCGAAAACCTTTCAGCGCGTAAACCATGTCTGATGTCGTGCGTAGCGGAAGTGCAGGTAACTGCTGAAACAACGGACGAATCTTCTCAAAGTCTCCCCACACTTCACGGTAAAACGCATGGATGGACTCATAATGCTCTGAGAATACGCGACTGAGCTCATCAAGCAGACGCTTGCGGTCGCGATAGTAAGTGACGGTGACGTCAGGCAGTTGAATGTCCATCACCGCGTCCAGTAACGTCACCTCGACCGATTCGCCCAATTTCTGAAGAACCCGCTGATGGACCCCTCCTCGTTCGAACCCCATCCCGAGCGTTGCCCCTGCAGGAAACAAATAGTCACCCCGTTGAAACTTGCCGGCACACCCACCCCACTCACGCGATGCTTCTAATACAATCACATCATGCCCTTTCTGCTGCACGAGCGCAGCTGCAGTCAAACCCGCAACGCCTCCACCTACGACCCCGATTTTCATATACATCCCTCCTCTTTATATCATACCTGCTCATTCAAAAACTTGAAGTAATGAATCGGTTTTGAGATTCCAGCAGTCTTTTGAAGGGAACTGATTCTCTTATGCAGAAATAGTTTACAGTCTGAAAAGGTAAGGTGATGAAAATGCGTAGTCGTGTCATGGTTTATTTATTAATTCCCATCCTCATCTTTATTGGTATACTGATTACCCCACCTTCCGAGGAATCGCTCAAGCTTGCGACGATGACCGTCGTCAGCATCCAGGAGATGATTCCTTACGAAAAAGAGTATACGGCACAGAAAGTGCTAGAAGAACGATCAATGGACGACAAATCAGCCATCATCGAAGAATGGCGTCTCGAACAAGGAGCGAGGACGTCTTATAGTTATGTGCTCAGACTGAGAGGATTTGACCATGTGACACAGATTGATGCAGGCGCAGCCAACACGAGATCGGACGGCTATTACGCGATGCAGGCGCATAGCCCGATCTTTGAGACAGACAAGCCGGTGTCCACGAACTATCCGATCGTCGTGTTCAGTTCGGAACAACGTCTCGTCATCGGACAGATGGATGTGCGGGTCATTTACGAAGAGGACGGTCAATTGAAGAAATGGATTGTATTGGAGGATGAATAAGTTGAAAAATTATATACATTCGATGAGAGAGCTCATCGGTAACCGTCCTTTCATTATGGTCGGTGCTGCAGTAGCTGTACAAAATGATAATCAAGAATTTTTATTTCAACTAAGGAAAGATACAAAGGAATGGGGACTTCCTGGAGGGGCGATGGAACCCGGAGAAACAATTGAACAAACAGCACAAAGAGAATTGTATGAAGAAACGGGTCTCTCTTCCAACCAATTAACTTTAATCTCAGTTTTCTCTGGACCTGATTTTTTCTTTGAGTATCCAAATGGCGATCAAGTACATAATGTTACCCATTTATTCATCACTGACACAGTGACGGGCACGTTATGTTTAAACGATGATGAAGGAATAGATTTAAAATATTTTTCACTACAAAATCTACCAGAAAACATGGATGCACGGGCAAAGTTAATCTTATCGAGTCCATCAATGAAAGAAGTGACTATATGAAACGCATCATGATCATCGGTTCTGGTGGTGCGGGGAAATCCACACTCGCCCGTCAACTCGGTGAACGATTACATCTCGATGTCTATCATTTAGACGCCCTCATGTGGAGACCAGGATGGGTGATGGCACCAAGTGAAGAACGAATCGACATCCAACAACAGCTTGTGAAGAAAGATCAATGGATCATCGATGGAAACTTCGGGAATACGCTTGATTTACGACTGCAGGCAGCGGACACTGTCATTTTAATCGATCTTCCCCGCATCGTCTGTATATACCGTGTCCTTAAACGAGTCGTCCGATATCGTGGTACGACGCGACCGGACATGGGCGCATCCTGTGAGGAAAAACTCGATTTCGCATTCCTCAAGTGGGTTTGGAATTTTCCTGACGTTCAAAAGCCGGAGATGGTCAAACGAATCAAACAATATTCTCACGAGAAACAGATCATCTTCTTAAAATCTCGGAAAGATGTTGCAAACTTCATTCATCAATTAAAAAGGCAGGAATTTTTATGAACCCTATCCTTCACAAAATCGGCACCATCTTTATTCCGGTGAGTGATATTCAAAAAGCGCGTGACTGGTATTGTGATTTATTCGATCTTTCAACAAAAGGAGAAATCTTATTCGACCATTTATATGTCATTCCATTAGAGGGTACCAACCTCGTTTTAGATAGTAACATCTACTCAAAAGATAACATCATCCAGACACCACTATTTCACTTAAATACACACGATATTCATCAAGCTTATTATTATATGGCTCAACACGATATTGAGGTCATTACACCCATTGAGCATGAACATTGGTTCAATTTCAAAGATCTTGACGGGAACGTCATCATGGTATGCAAATGCTAACATCGGATCAAACCTTTAACTAACCTTATCAGGTTATTCAGGTCGATTGTATCGAAGATTATCTTTAGGAAATGAGCCTTTTTAACAAATAAATCAAGTTGTATGAGTAATAAAATTTGCTCCTACTTAGATGTGAGGTGATCATCTGTTTTTTCTTCAAATGTCTGGAACACCTGGATCAGGAAAATCCACATTGGCTAAGCGTATCATCCAACACGTACCCGCAGTCATCATCGATCATGATGTTTCAAAGACCGCCCTACTCCATACGCTTCCTGATGGCAACTTCTCGGATGGAGAAATCGGGAAGATGGCTTATGATGTCGATTGGTCCCTCGTCGAGTATCACCTATCACTTGGACAAAACGTCATTCTCGACAGTCCTTGTCTCTATGATGAAATACTCGATAAAGGGATAGCGATTTCCACCAAGTACGGAGCGACTTATCGTTATATCGAGTGTCGTCATGAAGATTACGAAGAAATTAACACACGACTTCGAAACCGTGTCAGACGACCGAGTCAAATTGATCAAGTTTCGTATGAGAATTGGTCTAAGATGAATGAACACTGCAAACGGCCTACTAACCATTCTTACTTACAAACCTTTACGATGGACAATCGAGAAATTCCGATTGAGCGAATTATGTCGTATCTGTTGAAAAACTAAGAAGAGAACGCTTTCAGATAGAAAGTGCTTCTCTTTTTGATAATTTTGTATATTTATGCTTTACAATTAATAATCATACATATACACTTAGTCTCATCTACAACAGGGAGGCATTATACACATATGAAAAAATGGTTATTAGCAGGTACACTTATGATGAGCGCAGTATTACTCGGTGCATGTAGTCAAGAGACAGAAGGTGAAGCGACAGAACAAAAAACGCTCGTCATGGGGACGAGCGCCGATTACTTCCCATATGAATTTGTCGATACGGCAAACGGAGATGCGATTGTCGGATTTGATATTGAAATCGCGGAGACAATCACAGAACGCCTCGGTTACGAATTGAAGATTGAAGATATGGACTTCGGTAGCTTACTCGGAGCCCTCAATAGCGGGCGTGTCGACTTCGTCATGGCCGGGATGACGCCAACAGAAGAGCGTAAAGAGAATGCCGATTTCTCAGACATCTATCTATCCGCGACAAACTTGATCATGACTAAAGACAAGTCCCTTCAGGCAATCGAAGATTTGTCTGGTAAGAAAATCGGTGTCCAAACGGCTTCGATTCAAGAAAATATCGCTAAAGAACAAGCACCTGAGGCTGAACTCGTATCGTTGAACAAGATCCCTGAAATCGTTCAAGAGTTGAACACAGGTCGAATCGATGCAATGGTCATCGAAGACACGGTCGCACAAAAGTATTTAGACCAAGATGACAGCTTCTATACATTCGCTTTGAAAGAGGATGGCGAAAAAGGATCAGCTGCTGCCTTCAAATTAGATGATGAGTTACGCGACCAGTTCAACGAAGAATTGAACAAGATGATGGAGTCTGGCGAAATCGATGAATTGGTGAAAAAATGGTTCTCGATGGAGCCAACTGAATGAGACAAGTCGAGCTACCGATCTATCCCGTCGTATATCCGACGGGACATCGGTTAAACCAAAATGAAAGTCAATTCCCGTTACCTGACCGCATCAAGAATCAGCTTGATTCGTTGACGTATGATGACTTACACGAATATCCGGTCGAACCGATCAATGAATTGTTCGAACAATACGCTGCGTACGTTGGCGTCACACCTCAGCAATTACTAGTCGGTTGTGGGAGTGATGAGATGATTCATGTCGTGACGCAAGCATTGCTCGCACCACATGACGTGGTCTTGTCTCCGGCACCTGACTTTTCGATGTACCCAATCTTCACGACTATCGCACACGGTCATCATGTTCAAGCCGTTGATTTATCGTATGAAGGAATGGTAAAGGCGATTGAGACGCATCATCCAAAGCTTCTTCTCCTTTCGAATCCGAACAATCCAACCGGGAAGCTTTGGACCGTAGAAGAGTTGACGCATCTCGCCTCAATCGTGCCATATATCGTGGTGGATGAGGCGTACATGGACTTCACACCAGATGCGAGCATGATCCCGTTCATTGCCACCCTTCCGAATCTCATCGTCCTTCGCACGATGTCAAAAGCATTCGGATTGGCAAATGTACGAATCGGATTCATGGTGACAAACTGCGAACTCGCACACTATTTCCGTCAATTCATCCCGCCATTTAATATCAGCGGAGTGAGTGCTAAAATCTGCAATATCTTCTTAAAAGATGCGAGTTATCTTCAAGAAACAATCGAATGGCATGACGAGATGCGGCAAAAGTGGGCGCAAGCCTTCGAAACCATCGGTCATGTCATCCCTGCCACGACGAACTTTTTGTATGTCGAGCTCGAGCAACCTGAAGTAGTGTGGGCCCATTTTACTGACTTGAACGTACACACGTCGAAACAACCTACGGGGATTCGGGTGACGATCGGAGACGAGTCGGCGCTTAATCTTGTACATACAGCTATTCAGAAATACAAGAAAACAAGTCATGTAAAAAACTCCTGAACCTCGTGTTCAGGAGTTTTTGTCAGTCGATCGTCTTGATCACACGTGCCGGATTTCCTCCGACGACTGTTCGAGGTGGTACATCTTTTGTGACGACGGCACCGGATGCGATGACTGCCTCATCCCCAATCGTCACCCCCGGATTGATGATGGCCCCACCACCAATCCATACTCGGTCCCCGATGGTCACGGGTTTCCCGAACTCATATCCAGAGATGCGCTCAATCGGGTCGATCGGGTGTGTTGCCGTGTAAATATGTACCGCCGGCGCAAGCATGCAGTCATCCCCAAACGTGATGGGACAGATGTCTAGAAAGATACAATCAAAATTCGCATAGAATCGATCTCCTACGTGGATGTTATACCCATAATCACATTTGAAATTCGGTTCGATATAATACGACCCTTTCGTTGAACCGAGTAACTCACTAAGAATCTCATTTCGTTCTTCCAACTCATCGATCCCTAAACGATTGAATCGTTCAGTCAATCTCCGGGCACGCTTACGGTCTGTAACGAGCGTTTCATCACCAGCTAAATACAGTTCACCACGAATCATCTTCTCTTTTTCTGTCATGTTCATCCCTCCTCACTTGTAGTATAGAGGATTTTTGAACGGTATAGGGAATAGAGATAAGGATGAGCAGAAGGAGGCAGATCATATGAAACGAATACTGGAATGTCGGGCAAGTGATTTTATCACGTTTAATCGTCAAGATTTAGTCGATTCGATTCGAAAAGCAGAAGGTCGAACGGTCATGGCCGAGGTCATCCCAACGGTGCAGCCACTCTATCCAGAAGTGACAAACGCAGAACTCGCGCGAGCGTTCGGTGCCGATTTGATTTTATTGAATATGTTGGATGTGTTTCACCCGTACATCAAAGGACTCGAAAGTCACGCGCTGTTCGGCGACATGCCAGGTGATGAGATGAGCGACCATCCGATTCTAGAACTAAAACGTCTGATCGGATTGCCAATTGGAGTCAACTTGGAACCTGTCGATTTTTCAGAGAAGTCGTCCGAGATGAATGAAGTGAAACGAGGCAGGCTCGCTTCAATCGAAGCGTTCCAAAAAGCATCTGAGCTCGGGATTGACTTCGTCTGTTTGACAGGCAATCCGAATACCGGAGTTACGAATGAAGCCATCGAACAAGCGATCATCCAAGCGCGTCGTGAATTCGCAGGGGTCATCATTGCCGGGAAAATGCATCAGGCTGGTGCCGGCAATGTATTGGACCGCGACGCGTATATCCGCTTCGTCGAAGCCGGCGCAGACATTATCCTACTACCAGCTCCAGGCACCGTACCTGGTGTCCGTGAAGAATCGTTCTACGAACTCGTTCAGGAGTTGCAATCGCTCGGTGCTCTCACGTTAGCGGCGATTGGAACGTCACAAGAAGGTGCAGATGTTGCGACCGTTCGGGAGATTGCGCTCTCTTCAAAACGAGGCGGAGCAGACATCGTGCACATCGGTGACGCCGGACTGTCGGGGATTGCCGTCCCAGAGAACATTCAGGCACTTTCCATTGCCATTCGCGGGCGACGTCATACATACATTCGCATGGCCGCCTCGGTCAATCGGTAATACAAAAGAGGAAGGAGCGCGTCTCCTTCCTCTTTTATTTACCATTCCGTGACGTCGCGACGTGGTTTCGCCGGTGTGGTAGTACCGTGACGCTTGGCGAGTAACGCTTCCACATCCTCTAAGCGCACACCTTTGGCTGCTAACAAGACGAGTAAGTGATACAGAAGGTCGGCTGACTCTTCAACCAAGTCTTCATCCGTCATAGCAGTAATGACGACCTCAAACGCTTCTTCCCCGAACTTTTTCGCGATTTTTTCAACGCCTTGTTCCAATAAATAAGTCGTATACGAACCTTCTTTCGGTTCATTTTTTCTAAATTGAATCAATTGTTCCAATTCATGAATCATACGTTCACCTCCGTAAAGAAACAGCTTCGATTACCGGTATGACACGTCGGACCGTTCGCATGAACACGAACGAGAAGCGCATCCTGGTCACAGTCGACGTGGATGCTGACGACGTCTAATGTATTTCCGCTCGTCTCTCCTTTCATCCACAGCCGCCCTTTTGAACGAGACCAGAACGTGACGACCCGTTCACGAAGCGTCTGTCGGATTGCCTCATCATTCATATATCCGAGCATGAGGACCGCCCCGTCGTCGTCTGAGACGATGATGGCGGGAATCAGTCCATTTTCGTCGAAACGAACCGCATCGGCAAGTTGTGACTCGTGCATACGTGCTTCACCTCTTCTACTGTCGTTTTTCGGTCATGTAAGATGGATGCAAGTAATGCGGCATCGACTTTCTCAAGCGCTTCGACTACGTGCTCGGCATTGCCTGCCCCACCGGATGCGATAATCGGAATGTCGACGACTTCACGAAGTTGTTCTAAAATCGCAAGGTCATAACCGTTCTGCTTTCCATCTTGGTTCATGGACGTGACAAGAAGTTCACCCGCACCGAGCGCGGCCACTTGTTTCGCCCATTCGACCGCCAACAGGTCCGTCTTCTGTTTTCCACCATATGTGTACACATAATATTCGCCATCTTCAAACTTTACGTCGATTGCGACGACGATACATTGTGAACCGAAACGATCGGCCGCTTCACGAATGAGACTTGGGGATTCTACAGCGAGCGTGTTCAACGATACTTTGTCCGCCCCTGCTTTTAATAGTGACGAGATATCCTCGAGTGAACGAATCCCACCTCCGACCGTCAGCGGGATGAATACTTTCCGCGCTACCGCACTGACGACATCGAGCATCGTCTGGCGACGCTCCGTACTTGCCGTGATGTCAAGAAAGACAAGTTCATCGGCTCCGGACTCATCATAATATTTCGCAATCTCGACCGGGTCCCCGATGTCTCGTAGTTGAACGAATTCGATTCCTTTGACGACACGGCCTTCTTTCACGTCAAGACATGGAATAATTCTGCGTTTAAGCATAACGCGCCTCCCATTCAATCAGTTCTTCGATACTCACCTTGCCGGACAGGAGCGCTTTTCCGACGACGGCTTCATCAATTTTTGCCATCTTCAGTTCCTTCACGTCCTCTTCAGTCGTCACACCGCCTGAAGCGATCAATGTGACATTGACGATTTGACGTAACGCCTTCATGCGAGAAACGTTCGGTCCATTCAGTTTCCCGTCAGATCCGATGTCGGTATATAGAATCGTCTCGATCCCCCGTTTGACAAGGTCTTGTGCGACCGAGATGTCATCGAGCTTTGTCGCTTCCTGCCATCCGTTAATGGCCACCTTCCCGTCATAGGCATCGAGTGCCACAGCGACTCGCTTGCCATACTTTTCAATCGCCTTGTCCAAAAAGTCAGAATCCGTAAACGCCTTCGTTCCTAAAAGGACGCGGTCCGCACCCGTTTCCATGACCGCATCAAGTGCGGCTTCTGAACGAATCCCACCTCCTGTCTGGACAAGGAACCCTAGAGACTTCGCATAACGGACAACGTCTAAATGACGCGGCTCACCTGCCTTGGCCCCTTCTAAATCAATCAAGTGAATCATCGGAACTTTTCCTTGCCACGCTTTTAATAATTCATACGGATCTCCGTATTGTTCTTCCGTAGAAAAATCACCTTCTGTCAAACGAACGATCTTGCCTCCAATCAAATCAATGGCGGGTAGTAATCTCACGCTCGACCGCCTCCTTCCATTCTTGAAGTAAGCTGAGACCGAACGTCCCGCTCTTTTCCGGGTGAAACTGCATGCCCGTCACGAGCCCTTTTTGAACGATTGCCGGAACTTTCTCACCCATGTATTCAGCCGCTGTCACGATGTGCTCTTCATCTGTCACGGCGTGGTAAGAGTGGACAAAATAGACATCCTCATCACGGAGGATCGAGTTCCATCCCACGTGTGGAAGACGCTTCGCTCGCATCCGCTCGACCGTTCCCGGAATCAACCCGAGACCTTTTGTCGGCATCCCTTCCGTGCTCGAATCAAACAAGAGCTGCATCCCAAGACAGATTCCCAAAAACGGTTTCTCCGTCGCCATTCGTTGCAATAGTGGGATGAGTCCCGTTTGTTCGAGTGATTGCATCGCTTGCGGAAAAGCACCGACGCCAGGAAGTAAAATAGCATCCGCCTCTTCAATTTGTTTTGCATCGTTCGTGATTACGACGTAGCAACCGATGGCCTGTAACGCACGTTCGACATTAAATACGTTTCCCATTCCATAATCGATGACCGCTACTTTCATCCTTCGATCCATCCTTTCGTAGAAGGGAGACGATTCGTCCCATCGCTCGAGACCGCCTCGGCAAGCGCTCGTCCGAACGCTTTGAACAACCCTTCAATCATGTGATGTGAGTTCGACCCGTACAGGACAGTTAAGTGCAGTGTAAGTCGACCATTCATGGCAACGGCCCGGAAAAATTCCTCAGCGAGCTCGGTATCAAAATCGCCAAGCTTCGGATTGCGAATATCCGCTTGATAGACGAGGAAGGGACGCCCTGACACATCAATGACCGCTCGTGCTAGCGTCTCATCCATCGGCATGTAACTCGACCCGTAGCGGCGAATTCCGACTTTATCCCCGAGTGACTTGGCGATAAGCTGACCGAGTGCGATCCCGACATCCTCGACCGTATGGTGGGCATCGACCCACGTATCACCTTCAACTTTCACATGCAAGTCCATCTGACTGTGAAAAGCAAGTAACGTCAACATGTGATCGAAGAAGCCGACCCCTGTTTGGATAGAACTTTCACCTGTTCCGTCTAGATTTAATTGAATATCAATTTTTGTCTCTTTTGTTTCACGCTTTAGTTCAGCTGTTCTCAACAGAATTCACCTCTTCAATCGTTTGTTGGATTAAGGCATACGCCTCGTCCGTCCCTGCACTGACACGTAATCCATCCGGAAATGCACGTACATGGACTCTTTTTTCAAGGAAGCGGGAAGCCCATCCCTCGCTATCATCCGTTTTGACATAGATAAAGTTGGCACGGCTCGGTAAAATCTCACCAATCGGTCGTAACAACTCCGTTAACTTCTCACGTTGAGCAGTATGGAACTGAATCGACTCTTGAATATACGTTTTATCCCGTAAGACGACGTTGGCGACAGCGGCACTGAGTCCACTCACGTTGAACGGTGAACGGAACCGGTCGATCTGTTCGATAATTTCTTCAGATGCAATCATGAAACCAATCCGGAGGTTCGCAAGACCGAACGCTTTCGATAACGTCCTTAAGATGATGACGTTCGGATATTCGCTCAATCGAGACACAAATGTATCTTTCATCGTGAAATCAATATAGGCTTCATCCACGACCAGATACGGTACACGTGTCGCAATGTCCGACAATTCGTCTAGTGTCCACATCTTACCGGTCGGATTATTCGGATTCGAGATCAAGACGAGTTTAGGGTCGGTTGCTCGAATGACCTCAATCAACGTCTCGTAACGCAAACCCTGTTCGTCCGGTTGTGTGAAGTGCCCTCTGGCAATTTGTGTGTAGATCCCATACATCGAAAAATCGGGGGCCGGTGCGACCACACGGTCTTCCGTATCCAAAATCGCTTGACTCAAGATGGCCAATAGCTCATCGCTCCCGCTCCCGACCATGAGTTGTGTCGGCTCGACTCCCGCATAGTCAGCATAGCTCGCTTTTAAGACAAGCAATTCTTCGACTGGATAACGGCTGAGTGCCTCGAGTGATACGTCTCGAATAGCTCGTTCGAGACGTTCTGGTAACGGATATTGACTTTCATTTTGATTGAGCGCATATCCCGAAGCGGCATGAGGTACATAGCGTGGGATGTTCTGATAATTTCGTCTCATACGTCCTCCATCCGAACAGCCATCGCACGGGCGTGTCCTTCTAATTGTTCTTGTTTGGCGATTCGAATCGCGGCCTTTGTAATCGTCTCATCCAGTTCTGTCATCTCAAGGAATGTCTGACGGCGATAAAAGTCATCGACCGATAGTCCACTAGAGAAGCGGGCCGTCCCGCTTGTCGGCAAGACGTGGTTCGGTCCAGCGATATAGTCTCCAAATGCTTCGGCCGCCTCATGTCCGAGAAAGAACGAACCACCGTGACGAATCGCACGCATCAACACCTCAGGATCTTTTACGGCCAATTGGACATGCTCCGCTGCCATCGTGTTCGCGTATTCGATTGCATCCTCGATTGTCCGATATAAGACTCCGCCACGTTTCAATGATTCTCTCGCAATGTCCTGGCGTGGTAATTGCGCTAATTGTCGCTCAAGCTCCTGCTCGATTTGATTGCGAAGGGTTTCTGACGTGACGAGCGCGATCGCCGTCGCCTCGACGTCATGTTCCGCTTGTGCGAGCAGGTCGGCGGCAACCCACTTCGGGTTCGCCGTTTCATCGGCAATGATCAACACTTCAGACGGTCCGGCGACGGAGTCGATCCCGACGATGTGTGAGACGAGCGCCTTCGCCGTCGCAACATAAGCATTTCCGGGTCCGACAATCTTATCGACCGGACGAATCGTTTCTGTCCCATATGCGAGTGCGGCAACGGCTTGGGCACCTCCGATTAGAAAACATTCATCGGCACCTGCGATTTTTGCTGCAATCAAAAGGGAAATGTCAATCCCATCTGCTTTTGGTGGGGTGACCATGACGACTCGTTTGACACCGGCCACTTTCGCCGGAATGATATTCATCAGGACGCTCGACGGATAGACGGCTGTCCCACCTGGTACATAAACCCCTACCGAATCCAGCGGCATATAGCGTCTCCCAAGTCGGAACATCGTATCTTCGAACACATCGTCTTGTCGGACTTGGCGCGCGTGAAATGCACGAATCCGTTCTGCTGCTAACGACAGCGCCTCTGTCAATTCAGCATATGCGACTGGCGGATTAAAGCTGGCCAAATCGACCGATTCAATTCGGTCGACCCCGTCGAATTGTTTCGTCCACTCAAGCAGCGCTTCGTCTCCGCGGGCCTCGATCGATTCCACGATCGGTTTCACGGCTTCGGCCCAAGCTTCGCGCCTTGAGCGATTCGTTTCTGTACTCATGCGTTCTCCTCCTGACTCATCTTTCGAATCCAGGCCTTCAATTCGTCAGGCTGTTCCGCTAAAGCTGTCTCACTCGTGATGAATTTTGCATTGATTGAAAAAATCGCCTCGTATTCTTCCAAGTCGTTTGCAGCCAACGTCGCGCCTGTCTCAACGATGTCGACGATGCAATCAGCGAGTCCCGTTAACGGAGCCAGTTCGACTGACCCGTTCAATGCAATGACTTCTACGTTTTGTCGCTTCGATGCAAAGTGTGATATGGCGATATTCGGATATTTACTCGCCACTTTCAATTTCTTTGTGCCGTTGCGTCGAACTTTTGGACCACACACGGCCATTCGACAGCGACCGAACGGTAAATCGACGACTTCGAGTACGCCTGGCGTTTTTTCTCGTAAAATATCACCGCCGACTATGCCAACATCTGCCGCTCCATGCATCACATATTTATAGACGTCGTCCCCTTTGACGAAAATGAATTCATGATTTCCTGCTTGTACCGTCAACTCACGTCCCCGCTTCTCTGGCCATACGGGTAAGTCACGTTCGACAAAAAATTGACGGGCTGCTTTTTCAATCCGACCTTTCGCGACCGCTACTTTCATTTAATCACCTCATCTAACTGTTCTAAATCGAGCGACATTCCGAACGCTCGTCTCGAGTGTCCAAAATGTCCATAGAGTGAATCATATCGTCCTCCTGAAAGGACACGCTTGCCTTCCACACTTCCCGTCACGGTCAATCCTGAGTAGTAATCAAAGTCTCCCGTTTGACCGAAATCGTAAGACACCTCTAAACCGATGGTACGCAAGTGTTTTACTGCCTCGTCGACTTCATCGATGGCTTCCTTTAAAGATTCCGGTGCCTCAGCCCGTAATTCTTCGAGTGCAGAATTCCCGATTAAAAAGGGCAGCTTCGCAATCAACGGATAGCGATACGTCTCTGCTAATTCACGTAATGATTCTAAGTTTCGAAGTGCTAAGATTTTTCGGAATGTTCGTTCCTGAATCCCTGTCTCTTTCGCGATGAGCGAGATGACGGCTGCTGACCCAATTTTGATGGTCAAACGTTCGGTAGGCAGGACCCCTTCCGTCATATCGAGAAAGGACTCAATTAGATGACTGTCCTTCTCTTCGCCATCGACCCATTCGAGTCCAAGCTGTTGCCGTTCATGGGGTTGCCCGGAATGTTTGACCGTCCGACGATAGACGGCACCAGCGTAAGCGACACGCATCGGTTCATGACCGTCTGCTAACTTTCTTGCGATTTGTAGTGTATAGTCAGGGCGCATGACGAGAAGTTCCCCGTCGTTCCCGAACAATCGATAATAGGCTGACTCGTCAAAGAGCGCTAAATTTTGATAATGTGAATAGTATTCGAGAAGCGGTGGATCGATGACTGCGTAGCCGCTCGACTCTGCCTTCTCTAAAAATGACAACATCCATCGTTTTGGACGGATGACATCTCCTGATTGAAGTTCATACCAGCCTTCTGGAATCGAACCTTTTGAATTTGACCAAATCATCATAACCACCCTTTATCTTGTTATCACTTTACCAAACTAAAGTATTGTGTTAAATTTATCAAACAGATAAACACCTGTCAACCAAATGAACTGAAAAGGACGTGTAATCGATGTTTAACTTTACCCACGATGGCCATGTGCATACCCCTTTTTGTCCACACGGTACAAATGACCCGATTGAACACTATATTCAAGTCGGAATCGAAAAAGGCTTGCAAACGATGACGTTCACAGAACATGCGCCTTTCCCCCTATCGTTCACCGACCCGGTCCCGAATCAAGACTCGGCGATGTCGATTGATCTACTTCCAGAATACCTCGATACGTTGCATCAGATGAAACAGCAGTATCAAGCGGTTATCGACATTAAAGTTGGATTAGAAGTCGACTTATTGCCTCATTTAGAGAAAGAGACCATTGCCTTACTCAAGCCTTTCGCACCATTGATTGATGAAGTCATTTTATCGCAACATTTCCTATATAGAGATGGCGCCTATATGCCGATTGATTATTCTGCCGAGACGTTTGATGAACTCATCAAAGCGTTTGGCTCATTCGAGAGCGTCTTGAGAGCTTATTATGAGTCGATTGAACAGGGTCTCTCATTTTCGTGGGAAGACATCCGTGTCGCTCGTATCGGACATCTCGATCTCCCGATAAAGTATCAAAGAAACTATGAATGGGACCGCTCAAAAGTAAAGGAGGAAGAAATACGTCTGTTACAGATGATTGCCGACCGGGGATTCGGACTTGACTTCAACACGGCCGGACTCCGAAAACCGGATTGTGGGGTACCTTACGTCGCCGGACTTGCAAAATCCGCGAACGACCTGCACATCCCGTTCACGATGGGTTCGGATGCGCATCTCGCACACGATGTGGCGGCTGGATTCGACTTCATTGAACAAAAAAAAGCCACGTTCCTATGAACGTGGCTTTTTGACAGCGATCTAGCTATCTAGATCCCCATGCTTATGGTTGACAACGATATGGCGTTCCATTTCTTCATCTGTAAACATCATACCATAAGGAATAAAAGATGCAATAAAAAATTGGGTGAAATGACTCACCCAATTGAAATCACATCGCTGCGTATAATGTTTTTAAGTCGTTTGTTGCTTCTTCGTCCATCTGAATGGCCACGAGTTCAACGTATTGGAGCGCTGGATCTTGATCTTTCGACAATGCGACAATCTCAGCAGCCGCCTTATCTAATGCCAACAAGATTCCTGATACACCAAGCGTCGGATAGTATCGAAGGAGTGCACGAACATGTTTAATCTCTGATACTTCATTTCCGTTAATGGTTAATGATTTGACGGCAAGCTCCTTGTGCATGCCAATCGCAAATTTATCTTCCCACACTTCTTCGAGTGTGATCAACGCCTCTACTTCATATGCACCATCTGTAAAGCGAACGAGTTTTTCCATGAGTAAATTCCCCTCTCTTGAATCTACTTTTATTATATAAGAGATTATAAAGAGTATATTGTGAAATATTGAACATTATGTGTAAAGTTTGTCTCACCTTATTTTGAACAAAAAAAGGCCCCTCCGAGGAGGGGCGAATAATGGAAGAGTAAAACACCATTGGCAGTACATTAATAATATATCACCTAATGAAAACGTTTACAATGTATTTTTGTACATTTTTTCAAGTGGCATATGTAACACTTCAATCCCGCTTTCACGCATCAATTCTAACCCATCCCCATGCTCATAACCGACGGCATATACGACTCGCGCGACACGTGCCGCAATTAAGGCGAGTGAACAGGCATGACATGGTGAATGCGTGACATACGCTGTCGCACCAAATGCATTCGTTGAATCGGCAGCGAGTTTTCCAATCGCATTGATTTCCGCATGGATTTCATGTTGTTTCGACCAGTGATGGTGATCATATGGGTCTGTACACTTGATATATGTCACGCCATCTCGGATGAGTCGTGCCGGTTCGTTGATCATATTGAGATCCGTCGATGCAACATAGTCGGCATGCTTATAGAACCCATCTTCTTGCTTGATATAGATTTCATTACAGTTCGTATGACCAGATGGTGTACCATTCAGACCAATTGAAATCGGTTTTTCGTCTTTTACAATGACACAGGCCACACTCTTCGATGCACACTTCGAGTGCCGCTCGGCCATCATATCAGCGAATAATAACCACGTCTCATCCCACAATCGTTGCTTCTCCACTCAAGTCCCTCCTCGTCGAAAAGGAAAGTCTGATTGCTCAGACTTCCCCTTTAGTATCCAGTGTCCTTTGGTAGTTCTTTATTTTTCGAAGCGATTTCGATGACCTTCTCCTTCAATTCGTGCTCCATGCGGTCAAGTTCGCGCTCGGCGTCACGACGTTTTTGCTTCCCTTCTTGCTGGATGCGTAAAGTTTCATCCAACGTAGAAAGTAAGTTCTCGTGAGCGACTTTCAGTGATTCAACAGAGACAATCCCTTTTTCATTCTCTTGAGCAATTTCAATCGATGAATCTTTGAGCATCTTCGAGTTCTGCTCAAGCAGTTGGTTTGTCGTCTTCGTCACGTCCTGTTGCATACGAAGTGCCGTTTTCTGCCGTGTCAAGCTGAGCGCGAGAACGACTTGGTTTTTCCAAAGCGGAATCGTGTTGACGACCGCTGACTCGATCTTTTCAGCAAGGATTTGGTTGTTCTGCTGAATGACCCGAATTTGAGGTGCCATTTGAAGGCTGATTGTACGACTCAATTTTAAATCGTGCAACTTTTTCTCAAAACGGTCCGCTAATTGAATCATATCGTTCAATTGTTGAAGCTTCGATTGATCTTTAGAAATTTCTACTTCTTGACGTAACGGAGCAATCTCATGTTCCCGCACATGGTCAAGTTTTGTCTCACCGGCAGCGATATAGACGTTCAACTCTTCGAAATACCGCTTGTTCTTATCATACATCTGATCGAGCATCGTGATGTCTTTCATGAGACCGAACTTCGCACGATCGAGGTTATGGATGACCTCTTCCAAATAGACGTTCATTTTTTCGAACTGAAGCTTATAGTTTTCAGCCTTCTTCTTCGCACGACCGATGAGCGGAATATTATCCATAAAACTCTTTTTCTCCGGTTGAAGCATATCCGGGTCCATCTTACGGACGTTTTGCATCAAATCAGACAACAGTTTCCCGGCATCGCCGCCATCTTTCATCCGCACTTCCGTCAAAATTTGATCAGAGAATTGGGAAAGTTCACGTTGGACGTTCGACCCGAACAACATGACAGAGTCTGTCTTCTTAATATCAATGGATTCAGCCAAACGCGTGATGCGCTCACGATGCTCTTGAGGCACGTCCGGTTTCGCTTGAATGGCCGGCACTTCATGGGGCTGTGTAACGGATGACCATTCGACAGATGGGTCACTGAACCCCTCCGTCTCGGTTTTTGTTTTCGTATCAGAAGTCAGTTCTTCTTCCGGCCATGACTGCCAGTTCGTTTCATTCGATGAAGTCATGTTTCTTTCTCCCTTCCGGCTGATCAGATAAGACCCGCTCCATCATGATCAGTTCACGTTCAAAGTCTACGGCGTCATCTTCAAGGAGACGTCCGCGTTGTTCTTTAAATTTATCGACAATTAGTCGCATATTAGTGATTAATTGTTCCCGAGTCTCTTCTTGAATGACGACTCGTTTTCCTTCAAGCTCTTTAAATTTCAAGACGACCGAGACGAGGGAATCTAAATAGAATGTGAACAGGTCTCGAACATGCTTGGCGTCTTGTGGATTTTCGAAGAGTTCTTCGAACAATTCATGTGCCTCTTTTGAGACGGCCTTCATTTCACGCCTCACCTCTACATCCTTAATATCTGGAAGAACACGGTCGATTTGTTGTAACTTCTCATATCCTTGCTCAATCGTCCGTTGCAAAAATTGAAGTTCTAAATCGTCTGTTGCCTCGAATTGTCGTGTAGGCATCGGCTCTTCAATCGGTTTTAAAATCCTCGATCCAGAGAACGATTCTTCCTCATCTAGCAACAGTTTCTTCTTGGCACGTTTTGCCACCGTTGTCGGTGTTCGTTGACGATGTTTGCGCTTGTTCGTCGACCACACTTCATTCAAGACGAGCGCCCCTACAATAATGAATAACCAGGAGAAATCGAATACGTTAATGGCAAAGTATATGACTGCCCCTGTCAGGGCCCATTTCATCCATGTTTTCATTCTTTTCACCTCATCTCATGTTACTTCTATTGTACATTACGAAACCACTCAACAAAAGTTTCGTCATCCCTATCATTTTAGCATAATAAAATTCGTCGATACCTCCGTCCACAGGTGTAGAATCAACTACCTATATCGACTACTTTCCCGTTGCGAGACGAAAAAAACCGTAGACTCATAGAGCCTACGGTTCGTTTGTTATGTGGTGATCCATGTAGATACCATGACAATCGCGACAGTTACAGGAATGACATAGCGAATGAGCGCATGCCAGATTGGGTAAAGCTTCACACCAGGTTTGGATGTTTCGATTTCATCCTTTAGGACACGTTGGTCAACGACATATCCGACAAAGATTGAAGTCAAGAGTGCACCCGTCGGCATTAAAATGTAGCTGACGAGATAGTCCATCGTATCGAAGAACGTCCGACCGTTCCAAATCTGTACATCACTCAAGAGTCCGAACGACAGCGCGGATGGTACTCCCACGATGAAGACGAGAAGGGCGGCTGTCACCGTCACTTTCTTTTTCGTCCATGACGATTTCTTTTCATTCAGACGGTCGGTCACACCTGCGACGACGACTTCTAACATGGCAATCGACGATGTGATCGATGCGAAAGCAAACAATAAGAAGAACAAGACCATGAAGAATCCACCGAGCGGTACTTGGTTGAAGACTGCCGGTAAAACAACAAAGAGTAACGCTGGACCTTCAGCCGGATCAAGACCTGTTGCAAAGACTGCCGGGAAGATGGCTAGACCTGCTAAAAGTGAAACCGCAATGTTCAACAAGACAATCATGTTAGCCGACCGGTTCAATGTTCCTTTCGTCTTTATATAAGACGCATATGTCAGCATCGCTGCCACCCCTAACGATAAGGAGAAGAACGCCTGTCCGAGGGCAAACAATACCGATTCGCCAGTCAATGCAGAAAAGTCAGGCTGTAAGAAGAAACGAACGCCTTCCATCGCTCCGTCAAGCGTCAACGAGCGGACCACGAGAACTAAGAAACTGATGAACAAGAGTGGCATCAAAATTTTACTCATTCGTTCAATCCCTGCTTCAACGCCACGTAAGACAATTAAGAGTGTGATTAAGAGGAACAAGAATTGTCCGAGTACGGCAATTTCAGGTGTCGATACGACGTTCCCGAACACCTCACCAAATTCGTCAGCCGAACGTCCACTGAGCGTCCCACTTAAACCGAGTCCAATATAGATGAGGACCCATCCCCCAATAACACTATAGAAGGAAAGTAACAAGAAACAAGCAAGGACACCTAAGTAGCCGATAATGGTCCAACGGCCATGCCCTAACTGTTTGAAAGCAAGAAGCGCAGTCTTTTGAGTCGAACGTCCGACAATGAATTCTCCAATCAATAATGGCAGACCAAGTAATAATGTGAACGCCAAAAACATGAGTAAAAAGGCACCGCCCCCGCTCGTTCCGGTGACATATGGAAACTTCCAGATTGCACCTAAACCGATTGCTGACCCTGCGGCAGCTAGTATGAATCCAATTTTTGAGGCGAATGAATTTTGCGCCATGTTTACCCCTACTTCCTCTTTTTCATTTCATTTTCATAATAATAGTGAAATACTAACACGGTTCCAAGATGAGGACAACAAAAAACAGAGAAAAGTCTGAATACTTTTCTCTGTTGATGCTTTATGGCGTTAAAAACGTGAGGGCTCGCTCTCGAATCCGTATCGTCAAGTGATCGGTTTCGAAATGTTCACCATCGATATCAATGATTTGAGGTTCGTTTAACTCGACTTCAACATGTGAAGCCTGAAAGTGATTCCACTCCGCCGATTTTTGATCAAGACCGAGTTGCTGGGCTAACAATTGACGAATCATCGGAAATCCGATTGCCGAGCTGTGTACCACTTCTAACAGCCCGTCGGAAAACGATTGTGTCTCAAGTTTGGTCGGGACCGTACCGAGATAACTCCCGTTCCCAACATAGAGAAAACTAACGTCACCGTCATATATTACTTCACTGCCCCGCCGAAGCGTGATGTTGAATGGGTCCGCTTCACGGAACTGACGGATGGTCGCTAAAAAATATCCGATTGAGCCTAATGATTCTTTTTCATCCGGATCGATTTGACGAGATGTATCCGCGATCAAACCGACGCCTACGAAATTGAGCGCATACATCTCATCGACTTGAATGACATCGACATATTGTTCGTGAGAGGAACGAATGATTTGAGCAGCCTGTGTCGGTTGAATTGGCAGTTCAAGCGCTCGTGCGAAGTCATTACATGTTCCTGCTGGAATGATGCCGACTGTCGGCCGTTCCTCGCGCTGTAAGGTCATTAACCCATTCACTACTTCGTTTAGCGTACCGTCCCCGCCAATGACAATCAGATGGTCGAACGATTCACTTGTTTCGGCTAATCGGAGCGCGTCCCCGATTTCCTGTGTCTTTTTGATGATGATTTCTTCATAGAGCGATTCAATCGTTCCGATGACTTCGCCGAGCATCGTCTCGCTCGTACCGGACTTCGGATTCGAAATAATCAAAGCTCTCATAGTAATCCTTCCTGTTCTAAGAAGTCTTTCGCTACATCGTACGCGCGTTCATTTCCGTACGCGACCCGTCGATTCAATTCAGACATTTGTTCGTCTGTGATTTTACCTGCGAGCTGATTGAGCGCATCCTCGATTTCTGGATACTCTTCAAGTGTCTCTTCCTTCATGAGTGGCGCTCCCTGGTATGGTGGGAAGAATTGACGATCGTCTTCTAAGACGACCAGGTCGTTCTCGGCAATATCAGGGTCCGTCGCATAGGCGTCTACTAAATTGACATCTCCTCGTGAGATGGCACGATAACGCAGTTTTTGCTCCATCGAGACGACAGATGGGAAATCAAGCCCATACTCGTTTTGAAGTCCTGGGTATCCGTCTTCACGGTCCGTGAATTCAAGCGTGAAACCGGCCTTGATGTCCGACTCGACATTCCGTAAATCAGAAATGGCCGTAATGCCTTCCGCCTCTGCATAATCACGTGGAATCGCGAGTGCATACGTATTGTTAAATTTCATCGGTTCGAGCATCACATATCCATCTTCAGCAAGCGCTTCTCTTGCTTGCTCGTACACTTCACCGGCATCGTTTGACTCAGGCGTTTCTTTGACGAGACTCGCGAGTGCGGTCCCAGTGAATTCAGGGTAAATATCGACATCCCCTGATTGGAGGGCCCCCCATACGAATGTTGTTTCCCCAAAGTTCGGTTTCACCGATACGGTCAAATCCGTTTCTTCTTCAATCAATAATTTATACATATTCATTAAAATCTCTGGCTCAGGACCAAGTTTTCCGGCAACGACTAAGTCTGTTTCTTGCGAACGACCGAACGCGAGCGGTGTGACGATGACCAAGGCGAGGACAGTAGAAACAGCAATCAATTTCGCCTTGTTTCGAGTCGCCGTCGCACCTTCCATCTGACGCAACAAGAAGTCAAATAAGAGTGCCAAAATCGCGGCCGGGATGGCCCCGAGTAAAATTAAGTAATTGTCATTCCGATTAATCCCGAGCAAAATCAGCGTACCGAGTCCACCTGCTCCGACTAAAGCAGCGAGCGTCGCCGTACCGACAATCAGAACCATCGCGGTCCGTATACCAGCCATGATGACCGGTAAAGCAAGCGGGAGTTCAACTTTCATCAAACTTTGATTCGGCTTCATCCCACAAGCTCGAGCGGCTTCAAGCAACGATTTATCCACTTCGTTTAAACCGGTGAACGTGTTTCGTAAAATAGGTAGGAGCGCATATAAGACAAGCGCAATAATGGCAGGTAATGCCCCGATTCCAACGAGCGGAATCATTAATCCGAGTAAGGCAAGCGACGGAATCGTTTGAATAATCGCAGTGACACCAATGGCGGTTTCGGCGATTTTCTTACGGCGCGTCAGCCAGATTCCCAATGGTACGGCAATCAATACGGCAATCAAAAGCGATACGACAGAGAGCTGTAAGTGCTCAATCAGTGCCTCGACAAGCTGTCCTTGTCTATTTTGGAACGTCTCAAGCATCTAGCTCACCTCTTCCGCGTTGTGTAAATTCTAAGACGAATGGGTCTTCACTCGCCAATATCTCTTCAGGCGTACCGATCAACATGAGTTCCCCGTCACGCATCAACGCGATGCGATCACCAAGCTTCATCGCTTCTTGCATGTCGTGTGTGACAAATAAAATGGTTTTCCCGAGCTCATCATTTAATCGTTTAATGTCATCTTGCAATTGACCACGGCTGATCGGATCAAGCGCAGAAAAGGGTTCGTCCATAAGGATGACGTCAGGGTCTGCAGCTAAGGCACGCAATACGCCGACGCGTTGCTGTTGTCCTCCTGATAATTCTGCTGGCTTCTTCGAGCGAAGTTTCGGGTCCAGTCCGGCGATTTTCATTAATTCGGTCACTCGCTCTTTTGTTCGGTCTTTTTTCCACTTTAATAATTCCGGTACGACAGAAATATTTTCTTCCACAGTTAAGTGAGGGAATAATGCAATCTGTTGGAGTACATAACCGATATTACGGCGTAGTTCAAAAATATCGAATTGATAGATTTCTTTTCCATCGATTAAAATTTTCCCATCCGTATGATCGATTAATCGATTCACCATTTTCATCGTCGTGGTCTTGCCACAACCTGAAGGACCGATCAATACAAATATTTCTCCTTTTTCTACAGTTAAATTCAAGTCTTTGACGGCTAACGTCCCGTCTTCATAACGTTTTGATACATCACGAAACTCAATCAACCTGATCCCTCCTCAACTATTTCCAAAATGGAAATTCAAATAGTATTTTGCCCGTTTCTCTACTTTGTTAAACAAAAAAAGGCTCTCCTAATTGGAGAACCTGATTTTTAGTATAGCGTTACTTCAATATGTCGACGCCCCCATTGGATCGCGTCCTGTTTTGAATCGACTAATAAATCGACGATATGACCTTTGATTCGGCCACCTGTATCAAGGGCGATCGCATCACCGACACCTTGAATATGGACTTTAGAGCCTAATGGGATGATGGCTGGGTCGACTGCGATAATTCGCATCCCGTTATAATAAATCGAGTCGGTCACATCATGACCCGTGGCCGTTAATACACGACCGCCGTATGCCTTATTATCTGCAACATCATTTGAATAAGCCGTCGATTCGACTGTAATAACCTTTATAGATGTAGATACCGGTGTCGCACTGACTGTTTGCGTAGCTGAAGTCGACGTTTTTGCAGCTGTTGCCTGTTCCGCTGCTTTTCGCTCCTCTTCCGCTTTTCGTTCTGCTTCAAGTTTCGCAAGTCTTGCTTTCTCGGCTTCTTCTTTTGCTTTCTCTTCTGCAAGACGTTCTGCTTCGATCCGCTTCTCTTCTGCGATACGTTTTTCTTCAGCAAGTTTCTTTTGGCGGGCGATTTCTTTTTGTCGTTCTTCTTCAATTGCTTGTCGTTCTAGTTCAAGCGGGTTTTGTACAATTTTTTGTTCTGTCCCGATTCCGATCTGAGCAGCATCTGCCTGATCCATGAATGTGAACAGCCCCATCATCGTAGCTCCAATGACGATTATATATTTTAATAATTTCATCGTAGTAGGGTCATCACCTTTCTCGTTATGTAACGAACAGATGTTAATTTACCACGACAAGTCCCGTCAAAGTAGTGATTTTATCGAAGTGAAACATTCCTGACATATGGCAAAAAAAGTGGTTACAGATTGTAACAATTGAAAAAAACGTTGGTATTCCTTATGTTCACAAAAAAATTACAGATTCGTTACAATCAATCGTGTAACAAACCTGTAATCTTCCTGTCATGATTAAATCTTATTCATTTGACTCAATTTCATACATTCTGAGCATCCCCCACGGTGCGACATCAACTTGAACCGTGAACGATTGCTTTCCTTTTATAGCATCCATCTCATCTTGAGACACACGATACGAACCCATTTCTTCTATATAAAGAAGTCGATCATAATAGTTTGCCCGAATGCCACCAAAAAACGGTTTCGACTCAATTCGATCGATGACTGCATAACCCTCTTCCCCTTCTTTAAAGGAAACATATACCGTTCCGGTTTCGACATCTTGTCGTCCTTTGAAGGCATCATATTCGAGATAGATGGAATCTCCAAAATAAGGGTCATAAGGCTCGAACGAAGACCCTTTAAATGTGTACGTCTCCCCGACCCACGATATGGCATAGACAAGAATCACAAAGACGATGGCAATCAAGACTTGAGCAACCGGGATCACCCAAACAGAAAACCGTTTCATGTCGTCACATCCCCTCTCGTTCGATTACGCCACCATAATGCGAGTGACAACGCAAAGACAATTAACGCACCAATCAAGAAGAAGAGTGAGATATCGAGCCGGTCCCATACGTAGATGAAGTAAATTGTCATTTGAACGATTAAGAAATAGATGAAGGCGAATATTGTCGGTTGTCGTGTCACGTCTTGGCGAATCAAGTATGCAAGTGCAATCACCTCGATGATGATTGCCAGTAAAACTCCTGAATCCTCAAACAGTGCAAATGGGATGACTGCAAGGAAACTTACCCAGAGTAGGTCGTTTCGTCTGTGAATCAAATAGACGGCAACGAGTGCCACCGACAAGAGTGTCGCTTCAATGACGGAAGGCGGTCTTTGGGAGAGCCAACTTTCTGTCACGTTAATTAAATAACCAATTGATAGAACGGCCGCAGTGAACAGATACGTTGCTTGCCATGCGGCTTGTTTTCGATAGAATAAGAGCAATGCATGCAAGATGACGAGTGACCAAAGCGGCCACAGTCTTCCCTCATAATCGATATACTGGCCGAAAATATTGAGAAGGCCATAAAAGGTTAGCCATGCGAACGTGCGGTCCAACGATTCATCGACGAAATGGAACCATACCCATGTCACGATTAGTGCAATCCCAATCAAAATCAGCCCGATGCTTTCGAAACTATTGGTGATGGCTAAAAATGCAGCGATTGCGGTGATCATGGAGAATATGACGTGCTCATACAAGATGCGATGAAGTACTGCCATCGCAAAGATAATCCAGAACAATAGAGTCAATTGGCCAGACAGATTATACGTCGTGAAGATGACCGCCATGGTCGCGATAAAGAAAACGAACCCTAGTACACGTAACAGCGTGACATATCTTGGTGTTTTCAAGCGAACCCGCTCGGCAAAGACATAGAATCCAACCATAAAAAGAAGAAACAAACCGATTTTCAAAAGGTCGGGAATCGCTTGCCAGTTGGCTGCGACGAAACTGAATAGGCTAAGAGCCAACAAAATGGATCCGACAATGACCAAAACGGGCGGCTTGTGGTCATGTTGCTCACTAGCCGCCCGTCGTTTATGTTCATAGTCGACTAGTCTTAACCCCGTCGCTTCATCCAATAAACCCGCCTCTTGCCATTCACGTACTTTTTTGTCAATGGACACCTGAATCATCCCTTTCAGAAAAAGGTCAGCTGGCGCGTTCAATCAATTCCAATTCTGATTTTAGTAAAACTTGTTTCTCGAACTCGAGTCCGAGCTGTTGAAACTCTTCCATGATCGAGACGTCACCGATCACAGTATTGGTCAGTACGGCGGTCACTTCAGCGACCCATCCTTCACGAGTTGACTTCACGATATCACCTACGAGGAATTCTTCAGACACACCCATTCACTTCCAATCTAAATTTGTTTCTATCATTATAACGAAATTATAACCGTTTGAATACGTTTTCTTTTATCCGTTTAATAAATTGTGTCAAGAATTTTCCAGTAAGTCCCCAAATGATGTAGTCTTCATGTTCATAAAAAGGTTCTTTCATTTTAATTACCCGTTTTTTGTACGCTTTAGCATTCGCCAATCGATCAAGTGGAATATTTTGATCCGGACTCATCGTCCATTCCATCTCTCCGTGGAATGGATCAATCATGAGTAATGTGGAAATCGGTACGGTAAACAAATGATCGACCTCATCCGTCCCTTCTACACTTGGTACTTCCGATAGGATTCCGACAAACGGATAAATCAATTGACGATGAGGCGTAGCAAGCGGTCGCAATTTGCCTACGACTTCTACTTTATCTGCAGAAATCTCTAACTCTTCGCATGTTTCCCGGATTGCCGCTTCTACGGGTGTTTCTCCTTTTTCAAGGCGTCCCCCTGGAAATGAGATCTCCCCAGGTTGCTGCCGCATCGTGTGGGCGCGTACCTCAAACACGACGTGCCATTCCTGATTGATTTGAACGAGTGGGATTAACACTGCCGCTGTCTGTTCATAATCTTCATCCATTGTAAAACTATCTCGAATCTGTTCTTCTGTGATCCATGGCTGCACAATGCTCACTCACCTTCCATCATCGAATATCATATATCGTTCTATACCCTACTTTTCGTTTAGTCGCTGCCAATGTCGGAAATATCATTATTAATGATAGGAGTTGATCAGCGTGGACGAACAAGTAGATGTATTGATTGTCGGTGCCGGACCAACCGGCCTGACGCTCGGACTCACCTTAGCCAGATATGGCGTATCTTTTCAAATCATTGATCGTAAGACGACCCCGTCGGACAATTCACGAGCTATCGGGATTCAGCCGCGGACCATCGAAGTGTTTTCTCGTTTAGATGTTGCGCAAGAAGTGCTTGAGCGTGCCCGAACAATCGAGCGGGGGAATCTATATTTTTCGGGACAGTGGACAGCAAAGCTTGAGTTCTCCAAACTCGTGACCCCTTATCCGTTCGTGACGTTGTTACGTCAAAATGAAACCGAAGAGATTTTGGAACGCGCCCTACGAAAACATGGACATGTTGTGAAGCGTGGGGAAACCTTGTCATCCATTACCCAATATCCATCCCGTACCATCGCACATTTGACCGCGACTGATGGGATGACTCGTGCCGTTGAAGCGAAATATGTTGTCGCCGCCGATGGAGCAAACAGCTCGGTTCGTCGGATGCTCGCCCTTCCGTTTAGCGGTAAATCATTTAAAGAGGCTTGGGTGTTAGCCGATTTGAAGGCGGATTGGCCGATATCCCGGGAAGAGGTTCATATCTTTTTTTCGGATCGAGGAGTGCTTGAAGTCTTCCCGCTCACGGATGAAACAATTCGTATCACGGGAAACTTGAGAACGGATGAATCATTCCAAGAATCGGACCTTCAAGAATTGGTGGAACAACGCAGTCATATGCCGGTCCATATTCTCGACGTTGAGTGGTTCTCCTTATTCCGCGTGCATAATCGCATGGTCGATACGTTCATTCACAACCGCATCATTCTCATGGGGGATGCGGCACATATTAACTCCCCGGTCGGCGGACAAGGGATGAACACCGGGATAGCGGATGCCTTCAACTTAGGTTGGAAACTGTGGTTACATCTCAAAACTGGCGCTCCCCATCACGTCGTGTCCACCTATCGGGACGAGCGCGAACATGTTGCCCGCAACGTGCTACAGACGACGAATATCGCAACGGAGATGTTGCAGACGACCCTCCCGATGCTCTTGCCGTTCCAAGCAATCGGTGCGGATGTCTTCACTCGCGTCAATCTCGTCAACCAAAAGATTACCGAACGGATCTCTCAGCTCCATTTATCGTATCCGAATGCGCTTCGGTCACCGTTTCGTCGCGTCGCGGAAGGAAAGATTTTTCCGGAGACTGAGATTTTACGAACGGATGACGGGTTTCGGATAAAAATATCCGAAATTGCAGACGGACGGTTTCAAGTGCTCGTATTTGACGACGGGAAACGTGATTTGACGTCCATTTATGACTATTTGAACAAGAACCAGCCGTTCATTCAAACGATTACCTTATCTAAGACGAGTCGCCCGTTTTTCGATCAAGGAAACGAACTAGCCAAATCTCTCTATATGAAACGTGGCATATTAGTCATTCGTCCAGACGGTTATTTGTTGCATAAGCAACATCACGTTCGCTTAAAGCCATTACAGGACAAGTTGGCCGTCTGGCTACCTTCTTCTTGAACGTGTATAAATGGAGAGCCTCACCGAAGGGGTGAAGCTCTCCATGTCATGACTATTCAACGTTTACATATAGAATACCTGGTTTCGAGAGCGTCAAATCGTAAAACGCCTCAAACGCCTCGATATCTTCTAATTTTCGGAAATCGATTTGATCTGTCTCTTCATTCGGAATGGCCACGATGATACCTTCCTCTGTCGATTTGATCATGCCCGTTTGTCCGTTATGAATTCGGATATAGAGTACTTGCTGATTTTCTAGGAGTGAGATCGCCTCTCGTCTCGATTGAATCGGTTTTTTCATTTCATCCCCTCTTTTCCATTTCAGTATACCGTTCGCTCCATATTGCTTTCAACTCGCCACACCATTAAACTTGTGTAAAGAAGGGGTTGAAGGCATTGGAAACATTATTGATCATCGCACTCGCCATTTTGTTTGTCATTTTGGTCTCGATTCGGACAATTCGCAACTTAAAGTGGGTTCGTTTCGGTGAAGCATTCGGGAAACAAGGTGAAGAAATTCTAGGTGATTATCATTATTTGACCGAGCAGGGCATCACCTGTCGTGTGGAACAAGGACTACCGACCGGTAAACTATTAAAGCCGCTCGCAAAAAACTTGGACGATCGCGTTGCACTGTTCGTTCACCGAGATGATGCGGCAAAAGCAAGAGAACTTTTAAAATAAGATGAAGGCCGAATACAATCATTCGGCCTTCATCTTATTTATGTACTTGTCGCTCAGAACAATAATAAGCGATTTGTTTGACGAGCGGCTCTGTCAACGTCTCAAGGTTCTTTTTATTGATCACTTGATCCACTAGAGCGAATGAATCTCCACAATTCGCCTTAATTCGTTCTAACTTCAATCGTTCCGTTTCCGGGAAAATTAAAAACGAATAGACGGGAATTGCTTGATTACACTCTTTTTTTAATCGTGACCGCACCTGTTTGGTCATCCGTTCTAATTCCGTGACAGGATGAGGATAAACCTGTTTCCACCCCATCGAGGTCTCGGTTCGACATTCACGGTTCGTCATATGGACGGGGGCTGGAGTTCGATTTAATTGAATCAAGAATACGCCTTTAGGTCCGACGAGCACGTAATGAACGAGATCATCCCCTAATTTGACTTGTTCAATCATCATCCAATCAAATCGGCATGTTTGTCTGATGTTTTCGACGAGACGATCTGTATAGCAGGTTGGTGCTTTCATCACTTCTTCTTTCACACGAAACAGCTTTTTTGTCTGTTGTTTGACTGGTTGTTTCTCCGTGGCCGTTAACACTTGCAACATGGACTCCACCCCCTATTCGTTATTCGCTTGGACCGACTTGCTTTCCAAAGACCGCTTTTTCAAGATTTGAAATTCGGCGTAACATGTCATAATTTGAAGCAACCGGCTGTGCTGGTTTAGCCGGTTCCGATACAGGCGCAGGTTCCCGTCGCAACGAGTCGTTTTCTTTTTGAAGACGCTCGATTTCTTTCGCCATTTTTTCATAATCGCGAATGACGACATCTAAAAATTGATCGACTTCTTCTTGTGAATAACCACGTAACGCGGTCTTGAATTCTTGTTTATAAATCGCTTCTGCTGTTAATTCCGTTTGCATCATATCACTCCCATTGTTGTTCCCATTGTTTTTCTTCTTCAATGACTCGTAAGTCTTCTTGTGTGATCAAGAAAACTTCCATGTTCGGCTTTCGCCGAGCCCCATCGACTAGAAACCGGGGACTTCCTTCCGTTTCTTCGTCATACAAGGTGATCAATCCTTCTGCTTTATCTAAAAAGAACGCTGTTTTTGCCCGTAGCTGACTCGGGTCTTCGTATGGACGCTGTGTCAGCGGCTCAAAAAAGTCTGCCTCGAGTTGCAGTTGCACAAATAGTTCTTGTTCGAATGGTTTATAGCGCTCATCCATGTTTAAGAACGGCGGAAATACGGCGATTTTAATCGGATATGTTTCTCTTAACTCTAACAATACTTGTCCGGCCCACAATTCACAACCATTCGTTCCACTAAATATGAACCATTCAGCACCTAATTCGATGACTTCAAGTATCTTTTTCCGGTAAGCTTCTTGAATGATTTCAATACCCGGATGATCCGCTTTGAAGATACCGAGTTCATGAGGACGATATCCTGTGACGGCTACTACTTTCATGTTCGCTTCCTTTCTAGGCGAGCACGGCGATGTTCTAACGCTTCTTTCTCGCGTTGCATCGTTTGACGTAACACCGTCCGCTTTTGATCAAGAATCTCTAACGCTCGCTCCGTGTAATCCATCGCTAAAGCCACGTCCTTTAGTTTATGCTCTGCATATTTGGCAAGTTCGACGTACCCTTCAATCGTATGAATCGATTCAAACAGCGGAATGGCCTCCTCGAATCGTCCAGCTCGTTTTAATAACATCGCTTGCCGCATGATGGCACGCTTCGATGGACTCGGGAGTTGCTCAAACTCCCTCAGCGCTTGATCTTGTTCGCCAAGGTCATGTAGCCAGTGGGCACGTTCCTCTCCGAAATCAGTTACCGGGGTCGTGACAAGCTGACTGAGACGCGTATACAACGAGACGAGGCTTAAACAGTCCGCATGATGGTGCTCAAGGACCGGCAGCAATATTTCTGGATTCCGCTCTTTGACGTATTGAAAATAGTGCATCGGTGCCAAGAAGCCAGGAAGGTCATCCCTTCGTTCATGACCAAAGTATGCTTCGACCGCTTTTAATGATACTGATTCTAGCCTCGGTTTTAACAATCGTCTTGCAGCGTGAAGTAAATCGACATGACCCACTGAAGGTAATTGTTTCACCCGTGATTTGACGAACGTGTGTCTCGTCTTGATTTGAGGCCAATCAAATGACTTCCCGTTATAGGTGACGAATCGTACCTCATCTCCGATGTCTTGCAAGAAATGATAGTAAAAGGCGGTTTCAAACGCCGGATGAGGTAACACGTATTGAATCATTTCAAGTTGTTCCGCACGAATCCGTGCAAACCCGATTAAAAAAATCGACGTTCCAGACCCACGTAAACCGGTCGTCTCCGTATCCATGAACAGGACTTGGTCGGGGTCTAAGTCGACGGCGAAAAACGGATGCTCGGTTCGAGCCATCATCTGTCCTGCTTCTCCAAACTCGAAGTCGTGATACACCTCATCAAGGGGATATGTCTTCCGGATCCGGACGCACCATTCCCCCTCAAACGTTAAAATCTCGCCCCCATGATCCTTCCACTTTTGTTGCTCCACTTCGTCAGGGGTCGCAACACTAGCTTTTGGGGCAGGTTCGTTCGTTTTGATTAATCTAGATAGTTTAGCTTTCATATCGTTCCTTTCAATCCTTGCAACTGGCGAATGACTTGCTGCTTGAAGTCACCGTATCCAACCATGCCGACACAACGGGGACATCCGCTCTCACACGGACAGTCGGATACCGTCCGTTCTGCCGCTTCAAGCACCATGTCTGCATCTTTATAGAGTGCCTCACTGAGACCGATGCCTCCTGGATACCGGTCGTACAAATAAACGGTCGGCTTACTCGTATGCGTTGACTTCATCTGAATCGTAGTGAATAAATCGAGCGTGTCACACATGAGATAAAGTGGCGCAAGTCGCCTCATCAAATCGCTGACCGCTTCAAGTTGATCTTCGAGGTCCGCCTCCGAATAGGCGAATCGCTCATCTAACGTGAACCATGTCGCTGTCGTATGCAACTCTCGCTCCGGTAGATGAATCGGACCCGACCCTATGTTCTCATGCGTCCCGAATTTTATTTTCTTAAACAAGGTGGCCATCGCGATGACCGATACCTCACCAAACGTCTTCGCTCCGTCTGACTTGTTCTCTTCGAGTACTTTCAGTTCAACTGCTAAATTCGCATCCGTATAGTAGTCAACGTCAACCCGGCGGACATACGCTTTCTTCTCCTCAAAATCGAGTTTTTCGACTTGGTACTGTTCGGCTCCATGCAAATAAATCGCTTCATCATGTAACAACGTCATGGCACTGAACGTGTCCATTTCACCGATAACTTGATGCTTCGCCGTCTGATCGACGATGACGACATTCTCTTGATCACTCGTCCGAAGCGAGATGTCATGGGCCGGGAACGAATCCGTCATCCAATAGTACCTATCGGCCCGTTCATGCAAGACGTGAGCATCCGTCAAAAACTCTAATATATCTTCCGTGTCGACTGTTCCGAACCGCTCTCCCTTTTGAAACGGCAACTCAAAAGCGGCACATTTGATGTGGTCTACTAGAATAATCAAGTTATTCGGGTCAAGCCGGGCCGCTTCCGGTGAACGATCTAAAATCATGTCCGGCTGTTCGACGACGAGTTGGTCGAGTGATGACGAGGATGCGACAAATATAACGAGTGATTCTGAATGGCGCCGTCCGGCACGACCTGCCTGCTGCCATAACGAAGCGACCGTTCCAGGATACCCATTTAAGACACACGCTTGCAGTTGGCCAATATCGACACCGAGCTCCAACGCGTTTGTTGAGACGACCGCCTTGATTTCCCCGTCCCGTAACCGTCGTTCGATTTCTCTACGTTCAGATGGAAGATAGCCGCCACGGTAACCGACAATAGACTTTGGTCCGAGCTCCCGCCGTGTTAGTTCCTGCAAATAGGTCAATAGCACCTCGACACGTACGCGCGACCGCGCAAATACAATCGTTTGTATGTTCGCTTCCACGAGCCTCGAGGCGATTCGTTTCGTCTCGAGCGTTGCGCTACGACGAATTCCGAGTGCTTCGTTGACGACAGGCGGGTTGTAGAAGACAAGATGTTTCTTCCCTTGAGGTGCCCCGTTCCGATCGATTAAAACGACTTCTTCTTCCGTCAATAGCTCGGCAAGTTCAAGCGGATTCGCGATGGTCGCCGATGTCATGATCCATTTCGGGTGACTACCATAGTAGGCGCAGATTCGTTTTAAACGTCGAAACACGTTCGCCACGTGACTGCCAAACACGCCGCGATACGTATGGAGTTCGTCGACGACGATGTATTCTAAGTTCTCAAATAGACGAATCCATTTCGTATGATGAGGTAAGATGCCGGAATGTAACATATCCGGATTCGTGATGACGATATTTCCCGCATCCCGGACTTTTGTTCGTGCCGCAGGTGAAGTGTCGCCATCATACGTGAAGCACCGCAAATTCCCTTCAAGGGCTTCGACCATCTCCATCAAGTCACTGTTTTGATCTTGCGCGAGTGCTTTTGTCGGGTAAAGATAAAGCGCACGTGCTGTAGGTTTTTCAATCATCTTGGATAGAACGGGTAAGTTATAACACAGTGTTTTTCCTGATGCCGTCGGTGTTACGATGACCGTCGAATGGCCATCCGCCGTTTGTTTCACAGCCTCGGCTTGATGCGTATACAGCTGTTCAATTCCACGATTCTTAAGTACATTCACCAATTGTTCAGGCACCTGCTCTGGAATTGGGGCATATTGGGCCGGACGTGCATCGACCGTGTGCCAATGACGTACGTGGTTTGAAAAACCAGGATCGTCTTTTAGTTGTTTGATCATTTCTTCGACAGAGCGAGATTTTCGCATCCAGTCACCTTCTTTCATTACGCATTCGAAGGTGCAAGATCCGCTACGACTTGTCGGATTTGATGAATCCGTTCATCTCGTACCACTCTCGATACGGCGGGCATCTGAAAGATGGCCATCTCGTTAAATGTAGCAGCGACATGCTCATTCTCTTCTTCGAGGCGGAGGAGCGCATCTGAAAACAGACGTTGCGTCGACCGTCCGAACAAGACGATGGTATGTAGTTTCGTACATTTTGAATGAACCGCTAAAAGATGTTTGACGTAGCGTTGCACCGTTTTATAATAATCTTCGTTTGTTGAGCTGAGTTGACGGTTGCCACGAAGAAGTTCCGGATAATAGGATTCTTCGCCCGTGAACATGGTCTCGACTCCGATTCGTTTCAAGTAAGCATGTCCGATCGCTTCGGCGACGGTTTGGTCCTGGATGAGACGCCCAAACGGTATGGACTCTTTTAAGAGCACATGTGAAAGCTTTAACCCGAGATGTCCACCGAGAGGCACGCCGAAATCATCGTCTTGCAGTCGATCTATGACAAGTAATACTTTCATCTTGCGTTTTAAAGAGAGTTGAACCATGTGTCACCATCCTGTTCCCTTTCTTTTTATTATAGCAAAGTCAAACGAAAAACAGGGCGCACAATGTCGCCCTGCTTTCCTTAGTTATTCCCATTGTTTGAATTGCTGTTTCCACGATTTGTTTCAGACGATTCACCATTGGATTGTCCCTCTAACGGAGTTCCTGAATCATCTCCGTCAGTTGGTTCGTCTGTTCCTTCGCCAGAACCTTCATCCGTCGCCGGTTCATCAGGAGTTTGTTCGTCGGTGGTATCTTCGCCGTTTCCGTTTCCGTTACCATTTCCGTTTTCATTCCCGTTCCCGTTATTTTCGTCTGATGGTTCATCTTCGGAATTTCCCTCGTCAGAAGGGTTTTCCTCTTCTTCCTTTGGCTCTTCTTTCGGTTCGATTGAGTAGCTCGCTTGCGCCGGTGCCGATTGCTGCTCACCCGTCAACGGGTTCGTTGCATTCGCGACAATGGTAAACGTTGTGTCGCCTTCGGCCAAGTTTGCAATATTTACACTCGTCTCCCCGGTCGTTCCGACGACTTGCTCACTTCCGTCAGCTGACTTCTGTGTCACTGTGAACGTGACATCCGTATAGCCATCTGCTTGTGCACCATCGAAATCGTATGACCATGAAACAGAACCGGTTTGGGCTTCTTCGTCATAGTTGACACTTGCCCCAGTCGGAGCAACCAATTTCTCAGGTTGAAGATCTTTTGGTTTTGTCCCTTTTACATAGAGTTCATTGCCAAGTGATAAGACTGAGTCCGGACGTTGGAATCGATCCGGTTGACCTGAAACATTCGCTGCCTCTAGCATCATATAGTCAAAATAGTATTGGGCATAGTCAGGTTTAAACAGTGCTTCAGTCTCTTCATTTGATACGGATTTACCTGTCCAAACAGAAATTGAATAATCTGTTGAATACCCTGTGAACCATTTATCTTTCGGAATGACTCGTTCAGAACCTTTTACTTCTTCATTCGTTGTCCCTGTTTTCCCTGCGACATCGAAAGAGAATGGGTCAGGTACATATGTTCCGTCAGAGGCACTTACGACATCACGTAGCATATCTGTCAACATGTATGCCGTGTAGTCTTCCATCGCCTGTTTCGCTTTGACTGGCGAGTTGATGCTCGAACCGTCATTGAACTCAATCTTTTGAATCAAATGCGGTTTCGTATACATCCCATTTGTACCGAGCGCCGCATAGGCTGCTGCCATTTGCGTCGTACTCGCCTCTGCTGTACCAAGCGTGTTTGATTCAAGTAATTCATCACCAGCATATACCGGTTCGATTCCAACATTCTTCACAAACGATTCAATCGCCTCTTGACCGTACTCATCCCGAACTTCTTGGAAGGCACGAACTGCTGGCGTGTTCGCTGAAATCTTCAAATATTGACGCATCGTATTTGGTCCACGGAAACCTTGATAATAGTTATTCGGTTTAAATTTCCCTTCAAGTTGTGCATCAAGCAATACTTTTCCGGTCGACCATTGTCCGTTCTCAATTCCCGGACCGTAGTCGAAGAACGGCTTCGCTGTTGATCCAATTTGATACTTCTCGTTTGAATAGTCACGGTACGTCGTATCACCTTGTTTTGCTTGCTGACTATCAACAATCGCGACAATCTCGCCCGTCTTCGTATTCAGTACGGTCGCACCCATTCGGAGCTGTTCCGGGAAATTATCTACCATCGTACCGGTACTATTCGATTTGATTTCACTATTGATTTTCGTGTGCAATTCTTTATTGATTGACGTATATACTTTTAGACCTGTTCCGTAAATGTCTGACTGTTCAAGTCCGAAATCTTCTTCTAATTCATTGAGTACGCGTGAATAAATCGCACGTGTGAACGCTTCTTCTTCCGTCTCTTCACCAGGTGAGATGACGTCAGCAATGGCGACATCAAGTGCCTCATTGTACTGTTCCTCAGAAATATGTCCGTCACGTTTCATCGCAGACAGGACTTGCTCTTGACGGTAGCGGGTCAACTCCTGATCACCATTGATTGGATCATAGGCACTTGGACGTTGTGGGAGACCGGCAAGAATCGCGGCCTCTTGATAATTGACCTCAGAGACCGGCTTGTTGAAGTAACGTTTCGATGCAGTTTGCACACCATATCCACCACTACCGTAATAGTTTTTGTTCAAGTACATCTCTAAAATCTGTTCTTTCGTATACTCACGCTCGAGTTTGAGTGCGAGCCATTGTTCTTGCAGCTTACGTTTCAACTTCTTATCTGTCGAAAGGAATGACTGCTTGACCAATTGTTGCGTGATGGTCGATCCACCTTCCGCACCGAAACCGTCTGTCAAGTTGGCAACGACGGCTCCGCCGATTCGACGTAAGTCAATCCCATTATGCTCATAGAAACGACGGTCTTCGATTGACACGACCGCTTGTTGCATCACTTCAGAAATGTCGTCGATTGAGACATACTCGCGAATCTGACCTGCCCCTTCGAGCGGTTCTCCTTCAGCCGAAATCAACTGAATCGGGTACGTATCGACAAGCTTTTCTTCATCTAGCTCTGGTGCCGTCGCAATGGCATATACCGTATAGGCGCCGAATGCGATTACCGCAGCAATAAATAACATGAAGCCTAATAAAAAGATGCGTTTCCACATCGGTTTCTTACTTTTCGTCTTTGGTTGTTTCCCAGTTTTTTTGCGTTTATTCGTCGTCGAATCTTGTCGACGTGCGACCCTACTTCGCTCCATTCATGGTTCACTCCTTCTATTCAATCGAGCCATTGATCGAGCACCGTCAAATAATCAATCGACGGTAAGGCTCTCGTCGGAACTTCAATCGCTTCCTTTTCGATAAAGCTGAGCGGAATCGATTTTCGCCCCGTTAATCGTTGTTCCCACCACCGAACAAGTTGCTCGGTGGTCAATACATATTGCGTATTATAGCGACTAAAGCGGATGATGACAAAACAAATCCCTCCATGACGTTCACACTCACGCATGTGGGCGATTTGGTGGTCATGAAAATTGCCGAGTGGAAACGACGTCTTATTATTCGTTTCTTTCGCTTCAAAGTCAATGTACCTGCCACGATAAACACCGTTGTAATCGGTCGTAGATGCCTGTTTGAAATAGGCTTCCGTTACTTTGGCGGCACTTCGCTTCGGGTAGTCGACTTTGACGATTTGGAGAGGGGTTGGTTTTTTGTGGATGACGGCTCGTTGATGAATCCGATAAAATTCATTCGTTTCATTTAACAGCGTCTCCAAGTTCATTCCGCGATTCGCATAGGTTTGAGAATTCGATGATTGCTTCGAAATTCCTTCCCCCTTTGTTGTCTTTGTCACGTTTGCCTTTTTACCGTTTGGATAATGGAACAATGTCGTCACCCCATACATACATATTAACAGGTCGGTCCACTCGTTCCTTCCGTCTCAGGTCTGATTGTCGACTTCTGTCGGTCGACACTTGTGTGGATTTACCGCAACACATATCGTACCAAACTCCCGTATGTTAAACTAGTATGTAAGCGATTGTGTATCCAAATTGAAAAGCTCTCGTTATGTATATCCCGATTGTTTTTCTATGATAATAGCACCTTTAGTGTTTATCCAAGATGACACACCGATAAACCTAATTGATGTCATTCTCGAAAAAAATGTGCAATACCTGTGCAATAGATTGACCAAATCACCATTTGGAAATAAAATAGGATGCTTAAAGACGTTACTGTTAATCCGTTTTGGAGGGATTGGATGGAAAGTGGAAAGAAGTATGTCATGTTCGTCGACGAGACAGGTACGCCGAAGGGGAACACGCAATTTAACTTGACGGGCGTGCTGATGGAATATAAGTATTCAATCGATGCAGACGAAACTGGACTACCGTGTGAATTGAAACGACGTCTTCAGGCGTTCAAACGAGATGTGTTCAAAACGGAGCATATCCCACTTCATTTAAAAGAAATTTTAAAAGCGGAACATCCTTACGGAAAAGAAGATGGGATCACGATTGATATGTTGCGCGACTTTTGGGATAAGCTCCCTGAATTTTTACGAGGAATCGACTGTACGATCGTCAGTGTCGAGGTCGATAAACAGAAGCTCCATGACTTTTATTCGACGCCCAAAGATCCGTATGTCGTTGCGTTCGCTCACTTGATGAAGTCATTCTATGCGTTTTTAGAAGAAACAGAGGCAGTGAGTGCCCGGGTCGTCCTGGAATCCCGAGACGATTATCAGAACTTACTGATTCAAAAAGCATTCTTCGATATTTTCAATTCAGGTACCGTTCATTTAGACGTTGAAAAGAGCCGTCAAAAAATCAAAGGCTTCATCTTCTCTGAGAAGCAGAACACGATGTATCAATCTGGATTAGAAATCGCCGACCTCGTCTGTTTGCCACTTTCTCGCGTTCGTCGTGGCGTGATTGAAGTGAAACCACGGTTCGTCCATTATGGGGACGAGAACCGAATCTTTAAAGCCATTAAGGACAAAATTTACATCCGTAAAGAAAGTCCGGACCAAGATTTCCGAAACTGGGGCTTCAAGAAAGTGCCGATCACGAAAAAACGTCGCGAATGGAGCGACCATCCTTGGAATCATTAAGCAAAAACGCATCGACACCTTTCGTGTCGATGCGTTTTTATGTGGTGACTTGCTGTGACTTCATTCGTTTCTTTCCTTCTCGGCACATATGCAACAGTGGGCATGCCGCACAGCCCGGACGTTGTGCCTTACAATGATATCGTCCGAAGAAGATGAATTGATGATGAAGTTGTGACCATTCCTCGCGCGGAAACTTTTTCATTAATGTGTCCTCGACTTGGCGGACATTGTCTTTCCAGCGACAAATACCGAGACGTTTGGATACTCGTTCCACATGCGTGTCAACCGCAAACGCCGGTTCATGGAATGCAACAGAGAGAACGACATTGGCTGTCTTACGACCGACTCCAGGGAGCGCCTCCAACGATGCTCGGTCAGAAGGGACAATTCCACCATGCTCGTTCACAATTTTTTCTGAGAGTGCTTTTACATTCTTCGCTTTGTTACGGTACAGACCAATCCGTTTAATCAATGCCTCAATTTCAGACACGTCAGCCGCTGCCATCGCCTCGACAGTCGGAAACGCTTCAAACAAACCCGGTGTCACCTTGTTGACGAGTGCGTCCGTCGCTTGTGCGGAAAGCGCGACGGCGACGACCAATTCGAATGGATTTTGATGCGTCAACTCGCAATGAGCATCCGGGAACATCTGCTTCATCGTATCTGACACTTCCTGTAATTGTGCTCTCGTCAACATCACTTATTCCTCCGTTGATATTCCACGACATCCTCGAGCGATTCGACATGATGATCTTGCCAAACACGCAGGATTTTGTCCATGTATTTGAAGTTTCGCACGTTTCGAAGTTTCGCTTCCCGAAGCGCGGCCATGATGAGTTCCTCGCTAAAGCCATCTTCCGTCATCCAGCCGACGATTTGTTCAATCTCGAACGGGGTGATCGTTCCGAATTCCCGCTCAAACGTATGAATGATATTCTCATTCAGTGTCTGCTGGGGCACAACTTTCTCTTCCCCTTGTAACGCTTCGAAAAGTGGCAATAGGCTATATCGCTCACCATCACTTGAAGCGTCAATGGCGATCAACTCTTTTTGCAATAGACCGAGGAGTACTGATCGCGCCTCATTTTCCGAAACATTCAAACGTTTCCCTAACTCGCTCGGGAGCGGCATGACGATGCCCTCCCCAGTCATTTCAAGAAGATGAACGATCAGACTGAACTCGACGGGTGACAAGTCGAGGCGTCTCGCATCGGTGAACAGCTTTCGTGGAATGACGACCGGACTTTGTTCGAATAATTGAATCAATTGATGTGCATCCATGTCGCACTTCCTTTCTAAGACACATCAATCGGGGAGGACATGACGTCTTCCCCGATTAATCGTTAAGGGTGAATTCGGTTTAATAAACGTGGGAACGGAATCGCTTCACGGATGTGCTCGATTCCACTGATCCATGCGACTGTACGCTCGAGGCCAAGTCCGAAACCAGAGTGTGGGACCGAACCGTATTGACGAAGTTCAAGGTACCAATCATACGCATCCGTTTCGTCGAGACCTTCTTTGATGATTTCTTCTTTTAGACGATCGTAGTCGTCCTCACGTTGAGATCCCCCGATGATTTCACCATATCCTTCTGGAGCAATCAAGTCCGCACACAGAACGAGTTCTGGATTCTCAGGGTCTACTTTCATATAGAACGGTTTGATTTCTTTTGGCCAGTGCGTGATGAATACCGGCTGATCATGTGCGTTGGCAATCGCCGTCTCGTGCGGTGCACCGAAATCATCACCGTATTCGATGTCGTCGAATCCTTCTGCCTTCAAGAACTTGATGGCATCCTCGTAACGAACGCGTGGGAACGGCGCTTGTACTTGTGCCAATTTCTCAAGGTCACGTCCGAGAAGTTCCAATTCATTTTTACAGTTCGCAAGTGCCGACTGTGCAATGTATGAGACGTACTGCTCTTGAATCTCGAGGTTCGTGTCATGATCGACAAATGCCATCTCCGGCTCAATCATCCAGAACTCAATCAAGTGACGACGTGTTTTTGATTTTTCCGCACGGAACGTCGGACCGAACGAGAATACTTTTCCGAGGGCCATCGCCGCGGCTTCCATGTACAACTGACCCGTCTGTGAAAGGTAGGCTGACTGACCGAAATAGTCTGTCTCGAACAATTCTGTCGTCCCTTCCGGTGCACTGCTCGTAAGGATTGGCGGATCGATTTTGACGAATCCTTCTTTGTTGAAGAATTCATATGTCGCACGGATGATTTCGTTACGAACTTTCATAATCGCGTGTTGGCGACGTGAACGGAGCCATAAGTGACGGTTGTCCATCAAGAATTCCGTTCCGTGTTCTTTCGGTGTGATTGGATAATCAACCGATTCCGCAATCACTTCTAAATCTGTCACTTCCAATTCAAATCCGAGTGGTGTACGTCCACCATCAGATTTGACATTCCCTGTGACCCAAACCGACGTTTCTTGCGTGATCCCTTTTGCAAGTGTAAATAACTCTTCCGCCACATCAGCTTTTACAACGACCGCTTGAGCAAAACCGCTCCCGTCACGTAATTGAAGGAAAGCAATCTTTCCACTTGAACGTTTGTTGGCAATCCACGCCCCTACACGGACAGATTGGCCTTCATAGTCTTTAAATTGGTTAATCGAAATAGTTGTCATGTTCATTTCCATCCTTTCGCTTATCGAGCGCGCTTCGTAACGAAGTCTTCCACTCGATCGAGCGCTTCTAATACGCGTTTTAATTCAGTTGCATAGGATAATCGTACGTAATCGTCTTGTCCGAAGCCAGAACCAGGCACGAGTGCCACATTTGCTTCTTCAAGAACAGCTTCACACCAAGCATCGACAGTGTCATAGCCACTCTCTGTGGCCGCGACCTTCGCGTTGGCATATAAGTAAAATGCACCTTGCGGCTTCAAACACGTGATGCCAGGAATTTTGACGAGACGGTCGTAGACGATTTCAAGTCGTTCCTCGAACGATTGACGCATCATTTCCACATCTTCTTGTGGTCCATTGTATGCCTCTACCGCAGCCGCTTGTGCAACAGATGTCGGGTTGGATGTCGAGTGTGAGGCCAAGTTCGTCATCGCCCCGATGATTTTTGCGTCCCCAACGGCATATCCGATTCGCCAACCTGTCATCGCGTGAGATTTCGAGACACCATTGATAATGATGGTGCGTTCACGCATATTCGGAAGGGTCGCAATCGATACGAACGACGCATCACCGTAAATCAATTTTTCATAAATCTCATCACTGACGACGAGAAGATTGTGGCGAAGAACGACATCGGCGAGTGCCTGTAGCTCTTCTTTCGTATAAATCATTCCCGTCGGATTGGATGGGCTGTTCAAGATGACGGCCTTCGTACGAGCAGTGATCGCACTCTCGAGTTGCGTTGGCGTCAATTTAAATGACGTCTCTTCATTCGTGTCGACCAAGACAGGTTCCCCGTCCGCCAATTTGATTTGTTCCGGGTAACTGACCCAGTATGGGGCTGGGACAATCACTTCGTCCCCTTCATCTAGAATAGCTTGGAACAAAGCGTAAAGGGCATGTTTCGCACCTGAAGCCACCATCACCTCGTTGCGTTCGAACGACAATCCACTATCGCGTTTCGTCTTTTCAATGATGGCATCTTTCAACGCGACTGTCCCACCAGATGGCGTGTATTTTGTGTCTCCATCTCGAGCGGCTTGACAAGCAGCATCGATGATTCGTTCTGGTGTGTTGAAATCAGGTTCACCCGCGCCGAGACCAATGACATCTTTGCCTGAAGCTTTCAGTGCCTTCGCCTTAGCTGTGATCGCCAAGGTAGTCGATGGCGTGAGTTGTTTTACACGTTTCGCTAATAGATGTTCCATCATAATCCCCCTCTAATTCATTACATTTGATCGGTCAATTGGACCCGTCGAATAAATTCTCCGGTCTGAAGCGTATAGTACGAATACGTATAAGACGCATCCGCTTTCGTGACCACTTCGATGAGTGCCCGTTCGTCAAAACCAATCTTACAGCTGACCAGTTGTCCACCTGTCTCCTCAACCGACTTCGAACAGACGTCTGTAGCATCCACTTCACCGATTTCTCGTTGCTCGATCTCCAGCTTTTCATCCAATGGGACAAACCAAATGGACTCCCCGTCTACTTCTGGGAAGACGACATATGCCTCTGTCCCATTGAACAGTTCTCCCTGACCTACTCTCACGTCTGGAGATTCTTCAGCCAATCGTGCCATCGCCGTTTCGACGAGCTTTTCTTTTTGATTCTCTGTATGACCGATGGTGAATCGATACATCACGCTAAAGACAAGGACGACACCAATCAGTGCCGCCAGTAATGAGACGATCCATTTTGCCTTTCTGGTCATTCTGTACGATAGATGGTGAAGACCATCTCTTCCTTCTTCGGATCATTCACTTTCTTCTCAAGTGACAAACCGAACATTAAATCCTGACTCTTTAAGGTCCGATTCAATAAGTCGACAATTTTGTAGACGTCCGCAGTCGGTTCGATGCGCACGCTCGCCAGCGTCTCAATATTCGAGTTCATATTGACTCCTCCTCCAAAACACTATACGTATCATTATAAAACGATAATATCGTGATGCCTAGCGTTATCTGTCATTTCGTGCCACAGACTTTTCCTTCTCGTCTAAGAACAACTCTAACTCGGATAACGACGTTTCAAGCGTTCCTTCAATCCGGTCAACTTTAGGTAAGCTGTTGATGAACTGTTTGCCGTAACGTGTCGTCTCCACACGCCGGTCGAACACGAAGACGGCACCATAATCCCCTTTCGATCGAATCAATCGACCGACACCTTGTTTGAAGCGAATGACCGCTTGGGGCAGGGATAACTCAAAGAACGGTGATTTCCCCATCGCTTCAATTTTCTCAGAACGAGCTTGCATGATCGGCTGGTCGGGCGGTGCGAAGGGAAGTCTTACAATGACAAGGCATGTCAACGCCTCCCCCGGAATATCGACACCTTCCCAAAAGCTAGCTGTTCCAAAGAGAATCGACTGTTCCATCCGTTTGAACTGTTTCGTCAAGCGGCTACGTGAGCCACCGCTCACACCTTGTGCGAGAAGTGTATAAGACGGATCAAGATGGTCTTTGACTTGTTCATAAGTGAGTCGAAGCAATTCGTTCGATGTGAACAAGACGAGCATCCTTCCTTTCGTCACGTTCGCGATTTGGACAATCGACTGGGCCGTCTGATCGACGAACTGAGGGAGCGGCACTTCATTGATCAACGGGAAGTCCGACGGTACAAACAGTTTGGCCTGTTCTTTGAAGTTGAATGGCGACGGTAAGACGACTCTTCGGACCGGTTCTCCTTCTAATCCAAGGCGTCGTTCCATAAAGCTGAACTTCCCTGAGACCGTCATCGTCGCTGATGTTAAGATTGTCGGTCGCTTCTTAAACAGACGTTCATGCAACAGCGGTCCGATTTCGACCGGTTGCGTGTACACCGAGGTTAATTTCCGATTTCCTAAATTCAGTTCGACCCAGCTGACCGCATCATCGTCACGCGTCAGCATCGTCTCATAGATGACACTCTCGAGTTCGCGCACGTCTCCAATCAACGTTTTTAAATCACCGAGAAGGGCGCGCTGTTTGAACGTCATATGTTCTTTACGTTCATCGAGCAGGCGATGGAGATGTCGGAGTGACGTCCGCAACGTCCGCAGTTTGTCCTCGAGTCTATTGGCCACTTCTCGAATTGGTCTAAACGTTGCCCCCTCCCGTTCGAAACGAACCGTTTGTCGAGGTTCTTTTTTCTTACCTAACGATTGAAGGGAAGTCAGAAGATCTTCGAGTTCTTCTTCGACCCGAGCGAGGGCAGAATCAATTTGTTGACTGAATGCCTCCGCCTCTTCGGTTACGGATGTCAAATCGGCTAACTGGATGATGCGAGAATGGAATTTGCCATCCGCTCCGTAGCCGAACCATTTGAAGAGGCGGTCAAATTGAATCGCATCAAATGTCACACCGAAATGATGCGAGGCCACTTCCTCGACTTGATGGGCCTCATCTAATACGAGAGGCGTGTCCGTCGGTAAAATGCCTGCCTGATGCTGTAAATCCGAGAACAGTAAGGCATGATTGGTCACAATCAGGTCCGCTTCTTTCGAGCGCAACACGGCTTTCGTGAAAAAGTCACGGCTATACCATGGGTCGAATCGACCAAAATCACTTGAAGCATCTGCTTGAATCAAACGCTTGAACGAAGCGGGTCCTTGTGTCGCCGAGCCCGGGAATGAGAGTTCCTCTAAATCCCCGGTCTCGGTCTCAGTGAGCCAGACGAGCACCATCGCTTTACACATCGATGCCAAAAGACCATCATTCGATTCGTCGAGCACCATCTCGAACTTGCGTAAATCGATATAATTGCGTCTTCCTTTCAACAACGTGAATTCAATCTCAGGAAAAATCTGACGAAGCACGGGCAAGTCTCGATTTAACAACTGTTCTTGCAATTGAATGGTATGCGTACTAATGACGACCGGGCGTTTCGTCTCGAGGGCATGGTGGGCACTCGGAATCAAGTACGCAAGCGTCTTACCCGTTCCCGTACCCGCCTCGACTAACAATGTTTCCTCATCGTCTAGCGCTTTATAGACGTGACGCATCATTTCGAATTGACTCTGTCTCGGTTCAAACTGATCAAACAGTGAAGGGAGCGTCTCTTCAATCGTCCGCAAAAGGAACGGCTCGAACGGTTCACGTTCTGTCGCCGGAACGAAAGCATCCACCGGTCGTCGTAACGCAATTTTACGATGGATATCAAAACGGGTTTCGTCGTCTGGACGGATCCCGACCTCAAGGATGATCTCATCGAGTAACGGTTCGATATGACTCGTCCATGATTCAGATAACTCTCGAAGTCGTTTCAGGGTCACCATCGGTAAATCGCGCAAACGGTCGAGCATCCGAATGAAGAGCTCTGCCGTCGCCTCTGCATCACTGAGTGCCCGATGTGCGTCTGTATGTACGAGATCAAACGTATCCGATAGCGCTTCTAACGCATGACTCTCTAAAGTCGGATACAGAATACGGGCCAATTCGACTGTATCAATGGCTCTCCCTTGAAACGCAAGGTAACCCGCTTGTTCAAGACTCTCGTTTAAAAAAGTTAAATCAAATGCGACGTTATGCGCGACAAATACCCGTCCATCTAGCATTTTCCAAATGTCGGGAATCACATCTTCAAATGTAGGTGCGTCACTTACATCTTCGTCACTAATCGTTGTCAATTGCGTAATAAAAGGTGGGATTGGTCGACTCGGTCGAATCAAAGTGCTGTAGCGTTCAATCACTTCGCCCTCTTGTACGACGACCGCCGCAAACTCAATCAGTTCATCTCCGGACTTTACGGAATGACCCGTTGTCTCTAAATCCACAATCACATACGTGTCCATAACATCCATCCCATCTTTGGCACGCTCGTGCTTTCTGTCTGTCTCATCTTACCATAGAACGAATAACGAAAAAACGGGGATGCCTCTGCCGACACCCCCGAATCCTTTACAAAATTGTATGAGCAATCTCTTCGTAAAGAAGTTGATCGACCTCATTTTGTTCATTCAACACGGCTACTTTTGGACGATGTGTTTTCGCCTCTTCCGCTGTCATTTGACCGTACGCCATGATGATGACCACATCACCGACCTGGAAATGACGTGCTGCCGCACCGTTCAAACAAATCACGCCTGACCCACGTTCCCCTTTGATGACATACGTCTCGATGCGAGCACCATTATGGTTGTTCGTAATGTGTACATGTTCATTCTCCATGATGCCGACCGCATCCATTAAATCCTCATCGATTGTAATCGAACCGACGTAGTGTAAGTTTGCTTCTGTCACTGTTGCTTTATGAAGCTTTGCGTGCATAAATGTACGAATCATTGGATTCATCCCTTCTTCCAAATCACATTATCAATCAATCGGGCCCGTTCAAACTGAATTGCCACTGCTAACAAGAGTTCAGTCGAGTCGCTCGAGACGGCACCGAGCGTCGGATAATCGACAAGCTCGACGTAATCGATTTGACTGTTCGGAATCTCGTCCAAACGTTCAATCAGCTGTCGTTTTACTTCATCAACTTGTTGACCTGCATCGAGTGCCTCTCGCGCCATCGTCAATGCGCTGAAGATCCGACTCGCCTCTACCGTTTCGATATCTGACAAGTAGACGTTTCGAGAAGATTTGGCTAGTCCTGTCTCCTCACGAATAATCGGGCAGCGTCGAATCTCTACCGGTACGAAATAATCTCGGACATATCCTTCAATCAATGCCACTTGTTGGGCATCCTTTAGACCGAAATAAGCGCGTGTCGGTTGAACAAGGTTAAATAATTTCGAGACGATTGTCAACACACCATCAAAATGGCCGGGACGACTCGACCCACATAATACGTCCGCCCCGTGACGAACGGTCACGCGCGCCATATCAAGGGGATACATCGTCTCCGTCGTCGGATAGAACAGGACATCGACTCCCGCTTCACGTGCCAACTTCTCATCCCGTTCAAAGTCACGGGGATAACGGTCGAGATCTTCATTCGGTCCGAACTGTGTCGGATTGACAAAAATACTCATGACGACGACGTCATTTTCCCGTCGCGCGTTTTCAACGAGGCTCATATGTCCTTCATGCAAATATCCCATCGTCGGCACGAATCCAATCGTTTGATCCGTTGGTAAAGCACTACGTAATTCTTCGACGGTCGATACAATTCTCATCATTTTCCTCCATACAACGAGTCGAGCAACGACTCATCCATTGTGAACGTATGACGTTCTTGTGGGAAGTGACCGTTCTTCGTCTCTTCGACATAAGAGCGGATGGCATCCGTCGCCACTTCATTCACGTCTGCATACGCTTGGACAAATTTAGGGAGACGGTCCACCCCATATTTCAATACGTCATGATAGACGAGCACTTGGCCGTCGACATCTGCACCTGCACCGATTCCGATGACAGGAATCGTCAACTCTTCTGCGATCCGTTTTGCCAATTGATGAGGGACACACTCAAGGACGAGCATCTTCGCGCCAGCACGTTCAGCAGCCAAGCTGTCTTGAAGGAGTGTCTCGGCAGCCTCAAGGGATTTCCCTTGTACTTTATATCCTTCTAGGACGCCAACCGATTGAGGGGTCAACCCTAAATGGGCGACACATGGCATGCCGACTTGTGTCAAACGCTCAATCGTCTGAAGCACGTCACCGGCACCTTCTAGTTTAATGGCATCCGCACGACCTTCTTGGAATAAGCGCGATGCTGCCTGTAACGTTCGATCGAAGTCTCCGTGATATGACGCAAACGGCATATCCACCACAACGAACGTATGTTGTGCTCCTCGGCGTACGGCTTTCGAATGATGAAGCATGTCCTCCATCGTCACTGGAATCGTCGAATCATAACCAAGGACGACCATTCCGAGTGAATCACCTACTAAAATCAAATCGACCCCTGCCGATTCGGCAAGTTTGGCTGACGGATAATCATACGCCGTCAACATGACGAGCTTTTCCTGCTCGTTCATCTTTTTTAACAATGTAGTCATCGTGTGCATCTGTTTCTCCTCCTAAACGTGGAGACAGGAAAGAATAAACGCCCTCTTACACAGATGGCAAGAAGGCGCACGAAAAACAAATTCATGGTTTTCATGAGTTAGTGTCCTTCTGTCCCTGTCATAATGATCAAGGCAGACAACTGAATGTGACAGTCTGCAAGCGCGGTACACTTCAAAAATTGATAGCGTCCGACACATTAAGTATAGTCGATGGTCTCGCTTTCATCAATCATTCCACACTGCAATCTCAGCAGAATAGACCGGTTCGACCGTTCCATCCACTTCGAGTAGCAACGCCCCTTCGTCCGAGATGCCGCGCATGACACCTGTTCGCGACGTCCGGGACCCACTCAAGGTGACCGACTCATTTAAATAGGCGGCATGTTTCATCCAGTTCAAGCGAATGGGCGCAAATCCCACGTCAAGGAACCGATCGTATTCGGTCTCGAGTTCTGCCAACAGTTCTGCCAATAACTCACTGCGATGATACCGCGTCCCGGTCTCTAAATACAGGGAGGTCGCCCGGTGCGCCAACTCCGTCGGAATGTCATCGCCGTTGACATTCATTCCAAACCCTAAAATGACGGCTTGGATGCGGTCCCCTTCCGTTTGCATTTCTGTCAGAATGCCTCCGATTTTCTTGCCATTTAGCAGTAAATCGTTTGGCCATTTGATGGTCACGTCAAGGTCACGTGCATTCAACGCTTTCGCAAACGCACTCGCCGCCATCAAGGTAAGCTTTGATGCGTCGCGAATGGGCAACTCCGGCCTTAAAATCACACTTGCCGCGATATTGACGTGCTTCGGATTGTACCAATTGCGACCGAGTTGTCCGCGCCCTGCCGTCTGTTCCTCGCTCATGACGAGCGTCCCCTCCGGCACGTGTTGTTGCGCCAGCTCATGGGCGATTCGTTGTGTCGTGTCGATTTGGTCAAACGCATGGACGATTTGACCGAACCGTCCCTTCCGATATGACGCAAACGCCGGTTCATCGAATCGGTCATTTTGCTCAAGCAATTGGTATCCTTTTCTTGGGATCGTATGAATCGCATAACCGTCTTGCTTAAGCGTTTCGATATGTTTCCAAATAGCGGTACGTGAAATATTTAATTGACGGGCCAACTCTTGGCCACTCCATACTTCACCATCTTGTAATAGCGTCAGAACACGCCCGCGCGTTGAAGCCATCGTTTCGCCTCCTCTTTCAATACTGTCTCATGGTTCGGTAACTCGTTTAAGATGACGCGTCGTTCGAGGTCGGCTAACAGATGCTTGATCGCTTCCCCTCGTGCCCCGAGCGCTAAGGCGTCCCGGCCGTTAAACTTTAACTCTTTCCGTGACGTCATCGGGAGCGACTGTTTCAGTTCACGGCTTCGGTCTCTCTCCTCGTTCATTCGGAAATAAGTGGAGAGCGTCTGTTCATCCGTCGCATAAATCGTCATCCGGTCAAGCCCTGTCTCACAGAGCTGTGCAAGTGTGCGTGCCTCCCGTTTGATGGCGTTCGACCGTTTCCATGGCGATAGCCAGCCGTCATCCTGTGCATGATAAAGAAAGAGTGCCCACCCGCTGACCGCGTTCACAGGGGTCCGATTGTCCTCTTGGACACGCTGCATCAGTTCGGTCGTCACGTTTGGTAAATGACGATGAATGCCGAGCTCGACCATCTCACCTAGTGCTTTCTTGTACGCAGGTCCCGTCAACAGTTTCTCGAATTCGATTGCGATACGCTCCATCGCAATCTGTTCGAGCTTATGACCGAGCCCGCTCGCCGCTTCCCGCAACTCGTCATGTAAGGTGAAGTCGAGCTGTGACATGAAGCGAAGCGCGCGCATGATGCGAAGCGCGTCCTCTCCGAACCGTTCAAACGGACTGCCGACTGTTCGGATGATTCGTTCCTCTAAATCATGTTGGCCACCGAATAAATCGACCACTCGCCCATCATGGAACGCCATCGCGTTCATCGTGAAGTCCCTTCGTAATAGATCCTCTTCAAGCGACACCCCGAGTGCGACATGGTCCGGTCGTCTCGAATCCGAATATGACCCTTCTGAACGGAATGTCGTCACTTCGAACGGATGGTGGTCGAGAATGACCGTGACGGTCCCATGTTCAATACCGGTCGGAACCGACTTCGGGAACAGCGCCATCACCTCCTCCGGGAAGAGGGACGTCGCCAAATCGATATCATCGGGCAGACTCCCGAGCACGTAATCCCGAACAGCACCACCGACGATATACGCCTCGCCCCCATGGTGTTCGATGGTGTCGATGATTTGTTTTGCGTATTCCCATTCTGTCATGATGTCACCACCTGTTCATACAAGCGCTCATATTCGGTCACGATGTCATGTGAGGCGAAACGCCGGGATTTCACCAATCCATTTTGTCGGAACCGTTCTCGTAGCGAACGATCGGTCAAGAGCCGCTCCATCGCAGAGGCGGCCTGGCTCGCATCCCCTTTTGGAACGACGAAACCGTCCTCACCGTCCGTGATCACTTCAGGTAGCCCGCCCGCATCGCTCACGACAGAGGGCACACCTGTCGCCATTGCCTCGAGCGCTACGAGACCGAACGCCTCCTTGTCTGATAACAGGACGTGAACGTCACTGATTGCCAGAAGTGCGGCGACTTGTTCTTGTTTCCCGGCAAAAATGACCTGCTCTTCAAGCCCCATTTCCGTCACGAGTCGACGCATCGCACCCATGAGCGGACCGTCTCCGACGAGCAATAGTTTCTTATTCGGAACATCCATCTGATCGAACGCCTCAAGGACGAGGTCGACGCGTTTGACAGGACGGAAGTTTGAAATGTGGATGGCGACCCGGTCCTCATCCGACAAGCCGTACCGTTCCCGGAGTGTCGGGTCGAGTTGAGGCGTATACACCGATTCATCGATGAAGTTATGGATGACTTGGATCGGTAAATCACTGGCAATCCGCTCTTCTGTCTCTCGTTTCAAACTATGCGAGACCGCCGTGATCGCGTTCGATTGGCGCAATCCATAAAGAATGGCCGGTTTCAGTTCCTCGTCCTCACCGAGCACGGTAATATCGGTCCCGTGTAACGTCGACACGATCGGAGTCTTCACTCCCGCCATCTCGCGACCAAGCGCGGCACAAACGGCATGCGGTACGGCATAGTGTGCATGGATGACATCAAGCCCGAACGATTGGATGACGCTCGCGATTTTCGCTGAGAGCGTCATGTCGTACGGCGGATACCGAAAGACCGAATATTGATTGATTTCGACTTGATGGAACGTGATATTCGGGTGATAGGCGTTCAAACGAAACGGCATGCTGCTCGTAATGAAATGAACGTCATGTCCTCGGTCCGCAAGCTTCATGCCGAGCTCTGTCGCCAATATCCCAGAGCCTCCGACCGATGGATAACACAGAATCCCAATCCGATATGTCATGCGAGCTCACCTGCCTGTTTTACGACATACGGTCGAACGCGCTTCAAGCCTTCCGCATAAGCGACGCCAATCAAGCTCCCAAAATGGCGTTCACGGGCGATGACCCGTTCCACGTACGCATCGGTGAGCGGTGTCTTCACCCCATCGACGGGGGTGAACTGACTCGCGTAACATTGAAGCGCCCGTGTCTTCACTTCGATCGTGTCACTAATATCCACGCACACATCCGGTTCGACGTGAGCATTGATCATATATTGGTACACACTTTCCGGACGATATGCCTCGAGTTCGGGTAAGTACTTCCGAATCCCGGCATTAAACAGCGCCTCTGTCACGAGATAGGCGCAGGCCGCATGGTCCGGATGGCGGTCGACCTCATATGGATAGAGTAAGTGGGTTGGGCGCTCACGGCGAATCAAGGAAACGATTGCCTCGAGCTGCTCTTCTCCCCCGTCAATCCCCCGGTCTTTAAATCCTAGATTGATTCGACGGACACCAAGCACGTCATCAGCCGCACTTGCCTCCTGTCGTCTCGTTTCTACATCACCATTTGAAGAAAGTTCCGCTCTCGTCAAATCGACGTACACGACCTCAGTCTTCTCTTTCGTCCATTGGGCGGTCATGCCGGCGATCCCGATTTCGATATCGTCCGGATGTGCCCCGATGGCTACTACTTTCATCTACATCACCTCTTCTTTGAAAAGTATAGCCGACTCGTTTCTGAATGTCATATGTTCAGGGTAGTCAATCGAACTGTTTTTCGAGTACTCTATCTAAGGGGAGGTGAACCTGATGACGGTACAATTACCGATTCGTGTTCGAAATATTATTTTTATCTTAATAGGTTCTTTTATTTTTGCATTCGGCGTTTATCACTTCAACGTCCAAAACAATTTGGCCGAGGGTGGGTTCACCGGGATCACATTGATTCTCCGCGGACTATTTGATATCTCACCTTCTGTCACGAACTTGGCACTAAACATCCCGCTCTTTTTCATGAGTTACAAGTTGTTAGGTCGAACGACTTTCGTTTATACACTAATCGGGACGTTCTCCTTTTCACTTTGGTACGCACTCATCGCCAAGTATTCGACGCTCGTCATCGACTTGACGGATGACATGGTGCTCGCCAGTTTGTTCGCCGGTCTCTTCATCGGAGTCGGTCTTGGCATCATCTTTAACAATGGCGGGACGACGGGCGGCGTCGATATCATCGCGCGACTCGTACAACGCTATATCGGCTGGTCGATTGGGAAGACGTTTCTAATCTTTGACTTCTTTGTCATCGTCCTCAGTTTGACATACCTCGACATTCGTGAGGCGATGTACACACTCCTCGCCGTCTATATCGGGGCACGCGTCATCGACTCGATGCAAGAAGGAACGTATGCCGGTAAAGCGGCGATGATCATCAGTGACCACCGCACTGCTATCGCCGACGGTATTCATGCGACGATGAACCGGGGCACGACCCGACTGCTCGCAAAAGGCGGTTATTCGAACCGAGAACTCGAGGTCTTATATGTCGTCGTCGGCCGTAACGAAGTTAACCGTTTGAAGACAATCGTCAAACAGATCGACCCGCATGCGTTCGTCACGTTCCATCACGTGTATGAAGTCGGGGGCGAAGGGTTTACGTTCGATGAAAATCGGATGCCTTTGAAATAAGCAAAAAAATCGCCTCGTTCACAGAGATGAACGGGCGATTTTTTATGATTCGATGTGGAGCACCTCGACTTGAATCGTACCTCCTGGCGTTTCCACTTGAATCGTTTGCCCCATTGTCGCCCCCATCAAACGACGACCGAGTGGCGATGTCACGGATATGCTTCCTCGTTCTAGATCCGCTTCTGCCTCACTCACGATTCGATAGCGCTCGGTCTCTTCTTGTTGTAGTTCCCGAATCACGACCTGATTTCCGAACGTCACGACTTCAGACTGAACGGATTCGACGATGGTCGCGTCGTCAAGGAGGCGATTCAGTTCTAAAATATCCGCCTCGATCCGTTCATATTCATGTAACGCTTCACGATAGGTGACGTCTTCACGGAAATCACAAAATTTTCGAGCTGTCCGTATCCGTTCACGCGCATCCGTTTGCTCATTTTTTAGCCTCACAAGTCGATTTGTCAATTGGTGATGACCTGTCTCTGTCAGTTGAGGTTTCATTAATAATAATTCCTTTCGTCAAAAAATTAAAGAATCCCGCCAATCGACGGGATTCCATTCAATCCTATTCCTCACGTGGCATAAAGACGATGAGTGCCAAACGAATGAGTTCGGCAACCGCCACGAGCGTTGCAGCGACGTAAGTCCAAGCCGCGGCATTCAACACTTTACGTGCACCAGTCTCTTCTGTCGCCGTCACGATTCCGTGAGACGTCAATTGCGCCATCGCTCGTTTCGATGCATCGAACTCGACCGGTAACGTGATCAACTGGAACACGACCGCCCCGAGCATCATGATGACACCGAGTTGAGCCAACCCGAGTGCCCCGAATAAGAATCCTCCGAGTAACAACGGGAACGACAAGTTCGACGTGATGTTGACGACCGGAACAAGGCTGTGGCGGACGCGCATCATCTTATAGTCTGTCGCATCTTGAATGACGTGACCAATCTCGTGCGCAGCGATCGCGGCAGACGAGATTGTCGACCCTTGATACACTTCGCGAGACAAACGAACGACTTTATTGACCGGGTCATAGTGGTCGCTCATGAGTCCGTCGACCATTTCGATTCTCACGTTGTGTACACCGTTTTGTTTCATGATGAAATCAGCGACCTGTGCACCTGTGACACCGCTTTGGAGCGGTTGTTTCAAAAACTGCTTATACGTACTTTTCACTCGCATCTGGGCCCATAAGGGGATGAGCATGATCAGTGCAAGATAGAAAATATAGCTACCTAATGACATTTTCTATTTCACCTCTGCATGTATTTGATAATTTGATTTTACATTCTTATGACCTTATTTTCAAGCGATGGGCGTAGTACGAACGCATATCCCATAAAAAAACATAATCCGGTCAACCAGAAAGAGCCGTAGCCGATCCACATGATATGTTCCGCGAGTGACGGATAGCGCGGCCATTGACCGAGCACATAATCGACGACGTCATTATGAATTACCCAAATCAATGAACAGACAAACGAAGTAATGGTCCATTTCATGAATGGTGCGTAGATGAGTGCTTGAAGCGCCATCGCACCATGAGAGACCATCAACATGACAGCCATCAAGATGGTCAAGGTCGGCGCATCCGGTGGTAACGTACCGAGATACATGATGTTCATGATTACGGCCCAGACCCCGTATTTGACCAACGTGATGAAGGCGAGTGTCTCGAACAACGGGGAGCACTTGTTAGCTAACCAAAGTCCGAGAACAATCGTAAAGAAGAATGATGCCGTCGGACTATCCGGTACGAACAGCCAATAGATGTACGGTGTGTCACGCAATTGAGGCTCATACCAGATATATCCGTAAATCGTCCCTCCCAAGTTGATGATCAATAAAACAGTCAGTACAATCCGATGCATCAAGAACGGTTTTAAAAACATGGGGTTCATTATCTCAATCCTTTTTCTTCAGTTTATCGTATGCGTCGTGCAGAAGTAAAAAAGTGTAGCCCGATATCCAGGCTACACTTGAAGACTTACTTGTTATTTTCGCCGCCTTCACCGTATGAAGCGATGAACTCAGACATGGCTTGGAGATCTTCATCTGAACCGTCCCACTGACCAGCTGGCATCGTACCGACACCGTTGACCGCGATTTCCGCGATCTCTTCGGCCGTATACTGCGTTCCGACGAGTGCTGGAGCCGCTGCTCCACCTTCTAGGTTTTGACCGTGACAGTTGACGCAAGATTGAGCCGAATAAATCTCATATCCTGGAGCCGCTGTATCGATTTCAGGACCTTCACCTGGAATTTGAAGCTCACCTTGTGCATGGACTTGATCCCAGTGTGTCGTTTGAACAGATTCCCAAGTCAAGTAGAAGACCGAGAGAATTCCAAGTAACATGAAACTGATCGCGACTGGTCGTTTCGCCGGTCGACGCTCAAGACCTTGGTCAAGCCATGGTGCAACGAGAAGTGCCGTGAACGCCAAACCTGGAATAATGACTGTGCCGAGTAAGATCCAGTCCCCAGCAGCGAATTGATATTTGAGTAATTGATACAAGAACAAGAAATACCAGTCCGGCAACGGAATGTATGACGTGTTCGTTGGATCGGCGATATTTTGAAGCGGTGGTGCCTCGACAATTGTCAAAGCGATGAATCCGATCAAGAAGACCGACCCTACCATCCACTCTTTAAGCAAGAAGTTCGGCCAGAACGCCTCTGTGCGTCCTGGGTATTCTGAATAGTCTTTTGCAATGTTTTGTTTCCGATTCGAGATTCCTACTCGAGAGTCGGTTACAAATTTCATCCCTTTACCGCGATGCATATCGTTTCTCCTCCTTTTTCTCCTCGAATCGGCTTATAGCGGTCCAGAAACCCCTTGTTTACGAATCATCAAGAAGTGGGCTCCCAACAGTCCGAACAATGCCGCCGGTAAGAAGAAGACGTGAATTGCGAAGAATCGTGCGAGTGTGCTCGCCCCGACAATCTCACCACCAGCGAGAAGTGTCTTCGCAATACCACCGATAACCGGTACACTTTCAGCGATTTGAAGCGTAACTTTTGTTGCGAACAATGCCTTCATGTCCCATGGAAGCAAGTATCCTGTGAGTCCGAGCGCCAAGACGACGAAGAACAAGAGAACACCGACGACCCAGTTGAGCTCACGCGGCTTCTTATACGATCCCGTGAAGAACACGCGGAGCGTATGTAAGAATAACATGACGATGGCTACAGATGCGCCCCAGTGGTGCATCCCACGAACGATTTGTCCGTGTGCGATCTCATTTTGCAAATAATACACCGACGCGTGCGCGTTGATGATATCTGGTACGTAATACATCGTCAAGAACATCCCTGAAAGGATCTGGATGACGATTGTAAAGAACGTCAAACCGCCAAAACAATAGACAAATGCAGAGAAGTGATGAGCAGGGTTGACGTGTTCCGGTACTTCATGGTCTGCGATATCGCGCCAGAGCGGTGTGATGTCTACGCGTTCATCGACCCAGTCATAAATTTTTTGTAACATCGGCTAGTTCCCCCTCTCATTACTGAGCGACTGGACTACCTAAATATAGGAAGCCGTCTTTTTCTTCTTTTTCATAACGTGCAAGTGGTGCTGTCGGTGGTGTACCTGGGATGTTCGTTCCATCTTTTTCATAACGTCCCAAGTGACATGGACAGAAGAATTCTGTTGGACGAGTCGGGTCACCAGCGTAGGCTACCTGACAACCTAGGTGTGTACAAATCGGAGAAAGCGCGACAATCTCGCCACTATCTGTTTTGTAAACCCATGCTGAAAGCGTTTCTTCAAATTCATACCAAGCATCTTGTGTTTGTTTCTTAAAGTCGACACGTTGCGGCTCAGTCGTGATGTCATCAAGACTCATTACTTTTACTTTGTCGCCTGCACCGGATTTTTTCAAAACCGGATCGATCGCAAAGTTGACCATCGGACTGATCAATGTTGCCGCCATAAAGCCACCTACTCCAGTCAGTGTGTACGTTAAGAACTGACGGCGCGTGACTTTTGACCCATTTTGAGCCATTTCGTTCCCCCCTCATTCGTGTGCATAACCCCATAATTCTTTATGCATTCTTCACAAAAATTTCTCACTCAACAAAATAGTATATCAATAAAACCTCTACGTCAACCGCTTCATGTCGCCATCCAACGGCTCGAAAGTTCCGTGATGACTTGCGTCGCAAAATTCTGGACCATCGTGTGCGCCTGATCGCTTGACATCGATCCAAGCGCGAGCGGCGGTACGAACAAAACCGGCAAATCAAATGCTTTGAAACGGACGTCTGACGCGATAAACAATACGTGAGAAAATCCGGATGAATTTGCTTTCGCCACCACATCCTGCGCCAACTTCACACCAGCTTCCACATCGGTGTAACTGATGGTCGGGCTGAGCATCGTTCGACCAGATAATTGACGTTCTGTCTCAGCCGTGACGGCATGAATCACTTCATAGCTTTCGGCTTTACGAACCATATCTTCACCAAACGCCAATTCTGCGAGCGGAACGATGAGCGTATCGACGTATTGTCGTTCGGCAATCGAGCGGAGTGCCCCTTGACTATCGAACCTCATCTTTTCCCTCCTCTCCTTCATATCTCATCATGTCTATTGTAGCGTACATGACTTCGCTCACCTTTCAAAGTTATGAACGAACTGTGAAATAAATGTGTATTCCTACGTAATTAATATACCAAAAAACAAGCGCCTACCGGAACGGAAGCGCTTGTTTTTTTCAAAATAATTTAGATGCTCGCACTTGATGAAGTTGAGTCGTCAGATTGCGGAATAAATTCTCGTCTCGTCGGTCGAGCGCTTTATCGATTTCAATCAGCAATCGCTCTTCTTCAAATTGAGCAACCGATGCTTGAATGACCGTTTGAGCAGAGGAAGAGACTTCGTCTCTCACTTCTGCCACTGGTTCAAACGGATTCTGTTCGACGATGTCGACCCAGTTCTCATCGATCATCATGCCTTGAAAATTTAACTCTACATAGATTGGCCCATCGTGTAGACGGATGTCATGATAAGCCTTCTCAGGATTCATGGTCACAAGGTCTCCCCGTCGGTATCGAAACGGTTCACCGTCAAACCCGTACGCTGTCATCACGAGACTTCGTGGTGAGACTGAAGCGTTTGTCACGAAATGAACGTTGCCAAGCTTTTCAGGATGTCTTAACCAATAGTCAAGAATCCACTTTGCTTCACGTTTCCGAAGCGTATGATGAGCGACGAATCGCTTCAAAAAATTACGTTTCCGCTCGACCATCTGACCTCATTCCCTTCCCTTATTCATTCTACGTCATCAGACAATTGTTCGAGCTGTTCTTCGAGCAATTGGCGATCATCGAGATCGACCACCAATGCAAGCGATTGCTCGACCACACGTCGCGCATCTTGTCTACGACCTTCCTCTATCAACAGTGTAGCCCATTCCGTTACAAATGACACGTCCTCTTTCATCATCGGCTCAATTGAGGCATACAGACTGACCGCTTCCTCATACGCTTCGAGCTCATATTTCGCCTTCGCCTTGTACCATGTCATGAGCGGCGACGTCGTATGATCTTCGAGTGCATCGATGGTTTCGAGAACGTCATCGAATTCTCCTGCTTCAAATAAAATCGACAAGAGCAATTCGGTCGCTTGTAACGATTCTGGATTTAACACGAGCGCCTCACGCAGTTCTTTAATGGCACCGTCCCGATTTCCGAGTTTGAGAAGCAGCCTTGCTTTGACGTGCCGCAGTTCATCATTATAATCGTCGCGCGTGATGCCTTGATCGACGATCTCGATGGCCTCTTCCGTTTGCCCGATTGCATCGAGTGCCTCGGTATAAGGCAAGTAGAGCGACGTGAAGTCTGGGTCCATCGCCTGAAGCTCTTTGAACTGCTTGATCGCAACTTCCTCACGTCCGATCCGATGAGCCGTCATCGCATGACCGAAGACGGTGTTCAAATCGCGATGTGTGGCCCGCGCGTATTCCTCGAGCGCCTCTTCAAACGATCCGACCATCGTGAGGGCCTCCGCGTAATCCGCTTGATAGTCGATTTCAGCCGGCAACTTCATCTTCGGAAGACGCGCATAAAGTGGAATGGCTTGTTCAAATGAACCGGTCGAGGCATACAATTCAGCCAATCCATAGATGAGTAAAGGTTCATCCGGATTTTTCTCGAGCGCCTCCATCAGTTTCTTCACTGCCACTTCATCCAATCCTTGCGATTGATACAGGTCAGCGAGGAGGACGAGGCTCCTCACTTGCGTATCTGCGTCATCCGATTTGATTTTTTCAAGCACGGCAATCGCTTCCTCTTCACGGTCACTATCTAAATACGCTTCCGCCAGCGATAAGGCGACATTCGGGTCTCCCTCATAGTCGACGTATAGCTTTGAGAGAACAGCTGTCGCCCGGTCGGCAAGACCTAACTCTAAATAGAGGTCGGCGATGGCTAAACGGTCATCATCCGACCCTTCCTTCTCAAGTTCTTCTAGATGCATGAGTGCATGTTCCGTCTCACCTGACTCAAGCATCTCGATTATATGTGTTAAAGCTGATTCATCTAGCATGGTTCGTCCTCCTGGGCTTCGGTTTGTCGTTATTCTATCTTACGTTGAACCCGTTGTAAATCTTCACGGAATCGAGGATAGCTGACATCGGATGCCTCGATCCCCTCGATGTGAACGGCTTCATCGGTCACGAGTGACGCAATCTGTAACATCATGGACAAGCGATGGTCTCCGTAAGTCGAGACATCCCCTCCGTGAAGGCGACTCGGCTGGACGATGAATCCGTCCTCGGTGCCGACGATGTCCACACCTAATTTGCGTAGTTCTGAGACGACCACCTCAATCCGGTCGGTTTCTTTCACGCGCAGTTCCGCTGCATCTTTTACGATGGACGGTGAATTCGCCTGAGAGGCGACGAGAGCGAACAGGGGTAATTCATCAATCTGTGAAGGAATGAAATCCTTTTCGACGACCGTGCCGGATAACTCACTCGTCGTGACCGTCACGTCCCCGACTCGTTCTTCACCGACCAATCGTTCGTTCGAAATGACGACATTCGCGCCCATCCGTTCGAGCGTACGTAAAAATCCGATCCGCGTCTCATTCAAACAGACGTCCGTCGTCGTAACCGAACTATTTGCCACCATGGCCGCCCCTGCCCAGAAAAATGCAGCCGATGACGGGTCTGCCGGTACGTCGACCGTACATCCGGTCAATGTCGAGGGTTCGACACGGATGACGCGTAACCCTTCTTCGTTTACAATCGACAGCTTCGCACCGAATAGGGGCAACATGCGCTCGGTATGGTCTCGTGACAACATCGGTTCTCGAACAACCGTCGTACCCGAGGCACGTAAGCCGGCGAGTAGGACGGCCGACTTCACTTGGGCGCTCGCGACCGGTAACGTATAGTCAATCGATCGAAGCCCCGTCCCTTCGATGACGAGAGGCGCCATATCCCCGGTCACATTTGCACCCATGTTTCGTAAAGGCTTGGTAACGCGGCGCATCGGACGTCTAGATAACGATTCATCGCCTACGAGCTCAAACGACCCGTTATAGCCGGACAAGAGACCGATCAGAAGGCGCATCGTCGTACCTGAATTCCCACAGTCAAGCCGTGCCGAGCGCGGAGACTCGATGCCTTTAATGACTAGTTCGTCTTGCTGTTCTGTCACATCGGCTCCAAGTGATCGAATCGCCTCGATTGTCGAACGACAATCGGCACCGAGGAGCGGATTCCGCACGTGCGTCGTCCCGTTCGCCATCATCCCGAATAATAATGCCCGATGTGTGATGGATTTATCACTCGGTACACGGATAGAACCGTTTAAACTCATCGTTCCCACCATCCTTTCATCTGTTCAAACGTCTGTTGAAGATGTTCTAGCTGTACCGACTCAACGGTGATCGTTTCACGAAGTAACACAAAACGAATTGCACCGTGACGGTTCTTTTTATCCCGAATCATTTTTTCCACGTAGCGGTCGAATGGTTGCCAATCGATCGGCGTGACGTCATTTGAACGCATCCAATCGAACAACTGCATCGCTCGAACTTCATCTCCAGACACGAGAAAAGCGAACACCATCCCATGTAAAACCGCTTCCCCATGTGGGATCCGATAGGCTTCCACCGACTCAAGGGCATGACCGAACGTATGCCCAAAGTTGAGCCAAGCACGAATGCCCTGTTCTCGCTCGTCCTTCTCGACAATGGCTTGTTTCACTCGAATCCCACGAGCAAGCCACGACACCCAATCCAATGGTTCGTTCTCGTTCAAGTCTAAAAACAAGTCGTCCTCGAAAGAGGATTCGAGGACGTAACGTGATAAGTACGCATGTTTCAATAACTCACCGAGACCGCTTCGCACTTCCTGGACGGACAAGGTGTTCAGTCGAGTGACGTTGTAATAAACGCCTGATGGCTGATAGAACGAACCAATCGCATTTTTCGCAAGGGGGTGATTGACTGCCACTTTGCCTCCGACAGCCGAATCGTGAGCCAAAATCGTCGTCGGCACTTGTATGTATGGAACGCCTCGCATGTAGACACTTGCTAAAAAGCCAGCCAAGTCGCCAATCATCCCACCACCAAAGGCGACAATCAACGTCTGGCGGTCACATCCATGGCGCAATCCTTCTGCGACAAGCTGCTCGAGCTGAGATAGCGATTTCGACGCATCACCCGCTTCGACGACGGACGAGACGACGTGAGGATGGGTCAGTTTCAATGTAGAACGGAACGACTCTCCGTAAAGAGACTCGACATGTTTATCCGTAACGACCCATAGCATCGAATACCTTGACCAATCAACCGAATCGATCCAACGATCCTGATTGTCCAAGACGACGTCGTATGGGGTCGATGCTGAGATTGGAATCGTTACCATACTCGTAACTCCTCCCGATACTTATCGACTCGATGTTTGATTCGTTCCATCGTGTCGTGCCCGAACGTCTCACACATTTCCTTCGCGATTTCAAATGCGATGACTGCCTCAACGACGAGGGAAGCGGCAGGCACGGCGCACGAGTCACTCCGCTCGATTTGAGCCAAAAATGCCTCTTTCGTATCAATATCGACCGATTGTAAGGGTTTATAGAGGGTCGGAATGGGCTTCATGACGGCTGAACAAAGGATCGGCATCCCCGTTGTCATGCCCCCTTCAAATCCACCGAGGTGGTTACTCAGTCGCGTATATCCATCATCCCCGTATTCGATCGGGTCCATCACTTCAGAACCCGGACGATACGCCATTTCGAACCCTTCACCGAATTCAACACCTTTAAACGCGTTGACACTCATGACCGCTTGTGCGATTTTCGCATCCAGTTTACGGTCATACTGCACATATGATCCAAGTCCCGGTACAACACCATGTACTTCTGTACACACGATCCCACCGATCGAGTCTCCATTTGCCTTGGCCTCATCGATGCGATGCATCATTCGCAACGCGGCCGCTTCATCTAACGTACGCACCGGTGACGCATCGACGACTGCTTGTGCTTCTTGAAGCGAATCGAATGCACGCGACTCCGCACGTTCCCCACCAATCACTTTGACATAACTAAAGAGGGACACCCCGACTTGTTGAAGGAGTTGCTTACAGAAAGCTCCGACCGCGACACGAGCCGCTGTTTCCCTTGCGCTCGAGCGCTCCAATACATCACGTAAGTCTCGATGGTCATACTTCATCCCACCGACCAGGTCAGCATGTCCAGGTCTCGGCCGAGAGACGCGGCGCTTCACTTCGATGTCGCTTTCAATCGGTTCCGCCTGCATGACGTGTTTCCAATGCGTATGGTCTTTATTCTCAATCCAAAAAGTGATGGGTGCACCCGTGGTCACGCCATGCCGTATTCCCGAACGAACTTCTACTTGGTCTGACTCGATTTGCATGCGGCGCCCTCTACCGTAACCAGATTGACGTTTTTTTAACTCCGCATTGATTTGCGCAATATCGATCGCGAGTCCGGCTGGGGCCCCTTCAATGATGACCGTCAGACCGGGACCATGTGATTCACCAGCTGTCAAATAACGCATCCGATCACCTCATCCATCTATTTTTTCATAAAAGAAACTTTGCTTCATTGCGTAGCCATAACGCTTCGGTTGGAAAATTTGTTCCGTTCCACCGACAAATAGCATCCCACCTGGACGTAACGCCCGTTGGAATGACGTATATACCTTCTCTTTCGCTTCTTCAGTGAAGTAGATCAAGACATTTCGACAGACGATCAAATCAAAGTTACGTTCGTACACATCCGCTAACAAGTTATGCTTCTTAAATGTCACGAGTTGCTTGATCTCATCTGAAATATAATAGTCGTCGCCACGACGGGTAAAGTAGCGCTTCTGAAACTCCTCCGGCAAATCGATGAGCGCCCGCTCATGGTACTTTCCTTGCTTCGCTTTTTCGATGACGACATCATCTAAGTCCGTGGCCATGATTGAAAATTGAGATGGGGCCAGATGTTTCGACAACAACATGGCAAGTGAGTATGGCTCTTCTCCTGTTGAACAGGCAGCACTCCATACGCGAAGCTTCCCTTGACTCGAGCGAATCAGATGCGGGAGGATGTCCTCTTCAAGCTGTTGCCAACGAATCGGGTTGCGATAAAATTCACTCACATTGATTGTCATCCGGTCGAGAAACTCCTCGTAAAGTTGACGATCTGTATCCATCGCCTTCAAATACTCCAAAAACGATGCATACCCCTTCTTTTCGCGTAGTGCGACCATACGGCGCTTCATCTGCGCCTCTTTATATAAGTTCAAGTCAATACCCGACTTGATATAAAACTTTTTTACAAAGATGGCATAATCATTCATCACCAATTTCAACCTCAATTCTTTCTCATTTCCGCATTCTTCTGATCTCAGGCAACTCAAAGGGAATCAAAAAGGGACAGGTTTCCCCGTCCCTCGAAAAGTCATGAAACGTGTGAAGCCACTTCAGCGAACCAAAGTGAGAGTTCACGTTCCGCGCTGTCCACACTATCAGAACCATGAATCACGTTTTGTGACATCGTCGATGCAAAATCGCCGCGAATCGTTCCTGGTTGAGCATCCACTGGCTTCGTCTTCCCGATCATTAAACGAGAGACGGCCACGATGTCTTCCCCTTCCCATTCCATCGCAACAACAGGACCAGAAGTCAAAAACTCAACCAATTCACCAAAGAACGGCTTTTCTTTATGCTCTGCGTAGTGTGCCTCTGCGACCTCAACTGACGGTGTCACCATTTCGAGACGGTTCAACGTATATCCTTTGTTTTCGAAGCGTGAGATGATTTCCCCAATCAATCCACGTTTTACCCCATCAGGTTTAACCATTAAAAATGTCTTTTCCATTCCCCAAATCCCCCTAAGTCTATAAATGTGTACGATGTACGTATTTAGTGTACACGGTCCGACACATTTTTGAAAGGGGTTACATGGGCATTCACCATTTGCGTTTCCCAATATATTGCGCAATTTCAATTAACGATCGCTTGTCCGGAACATCCGGCAACCCGTCTAGTCGGCGGATGGCACGGTTGACGTAACGATCAATCGTCCGTTGACTGCGTTCTAACGTTCCGTTTCGTTGCACTTCCCGGACGAGAGATTTCGTCACTTCCACATCCGTCGAGGCGTTCACTTGACGGAGACGTTCATAAAAGTCAGGGTCCTCAGATGAATACAGGAGCGGTAACGTTTTATGACCGTGCTTCAAATCTTCCCCGACCGGCTTACCGAGTTGAAAACTCTTAGCGGTAAAATCGAGCAAGTCATCCGTCATTTGAAAAGCCATGCCGATATCATATCCAAACAGACTTAATTGCCTCACGATTTGTGGAGACGCTCCAGAGATGACAGCTCCTGCCGCACAACTCGTTTCAATCAACAGAGCGGTCTTTCGCGCAATCCGATCTAAATAGCGCTTCGGTGATTGCCCCCACTCAAATTGATCTTGGATTTGATTGATTTCACCGACACAGATTCGTTCCATCGTATCTGCCATGATGCGCATCACTTCTGGTGAATCAATTTCGGATACGAGACGAATCGCTTCTCCGAATAACGTATTCCCTGTATACATCGCTACTGTTTCATCATATCGTTCCATCACGGTCGGTTTGCCACGACGGAGCATCGCGTCATCGATGACATCGTCATGCACGAGTGATGCCATATGAATCAACTCAAGACTTGAGGCAACTTTCGTCAAACGGATATCTTTCGTCTCACCGAACCCGGCGCTCAGTAAAACGAAGGCGGGTCGGATGCGCTTGCCACCGGCATCGAGTAATTGGCGCGATGCCGATTCAATGACAGGGTGGTCCGTCCTGACTCGAGTAGATAAGAATTGATCGATTTGATCAATCTCTCGGTTCATATGACGATAAAGTCGCTTCAAAGACATGGTTCACCACTTCTTTCCTAGATGCATGGCACATGCACCTCCGGAGAATGTCTTCACTTCGACTTGTTCAAACCCGGCATCTTCGAACATCCGCTTGAGCGTCAAACGGTCTGGGAACTGATCGGTCGACTCCTGCAACCACTTATACTGATCGTATGAACCGGCAAAGACCTTACCGAAAAGCGGCATGACCGTTCCAAAGTAGAAACGATACAACTCTTTAAAAAGCGGTGCTGTCGGTTGGCTCGTTTCAAGACAAACGACCGTCCCACCTGGTTTCAAGACACGGTGCATTTCACGCAAGACCGTCATGTAGTCTGGAACGTTTCGGAGTCCAAATCCGATTGTGACATAGTCAAAGGAGTTGTCACCAAACGGAAGAGCCATCGCATTTCCATGAAGCAATTCGATGTTCGGCCAAGATTTGACCTTTTCCTCTCCCACTTTTAACATGTTCTCTGAAAAATCGAGTCCTTTCACAACACCCGTGTTTCCAGCAGCATCTGCCAATTGAATCGTCCAGTCAGCCGTCCCGCAACAAACGTCTAAACATTTAGCCCCCGGAAAGACGTTCATTTTTTTCATCGTTGTCCGTCGCCACCATTTATGAAGTCGGAAGCTGATTATCGAGTTCATCGTATCGTAGCTCGGAGAAATGGACTGAAATACTTCGTATACTTTTTGCTCTTTTTCTATCGGTTGCAACGCGTAACATCCTTTCCGTTCTAAGCGACCGCATGCGCGAGCAACGTCGTGAGTTGCTCTTTTTGGTCTTGTCTAAGCGCTGTCGCTTTCTTTTCAATCATTCGTTTCCCGCTCGTTGTCAAATAAGGTTGTTCAATCAGTTCGGAAAGTGTTTGAATCAATCCGACGTTCGCTTCGAGCCAAACGTTCATTGAAACGTTCTTCTCAAGCAATAAGGTGCACTTCGCCGCATTGACCCGCTGTACAGACTGACCGAATCGATCACTGTATGATGATGGAAAGTCCGTCAAGATTTTATAAAACTGAGCCGATGCAAAGTCTCCGGCGAGCACTTTTAATTGGCGTGCCAAAGACCCGTTCGGGCTGCTGTTCACTTGGTCGTGTAAATCAAGCGCTTGATGTGCGAAATAGGTTGCCATCACGAGTTGTCGATGCTCAATCGATTCCAAATCAATCATCTCGACCATCCAACGAAGCAATAACATGTCGACGGCTGGTACAACCTCGTGTTTCGTCAAATAGGGATGATTCATACGTGTTTCGATTTGACGAGCAAGGTCTGTGACAACGAATTCATTTGTCAACTGTTCCATGCTATCCCCCCTCGTCCACTTCATTGTCATTCTGACATAGTATAGCACATTTTTGTCACATTCACGTCATTCGAACTCGCAAACCCAACAAAAAAAGCCGCCTTTCGGCGACTTATGTATTGCAGATTACTTGACCGCATCCTTGAGCGCTTTACCTGCTTTAAATGCAGGAACTTTGCTCGCTGGGATTTCGATATCTTCTTTTGTACGTGGGTTACGACCTTTACGGGCAGCACGCTCACGAACTTCAAAAGTACCAAAACCGATCAATTGAATTTTCTCACCGTTTTGGAGTGCTTCAGTGATTGATTCAAACGTAGCTTCTACGATTTTCGTTGCTTCTTTTTTAGAAACATCGGCTTTCTCAGTAACAGCTTGGATCAATTCAGTTTTGTTCATCACGATTCACCTCCTCTCACAGGGAGTTTACGGGATTAATCATATCGTACAAACGTTGATATGACAACATTTTTTGCATGATTTCGCGACATTCACTATCAAAACAGGTTCAGTTGTTTAAAAACACGACCTCTCCTTGTTCATCAATTGTGTATCCTTGCGAATAAGCTGGGGCGAATGGAGCATCTTTATAGAGCAAATAACGAATGTCTTCGCCTATTTCCGGCGACTCATCCGTCTTTTGAAGCGCTTCCTTCACATCTTCTCGATAGTCTACAAACAGTTGTCCCGTGCCATCCACATAGATTGGAAGTTCACGGTCCGAATAGGGACTTGGAATGAACGGCTCTTCCGTGACAAAGATTTTATCATAATCGAGCGTGAACTGATTCTTACCTAATGATCCGTCAAATGGGAACTTGCCTTCTTTTGCCCGAAACGCGTTGATGTTCGTTTGAAGTTGCTGCAACCGCTCAGACACACGCAAGTCAATCAACTTCACAGTCGGTTCCGTCTCCACATCGACGAGGATATATTGGAACAACCCGCCACCTTCGAAACTATTCGCCGGTGGGTCCGCTAAATAACCGGGCACGAGACGAGCGAATTCAACTGGGTAACGCTCCATGAGAGGCGTTTCCGCCGGTTTTGTTTTGATTGGTAATACCCCAGATTGCTCACGATAGGCATCGACCGCACTTTGTACCGTATTCAATTGGTCTTCATACGGGATATTGTTGGCCCGTTCTGAATCAGGAAACATACATCCAGCTAACAGTGTCGTCAAAATCAAACTGATAGCGACAATCTTTTTTTTCATCACGTTTATCCTCCAGTCGGTCCTGAGACGACGACAAAAATCATGATAACAGTCCCAAATAAGAAAATGATGAAGGCAATCAGTCTGACGAGCGTGGCGAACCAACCGCTCAGTTTTGTATGACTGAGTGCGACCATTAATGCAGCGATGGCGAAAGCCCCGATCCCTGCGAATGATATCCACATTTTGATGAGTGACGGTGTCACGTCTATCCCCCTACTTTCTCTATGTTCTCCAGAATTCAAGTTTAGCAAAAAAAAGCGAGGAACTGAACGAAAACGTCAGCTCCTCTCTCAATCTGTCTATTCTTCAAAATGGAAAACTTGTTCCATCTCGTGTTTTTGCGGGCGTCTCATCAATTTCTTCACTTCATCATGAGGGCTTTTCCCTTCAAACAACACGTTATAGAGCGCCTCTGTGATCGGCATCTCCACACCTGCCTCTTTCGCAAGGGAGTGGGCCGCTTCACAGGCGCGGACGCCCTCGACGACCATTCCCATGTTTCCGAGAACGTCTTCTAACTTTTCACCACGCCCGATGGCATTACCGGCTCGCCAGTTACGGCTATGTTGTGACGTCGCTGTCACAATCAAGTCTCCGATTCCTGTCAATCCTGAGAACGAGGCCGGGTTCGCTCCAAGCTTCACGCCAAGTCGCGCAATTTCTACAATCCCACGAGTCATGAGGGCAGCTTTCGCATTATCCCCATAACCGAGTCCATCCGTCATACCTGCCGCTAGAGCGATGATATTTTTCAGTGCTCCGCCGTATTCGGCCCCAACGACGTCAGAATTCAAGTACACGCGGAACTGATCGTTTGTGAGGAGTTCCTGCACTTCATCCGCGACATCAAGGTCAGCACATGCAATCGTGATGGTCGTCGGTTTCCGGACCGCAACCTCTTCAGCATGAGTCGGTCCTGTCAATACACCGATTGCCCGACGTTTAGCCGGTTCGATTTCTTCGGCGATGATTTCTGAAAGACGCTTATGCGTTTTCGGTTCAATCCCCTTCGCGGCATGAACGATGGTGACAGGTTCCGTCAACAAGGTGTTCAATTCCTTTGAGACAGGACGAATCGCCGAACTCGGGACGACGAGAAAAACGATACTCCGACCGTCTAACGCCTCTTTCAAGTTCGTCGTCGCACGAATGGATTCAGGTAATGGCGCGTCTTTCAAATAAAACGAGTTCGTATGTGACGAGTTGATTTCATCCACATGTTCTTGTTCACGTCCATAGAGCAGGACATCATGGCCATTATCTGCTAACACGAGCGAGATGGCCGTTCCCCAGCTCCCTGCTCCGATGACAGCTACGTTTGCCATAAGTGGCACCCCCGTTATTAGTTTTTCTGACGAGCCACGATGTGAATCGGTGTCCCGGTGAAGTCAAATGCTTTACGGATTTGATTCTCTAAATAACGTTTATACGAAAAATGCAACAACTCAGGATCGTTGACGAACAAGACGAACGTCGGCGGCTCGATGGCCACTTGAGTTGCGTAGTTGATCTTCAATCGTTGTCCTTTATCCGTCGGTGTCGGGTTCATCGCAACCGCATCGACGATGACATCGTTCAACACGCTCGTCGAGATTCGACGGCGATGTGTTTCAGCCACTTGTTTGATGACAGGCAACAATGTCTGTAAGCGTTTTGACGTGAGCGCTGATAAGAAGACAACCGGCGCATAGTCGAGGAATAAGAATTCTTGACGAATCTTCTCTTCCATCTTCTTCATCGTCTTATCATCTTTTTCAACGGCATCCCATTTATTGACGACGATGACAATCGCCTTCCCGGCTTCATGCGCGAGACCAGCGACACGCTTGTCTTGCTCGATGATTCCTTCTTCCCCGTCGAGGACGACGAGAACCACGTTTGAGCGTTCAATCGCCTTTTGTGCGCGCATGACACTGTAGCGCTCTGTTGATTCATATACTTTCCCGCGTTTACGCATACCTGCCGTATCGATGATGACATACTCTTGTCCGTCACGTGTGAACGGTGTATCAATCGCATCACGAGTCGTACCCGCAATGTTTGAAACGATGACGCGCTCTTCACCAAGGATTGAGTTCGTCAAGCTTGATTTCCCGACGTTCGGGCGACCGATCAACGAGAACTGAATCACGTCTTCGTTGTATTCGTACTCGTCTTTTTCTGGAGCGAGTGCAAATACTTGGTCGAGTAAGTCACCGAGTCCTAACCCGTGTGTACCCGAAATTGGGAACGGATCTCCAAATCCGAGAGAATAAAACTCATACATGAGATCTCGCATTTCAAAGTTATCCACTTTGTTCACGGCAAGGACGATTGGTTTGTTCGAACGGAACAACAAGTTCGCGACTTCTTCATCAGCCGCCGTGATCCCTTCACGTCCATTCACCATGAAGATGATGACGTCCGCTTCATCGATTGCAAGTTCCGCCTGATGACGCATTTGAACGAGCAACGGCTCGTCCCCTACTTCGATCCCACCTGTATCGATTAAATGGAACTTACGGTTGAGCCACTCTCCTGTGCCGTAAATACGGTCACGTGTGACACCCGGTTTATCATCGACGATCGAGACACGATCACCGATGATACGGTTAAAAATTGTGGATTTTCCGATATTCGGACGGCCAACGATGGCCACTACTGGAATTCCCATAACAACACCTCACTAACTTTCTATCAAAATTTCATCATTTCATCATTTCGAAACGCAACTTACCTATCATATCACAGGCAAAATTAAGTGACCATACAAAAAGAAGCGGGAGCATGACTCCCGCTTGAACGATCATCTTATTTAGAGTCGTCCGAAGAATCATCACCTGTCAATTCCGAGACAGAGAATCCTCCTTGGTCGCTATATTCATCAAGCAACGCTTGATCATCATCTTGACGAGTCGGTTCAGATGATTCGAGCGCACGCATCGACAATGAGATTTTCTTATCATCGAGATGAACATCTAGCACTTTCACCTTCACTTCTTGGCCTTCTGACAAGACTTCAGACGGCGTCGCGATGTGACGGTTCGCAATTTGCGAGATGTGAAGCAAACCTTCCACTTGTGGTGCGACCTCGACGAACGCACCAAACGTCACGAGGCGTTTGACGGTTCCTTCGATGACATCCCCCGGTTGGATCTTCCCTTCGATGGTTTCCCATGGACCAGGTTGTGTCTCTTTGATGGAAAGTTTTACTTTTTCATTATCTAAGTCGAGCCCGAGTACTTTCACTTTCACGCGGTCGCCTTCAGTTACGACGTCGCTCGGCTTCTCCACACGGCTATGGGCCATTTCCGAGATGTGAACGAGACCGTCCACGCCACCGATATCGACGAACGCACCGAAATCAGTCAATCGTTGGACCGTTCCTTCAATTACTTGTCCGACTTCAAGCGATTCGAGCGTTTCCGATTTCTTCGCGCTCATCTCTTCTTCGACAACTGCTTTATGTGACAAGATGACGCGGTTTTTTTCGCGGTCAATCTCGACGACTTTTACGGTAATTGGGTTATTCAAGTATGACGAGAAGTCTTCGACGAAGTGACTTTCGACAAGGGATGCAGGGATAAATCCACGGATTCCAATATCGACGACAAGACCACCTTTGACCTTATCTTTCACCATCACTTCAAACACTTCACCCGATTCGAATTTTTCAACGATCCGATCCCATGCTGCTTCGGCATCGACGTCTTTTTTCGAAACGACTACTTCTTCGTCCGTGACCTTTTTCACTTTGACACGAATCTCGTCGTTCACTTGGAGTGATTCGTTTAAATCGTCTAGATGCATGCTTGATACTTCGCTAATTGGCAAAATCGCTTCGGTCTTATAACCGATATCGATCAGCGCTTGCTTATCCTCGATTTTGACGACTGTTCCGGTCACAATTTGACCACGATTAATTTCAAAATCAGGCATATCTTTCATTTCTTCGACCATTCCAACACTACCCCCTCACGATGAGTACAAAAAGGAGCGCCAAAGGCGCTTACACCTAGTATAAATCTCTTATAATTCCGAGAATTTGTCAAGGCGTTATGAAGATTGTACCTCTATTGAAAGAAGTTTAAACCTCAATTCCACAATCCGTTTTTCACTTCGTGAATGAGTGCTTCAAGTAGAGGTCGGCAATCGTATCCATGATCAAGTCGGCCGCTTCTTGTGCACTCGCCTTGCGTGCTTTCAGTTCTGACAAGTCGATCGGCTTCCCGATGACGACACGGAGTTTTGCGCGAAATTTATACTTTCCAATGATGGCGATCGGTAAAATGTGCGCATCCGAACGCATCGCGAAGAATCCGACACCGGCTTGCGCTTTCCCGAGCGTACCGTCTTTTGAACGCGTTCCTTCAGGAAATATAGAGATGACTTCATCCTCTTTCAACTTTTGAAGTACGACACGAAGCGCTTGTCGGTCACCTTCTCCACGAGATACTGGAATTTGACCCGCCCGATTCAAGATGTGCTTCAGTACCGGGACACTAAAAAGTTCTTTCTTCGCAAAAAAGCGAAGGGGACGCTGCTTTGGAATCGCACAGGCGAGTAATACCGGATCCCAATTTGACTGATGGTTCGAACAGACGAGAATCGACCCGTCCATCGGAACGTTCTCCCGTCCGATGAATTCGACCCGAAACGATGCTCGTTGAATGACGTTCACGACAGCTCTCGCTAATCGATACATGCCGAACGGTCCATTGTTCAATGGCTTACTCATGCTTTCACCTCTTCAATTAATCGTTCAATCGCTTGAACCACTCCGTCAATGGATAACGTCGTCGTATCGAGGAAATGGGCATCCTCTGCTTGACGTAAAGGTGCCACCTCACGTTCAGAATCGCGTTTGTCACGAAGCGCAATCTCTTCGATCAGTTGTTCATAGTCGCTCGGGATGCCTTTCGAGACATTTTCTTCATGGCGACGACGGGCACGTTCTTCGACCGAAGCGGTCATGAACACTTTTAAATCGGCATTTGGTAAGACATGTGTCCCGATATCACGGCCGTCCATGACGACACCGCCTTCTTTAGCCAAATCACGTTGAAGGTCCATCAAAGCATCACGCACTTCAGGTTGACGTGCGACGAAACTGACGTTATTCGTCACTTCGCTTGAGCGAATGACAGATGTCACCTCTTCCTCTCCGTCAAAAACGCGTTGTCCCTCTTCAGACGGGACGAGACGAAGTGACATGTTCTCGATCATCTGAGCAAGTGCAGGTCCGTCCTCGAGCGCAATCCCTTCATTCAAGGCGCGATACGTCACGGCCCGATAGATTGCACCTGTATCGATGTACACATACCCTAATTGTTTCGCAAGCGACTTGGCAATCGTACTTTTCCCGGCACCCGCCGGTCCATCTAAAGCAATTTGTAATGATTTTTTCATACAAAACGGGTATCGAGTGTTCCCGATACCCTCCTCCTCTCGGTCAATAATCCCGAGAACATCATAACAGTTTTTTATCTTGAAGAAAATACAGACCCTGTCCGCTTTCGCGCTTCAAGCTGAACACGGAAGCAGTATCGCAAAATCGTCTCTTGGTCACGAGGGGTCAAATCTTCGAATGCCAAAGAGAGTTCTTGCTTCACTTCCTGCTTATGTACGCGAACAAGGCGGCTCTTAAGACGGAAGTTCTGGGGCGAGCCATGCTCATCCTCAATTCGAAACACGACAATCAGGGACTCATCTACTTCGATTGGAGCGCGGTTGGCGATGATTTTCATCCCCCCAGCAGATATGTCAAGAGATGTCGTTTCGAACGATTCGAAACTTTCCCCATCGGCTGCAAGAACGGTCACTTCAATCATTTCTGGAACACGTAAATATTCACGACGCTGAATCCGTTTGATTTTTTTCTCGTCTGGCAAATTGAACGCATAGCGTAATGTCATTTGGGCATCGCTGATCCGCTTCACGACTTTCGTGTCGAATGCGAACAGCTGATTGTCTCCTTGGAAGAAAAAGACCCGCATGGCCTCCTCTTCATGTAAAAAAAATGTTTTGAGCGTCGTCATGTCACTCGGTGACTCAATCCATACGACTTGATCGGTTATTGCTGCAATCTTCGTTTTCCCCTCTGCACGCCCTTCCACTTCGATTCTCAATTCTTGACCTTCTTTTAACATACTGACTCTTCCCCTTTATTTAAATTGTCGACGATTGGACAAGTTGGCCGCTCGCACGAGTAAAAGTGCCACGGTCCATAAAATGACGATATAAAGCACGGCAGGAAGCTTTTGATTCGGTTCGAGTATCAAAATAAAATCAAACGTTCCATGGATGACCGTCGCAGAAAAGATTGCCATGAACAGCCAGAGCCGTTCGCGTGCCGAATGCTTCGCTCGCCCCAAACAGTACCCCATCACGACAGCGAACAAAGCGTGACCGCTCACAGGCAGGATCGCTCGCCAAATCGCAATTTCTAATGAATCGTACACCCATAAGTATAAAAAATTCTCTAAAGTCGCAAAGCCTAATGAGCAGGCGACCGCGTAGAGAATCCCGTCGTAGTAATCATCAAAGACTTTATGTATATATATTGTATAATAAATCATAAACCATTTAAAAAACTCTTCAAGCAGGGCAGTGGCGACATACGCCTGCCAAAACGGTCCAGTAAGCACTCCCTCTTCAACGAACGCATATTGGATAAACATGATCGGGAACACGAGAACGGCTCCGGCCACGAAAGAACGAATCACATATCCGAGCGGTTCCGCCTCCAACTCATGGCGTAGATAGAAGTAGGAAAGAAGGGCGAGCCCAGGTGCAACCGCAGACAAGGCGATTGCGATCATGATGCATCTCTCCTTTCTCTCCCTAGCATACACTGAATTGTCTGAAAGAAAAAGTAGAGAACGCCTAGAAAATGGAAATCTTCATAAAAATAATTAGGAGGACACTTATGAATCATTTATTACTGATCCACACCGGCGGTACTATCGCCATGTCACAATCCGGCACAGGACACGTCGAACCGAGCGATGTCAATCCAATCGACGCCACCCTTCCGAAAGCGACGGATATTGCTCACATTACAACAAAGCACTTTTCAAATATCCCGTCACCTCACATGACTCCAGAGAAGATGCTTGAATTGGCACAGTTCATCCAACGTGAACTGACACAAGACACGTATGACGGGGTCGTCATCACGCACGGTACCGATACATTAGAAGAGACGGCTTACTTCTTACAAATCACGCTCGGTGCGCCTGTCCCAATCGTGTTGACAGGTGCGATGCGGTCCTCGAACGAGGTCGGTTCGGACGGGGAATTTAATTTAATCACAGCGCTTCGCGTCGCCAAGAGCGAAGCGGCTCGTGGAAAAGGCGTGCTTGTCGTTTTCAACGGTGAGATCCATTCGGCATTTAACGTGACCAAAACGCACACATCTTCAGTCGACACATTCAAGTCTGTACACTTCGGTAACGTGGGTATGGTCACAAAGGACCACGTACTCATCTATAGCCAACCGGCGACGAGACAGCCGAAAATGATTTCGTCCATTTCAAAACGTGTAGCCGTATTGAAAGTCGTCGCAGGCATGGAACCGGATTTACTCGAATCTGTAATCACGCTTGGATACGACGGACTCGTCCTCGAGGTGTTAGGACAAGGGAATGTTCCGCCGTCCCTCTTATCCGCACTCGAACATTTAGTCAAAGAGATTCCCGTCGTGATCGTCAGCCGTTGCTTCAACGGAATCGTTCAAGATGTTTACGGTTACGATGGGGGTGGCAAACAACTGAAAGAGATGGGTGTCATTTTTTCAAACGGATTGAATTCACAAAAAGCTCGTTTACGACTTCTCGTTGAACTCGAGTCCGGCTCATCCCAGTCAGTCATGGAACATAGTTTTAGCTTCCAGCAATAACCTTGCGCAACTGCGCCCCCTTCCCTACAATGAGCAAAGAGGTGATATTCAGTGAACAAACAAGCAATTATTGTAGGTGCCGGGCCATGTGGCCTCTCGGCCGCCATCGAACTCGAGAAGATTGGAGTCTCTTGTACGGTGATTGAGCGTGGGAACATCGTCGACGCCATCTATCGGTACCCGACGCATCAAACGTTCTTCTCGTCTGCGAGCCTGCTCGAAATCGGAGACATTCCGTTCATATGTAAGGATTTGAAGCCACGTCGTCAAGATGCACTCGTCTATTATCGAGAAGTCGTCACACGTACTGGTTTAAACGTTTACCCGTTCGAAACGGTCGAGTCGGTCGATAAAAAGAATGACCGGTTCGTCGTGACATCGAGACATGAACGACGTGGTGAAACCGTTCGGGAAGCGGACTATGTGATATTGGCAACAGGCTATTATGGTCGCCCTCGTCTGCTTGACGTGCCTGGCGAAACGTTGCCGCACGTCCATCACTATTTCAACGAGGCACATCCTTATTATCGACAACACGTCACGATCATCGGTGGGAAAAATTCCGCTGTCGATGCGGCAATCGAACTCGAAAAGGCCGGTGCCTATGTGACGGTGCTCTATCGAGGTGATTCGTATAGCCCTTCCGTCAAACCATGGGTCCTCCCAAACTTCGACTCACTCGTCCGTCATGAGAAAGTTCGAATGGAGTTTGAGGCGACAATCGAACGCATCACCGATGATGGAGTTTACTACCGTCAACATGGCGAAGAGAAACATGTCTATGCAGATCATGTCTTCGCGATGACCGGTTATCAGCCCGACCACCACCTGTTCGAAAGTGCAGGCATTGCGATCGATGAAGAAAGTGGTATCCCGACGTACGATGAAGAAACGTTTGAAACAAATGTCGAACACCTCTTCATTGCTGGCGTGGTCGCAGCCGGAAACGATGCGAACAAGATCTTCATTGAGAACGGTAGATTCCACGGCAAGGCGATTGCCGAAGCGATCGCAAATCGTATTAACGTATAAAAAAGTTCGGTCAACTTGAGTTGACCGAACTTTTTTTGATTAGACCCACCCACGGAAACGTGAGGCTTCCGCCATTTTGCGTACACCGACCATGTAAGCGGCGAGACGCATATCGACTTTACGGGCCGAAGATGTATTGTATACCGTATTGAACGAGTGAACGAGTACTTTTTCAAGTTTCTCCTCAACTTCTTCTTCCGTCCAATAGTAACCTTGGTTGTTTTGTACCCATTCGAAGTATGACACCGTAACCCCACCACTTGACGCCAACACGTCAGGCACGAGGAGAATTCCACGTTCAGTCAAAATTTTCGTTGCTTCGTTCGTCGTCGGACCGTTGGCCGCCTCGACCACGATCGATGCTTTGATCGCATCCGCATTGTCTTCTGTAATTTGGTTCTCGATCGCAGCCGGAACCAAAATATCACAATCGAGCTCTAACATTTCTTTGTTTGAAATCGTATTTTTAAACAATGTCGAAATCGTACCGAATGAATCGCGACGATCTAACAAGTAAGGGATGTCGAGACCGTTCTCATCATGGATGGCTCCATACGCGTCACTGACTGCAATGACTTTCGCCCCTGCATCGTACATGAATTTAGAAAGGAAACTTCCCGCGTTTCCGAATCCTTGGACGACGACCCGTGCACCTTTCAATTCGATTCCGCGACGGAGTGCCGCTTCACGAATCATGATGGCCACGCCTTTTGCCGTCGCTGTCTCACGACCATGCGATCCACCAAGAACGAGCGGTTTTCCTGTAATGAATCCAGGTGAGTTGAATTCATCGATGCGACTGTATTCATCCATCATCCATGCCATGATTTGTGAGTTTGTGAACACGTCCGGAGCCGGGATATCTTTTGTAGGTCCAACAATTTGACTGATGGCCCGGACGTATCCGCGACTTAAACGTTCGATTTCACGGAAACTCATCTCGCGTGGGTCACAGACGATTCCGCCTTTCCCACCACCGTAAGGCAAGTCGACGATTCCAGCTTTTAAACTCATCCATACTGATAATGCTTTGACTTCTACCTCCGTTACGCTCGGGTGGAACCGAATTCCCCCTTTAGTCGGTCCGACCGCATCATTGTGTTGAGCGCGATAGCCTGTGAAGATCTTCGTTGAGCCATCGTCCATGCGAACAGGGATCCGAACGGTCAGCATGCGAAGCGGTTCTTTTAATAACTCGTACATCTCATCTGGATAGCCGAGTTTATCTAAAGCTTCGTGAATTACCTCTTGTGTCGATTCCAAGATGTTTTTTCGTTTTTGATGACCTTTTTCTTGATCCGTAATCATGAAGGTTTCCTCCCCTAAATTGTCAATTCTCCCCCAAGAATTAACCTCGTATTCGTTTAAAAGTATAGCTGATACGCGTTCAATTTGAAAGGGCTTTTCAAAAATAATGAAAGCGTTTTCTCGATGGATGACGTGATCCAGATGTCTTACTTCGCTACGCGCTCAATTGCGAGCTCGATAAAGCGTTCCAATAGCTCACCGTACGAGATTCCGACTGTCTTTGCACTATCCGGAAACAGGCTAAGCGGCGTCATGCCCGGTAGCGTATTCGTCTCTAAAATGTAGGCTTTGCCTTCTTCTGAAACGAGGAAGTCAGAGCGCGAATATCCTGAACAACCGAGCGCGCGATGCGCCAGGACTGCCGCCTGTTGAACCTCTGATGTCAAATCGTCCGAGATTTCAGCCGGACAGACATGAATCGAACCACCTTCCGTATACTTCGATTCATAGTCGTAAAATTCATTTTTTGGAATGATTTCAATGACAGGAAGAGCCTCTTCTTTCCCGAAGTTCCCGATGACGGGAACTGTCAGCTCTTTCCCTTTGATGTACTGTTCAACAAGTACCGCTGAATCACAAGCAAACGCCTTTTCAATTCCTTCACGTAACATCGCTTCGTCCATGGCAATCGTCAGACCGTTCGACGATCCTTCCTGCGCTGGTTTGACGACACATGGGAATTCCATCCCCCACTCAGCGACTTTTGCATCGATCGATTCCCGTGACTCGATTAAGACGTCACGCGCGACGCGGATCCCGGATGCCGCGAAGATGATCTTCGCTCTCGCCTTGTCCATCGCCAGTGCAGATGCCAAGACACCTGATCCCGTGTAAGGAATCCCAGCCATTTCTAATAACGATTGCACACGACCATCTTCACCATACTTCCCGTGCAACGCACTGACGACGACATCGACGTCCATCGTTAATAACTCGTTTGCACGTTCCGGATGAAAGTCAATGGACGTGACCTCATGACCACGTTCCGTCAACGCTTCTATCATTCCTTGCCCGCTCGTGAGGGATACCTCTCGTTCTCCTGACACTCCACCATATAAAACAGCGACTTTCATTCCAATCTCTCCTTCAACTAACTACTGAAAATTCAAGTCTAATCATAACACGGACATCCTAAAAACAATAGGAACAGAAAAGTAAAAAAAGCCGTACTCATGCGAATGCATCGTACAGCTCTTTCACGGCTTGTTCAGTTTGAATCGTCTTTCCGTATTCCATCATAACGTACGGGCTGACCGTAGTCGTCTTGCCGTACTCGGACAAAATGGCCGCGAGTCGTTCTTCTACCTGCGAAGGAAGCACCTCAACGAAGTGAAGATAGTAACGACCGTTGTAATGATAAAGCGTCCCACCCTGCTCGGTTTCATGTATATGCGGGAACAGACGAATCGAGGCGTTGATCACATCTTCAATGTCATCGAACTGATAAATCAAATGATGGATCACGTCAATCGTCAATCGAATCTCGACCTGTTCGACATCGAGCTCAGCAATCGCTTCACCTTTTTGAACATCGATGACGAGTCCATCGCGAGGAAACATTGTCACATTCAAATCAACCGCTCCTTGCGGTGAAAATCCGTACTCACTTTCTGCTGTTTCAAGAAGTTCTTTCCACAGCTGCTGACCGTTTTCCCCCACGATCGTATCGATGGCGATTCCACGTAACGAGAGCTCATTCGCAGTCACATATACACGAAGATGTTCTTTTGTTTGTTTTTCAAATCTCAATCGAAAACCTCCAGTGAATAGTCAATCCTAATAATAAGCTACTCCCGTTTTCATCCCGTGTCAAATAGTTGATAACCATTTTGTCCACTCTTCAGGAGTGTCGCCAAGAAATGACCCATTGAATCGACCTCTCTCCAGGCTGACCGCATATCCACCTGTACCAATTTTTAAGTCAGGATGCTCGTTTTGAATATAATCCATCGCCTCTAACAAGTTCGGAATATGCTCAGTCAACGTACATGCGAAGATGAGACAAGACGTGTCGATATCATGTAACGCTTTACTCAAATCTTCTTTCGGGAAACCCGCTCCCAAAAAGATGACGTCGTATCCATGTTGACGCAAATAGAGCGTGACAAACAATAATCCGATCTCATGCATCTCCCCAGGTGCACAGACACAAGTGATACGTGGCAGGAAGGGGTTCATCGGCATCTGAAGGGACAGCGTCGAAAGTCGCGCTCGTAAAAATGCCGTGGCGAAATGCTCGTGGGCAATAGTAATCGAGCCATTCTCCCATCGTGAACCGATTTCCATGAGCAGTGGCCCAATCACATCCTTCGTCACTTTTTCAAAACTGAACGTATTAAACGCACGATTGATCAAATCATGAGCTGTCCGTTCATCAAATGAGAGCAACGCATGGAGCAGCCCGTCTTTCAATTCTTCATCATATAGTTTGGCCGTTGTCGGTTCTGGTTCAGGCGCTTGATGAAGTTGTTGAATGGCTTGTGAGACAGAAAGCCCTTCTTTCTGCTTGTTCACGACCCATTTGATTTTTTCAACATCCTGATCTGAATACAGGCGGTGACCGGATTCCGTTCGGCTCGGCACGATAAACTGATAGCGACGTTCCCAAGCGCGAATGGTCGTCGGATTGACGCCTGTCAAGGTCGCCACGGTCTTGATGGAGTATTTCGGCATCTCCGCCCTCCTCTCTTACTCGTTCTTATGATATAAGTATATCCTCAACGCAAGAGGTTTACCCCTTTTATTGTGCAATCGAGAATTTTTTAAGAATAAAAAAAAGATGCGAACTCTGTTCGCACCTAGTTTAAAATATGGCGTGTCGCCCGATATATATGAAAATGAGAATAATCGCTAGCATGGCGAAGGTTAATGTCATCGCCAACGGGCGCTTCATCCAGTTATCATTTAACTTCCTCTTCCGTTCGCCCTCTTGCCTCTCAGCTCGAGACGGCAACGTGTCCGCCAATTGCTCGCGTAAAGAATCCGCCTGATTCCGATGTCGCAACGTATGCCCTCCTTTACCTTTTTTATCATTTTACTATGATATTATTCAAAGGAAAAGATTTGCGTCAACCGAATTTTCCATTCTGTCACATTTTTTCGGACGATTTGCGGTGTATCCGGGAACGGAATCGGCCCACAAACATCACAGCATTCTTCTTGGTCGACCGTTTGTTCGGAAAAATAACGAAGCAAGTAATCGCGTCGGCATGTCCGGATGAGGGCATAATCCATCATCTGTCCGAGTTGACGATACCGATCACGCTTTCTTTCCTTTACCCAATCGAGTGCTTCTTGAAGCGAACGTTCTGTCAACAATTGCTTCAGCAGGAGAAACTTCGGGTCTTCTTCATTCATGCGTAACAACCTTGGTAGTTGCGCGAACGACGTCCCGTTCTCACGTTCAAAATAGGCTAGTCGCATGTCCTCGTCTTTCGGGTACTGTCCGTCGATTAAAAATTGCTGGATGCGTTCGTCGCCATCGGCATATAGAAGGACCGCGAATGCGGGTTGTCCGTCACGCCCCGCTCGTCCGATTTCCTGCATGTATGCCTCGACTGTTGCCGGCAACTGAAAATGAACGACAGAACGGACGTTGTCTTTGTTCACACCCATCCCGAACGCACTCGTGCATACCATGACCGACACTTCGTCCCGTAAAAACTGGGACTGCACGAGTCGCCTGTCTTCCGTAGACATGCCTCCATGGTAAAACAATGCATCCTCTAGCTCAAAGGCTAACGCCTCTGCCTCGCGACGGGTCGCCGTGTAAACGACTGCAGGTTTGGGAATCTCTTGAATCAACTCTTTCAATCGCTCAAGTTTCTTCTCTTTTTCCAACCGTTCAACCAACAATCGGATTTCCGGACGATTGGCAGAGTGGACGAATTGTTCAGGTGAGAACAGTGCCAGCTTTTCAATGATGTCCTGTTTCACGCCTTCTGGCGCCGTCGCCGTGACCGCCATACACTGAGGGCTCCCAATCTGTTTTCGCAACTCACCTAAACGCGCATACTCAGGACGGAACTCATGCCCCCATTGTGAGATACAGTGCGCCTCGTCAATGACGAGCATTTGAATTTTCACATTCGCCAGAGCACGCGTCACATAAGGAACGGCCAATTGTTCGGGTGAAAGATATAAAAAACGGTAACGTTTCAAATGGTTGATGATGTCCTGCTTCTCTTCAGCCGATTCCATCGACGTCAAACGAGCGACACCACGCTCTCCCCGTTCTCGTATATGCAGCATCTGGTCCTCAATGAGTGAGAGTAATGGCGAGACAATCACCGTGAGCCCTTGATTTTTAATATAAGAAGGAAGTTGGAACGTCAGCGATTTTCCCGCCCCCGTCGGCATGACGGCCAATACATCCTGCCCTTCGATCACGGCATGTATGATGTCGTGTTGCCCAGGACGAAACGATTCATACCCGAACACTCGTTTTAATGTCGCTTCATACAAAACTCTCACCTCGTTTCAGTCTGGCGAAGACAAGTCGAATTTGAAAATAACTGACACGTCCCATTTTCTCAAATACCGGTTTCAACGCCCAGCTATCCGGATGCCGCAACTCTTCAATCGTGACCACATCCTCCATCGGTACAAATTGTTCGAGCGGGAAGACTTCTAAATACATCGCCATCTCGACGACATGGTCTTCAATCGTACTCGTACGTAAACGCCGTTTCGCTTGAACCTGTTGGAACGTGTATCCCTTTAAGAACAACTCATATGACTCACGTGCTGAATAGGTCATCCGGTCCGTCGATAAGCCGTACGTAAATCCCCGTAGTTTGGCATCATCCGGCAAGACCATTAACAGTTCGTTCCATCCGGCCAAAAAATATAAACGAGCCGTCTCGGCATCAACATGAAGCAGGCTGGCGATTTGTTCGTACGTCAGACCCGTCTCAAACGCTCCTGTGAATCGATAGACGACGGCCGTCGCATACGGGTCCCCGATTTGTTCAAGTGCTTGTTCAATCTCTTGATGAAACGTTCGCATGAGCGCTTTCCAATCCCGATCAAGATGTAACAACTGCTTGACCCATTGCTCTGCTGGATGATCGGCTTGTACCGGATAGAATGTCCGGGCATGTTCTTTTGACATGAAAGTCTGCACGAACAAACTCAAGCGTTTCCACGTGGTCGCGTTAAAATCACGGCGTTCCCCGCCCAACCGATTGAATAGTTGCTCGACCGATTCAGGTGAAGCCAGCATTTCTCCCGCCTCTGTCAATCTGAATCGTTTACGGTCGAGCCATCCTCGTTTCTCAAGTTGTTTCAGGACAGATTCATACGAATAAGTCGTTTGTGGAAACTGTCCAAAAAGAGGCTCTAAGTCATAAAAAAATGCGTCCTGTAGCGTCGTGGCCGAGCGCTTCCCATTTAGGACATGGTAGAGACTTCGCTCACTCCGTTCTCCATTTAATCGTTTAATGGCCAGCAGTAGAACTCCATCCGCTAAATGAACCAAATCGTCACTTCCTTAAAAAAATCATTATCCTACCAAAAAGACGCTCGTTTCCTCATTGAAATAATTGGGTATGTAGACTACAATTACTCATAGTCAGTAGAATGATTTCTAAGAGAAACGAACCGTTTGGAGGGTTATTATCATGGCAAAATTTACAATCGTCGATAAAGATACATGTATCGCATGCGGAGCTTGCGGCGCGGCAGCACCAGATATTTACGATTATGATGATGAAGGTCTTGCGTTCAACTTGATGGATGACAACACAGGTACTGTTGAAATCCCAGATGAGCTATACGAAGACATGATGGATGCATTCGAGGGCTGTCCGACAGACTCGATCAAAGTAGCGGACGAGTCGTTTGACGGCGACGCTTTAAAATTCGAATAATCGTGAAAGACATATCGGTCCTGTGACTGATATGTCTTTTTTGTGTTTTCGCATGTAACCGAGTCTAATCATGACATCTCTAGACAAGTATATCAAAAAAGGTTGTTTGGCTTAAGCACCAAACAACCTAGACGAAATGGACATATGTCCTATCTCGAATTAACGTTTCCCTTTAATATATGGGATACCGACTGACTTCGGCGCATCCGCACGACCAACGAGTCCAGCGAGAGCGAGAATCGTGAGGGCGTATGGTGCAATCAAGAGCAAGAGTTGCGGCACGTTATTGATGACCGGCAAGTTGCTTCCGATGATCGAGAGGGCTTGAGCGAATCCAAAGAACAATCCGGCACCAAGCGCACCGAGCGGATTCCATTTACCGAAAATCATTGCGGCAATCGCCAAGAACCCTTGACCAACGATGGTCGTTCCGCTGAAGTTCGTCGTGACCGTCACAGCATAAACCGCTCCGGCAAGACCACCAAACGCACCAGAGAGCATGACGCCCATGAAGCGCATTTTCGTGACGTTGATTCCCATCGTATCAGCCGCCATCGGATGTTCTCCGACCGAACGAAGACGAAGTCCAAACGGCGTCTTGAAGATGACGAACCACACAACGAACGCCAAGGCGATCGCAACGAACGACGTGTATTGGACGTTGATAAAGAACATCTTCAACACGGGAATATCGGATAAAAAGGGTACATTTTCTTTTGCGATCCGGTACTCGATAAAGTCGGTCTGTCCTTTGTTGTAAAGAACACGTACGACGAAGATGGCGAGACCGATAGCGAGCATGTTGATCGCCACCCCGAGAACCGTCTGATCCGCACGCCAAAGGATGGCAGGAACGGCCAAGAAGAGGGAGAACAACGCGCCGACGACCATGGCGACAAGCAAGGCAATCCATGGGCTAGAGGCACCAACACCTAAATCAGTCAAGGTGAGCGTCGTGATGATTCCTGTCGCGGCACCGATGACCATGATTCCTTCAAGGGCGATGTTGACGACACCAGAACGTTCACTGAAGATTCCACCAAGTGCTGCGATAATGAGTGGAGTCGCATAGGCAAGCGCAACCGGTACGACGATATAAAGGACTTCTAAGAAGTTCATTTTTTCTCCACTCCTTTCTTACGATTTCCTTTAAGTTTCTCAACGACATAGTTGATCGCATATCCAGACGCTACAAAGATGACGATGGCTGCGATGATGACTTTGACGAGCTCAGATGGTACGTTCGCACCGAGCTGCATTGCCAATCCACCGATGTTCAACCCTGCGAAGAGAATCGCTGCTAAAATGACTCCGATCGCAGTGTTCGCACCGAGTAGGGCGACGGCAATCCCGTCAAATCCGACACCAGTGAACGATGCCGAGAGGGTCATACTGCCGAATGTTCCGAGACCTTCCATCGCACCAGCGAGACCGGCGAACATACCAGAGATGACGAACGATAGGACGATGTTACGGTTGACGCTCATCCCTGCGTATTGTGATGCATGTTTGTTGAATCCGACGGCACGTAACTCATAACCGAGTGTCGTACGTTGAAGGATATAGTAGTACACGATTGCCGCAAGTACTGCGACAAGCACACCCCAGTGAAGACGTGAATACGTCGTCAACTCTTGGAGCCATGGCGAGGCGAGAGACGCCGAGTCGTTGATTGACTCTGTACGCTCGTTCGTTACGCCGATAACGCTACGCAATATCGCGTTCGTCGTGTATAGCGCGATATAGTTCATCATGATTGACGTGATGACTTCATGCACGTAAAACTTCGCTTTCAAGAATCCAGGAACGAACGCCCAAATCGCAGCTGCGACCATTGCCGCGAGGAGCGCGAGCGGTAAATGGATGAACATCGGTAAGTCGAAGTTAATCCCTACATAAACGGCTGCGACCCAGCCGATCAACACTTGTCCTTCTACCCCGATGTTGAATAGTCCTGTACGGAAGGCGAATGCAACCGCAAGACCCGAGAAGATGAGCGGGGCTGCAGCACGTAATGTTTCACCGACGGCATACGGACTACCAAACATTCCTTCAAATAACGAGATAAACCCTTGAACCGGGTCGTACCCACCAATCAACATGACGATAGCCCCGACGAGTAGTCCTAAAATGATGGATAGGAATGGAATGAGAAGTTGGTTTAAACTTAATTTTTTCATTCTGTTTCGTCCCCTCTCTTACCGCCGGCCATCAAGAAGCCTAGCTCTTGCTCCGTCGTCTCTTTCGGATCACGAATCCCTACAATTTTTCCTTCGTAGAGAACAGCGATACGGTCGGATACGTGTAAAATCTCATCAAGTTCAAACGAGATGAGTAAGACGGCGCGTCCTTTTTCACGTTCTTTAATAAGCTGCTCGTGAATAAATTCAATCGCACCTACGTCGAGACCACGAGTCGGTTGAGCGGCGATGAGTAAGTCTGGTGAGCGATCGACTTCACGTGCAATGATTGCTTTCTGTTGGTTCCCTCCCGAGAGAGCACGCGCTGGAACATCAATTGATGGAGTTCGGACGTCAAACTTCTCAATCAACGCCTTCGCCTTCTCAGCCACAGCTTTATAGTTCATGAGACCTCGTTTCGAGAACGGTTCTTTATAGTACGTTTGAAGTACCATGTTGTCACGAATCGAGTAGTCAAGAACAAGTCCGTGTTTATGACGATCTTGCGGGATGTGTCCGATCCCTGCCTCGGTCATCTTACGCGGCGTGTGTCCTGTGACATCTTTTCCGTTGAGCAACACTTTACCAGACTCCGGCTTTTTCAAACCTGAAATGGCTTCAATCAACTCCGTCTGACCATTCCCGTCAATTCCGGCAATTCCAAGTACTTCTCCAGCACGAATCTGTAAATCCAATCCTTCAACGACTTTCAAACCGCGACCATCTTTGACGACGAGGTTTTGAACGTCGAGAACGACTTGTTGTGGATCGGCTTTCGAATATTCTGCATCAAAGTTTACTTCGCGACCAACCATCATTTCAGCTAAACTGTCTTCATTTACCGTCTCGTCGACCTCGACCGTTCCAATGTAGCGTCCACGACGAATGACAGTACAGCGGTCCGCAACTTGCATGATTTCCTTCAGCTTGTGCGTAATCAAGATGATCGACTTACCTTCAGCAATCAGACGTTTCATAATTTGGATAAGTTCTTGAATCTCTTGTGGTGTCAACACTGCCGTCGGTTCATCGAAAATCAAAATATCTGCTCCACGATAGAGCGTCTTCAAGATTTCAACACGTTGTTGCATGCCGACTGAAATATCTTCAATCTTCGCATCAGGATCGATTTTAAGTCCGTATTGCTCTGAAATGTCCATGACCTTCTTCCGAGCTGTGGCGCGATCAATTGTGACCCCACTCTTCGGTTCAAGACCCAGAATGATGTTTTCAGTGACTGTGAATTTTTCAACCAACATAAAGTGTTGGTGGACCATTCCAATTCCAAGTTCGTTGGCGATGTTCGGATTTTCAATATCCACTTTCTTTCCGTGTACGCGAATCTCTCCACCTTCAGGCTGATAGAGACCAAATAACACGTTCATGAGCGTTGATTTCCCGGCCCCGTTTTCTCCTAAAAGCGCATGGATTTCACCTTTACGCAATTGGAGTGTGATATTGTCGTTCGCGACGAACGTACCGAACTCTTTGCGAATATTTAGCATTTCAATTACATATTCCAAGGAAGTTCACCCCTAACTTTAAGTAAAGGGAGACCACGTGGGTCCCCCCTATACTCAAATGAATTATTTTACGTTTTTCATGAACTCTTCGAACTCAGCGTCAGTTGCTGGTGCAACAACATCACCATCGATGATTTGTTGACGATACTCATCAACTTTAGTGAGCACGTCTGCAGCAACGTTTTCTTCAGAAGTTGGTGCGATTCCTACACCTTCATCTTTAAGTGAGAATTCAACCACTTCACCAGCTGGGAACTTACCGTCCATTGCCATTTTCGACACTTCGAGTGTCGCTGTATCTACACGTTTAACCATTGACGTAAGAGTAACGTTCTCTGGAAGACCTTCTTCGTACTGGTCACGGTCAACCCCGATGACCCAAACTTCTTCACCGTTTTTCTTACGGTTTTTCGCTTCAGTGAATACACCTACACCTGTACCACCAGCTGCGTGATAGATGATATCAGATCCTGATCCATACATACCTGACGCAATTGCAGTTCCTTTTTCAGCTGAGTTGAAGTCTTCAGCATATTTTACGTCGATTGTCGCATCAGGGTTTACAGCCATTACACCAGCTTTAAATCCATTTTCAAACTTCTTGATTAAGTCTGATTCTACTCCACCGATGAAACCAACTTTATCAGTCGTCGTTGTAAGACCAGCTACTACACCTACGAGGAATGAACCTTCTTGTTCCTTAAACGTGATTGAAGCAACGTTCGGTGCATCTACAACCGAGTCAACGATTGCAAAGTTGTTATCAGGGAATTGTTCTGCAACTTTTCCAATATCCTCTGCCATCAAGAAACCGATTCCGTAGATCAAATCAAATTGATCACGTGCCAATTGTTGCAAGTTAGGCTGATAGTCTGCTTGTTTTGCTGATTGAAGATATTTGTATCCTTCGTTTTCAGTTAAGCTATTTTCTTCACCAAACTTTTTCAAACCTTCCCAAGCTGATTGGTTGAATGACTTGTCATCAACACCACCAGTATCCGTGACCATTGCAACTTTGAAGTCGCTACCTTCTCCGCCTTCACCGTTTGAAGATGAGCCTTCGTTGTCATCTCCACCGCATGCTGCGAGTACTGTAGAGAGTGTGAGTCCTGCTGCTAAAGCTGAGAGAATCGTTTTCTTTTTGTTCATCATCGTCGTGTTTCCCCTTTCGGTTCATAACAATTTTTGTTGTCATGTTATCAGTAGTCTTTACACCGGTATAAGAAAGCGCTTTCACGCTATTACCCAAAAATAACTCTTCCGTCCAGAAACTGCTCGTTTAAACTCGTTTACGTACGACATGGAAGTCGAATCGATCAGCACGGAAAAAGTTGGCCGAATCGAGTAATGGTAAATCACTCTCATCATAATGCAATTGTTTTAAAGCGAGTAACGGTTGGTCCGTCTGAAGTTGTGACGAGATTTCAGCGCTGACACTCGGTTCGATGTGCGTGATCGCATAAGCGACTCGACGTCCTACCTCTTTTTCGAGAGAATCAAACAAAGATTTCCCTTCAGTCAATGCCTCAGGATTCGAGACGAGATGGGCCGGCACTTTATCGACACAATACACAACCGGTGTGTCGTCCGCATATCGAATTCGTACAATTCGATAAATCGGTGAGTTCGGCTCAATCTTGAGACGCTCGGCTTCTCTCTCTGTTGCCAACACTTTCTCGGCCACCAATACTTTCGTTCCCGGTGTCATCTTCGCTCGTGTGATCATGTCAGTGACACTGAACAATTCCTCAATTCCTGACGTGAATGGCGGTTTAGAACTGATAAATGTTCCTACCCCATGCTTTCGCACGACAAATTTCTCATCTTCGAGAATCCGGAGCGCTTCGCGAAGTGTCGCTCGACTGACTCCAAGTTGCTTCGAAAGTTCAAATTCTGAAGGTAACTTCTCCCCTTCACGATAGACACCAGCGTCGATATCTTGCTTAATTTTCTCAATCACTCGAAGATAGAGCAATCGATGATCGAGCTTAATCGACATTGGCCTCACCACCTTTAATTTACTTACCAGTGCTCAGACATCTGACGTATGAATGTCCTTGCCAATATTAAGTATAGGGATTCGAGAATTAGAACGCAATAGTTTTTGTTCGGAATCAGGGAAATATTTTTTCGGAACATGCCGAACCGTACCTTTGAGTCCAATTTACTCATTTTCATCCCCATTGAAAAACTTTTGTAAAATGTAAACGTTATTAAAAAATGTAAGCGTTTCAGTAGTTTTTAAAAGTATGTACTAATTCAGTATATAGGACATATGTGCTATATTACATTTATATTATAGCGAACATCTAAGGATAGAGCGAATATTTCCATATCGTATAAATGGCATAAAAAACGAACGATTATATATACTGATATATAATCGTTCGTTTTTTATTATTATTCTGTTTGTTCTTGAATGAGTACTTTCCTCGGTTTCGAACCTTCTGATGGACCGACATACCCCGCTTCCTCAAGTGAGTCAATCAAACGGGCGGCACGATTATACCCGATTCGGAATCTGCGTTGAATCATCGAAGTTGATGCCGTTTCTTGTGTCATGACGAATTGCACGACTTCTCCGAACAATGAATCATCCGAATCAATCGTCGTCACTTCCTCTTCTTTTGGCATCATCGCTTCCACATATTGCGCACGTTGTTGCGCGATAACATGATTGACGACCGTCTCGACTTCTTGATCGGAGACGAATGCACCTTGTACACGGACCGGCTTGTTCATTCCGTTTGCAAGCATCAACATGTCACCGCGTCCAAGCAACTTTTCCGCCCCCCCACCATCAAGGATGGTCCTTGAATCGGTTTGAGAAGAGACGGCAAAGGCGATGCGGGACGGAATGTTCGCCTTGATGACTCCTGTGATGACGTCGACAGATGGGCGCTGTGTCGCGAGGACCATATGAATACCCGCAGCCCGTGCCATTTGTGCAAGTCGCATGATGGCATCTTCGACGTCATTTGATGCCACCATCATCAAGTCCGCCAATTCATCGACGATTACAACGATGAACGGTAAACGTTTCGCATCCTCGTCATCCGACTGATCGACGAGTTCATTGTACCCTTCGATATTGCGAACTCCATATCGACTAAACAGTTCATACCGCCGTTCCATTTCTGCGACGACCTGCTTCAGTGCCTGGGCGGCTTTTTTCGGATCCGTGACGACCGGTGTCAACAGGTGTGGCACTCCGTTATAGACGTTCAACTCGACCATCTTCGGATCAATCATCATGAGTCGGACCTCATCCGGACGAGAACGCATCAAGAGTGACACGATCATGCCGTTGATACAGACAGATTTACCTGACCCTGTCGAACCTGCTACAAGCAGATGCGGCATTTTATTGAGAGAAATCCCAACCGTCTCGCCACTGATACTCCGACCGAGTGCGACGAGCAACTTCGAGCCATCTTGTTTCACCGGCTCCGCTTCCAGTACTTCACGTAAGCATACCGGTGCGACCTCCTGGTTCGGCACTTCAATACCAATAGCGGCTTTACCCGGAATCGGAGCTTCAATCCGAATATCTTTTGCAGCGAGCGCCAATGCCAAATCATCACTTAATGAGGTGATGCGACTGACTTTCACACCGATATCCGGTTGTAGTTCATATTTTGTGACGGTTGGACCAAGGTGAATCTTTAACACTTTGACACCGACCCCGAATGACTTAAGCGTCTTTACAAGTTTGGATGCATTTTCTTTCAATCGTGCATTCTCACCAGACAAATCCGTAATGACGGGCTCTTTCAAATTCGAGAATGGCGGAAGCTCGTATGTATCCGAGACATCTTGGGCCGCAGTCATCATCATCTCCTCGGTCGTGATTGTGGAATCGACCTCCGAAGAATCCGTTCGAAGTTGATCTTCCGTCTCTCTTTTTTCTGCTACGACTTTCTCACTAAACCCGACGATTGGAATGTCTTGCATCGTGACCACATCTGACTCTACTTCCGCGTCCGGCTGCGTTTCCTCTTGTTTTGGACGAGGTGACGTTTTGCGCGTTCGTTTCGTCTCTAGCTGCTTTTCTACTTTCGGTCTGGCTTGCCATTCTTTTCTGACGGCTGTTACAGATTCCTGCATTCGATGATAGAGCGTCCCCCAAATCGTCGGGGCATAGAGCGAGACACCGACAAGGAAGCAGACGATTCCTAAGAAGACAATCCCGAAGTCAGAGAATAAATATTGGTTCAAGTTATAAAAAGTGCCATTGATGCCACCCCTCGCCTCTCCCCAAAGTAAGTCTCCAAATAGTAAGAACGAGGCGAGCATCGCGAATAGTCCCGCTCGTCGCATCGGCTTCATCGGAGTGAGTACGATCCATAACAAGACTGCCATCATCAAGTAAGTGAGCGCACCCCATCCTCCGAAAAGATAGACGGATAAATCGGACAACTGTTGTCCGATCCACCCTAAATCAAATAAGGCAAATACGAATGCGACAATGGCGAGGACAAAGATGCCCCACCCATATGTACGTGGCGCAATCGGTTGTTTTTTACGGTTCCTCGTATTTCGCGTCGCTGGTCGCTTTCGCTTTACGGGAGTCTTTCTTGTTTTTTGAGCCACATCAGTTCCTCCTAAAAAAAGAAGGCAAAAGTCAGATGACTTTTGCCTCACTCTCATTCCATTAAATCTCCATGATGATCGGCAAGATCATCGGACGACGTTTCGTCTGCTCGAATAAGAAGACGCTCAGTCGCTCGCGGATATTTGATTTCAATTCGGTCCAATCACTGCCAGCCTGCAGACTCTTTTCAATCTGTTTCGTGACAATACGGTTTGCCTCTGAAATCATCTCCTCCGATTCACGCATATATACGAAACCACGTGAGATGAGTTCAGGTCCTGAAATCAATTTCTTCTGTTTGCGATTCAACGTGACCACGCAAAGGACAACCCCATCCTGTGACAACAAACGACGGTCCCGTAAGACGATGTTTCCAACGTCCCCGACGCCGATTCCGTCAATCAAGACGTTTCCTGCAGGAACTTTTCGGCTCATGCGGGCCTTTCGACCCGTGAACTCGACGACGTCACCTTTTTCAACGATGAAGATGTTGTTTGGTTTGACGCCCACTTGTTCAGCGAGTTTCGAGTGTGCCATCTGCATCCGGTATTCCCCGTGAATCGGTAAGAAGTACTTCGGTTTAACGAGGTTGAGCATCAGCTTCAATTCTTCTGCCGATCCGTGTCCAGATACGTGGACTTTTCGCTGATTATAAATGACGTTCGCACCCGAACGGAACAATAAGTCAATCGTTTTAGAAACCGACTTCTCATTCCCTGGAATCGGAGTCGCCGCAATGACGACCGTGTCATTCAATCGAATGTTGACTTGCTTGTGGGCATTACGTGCCATGCGAGTCAACGCCGCCATCGGCTCCCCTTGCGAACCTGTCGTTAAAATGACGACCTTGTTATCCGGTAGACGGTTAACTTGGGACAACTCAACGAGAGTCTTCGCCTTGAAGCGCAAGTAGTTTAATTTTTGCGCAACTTCGACGATGTTGACCATACTACGACCGACGACCGCGACTTTACGATCATTCGCTTCCGCTGCTGCAAATACTTGTTGCAAGCGATGGACGTTCGAGGCGAATGATGCCACGATAACCCGACCTTCCGCTTGATAAATGACATCGTTCAATTCAGCTCCGACGATTGACTCTGAACCGGTTTGCCCCGGTCGCTCGGCGTTCGTCGAGTCGGAAAGAAGTGCAAGTACACCACGTTGTCCGATTGCCGCTAACTTATTGAAGTCGGATTGTTTACCATCGACAGGCGTGTAATCAAACTTGAAATCTCCGGTATGGACGATCGCACCTTGAGACGTTTGAATACAGACGCCGACACAGTCGGGAATCGAGTGATTGACGCGGAAAAACGTGATGAAATGATCAGCGATAGTCAATTTCGTTTTGGCATCAATCATGCGAAGGTCGACTTCTTTCAACAAACCGGCCTCTTTTAATTTCAATTCAATCAACCCGAGGGTCAATTTCGTCCCGTATACTGGGACGTGCTTCAAGTCGCGTAGGACGTAGCTGAGTCCACCGATATGGTCTTCGTGACCATGGGTGATGAAAATCGCCCGTACACGATCTTTATTTTCTTTTAAGTATGTGATGTCTGGGATGACGATATCAATCCCGAGCATCTCATCGCCTGGAAACATTAGACCGGCATCGATGACGAAGATGTCGTCGTCTAGTTCCACGACGTACATGTTCTTCCCGATTTCGCCTACGCCTCCAAGCGCAAAGACGCTAATATTCTCTGTCTTCTTTTTTGACACTAACAAAAACCTCCTAAATGATTCATATTCTGTTTCGTCCCCTTATCGCTACTGAATATTGTAGCGGAAAACGGCTTCATTGCCAACATTTCCGTCTAATCTAATAGAGGTTTTAGTGCATCGGCAAGCGGTGCCGTCTCTTTTTCGTCAGGTCGTTTCCCTGCAACAAGTTGACGAATCGACAAGCCGAAGTCCATTTGGAGGTGAGGATAGTCCGGGAATGAGTTCCAGTCTCCGCCCCATTCAAAGCCGAGCGCCTTTCCTAACTCCCCGAGTTCTTGCCAGTCAGGAATGTCATTCCGATTACGATCCGTATTCAGGTCATAGTCGGTCTTGTTGTTATGGATGATAACGAAATCGACAGCAAGACCATAGTTATGATAGCTCTGACCCGCCTTCGCATTGGTCACCACTTGCCCGGGTTCAGACCGCCCTTGCGCATAAAGCGCATTCTGTTCCTTGGCAGAACGGTATCCTGAAGTGAGGCGCACTTCGAGGTCTAGACAAGAATGGGCCAATCGAATGAACGATTCTCCTCGATTGGCGACTAACGGATGCAACCGATCAAAATCAATCTTCGTCCTTACCAAGATCGCATCCTCTTTCTCCACGTCCCGCACACACATATCCGCTTCGAACGTCGGCTCGTCTACCCAAGGCACCGGTTCCGGTTGCATATAAAAGTAAGCGAGCGTAATGCCAATCAGAAAGGCGACCATCGCAAGAGATAACACGCCTGTCCATCTCATCTTCTTAACCGTTTACGCAGTCCTTTTAAGAGTGGCAACCCTTTTTCGAGTGCCATATACAAAGGACGATTCAAGACGAGGTCGAATTCCCCGACCTTTTCAATCATGTCGCTTCCCCATCCCGATTTGAATGCGTAAAGACCAGCATATTCATCATCCGGGTCCGTACTTCCTGATACCCCGCCGAAGTCGTATCGCTCGGCGCCACTCGCTTTGGCCGCCTGCATCATCGTCCATTGCATCAAGTGGTTCGGCATAAATTCACGGAATTCATTTGACGAGGCTCCGTATAAGTAATAAGAGCGCCGTCCTGCGAGTGTCAACAGACCACCTGATAAGACGAGCCCGTTCGGATAGGTCTGATCGAGTTCGACGAGCTCAGGGAGGGCTTGCTCCGCTTTTTGAATTTGTGCCTCCGTCTGTTCCTTGCGGTTCAAAAGGCTGTTACGTTTCTTTTCAATCGTTTCTTTCTCAAGGCCCCGTTCAATCTTCGCCAACTCTTTCTTCGCTTTTTCTAGCGTCGCCTGTTGCTGTTCGAGTGCGATTTTCGGTTCGAGCGTTGTCAAGAAGAGACGGGCATCGTTCGGTTGCAGACAATCGTATAGGTTCTCAAAATAATCGAGCCCTCGCGTAGCGAATCCGTCACGCTCCCCTGTCACTTTCATCAAATCGGCGAACGTTTTGAGTCCGTCACGACCGACCTCTTTGCAGACGATTCCTTTTTTCTCCGCGAGACGGACATTGTAGCGGAACTTATGATGGAATTTCGCAAAAATATCCTTCTCACTCGGGCGCAAATCCGTTTCCATTGTAAAACGAGGTTGGGCGTAGTCAAAGCCACCGCCGTATCCCTTATGTTTAAACCCGATGGCAGCCATTTCGGTCAATAGTCCTGGCAATTCATCGCGGTCGATGTTTGGATCAATTTTTACGACGATGGCTTTATGTGCCGTCGCGACACGCGTCGCTTCTTTCACGAGCGCCTGTAGCGATGCCAAGTCGTCGTAGTCCACGACAAACCCGCGTGGGGCATAGCACAATGTGTATGGTAATTTCGGGACACGTTTGAATAAAAGTAAAGCGACACCGGACGTCACACCGTCTTGCGCGACCGCTACACGTTCTGACGTCCAACCATTTTGGCGCTTCACATCTCCCCAACTCGATAGTTGCAACAAATCCCCACGGTCGTGTGTTTTGACGAAGTCGTCATGCTCTTTTTCTGTCAACGTAATTGGTTGTACTGCCATAAATCATGCTTCCTCCGTATTCAAAATGGTCGCTCGAACGATTGCCTCTTCATCGAGCGGCAATTTTTCATTTCCGATAATTTGATACTTCTCGTGCCCTTTCCCTGCTAACACGATGATGTTGTCCGGTTTCGCTAGACGGGCCGCATAACGGACCGCTTCTTCTCGATCCCCGATTTCAACAAAGTTGTCATGAGTCATCCCGGCTGCAATCCCTTTTGTAATGGATTCATACGCTTCGAATCGCGGATCATCCGTCGTAATGATGACGGTACCGGCATAAGTCGACGCCATCTCACCCATTGCCGGACGTTTTGTGACGTCACGGTTCCCACCTGTCCCAATCAAAAAGATAATATTCTCTTTCGGTACGCCGACGAGCGACTTCAGACACTGTTCGATGCCATCCGGCGTGTGGGCGTAGTCCGCATATACGTTGTAACCTGGGACGTCTAAACGTTGCATCCGTCCCTTGGCCGGATGAATCATCTCGAGTGCTTTGGCAATTCGTTCAAGTGAATAACCGGCAGCGAGAAGACAACCCGTCGCCAACAATAGATTGTACACGTTGAAACGACCGATGAATTGAACCGTCACCGGAAGTTTCGCGCCTTGGTAATTCAATGTAAAGCTCGTTTGAGACAACGTCTGTTCAATGTCCGTTGCCATCAGGTCTGCTTGCGCATCAATCCCATACGTTATTACTTTCGCACCGGTCATCGTCTCATAAAGAGGCGTTTGTGCATCGTCCGCGTTCAAGACGGCGACTTTCCCACGTGAGGCCATTTGACCGAGTTGAGCGAACAATAATCCTTTTGCACGTGCATAGTTTTCGAACGTCCCATGAAAATCTAGGTGATCGTGCGTCAAGTTCGTGAAGCCAACGATGTCAAAATCAGTTCCGATGACACGTCCGAGCTCAAGACCGTGTGAGGACACTTCCATCATCACGTCCGTCACGCCTTCATCTCGCATTTGTGCCAACAACTGTTGAAGTTCTGAACTTTGAGGCGTCGTATTTTTACTTGGGACGTTTTTGTCGTTGATACGTACTTCAACGGTCCCAATCAAACCGGTCGAATGCCCGAGGACATCGAGGACGTCTCGTAAAATCGTCGTCGTCGTCGTTTTTCCATTCGTTCCCGTGATTCCGAACAGTCGCATCTGTTCAGATGGATACGCATAAAAGGCCGAAGCCAACAACCCGATCGAACGCGAGCTGTCACGTACAATCAGGTTTGGCACTGACAGGTCGATCGGTCGTTCGCTAACGACTGCCACCGCGCCTCGCTCTACCGCTTGCGCCGCATATTCATGCCCATCCACCGTATAGCCTTTGATGGCGACAAACAGCGTTCCCGGCACAACTTCTCGCGAGTCCGTCGTCACATGCGTCACGACGATGCCTTCTAGATTTGGTTGATTAATTAATTGTATCGTCTTCACTAAATCCGTTAAGTTCAAGTCTTTCCCTTCTTTCACCTGTATCCTATCCAAACTAAAGAATACCTCTTAATCAGTGTAGAGAACTTACAATTCGGTTTCAAGTCACGCTTCGTTTGGGAGGACATATGACTTCGCTGGGCGATGGCTCAACACCTCACGAATCAATTCATTGACCTCATCGCGTTCAATCCGTTCTACTTTCGCAATCACTTGTTCTATCGGCTCGACTTCATCGAGAAGTAGCAAGTTCCGTCCGTTCCGGTTCATACGGGCACTCGAACTTTCATTCCCAAGAGCGATCGACCCTTTCAATTGTCGCTTGCCTTTGTCTACTTCCTCAGCAGTCAAACCGTCGGCGACAAGTCGCTTCATCTCTCTCTCTAGGATGACTTCGACTTGTTCCAACGTATCTGGCGACGTACCGACGTATATGGTAAACGTACCGTGATCGGAAAACGTCGTGTAATAGGAGTAAATGGAATAAGCCAAGCCCTCTTCTTCACGGATGGACTGGAACAAACGCGAAGACATCGTCGCGCCGATTGCGTTGTTCATCAATGCCAAATGAGGCAATCGATCGTCCGTCGCCGGAATCGCTTCGTAGTTCCAACAGAGGTGGGCTTGCTCCGTTTCCTTATGTTTCGTCAATGTGTCATGGAACAGTTCCGGTTGATTGATTTCTTTCGACGATTCCCTAGAAGGGATGTGGGCAAACCTACGTTTTACCGCCTGGATCAATTCTTCAGAAACATGACCTGCGATCGAGACGACAATCTGCTCGGCCGTATACTGTTCCTGTAAGTATTCGACGAGCTGGTCCCGCGTCAATCGATTGACACTCTCCTCCGTCCCTAAAATCGGTTGGGCAAGTATATCGTCTCGATACGCCGCAATGGCCAATAGTTCGTGAACGAGATCTTCCGGCGTGTCCTCATACATTTTAATCTCTTCCACAACGACACGCTTTTCTTTCTCCAACTCCTGCATATCGATTACTGACTCAAACAGCATGTCTGTCAGGACGTCGAGCGCCATGACCGCGTGTTCATCGAGCGTCTTCACATAAAAGCATGTATGGTCTTTCGAGGTGAAGGCGTTGACGCTTCCACCGAGCTCATCGAAAAAGGAAGCAATCTCTTTCGCGCTTTTCGATGCTGTCCCTTTAAACAGCATATGTTCAATCAAATGACTGATGCCGATGTTCTCAAACGTCTCTGTACGTGTCCCTGCTTTAATGAATACCCCGGTCGAGGTGCTAAGCGAACCTTCGATTGGTTCGATGATGATTCGGACACCGTTCTCTAATGTCATCCATTCCATATTCTCACTCCTATGAAAAAGGCCATCGCACCAAGACGATGGCCAGAATAATTAATTTGTCGAGCGCGGTGGACGACGGTCCCCGTCACGACGTGGCGGACGGCTATCGCGAGGTGGGCGGCTTTCACGTGCTGCCTTCCGTTTCGCTTCGTATGCCTCACGCTCTTCAGGAGACAATCCTTCTAAGATGAGCGCTTTTCGTGATGCGTTGACACGACCTTTGTCATCGATTTCAGTGACTTTGACTTGAATCGAATCGCCAAGCTTCACAACATCCTCGACGTTCGCGACACGCTCAAGGCTGAATTCGGATACGTGTACGAGCGCATCTTTCCCTTTGAACAACTCGACGAACGCGCCGAATTTCTCGATACGACGTACGGTAGCATCGTATACTTCACCGACGACGACTTCACGGACAATGTCACCGATCATAGACATGGCAAGATCGATTCCTTCTTGATCCGTCGAGGCGATGAAGACCGTACCGTCTTGTTCGATGTCGATCTTGACGCCCGTTTGGTCGATGATGCTGTTGATCATCTTCCCACCTGGTCCGATGACGTCGCGGATTTTATCCGGATTGATTGTCATCGTCACAATCTTCGGTGCGTATTTCGACAATTGTGTACGTGGTGTATCCAACGTCTCAAGCATGTGGTCAAGAATGTGCAAACGACCGACACGTGCCTGTTCAAGCGCTTCTTCTAGAATTTCACGCGTGATTCCGGCAATCTTGATATCCATTTGAAGGGCAGTGATCCCGTCTTTCGTTCCAGCTACTTTGAAGTCCATATCCCCAAGGTGGTCTTCAAGTCCTTGAATATCTGTCAAGACCGTGTAGTGTTCACCTTCCATGATAAGACCCATGGCAATCCCGGCGACTGGCGCTTTGATTGGCACACCTGCATCCATCAATGCGAGTGTCGACCCACAAATCGAAGCTTGTGAACTTGAACCGTTTGATTCGAGTACTTCCGAAACGAGACGAATCGTGTATGGGAAGTCTGCTTCTTTCGGAATAATTGGAAGAAGCGCACGCTCACCGAGTGCTCCGTGACCGATCTCACGACGACCTGGCGCACGGACCGGACGAGCTTCACCGACTGAGAACGGCGGGAAGTTATAGTGGTGCATAAAGCGCTTGTTCTCTTCAAGACCGATTCCATCGATGATTTGTGCGTCTCCGATGACACCGAGTGTCGCAACAGACATGACTTGTGTTTGACCTCGTGTGAAGAGACCGACACCGTGTGCACGTGGGAGTAATCCGACTTCTGATGCGAGCGGGCGAATCACGTCTGGACGACGTCCGTCTGGGCGGACTTTTTCGACCGTGATCAAGCGACGGACTTCATCTTTGACGAACTTGTTCAAGATGCCTGAAACTTCGCCGAGTTTTGAAGGGTCATCCGCAAGACGCGCTTCATACATCGCGACATACTTCGCAATCACTTCGTTGATGGCTTCGTCACGAGCGTGTTTCTCTTCCACTTGAACCGCTTCTACGATTTCAGGACGGGCTGCTTCGAGTTCAGCAGTAAGTGCCTCATCGTATTTCGAGACCGTGTATTCGAATTTAGGTTTTCCGACAGCTTCTACGATTTCTTGTTGGAATGCAATCAAACGCTTGATTTCTTCATGTCCAAACAAGATCGACTCGAGCATGACGTCCTCAGGTACTTCGTTCGCACCTGCTTCAACCATGTTGATGGCTGTCGATGTCCCTGCAACTTGAAGTTCAAGGTCCGTTTTCTCCAACTGAGCCGTCGTCGGGTTGATGACGAATTCGCCGTCCACACGGCCGACTGTCACGCCAGCGATTGGACCGTCAAACGGTACGTCAGAAATCGAGAGCGCGATCGACGTTCCGAGCATACCTGCCATTTCAGCCGAGCAATCTGGGTCGTTTGACATGACGTAAATCATGACTTGAATATCATGACGGAATCCGTCTGGGAAGAGTGGACGAATCGGGCGGTCGATGAGACGTGATGTCAAAATCGCGTTTTCACCCGGGCGACCTTCACGACGAAGGAAACCACCTGGAATTTTACCGACCGAGTAAAGTTTCTCCTCATAGTTGACCGTCAACGGGAAGAAGTCTAAATCTTTTGGTGCTTTTGAAGCCGTCACTGTCGCAAGGACAACCGTATCTCCATAACGCACGAGTGCCGAACCGTTTGCTTGCTTCGCAAGTTGGCCGACCTCTACAGACAATGGGCGTCCGCCCCACTCTGTAGAGAATACTTGTTTCGTACCTAACATGTACATTCTCCTCTCAAACCTTATCTAGTTTATTATGTAACTCATTCCAACGAATGTCTAATCATTTTCCTTAAAAAAGAAGAAACGGACTAGGACGTTGTCCCAGCCCGTTAAACAGTCTCGATCGATTAACGACGGAGACCGAGGCGTTGAATCAATTCACGGTAACGTGTAACGTCCTTGTTACGAAGGTACGTAAGCAAGTTACGACGACGTCCAACCATTTTCAAGAGACCGCGACGTGAGTGGTGGTCTTTCTTGTGTGTACGAAGGTGGTCGTTCAATGTGTTGATTTGTTCAGTCAACACAGCCACTTGTACTTCTGGTGAACCTGTGTCACCTTGTTTTGTCGCGTATTCCGCGATAATTTCGTTTTTACGTTCTTTTGAGAGTGCCATTGCCTCTCCACCTCCATTTAATGAAAAATTGCCGCGTTGCCGAGCCGGCGTTGGTGAATCGACCAGCCAAGCGAAGCGGTGTACTTTGCGTACTTGACAAGGATAGCGTACCCGCTCTTGAAAGTCAAGATAGGATTGAGCGGGCTGCCACCTCATCTTCTTTCAGTTGAGCGACTAGCGCATCCAACCCGTCGAACGCGCGCTCGTTCCGAATATATTGGATCCACTCGATTTCGATGACTTGTCCATATAAATCCTCTGAGAAGTCGAAGAGATGGCTTTCAACCGAGACCGATCCCGTCTCATAAAACGTCGGACGACGTCCAACATTCGTCATCGCACGGAACGTCCGTCCGTCCGGGAGCGTGACGCGAGTCGCGTAAACACCTAATCGTGGCATGACGTATGAAGCGTCCATCAACACGTTCGCAGTCGGGAAACCGATGGTACGCCCTCTCGCATCACCGTGAATGACTTCGCCACAGATCACGTATGGCGTACCGAGGAGTTCATGTGCGGCATCGACCTGTCCCTCTGCCAAGAGTTTACGGATGCGGGTAGATGACACTTTTTCCCCATCCATCGTCTGCTCTGTGACGACAGACGTCGTGAATTGGTCACGCGCATGGTATGGAAGTGTCTCCATCGTCCCTTCTCCAAACTTTCCATAAGAGTAATCAAAACCAGCTGTCACGTGCACGGCTCCGGCACCGATCAAATAATCATCGACAAACTGTTGCGGGGACAAATTGGCCAATTCTTTTGTGAATGTCAAGACGAGGCAACGCTCTACCCCGAGCGCTTCGATGCGCTTCAGTTTCCGGGACAGCGGTGTAATATAGCGGACCGCATCCGGTTTATTGGAGAGTACTTGTTTCGGATGAGGATCGAACGTGACGACCGTCACCGGCAGGTTGTGCTCCGCTGCCACCCGTTTGGCATGATGGATTACAGCTTGATGCCCTTTATGAACACCGTCGAAGAAACCGAGTACCATAATGGACGGATACACGTCGGGTGTTTCTGGATAAGTGAGATGTCTTGTTTCCATACTGTCAAATTCCCCCTTAGTCGATAGCCAACATGACCTCGACTGTAGCGTCTGTCGTTCCTTCTTGTCTTCGATATAAAGCAAGAGGGATTCCTTCTTCATTATAGACAGTAAATAACTCAAATTCGAGCGAAACGCCGTTCAGTTTCCCGCCGTTGCGAATATAGCGTTCCCGATTCTTTGGAATGGTGATCATTGGCCAGCGTTTGATCACATCTTCGAGAGGAATGACATACGCCATTCGCTCCTCGACCGTTTCAAGTGTTTGAAGCGTTCCGAGTGTTACCGCGGTCGCTTCATCAAACGTTCCTGAGCTCGTCCGTCTGAGTTCGCTCATATGGGCAGGGTAACCGAGTTTCTCCCCAATCTGAACGGCGAGCGTTCGAATATACGTCCCTTTCCCACAGTCGATTTCCATTCGGAATCGACAGACGTCCGCTTCGAATATCAATTCACTCGTCCGCTCCAGACGAAGAATCTCGACCGTCCGCCGAGGTCGTTCGACGGTCTGCCCTTTCCGAGCATACTCGTACAACTTTTTCCCGTTTACTTTGACCGCCGAGTAGTACGGCGGGATTTGTTCAATCATTCCTGTCAATTGGCGCATCGCCTCGTCAATCTGGGTTGCATCCAAATCGTTCGGTGTGACTGACTTCTGCGTGACGACCTCGCCATGCGCGTCCTCGGTCATCGTGGCGGTACCAATCGTCACCTCGGCCACGTAACGCTTCCCTTCATCTGTGATAAAACGCGATAACTTTGTGGCGCGCCCTAAACAGATGGGCAATACGCCTGTCACTTCCGGGTCAAGCGTACCTGTGTGACCGACCTTTTTCGTCTGGAACAATTTTCGTAATTTAAATACGCAGTCATGACTCGTCATGCCAGCATCTTTATCGAGTACGAGCACTCCGTTCGGTTCCAATTTCATCCCTCCATATAAAAAAGGGAGAACGACGTCTCCCCTTTCAAATTATTAATCTTTGTTCAAATCACGAATCAACGAATCGATATGGCTACCATATGCGACTGAAGAATCATATTCAAACGAGATCTCTGGTGTTTTACGAAGACGGATGCGATTCCCGATTTCGCGACGGATAAACCCTTTCGCCTTATCGAGACCAGCTTGCGTTTCTGCTTTCACATCTTCCTCATCACCAAGCACCGTATAATAGACTGTTGCTTGCTGTAAGTCACCTGTCACATCAACGCTCGTAATCGTAGCGTTTTTTGTACGCGGGTCACTGACTTCCCGTAACAAGACATCTGTTATTTCTTTACGCATTTGCTCGGCAACACGTTGGGCACGAATTTTCATACGTGATCCCTCCTCACATTATTTACGTTCGACTTCTTTCATGACGAACGCTTCAATGACATCGTCTACTTTGATGTCATCAAATTTCTCTACTTTAATCCCACACTCATAACCAGTCGCCACTTCTTTCACGTCATCTTTGAAACGACGAAGCGTATCGAGTTTACCTTCGTAAATCACGATTCCGTTACGAATGACACGGACACCGGCGTCACGTGTGATTTTACCTTCTGTCACATAACAACCTGCAATAGCACCGACTTTCGAAACTTTGAAGACGTCACGGACTTCGACTTGACCTGTGATTTCTTCCACGAACTCTGGGTCAAGCATCCCTTTCATCGCGCTCTCGATTTCTTCGATTGCGTTGTAGATGATGCGGTGGAGACGCATTTCAACGTTCTCTTGTTCCGCCATCGAACGTGCGTTTCCATCAGGACGGACGTTGAATCCGATGATGACAGCATTCGCAGCTGAAGCGAGGATGACATCACCTTCCGTGATTGCACCGACACCTTGGTGAACGATGTTAACTTTGACGCCTTCGACATCAATCTTGCGGAGTGAACCAGCCAATGCTTCGGCTGACCCTTGAACGTCTGCTTTGATGATGACGTTCAAGTCTTTCACTTCACCTTCTTGAATGCGGCTGAACAAATCATCAAGACTTACTTTCGCCGACTCACGACGCTGTGACTCAAGGTAACGTTGGTAACGTTTTTCCCCGATTGCACGTGCTTTCTTCTCATCTTCGAAGACGATGAACTGGTCACCCGCTTGTGGAACGTCGTTCAAACCAGTGATTTCAATCGGTGTAGATGGTCCGACTTGTTTCACACGGCGACCGATATCGTTGACCATCGCACGGACACGACCGAATGTGCTACCGACGACGATTGAGTCTCCGATTCGAAGTGTACCGTGTTGAACGAGAAGTGTCGCGACCGGTCCACGTCCTTTGTCGAGTTTCGCCTCGATGACTGAACCACGAGCTGGCATGTCTGGTGTCGATTTATATTCTTCGACTTCAGATACGAGGAGAATCATCTCGAGCAATTCATCGATCCCTTCGCCTTTAATAGCAGAAATCGGAACGAAGATTGTTTCGCCGCCCCACTCTTCAGGGATGAGACCGAACTCTGTCAACTCTTGTTTGACACGGTCAGGGTTTGCCCCTTCTTTGTCCATTTTGTTGACTGCCACGATGATTGGAACGTTCGCTGCCTTGGCGTGCGAGATTGCTTCCTCTGTTTGTGGCATGACGCCATCGTCAGCCGCAACGACGATGATTGCGATATCTGTCACTTCGGCACCGCGGGCGCGCATCGTTGTGAAGGCTGCGTGACCTGGTGTATCGAGGAATGTGATTTTCTTATCGTTGACTTCAACTTGGTAAGCACCGATGTGCTGCGTGATTCCGCCCGCTTCTCCTGCGACGACTTTCGTGTTACGAATCGAGTCAAGAAGTGTCGTTTTCCCGTGGTCGACGTGACCCATGATGGTAACGACAGCTGGACGTTCTTCAAGGTCATATTGTGAGAAGTCGATCTCAACTGTTTCAAAGTCTGTCTCATCGACAACAACTTCTTTTTCAACCTCAAAGCCGAATTCTGCAGCGAGTAATTCAACCGTTTCATCATCAAGCGTTTGGTTGATGGTTGCCATGACACCGAGACCCATCAACTTCATGATGATTTCATTTGGCTTTTTATTCATTTTTAAAGCAAGGTCAGACACGCTGAGTACATCGTCATACTTGATGACGTTGCCCATCTCTGCCTCTTGCGCGAGACGTGCTGCTTTACGCTGACTTGTCTTCGAGTTTGGATCGGCTTCTTGTGGCACAGCTGCTTTTACCGGCTTGCCTTTGCCTTTCCCTTTTCCACGTTTTTTATTGCGTGGGTCGTTGTTTCGGTTATCGTTACGATTTTGTCCACCGCGATTGTTTTGTCCACCGCGATTGTTTTGACCGCCACGGTTTTGTTGTCCCGCTTGTGGACGTGACGCTTGTGCTTCTTTTTTCTCTTGCTTCGGCTCATTCGATGTTGACGTCGCTTTCGCTTCCGCTTGTTTTTCAGCACGATATTTTTCAGGATTGAACACACGGTCCAATTGTTTTACCGTTTCCTCATCGAGGACGGCCATATGGTTTTTCACCGGTTTGTTCAATTTTTCTAATTGAGTAATGACTTGTTTACTCGTTACATTCTGTTCTTTTGCAAATTCATAGACGCGTTTTCCCAAAGCATCCACCTCCGTTAATAGTTAAGAGAGAAGTTGCTTAAGCTTGTTCGCAAATCCGGATTCTGTCACCGATACGACGACACGCATGTCTTTACCGAGTGCGGCACCGATTGTATAGCGATCGCTCACTTCAATCAATGGCACTTGATAAGACGCACATTTGTCAGTGACTCGTTTTTTCGTCGAGGCACCTGCATCTCCGGCTAGAATGACGAGCTTGGCACGACCTGCTCGTACATCCTTTAATACAAACTCTTCTCCCATCGTTACTTTCCTCGCTCGAGCAGCAAGGCCTAACAATGATTCCCACTGGCTCATGATTCGCCACCTGCGACAGCTTTCAACTGTTCATACAAGTCGTCGCTCGTCTTTACTTTCAAGTGATGGTCGAGCGTCCGTTTTTTCTCTGCTTGACGAACGACTTCGATATCTTTTGATAAGTAAGCACCACGACCGTTCACTTTACCCGTCTGATCGATGACCACGTCACCTTCAGGCGTCCGAACGACACGAATCAATTCTTTTTTCGGGAGCATTTCCTGTGTGACCACACACTTACGCAAAGGAAGTTTCTTTTGCTTCATGGTCATTCCTCTTCTTTCACCGCAGTCGTTTCAACTGTAGCATCTGATAAGTCTTGTTCTACTTCATTTTGAACAATTTCTGGTTCTGATTCAACTTTTTCAGCGAACGTATCGAACAAATCAAGTGCTTCGGCATCCGTTTCACTCTTGATGTCGATTTTCCATCCTGTCAATTTCGCAGCGAGACGGGCGTTTTGACCACGTTTCCCGATTGCGAGTGACAATTGATAGTCCGGTACGACGACTGTCGTCGATTTTGCTGGCTCGTTGACATATACCGCAACGACCTGAGCCGGGCTGAGTGCGTTACGAACGAACTCTTTCGGGTCTTCAGACCAGCGGACGATATCAATTTTCTCGCCGTTCAATTCGTCGACAATCGTTTGAACACGTTGTCCTTTCGGTCCGACGCATGCGCCGACCGGGTCGACGATATCCGAGTGTACAGCGATTTTCGAACGGTCACCCGCTTCACGCGATACTGACATCACGTCGACTGTCCCGTTTGAAATCTCAGGAACTTCGAGTTCGAACAAGCGGCGCAAAAGTCCCGGATGCGTACGCGAAACTTGAATCGCTGCACCTGAACCTTTCGTCGTTGAATCTACTTTTGTCACGTATACTTTGATACGGTCATGGATTTGGTATGACTCGTTCGGCATCTGTTCATTCGGTGTCAATACAGCTTCAATGTTGTTTTCGAGACCGATATAAAGGTTGCGTGGGTCAAAACGCTCCACGATTCCTGTCATGATTTCATCTTCTTTGTCAGCGAAGTGGTTGTAGATGCGTTCGCGTTCCGCTTCACGCATCTTCTGTGTGACGACTTGTTTTGCCGTCATCGCCGCGACACGTCCGAAATCACTCGGTGTGACTTCTTCTTTATGGAAATCGCCGAGCTCATAGTTCGGATCGATTTCATGTGCTTCTTCGAGTGAGAGCTGTTGGTCCGGTTGCGTGAGGCGCTCTACGACTTCTAACAAAGCGTAGACACGGATATCCCCCGTCACCTGATCAAACTCGACTTTCACGTGCTCGTTCGGGTTCGCCACGTTGCGACGATACGCAGAAATGAGCGCTTGTTCGAGTGCATCGATAATGATATTTTTGTCGATTCCTTTTTCTTTGGCAATCTGATCGATTGTAGTGAGTAATTGTGGACCCATCTTCTTCCCTCTCCTTAACTAAACGTGACCGCTAAGCGGGCTTGTGCAATTTTGTCAACCGGTAGCGATACCGCTTTTTTTCTTGTCTTGATGCGTGTCTCGATCACGACCGTTTCCCCATCATATGCCGTCAAAATTCCTTCAAACTCTTTGGCACCATCGATCGGAGCGAACGTTTTCATGTAGACATTTTTGCCTACCGCACGTTCAAAATCGCTCGGCTTTTTCAGCGGACGCTCCGCACCAGGACTCGAGACATCAAGATAATAAGCCTGTTCAATCGGATCGGTTTCGTTTAGTTTTTCCGAGAGCTGTTCATTGATATTGACGCAATCGTCCAAATCGACGCCCCCCGGCTTATCGATATAGACGCGCAAGAACCAGTCTGGACCTTCCTTAACGAATTCCACATCGACCAATTCCATGTTTTCCCGTTCTACGATCGGCAACGCAATCGATTCAACGACTTCTGTTATTTTGGACACTCTCATCCCTCCTTCTGGCTTTTACATACAAGAAAGGAGTAGGGTTCCCTACTCCTTTCCGTCGTAGTATCCAACTTTGTTCGATACCAATATATCATATTTTCCCGATAAATCGCAACTTACACCCCAAAATCAAAGAATGAGAGTTGGTTCTCATCAGGCAGACCTTCGAGACATTTCATCGTATCAAGTGTCTCGATGACCGTTTTCGAAAGTTTCGCACGTTTCCGCAAATCTTCTTTCGAAAGGAACTGTCCTTCTTCTCTCGCTTCGACGATTGCTTTCGCCGCATTCGTTCCAAGGCCATCGACCGCGTTGAACGGTGGAATCAGCGTATTGTCTTCAATCAAGAACTCTGTCGCACTCGACCGATACAAGTCGATGTTTTGGAACTTCATACCCCGCTCGAGCATTTCGAGTGCCAGTTCAAGGACCGTGTGCAGTCCTTTATCCTTCGCCGTCGCATCGAACCCTTTTTCTCGGATATCCGACATCGCCTTCCGTACGGCCTGAGGACCTTTAATCATTGCGGACAAGTCAAAATCTCCCGCCCGAACGGTAAAGTACGTCGCGTAGTACAGAATCGGATGATGCACTTTGAAGTATGCAATCCGAACCGCCATCAAGACGTAGGCAGTCGCGTGCGCTTTCGGGAACATGTACTTGATTTTCTTACAAGACGAGATATACCATTCCGGCACGTCATTCTCCCGCATCTCGGACTCCATCTCTTCCGTGAGTCCTTTCCCTTTCCGGACGGACTCCATGATTTTAAAGGCGAATGATGGTTCGAGGCCTGCATAAATCAGATAGACCATGATGTCGTCTCGACAACCGATGACATCTTTCAGTTCGCACGTCCCGTTATAAATCAATTCGTTCGCGTTCCCGAGCCAGACGTCTGTTCCGTGAGATAGACCAGAGATTTGAACGAGTTCCGAGAACGTTGACGGTTTTGTCTCTTCAAGCATCTGACGGACGAACTTCGTCCCGAATTCTGGAATCCCGAGTGTCCCGGTTTTCGATTCAATCTGTTCCGGTGTCACCCCAAGCACTTCTGGTGAAGAAAAAATCTTCATGACAGTCGGATCATCCGTCGGAATCGTCTTCGGATCGATACCAGACAAATCCTGTAACATCCGGATGACGGTCGGGTCATCATGCCCGAGAATATCGAGTTTCAATAAGTTGTCATGGATGGAGTGGAAGTCAAAGTGAGTCGTCTTCCACTCAGAAGAATTGTCATCCGCCGGATACTGGATCGGAGAAATGTCCGCGATGTCCATGTAGTCCGGTACGACGATGATCCCCCCTGGGTGTTGCCCTGTCGTCCGTTTCACCCCGGTGACCCCGGACACGAGACGGTCCACCTCGGCGTTCCGGTAAATCTTATCGTTCTCGGTCGCATAGCCTTTCACGTATCCATAAGCCGTCTTGTCGGCAATCGTTCCGATTGTCCCGGCACGATACACATACTCTTCTCCGAACAGCACTTTTGTATAGGCGTGGGCATGCGGTTGATATTCACCTGAGAAGTTCAAGTCGATATCTGGTACTTTGTCCCCTTTGAAACCGAGGAACGTCTCGAACGGAATGTCATGACCGTCTTTTTTGTACCACGTGCCGCACTCCGGGCACTCCTTGTCCGGTAAGTCATATCCCGACCCGACCGACCCGTCGTTGAAGAAATGTGAGTGCTGACAGTTCGGACAGACGTAGTGAGGTGGTAGCGGGTTGACTTCGGTGATCTCCGTCATCGTTGCGACGAGACTCGAACCGACCGACCCACGCGACCCGACCAGATACCCATCATCGAGTGATTTTTTAACGAGTTTATGCGAAATCAAGTAAATGACGGCGAACCCGTGACCGATAATCGACTTGAGCTCTTTCTCAAGACGCGCCTCCACGATCTCAGGCAGCTCGTCCCCGTAGATGGAGCGAGCCATGTCGTAGCTCATATTCCGAACCTCATCATCCGCACCTTCAATTTTCGGCGTATACAAATCATCCGGGATGATTTGAATCGACTCAATCTGGTCGGCAATCGCATTCGGATTCGTGATGACGATTTCACGCGCTAAATCGTCACCTAAAAACTTGAACTCTTCCATCATTTCTTTCGTCGTCCGAAAGTGCGCATGCGGTAATTCTTTACGCGTATTGATAAAGTTCGCCCCACCTTGGGTACGAATCAAAATTTCGCGATAAGACCGGTCGGACCGATCTAGATAGTGCACATTCCCTGTCGCACAAACCGGTAACTCGGCCTTCTCGGCGACGCGAATGATACGCTTAATGATTTCGCGGAGTTCTAACTCATTCGCCACAATCTCTTTATCAATTAAATGATGGTAGAGTGCCGGCGGATGAATCTCGATAAAGTCGTAAAACGACATCATCTTCTCGAGTTCATCATCCGACTTGTTCAAGGCGGCGTCAAAAATCTCCCCGTTATCGCAAGCCGAACCAATCAACAGTCCTTCCCGTCGCTTCACGAGCTCAGAACGTGGCATGCGTGCCATCCGATACAAGTAATCGATGTGAGATAAGGAGATGAGCTCATATAAATGACGAAGTCCTGGCTTTTTATTTTTAGCGTAGATAGTCGCATGAAACGGACGAATCTTCGATACGTCACTCCCGACTTTCGCGTTCAACGAGCGATGTGTCGTCATCTCGAACATCTGCTTAGCGAGATCGAGTAGCTTCATGAGCAAATATGCTGTTGCTTCCGCATCATAAATGGCACGGTGATGTTGTGTCAGTTCGATATCGAATCGCTTCGCAAGTGTATTGAGTCGATGATTCTTCAACGTCGGCATCAACGTTCGAGCAAGTTCGAGCGTATCGATGACCGGATAATTATCTGGTTCATGTCCTCCGCTACGGAGAGTCGCCTCAAGGAAGCCCATATCGAATGACGCGTTATGGGCGACGAGAATGCTGTCGCCACACCAATCGACGAACTGTTTCGTGATCACTTCCGGGTCCGGTTGACCTTGGACCATGTCATCCGTGATCCCAGTCAATTCAATCGTGGTCGCTGACAAGGCATGTTTCGGGTCGGCGAACGCCTCAAACCGGTCAATGATTTCCCCGTCCTTGATTTTAACCCCAGCGAGTTCGATGATTTTATTGTAGACGGCAGAAAGTCCCGTCGTCTCGACGTCGAAGACGACGTATGTCGCATCGTCCAATGCCACATCGGTCGCATGATAGGCGACAGGGACACCATCGTTGACAACATTCGCCTCGACTCCGTATAACACTTTAATGTCGTTCTTCTTCCCGGCATAATACGCTTCTGGGAACGCCTGGACTCCCGCATGGTCGGTGATGGCAATGGCACGATGTCCCCATTTCGCAGCACGGGCGACGAGCGACGAGACGTTTGTGACGGCATCCATTTGGCTCATCTGTGTGTGCGCGTGAAGTTCGACACGCTTCTCGCCTTCCCATTCGTCACGTGGCGGTTCGACCTTCACTTCTTGAAGTTGAGATGCCATCATACATAGTTCGCGCATGAACGAATCATCTTCGACCCGCCCAGCTGTTTGAATCCACATGCCTTTTTTGACGGCACTGAGCATACGGTCGTCATCGTCATCGCGGGCAAATACTTTCACAATCAATGAGTCGGTGTAATCCGTCATCTTGAACGTGAACAGTTTCTTCCCACTCTTCAATTCTTTCCGTTCTGCCGAGAAGACGAGTCCACGAATCGCGACACGTCGTTCTTCCTCGATAATCGTCTTGATTGGGACGATCTCATCTTTAATGAGCGCACCCATCCGGATTTCTGTGATCGGTTCGTCATTCGTTTCTGTTGCCTTGGCGAATTGAGCAGCCAGTGCCATTTTCGCTTGTTCGATGTCTTCTTGAACAACCTGTTCGCGAAGGGCCTGATTCGCCTCAGCGTCTTCTGAAAATTGAGCCTGACACGGCTTTTTCGTGAACCCATAGGCACTATAGAGCGCCTGCACTTCTTGACAGAGCTCTTTGTCCACATAACTCGCCTCAGGTGCGGAACGCACCGGGATCATGAGTTTGTTCTGCTCGAATCGTGGCGAAACGGAACCGAAATAACTGCGCATCGCACCAGAAACTTGGCTCAACTCGCTGACGATTCGCGGCCAATAGTCGATATAGTCTTGCTCACTTCCACCAGCTGTTGTCGAGAACCGAGCGTACACCTCATCCGCGAACGTCGCATAACGGCTTTCTAATCGACTCATGAACAATTGATGCACGTCGTATGGCAATACTTTTGGAAATGAAAAATAAAACGTCCACGTCCGTCGCTTCTTGTTGACGACGAGCCGTGAGAGTTCGGCCTGATCAAACAGGTCCGTCTCGGTCGTGATCCCAAGGTCACTTAATAATAATTGCATCTTTTGATTTGCTTCCACGGGTCCGTCTTTCCCCCTTTATGCCAATTCGACAAATGAAGGTGACCGCCTCCGCTGTCACCTTCATCCATTAATGAACTTCGCTAAATTTTGAAGCGATGACTTCTTTCAATTCATCGATTGACGTTTCAATCACTTCACCTGTTGCACGTACTTTCACTTCAACGATGCCTTCGCCGGCTTTTTTCCCGACGTTCACGCGAATCGGAAGTCCAATCAAATCTGCATCTGCAAACTTGACGCCCGCGCGTTCTTTTCGGTCGTCGAACAAGACATCGTATGTTTGACCAAGCTCTTCATAAAGACGGTTCGCCAACTCGACTTGCGTCTCATCTTTTGCATTGATTGCGATCAAATGGAGATCGAACGGCGCCACGTTACGTGGCCAAACGATTCCACGGTCGTCGTGATGTTGTTCGACGATGGCTGAAAGTGTGCGTGACACCCCAATGCCGTAGCAACCCATGATGAGTGGTTCGGCACGACCCTCTTCGTTGAGGAACGTCGCACCCATCGCTTCTGAATATCGTGTCCCGAGTTTAAATACTTGTCCCACTTCAATCCCACGAGCAAAACGAACCGGACCGGACTCATCCGGTGCCAAATCGCCTTCGACAACGAAACGTAAATCGTGGTATGTCATCTCGGCAAGGTCGCGCGCAGCGTTTACACCCGTGTAGTGTGTGTTCGCCTCGTTGGCACCACAGACTGCATCCACTAAGTACTTGACCGCATAGTCGGCAACGACTTTGACCGGAGCGTTAATCGGTCCGAGTGTACCTGGCGCACAGTTGAACAACTCAACGATTTTCGCTTCTTCTTCAAGTTGAATGTCGAGTCCACCGAGTGCGTTCTTCACTTTGACTTCATTCGCTTCGTGGTCGCCACGAACGATTGCCATGACGGTTTCGCCATCCACGTTGAACAAGACAGATTTGATTGTCGTCTTCGGATCCACGTTCAAGAATGCCGCCACATCTTCAATCGTACGATTCTCTTCCGTGTCCACTTTTTCGAGTGGACGAACGTCAGCTTGCTGCATCTCATAACGGTCGAGCGTTTCGGCCATCTCGATGTTCGCCGCATAGTTCGACGTGTCGGTGTAGACAATCGTGTCTTCCCCGATATCCGCAAGCGCTTGGAATTCATGCGTATCTTTCCCGCCGATTGCCCCAGAGTCCGCGACGACCGGACGATACTTCAGTCCTGTGCGGTCGAAGATGCGTGAGTACGCATTATACATGTTTGTATATTCTTCATCTAAGTCTTCTTGTGTCGCGTGGAATGAGTAGGCGTCTTTCATCAAGAACTCACGTCCGCGGAGCAACCCGAAACGTGGACGACGCTCATCACGATACTTCGTTTGAATCTGGTACAAGTTCATCGGAAGTTTTTTATACGAGTTGAGCTCGTCTCGGACGATTGATGTGATCAATTCTTCGTGTGTCGCACCGAGTGCGAAACGACGGTCATGACGGTCCGTCAAGCGCATCAATTCAGGACCGTAAATGCCCCAACGTCCTGTCTCTTCCCAAAGTTCCGCCGGTTGAATGGCAGGCATCAATAACTCTTGTGCACCGGCACGATTCATCTCTTCACGGATGATTGTTTGGATGTTGTGTAACACCTTATGTCCGAGTGGAAGATAAGAATAAATTCCTGCCGCATTTTGACGGATGAATCCTCCACGGACGAGGAGTTGATGGCTGACCGCTTCCGCGTCAGCCGGAACTTCTCTCAATGTAGGCATGAGCAATCTAGATTGTTTCATACAGTTCAACGTTTCCCTTCTCTACAAACAGCTTATTTAAAGAATGATTGAATGTCGTTCCAAGTGACAATCAACATTAAAATCATCAAGAGTGCGAATCCGATAAAGTGGACGAATCCTTCTTTTTTCGGATCGATTGGACGTCCGCGTACCGCTTCGAACAAGAGGAAAATCAAACGTCCTCCGTCTAACGCTGGCAATGGGAGCAAGTTGAAGATCGCAAGGTTGACGGAGAGAAGCGCTGTCCAGTTCAACAGCATGATCAAACCGCTCGCCGCTACTTCATCTGTCATCCGTACAATCCCGACCGGACCTGCTAGTTGATCGACACCGACTTGTCCTGTCACCAAATCACCGACCGCAGAGAAGATGAGCGTCGACATCGTCCATGTCGTTTCCGCTCCCGTCGTCACGGCTTTGACCGGTGATCGCTCGAGTGCGTTCGTGACACCAAGGATTCCGACCGTCTCTCCGTTTTGTTCGACTGCTTGTGGTGTGAGGGTGACAGTTGCTTCCTCCCCATCACGGACATACGTGACTTCCGTAGGGGTGTCCGCCCGGTCTTCTAAAGCAGATCGTAAGTCGAGCCAATCGGTAATCGGCTCACCTTCAATCGATACGATTTCATCCCCGCTCATCAAACCAGCCTCATCAGCGGCTGAATCCGGTTGAACCGTACCGATTTGACCGTCGTTCGTTGGGGTTCCTTGAACGAGCCCCACAATAATGAGCAAGATGAACGCCAAGACGAAGTTCATCGCCGGACCGGCTGCGATGGCCAAGACACGTTTCCAAACCGACTGGGCTCCAAATGTTCGATCATACGGTGCGATTTGAATTTCCATCCCTTGGTCGACAAGGAGTGTGTCTCGCTCTAATGAATAGACACGCACTTCCTCATCGATGAGAAGTTGCACTTTCAACTCATGTGTCGAATCGAACTTATCGACGGTTCCGACGACATGGACATCTGTAGCCGTGTCCGGTTGGAAGTAGACACGATCGACCGTCCCCTGTTCGGTGAGCCGGAGTCCGACATGCTGACCCGCACGGACTTCAATCGGTTCAAAATCTTCTCCGGCCATTTTGACGTAGCCACCGATTGGTAAAAGACGAATGGTATAGAGCGTTTCATTTTTACGGAATGAAACAATTTTTGGACCGAATCCGATTGCAAACTCGTGACAGAGAATGCCTGCCCGTTTCGCCATGACGAGGTGTCCCCATTCGTGTACCGAAATGAGAACGCCAAACATCAAAACGATGGCGATAAAAGTCGTCATGATTTATTCCCCACCTTCAATTCCTTGCTGAATCTGTTGACGTACTGCTCGGTCAACTTCTAGAATTTGCGCGAGCGTCGGCTCGGCAATGACCTCATGTCGAGCCATCGCATCTTCGACGAGTCGTTCAATCTCTAAAAACGTGATCTGACCGTTCAAGAATAGGTCCACTGCCACTTCATTGGCTGCATTCAAGACGGTCGGCATGGAACCACCGGCTCTTCCTGCTTCGAACGCTAACCGGAGTGCCGGGTAACGATTGAAATCAGCCTCTTCAAAATGCAGCTTTCCGATTTCCTTCAAGTTTAACCGCTTATTCCCCTCGATTTCAAGCCGCTTCGGTCCCGATAGCGCATAAAGGATCGGACCGCGCATATCCGGGTTTCCAAGCTGGGCCATCACGGCAGCATCTTTAAATTCGACCATCGAATGAATAATCGATTCACGGTGTAAGATGACTTCAATATCATTATAATCGATATCGAACAGCCAGTGTGCCTCGATGACTTCCAAGCCTTTGTTGAACATCGTCGCCGAATCGATGGTGATTTTTGCTCCCATTGACCAGTTCGGATGATTCAGTGCGTCTTCAACAGTCACATCAGCCAGCTCATCGCGTGAACGATCACGGAAACTACCGCCTGATGCCGTTAGAATAATTTTGGATACATCTTCTCTTCGTTCCCCGTTCAAACATTGATAGATCGCGGAGTGTTCACTGTCGACAGGCAACAGGTTGACCCCATGTTCTTTCACGGCCGCTTTGACAAGATGTCCTGCGGTAACGAGTGTTTCCTTGTTGGCGAGTGCAATATCTTTCCCTGCTTGAATCGCCGCAAGCGTCGGTTCAAGTCCAACTGCTCCAACGACTGCCGTCACGACGATGTCAGCCCGTTCTGCCGTCGCACACTCCTTCAGCCCCTCCGGTCCAATAAAATAGAGAGGTTCATATGTAAGATGCGGCTTCAACTGTTCGAGTACTTCGATACTCGTTGCCGACACATATTTTGGTCTAAGTCGATTGATCCATTCCGTGGCGACCTCGACGTTCGTTCCGAACGCATACGCCTCAAGTTCAAACAGGTCAGGGTGCTGTTCGATGACGTCACAAGTTTGAACGCCAATCGAACCAGTCCCCCCAATTAAGCTAATTCGCTTCATCTCGACACTCCTTTTTAAAGCAGATTAAACACCCAAATGACGGTAAAGACCGCAATCATACTATCAAACCGGTCTAAAATGCCACCATGTCCCGGTAACAGATGACCTGAATCTTTGACTCCGTACTGGCGCTTATAAGCAGACTGCACCAAATCCCCGAGCTGTCCGACTACCGCCACGACAATCGCTAAAATGGCGACCTCGATCATCGGCAAGATCGGATCAATCCAGACGAAGATGATACCGAGTACAATCGCAGACACAATGCCCCCAATCGCCCCTTCAATCGTCTTATTCGGACTAATCGATGGCCATAACTTGGCTTTCCCGAATGCTTTTCCGGTAAAATACGCTCCCGAGTCTGTCGCCCAAATCATAAACAAGATTAGCAGCACTTTCGATAGGCCGTCCTCAGAGAGCCGCACTAACGCAAAACTAGAGAAACCGACGACCAAATAGACGGCTGAGACGAAGTAAAAACTGGCATCTTCATACGTGAATCGGTTTTTCGTGACCACTGTCCAAAACAGCAACAACACGAGCCCTAAGACGAGCCATTGTTCAATCGAGAACGGAAGTTCATCCGTGACAACTTGAGTCTTAAGCAATAATAAGAGGAACGGGAACGCCACGAGGAGCGCTGTCACTAAGAACGGAAACGCCAACAGCTTATGCTGTCGCATCAACGTGAATTCACTCAATCCGATGAGTGCCAGAATCCCCATCAATGAAACGAAGGCATTGCCTCCAAGCGCAATCACCGTGATGAAGATGGCTCCTGCCCATAGTCCTGTAATAATACGTGTCTTCATGTTACACCCCACCAAAACGTCGCGTGCGCGCGTTGTATGATTCAATCGCTTCTACAAAATGCTCACGCTTAAATTCCGGCCACAATACTTCTGTGAAATGAAGTTCAGCATACGCGCTTTGCCATAATAAAAAGTTAGAGAGTCGTTGCTCACCGCTCGTCCGAATAACGAGATCTACATCTTGAACGTGTGTCATGAGTCGTTCACCAATCATACGATCATCGATATCGTCTGCCTGAACCAAACCGGACTGAACGTCTGCTGCAATGCTACGCATCGCTTGAACGAGCTCATCTCGTCCCCCGTAGTTGAGTGCGAAGACAAGGTTCAACCCTGTGTTCGCAACGGTCCGTTCTCTCGCCTCGTTAACGGCTTCTCGTGTCTCTCGTGGGAGTTTCGACGTATCTCCCGCAACGAGCACCCGTACATTCTGTTCGTGGAGTTCTTTCAAATCGGTCTCCAAAAACTGTTTCGGCAGTTTCATCAAGAATGAGACTTCCTCTTCCGGACGAGTCCAATTCTCTGTAGAGAACGCATAAAGCGTCAGAGACCGAATCCCGAGTTCCTGCGCTGTTCGTACCGCTTCCCGGATGGACTTCATCCCTTCCCGGTGACCCATGATGCGAGGGAGACCACGTTTTTTGGCCCAGCGCCCATTTCCATCCATGATGATGGCTACGTGCTCAGGAACACTTAACTCCGCCTCGATTTTCGTTTTAGGATTCACCCATTTAAACATTCTGTTACCCTCCTGATTGTATGAAAGAAGGACCCTCTCAGAAAAAGGGTCCCCACACAGCTTTTTGGTATACCACTTCCGTGATTACACTTCCATGATTTCTTTTTCTTTAATTGCTGCAGATTCATCAATCTTCTTGATATACGAATCCGTCAACGTTTGAACGTCATCTGCATATCCGCGGAGATCGTCTTCTGTTAACTCGCCATCTTTCTCGAGTTTCTTCAAGTTTTCATTTGCATCACGACGTACGTTACGGACAGCGACCTTCGCTTCTTCTGCGTATTTTTTCGTGACTTTAACTAATTCTTTACGACGTTCTTCCGTCAATGCAGGAATCGCCAAACGGATGACCGTACCGTCAGATGATGGAGACAAGCCGAGGTCTGCCTTTTGAATCGCTTTCTCTACTTCAGAAACCATCGACTTATCCCATGGTTGAATTAAAAGTAGACGCGCTTCTGGTGTATTGATGTTTGCCACTTGATTGAGTGGTGTTGGGACACCATAGTAATCAACTTGGACAGGATCCAAAATCGATGCGCTGGCACGGCCAGTGCGAAGCGTTCCAAAATCACGTTTAAGTGAAGAATGCGCTTTTTCCATTTTTTCTTCAGCTGTTTTCAATACTTCTTTGACACTCATGAATTGACTCCTCCTACTACCGTCCCGATATGTTCCCCGAGAACGACACGTTTAATGTTACCTTCTTCAAGCAATGAGAATACAATCAATGGAATGTGGTTGTCCATACAAAGTGACGTTGCTGTCGAGTCCATGACTTGAAGTCCATCCTTTAAGACGTCAAGGTAAGACAACGTATCGTACTTCACTGCCGTTGCGTCCAATTTCGGATCAGCTGAATAGACGCCGTCCACATTGTTTTTACCCATTAAGATGACATCAGCTTCGATTTCAGCCGCACGGAGAGCAGCTGTCGTGTCCGTTGAGAAATATGGGTTTCCTGTGCCGGCCGCAAAGATAACGACGCGTCCTTTTTCAAGATGACGCATTGCGCGACGACGAATGTATGGTTCAGCAACTTGTCGCATTTCAATTGATGTTTGGACGCGCGTTTGGACACCGTACGTTTCAAGGCTATCTTGAAGAGCAAGTGAGTTCAATACAGTTGCGAGCATACCCATGTAATCTGCGTTTGCCCGATCCATCCCGAGTTCACTACCCGTCTTTCCACGCCAAATGTTTCCGGCACCTACAACAACGGCGACTTCTACACCCATCTCGATCAATTCTTTAATTTGACTTGAGATTGAGTTTACAATGTTAGGGTCGATCCCGTAACCTTGATCTCCAGCGAGCGCTTCTCCACTCAATTTTAACACAATTCGTTTATATTTCGGTTCCATAACTTTGCCTCCTCTTGCTTGAAAAAAGGGAACACGCTCCCTTAACGAACTAACTCAAGGTTATACAGACGTGTTCCCAATTTTAGTTGTATCACAGATTGTGACACAGATTATTTTTTAAGTTGGTTCATAACTTCTTCAGCAAAGTTCTCTTCACGTTTCTCCATACCTTCTCCTACTTCGAAGCGTACGAACGAGTTGATTTTTCCGCCTTTTGATTCTACGTACTTACCAACTTTGAAGTCGCTGTCTTTTACGAACGTTTGGTCAACGAGGCAGATTTCTTCGAAGTACTTGTTCATTCGACCAGCAATCATCTTCTCAACGATGTTAGCAGGCTTGCCTTCGTTAAGTGCTTGCTCAGTCAAGACTTTCTTCTCGCGGTCGATTTCTTCAGCTGATACTTCATCGCGTGTCGCGTAAAGTGGACGTGCTGCAGCAACGTGCATTGCAACGTCTTTAGCAACTGTTTCGTCAGATGTGCCGTCGATTACAACGACTGACCCGATGCGACCACCCATGTGGAGGTACGTACCGAATACTGCATCGTCAGCTTTTTCAAGAACAGCTACACGACGGAGTGAGATTTTCTCTCCGATTGTCGAAGCTTCTTCTTGGATGTACGTTTCAAGTGTTTTACCTGCTTCGTACTCAGCCGCGAGTGCCGCTTCTGCAGTTGTTGCGCCTGATGCGAGTACTGCTTTTGCTACGTTGTTCACGAGTGTTTGGAACTTCTCGTTCTTCGCAACGAAGTCTGTTTCTGAGTTGATTTCGACGAGCACAGCTTTGTTGCCTTCAACTGCTACTGCTGTCAAACCTTCAGCGGCGATACGATCACCTTTTGCTGCTGCTTTAGCGATTCCTTTTTCGCGAAGGAAGTCGATTGCTGCTTGCATGTCACCGTCTGTTTCAACGAGTGCTTTTTTGCAATCGAGCATTCCTGCTCCTGTTTTTTCACGAAGTTCTTTTACCATTGCTGCTGTAACTGCCATCGGAAATTCCTCCTTGTAAAACTAACGAATTTTAAGAAAAAGCACAGGGCTTTTTGAATACATGTCCTAAAAAAAGGTGATAAAAGGCTTTCCCTTTATCACCTATTGTCTCACTGATTACTCAGCTTCTGTAGCTTCAGCTTCTGTCGCTACAGCTTCTTCAGCAACTTCTTCTTCACCTTGCTTCGCTTCGATGATTGCATCAGCCATCTTCGAAGTGAGCAATTTAACTGCACGAATTGCATCGTCGTTCGCTGGGATTACATAATCGATTTCGTCTGGGTCACAGTTTGTGTCGACAATCGCAACGATTGGGATGTTCAATTTGTGAGCTTCCGCGATTGCGATACGCTCTTTACGTGGGTCAACGATGAAGAGGGCGTCAGGCACACCAGGCATGTCCTTGATTCCGCCGAGGAACTTCTCAAGACGAGTCATTTCTTTCTTCAAGATGATGACTTCTTTCTTAGGAAGTACTTCGAACGTGCCGTCTTCTTCCATTTTTTCGAGTTGCTTCAAGCGGTTGATACGCTTTTTGATTGTTGAGAAGTTAGTGAGTGTTCCACCCAACCAACGCTCGTTAATGAAGAACATCCCAGAACGGATTGCTTCCTCTTTGATTGTATCTTGAGCTTGTTTTTTCGTACCAACGAAGAGGACGTTTCCGCCTTCTGCCGCGAGTTCACGAACAAAGTTGTAAGCTTCGTCTACTTTTTTGACCGTCTTTTGAAGGTCGATGATGTAGATCCCGTTACGCTCTGTGAAGATGTATTTCGCCATTTTTGGGTTCCAACGGCGTGTTTGGTGACCGAAGTGTACACCAGCTTCAAGCAATTGCTTCATTGAAATTACTGCCATGATAAATTTCCTCCTTGTGGTTTAAAAAAGTCCTCCGCCTCGTTCATTGTTGTATTCCGACCTTTCGGCACCGAGGAATATCATCCCGAGACGTGTGTGATGTGTTTAACACCGAGAATTACTATAGCATATGTCACGAAATCCGGCAACTCTCACTTTTTACGAAGTTTCGCATAAAGCGCAAGCTCGCCCTCGCCTTTTCCGAGGATACGGGCAGCGTCCCGCACGGAATGTCGCAACAAGACATCGTCCACGTCGATTGACGCGGACGGGGTCGTCTCTTCTGTCGCCTCTACGACCGTTTGAACGGACTCATTGACAGGGAGCGATGAAGCTTCTTCCTGTTGAACCACGTTCGAACGTTCAACGGGTTCTTGAACAACGAGGTCGTTCATCGACTCCATGAATGAAAGAAGCAACGTTTCGGTCTCTTGCTTCTCTCGTTCGAGCCGTTCGACTCGTTCCTGAAGCGCTTGGACTTGTCGGTAGCCGAATAAAAAACCGTAAGCAACCAAACAAGCTGTGATCACATATACAATATACACTTGTTCATCTCCTTACGATGTCTTTTCTTCTAAATAGGACCGACCGAGCGCGTGTTTTAATGTCTTCAACGCTTTGGAATGAATTTGCGAAATCCGTGATGTTGACAGTTCGAGCACTTCCCCAATCTCCGTCAACGTCAGTTCGTCAAAGTAAAACAAAGAGACGACGAGTCGTTCTTTTTCGGATAAATGGTCGACTTCTGCTGCCAGCACATCAATCAATTCGCGTTGCAACAACGTATCTTCTGGCTTTTCAGAATCCGGGTCGAAATACGTGACAGACATGACTTTTCCTTCTTCTTGCAACGTCACGGCCTCATCAATCGACAACATATTGGCAAAGTACCCTTCCGCCATCGTTCGTTCGATTTCTGCAATCGGTAAGTCGCATGCCGAAGCTAACTCGCTCTTCGTTGGAGCACGATGTAACGACTGTTCAAGCTGTTCTGCCACCTGATCGATTTTTTTCACTTTTTCTCGAACCGACCGAGGTAACCAATCCACTTTTCGTAAACCGTCGATAATGGCTCCACGAATCCGAAACGCAGCATACGTATCAAATTTATTATTGTGCTCTGGATCATATTTCATAAGGGCATCGTACAATCCCATGTAACCCAAACTTTTCAATTCGTCGCGTTCGACGCTCTTTGGAAGCGTCACGATCATCCGTTGTACGTGGTAGTGGATGAGAAACTCGTAATGTGCTAGTAATTCGTTTGCTGTATCCATATCACGGTCCATATTCCAGCGATCCCACAACTGTGTAAGATGAGTCGTCATGTCGATCCCCCCTTATAGTTCTTTCGTACCCACGCTCACCGTCCGAATCGATAAGACAGATGTTGCGACATCAAACTCGATTGTCCGCCCGTTATGTCCGCCACAATCTTCTGCCACGAGCGGAATACGATGGACTTTTAATGCTTGGCGGATGGCCTCGGCGTTTCGCTCACCGATTCGCATCGCCTCGTTCTCATATTTAAACTGAAACATCTGAGCGCCGCCTGCCATCTTTGCTTGAAGCCGCGTGGCCCCTTCTCGTTTCAATGAATGCACGAGTGTATCAATGGCTGTATCTGCGTATTTTCCTACTTCAATCGTCTGGTTCTTACGAGCAATCGTCGAGTCCGGCAACATGACATGTGCCATCGCTGCCAGTTGGAGGCGGGTGTCATATAAAATGACACCCACACATGACCCGAGTCCGGCTGTACGTAACCGATTTGGTGCGGTCGTCTGCTTCCATTCGGCAATGCCGATTTTTAATACATCAGCCATTGCCAAGCAACCGTTCTTGAATCCGTTTGAGCGACCCATGTGTTGGTAGGAACAACACATGTCCTGCACTTACTTTTTGATCAATCATAAATGTCGTGTCGATATAGAGCGCCGCGTCTTCCTCAGGTTGTACAGACGTGACGACAAATTCAACAATCGAACCTGCCATATCGATGGCCGTTGCCGGCACTTGAATCATAATCGGTGTCTGTAACCAGTCACCTAGCGCTCGCGCATAAGCACCGCTCATAATATTCCCGACCTCTTCCCAAGCCGATTGGCCGAGCTCATCAAAAGAATCAAATGAATATGGCATCCCAATCAAGGTCGAAACCATTTGCTCGGCATCTTCCACGGCGAACAAAATGAGGATCATTCCACGAATATCACCATCTAACTCCAACAAGACCGAGGCAACATGTCGTTCCGGACCGCCGACTCGCTCTGGTAAATAGGTGATCGGTTCCATTTCGGCAGAAGACACGGTAATGTTCACCGGTTTCGAAAGCATTGCCGACAAGGCAGTCGCCGCATGTCCAGACCCTATATTTCCCAGTTCCTTTAACAGGTCTTGTTCAAACTCACTCAGCATACTGTTCCTCAAACAACGCATTCGCATCGAGTAAGGAGAAGAGTTTATCTTCTCCTTTTGCGATGGCTGTCAGATGTGCCGAGAGCATATCGCGGCTCGATTCCGGAATCGGTTCGATTCGTACTTCATCGCTTTCCACGACCTCATTCGCACGGTCGACGATAAATCCGGCATCTCCTTGATTCAACGAGGCGATCAGGATGCGCGTTTCATCCGTTGGTTCGATTTCTTCGTAGCCGAGTCGCAAGCGAAGGTCGATGACCGGCGTGACGACACCACGAAGGTTGATGACCCCTTTCACATGTGACGGTGCGTTCGGCACTCGTGTGATCGGCTGAAGTCGCTCGATTGAACGGACCGACTGTACGTCGATCCCATACGTATTTTCTTCAAGTGAAAAGACTACCCATTTCTGTTCCATCAATATTCCTCCTTAAAAGAGATCGTTACTATCTACGATAAGGGCGACGCGACCGTCACCAAGAATGGTCGCACCAGAGATAGCTGGAATCCCTTCAAGATACGTACCGAGCGGTTTCATGACAATTTCTTGTTGACCGATCAAATCGTTGACGACGACGCCGACGAGTTTGTTGCCTTTTCGAACGACGACGACCGGGAATTGCGACTTCGTCTCTGATTCGATGCCAAACATTTCTTTCATGTAGACGAGTGGGACCAGTTGACCACGGAAGTCGAAGACTCGCTCACGGTGTGCTGTCAAAATGTCCGCTTCATCAAGTAATGTCGTCTCAAGGATCGATGTCAATGGAATCGCATACGATTCCTCTCCCACTTGAACGAGCATCGCCGAGATGATCGAGAGGGTGAGCGGTAAGCTGACTTGGAACTTCGTGCCCTGTCCCGCAACCGTCTCTAAAGAAACGACGCCACCGAGTGACTCGATTTTATTTTTGACGACATCGAGTCCGACACCGCGTCCTGACAAGTCAGTGACCACGTCTGCCGTCGAGAAGCCCGGAGCAAAGATCAGCATCGCCAATTCGTTCTCAGACATCGTCGTCGCTTCTTCATCTGTGATCACGCCGCGCTCCAACGCTTTCGAGCGAACCTTGTCGACGTTGATGCCGGCACCGTCGTCCTCGATTTCAATGAAGACTCGGTTTCCGCCGTGATACGCACGGAGTGCAAGCATGCCCTGCTCCGGTTTTCCGGCTAGAAGACGTACTTCCGGACGTTCGATGCCGTGATCGATGGCGTTACGGATCAAGTGGACGAGCGGATCGCCAATTTCATCGATGACCGTGCGATCGAGTTCTGTTTCAGCACCTGAAATGTCCAACTGGACTTTTTTATGAATCTCTTTTGCGACCGAACGCACCATTCGTGGGAAGCGATTGAACACTTGTTCGATTGGCATCATCCGGAGGGTTAAGACGAGTGATTGTAACTCGTTCGTTCCCCGCTTGATTTTTTCGACCGTTTCATTCAATTCTGGTTGACCGACTTCGTCCGCCAGGCGCTCAAGTCGTCCACGGTCGATAATGAACTCTTCAAATAAGTTCATCAGACGATCAATTCGTTCTAAGTTGACGCGAATCGTTTTTGCTTGTGCTTGAGCGGCTACTTGCTCTTTCGTATCTTTCGCTTCTTCCTTGTCCGAGGTAGCTTGAACGACAGGTTCAGGTGCAATCGTCTCCGCTGTCACAGCGACTTCTGGCTCACTGACCGCTGTTTCTGTATACGTATTGACTTCGACGCGCTCCACTTCCGAGACTTGAGCGATGGCATGTTCAATCACTTCTGCCGTCTCTTGTGACAAGAATAAGACGTCGAACGATAAGTCAAATTGCTCTTGTTCGATTTCTTCTGTCTCCGGATGTGTGCTGACGACCTCACCTAGTTCTTGAAGGCGATCGAATACCATATACGCACGGGCCGCTTTCAAGACGACCGCGTCAGACAGTTTGACTGTGATTTGATACGCCTCAAAGCCTGTCTGTTTGGCTTGCTCGATGACCGAGTTCGTATATAGATCAATCTCAAACGTGCTCGTCTCTGACGTTTTTTCGACTGCGACTTCTTTCCCACCGATGAAGGATTGGAATGCGGCGACCGTTTCTGATACATCCACGTTCGCGCCTTGTCCTCCGCTCTCGATGTCCGCAATCATGTCTTCCATCTGTTCCATGGCGATGAACATCGTATCCAACAAGAGTTGGTTACTTTCCTTTTTGCCGCCACGGACGAGGTCGAGCGCGCTCTCCATCTCATGTGTCAAGTTGGCAACGCGTTCGTACCCCATCGTCGAAGACATCCCTTTTAGCGTGTGCGCGGACCGGAAGATCTCCTGTACAACATCCGCACCACCCGATTGTTCTAATTTAAGTAACTGTGTGTTGATCGATTGGATATGTTCTTGGGATTCATCTAAAAACAACCCTAAGTATTCATTCACGTCCATCTCATTTACCTCCCTGTCGTTATACTCGGTTCCACTGTTTTCGTAAGTTCCCCATCAAACGGTCCATCAAGTGACGTGGTTTCGGAGGCGTACCCGTAAGCGTTGTCAAAATTCGTTCGAGGCGCCAGCTAATATCACTCTTTCGGTTGTATTGATAAAACGGGACTTGGGCGATGACTGCCTTTCTGACAGATGAGTCGTCTGGTAGAAAGCCGAGGAATCGAATCGTCTTATTTAAAAACTGTTTACATGCGACTTCCATCCGTTCGAAACATTGAAGGGCTTCCTCACCGGACTGGGCTCGGTTGACGATGACGCCAAGCGGTAAGTCCGGGTACTGATGGTGCACCAGTTTCGTATATGCATAACCGTCCATTAGCGAGGTAGGTTCTGGAGTCAAAATCAAGAACATCTCATCGCAACCCGCGATGAACTGGAGTGAAGTGTCCGTCGCTCCAGCCCCCATATCGAACAGGACATAATCATATTCGGTCAATACTTCGAGTTCTCGCATGAGAAATTGCATGTCATCATCTGAGAGATGGACGAGTTGGTCCTGCCCACTCCCTCCATGTAATATATCGACACCATATACATTTTTCTGAACAGCTGCAGCCAATGGAATACGAGCTTTGACGGTCTCGATCATCGTTCTGGACTTCATGGCATTCATCAAGATGTGCACATTGGCCATTCCGATGTCAAAGTCGACAATCAACACTCGTTTTCCGAGTTCAGCTAGGGCGATGGCCGTGTTTACACAGACGTTCGTCTTTCCGACCCCACCTTTCCCACTCGCAAAGGCGATTGTCGTCGGATGGGCATCATTGATTGCTCTTAAACGCCTTGCTTGGTCCATCTTGCCCACCCTTCTTTCTCAAACAGTCGTTTCGTCAGTGCGTCCGCATTCCCCCGAATCAGATCGTCCGGCACTTCTTGGCCGTCTGTCATCCAGGCGACCGGAAGACCGCTCTTTTTCACCATGCGGTACATCGCGTGGATATCACTTGTCTCGTCCGCCTTCGTAAAAATGAGTGAGCTAAGAGGCAATGACTCGAATTGCGAATAGATCATATCCATGTCCTTCGTTTTGGATGTCAAACTCAAAACGAGCGAAAGGCTTGTTTCAGTGAAGTCGTGATGTTCATGAAACTGTTCGACGTAAGCCGGATCGCGGAAATTTCGTCCCGCCGTGTCGATTAGCACGATGTCTTTACGAGCAAACAATTGCTTGGCACGCTTGAAGTCATGAAAGTCATATGCCACTTCCACCGGAATACTCATGATTTCAGCATACGTCTTCAACTGTTCGATGGCAGCGATTCGGTACGTGTCGGTCGTGATCAATCCGACCGTTTTGCCTTCCGTCAGCTTGAAGTGCGCCGCAAGTTTGGCGAGCGTGGTCGTCTTGCCGACCCCCGTCGGTCCAACGACCATAACATATCGCTTCGCTTCAGGCGGTTCAATGAACGACGATTTGACTTGTTCGTAAACGAAACGTTCAGCTTCTTCTACAGATTTTGTCGTGTAGTATAGTTCGTTCAGCGTTTCCTCCCACGACTCATCGGCAAAGGATTCTGTCGAGAGCAGCGATTCGACATGTTGCAACGAGGCGTGTAGTCTCGGTGCCGCTCCTCCAATCACACGTGGTGATGTTTGCGGGATGACAGGTTGTGATGGTGTTGGTGCTGTCCGAACAGGGACAGGCTGTCGTGGCTTTGTGACGACTTGCTCTTTTTCGAGGGCTGCGATGACCTCCACTTGCTTTGACGCAAAGAGACCGAACCATCCTGTCTTCACTTGTCGTGAGTTGAGGATGACCGCTTCGTCTCCGAGCTCTTGTTTCACTTTCGCCATCGCATCAGCCATGGTTTTCGCCGTAAACTTTTTAATCTGCATGTTAAATCACCCCAATACTTTTCACTTCGACGGAACTGAGTAATTCGTTATAAGCCAATACCGGCACATCTGGATAATACCGTTCGAGTAATTGACGAACGAACAGACGAATCGTTGGGGAACATAAAATCACAGCCGATGCCCCATATCGTTCAAACATCGACAGTTGTTCGCCAGTGCGCTCGATAATCTCTCGAGCTTGCTCTGGGTCGAGCGCCAAATAGTTCCCGAACTCCGTTTTCTGAACCGCATCTTGCACCGTCTGTTCCGTCTGTCCGCCGAGTGTCACGACGTAAAGGGGACCTTCAGGTGGTTTGACTTGATCGGTCAATTGACGGGACAAGCCTTGACGGCAATACTCTCCTAAGATTTCCGCATCTTTCGTCACTTTTCCGTAGTCTGCCATCGTCTCAAACAGAAGCGGCAAATTTCGAATGGAAACACTTTCTTGGAGTAAGTGGCGCAACACTTTCTGAATTTCGCCAATCGAAAGGACTGACGGCGTCACGTCCTCTACGAGAACCGGATGCGTCTCTTTCAGGTGCTCGACGAGTTGTTTCGTCTCTTCCCGACCGAGTAAATCTGCCGCATGTTTCTTCAACGTCTCGGTCAAGTGAGTCGCGACAACAGAAGGCGGATCAACGACGGTATACCCGCTCATTTCTGCCCGAGTTCGTGTTTCTTCATCAATCCAAAGGGCAGGAAGACCGAATGCTGGTTCCGTTGTTTCAATTCCATATACCTCAGGGTCTTCGATGCCCGGGCTCATCGCCAAGTAATGATCCAGCAATAGCTCTCCCTCTGCAACGACGTTCCCTTTGACTTTGATTCGGTATGCGTTCGGTGATAACTGCAAGTGATCGCGAATCCGGACCGTCGGTAAGATGAAGCCAAGCTCGAGTGCGAGTTGACGACGAATCATGACAACGCGGTCTAACAAGTCACCGCCTTGAGACTCATCTGCAAGCGGAATCAAGCCATACCCGAATTCAAATTCAATCGAGTCAATCTGCAACAGCGAGACGACTGATTCTGTCGGCGCTGTCGATGGTTCCTCTTCGAGCATCGGCTCTTCCGTTGCCTGACGGATATTTCGACGCATCGTGTAGGCGCCGAAGAATGCCGTTCCGGCAATGATCATCGTCACAGGAAGTAGGGGCGGTGATACAAAACCAAGCATGAAGACAATCGACCCGGCGATATAAAGGAGTGATGGGTTTTGACCGAGCTGGTCGATTACGTCTTCCCCTAAGTTTCCATCCGAGACGGCACGGGTCACGATAATCCCGGTCGCGGTCGAAATCAAAAGTGCTGGGATTTGACTGACCAAGCCATCCCCGATTGTCATGAGTGAGAACGTTTGGAACGCTTCTCCAACTGGTAATCCCATTTGAACGACACCGATGATAATCCCGAAGATCAAGTTGATCGTAACGATGATAATACCAGCGATGGCATCTCCTTTAACGAACTTCGATGCCCCGTCCATTGATCCATAGAAGTCCGCCTCGCTTTGAATTTTACGGCGACGCATCTGGGCTTCCTTATCGTCAATTAAACCAGAGTTCAAATCGGCATCGATGGCCATCTGTTTCCCCGGCATCGCATCGAGTGTGAAGCGAGCAGATACTTCCGATACACGCTCTGCTCCTTTCGTGATGACGACGAATTGAATGATGACAAGAATCAGAAAGACGACAAATCCGACAAGGACATTTCCACCGATGACGAAATCACCGAACGTCTCGATGACTTCCCCACCATAACCTTTAGATAGAATCGAACGGGTCGTCGATACGTTCAAACCAAGACGAAACAACGTCACAATCAATAAGAGAGAAGGGAATACGGAGAAGTCAAGTGCTTCCCGGGCATTCATCGCCACAAGTAGAATCATGATGGCGATCAAAATATTTACGATGATTAAAAAGTCTAATAAAAACCCCGGTAGCGGGATGATCAGCATGATGACAATCATCAACACACCAATCAAAATTGCAAAGTCTTTCGCTTTTACTGCCAACACATACTCCTCCTCAAGACGGTTGCTTCATTTGATAGACGAATGCCAGTACTTCCGCAATGGCTTGATAAAACGATTCGTCTACCACTTCACCGATGTCGATTTGCGCATAGAGCGCGCGCGCGAGTGGTTTATTTTCAACAATGGCCACGTCATGTTCTTTTGCGACATCTCGAATATGAAAGGCGACCCGGTCGACCCCTTTGGCGACCACGAGCGGCGCAAAATCTTTCGTGTCATCATATCGAATGACGACCGCGTAATGGGTCGGGTTCGTGATGACGACATCGGCATTCGGTATCTCTTGCATCATCCGTCGCATCGCCATTTCCCGTTGTTGCTGTTTGATTTTAGATTTGATGAGTGGGTCACCTTCCGTATTTTTGTACTCATCTTTTATATCTTGCTTAGACATTCGGATCGATTTCTCGAAATCAAATCGTTGGTAGAATAAATCGAGTAGTGCAAGTGCGAGCAAGGCGACACTTACCCAAAGACCGAGTTCAATCGTGATACTCGCGAGTGCGACAATCGATTCACGAACTTGTTCGACGGCCATCCGAGACAGTTCTTTCTGATTTTTCCAAAGGACAGCGACAGCGGTTGTCAGGATGATTAACAATTTGAATAAGGACTTTAAAAATTCGACGACCGCTTTCATACTGACGATGCGTTTGACCCCCTTGATCGGGTCGATCCGCTCAAGCTTTGGTTGAATGGCTTCTAAAGAAAATAACGTTCCGATTTGTAGGTAATTGATGAGAATCCCAAACACGACGGCAACGACAAAGAACGGAGCCAAAATCAAACCGACACGGAGCATTAAGTCGACGACCATATCCGACATGCCGCCCGTCACGTTAAACAATAAATACTCTGGGCTGAGTAAATCGCTGATTAAAGAAAGCAATTGCTGCCCAATCACGGGACCGAAAAAAGATAACATGAGAAACATCGCAAAAAGTGCGAACGCTCCAGTCAAATCGGCTGATTTGGCGACTTGCCCCTTCTTTCGGGAGTCTTCCCGTTTACGCGGCGTCGCTTTTTCTGTCTTTTCGCCTGCAAAAAACTGTAGATTGACCGATAAAGGATATAGAGGCTTCTTCATGAGGCGTCTCCTAATATGAGCATAAAGTCGTGCATCACTTCTTGTAATAGCGGGATGAACTGACTGATCCCTGTCAATGTCAGTCCCATCAATAAAACCATGACGGCAAAGCCGGCGATGAGTTTAAATGAAAATCCGATGGCAAAGATATTGAACTGTGGCGCTGACTTCGCTAAAAATCCGAGAGCTAAGTCAACAAGGAGCAAGGAAGCCATCATCGGCAACGCCAATTGCAACGCGACCATCATGGTCATGGTGACGACTTTCACGGCCATCATCAAAGAGGCTTCGGTAAAGTTGATCATCGGTTGACCAGGCGGATAGATTTGAAAGCTATAATAAATGCCATCAATCAGCAGAAGATGCAGGTTGCTCGTTAACAAAATGAACAGCGTAAAAATATAATAAAATCGTCCAATCAATGGCGATTGACCGCCAAACATCGGATCATATGCCGAAGCCATCGCTAATCCGAGCTGTAAATCAATGACCCCACCGGCAATTTGTGGTGCAAAAAATAGGATGTTGATTAACAGTCCAAGTAAAAGTCCGATCATGACTTCATAGACGACTTGCAGGACGAACGCATTCGTCATCTGGATTGGCTCGGTCAGTGTGAACATCGCGTAATACGCTAAAAACGCACTGAATCCGACGCGGTGCATGACCGGTAATTGTCTCGTCGAGAACAACGGGACACTGACAAAAAAGCCAGACAGTCGTGCGAACGTTAACCCATACATACTGATGAAGTCGACCGCATTCATTTCGATGCAACCTCAACCATCAACTCAAAGATCAAACGCGTGAATCCTTCAATCTGTTGAAGCATCCACGGTCCAAAGATGACGAGACCGATGAAGACCGAAATAATTTTCGGAACGAACGATAGCGTTTGTTCTTGAATTTGAGTCGTGGCCTGTAAAATCGAGATCACGAGACCGACGATCAGTGAGATGAGCAGAAGTGGCATTGATATTTTTAATAAGGTCCACACACTCTCTGTCGCCAAATAGATGACCATTTCTTGTGTCATGTCCGTTCCCCCTACATACTTCTAAGCAATGATTCCACAATCAAGTGCCAGCCATCGACCAATACAAACAACAATAATTTAAACGGCAGTGCAATCATGACCGGTGGAAGCATCATCATCCCCATCGACATGAGGACACTTGCGACTACCATATCAATGATCAAAAACGGTAAGAAAATCATGAAGCCGATTTGGAAAGCGGTCTTCAACTCACTGATCGCGTAAGCAGGCACCAAAGCGAGGAGCGGCACATCATCAAGTGTCTCCGGCTGCTCGTAGTTCCCATACTTTAAGAACAGTTGTAAATCTTCTTGTCTTGTATATTTCGACATAAACTCCTTCATCGTCCCACTTGCCTCATCGAACGCCTCATCTTGTGAGATCTTGTCATCGAGGTACGGTTTCAATGCGTTCTCGTTCAAATCCGAGAGAACCGGAGACATGACGAACAGTGTGATGAATAGTGCCAATCCGACAATCAATTGGTTCGGTGGCGTTTGCTGTGTACCGAGTGCCGGTCGAATGAATGACAAGACGACCACGACCCGAGTAAAGCAAGTCATCAAGATTAAAAAGGATGGTGCGAGCGTCAGCAATGTCAACAAAATCAAAAGCTTGATGGATGTCGACGTACTGTCCGGTGTTTCTAAATTGATCAATTGCTCAAACGTCGTCATGATTTCTTCCTCACTTCTTCTAGCTGAGCGAGTTGTTTCTTAAAGGTGTCTAAAAATGCATTCGAATTTGACGTTCGGAGTGACAAGGATTCCGTTTGCTCTTCCTCGATCGTGTCCGCATCGAGTCGATCGATCAGTTGAATCGAATCGCCGACACCGAGTACATACACTTGGTCACCGAGCTTCACGAGCTGGACTGAACGGTCTTTTCCGAGCGGGACGCCTCCGAGATGTTTCATATGTTGAGTCGCTTTCACGCCTTGTGTTTTAGAACTGAGCCAACGCATCAAGACGATAAATCCGCCGACCACGACCACGAGACTCAACACGACTTTCACGCCATTGCCAATGGTTGACGCTGTCGTTGGAACGTTACTTTCCTGTTCATCTGTCTGTTGTTGCTCGAATTGTTGGTCTACGGTGGCGGCCTCAACCGTGGCCGGAGCAGAGAGCCCGACCACGAGGAGAATAATCAACCACCATTTCTTCATTGTGCGACCGTTTTAGAAACTGCTTCGATGACACGTTCTGCATTGAAAGGCTTGACGATGAAGTCTTTTGCTCCAGCTTGAATGGCATCGATGACCATCGCTTGTTGTCCCATCGCTGAACACATGATGATTTTCGCATTCGAGTCGAAGCTACGAATTTCTTTCAATGCTGCGAGTCCATCCATCTCAGGCATCGTGATATCAAGTGTGACGAGATCCGGTGTGAGTTCACGGTATTTCGCGACAGCGTCCGCGCCGTTTTCTGCCTCACCTACTACGTCATATCCATTCTTTGTCAAAATGTCCTTGATCATCATACGCATGAACGCTGCGTCATCCACTACTAATACTTTTGCACTCATTCTAAATTCCTCCTTAAACGATTCCGATCCGCTCATGCGGTTGAATAATTTCTGTTACACGTACCCCAAAGTTTTCTTCAATGACAACGACTTCTCCTCTAGCGATTCGCTGTTGGTTGACATAAATGTCTACCGGCTCACCCGCTAGTTTGTCGAGTTCGATGATGGAGCCCTGTGATAACTCAAGTACTTCCCGAACGGATTTCTTCGTTCTTCCTAACTCTACTGTCACGTTTAACGGGACATCGTATAACAACCCAAGATTCGCCGGGGCCGCTTCTTGCGATGCCGGTGATTGGAGCGGCATGAATTCCGCTTGGCTAACTGCCACTTCCGGCATCGATTTTTGTTTACTTGGTTGCGGGGTGACTGGTTGCGCTTGTTGTTGGGCTTGCGGTTGTGGTTTTGGCGCTTCCGCTTGCGCTTTCACCGGTTCCGGTGCTGCCTGGGCTTCCCCTGTAGCTTTCATCAACTCATCGACCAATTGCTTTCCAAATTGAATCGGTGCGATCTGAACGATTGTTGAATCAATCAACGTACCTACTTTGAGATTGAACTCGATGAGTACCATCGTCTCCCAAAGTTCAAGGCGATCGATGATGGTTTGGTTCTTCGTCGCATCGAACACTTCGACAAGCGGTGGCGAGATGTCAATCTTCTTCGAAAATACCGTCGATAAAGACGTTGCGGCCGCCCCCATCATTTGGTTCATTGCTTCTTGAACTGCCGACAACCGAATCTCATCAAGGCTCTCCGGATCAACATTCTCTCCGGTCCCGCCTAACATGAGGTCAGAGATGATGGCCGCATCTTCGCGAGTCAAGACGAGGACGTTCTCCCCTTGGATTCCTTCTGTGTAGCCTACTCGAAGCGCCACATGAGGAGTGGGATAGCGTTCGCGTAACGCTTCAATTCTCACTTCACTGACAACCGGTGTAGTGATTTCAACTTTTTGTTGTAGTAATGTTGACAAGGCCGTTGCCGAGTTCCCGAATGAAATATTCCCAATTTCTCCGAGTGCATCGCTCTCCATCGAATCTAAATGTTCTTCTTTCGCATCGACTTCTGGCGTCGGCGTATTGTCGCTTGTCCCGCGTAATAACGCATCAATTTCATCTTGTGACAGCATCTCACTCATTGCTCTTCCTCCTTCACACGGTGAAGCACTTGAACCGCCATTCGCTTCCCGCTCACACCGACTTGCCCTTTAAATACTTTATTTTCCCCCACCATGACGGACAGGGGTTCTTTTGCTAATTGATCGAGTGCCAAACAATCTCCGACTTCTAGATGCAACAAATCTCCAAATGTGATCGTCGTCTCACCGAGTAAGGATACGACCTCGACCGTCGAGTTCATCAATTGGGCTTTAAGCGGTTCCTTACTCGATTGACTCGCATTGCGTCGATTCGCTTCCTGCATCCAGTAATGACTCGATAGCTTGGACAATACCGGTTCGATTGTGACGAATGGCAGACAGACGTTAATCGTTCCGCTCACTTCACCGATTGTCACACCGATTGAAATCAAGACGACCGTTTCGTTTGGTGAGACGAGTTGCAGGAACTGCGGATTCACTTCCACGGCTGACATTTCTGCTTTAATCTCAGCAATCGATTCCCAAGCATCCCCATATGTCGAAAACGCCCGTTTGTACAATTGCGTCAAGATCCGCATCTCGATTTCGGTGAACGATTCGATTTTATCCATCTCGACACCGGGACCACCGAGTAATCGGTCTAACATCGCGTACGAGATGTTCGGATTGACCTCGATGATGAATCGCCCGTTTAACGGTGGCGCCTCAATCAAGTTGATCATCGTCATGCTCGGAATGGAATGAATGAATTCATCGTACGGTAATTGTTCGACCGAGTTGACCGAAAACTGAACGTACGTGCGAAGTTGGGCCGAGAAAAATGTCGTGAGCATCCGTGTGAAATGCTCGTGAATCCGAGTTAAGCTACGAATTTGGTCTTTAGAAAATCGAACGGCTCGCTTGAAGTCGTATTGTCGAACTTTCTTCTCTTCCTCTTGCGCGAGAAAGGAGTCTGCTTCGACATCCCCACTGCTTAATGCAGATAGTAAGGCATCAATTTCTTGTTGAGACAGTACTTCTCCCATGATGCCACCTCACTGAATAATTTTCTTCGTCATATAGACGCGTTGGACTTCACCTTCTTCAAGCAGTCCGTTAAGTTGTTCTCGTAATGTTTGTTCGAACTTTTGCATATCCTCTTTTGTTGCCAATTGGGCTTTCGTCATCCCGGATAAGTCACCTAAAATGACATTGTGCACTTGGAATTTACGTAGTTCTAAATTCTCTTTCGTTTCAGCCGAATCTGTGACGATCGTAAATTGAACGTTGATGAAACGCTCGTCTTGAATGTTCGTCGTCATATCATCGGTCATGAAACTCCGTTCTGCCAACTCTTCAGCTGTGACCGGTTTCGTTTTAGCAGTGACGTTATCACCGAAGACATATTTGTACGTCATGAATCCGGCACCGCCCATGACGAGCAGGACGACAAGCAGGATGATTACGACCTTTAGGCCGCCACCTTTTTTATTTTCTTCTTCACTCATCTTCTTCACCTCTTGTGAACATCGTTCCGACTAAACCGATTGAGCGGTAAAAGGCTTCAGTTCGTTCAATGATTTGATCTTTCGTTTCTTTTACGAGATACGTTTTGCCATTAAACAATTGGATGATCGTGTCGGGCTCTGCCTTCACCGTTTCGATGAGCAAAGCGTTCAGCACGAACTCCTCACCGCGAAATGCCGTGACGCGAATCATCAGCGTTTCAGGTTAACGAGTTCTTGAAGGATCTCGTCCGATGTTGTGATAATTCGTGTGTTCGCCTGGAATCCACGCTGTGCCACGATCATTTCAGTGAACTCTTCCGAAAGGTCAACGTTTGACATTTCAAGTGCGCCTGAGACGAGTTCTCCACGACCGTCAGAACCAGGTACGCCAAACTGTGGAACACCGGAGTTTTGCGATTGTACGAAGTTGTTGGCTCCGACTTTTGATAACCCGGCGTTGTTCGAGAAATTCGACGTGACGATGTAACCAGCGATGCGAAGCTCACCGTCAGATGCTACAAAACTGACTTGCCCGTCTTTACTAATTGAGAGCGATTTTGCATCTGTTGGGATTTTAATTCGTCCGTAACGATTTGTTTTCGCTGACGTATCAGTTGCCGCATAATGATCTAAATTTGCTGTTGGACCTGTGAAATCTGTTTCAGCTGGGGTCGCTGTTACTCCTGCAGCAACTGGCAACGTACTAGTGAGTGACCCAACAAGATACGTCCCGTCGCCCGTCACCAAGTTACCTTGGTTGTCCGTATAAAAGTTCCCAGCGCGCGTGTATTGGAGTTGACCATTGACCATCGTCGCATAAAAACCTTCCCCTGAAATCCCAACATCGAGGGCGCGTCCTGTGTTTTGCATGGCACCCTGGTTATAGACGTTATCGACCGTCGCCATCGTACCCCCGAGACCGACTTCCTTCGGGTTAATACCACCCGTTGTCGCATTCCCAGCGGACGCACTCCCGACTTGTTGACTGACGAGGTCTTTGAACGTGACGCGACCTTTTTTATAACCGAACGTGTTGACGTTGGCGATGTTGTTCCCGACGACGTCTAGCTTTGATTGGAAGTTCTTCAATCCACTGATTCCTGAGTACATTGCTCTTAACATAATGTATTCCTCCTATGCTTATTTGATGGATGTGATATCGTACACGCTGACAGATGTGCCGTCTTCAAGATCAGCCATATATCCGGTTAAGTCGTTACGAGAAATGGAAACGACTCGACCCGACCCTTTCGTCGTCTCTTCACTCGTTTCCGATGTGAAGTCGATCGTTTTCCCAATCATGCTACTGTATTCAGAAATCGACGACATGTGACGGTCGACGAGAACTGAGTCAAGTTGTTTTGAGATGGCTTGCATTTGTTCGAGCGATGAGAACTGTGCCATCTGTGCGATGAATTCTTTATCTTCCATAGGTGACATCGGATCCTGGTTCGCGATTTGAGCGAGAAGCAACTTCATAAACATGTCTTTATCGTATTGATTTGTCGCTTTTGGGAGCGACTGATCTGGCAATGTATAATCATTCGTCTTCGGTTGAATGCTCGTCATCTTCAGACCCTCCTTTAGGCTGTTCTTGTGGTTGTTCTTGTTCCGATTGCTCGGAACCGTCTGACAAGGCTGCTTTAGAATCGAGTGCCTGTTGTGTCAAGTTGACCTCGACCCGAACGTTTTGCGAATGGGGTGTCAACGTTTGTTGCAACTGTTGAACTTGCGATTGAATCAGTTGTTTCGCCTCTTGATTGCTGGCAAACATCTTGACGACAAGTTCTCCATTCTTCCGCTCTAGCTTAACGACGAGTTCCCCTAACTGCTCCGGATATAATCGTACGGTGAATACTTTTGAACCGTCCGCCCCACTTTTGAACGGTGCCTTTTGAAGAGCCGCTTCAATCCGAGCTTGTAAATTTTCAGGAAGGGATCCTTTTGAGGCATACATGACCGTGTCCACGTCAATCTGTGGTCTTGACCAGTTCATCCCTTTCGGCATCCAGTCTACGTTATTTGGCTGTAGCGCAGGTTTTGCGATTTTTAAGGTTTCAACATTTGGCAAGACGGGAACTTCTTTCAATGTACCTTCGATTGGTCCTTTATACTGTGTGATGATCCGTTGCATCGTTTGAACCTGTTTGGCAAGTTCTTGGTTTGGAACTTGTTGAGTCAGTGCAATGTTGGTCGTCTGAGTATTTCCCTCTGTTTGCTTCGTAGTATGGACTTTCGGCGTAGTCGTCGTCTGTACAATCGCCGGTAAAACCGAAGACGGGATTTCAGTCTCAGGCGAAGGATTAGACAATTGACCGAGTAAACTTACATATGCATCCATAAACGTCCGATACGCATCTTGTGGCAGTGATTTTAGCCACTTCAATGTATCAGGCTTTTGAAACCATGTTTCGAGTTCCTGTGCCACTTTTTCCAAATCGACTGATCCTTCAGGAAGCACACCTTCTTCAAGTTGAGGAAGTTCTGCCTGCTCCCCTGAGCCTTGCATTGGGGCAAGCATCGCAGAAAGGAGGCTTAAAAATCCACCTGCTCCCTGTGATTCTCCCTCCACTGTTCCAGTACGAGCCATCGATCCTTGAATGGCTTGCGTCAATAAAGCGATATTCAATGTTGGCCCTCCCTTCTTGTGTTCATTGGAGAAGCTGCGTCACAACCGCAGCCTGTTGTGCATTCATTCGTCCTAAGATGTCTGCCTGTTGCTTAGGTGATAGTTCCTTCAACAGTTCAGCAACTTGAGGGCTTTCGAGTTCACCCATAATGGCTGCCGCCTGTTTGGCTGACATTTCTTCATAGACGCTAGCGACGTCAGATGATGATTCCTCTTCTTTTGACGCTGCCTCTAGTTCCGAGACGAGTCGATCTCGTTCACGAATCAAATCGGTGATTTCTTCTTGTCTAGCCTTTACTTCGTTCGTCAATTCCACATTTTCGTTGCGAAGTTTTTCAATCTCACTGTTCGCCGCTTTTAATCGGTTCGCTGCGTCCGAATCGATTCCCGTCACATTCACCTGCGTCTCCGTTTTTTTTGATTCTTCCGTTTTCTCGTCCTCGTTCACTTCCAATAAGGGAACGGATAAGAGCGGACGGTCCATCGCATAGTTCATGACGACGATCCCACCGACTAGGATGAAGATTGCTGGAATGAGGACTAACGCCACGATCATTTGCTTGCCTCGTTTATTGTTCTCTTTTGCCATGCTACTTCCCTTTCCCATGATGAATCACAGCAAGTTCATCCATCATTTGTTGCTCTGTAAGTTTAGCTACCGTCATCTCTTGCATGCTGACCTTTTCATGTAGCGTCACGTATTTCTTTTCTTCCACCACTTTACCGAGCAATCGTTCTTGCGACGCATGATAGCGATTGCGGGCCTGTTGTACGACGAGCTGTTGCGTTTCGATTTGACGTTTCACTTGCTCTCGCGTCTTTTCTCGATACTGCGACATGAGAAGGTCGATGTTTCCAGATTGTTCGTCTTGGTGTTTGATGAGCGACTCATACATGAGAAGAAGGTCATATAGCTTCTCCATCTCTGTCTCAAGTCTTGCCTTAAATCCTCTGACTTCTATGGCGGCATCTTCTTTTTCATGTTCCGCAATCGGCATGATTCGTTCTAATATGAGTCTGTTCATGATTCACCTCGTGCGATATGTGACAAGTGGGTCATCGTCTGTTCGAAAGCAGCATCTTCTTCAATCGATTGTTTTAAAAACGTCAACAAGTATGGATATTTATCCACGGCAGTATCAATCGCAGGATTGGTGCCTTTTTTATACGCTCCGATATTGATTAAATCTTCCGCATCGATATAGGTCGCAAGCCAGCTGCGGAACGTTTGGGCCGCCTCCTTATGTGCCGGAGAAGCGATTTGGTTCATGACCCGGCTGATTGATTTCAGTACATGGATTGCCGGGAATTGCCCACGGTTTGCGAGCGCCCGGTCCATGACGAAGTGTCCGTCTAAAATCCCACGCACCGCATCGGCAATCGGTTCATTCATATCATCTCCGTCGACGAGGACCGTATAGAACGCAGTGATCGACCCTGATGCCGCTGTCCCGCTTCGCTCTAGTAGTTGAGGCAACATGGCGAATACGGACGGGGTGTACCCTTTCGATGTCGGAGGTTCGCCCGTCGCGAGACCAATTTCACGCTGCGCCATCGCAAATCGTGTCACCGAGTCCATCATCAAGACCACTTCTTTCCCTTGGTCCCGGAAGTACTCGGCAATCGCGGTCGCCGTGTAAGCTCCCTTCAACCGAACAAGCGGGGGTTGGTCGCTTGTCGCTACAATCACGACGGAACGAGCCATGCCTTCTGGTCCGAGCTCCTTTTCGATGAACTCTTTTACTTCCCGGCCCCGTTCTCCAATCAAGGCGATGACGTTAATGTCGGCTGAAGAACGTTTGGCAATCATTCCGAGCAAGGTCGACTTCCCGACACCGGAGCCGGCGAACAAACCGACCCGTTGCCCTTTACCTACAGTCAACAGCCCATCGATCATCCGGACACCGGTCGACAGTGCATCCAAAATCCTCGGTCGATTCAACGGGTTAGGGGGTTTGCGTTGAACATCATAACGCTTACCGGTCACAAGTCGTTCACCTGACAGGGGACGCCCTAAACCATCGAGCACTTGACCAATCAACTCTTCCCCTACAGGAACTTGAAGCATTTTCCCCGTTCCTTTGACTAGACAGCCAGGCGCGATTTGTGTGGTTTCACCGTATGGCATGAGAAGGACGCGCTCTTCATTGAATCCGACGACCTCAGCTTCGACTGTTTCATTCGAAGGAAGGACAATCAAACAGCGCTCTCCGACAAACGCACTCGGTCCGTTCGACTCAATCATCAAGCCGATGACTCGACAAACTCGACCGATTTTTCGTGTGAACTCGCCGTCTGTAGACTGTTTAATCGAGCCGAGAACCTGCTCAATAAGCGCCATCCGCTAGAACCTCCTCGATTTTGGCTTGGATCCGTTCGAAACTATATGTCAAATCGACTTCATTGCCACGATGTGGCGACTCGATTCGAACTGCTGTCTCATCCAATGATCCGTCCCCTCGATATTTCAGAGGAGGTGTCTCTACTGTCCGCCACATCGCTTCGAATCGCTGAATCGAGGCAAGACGTGTCGGATGAACAAAGATTGTAAGTGCTTCGGCATCGATCATGTGTGACATCTGATCACGAATCATCGTCGCAAACAGTTCTTCATCTTTTCGGACAAGGTCTGTCGTCACGTGTGCACTGACTGTAACGGCCAATTCAATGAGTTGTTCTTCCGCTCGCCTCCACTTTTCTTCAAATAAGAGTTCGAGTTCGGTCGAAATGGAATTCAAACGCGTCGTGATCTCTTCAAATTCAGCCAATCCATCCTGCCTACCTTGAAGGAGACCTTCTTGGTATCCTTCTGAACGCGCTTCTTCAAACACTTGTTGCTTCAACCGCTCCAACTGTTCGACTTCCGTCTGCTGAAACTGTTGGAACGCTTCTTCGTCCTGCTTCAACTTCTCATAGCGTGATTGGATGACATCCCCATGATCGATTCCGTCATTCGGTTCTATAACGGGTGTCTCTAATCGCTTCGATTCAATTCGTTGCGGGGTATTCGATGTTGCACGTTGGCGTTTAATTACATTAGACAACGATGTCATCTCCTCCACCTCGACTGATTACAATCTCACCGACGTCCTCTAGACGACGAATGATTCCGACGATTCGACTCTGTGCCTCTTCGACGTCACGCAACCGCACCGGCCCCATGAATTCCATATCTTCTTTGAACGTTTCAACCATACGTTGAGACATGTTCTTGAAGATGATTTGTTTGACTTCTTCTGAAGAGACCTTGAGTGCAAGCAACAAGTCGTCGTTCGCCACTTCGCGAATGATTCGTTGAATCGCACGAGAGTCGAGCGTGACGATATCTTCGAAGACGAACATTCGCTTCTTGATTTCTTCTGCGAGTTCTGGATCTTCGATTTCGAGCGCATCGAGGATGGTGCGTTCCGTCGTCCGGTCGACACCGTTCAAGACTTCGACGACCGCCTCGATTCCACCCGACTGGGCATAATCTTGCATATCTGTCTGTGACAAGTTCTTTTCTAGAATCTGCTCCACCTCATGGATGACGTCTGGATTGAGTCGATCCATCGTCGCAATCCGTTTCGCGACTTCCGATTGAATCTCAGGTGGAAGTTCCGACAGGATCTGCCCTGACTTGACCGGTTCTAAATGCGCTAAGATTAACGCAATCGTCTGAGGATGCTCGTTTTGAATAAAGTTCAATAACTGTTTCGGGTCTGCTTTTCGTGCAAACTCGAACGGTCTGACCTGTAAGGTGGAAGTCAGACGATGAATCAATGCCATCGCCTTGTCTTCACCAACTGCTTTTTCAAGGACAGTTTTCGCAAACCCGATTCCACCCTGAGTGATATAACTTTGTGCCATGGCGAGTTCATGGAACTCACCGAGAATACTATCCTTTTCTTCCGGGGACACTTTTTTTAACGCTGAAATTTGAAGCGTCAGTTGTTCCATCTCTTCTTCTGAAAGATGTTTGTAGACGTTCGCTGCCACTTCAGGTCCCAGGGAAATCATGAGCATCGCTGCTTTTTCGCGATTCGATTGTTTTGCATAGTTCACGTTACTCACTCCTCAGACATCCAAGTACGAAGCAGTTTAGCAAACTCTTCTGGATTACTTTCAGCTAATTTTTCTAACTGTTTCTTCTTCACTGCACCTTCGCCTCGCTCTTCGAGGTCTAGGTCAGGTACTTCATCTTCATATGGAACTTCCCATTCGTTCGTCTCTTCCACAACCTCTTGCTTCCGTCTACGCATCGCGAAGAAGATCAAGGCAAGAATTACGACTGCACCCGCCGCTGCCGCATACATCCACCAAGGTGTCGGTTGCTCTGTTGCTGCAACCTCTTCCACTTCAGCGAACGGTCTCGACACGACGACAACTTTCTGTTCGAGTTCAGCATCCGTGATGGCTTCATCCGTCTTCGCTAACGACGTCCGAATAATGGAATACATCATCGTCTCGAGGTCGCCTTCTAACTGCGGATCGATACTTGTTGCGCCATCTGGTGGTTCAACGATGAGTTGGACTCCGAGGTCACGAATCGTATATGGTGCGTTTTGAATCTGCTTCGTGATGCGGTTGACCTCGTAATTGATGATTTCATGATTCTTTTCACTTTCTTCTGTGCCATCGCCAGTCGCTGCCGGGAAGTTGATTGTGTCGTTCTCACCAGTTCCCGTCGCTTCTGTCGCCGTACCTGTTCCGCCAGTGTATGCTTCAGCAATCCGCTCGGCAGACGTGACGATGCCTTCCATGTTTTCTTCATCGACCGGTGTGACAAGATTCTGTTCTTCAGCCGTTTGTGTCGTGTCGATGTCTGCTGTGACGGAAACGAGTACGCTCCGTTCGCCGAGTAGAACCGAGAGCATCTGTTGGATTTGTTGACGTACGTCTTTTTCGACTTGTCGCTTCAACGCCAATGGATCTGACGAGGAACCTCCAGCAACAACAGTCTGGTCGAGATCATAATACGTGAAGTATTGGTCCATAATTGAAATGTTTTCCGGTTTCAAGTTCGGGACACTCTTACTAATCAAATGATAGAGACCTTTTACTGTGTTTGGTTCTAAATTCGTCCCCGCTCCGATGTTCAAGACGATGGACGCGGTAGGCTCACCTTGATCTTCTGCCAAGAAGACAGACTTCTCAGGAAGTGAGATGATGACTTTCGCTTGATTGATTCCTTCAATCTGTGTGATGAGTCGCTCTAGCTCCGTCTGCATCGCACTACGTTCGATGACAGCCATCTCACGGTCTGTCGTTCCGAACCCTGCGTTTTCGCTGAAGAAACTATAATCAATCGAGCCGGACTTTGGAATCCCGGCAGCAGCCAAACTCACTTTCAACTGATCGACCATTTCAGTCGGCACATACACGCTCACACCGTTCGAAGTCGCCTTGATTTCCGACTGTACCCCGTCTGCTGTCAACTTCTCTGTCACTTCGCCCGCTTCTTGAGCAGACAAGTTTGTATAGAGAGGTGCCATGTTTGGCCTTGAAAGGAAGAATGTGAGTACGAGGGCCGCGATTAGTATGACCGCGATCGAGATGCCCCATACGAGTTTACGTTTCGCTGGCATCGCCTTTAATGCACCGGTCATGGATTTGAATCGTTCTTTTAATTGTTCATTCATCGCAACTTGTCATCCTCTACAATTAAACTTGCATTCGCATCATTTCTTGATAGGCCTCAACAGCCTTGTTCCTCACCTCGATGGCAAGTTGCATCGCAATCGACGACTCTTCACTTTGAATCATCACCTGATGAAGGTCAGCTTTCCCGACCGCCAAATCTTTACGGGCTTGACTAGTCGCTTGTTGTGTCTCATTCAATGCGTTCATCGCTTCATTCAAGTATGACCCAAATTGAGATGGGTTCGTTTTATTCAGTGATGGCGTGAGTTCTGGGCTCATCAATTGAATTGGATTAATTTGCATCCGTTAACACTCCTTATCCTTTACCAATCTCCATCGCTTTTACGAGCATCGCCTTCGAGGCGTTCATCGCTGCAATGTTTGCTTCGTACGAACGAGTCGCACCCATCAAATCGACCATTTCTTTCAAGAGATCGACGTTCGGCATTTGTACGTACCCTCGCTCATCCGCATCGGGATGATTCGGGTTATAAGCCAATTTATACGGTGCATCGTCTTCGATGATTTGAGATACCTGCACCCCTCCATTAACGGCATCCATTTGCTTCCGGAATGGCGCTTCTTGCAACACGGTCATCTTTCGTGTGTATGGTTGCCACTCTCCGTCCACGAGTCTCCCGCGAGTCGTCTGAGCGTTGGCGATGTTCGCCGACACGGTATCCATTCGTAGCCGTTGTGACGTCAACGCTGAAGCTGAAATATGAAAACTATCAAACATTCCCATTGATTAACGACCTCCCCGAATAACAGATTTTAATCCCCCGAGCCTACGATTCAATTGCTCCATCATCGCCTCATACTGGAGTTGGTTTCGTGCCAGCTCACTCATTTCATAATCCAAGTCGACGTTGTTGCCATCACTCCTCATGGCGCCACCAGCACGATCGATGACCTTCGACTGGGTCGAGTCACTCGGACGACCACCTTGCAGCTTGAGTCGCATCTCACTCTGAAGCGTCTGCTCAAACACAGCCTGTTTGGCTTTGAAATTCGGCGTATCAATGTTTGAAAGGTTATGACTGATGACCTTTTGGTTAAGGACTGAATGGTTGATGGCTTGCTTTAGTAATTGATAGTCACTACCAATCCAATTCACGGCGTTCACTCACTTTCATATAATGACTACTAAATATACCTCATTTGGAAAATCTACTATTTCATTGAAACAAATCTGTAACAGTTCTGAAAGATATTTTTTAAAACATAGGTAAATGGCTTAATATCTTTTTGTCGAAATCACGTCAAAAGGTGAAAATAATTACTTTTGTACTAAAAAAAACCGCCTCCTTATCAAGGAAAGCGGTTTTTTAGGAATAAAGTCCCTTTTAAAAGTGTTTTCAATGGAAATTACACATCGAAAGTTGTATTTCAGTTTGATTTCAGTTTTTGCAATTCAAACAAGAAGTTGTCATTTAATATCTTGATATACGTTCCTTTCATTCCTAAAGAACGTGATTCAATGACCCCTGCACTTTCTAATTTCCGAAGTGCGTTGACGATGACCGAACGCGTGATTCCCACTCTGTCGGCAATTTTGGAAGCAACTAGCAATCCTTCGTTTCCACCAAGCTCTTCGAAGATATGTTCGATTGCCTCAAGCTCTGAATACGATAACGAGTTAATCGCCATCTGGACGACTGCTTTCTTACGTGCCGACGTTTCTGCTTCCGCAGCCTTCTCACGAAGGATCTCCATTCCAACTACAGTTGCAGAGTACTCCGCGAGAACGAGGTCATCTTCTGTGAATTCATTCGCCAATCGACCGAGTACGAGCGTACCTAAACGTTCTCCTCCACCGATGATTGGAACAATCGTCGTCATGGAGTTGAGGAATAGATCGTGGTTCTCGACTGGGAATGCTGTATATTCACTATCGATATCGATGTTCGCTGTCGTTTCTTTCACATTGAACAAGTTCGAAGCATATGGCTCCGGGAACTGTCGATCGACTAAGAATGCTTTCATCCGGTCATTCTCAATCTGTTGTTTGATTGCAAAACCGAGAAGTCGTCCCCGACGACTCACGATAAACGTGTTGGACTCAAGGACTTCACGCATTTTGTCCGCCATTTCTTTAAAGTCAACGTGCGCACTTGCCTCTTGTTGAAGCATTGTGTTTAATTGGCGTGTTTTTTCTAGTAAGTTCATATTCTCTATTTCCTCCCTGTATGTGCATACAGAATCTTATAATATATATTGGCTCAAATCACGATCGTCGGCGATGGAACCGACTTTTGCTTGTACGTAAGCTGGTGTGATTTCTACGGTTGTTTGTGGCATATCTGCCGCTTCAAATGATAAATCTTCTAAAACGCGCTCCATTATAGTATAGAGGCGACGTGCACCGATGTCATCGGTCTCCCGATTGACATGTGTCGCAATTTTCGCAATTTCTTCAATGGCCTCATGCGTGAAACGGACCGTGATTTCTTCAGATTCTAACAAGGCCGTATATTGTTTAATGAGTGCCTGTGACGGTTCCGTCAAAATCTTGACGAAGTCTTCTTCCGTCAAGCTGCTCAATTCAACACGAATTGGGAAGCGTCCTTGTAGCTCTGGAATCAGGTCAGACGGCTTAGCCATATGGAATGCACCGGCCGCGATGAAAAGAACATGATCCGTTTTAACCGGTCCATACTTCGTGACGACCGTAGATCCTTCTACAATCGGAAGAATGTCACGCTGCACCCCTTCACGGGATACTCCGGCGTGATCTTGTGATTTTGTGGCGATCTTATCGATTTCATCCACGAAGATGATACCCATCTGTTCACTGCGCCGCACGGCTTCATCGTGGACTTCGTTCAAGTCCAGCAAGTTCTCTGCTTCTTCAGCAATGAGAAGCGGTCTTGCTTCACGAACCGTCAGCTTACGTTGTTTCCGTTTCTTTGGAACGATTTGACCGAGCATATCCTGAAGATTCGACAAACCTTCCATCCCTTGACCTTGAAACAAATCCATCGTCTGCTTTTCTTCTAATTCCACTTCAATCACGCGTTCTTCGAGTTCACCGAGTTCGAGCAAGCGTCGAAGTTGCGAACGGTCATTATTGGATGTGTCCGACGTGGTTTCTGGCTGTTGTGTCTGTCCGCCGAACAACGCTTCGAACGGATTCGATGCAGTAGGTGTCGCTTTTGCTTTTCCTTGTAGCGCATCTAAAAGGCGTTCCGTCGCCGCACGTTCCGCCGGCTCCTTCACATCTTCTTTTTTCTCTTCTTTGACAAGACGAACCGATGCCTCAACGAGGTCGCGCACCATCGACTCGACGTCACGACCGACGTAACCAACTTCCGTAAATTTCGTTGCTTCTACTTTCACAAACGGTGCACCGACAAGCTTAGCTAACCGTCGAGCAATTTCGGTCTTTCCGACCCCGGTCGGTCCGATCATCAAAATATTTTTTGGTGTAACCTCATCGCGAAGGTCTGCACTTAACTTTTGACGTCGATAGCGATTTCGTAGAGCAATCGAAACTGCTCGCTTGGCATCCTTTTGTCCGATTACAAAACGGTCTAACTCCGTTACGATTTGTCTAGGTGTCAACTCTCGGTTCATTCAGCAGCGCCTCCAATCGTTTCTACAATGACTTGATCATTTGTATACACGCAAAGCTCACCAGCGATTTCAAGAGCGGCACGCGCGATTTCTTCAGCAGACTTTTCAGCAGAATGGCGTACGAGTGCGCGACCTGCCGCTAAGGCGTAGTTCCCACCGGATCCGATTGCAAGAATTCCATCGTCCGGCTCAATCACTTCTCCATTCCCAGAGACGAGCAAAAGATGATCGGCATCCATCACAATCAATAGTGCCTCGAGTTGACGCAACATCTTATCCCCACGCCATTCTTTCGCAAGTTCTACCGCTGCTCGCGGCAAGTTACCGTTATACATTTCAAGTTTCGATTCAAACTTTTCAAACAATGTGAAAGCATCGGCTACGCTACCTGCAAAACCGGCAACGACTTTCCCGCCATAAAGGCGTCTGACTTTCTTCGCCTTGTTTTTCATGATGACGGCATTCCCGAATGTGACTTGGCCATCTCCACTCATCGCACATTGGCCATTGTGTCGAACTGCAAAAATCGTTGTTGCATGAAACATATCGTAACCTCCTACTTTCTTGGATGTGTCGCTTGATAAATCGACCGAAGTCGTTCGGTCGATACATGGGTATACCGCCCGGTCGTCGACAAGGACTCATGCCCAAGCAACTCTTGGACGGCACGCAAGTCCGCTCCCCGTTCTAACAAATCCGTCGCAAAGCTGTGTCGCAACGAGTGCGGGGTAAGTGGTTTATGTACCCCACTGTCTTTTCTCAAACGTTTCATGACATAGCGGATTTGGTCTGTTGTCATCCGATTCCCTTTTTGACTCAAAAATAATGCGGTTTCTGTCGGGAGCCCGACACCTTTGCGTAATTCGATATAACGCTGCAAAGCATGTACGGCATATTGCCCGATCGGGACGTATCGTTCTTTCTTCCCTTTTCCCATCACATGGACAAAGGATAAAACCTCATCGAACGAGGAAAGGTTCATCCCACACAGTTCAGCGACGCGGATTCCCGTCCCATAGAGCACTTCTACGATGGCGACGTCCCTCGCCTGTAAAAAAGGATCTTCCTGCCTCGAGGCAGCCTCCAACAGTTGCTCGACTTCCGTCGGGACGGCAAAGGTCGGCAAGGACTGTCTCTTTTTCGGTGAGGTCAGGTCGTGGAACAACGGTTCTCCACCTTGTTCTCTTGCCATAAACTTCCCGAATTGCTTGAAACAAGATACTTTTTGGGACACCGTGGACGCGGCCAATTGTTTCTCATAAAGGACATATAAATAACGCCGCGCCGTCTGAGCATCGTAGGGATCTTGATGCGTCGATTGGCAATATGCGGCGTACTGGTCGAGCGTTTGCTCGTAGGAGCGTTTCGTATGAGGAGACAGTCGACGTTCAATTTGGCAGTAGCGCAAAAAGGATTGTCGATCCTCTAAAAATCCCATTTTATCGCCTCCTCGATGACTCGTAAAAACGCATGTTCTCGTCAAATCGAAATTAGCATAGCATACAGAATGTAAGGTGACAATAGATAGCCGTTCAATAATCTGAAAATTTTCAAAGTATGAAACAAAATACACAATTGAAATTTTACTTCAAAACAAAAGAGCCAAAAAATGGCTCTCCTGTTCAAAGATCTTTATACTGTTGGATCGTTTCTAACGCACGGTTCGCGTAACGCTCGTACCGTTCTTGTTTCTTCATCTTTTTCGGAGCGTCTTCTAGTGATGGCACCAATCCGAAGTTTGCATTCATCGGTTGGAAGTGCTTCCCGTCGGCTGTCGTGATATAATGCGCCATCGAACCAAGCATCGTCTCACGCGGGAGAACGACGAGTTCTTCACCTGCGATCATCTTCGCCGCATTGATCCCAGCTAGAAGCCCGGACGCTGCCGACTCCACATATCCTTCTACCCCTGTCATCTGACCGGCGAAGAAGAGCGTGTCACGTGTACGCGCCTGATACGTCGGCTTGAGTAAGCTCGGTGAGTTGATGAACGTGTTACGGTGCATGACACCGTATCGGACGATGTCCGCATTCTCGAGTCCCGGGATGAGACGGATGATGCGCTTCTGTTCGCCCCACTTCAAATGTGTTTGGAAGCCTACCAAGTTATACAGTGTGCCCGCCGAGTTGTCTTGACGAAGCTGAACGACGGCATATGGACGTTTTCCTGTCTTCGGGTCTTCTAATCCGACCGGCTTCATCGGTCCGAAAAGAAGCGTCTTCTTCCCACGCTCGGCCATGACTTCAAACGGCATGCATCCTTCAAAGTAAATCTCTTTTTCAAACTCTTTTAGCGGAACGACTTCTGCCTTGATCAACTCTTCGTAAAACACATCAAACTCTTCTTCTGTCATCGGACAGTTCAAGTAAGCGGCTTCACCTTTGTCGTAACGAGACTTCAAATAGACTTTATCCCGATCAATCGTATCACCATCTAGAATTGGTGCTGCCGCGTCATAGAAGTAGAGATAATCTTCTCCTGTGAACGCCTTGAGTGATGCAGAGAGGTCAGGGGAGGTCAACGGGCCAGTCGCCACGATGACGATCCCTTCAGGAATCTCTTTGAGCTCTTCGTTGTGCACTGTGACATTCTCGTGGTTCTTTAGCTTCTCGGTGATGAATCCGGCAAACTCATGACGATCGACGGCAAGGGCACCCCCAGCAGGTACACTTGCCGTGTCCGCCGCCTTTAAGATGAGCGAGTCAAGCGTACGCATTTCTTCTTTCAAGACACCTACGGCATTTTGAAGACCGTTCGCACGTAGCGAGTTCGAACAAACGAGCTCCGCAAATTGATCCGTGTGGTGCGCCGGTGTTTGACGAACCGGTCTCATTTCATACAAATCTACTTGAATACCGCGCTTAGCGAGTTGCCAAGCCGCTTCGGAGCCGGCCAATCCAGCTCCGATTACAGTTACACGTTGTTGCAACATTAATCCTCCTCTTGCTGATGTACCTCGGTGTGGGTACAGTTCGTACATTGATATTTCACGCCGTCTTTAATTTTCTTCTCGACCATCAAACTGTCGCATACAGGACACGGTTTCGCAACCGGTTTATCCCATGAGACGAATTCACATTCCGGATAGTTCGAGCAACCATAGAAGAGACGACCTTTTTTACTGCGACGTTCCACGATTTGTCCATCCTTACAGTTCGGACACGGGACACCGATTTCGACTTGTACCGGTTTCGTGTTCGTACAGTTCGGGAAGTTCGAGCACGCCATGAACTTGCCGTAGCGTCCCATCTTGATGACCATTGGTGACCCACAGACTTCACAATCAATTCCGGCAGGTTCATCTTTCACTTCGATTTTCTCGATTTCTTCTTCAGCACGCTTCAATCGTTTCTCGAAAGAACGATAAATCGGAGCGACGACTTCCGTCCACTCGACTTCCTTATGCTCGATCGAATCAAGAAGGGTCTCCATGTCGGCCGTGAACTGGACCGTGATGAAGTCGTTGAAATACTCATCAATCATCTCGATGACGAGTTCTCCAAGTTCAGTCGGTAAAAACTTTTTCTCCTCGAGAACGACATAACCGCGTCGTTGGATCGTGTCAAGTGTCGGCGCGTACGTCGACGGACGACCAATCCCGAGTTCTTCCATCGCTCGAACGAGTCGCGCCTCTGTATAACGAGGTGGCGGTTGTGTGAAGTGTTGTTTCGGCTCAATCGTTTCAAACGTCACGGTATCATCCACTTCGAGAGGTGGCAATAATCCTTCCTTCTCTTGGTTCGTGTCCTCAATGTCATCGTCTTTCGACTCGATATACACTTTCATGAAACCAGGGAATTTGACTGTCGACCCGTTCGCACGGAAAATCATCCCGTTCGACTCGACGTCGATTTTGACCGTATCGAGAACGGCTGGCGCCATTTGGCTCGCAATCAATCGTTCCCAAATCAACTTATACAGTCGCAACTGGTCACGTGACAGATAAGGCTTCAAGGAAGCTGGGTCGCGGAGTGCCGAAGTCGGACGAATCGCTTCGTGCGCGTCTTGGGCATTCGCTGATTTCTTTTCTTTTTGTTTCTGTAAGGCGACATACTCTTCACCGAATGTCGATTCGATATATTCCTTCGCCTCCGTCTTCGCCAAATCAGAGATACGTGTCGAGTCGGTACGCATATACGTAATCAGACCGACTGTACCCTCTTTTTTGCCGAGATCGATTCCTTCATATAATTGCTGCGCGAGCATCATGGTCTTCTTCGCACGGAAATTCAATTTACGGGCAGCATCCTGCTGCAATGAACTGGTCGTGAACGGTAGCGAAGCGTTCCGCTTCCGTTCTTTCTTCGTTACATCAATGACTTTAAACGTATCATCGATGGTATCGAGGACAGATTGTGCATCTTCTTCAGACTTCAATTCCATCTTCTTCCCATCTTTTCCGTAAAATGAAGTCTCGAACGTTTCCCCATCATGATTTAAATCAAGTTTAATCGTCCAGTACTCTTCCGGGTCGAACGCGTTAATTTCACGTTCACGGTCGATAATCATCTTCACGGCTACCGATTGAACTCGCCCTGCAGACAATCCTTTTTTGACTTTCTTCCATAATAATGGACTCATCCCGTATCCGACAAGACGATCTAAAATGCGTCGGGCTTGTTGTGCATCGACGAGATCGTGATTGATCTTACGTGGATGTTTAAACGATTCTTTAATCGCATCTTTCGTGATTTCGTTAAAGACGACACGACATTCTGTCGTTTCATCGACACCGAGTGCGCGTGCTAAATGCCAAGCAATCGCTTCCCCTTCTCTATCGGGGTCGGCCGCGAGAAAGATTTTTGTCGCTTTTTTCGCTGCTGTCTTCAATTCTTTCAATACCGGTCCTTTACCACGGATGGTAATATACTTCGGTTCAAAGTCGTGTTCGACGTCTACACCGAGTTGACTTTTAGGCAAGTCAATCACGTGCCCCATCGAAGCTTTGACCATATAATTCGGACCTAAATAACGTTTAATTGTTTTTGCTTTCGCAGGTGATTCGACGATCACCAGATATTTTGCCATACATCTGCTCCCCTTTTAGAGGTCATTTAAATCCCTACCATAATATTCATGTTCTCACCGGTTTGTCAACGTACAATCTTGAGATCTCGAATAATTTGATCGGAATTCGTCAATGGAATCGCACCTTCTTCAATCAATCGGTTCGGACCTTCTGCGAGTGGATCAAGGGGTGAACCAGGTACCGCAAATACCGTTTTTCCTTGCTCTAGGGCATGTCCGACCGTATTCATCGTCCCGCTCTTTCGTCTCGCCTGTATAACGACCAACGCATCACCAAGACCACTGACCAAACGATTTCTTTCCAAAAATTGAAATTTTTGAATCGGCGTGTTTGGTACATATTCACTTAGCAAGACTCCCTCTTGCGGAATCTGTAAAAGAATGTCTCGGTTCGCCGCCGGATAGAGCCGGTCCAGTCCAGCTCCGAGTACCGCCACGGTCGGGCGATGCGTGCGGAGGGCATGGGCGTGGACGAGCCCATCGATTCCGAGGGCGCCACCTGAAACAGATACAGTTTCTTCTATTAAAGAGTGATAGTGATTCACGAGCGATTGACTGATACGATTCAACTCACGACTTCCGACCATCGCAGTCGTTCTTTCTTGTAGTACCTCTAAATCTCCATGATAAAACAAGCAATATGGTGGGTTAGGGATGTCGAGTAACCGTTTCGGGAACAAGTCATCTTCCCATGTGACGAAATGTTTATACGATTCCGGTGCTTGGAAGGCTCGTTCGGCCCGTCTCCAGACATATTCAGAAAATTGTGTGCGATGTGCCCCGAGTGTTCCGTTCAAATAATGATGCACAAACTCAACTGGCATTCGCGCTGCAGCAAACCGAGCTATTGTTTGATTCATCACAAACTCTCCTTTAAAAAAATGAGGGATGCAAGCATCCCTCAAGATTCTTATGTCGTCGGTTGACCCGTGACACACGCTTCGTATAATCCTTGCTGTTTCAAGACACGAATCAATGTTTCACCGATGACCGCCGGTGTTTCAGCGACTTCGATTCCATTCGCGTTCAATGTCTTGATCTTCTCAGCAGCCGTCCCTTTACCACCTGAGATGATTGCGCCCGCATGTCCCATGCGCTTGCCTTCAGGAGCCGTCTGGCCGCCGATGAAACCGATGACTGGTTTCGTCATGTTGGCTTTTACCCATTCAGCTGCCTCTTCTTCAGCCGTTCCACCGATTTCCCCGATCATGATGACCGCTTTCGTGTCCTCATCTTCGTTGAACGCTTTAAGCGTATCGATGAAGTTCGTTCCGTTGACCGGGTCTCCCCCGATTCCAACAGCTGTCGATTGTCCGATACCTGCTGTCGTCAACTGATGAACCGCCTCATACGTGAGCGTCCCAGAACGTGATACGATTCCGACGTGCCCTTTCGTATGAATGTAGCCAGGCATGATGCCAAGTTTCGCTTCTCCAGGTGTGATGATACCAGGACAGTTCGGTCCGATTAAACGAGCCGGTTTGTCCTCGAGATAGCGTTTCACTTGAATCATGTCCACAACTGGGATTCCTTCTGTGATACAGATGATGAGCTCGATGCCGCTATCAGCCGCTTCCATGATCGAATCTGCTGCGAAAGCAGGTGGAACATAGATGATCGATGCATTGGCACCAGTCGCTTCGACCGCTTCAGACACGGTGTTGAAGACTGGAACGTTGTCGAGGACCGTCGTGCCACCTTTACCAGGTGTGACACCACCGACTAATTTCGTGTTATATGCGAGCATCTGTTCACCGTGGAACAGACCTTGCTTCCCTGTAATCCCTTGAATGATTACTTTCGTATCTTTATCCGCCCAAATACTCATGTCGTTTCCCCCTTATCGAACAAGTGCTGCGATTTTTTCTGCACCGTCAGCCATCGAGTTGGCCGTCGTGATCGCAAGTCCAGATTCATCGAGAATGCGCTTCCCGGCATCAACGTTCGTTCCTTCTAAGCGAACGACGAGTGGTAAGTCGAGTCCGATTTCTTTCGTCGCAGCGACAATCCCCTCTGCGATGATGTCACACTTCATGATTCCACCGAAAATGTTAACGAAGATCCCTTTGACCTGGTCATCAGACAAGATCAACTTGAATGCTTCTGTTACTTTTTCTTTCGTCGCACCGCCACCTACGTCGAGGAAGTTAGCGGGTTCAGCGCCGTAATGCTTGATGATATCCATCGTAGCCATCGCAAGACCGGCACCGTTGACGAGACAACCGATGTTTCCGTCGAGTGCGATGTAGCTGAGGTCGTGTTTCGACGCTTCCACTTCACGTGGGTCTTCTTCCGTCGTATCACGAAGCGCAAGGATGTCCGAGTGACGATAGAGCGCGTTGCTATCGAAGTTCAACTTCGCATCGAGCGCGATGACGTTACCGTCTTTCGTCGTGACGAGCGGGTTGATTTCCGCGATTGTGCAATCTGTCTCGACGTACACTTTGTACAACTTCATGACCATGTCACTGAACTTGTTGACGAGTTTCGTCGGGACTTCCATTTTGAATGCGAGACGACGCGCCTGGAATGGACGTAAGCCCACGACCGGGTCGACGATCTCTTTATGAATCTTCTCTGGTGTATGTTCAGCGACTTCTTCGATGTCCATTCCACCTTCAGATGAACCCATGATGACAATTCGGCCGATCGAACGGTCAAGCACGAGTCCTAAGTAAAATTCTTGGTCAATCGCGGAACCTTCTTCGATATAGAGACGCTGGACAACTTTTCCTTCCGGACCTGTTTGGTGTGTCACGAGCGTTTTCCCGAGAATCTCTGAAGCATATTGCTTCACTTCTTCATCTGTCTTCGCAAGTTTAACGCCACCCGCTTTACCGCGGCCACCTGCGTGGATTTGAGCTTTTACTACCTTCACTTCACCTTCAAGCTTCGCAGCAGCTGCCACAGCTTCTTCAACAGTAAAGGCCGGATAACCCGTCGGAACGGCTACCCCAAACTCTCTTAACAATTCTTTCGCCTGATACTCATGGATATTCATATGTTTTCCCCCTTAGTCCCCTTTAATATCGGCACGTCTATTGTAACGAAAAACTGAAAGCGCTGTCTATCGTTCTTGCTTTAAGTTTTCATCTTTTTTTCACATATATCCCTAGACAAATCAAATTTTATCCTGTTCCATCTGATAAAGAAACACAAAAAGTTCGGCAATGACCTGATAAACGTCCTCCGGGATTTGCTCTTCGATGTTCAACGCCGACAGTAACGAGAGGAGCGCTGGGTCTTCATGAACAGGAACTCCGTTCGCTAAAGCAATCTCAAGCATCCGCTCGGCGACGATTCCCGTTCCCTTCGCTACGACGTGCGGCGCATCCATCGACTGCTCATAGGAGAGCGCAATCGCTTTCTTCTGGTCTTTCATATTTGGAGGTCCACCTTTCCGAGTGGCGCGAACGTAGCCGGAACATGTTCACGCTTCGCTTCATACGAAAATGAAGACAGTTCGAACGACACCTTTTTTAGGCCTTCTTTCAAAAGTGGTTCGTATGTACGGACGTATGGAGCCAAATCGTGTTGCTCATTGAATACACGTACGGACACGTAACGCTTTTGAATCAACACATCAATCCCGGTCTCACCATATCGCGGCGTTTCAAGAAACAAGACGATCCGCGCATGATCCGAGTCCATCGTCTCTCGTTTCGGGGCCTCTAGACGAAGTTGAACGTTTTCAAACGGACCCAATTGCGGTATGTGAAATGCTTGGGCGACGAACGGCGGGCTTTGGCTCGCGTTGAACGCTTCCTGCGCACGCACGAACTGCTCGAACTTCGGCTCACCTTTCGCTTTGAACAGTTCCCCGACGAGCGCCTTTACATCCTGACCTGCGCCGCTTTCTAACGCGTTTTTCCCGGCCGCCTTCACGGATTCTGGCGTCAGCATCGGCTCCCGCATCAAGCGTCCGAGCTGTTCTCCTAACGCTTGCAGCGGCGACTTGGCAGCCATGAGCGATTCCGTCGCTTGCGTGACGACTTTCAAGACGAGCTTCGGTTCGACGTCCGTGACGACCAGCTTATACGTGACGTTCTCTTTCACGTTCGCATTGACGCCGACCCGGAAAATCCCTTGGGGCAGTTGCATGACCGCCTCGTTGCCAGGTAAGAGCTGCAACACCTTTCCGACGACTGTGTTCCCTAGTAATAGCGGGCGTGACGTCTGTTCCGTCACTTTGAACGGCATCACCCCTTGATGATCGATCCGCAACGTGACCACTCCTTTCACATATGCTTGATGGGGGCGAACGTACGGCGATGAATCGGAGTCACCCCAAGGCGTCTTAACCCTTCTAAATGAGTCTCTGTTCCATATCCTGCGTTTTTCGCAAATCCGTATCCAGGATACGTCAAATCATATTCTTCCATCATCCGGTCCCTTACCACCTTAGCGACGACACTTGCCGCGGCTATCGACACACTGAGCGTGTCCCCTTTAACCAATGACTGTTGAGGGATGTCGAGCTCGAGTTTCATGGCGTCAATCAATAGGGCGTCTACTTCTCCGACTTGATGGATCGCCTCTGTCATCGCAAGCTTCGTCGCCTCATAGATGTTAATCTCATCGATTACCGCGGGCTCGACGATCCCGACACCGACCTCTGCGACCTCGATGATGTGTGCGTATGCCGCGTCCCTCGCCGCTTTGGTCATTTTTTTTGAATCATTCAATCCCGGGAGGTAGAACCCATCCGGCAACAAGACCGCCGCTGCCACGACCGGTCCCGCAAGCGGCCCCCGTCCGACCTCATCGACTCCGACAATTCGAGTGAAGCCTTCCGCCTTCCATTCACGTTCATACGTCATGCGACGTTCGAAATCGTCCTGTAACGCCCGTTCTCGCTCGAATTGGCGCTGTTTTTGCCGTAGCAACGTTTGCACGCCCGCTCGAGGGTCTCGTGACAAGGTCGGGAAGATGTATACCCATTCTTCATATCGGATGTCCTCTAGTTGTTGTTTAATCTGTTGAATCGTCACGGTCTTCCTCCTATTCAAAAAAGCCCTGTGTGCACAGGGCTTTACGCCATTTCGTGATCAGCCGGTGTCTCAAGGGAGATCCGTCCGATTTTTTCATGTCGTAGTTCATTTAAAAGTAGTTCGCTCGCCTTTTCGAAATCGACGTAACCACCACTGATGAGACCACGCTTTTTCCCGATCAACTCAAGGAGCTCCACGCCGTCCTCGGGTAACGTTTCAAGTTTGAATCGTTCCTTTAATTGTTCCGGATAACGAGCATGCAACTCGCGAACCGTATACAAGGCGATATCATCCAAGTTGAGAATCTCGTCTTTGATGGCGCCGGTCGCGGCTAGACGATATCCGACAAGTTGATCCTCGAACTTCGGCCAGAGAATCCCCGGCGTGTCCAACAGTTCCATCTCGCCGCCTTTCATCTTGATCCACTGTTGACGCTTCGTCACACCAGGACGGTCGCCCGTGATAGCAATGTTTCGTCCAGCGAGACGGTTGATGAGCGTCGACTTCCCGACGTTCGGGATTCCGATGATGAGCGCACGGATCGGTCCGGGGTTACGCCCCTTCTCACGCATCCGGTCATGCTTTTCTTTCATCAACTTCTGAGCACCCGTGATGAGCTGTTTTAAGCCTTTGCTATGCTTCGCGTCGACAGCGACAACCTCGACTTCTTCGCGTTTCAAGGCACGTAACCACGCCTCCGTCACGACGGGGTCGGCCATGTCTGCTTTGTTCAAGACGATGAGACGGGGTTTTCCCGCTGTAATCTCATCGACCATCGGGTTGCGACTCGACTGAGGCACGCGTGCATCTACGAGTTCGATGACGACATCGATTAGCTTTAATTTTTCAGTTACTTGTCTTCTTGCTTTGGCCATGTGGCCAGGAAACCATTGAATTGCCAAAAAAGCACCACCTTAATCTTCTACCGTGCCAACATCATCGAGTGGCCAGAAGATGAAGTTCGTCTTGCCGACAATCTCCTCTTTCGACACAAATCCGATCTCACGGCTGTCTTTCGAGTTTTGACGATTGTCTCCCATGACGAAGTATGATTCCTCTGGAACGACCGACTCACCCGTCACTTGTTCGAGTGTGAAGTTCTCCGTCAACGGGAACCCGTTCATCTGGGCACGAAACTCGTCTAAATACGGCTCTTCGACCGCTTCACCGTTAATATAAAGTACATCATCTCGATATTCGAGCGTGTCGCCTGGGATGGCGATGACACGTTTAATATAGTCTTTTGATTCAGTCGCATGGAATACGACGATATCACCTCGGTCTAGCTCCCCAACATAGTTCGAAATTTTACTGACGATCATTCGATCCGCATTGTGGAGTGTCGGCATCATCGACTCTCCTTCAACGATGACAGGAACGAAGATGAACGTCCGGATGACGAACGCGATGACAAGAGCGACCACGATGGCTTTTAGCCAACTAAACACTTCTTTCAACTTCACTCACTCCTCTATCCATTTGAACTTATTGTACTAGAAAAAAAGAAGCTTGTCGCAAGCGACAAGCTTAATTCCCATCTTAACGACGGATTTCTTTAATACGTGCTGCTTTACCGCGAAGGTTACGGAGGTAGTAAAGTTTCGCACGGCGAACTTTACCGTAGCGTACGACTTCGATTTGTGCAACGCGTGGTGAGTGAAGCGGGAATGCACGCTCAACACCTACGCCGTAAGAAATCTTACGGACTGTGAATGTTTCGCTGATGCCGCCACCTTTACGCTTGATTACAACACCTTCGAAGATCTGGATACGCTCACGCGTTCCCTCTACAACTTTAACGTGGACACGTACTGTGTCACCAGGACGGAAAGCAGGTACGTCCGATTTGAATTGTTCTTCTGTGATTTCACGGAACAGTTTTTGTGTGTTCATGAATCATATCTCCTTTTTCTTCAATGTTCATATCTTCATATGCCCAAGCATCCAATAGCGGAACATCGGTAATCGATGGGTTTAACCCACATGCTCAAACATAGCATATATTTCTCAATCGCGCAACGATTGCAGAAACTTTTTATCGACATCCGTCAACTCGACATGTTCGAGCAAATCCGGACGTCGTCGATACGTGCGTTCGAGCGATTGCTCTCGGCGCCATGCCTCGATCCGGGCGTGATTTCCCGACAAGAGCACTTCCGGCACGGTCAATCCACGAAAATCAGCCGGTCGTGTATAGTGAGGGTATTCCAAGAGACCAGTCGAGAACGAGTCGTCTTCATGGCTCGCCTGATCGCCAAGTACATCCGGAATGAGCCTTACGGTCGCATCAATCATGACCATCGTCGCGAGCTCTCCACCTGTCAAAACGAAATCACCGATCGACACCTCGTCGGTCGCCAGTTCATCATGGATCCGTTGGTCGAACCCTTCATAATGTCCACATAGAAAGACCAGATGTTCCTCCTTGGCCCATTCTTCGGCCATTCGTTGATTGAACGGTTTTCCGGTAGGCGTCGTGAGAATGACCCTTGGGCTCTTCGCCTCAAGGGAATGAAATGCATCAAAGATCGGCTGCGGCGTGAGCAACATGCCCGCTCCACCGCCGTACGGATAATCATCGACTTTATGATGCTTGTTCGTTGAAAAGTCCCGAAAATTGAGGAACGACATCTCCACTTGCCCGAGCGTCTTCGCCCGACCGACGATGGAGTGATCGAGCGCATGAAACATCTCGGGGAACAACGTCAATACATCAATCTTCATCGTCAATCATTCCAGGGATCGGCGTGATGACGACACGCTTCGCATCGACATCAATCTCTTGGACGACCGATTCGATATAAGGGATGAGCGCGTCCGACTTTCCTGGTCGTTTGATGACCCATACGTCGTTCGCTCCATTCGTTTCAAAGATGTCGTCGACGACACCAATGACTTCCCCATCCACGACAGCCTCACAGCCGATGATTTCATGATAATAATATTCGTGTTCGTCCAAGTCGTGGACGTGTTCGGCGTGGACATATAGTTTCAGCCCTTTATATTTTTCAATGAGATTGATATTGTCAAACCCTTTGAATGTGACGAGGTGAAACTGCTTATGAGGACGATACGTCGTGATCGTCATTTCTTGTTTCGTTCCGTCGACATCAAGAAACAACGTGTTTCCTTTTTTAAATCGCTCTTCTGGAAAGTCTGTCGCCGCCAAAATCTTCACTTCCCCTTTTAGGCCGTGCGTATTGGCGATTTTCCCTACATATAACCAGTCCATCTTTTTCCCTCCTCAACAAAATAGGCCGACCTCAGAAAAGGTCGGCCACATCATTACTTCGCGTTTTTCGCGTTGTGGAATTTCTCCATGATCCCTGCTTTAGAGAACAAGTTGCGTACTGTGTCAGATGGCTTCGCGCCGTCTGCCAACCATTTGAGAGCGAGTTCTTCGTTGATGCGAACTTCTGCTTCTGGTTTTGCAACCGGGTTGTAGTGACCAACTTGCTCGATGAAGCGACCGTCACGTGGTGAACGTGAGTCTGCTACAACGATACGGTAGAAAGGTGATTTTTTTGCGCCCATGCGCTTAAGACGAATTTTAACTGCCATGGTAATATACCTCCATCATGTGTTTAAGAATTGACAACTTTTATAGTATACAGCTTTTTCGTTCGACTGACAAAAGATTTTGTTAGAAGAATGGAAGGCCGAGACCTTTTTTCTTCCCTTTCATTTGTCCTGACATTTGTTTCATCATCTTCTTCATGTCATCGAACTGTTTGATGAGACGGTTCACTTCTTGAATCGAGCGACCGCTCCCTTTTGCGATCCGCTTACGACGACTCGCGTTGAGCACTTCCGGATTGGCGCGCTCATGTTTCGTCATCGAGCGAATGATCGCTTCGACGTGATCGAGTTGTTTCTCGTCGATTTGGACGTTCTTCAACCCTTTCATCTTACCTGCACCAGGTAACATCGAAAGTAATTCATCAATTGGTCCCATGTTTTTCACTTGGGCCAACTGTTCAATGAAATCATCGAACGTGAATGACGCGTCACGAATTTTGCTTTCAAGCTCCTTCGCTGCGTCTTGGTCCATCTGTGTCTCGGCTTTTTCAATGAGCGAGAGCACGTCCCCCATTCCAAGGATCCGTGACGCCATGCGTTCCGGGTGGAATGGTTCGAGGGCATCCAACTTTTCTCCGAGACCGACGAATTTAATCGGCGCTCCCGTGACTGCCTTGATCGAAAGGGCTGCCCCGCCTCGTGTATCTCCGTCGAGCTTTGTGAGCACGACCCCGGTGATTCCGAGTTTCTCATTGAAACTGTCGGCCACATTGACCGCATCTTGACCCGTCATCGAATCGACGACGAGGAAGATCTCATTTGGTTTGGCAATCGTCTTCACATTTTCGAGCTCGCCCATAAGCGTCTCATCGATATGAAGGCGACCGGCCGTATCGATCAACACGAAATCGTGATGATTTGTTTTTGCGTACTCGAGTGCCTTCGTCACAATCTCTTCCGGCTTCACTTGATCACCAAGTGAGAAGACCGGTAAATCGAGTTGTTTTCCGAGTGTCTCGAGCTGCTTGATTGCCGCCGGACGGTAAATGTCCGCCGCGACGAGAAGAGGACTTCGGTTATGCTTTTTACGAATCAAGTTCGCTAGCTTCCCGGTCGTTGTCGTTTTCCCTGCCCCTTGCAGACCGACCATCATGACGACTGTCGGTGGTTTCTGACTGAATGTGATCGGGACGACATCGCTTCCCATCAAGTTCGACAACTCTTCGTGAACGATTTTGACGACTTGTTGACCTGGCGTCAATGATTTCATGACATCCTGACCAACGGCGCGCTCCTTCACGTCATTGACGAATTGCTTGACGACTTTAAAGTTGACGTCGGCTTCGAGGAGGGCGAGGCGTACCTCACGCATCATCTCTTTGACATCGGCCTCCGAGATTTTCCCTTTACCGCGCATTTTTGAAAGTGTCGATTGCAATCGTTCTGATAATCCTTCAAATGCCATGCTTCAGCCCCCTACTCTAAATTCTCAAGCGCAGAAATCGTGGCGCTCACGTCATCGGTGAGCTCGACTTGACGTTTGAGGGTCTGAAGAAGTTGCTGGCGCTGTTCGAACTTTTCGAATAGGGCTAGCTTTTCCTCGTACTGTTCAAGCATCGTTTCTGTACGCTTTATGTTATCGTAGACCGCTTGACGGCTGACTTCAAACTCTTCCGCAATCTCTCCGAGCGAGTAGTCATCTAGGTAATAAAGAGACATATAGTTGCGCTGTTTCGGTGTGAGGAGCGCTTGATAGAAATCGATGAGATAGTTCATGCGATTCGTTTTTTCGAGCGTCAAACCTTTCACCTCCACATGTTAAGTGAAATCCCTTTACAACTACCTATAGTACAGCCGTGCCTAGTACTTGTCAAGTTTTTTTCTTAACAGCAAAACTTAGGCGAGGTCCTCGTTTGTGTCCTCTTTTTCTGTCAAAGCTTCCTCGTTCTTGTCTTCAAAAACGTCACCGAACAATCCAAGGACGAACTGTTCTGGATCAAACTCCTGTAAATCGTCAATCTTCTCTCCAAGGCCGACATACTTGACCGGGATATCGAGTTCGTTCCGAATCGCTAGGACAATTCCGCCTTTGGCCGTCCCATCGAGCTTCGTGAGGACGATTCCGCTCACGTTCGTCGCTTCTTTGAACGCTTTCGCTTGAACCATGGCGTTTTGACCCGTCGTCGCGTCTAATGCGAGCAATACTTCGTGCGGTCCGTTCGGTACTTCCCGCTCAATGACTCGTTTGACTTTTTCAAGTTCTTTCATTAGATTGACCTTATTTTGAAGACGTCCCGCCGTATCACAAATCAAGACGTCCATGTTGCGTGACTTGGCAGCCTGAACGGCGTCAAAGACGACTGCAGCCGGGTCAGATCCTTCCGTTTGACGAATGACGGGTACCCCGACACGTTCTCCCCATACTTGAAGTTGCTCGATAGCGCCGGCACGGAACGTATCACCTGCCGCGAGCATGACGGAACGCCCTTCAGATTTCAACTGGTGCGCCAGCTTGCCGATGGTCGTTGTCTTTCCGACACCATTGACGCCGACAAACAAGATGACCGTGAGTCCGTCCTGCATATTGAGTTCACGGTCCGATTCATCCTCTTGGAGGCGGTTCGCCACCACTTCGACGAGTGCGTCACGCACCGCGACCGGGTCCTTCAGATTACGTCGCTTCACTTCTTCTTTCAAATCTTCGACGAGGTCCATCGTCGTCGTGACGCCGACGTCCGCTTGAATGAGTAAATCTTCGAGTTCATCGAAGAAATCTTCATCCACCTCGCGGAAGCGATAGACGAGGTCGTTGACGGCACTTGCAAAGCCGTCACGTGTCTTCGTCAACCCCTCTGTAAACTTCTGTGACACCTCTTGGGTAGATGTCGTCAATTTCTCTTTTAATTTCTTGAAAAAGCTCAACGTGATTCCTCCATCTCTTCATCCATTTCAACGACACGTTTTGCTTCAGACAGTTCGACCGATAATACCTCGGACACCCCGTTCTGTTGCATCGTGACGCCATATAGTGTGTCCGCCGCTTCCATCGTGCCTTTACGGTGCGTGATGATGACGAACTGCGTGTCGATCGACAACGTCCGAATGTATTCTCCGAAACGATGCACGTTCGCCTCGTCAAGGGCCGCCTCGACTTCATCGAGGACACAGAACGGTACGGGACGCGTCTTCAAAATCGCAAACAATAAGGCGATGGCCGTCAGCGCACGCTCCCCACCAGACAACAGACTGAGCGTCTGTAACTTTTTACCCGGTGGTTTGGCGACGATTTCGATTCCTGTGTTCAACAAATCCGATTCGTCGACCAATTTCAAATCCGCTTCCCCGCCACCGAAGAGCTCGGTGAACGTCTGTTTGAAGTGCGCCCGGACGCTCGTATAGGTCTCTTTGAAGAGGCGTGTCACTTCGCGGTCCATCTCGGCGATGATCTCATATAAATCCTCTTTTGCACTGACGAGGTCATCCCGTTGCTCGGATAAGAATGTGAACCGTTCATGGACACTATCAAACTCTTCGATCGCATTCAGATTGACCGGTCCGATCTCTTCGATTTGACGAACGAGCAACTTGAACTCCTCTTTCGCCTCTTCTAGTGGGATCTCGAGTGCCGGCAATAGTTCTGCAACGAGTCCATTCTCTTCTAATGCATCGAGCTTCCATTGTCGTTTCAGCTCGAACTCTTGTTTTGCCGTTTCGAGTTTTCGGACGACAGCTTCTGCTTGACGTCTTGCCTCCGTTGCCTGATCGACCCGTTGACGTATGATCCGATACGCCTCTTCGTTCGTCTTGAGTGTTGCCGTCACTTCTTGAAGCCGCTCTTGAATTTCTGTGAAATCCAGTTTGGCAGTAGCAAGCGTCGCCTCAAGTTCCATAGACGACACGACTTCTCCACTCTCGAGCCGCGTCAGTTCACGCTCCATCTGATCGCTTCGTTCCTGCAGACGATTTTGTTCGGTCGTCAAACGGTCCAATTCATATCGGACCCGTTCTTCTTCGAGCGTGTGCCGCTGAAGATCGAGCTCGTTTTGACGAAGCATCGATTCCAGTTGGCCCGTGCTCTGAGCACTTTTCGCCTGCTCGGCCCGAAGCGATTCGAGACGAGAACGAATGTCAGCTTGTGCGCGGTCCGTATCGGCCAATTCAATCGTCAGTCGCTCTAATTCGGCAGTCGCTGTCTCGATCGTCCGCTCGTAGCGCATCATTTCATGATCGAACAGTTCAAGTTGTGACTTGGCATCGAGCGAGGCACGTTCCGCAGTACGGTAGGCTGACTCGACTTCACGGAGGTTCGTTTCAACGGAACGTTTCTCATCCCGAAGTTCAGATAATTGACGCGTAATGTCCGTCAACTGTTCTGTATACTCTTGAAGACGTGTTTTTTGTTCATGCAACATGGCGAGCCCTTGGGTGAGACCTTGTTTCAAGTCATCCAATTCGCGCGACTGCGTGAACAGGGCCACGCCCTGCTTGCGACTACCACCCGTCATCGAACCACCGACGTTGACGATGTCCCCTTCTAACGTGACGACACGGAAACGATAACCCGTCGATTGGGCGATGCGGTTCGCGACTTCAAGTGTCTCCGCCACGAGCACTGAACCGAGCAACGACTTTTTCAACGTCTCGTATGATGCATCTGTTTCAACGAGTTCCGACGCCACCCCGACAAATCCGTTCATCGAGTCGAGTCGATCGAACACGTCACTCGGCACGAATCTCGGTTTGATCGTCGTCATCGGCAAGAATGTCGCCCGTCCTGCGTTGGCTTTTCGTAATTTGTCAATTTCACGGCGCCCCACTGACTCATCTTGTACGACTACATGCTGCTGTGTCTGCCCAAGTGCCGTTTCGATTGCCGCTTCATACGAAGGACGGACACGAATCAATTCGGCGACAGCACCAAGGACACCTGGTGAGCGGTCTTTTAAGACGAACTTGACCGCATGGAAATAGCCTTCATACGATTGCTTCATCCGTTCGAGCATCTCGATTCGGTCTTCCGTCTTCTGACGGCGGCGTTCGAGATCGTAATAAGACGATTCGGCTCGGGTACGTTTTTCACGAATTGACATCTCTTCGTCCCGAAGTTCCGTTTCTTTTTTACTCAGTTGTTCAAAGCGACTTTGCACCACTTCATACTGTTCTCGAGTCGTCAAAAGCGTCGCTTCCTGCGAGGAACGATCCTCGAGACGATGTTTGTTCTCGCGAAGAAGGCGTTCTTTCGACTCGACGGCGACATCGATATCTCGTTGTTCCCGCTTTTGTTGGTTACCGATTGTCGCTTTCGTTGTCGCGAGTTCAAACGCCTCACTTTGTAACGCTTCAATTTCAGCATTGAAATCACGAGAGGCGGCTGTCAACTGTTGTTGAAGCGTCTCTCTCGTCGCAGTCGTTTGTTTCAACGTGTTTCCTTTTTGGTCAAGTTCTTCACGAACGACCTTCAACCGCGCTTCAAGCTCGGTCATCTCCGCACGTACTTCTTCGCGTTGACGGATGAGTCGTTCTTTCATCTCGGCACCATGTTCTTCTTGTGCTTTTGCGAGCTTGATGTCACCCGTCAAGCGCTCGACATAGGTCGAGTGCTCCCGTTCGTTTTGGTTGAGCTCTGTCAATTCTTCACGCAGCTCAGCAAGCGTTGCTTCGAGCCCGCTACGTTCCTCCGTGAGGTCACGTACCGAACGGTCACAGTCAGATAACTGTTGAACCGATTCCACGTGACGTGCCGACACTTGTTCAATCTCCTGTTGGAGCAATTGAATTTCTGCGCCCATGATTCCCGTTTCGAGTTCATCATGCCTCGCTTTGGCGACTTTGTACTCCCGCGCGAGTGCAGCCTGTTCACGGAGCGGTTCGACCCGGTCCGCCAACTCGAACAGAATGTCGTCGACTCGGGACAAGTTTAATTCGGTGTCCTGTAACTTGCGTTCAGCCTGTTTTTTCCGCTGACGATATTTCAATACACCGGCTGCCTCTTCAATGACGGCACGGCGATCTTCCGGTTTCCCAGAAATGACTTGTTCGACCCGCCCTTGACCGATGATGGCGAACGCATCTCGTGAAAGACCTGTATCCATAAATAAATCAATCACATCTTTTAACCGACATGGTTTTTTATTCATAAAATAGTCGCTGTCCCCACTTCGGGTCACGCGACGGGTCACACTCACTTCTTCATATGGGAGACGCAACTGTTCGTCTCGATTATCGAGGACGAGCGTGACTTCGGCGACATTTCGGTGATTCTCTCCTTCACTTCCGGCAAAGATGACATCTTCCATCTTGGCACCACGAAGTGATTTGGCCGACTGTTCTCCGAGTACCCAGCGAACAGCGTCCGATATATTGGATTTCCCGCTCCCGTTCGGCCCTACTACAGCCGTGACGCCGGGACGGAAATCTAATTCAATTCGCTTGGCAAATGATTTAAAGCCAGCGAGTTCGATTCGTTTTAAGTGCATCGTGACCATCCTATCCGCAGTAAGCATTCATCTGTATATTTTACCACAGTTAACAGTTCGTCAAAATGCCCGAATCATGCTATTCTAAAAAGAACTGTAGAAAGGGGAATACAGATGACGAATGAACAGATGATTGAAGCCATTTTGGATAAAATGAACATTATTAACCGCGGTGCAATCAAAGCGGAAGAATATAATGCGGCTGATCCGTCAGCGGTGAAAGAGATTTACGAGTACGTGATGACACGCTCTTCGCTCTCTTTGTCGGAAGTCGATGGTATCGTCGAAGAACTCGGTCAATTGACATGAAAAAGGAGTGGACCCCCAAGCGGTCCACTCCTTTCGTTTATAAATCTGCGTAGCGCCGATTAAAGGCAATAAGCGCTTCTTTAGCAGCCAATTGCTCGGCTTCTTTTTTCGAACGTCCGACCCCTTCACCGACGATGTCGTCGCTGAGGCGTGCATGTGCGACGAATTCCCGGCTATGCGCCGGTCCGCGTTCCTCGATGATTTCATACGAAACAGGTCCGAGTCCTTCCCGTTGAACGCTCTCCTGTAACTGGCTCTTGAAATCGGTCTGTTCTTCAAATACTCCCGCTAAGACTTTCGGAAAAACCGCTTCGGCGAGGAATCGTTCGACGGCCTCAATTCCCTGGTCCAAATAAAGAGCACCGATATAGGATTCGAACACGTCGGCAAGCAGTGCCGGACGTTTTCGTCCACCGGTCAACTCTTCACCTTTCCCAAGCAAGATGAAGTCAGAGAAAGCATAAGCTTCCGCAAAATTCACGAGTGACGGTTCACATACGATCGCCGCTCGTAATTTCGTCAATTCCCCCTCGGAGCGCTCCGGATAAGTCTCATAGAGAAAGCGAGATACGGTCAGTTCTAAAACAGCATCCCCTAAAAATTCTAAACGTTCATTGTCTTTTCGTAACCCGCGTTGCTCATTCACATAAGATGAGTGTGTGAACGCCTGCATCAACAAGTCGTGATTCGAAAATTGAACGTCTAACCGTTCTTCCAATGATTTAAATAATTCCAAGATGCGTGCTCGTTCCATCTCCTGACGCCGACGTCGCTGCGCCGACCCTTGACGGTCAAACCGTCGTTTGTCTTTTGTCATAGTTCCCTCCATGAATAAGCACAAGCCCACCGCCCGGAACCGAGCGGTGGGATGGCTTGATTACAATTTTGTTTCGATGTAAGCCACTACGTCGCCAACAGTCGCGAGCTTCTCAGCGTCTTCGTCTTCGATCGTGATGTCGAATTTGTCTTCGAGGTCCATCACCATTTCCATTACTTCAAGTGAATCCGCACCAAGGTCATCCTTGAACGATTTCTCTGCTGTGATCTCAGATACGTCTTTCCCGAGCTTCTCAGCAACTGCTTCTTGTACGTCTACTAAAATTTGTTCTTTTGTCATGATAAAATCCCTCCAAAGGTAAGTATATTAAATGTCAGTCTGTTGGTAAAGTTCTCTTTTACGCCATCGTCATGCCGCCATCGACGGCAATCGTCTGCCCGGTCACATAAGCCGCTTGTTCCGATGCGAGGAAGGAGACAAGGTTCGCCACATCCTCCACCTGTCCGAAACGGTTGAACGGAATTTGCTCGAGTGTAGCCTCTCGTTGAGCATCTGTCAAGGCATCGGTCATATCCGTTTGAATGAACCCTGGACAGACGGCATTGACCGTCACGTGACGTCCCGCGAGTTCGCGCGCCACCGATTTTGTCAATCCGATCAACCCTGCTTTTGCAGCCGCATAGTTCGCTTGTCCTGCATTGCCGGTAATCCCGACAACCGAGGCGATGTTGATGATTCGACCTGCTTTCGACTTGAGCAAAGGTCTCGTGACGGCTTGTGATGTCAAAAAGGCGCCTTTTAAGTTCGTCGATAGCACATCTTCGAAATCGGCTTCTTTCATCCGCATGAGTAACCCGTCGCGGGTGATTCCTGCATTGTTGACGAGACAATCGACGCGTCCGAACGTATCGACTGTCGTCTTGACGAGCGCTTTGACATCGTCAGCATTCGATACATCTGCTTTCACGGCGATGGCTTCGCCGCCTGCCTCCGTGATCATGGCCACGACATCATTCGCCTTTTGTTCACTACCCGAGTAGTTCACGACGACCCGAAAGCCGTCTTCCCCTAAACGCTTCGCGATGGCCGCCCCGATTCCCCGGGACGCCCCTGTCACGATCGCCACTTGATCATGCACGTACTTCTCCTCCTAACGAGGCGACTTCTTCGAGCGTGGTCGCCTTTTGAATCGAAACGTTCGAGTCGATTCGTTTAATCAATCCTGAAAGCGGTGAAGATGGGCCGAACTCGATGAACGTGTCTACGCCGTCTGCAATCGCCTTGCGTACACAATCTTCAAAGCGGACAGACGAATACAGTTGTTTCGTCAATAACGCCTTCAACTGTTCAGGGTCACGATGCACCTCCGCGTCCACGTTCGAAATCATGTCGACGGAAGCCGCTTCAAACGGTGACGAGGCGAGGACATCTTGGAAACGCGTTGCCGCCGGCATCATGTAGGAACTATGGAACGCTCCAGATACGTTTAACGGCAATACCCGCTTCGCACCGGCAGCCTTCAATTCCACGCCCGCTTGTTCGACCGCGTCGACATGCCCTGAAATCACGAATTGACCAGGACAATTCAAGTTGGCGATTTGAACTAAATTCCCGCTCGCACTGATTTTTTCAGTGATATGAAGCGCCTCTTGAAGATCGGTCATCCCGACGACTGCAGCCATCGTTCCATCCTTCACTTCAGACATCAACTGTCCACGCGCCCGGACGAGAACGGTCGCTTCTTCAAGATCGATGACACCCGCACTGACGAGCGCCGCATATTCACCAACACTATGCCCGATGACGACATCTGGTGCCGCACCGCTCTTCGCATAGGCTTGCGCGAGGAGCGAGGCGTGCGCCACGATGGCCGGCTGCGCCACTTCCGTTTCTTGTAGGTCTTCCTTCGACCCGGATGACATGACTTCAAGGAGGTCAAACCCGAGTCGACGTCCGATTGCTTGAAGCGCTTCAGGGTGATTTAAAAAGGTTTGTCCCATTCCAACGGCTTGAGAACCTTGCCCCGGAAACACCCATGCTACTTTCCCCATATCTCCACCTGCTTTCGCTTAGTCTATGGCTTTGGCACGCTTGATTTTTTCCACGACATCGTGATCTACCATGATTTTCGCCTGTTTCAACGCACTCATGATGGCGAGTGCATCGCTCGACCCATGCGCCTTGATGACCGGCGCATTGATCCCGAATAATCCGGCTCCCCCGTGTTCGCGATAATCCAGCGTTTCTTTTAATCGTCTCAATTTCGGTTTTAAGATGAGAGCGGCGAGTTTAGATACAAGGTCACTCGTGAATTGTTCTTTCATCATCTTCATGAGCATCGAAGAGGAGCCCTCCACACCCTTTAACAAGATGTTTCCGGCAAATCCTTCGGTCACGATGACGTCCACGTCACCTGACATCGCTTCACGCGCTTCGACATTCCCAACAAAATAGACAGGTGCCTGTTCAAGGAGGGGGAACGCTTCTTTTGTCAGCGCATTTCCTTTACCCGCTTCTGTCCCGATATTGAGAAGGGCGACACGCGGTGTCTTGATGCCACGCACATGTTCCGCATACAGTGAACCCATAATCGCATAGTCGACGAGGTGTTCAGCTTTTGCATCCGGATTCGCTCCGACATCCAGGACGACGACACCACTACCAGTATATGTAGGGAACGTCGGAGATAATGCCGGACGCTCGATTCCTGGGATCCGTCCGATGATGAAAAGAGACGCCGCCATCAATGCGCCGGTATTCCCGGCAGACACGAGAGCATCCGCTTTTCCTTCTTTGACGAGCTGAGCTGCCACGACGAGCGAGCTGTCCTTCTTACGGCGCACCGCCCGTACCGGTTCGTCTTCGCCTGTAATGATCTCACTGGCTGGAACGACCGTTACTCGAGGGTCATCAAGACCGTATGAGGCAATTTTCACCTCATCACCGACTAAAAAGAGTTCCATCGGTTCATTCGGATATTGCGCGACGAACCGTTTCACACCTTCTACAATCGCCTTCGGTGCGTGATCGCCACCCATTGCATCAATCGCTAACTTCATGCTTGCTCCTCCTCACCACGTCGGTAAATCGTGAAGTCGCCATCAAAGACGCACTCCTCACCGACATAACTTTCAACTGTGACGTCCGTTCTCCCGTCCCCTCGTAGTTTCATCACACGAGCCTTGGCAACGACTCGCTCTCCAAGATGAACTTGGCGACTGAAGCGAATGTCCGCTTTAGTGGTCAACGCCAATTCATCATTGATGAGCGCCACCGCTAACGAGTTGGCTTGCGCGAACAAGACATGTCCACGGGCAATCTCGTTGCGGCTAAAGACGTGTTCTTTTTCTATATCGAGGACTGAGATCGCAGAGTCATCTAGCTTCAAGTCAATCATATCACCGATGACCTCGCTCATTGAAAGCGATTTGACTTCATCGAGATGTTCGGAAGCCACATGTTTGATCCGTTCCCTCACTTCCGGAATTTTTAATTCCATCCGGTCGAGTCGAATTGTTTGGATGCTGACAGAAAACTGCTTTGACAGTTCTTCGTCTTTGATGAACGGGTTATGCTCAATCGTTTCTTGTAACAAGCGTTGCCGCTCTTTCTTAGGTACCCGCATTCAGTTCCCTCCTAAACTAATCGCTAAAGAACTTAATACCTGGTACTAATAGCAGTATATATTCTTTAGTCGTCATTTTCAAGTACTATTCTAACCTTTCCCCAACGAGAAGGTCGAGTTGTTTCAAATAGCCACGTAACCCTTCATACTGGGCGTCATGCCAAAAGGTGTCGCTTCCGAGAAGTTTCACGGCATCTTGCATGGCCACTTCCATCACTTTCAAATCGAGAACGGGATCGGCGACACGGAAACTCGGGAGACCGCTCTGTGCGGTTCCAAAGAAATCACCAGCCCCACGCAACTCTAAATCTTTTTCTGCCAATACAAAGCCATCGTTCGTTTCCGTCATCGTCTTCAAACGGACTTTCCCGACATCCGATTTCGGGTCTCCTACCAAGATGCAGAATGATTGATGCGCACCACGACCGACACGCCCTCTCAACTGGTGTAATTGCGCGAGACCGAAACGTTCGGCATCATGAATGATGATTAGAGAGGCGTTCGGGACGTTCACCCCTACCTCGACGACTGTTGTGGAGACGAGAATCTGTGTCGCATTATCGGCGAATGATTTCATAATCTCGTCTTTTTCTGTACTCGATAGCTTTCCATGCATCAGGCCAACGCCATAGTTCGAGAAGCGCTCTTTCAATAGCTCATACAGTGCCGTCGCACTCTCCACTTCTAATGTATCCGACTCCTCGATGAGAGGTGCAATCACATACGCTTGACGGCCGAGTGCGAGTTCCCGATCGACCATTGCATGCACACGATCGATTTGGTCGTGTTTCGCCCAATACGTTTCAATCGGCTTTCGTCCTTTTGGCATCTCATCGATTGTGGAAACATCCATTTCTCCGAACGCACTGATGGCAAGCGTCCTCGGAATCGGTGTCGCGGTCATATATAAGACGTCCGCGAATTCAGCTTTATCGCGAAGTTTCTTCCGTTGTTCGACACCGAATCGATGTTGTTCATCTGTGATCGCCAAATGTAAATTCGAAAATTCGACCGGTCCTTGGATGAGCGCGTGCGTCCCGACGATGATGTCGACGTCACCCGATCGGATTGCCGTCAGTAGGGCTTCGCGCGCCTTCCCTTTCACCGAGCTCGTCAGGAGGGCAATCGTGATGCCAAACGGTTCAAATAATTCCTGTAACGATGTCGCATGTTGTTCGGCAAGGATTTCTGTTGGCACCATCAAAGCTCCTTGATACCCGGCTGTCACAGTCGCATACAAGGCAATCGCGGCAACGACGGTCTTCCCGCTCCCGACATCCCCTTGTAACAATCGGTTCATCCGTTCTGGTCTTTCAAGGTCAGATACGATTTCACGGATGACCCTTGTCTGGGCTCCGGTTAATGGGAATGCGAGCCGTTTGACGAATTCATTCAATTGATGCTTATCGAGGTGAAGGGCCCGACCGTTTCCTGACCGCTCCATTTTCCGAAACGCCTGTAATTTCAACTGATACATGAGACACTCTTCATAAACATAGCTTCGTCTCGCCTGTTTATATGTCTCCACTGTATCTGGAAAATGCATCCCACGTAGCATCGTCATCCGGTCAACTAATCGATAGCGGTCGCGAATGGCTTGCGGGACCTGTTCGGGCAAATCGTTCACCTGCTCAAAAGCGAGCTTCACAATCCGACTGAAATTCTTTTGTGTCAGTCCGGCTCGTAATGAATAAATCGGTTGCAATCCGCCTGAGGGGGCACCAAATTCAAGGTCGGTCGCGCTGATTGTCATCCGGTTCATGTCCCATTTCCCTTTGACCGTCACCGTCTCCCCGATCACCAATTTTTCTTTATAGAAGGCACGGTTGAACATCGTCACTTGGACGGCGTATCGGTCTTCGAGTAGCAAGCGGAACTGGAGACGATTCTTTCCTTTACTATAGTAGCGAACGAGCGGTTCGGCTTGGACAGTCCCGCTCCACTTGACGAGGTCACCGTGAACAGCCGTCGTCACTGTCCCACTATTATAATTCTCATAACGAAACGGGACGTGCTCCAGCACGTCCTCGATTCGAACAAGTCCCATCACTTCTAACTTTTTGGCCATCTCTGGCCCGACCCCTTTCAGCGTCGTCAGTCGATCATTGTTTTGCATCTTCTTTCGCTCCAAATATATTTCGTTCGAGGCGACGAGCCGTCGGTGTATTGGCAAGTCCGCCTTTTGCGGTCTCTTTTAAGGCGGTCGGCATCATTTGTCCCACTTCATGCATCGCCGAGATGACCTCGTCACAAGGAATACGTGAGGTAATCCCCGCGAGCGCCATATCTGCTGCGACAATAGCGTTGGCACCGCCCATGGCGTTTCGCTTGACGCATGGAACTTCGACCAGCCCCGCCACAGGATCACAGACGAGACCGAGCATATTTTTTAGGGCTATCGCAAATGCCGTAGCCGACTGGTCCGGTGTCCCGCCAGCTGCTTCAACGATGGCCGCGGCTGCCATGCCCGTCGCCGACCCGACCTCGGCCTGACATCCACCAGCCGCCCCTGAAATCGAGGCGTTGTTCGCCACGACGAATCCGAACGCACCTGACGTGAACAAGTAACGGATCATCGCGTCGCGGTCCATTTCAAGGCGATCTTTTACCGCAAACAACGTTCCCGGTACGACGCCCGCGCTCCCCGCCGTCGGCGTCGCACAGATTCGTCCCATCGCCGCGTTCACTTCGTTCGTCCCAATCGCTTTCGAGACGGCATCTAAAATGAGGTCCCCAGCGAGCGACTTGCCCGAACGAATATAGTCTTGCATGAGTACGGCATCATTCCCCGTCAATCCCGTAACCGACGTGACACCTTGGAGTGCGCGTTCGACCGCCTCCTCCATCACTTCAAGATTTCGGTCCATCATCCCGATGATGTCCTCGCGACTGGCACGTCTGACGTGCATCTCCTGCTCAATCATCACTTCAGAAATCGGGATGTTCCGTTCTGTTGCAATCGTCACTAATTCTTCTACTGATTTAAACATCACACATTCTCCTCATTCCCCAAAAATAGCTATCCGTTCGATTTGCGGTAACCGTTCCAGCTCTGCGATCACTTCCGCAGGAATGGTCTCATCAATCTCGATCGCCATCAACGCCTGCATCCCTTTTTCATGGCGGCTCACTTCCATATGTCCAATGTTTAATTGGTGGTTCGCCAACACACCGGTCACAGCCGCGATGGCCCCGAATCGATCATGGTGCAAGACGACGAGTGCAGGTCCCCCGCCTGTCAGTTTCAACGGGAATCCGTTCAGTTCCGTAATCTCAATCGTTCCCCCACCGATTGAGATTCCGACAATCTCAAATGTGCCAAAATCATCTTCGAGCAAGACCCGGGCCGTATTCGGATGATCCGTCAACAGATCACTCGTCTCAAAGATGACCTCGATTCCTTTTTCACGGGCGATATCTAACGCCTGTGGGATTCTCAGATCGAATGTATCGAATCCCATGATTCCACCGACGATCGCCACGTCCGTACCGTGACCCCGATACGTGTCAGCAAACGACCCATAAAATGTGATGTGCGCCGTACGCGGCGTTCTCCCGAACAACTTCCCGGCCATCAAGCCGATGCGGGCAGCACCTGCTGTATGCGAACTCGACGGTCCGACCATGACCGGACCAATGATGTCAAACACACTACGATATTTCATCAATTTTTCCCCCTTTCAAAAATCCCTACCTTCATTATACAGAAGGTAGGGATTCGAAACAGCTTATTCCACACTAAAAATATAAGAGTAAAGCGGTTGTTTGCCGTCGTGAACTTCAATTTCAATCTCGTCGTTCACCGATTCGATATATGACGTCAACGCTTCTACGTCCGATGCAGAAGAGCCTTCTCCTGTTAAGATCGTGACGATTTCATCGTCTGCATCGATGAGCGCATCGACTAATCGTTTAGCCGCTTCTAAGCTCGATGGAGATGAAGAAACGATTTTCTTCTCAGCAATCGCCATGTGCTCATCTTTTTTGATTTCAACGCCATCGATGCTCGTATCACGAACAGCGTATGTCACTTGGCCGGACTTCACTGTCGCGGCTGCCGCTTTCATCGCTTGTTCATTCATCTCGACATCCGCTTCAGGATTGAATGCGATGGCTGCAGCGAGACCTTGTGGGACGGTCTTCGTCGGAATGACCGACACGCCGCACGGTGCGACAGACGCCGCTTGTTCAGCCGCCATGATGATGTTGGAGTTGTTCGGGAAGATGAAGACGTGTTCCGCATGTGCCGACTCAATCGCCTTGACGATATCTTCTGTCGACGGGTTCATCGTCTGACCACCTTCGATGACGTGGGCCGCCCCGAGTGAACGGAACAGTTCGCTGACGCCTTCACCCATTGCGACCGTTACGATGGCAAATGGTGCTTTCGGCTTCTCCGCTTGTTGAACACCGTGCTGATTGGCACCGTGTTCTTCTTCAAGAATCGTCGAGTGTTGTTGACGCATGTTCTCGATTTTGACCGCGACGAGTTCACCGAAACGTTGCCCTTTCGTGATGACTTCACCTGGCGTCTCGACGTGAACGTGAACTTTCAAGAGTTCCTCGTCCGCGACGACAAGAAGAGAATCCCCGAGTTCAGACAACTCGTTGCGGAATGCATCTTCGTTGAACGGTGTATCTTTCAGCTTGTCCTCTTGGAAACGGACCATGATCTCCGTACAGTAACCGAATTCGATGTCCTCTGTCGACATGAATCCTTGTGCCGCATGCGCGTGGTGTTCTGCTTCGACCAATGCATCCATCACCGGTGTATGTGGTTTTTCGAGTTCCTTTCCTTCAAGACTCGCGAGGAATCCTTCGTAAATGACGAGAAGTCCTTGACCACCTGAGTCGACGACGCCGACTTCTTTTAACACCGGTAATAAGTCCGGTGTACGGTCTAACGAAGCTTTTGCTTCGACGATGACTCGTTTCATGAACTCTGCGAAATCACTTGTCGACTCAGACGCAAGGAGCGCTTCATCAGCTGCTTCACGAGCAACCGTTAAAATCGTTCCCTCAACCGGTTTCATAACCGCTTTGTATGCCGTATCGACACCGCGTTTGAGTGCTTCTGCAAAATCAATTGTCGTGAGTTCCGTCTTTCCTTCAACGGCTTTCCCGAAACCGCGGAACAACTGGCTTAAAATAACGCCTGAGTTTCCGCGTGCTCCCATCAGGAGTCCACGAGCGAACTTTGATGATACCTCTGCGACATCAGATGTGTTCATGGTTGCTACTTCTTTCGCACCTGACGTCATCGTCAAGTTCATGTTCGTTCCCGTGTCTCCGTCTGGAACCGGGAAGACGTTAAGCGAATCTACATAATCTGCGTTTTGGCTCAAATTGGCCGCTCCGTTCGCGATCATGTTTGAGAGCGCCACGCCATCTAAACGATTTAAACCCACACCAAATCCTCCTCCGTTTTCGTCAGTCATTCGTCAGACGAACGCCTTGAACGAATATATTTACCGACGAAACGTTTAATCCTAAAGTTTCTCCGAGTGTATACTTTACTCGGCTTTGCACGTTGTATGCGACTTCCGATACTTTCGTCCCGTAGCTTACAATGATGTGCATGTCGATATGTACGTCCTCATCCTCTTGACGTACGACGACACCACGCGCGTAATTTTCACGTTTTAACAATTCAGCAATGCCGTCTTTCAATTGTGCTTGTGAAGCCATGCCGACCACACCGAAGCATTCCATCGCCGCACCACCTGCGAGTGTCGCGATGACGTCACTTGTGATGTCAATATTGCCATATGTTGTCTTCATTTCAATTGCCATATGGAGTAGCCTCCTTTATTCGGAATGATTCCTAATGTACATTCTACAATAAGTACCTAGTTATTAAAAGAACCTGCTCCAGAATCTCGGTCAATTAAGGCGATAACCTCATTCATTATTCAAATCCTTGAGAGTAATGTCAAGTTTTTTTCTTGTCATGGTATGATTTTCTAGTTGCATCGGGAAAAAAGCCGTGCTAATATAAACGAGTGTCTATTAGGACGAACCCACATAAAAAAGGAGGGGAAACGCATGGCACGTAAATGCTACGTAACAGGTAAATCACCTAAATCAGGTAACAACCGTTCGCACGCACTCAACAAGACAAAACGTACTTGGGGTGTAAACGTACAAAAAGTTCGTATTCTCGTTGACGGTAAACCGAAACGCGTTTGGGTTTCAGCTCGCGCACTTAAATCAGGTCTCGTTGAACGCGTATAATACTTATACACGAACGAATAAATCCCAGCGGCATTCGCCGATGGGATTTTTTTTGCTTATTTTTTGACGAGCATGACAAGGACCATTCCCTCATGGACCGTCAACAAGGCACGCTCTTCGCTCCACTCATTTGATACAGTCAACGCTTGCGCGCTATGGACCGGATGACGGTCGAGTGGATATTTGACCCCATCAATTGAAATCGTAGCGGTTTTCCAAGGCATGAAAGACAAGTAATGTTCATCTAGTTTTTTAATCTCATAACTTCCTGGCCGAGCGAGAAAAATCGTTTGACCCGTCCCATGAAGAACCATCCCCGGATACGATTCGAGTAGACCGACGTTCGCGAACGTCATATCAACTCGACCACCGAGTGCCCCGTACACGTGCATCTGGGTCGCCCCTTGATCGATTGCCAACTGAAGCGCAATCTCGAGGTCGGTCACATCCTTTTCAGATGGATAACGTAGCGCTTCCTCAGGAGGTGTTCCGACAAACGAATCAAAGTCCCCGACCACGACGTCGACATCAATCCCCTCATCTAATAATCTCTGATATCCGCCATCGACACCGATGACAAAATCGGCATCACGCGGTAAGTCCGGAATAGGTTCCGGACTCGCCGCGACGATCAAGATGTTCATTGACGAATGTCCCGTGTCGCGACACGCGTGAATCGCGGAGCTGTCGTGAAGAGTAAGACTAATACGATGGCTGAGATGACAAACGACGGAACCATATAAGTTGCGTTATAGCCAAGTGAATAAGCCACGACCGGACCCTCCGCATACTCAGCGAAAAAGACAATCCCTGAGATGACGTGAGCCGCATAACGCAACGCCGACCCGATCAATGCGCCGATCACCAAATAGGTAGCGAGCGTCTTCGTCGCGCCTTGACCAGCGGCCTGTTTCACACGTCCGGCAAAGACGCCGGCCACGCCGACAAGTCCGTACGCGACCGTATAATCGAGCAAGAACTGAACTGGCGTAAAGATATAGGCTCCGAACAAGAGTTGAAGCGTCCCGACGAGCGCACCAGTCGCAAGTCCCCCTTTCAATCCGTGACGAAACGCCATCACAAAGATCGGGAGCATCGCCAGACTGATTGACCCTCCTTGTGGCAAACGGTATGGGATCAGTAAATCAAAGACTAGTCCAAGCGCCGCGAACAATGAAATTTCGATGAGTGCTTGTAATTTAAAACGTGATTTCATCTTTCTTCCTCCTTTATTGTGTGAACGACAAAAAGCAGCATGACGTAAACGCCATGCTGCTTGGATTCGCAACGTGCATTTTCGCCACATCCCTACGTCCGTGTGAACGGAACAGGTTCAAAGGGTTAGCGTATGCCTCTCAGCCACATATTGTGACACCCCTTGCGACTCTATCTTGTTGTTCTACCGTCGATTATACACGAGATGCGCCACGAATGCTATCGATGGCGGCTTTATAATCCGGTTGATTGTAAATGGCCGAACCGGCAACTAGGACATCAGCCCCTGCGTCGATGCAACGTTTCGCCGTCTCTTCATTGACGCCACCATCGATTTCAATTTCAAAATCGAGCTGACGATCTTTGCGAAGCTGACTGAGCGCCGAAATTTTCGGTACGACGGATTCAATGAACGCTTGTCCACCGAACCCTGGGTTGACGGTCATGAGTAATACCATATCGACGTCTTGAAGGATATGTTCAATCGTAGAGAGCGGGGTGTGCGGGTTCAAGACGACCCCACATTTCGCCCCTGCCGCTTTGATTTGCTGCAAGACTCGATGTAAATGGTTCGTTGCTTCCACGTGAACCGTCACAATGTCTGCCCCCGCCTTGACGAAATCTTCGACATAGCGTTCCGGTTGGTCAATCATCAAATGCACATCGAGAACCATGTCTGATTTTTTGCGCAAGCTCGCGAGGACCGGTAGTCCAATCGAGATGTTCGGCACGAACTGCCCATCCATCACGTCAAAATGGATATAATCTGCCCCCGCATCTTGAACGGCTTTCACTTCCGCTTCCAAATTGGCAAAGTCGGCTGCTAAAATTGATGGTGCGATTTTAATCATCTGTCAATACCTCCGTTTACGATCGTTTAACTCCTCCATAAAGGTAACATAATTCTCATAACGAGTTGAAGCAATTTTGCCATCTTCAACGGCTTGTTTAATGGCACACCCCGGTTCATTGATATGGACGCATCCCCGGAACTTACAATCGTCATGTCGTTCCACAAACTCCGGGAAACACCATCTCAGTTCATCCGCCTCGAGTTCTTGCGGGAACTCAAGACTTGAAAATCCTGGCGTATCCGCCACAAGCCCGTCGGCCAATTGAATGAGCGTGACGTGACGTGTCGTATGTTTCCCACGGCCGAGTGATTTTGAGATTTTCCCCGTTGCCAATTCGAGTTCAGGCGCGACCGCGTTCAAGAGTGAACTTTTCCCGACACCTGTTTGACCGGCAAACACGCTCGTCTTCTCTTTGAAGAGTCCCCTTACTTGATCGACCCCATCCGAAAGCTCCGTCGACGTCTCAATCACGTCATATCCGATGGTACGATAGCGGGCGACCGCCTCTTGAATCGGTCCGGTCTCTTCTTCACTGAGTAGGTCCATCTTCGTTAACACGATGATTGGATGAATTTGTTTGGATTCGATCAATACGAGGAATCGGTCAAGCAAATGATAAGAAAACGCCGGTTCTTTCACAGAAAAAAGTAGAAATGCCTGATCGATGTTGGCGATTGGTGGGCGGACGAGATGGTTTTGACGCTCCTCCACCTCTAAAATATAGCCCGTCCCATCTTCCTGATCTTGAATGACCACGTCATCCCCGACGACAGGCGAGATGTTTCGTTTCCGAAAATTCCCTCTCGCCCGACACCGAATCTCTTGATTCGACTCGGTCATCACATCATAAAACCCGCCTTGTAAGCGAATAATCGTTCCTTTCAATATGACTACCTCCCTTAAAAAAGAGGTGACGACACCGTCACCTCTTTATTGTGCCTCTTTGGCCTGTGCATATGTGACTGAATCCGTTCGGACGATTTCACCATCGACTTCAATCGTTGCGGTCCCGACTTCGTCCGGGGCAATAACGAGCGTATACGAATACGTTGTCGTCTCTGTGATGTTATCCCGTAACACTTCAATTTCACCGCGCGCATCGACCGTGCGAATCACGACCTCGACGGCTTTCGGTTTCTTGTCTTTGTCCGGTTGCTCGACTTCGACGCTCACTTCACGTTCGATGGAGACGTCCGTCGGTTCAACCCCTTCCGATACGATGACCGTAAGTTCCGTTCCCGGATCGACTGCCGTACCCGCCGTTGGAAGTTGACGGATGATTTGACCTTTAGGAACACTTGTCGAAAACTCATCCCGTCTCACGATTTTTAACTTGTTTTGATCGGCATAAGTCGATGCCTCGTCAAACGTATATCCCGCGAGATTCGACAGTTCGACTTTGTTGCTTCCTGTCGACACGACGAGCGTCACCGTCACTTCTGAAGGAACGACTTCCTCGCCTGGGTCGAGGGATTGCGAAATCACATCTCCGCTAGCGACTGTTTCCGAAGCTTCTGTTTTGATTTCAAGGTCACTGAATGCCAGATCTTTTAACATGCGTTCAGCTGCTGTTTGGGACAATCCCTCCACATTCGGCATTTCGACGGTTTCTTTCCCGGCCGAAACGACGATGGTCACCGTCGTGCCTCGTTTTGGTTTACGCCCTTGTTGTGGGTTTTGCGAAATAACCTCACCTTCTTCGACGTCATCGCTCGCCCGCTCCGTCACTTCGACGACGAAATCGGCATTCTCAAGTTCAGAAGTGGCATCTCCGATACTCATTCCAACGACATCCGGAACGACGGCTCGTGACATTTCATCGGCGACCACGTATGCCGCAATGCTCCCTCCAATCAGGATCAACACGAGTAAAATCCAAATCCACCATTTGCGTTTCTTCTTTTTTACTGGAGTCACCGCTTCAGGTTCTTGCTCACTAGACGCTGTGACCGGAGTCGGTGTTACTGGCGTCTCTGGTTTTTCTTCAGGTATGACCGGTGTCATGACGAGCGTTTGATCGAACTCATCCTGACTGGCCGGAACACGTCTCGGCTCATTGGCGCGTTCACGGCTTAATGCCGTCATGCAGTCTTTCTTAAAGGCTGCGACCGAAACATGACGGGCACCTGGTGACTTCGACAATGCTTGCATGACGCAGTTTTCGAGTGCCTGTGGAATATTCGGATTCAAGTCCATCGGTCGAATCGGGTCATCTTGCAAATGTTGAAGGGCGACGGCGACGGGTGTCTCGCCAATAAACGGGACACGACCTGTCAACAATTCGTACAGTACGGCACCGAGCGAATAAATATCTGACTTTTCATCAGCAAATTTACCGCGCGCTTGCTCAGGTGAGAAATAATGGACCGAGCCGAGTACGGACATCGTATGCGTCAACGTCGCATTCGACATCGCCACGGCAATCCCAAAATCGGTCACCTTCACGTTACCGTGCTGATCGATCATCATGTTCTGCGGCTTGATATCACGGTGAATGATTCGATTCGCATGGGCATGGTCAATCGCATCACAAATCTGTCCCATGATGCGTAGCGCTTCATCGACAGATATGTATTCCTCTTGCAAATATTGTTTTAACGTCACCCCATCGACATGCTCCATGACGATATAGTACAAATCTTCTTCATCGCCGACGTCATAAATCGCCACGATGTTTGGATGGTTCAGACTCGTAGCCGCATGGGCTTCTCGCTCGAACCGACGTATAAATTGTTCGTTATGTGAGAATTCAGATCGCAACACCTTGATGGCGACGGTTCGGTTTAAGATCTCGTCATGAGCCCGGTAGACATTTGCCATGCCTCCGCTGCCGATTTGTTGTTCGATCCGATAACGATCGTTGATTCGTTCTCCGCTTCGCATCGGATTCATCCTCTCTTTCTATCTGTGAATTGAACGAGGGCGACCGTGATATTGTCGCTTCCTCCCAATTGATTGGCTTCTGCAATGAGTTGCTCCGCTTTTTGTTCGGCGGATGCCGTTTGTTGTAATACGTGTTGAATCGCCACATCGGTCATGTGTGTCGTCAATCCATCCGTACAAATTAAAATCACATCAAACTCAGGGTCAGCGAGCACTTGCACGTCAGGTTCGACTTGTTCGCTTGAACCGATTGCCCGGGTGATGACATTTCGTTTCGGATGAACCCGCATCTCTTCTTCCGTCAATTCACCGAGTTGTTTGAGCACATTGACGTAAGAATGGTCCTCCGTAAGACGTCTTAACTCATTCGCCTGGAGCGCATAGACGCGACTATCTCCGATATGGACGATGACCACCGTTTCTTCATTCCAACAAACAGCTGCCACAGTCGTTCCCATCATGACAAGATTCGACTGCTTCGCAAATTGCAACACTTGATCGTTCGCCAAATCGATGTGGTGGCGGAACCATCGTTCGATTTCGACAGGGGTTGCCGGGAGAGACGGGAACGCCCGTCTAAACTCTTCAATCACGATTTGACTCGCGACCTCTCCCGCTGCATGCCCACCCATTCCGTCTGCAACCAGGGCAATCCCGGTTATGGCATCACCTAAGATTAAAACTGCATCCTCATTTTGTGTGCGTACTTGTCCACGATCTGTTCGAAATGCTAATTCCATCTTTCTGATTACCTCGTTTCTTGTTCGCGCTCCTTCGCTCGAAGCTGTCCACAAGCGGCATCGATGTCCGACCCTTGCTCGCGACGGATTGTCACGTTCACATTGCGGTCTTTGAGCACTTTTTCGAAGGCAAAGATTTGAGCTCGCGGTGTCCGTACATAGTCACGTTCGAGTACATGGTTGACGGGAATCAAGTTGACGTGACATTTGATTCCTTTTAACAGGTCTGCCAAGAGATGGGCATATTCTTCCGTATCGTTGACACCACCAAAGAGTCCATATTCAAACGTGATGCGACGTCCGCTCTTCTCTGTGTAATAACGGACCGCATCCATCAACTTGTCCAAGTCAAAGGCACGGTTGATCGGCATGAGCTTAGTACGCAATTCCGTCGTCGGTGCGTGAAGTGAAATGGCGAAGTTGATTCGCATACCTTCATCGGCAAACTTGTAAATCTTCGGAACAATCCCACTCGTCGATACCGTGATGTGTCGTGCTCCGATGTTGAGTCCATTGTCATGGTTGACAGTACGTAAGAAACGCATTAACTCATCGTAGTTATCGAACGGTTCGCCGATTCCCATGACGACGATAGAGTCGACGCGCTCTCCTGTCGCGTCTAATGCACGTTGTACGTCGAGCACTTGGGCTGTGATTTCCCCGGCTTCTAAGTTTCGTTTCAAGCCGCCGAGTGTCGAGGCACAGAACGTACATCCGATCCGGCAACCGACTTGTGTCGTGACACAAATCGAGTTTCCGTATTCGTGACGCATGAGTACCGTTTCAATTGAGTACCCGTCCTGAAGTTCAAACAAGAACTTGATTGTGCCGTCTTGGGATTCCTGCTTGACCAATTCTTTTAACGTCGTCAATTGGAACGATGCCTCTAATTTGTCGCGAAGCGCTTTCGGAACGTTGGTCATATCATCAAAAGTCGTGACCCGTTTGACGTACATCCAATCATATAATTGTTTCGCACGGAATGCCTTTTCTCCTGCCTCGATCACCCATGCCTCAAGTTCGGGGAACGTCAACGAATAAAGTGACGGTTTTGCGCCTACGAGTGGATTCTTTTCTACTGCTTTTGGATTCATGTTTTATACCTCTTTCTTAAATGCGGCGATATAGAAGCCGTCGGTCCCGAATGTCGTCGGTAATAATTTTAGTTCAGCACGGTCCGATTCCATCATCGGACGAACAGATTGTGGGAGACGACCTTTGAGCGTTTCGTCCCACATCAACCCTTTCGACAGAATATAGTCAGCCTGCGTCTCATTTTCAGACGGGTCGATTGTACATGTCGAGTAAACTAGCGTACCACCTGGTTTGAGCAGTGGCAATACGGCATCAATGATTTGTCTTTGTATCTTTGGTAAGTTTTCGAGTTGAGCTTTGTCCTTCGTCCATTTAATATCCGGCTTTCGACGAATGACGCCAAGGCCCGAACAAGGGACATCTAAAAGAATCCGGTCAAAACTCTCTTCTTCAAACCGTTCACCTGCTAAACGAGCATCAAGGGCAAGTGCGGTCACTCCATTGATGTGTAGACGTTTCGCTTGTTGGTCAATCAATTTTGCTTTGTGCGGATGAAGGTCAAGCGCGGTGAGCGACCCACCTTGCATCCGCTCTGCCGTATGCATCGCCTTGCCGCCTGGTGCGGCACATGCGTCTAGGATGACATCGTCTTTCGACACACCGAGTGCATCCGCGACAATCATGGAGCTTTCATCTTGAATCGATAGGAAACCTTCCTCGATAAATGGGGTCCCATGGACATTCCCAGACTCTACGACGAGTCCATCTGCCGACAGTTCCGAACGTGACGTCATGACGCCAGCATCAGCCAACCGGTTCATCATCTCATCCACTGAAATGCGCTTTCGGTTGACCCGAATCGTAACAGGAGCAGGTTCATTGTTTAATCGGCAAATCGCTTCTGCCGTTTCCACACCATATAACTCAATCCAATCTGATACGAGCCATTCCGGATGACTGTGCTCGATGGCGATTCGTTCTGCATCGGTCAAGCCACTAAAGTCCGGAAACCCTTCCCGAAGCACATTTCGTAACACCCCGTTTACGAATTTGCTCGTTCCGAGGTGATGACCTCGTTTTTTCGCGATTTCGACCGCCTCGTGTAGGACGGCCCGGTCGGGTACTTTATCAAGATAGAAGAGTTGATAAACGCTCATCCGAAGAAGCGGGAGGACAAACTTGTCTAGCTTCTTCGGCGAACGGATGCGGTCTTTCAAAATATAATCGAGCGTCCCTTTGCGACTGAGCGTCCCATATACGAGTTCGGTATAGAGACCGACATCTTTTGGGGCAACTTTTTTTTGTTTCAATGTATCATTGACGGCAATCGTCGAATACGCGCCGCCTTGTTCAATTTTCATCAGCGTATCAAGCGCTGCTTCACGTACGTTCATGAGTTCCTCCTAATCGGTCGCCAATCCGTAGCTTTTGTCCGGCGCCACGCATGAAAGTTGCACCATCCATCCGTTTCTTACCTGCGGGTTGCAAATCGGTCACTTTGATTGCGACGTCGTTCCCTGTCGCCACGACAAATCCGTCTTCTTCCAGACGAATGACTTCTCCCGACTGTCCCGTTCCTGTCGTTTTTTCTCCCATGAACAATTTCACTCGTTCGCCTTCAAGCGTTGAATAGGCCGTCGGGAATGGATTCATTCCTCGAATATGGTTGTAGATGGACTCGCCATGCTTCGTCCAATCAATCTGTTCACGCTCACGGCTGATGTTCGGAGCAAACGTCACGTCTCGCTCGTCTTGAGGCACCGCCTCAATCCACCCTTCCAAGAAGGCCGGAAGCGTACGGATCAGAAGATCGCTTCCTGCTACAGCCAGTTTATCAAATAAAGACCCGACTGTATCCGTCTCTTCAATAGGTACGATGGTATTGGCAATCATGTCCCCTGCATCTAACTTGTCGACCATGTACATGATCGTCACACCTGTCTCCGACTCCCCATCAAGAATGGCTTGATGGATCGGGGCACCTCCGCGATATTTCGGAAGGAGGGAGGCATGTACGTTGATGGCTCCGTGAGGCGGGGCTTCTAGTAAGGCGGTCGGCACGATTTGTCCGTACGCCGCCGTCACAATCAAATCAGGCTTCAGCTCTAAAATGTCTGCATAGTCTGTGCGCACTTTTTCAGGCTGCAACACGGGAATACCGTGACGAAGCGCACACTCTTTTACTGGAGTCGGCTTAAGTTCACGTTTTCGCCCGACCGGTTTATCCGGTTGCGATACGACACCTACGACATTGTATCCTTCTTCAAGCAGTCGCTCAAGTACCGATACGGCGAACGTCGGCGTCCCCATGAAGACGATGCGTTTGTCTTTTCCAGGGTTCGGGACGGCGAGCTTGTCTGTGAACAAGACGCCATCCAAATGATCCATCTCATGTTGAATCGCACGAGCGAAAAAGCCACTCGCTTGAATCGTATGTGTACGCCCTTTCAAATCTTGATTCTTGACGACGATCGACTCATGTCGTTCCACGAATCCGAATTCGCCTGGGATGCTCAAACATCCCTCTAGTCCAACTTCTCGACCGGATGTTTCAATGATTTCCGGGTTGATCAAGACGAGCGGTCCCGTCTCATCATCGGTATGGACGACCGCGAGCCGCTGGTTCAAATTGACTTGCGGTGCCGCGACACCAACTCCGTCATACTCATACATCGTATCAAACAATCGGTCGACAGTCTGACGCAATTTTTTATCAAACTTTGTCACCGGTTCGCACGTTACGCGCAAAATGTCATTAGGTACTTCTACTACTTTATACATGTCTCTCCACCTCACATGAATACGTATGGGTTCACATCGATACTCATTTGATATTCTTTCTTGCTGATTGCTTTGGCTCTCGCTTGCTGTAATCGTGCCAGCTCGGCGTAAAGCGTATCGGGTTGTTTCGTTTTAATGAATACTTGATAACGATAGGCGTTCTTCAATTTCGATAACGGTGCCGGCATCGGTCCATTCAAGCGACTATTCTCCACGTGCGCTTGTAAAAAGTCTGATGCGAACAATTCTGCCTCGGCCTTGGCGACAAGGGGATTTTCCGCCGAAAACGTGACGAGCGTTAAAAACCAGTAAGGAGGATGATTTCCGACTTGTCTGAGTCCCATCTCTTTGGCGAAAAATGTCTCATAATCATGTTCACTCGCAGTCTCGATCACATAATGGTCCGGGTTATACGTTTGGACGAACGCCTCACCCGGAAGTTTTCCGCGCCCGGCTCTTCCTGCCACTTGCGTGACAAGTTGGAAGGTGCGTTCGGTCGCCCGAAAGTCAGGCATCCCGAGTGTCGCATCCGCCGCGAGTACCCCGACGAGGGTGACGTTTGGGAAGTCGAGCCCCTTGGCAATCATCTGCGTGCCAAGTAAGATGTCGGCCTCCCCTTCTTCGAAACGACGCAACAACTGCTCATGTGAACCTTTTCGAGACGTCGTATCCTGGTCCATTCGGATGATGCGCGCTTCTGGAATCCGGTTCAACAGTTCCGTCTCGATTTTTTGTGTGCCCGACCCGAACTGTTTGATTTTCTTACTATTGCAGGATGGACACGTCGAAGGCATACCGACCTCGTAACCGCAGTAGTGACACTTCAACCGATCTCCATATTGATGATATGTCAAATTGACGGCACAATGCGGACATGTCATGCCTTCCCCGCAGTCCCGGCACATGACGAACGTCGTGAATCCACGACGGTTCAATAAAATGACGCACTGCTCTTTTTTCTCGATCCGGTCGAGAATCCCTTGGAACAATTCTTCCGAGAACATCGTCGTATTGCCCTTCGCCAACTCTCGGCGCATGTCAATGATGTGGACCGGTGGCATCTCACCGCCATACCGTTCTTTCAAATGCAAATAGCGATAGACGCCTTTTTGTGCCCGGGCATACGATTCAAGTGACGGGGTCGCACTGCCTAACACGACAGGACAACCGTGATAACGAGCCCGCCAGATGGCAACATCGCGCGCATGATAGCGCGGGTTCTCTTCTTGCTTGTACGTCGTCTCGTGCTCTTCATCTAAGATGATCAGACCGAGTCGGTCGAGCGGGGCAAAGATGGCAGAACGGGCACCGACGACGACGTCGACTTCATTCCGTTTAATCTTACGCCACTCGTCGTACTTCTCACCTTTAGACAGAGCACTGTGCAACACGGCGACCCGATCGCCGAAACGACGCTTGAAGCGTTTGACCATCATCGGGGTCAAACTGATTTCAGGAACGAGTAAGATGGCCTGCTTGCCTTCATCGATGACTTGTCCGATTGATTCTAAATAGACTTCGGTCTTCCCACTCCCCGTCACACCGTGGACGAGTAACGTCTCACCTGCTTCAGCCTCCTGTATGGCCAAGACGGCACTTGCCTGACTGTCGTTCAATTGAACCGATTCCTCGACTTGCTCGATCGTCGCGTACGGGTCACGGTTCAACTCGACCTCGGTCAATCGAACCGCTCCGAGGTCGGCAAGTTTTTGCAGTTGTGGACGAGTCAGACCAATTTGACGTAGTGCCGACCAATACATGCGTGGGGTCTCCTTTAGTAGGTTGACCGCTTCAAGTTGCTTTTTCGCACGTTTTGGCACGACCGTTGCATCGAGGAGCTCGACGACGACGTCGGTCTTAACAGTCTTCTTTTCTTTTAAGACGGGCGCTAAGATCAGCTCCCCTTTTTTAGCGAGTCCAAGAATGACCGATTGGACTTCTTTTGGATACTCCGATAAATGCGTTCCGAGGCGGACCCCATCAGGCACATACCCTTCTTTGATTTCTTTGTCATAACTCACCTTGAGCGCGGCCGGAAGCATCGCGAGCAGGGCGGATGAACGAAAGCAAAGTGTCGTCTCTTTCACATGAATGGATAAAGCGAGCAGTTCATCGGTGAGTGAAGATTCCTCATCTAACAGCGCTTCTAACGGTTTTAATCCATCTCTCGTCCCATCTGACGTACCGACGACAATCCCGAGCAGACGACGGGACCCGAATGGGACAGAGACGCGCATGCCCGGTTCAATCAAAGCCTCAAATTGTTCAGGTACTTCGTAATCAAACGGACGATCAATCGTGATCACCGGTGCATCGACATGTACATGTGCAATCATCGGACCGCTTCCTTAAAGTGTGTGAGCAACTCGAACGCTAACTGTTTCTTCGACTGTTTCGGAAGTCGATGTGTCGTCCCGTCTGCATGGAACAAGACGACCTCATTGTCGTCCGCCCCGAATCCAACGTCACTGCCAGACACATCGTTCGCCACGAGGTAATCGACGTTTTTCCGCTTCAGCTTAGCTGCCGCATGCTCCTCGAGTCGTTCCGTCTCAGCAGCAAATCCGACCAACACTTGATGAGTCTTCTTCTCACCGAGTGATTTTAAAATGTCTGTCGTTTCTTCAAGTTCGATCATGAGTGGACCGTGAACTTTTTTATGTTTTTCCGAATGCACCGTTTTCGGACGATAATCCGCAACTGCCGCCGATTTCACGACAAGGTCTGAAGCCTCAAAGCGGCTCGTCACTTCGCGCAGCATCTCCTCACTTGACTTGACGGGAACCGCTGTCACGCCATCTGGGACAGGAACTTGAAGCGGGCCATGGACGAGCGTGACACGGGCGCCCATGTCTCGAGCCACCTCAGCGAGTGCGACGCCCATTTTTCCAGACGAATCATTGGATAAGTAACGGACGGGATCGATGCGTTCGACAGTCGGGCCAGCCGTGATCAAGACATCTTTTCCAAGATATAGTTTCGGAACGAATTGGCTTTCGATGATGCGAACCAAGTCTTCCGGTTCAGGCAGACGTCCCCCGCCAATCCATCCGCAAGCCAAGTTGCCGACACCGGGTTCAATCAACTGATAGCCGTATGATTTTAGCGTCTCGATGTTGCGCTGTGTGGCAGGATGTTCGAGCATGTTCACATTCATCGCTGGTGAGATGATGACCGGGCACTTCGCAGCCAAAATGGACGTCGTAATAAAGTCATCCGCAATCCCGTTCGCCAATTTTGCAATCGTATTTGCCGTCGCCGGGGCCACGACAATCAAATCGCTCGAGTCGACGACATCGATATGTGCAATCTTTGTCGGGTCATGCTCTTCGAACACGTCCGTATAGACCGGGTTGCGACTGAGCGCCTGGAAGGTCGCCTGACCCACGAATTGTTCTGCCGACTTCGTCATCGCGACGCGAACATTCGCTCCGGCTTGAACCAATTTCGATGTGAGCGCACACGCCTTATAGGCGGCGATGCCACCACTCACACATAACAAAATAGTACGATCCTTCACCATTCCCAAACTCCCCCTTATAGACAATGAGACCCAAGTCGCAAACGACTTGGGTCACACTTCATCCGTTGTTTTTTTCGTTCACGATGATTGTCGTATCACCCGAAAATAGTTCTTCTAACGCTTGACCGACCGGCTTATATGATTTTGGCTCGGCGACTTTCGGTGCTTTTCCATCTTGAATCTGACGCGCCCGTTTTGCAGCGACCGTAACGATCGTGTATTTTGACGGGATAGTACGTTGTAAGGCATCAATCGAAGGGTATAACATTAAATGACCTCCATCATGGCTTTTTTATAGAGTGACGCAACACGTTCACGTTTACAATGCTCGGCTGTCACGATCGCTTTAATTCGATCGATGGCTTTGTCGACCTCGTCGTTCGTGACGACATAGTCGTAGGCGTCCATCAACTCGATTTCTTCACGCGCGACGAGCAGGCGTTGCTTAATGACTTCTTCTGACTCCGTGCCTCGTCCGATGAGACGATTGCGAAGTTCTTGAAGGCTTGGTGGTGCCAAGAATAAAAAGACGGCTTCTGGGAGAAGTTCCTTCACTTGGAACGCCCCTTGCACCTCAATTTCAAGAATGACATCTTGGCCGCTTTCGAGCGTTTCACGCACCCACTCTACAGGCGTCCCGTAATAGTTACCGACAAATTCGGCATGTTCAAGCAGTTCTTTTTGTTCGATCATCCGTTCGAACTCTTCTCTCGATTTGAAGAAGTAATGCACCCCTTCAACTTCCCCTTCACGTGGTTTTCGGGTCGTCGCCGACACCGAATATTGAAGGTTGTTGTCCTCTTCCTCGCGAAGAGCACGGCAAACGGTCCCTTTTCCGACACCGCTCGGTCCAGACAAAACGATTAATAATCCTCGTTCTTTAAAATTCACTGCAAGCCCTCCATCTTCTAACATCACATTTAATTATAATAGCAGTCAATCAATTGTCCCGGCAAGAAGAAGTTCGGATTTCCTACTCCATCGTACCATATTTTCTGTTTTTCTGATAACGTAGAGACAGAAAATGAACAAAGGTGATGAGATCATTGGCTTATGATGGATTAATGACATATCGTGTCGTACAAGAATTACAATCGCTCGTCGGAGGGCGAATCAACAAGGTACATCAACCGTATTCGCTCGATTTGATGCTTCAAATTCGCTCGAATCGTCAGAACGCGCAACTCTTGATATCAGCAAACGCGATGTATGCCCGTCTTCAGTTGACGGATACACCGATTAAAAACCCACAAGAACCGCCGATGTTTTGCATGATGCTCCGCAAACATGTAGAAGGTGGATTCATCACGGCGGTCGAACAAATCGGACGAGACCGTGTCATCGTCATTTCGGTCCGCTCTCGTAACGAGCTCGGCGATGAAGAATTGAAGAAAGTATACATCGAATTGATGGGACGCCACTCGAACGTCGTCTTGACGACAGAAGAAGGCAAAATATTAGATGCCATCAAGCATCTCCCGCCTTCCCAAAACACGTATCGGACCATCATGCCGGGTAGTGACTATCTCCTTCCGCCGGAACAACACAAGTTCGACCCATTGACGGAGATGACAGAAGGATTGAAACGAATCGATTGGAACGCCGGCAAGCTTGATAAACAGATTGTCGCCACGTTCGCCGGCGTCAGTCCGCAAATCGCACAGGAAGTTGTTCATCTCGCAAAAACGCCGAATCGCGACTCCTTACAACAAGCGTTTGAGAACGTTCTTCGTCAACTCGATGGACCCTACGTTTTCCAACAACTTGCGAACGGCAAAGAACGGTTCGCTCCGATCGCGTTGACAGCCGGGGACATCGAATCCGAGGAAACGTATGAATCGAGTAAAGAAGTGCTCGACCGTTTCTACTATGAAAAAGCGAACCGTGACCGTGTGAGACAACAAGCACACGATGTGGAACGGCTCTTGAAATCAGAACTCGAAAAGAATCAATTAAAACGCCGCCGCCTTTTGGATGATTTGAAAGCGACAGAACGGGCAGATGAGTTACAAAAATACGGCGAGTTGTTGACGACGTATTTATTCCAACTCGAGAAAGGGATGCGCGTCGCCGAAGTCGTCGATTATTATGACGAAAACGGTGCAATCCTCTCCATTCCACTCGATCCACTCAAAACACCGAATGAGAATGCGCAGCAATATTATAAGAAATACAACAAATTAAAAGTCGCAAAAGTGGAAGTGAAGAAACAGATTGAGCTGAACGATGCAGAAATCGAATATTTAGAGACGCTTATCGCCCAACTTGACGTCGCGTCACCGTCCGACCTTCTTGAGATTCGCGAAGAACTCGCAGAAGAAGGCTACATCCGTCAAAAACGACAAAAGAAAAAAGCGAATCCGAAGATTTCGCTTGAAGCGTATACGTCCTCGACCGGAATAGAGTTCTTTGTCGGGAAGAACAATACGCAAAACGACCATCTGACGTTCAAATTCGCACGCCGTGACGAGATTTGGCTTCATGTTAAAGACATCCCAGGGTCTCACGTCATCATTCGTTCGACCGAACCGGATGAAACGACATTACTTGAAGCCGCATCAGTCGCCGCCTACTTCTCGAAGGCACGCGCATCGAGTGGCGTGCCTGTCGATTACACACGCGCCCGCTTCGTGAAAAAACCGAGCGGTGCGAAACCCGGGTTCGTCATCTACACGGATCAACAGACCGTCTACGTGACTCCGGATGAGCAATTGATGAAGTCATTGAAACAATCGTGAACATGAAGACCCGCCATCGTGATGGCGGGTCCAGACTATAGACAAAGTATAGGTCTAATGTCTTTTATATGCCCAACCCGGACACGGCTCGCTTTCCTAGGGGCAAGCAGGGAGCCGCATCGCGACTGCGTCACTGCTGGGTCTCCCTTTGCTTGCTATTCCCTCAGGAGTCTCGCCTGCCCGTTCTTGGTCACCTTTTGTCCTTCATCCCATATAATGGTGTGAGAAGAACACACAGGGGTGGATCTGATGATCAACAAGTCGACACAATCCATCCTTCACGGTCTGACGAACGGAACGGATGTTGAACGGCGGGCCGAGGCGGATGATCGCGGGATTGATGACGGGCGGGCTCGGCGTTTACCTTCCCTTTCCCCTGATACATCGATTCGAAGTAAGTATCGAGCTTTTCTTCGGTCGTCGAGGCCTTGGAAGAAGACAAACGGGCGCCGGAAGGACGAGTTCGAACATGTTATTTGTCAACAAGCTGGACCCGTCATGATCATGGCGGGTCTTCTACGTGTAGAGGGTTCACGTTTTCGGATCATGCTTGAACGCCTCGAGCTGTTCATGATAGTCGAGCAAATGCCCGTATAAAATTTCTGAAACGGATAAATCTTCATGTGGAAGTTTGAAGAGTGAATAGGGCTTGTCACATGTATAGAGAATGTCGTGATGGTGTGCCAGTAAGTATAAGAACTCAGACTCAAACGCCTGTCGCTCTTCCTCACTCATCAAAAGGAAAGCTTCTCGATGCTCGGCGAGACTCTCTAGCAACAAGACCAGCTTGTCTTCAAGGTGAATCAACAATCGGTACTGTTTGATTGTCATATGCTTCAATTTGACGTTCGTCACTTTCATATCCTCTTGGAGCATCATATGAAGCTCTTGATGGCCAAGGATGCGGGCTCGCGTCTCGAGCAGTTCTGTCGGGGAACCGACGAGCTCTCGCCAATGATGGAACAGATAAGAAGAAGTCTTACGTACCTCGTTCAACAATCGGTCCTCATAACGGGGTGGCATGAATGCGTAATTGACACCGAGTGAAACGAACACACCGACCGCTGTCAATAACGAACGGGTCCACGCATAATGGAAGAAGTCCGATGTAGGACTTTCGAGCATCATGACGATGGCAAACGCTGCATACGTCGACATATGGGTCTTATCGAACGTCGTGTTGAGTGTGAGCGAAACGATGACGGCTAATCCGATCGAGAGCGGATTGACACCGAACAAATAGACGATGAAAAGTCCACACATAAGACCGACGACCGTTCCGAATATACGACTGAACACGATTTTAGATGACCGCTTGACGGTCGGTTGCATCGCCACGACTGCTGCGATGGCCCCCATCCCTGAATAGATCCCGAAGATATACCACGAGATGGCGACGGTGATGGCGACGGCGATTCCGGTTTTTAACGTACGTAACCCGACTTTCGGGATGTATCGTTTTCCATTCATTTCAGTTCGACCTTCCCTGTCTCAGAAATCAGTTCCACCACCGGTCGATTCGATGTCGACAATTGATACACACCGGGTTCGACTTCTTCGTAACGGTCGCTACTCGAGACTTTTCCAGTCGTCGTCACGTTCACTTGTCCTGTCGCATGTTTCGGCGCGTAACTGAGCGTCCCGGCTTCCGTCTGGATGGTCATCGCTTGATTGACGACGACATCACTGACAGTCGCATGACGATAGGACCGAATGTCACCGGTCACAAGTCGTGCCGATTCGATAGTCGTATCGCTTTTCGATTCAATCCGCAGTCGATCACTATCAATCTGTTTCAAATTGACGGCATTCACATCCATGACAATCGTCTTCGCATTCAATCCTTGTCCTGTCACCTGCTCCGCTCCTAGATGAACCGATGTCATCGAGCTCGGCAAAGCGACTTTAATCTTATAGCGCGACGGTTCATCGCTCGCCCGACTTCCGAAATAGCTGAACCAGCCATATCGCTCGACGACGTAGATCGTGTCCCCGACTGATTTGACTTTGATGCGCCGTTCTTTCGAATTGGTCTGCATCACTTCAATCTGTACCTTTTCATTTGGACTACGAACAAATTCCACGTTCCCATGGTCTGTTTCGAGTCGCAATTTCTTCATTTGATATCGGTCTTCATACTGGTCTCCTAGCGCTAATAGATGACTGAATACAAATAAATTCACAAAAAAGAGCGCTGGGATGATGGTCAAGACGAGACCGAAGGCGATTTTACGATGTTTTGGAATTGCACGAAATCGTGCGTTCCATGTCTTCTCTTTGCTTCTTGAATACGCCATATGCCTCTCCTTTTCGAATCACTTCCGTTATTTTACCATGAAGTATGACATATGCCGAATCGAAAAAGAATCCGCCCGAAGGTGGATTCTTAAGAGGTGACGAGGTCGCTCCAGGCACGAGGATCTTCTTGCCAGTCGCGAAGCGAATCGAGCTCCGAACGGTTTAGAACGCCCGTACTCTCTGCCACTTCAATCAATTCTGAGAACGTCGTCAACGATGTTGCCGTCAGATCTGCATCGGCTAGATTCTTCTGAAGAACCGGTAATCCGTACGAGAAGATGGCTTGAATCCCAATGACGTCACCACCCGCCTGACGAATCGCCTTCGCCGCATCGATACTCGACATCCCTGTCGACAATAAATCCTCGATGACGAGTACTCGAGCGCCTGCCTCGAGTCTTCCTTCAATTTGATTACCTTTCCCATGCCCTTTTGCACTCGACCGGACATAAATGAACGGGAGACCGAGTCGGTCAGCGAGCAACGCCCCGTGAGGGATACCTGCCGTGGCCGTCCCTGCAATCACATCGACTTCAGTCGGATTCACTGACTTCACCAATCCATCGACGATGACTTGACGCACATTCGGAAAACTGAGTGTAAGTCGATTGTCGCAGTAGATCGGACTCTTCAATCCGCTCGACCATGTATACGGCTCAGTCGGTGATAGTGTGACGGCTTCAATCTGTAAAAGTGCCTCAGCGATTTGTTTCATTCATTTGTCCCCATTCCTTCATAAATTGATCGTACATGGCCATCGGATCAGTCGCACGTGTAATCGGTCGACCGACGACGATTGAGTGAACACCCGCCAGTCTCGCTTCATGCGGCGTCGCGATACGGACTTGATCATCCTCGGTTGCACCGAGTCGGATGCCCGGTGTGACCGTCATGAACGTGTCCCCGAGTTTCTGATGAATCGCTTTCGCTTCCTGGACGGATGCGACCACTCCGTCAAGTCCCGCCTGTTTCGCGAGTGTCGCTTGTCTGAGAACGGCTTGATCGAGTCGTCCGGCAATCCCGAGCTCTGTCTGCATCATTCGTTCATCTGTCGACGTCAACTGTGTGACCCCGATCAATCGAGTCGTATCGTTTGCCTGACGTAACCCGTCTAACGCATAGCGCATCATCTTTTCGCCGCCTAATGTGTGGACATTCGTCACAGCCACCCCGAGCTTTCCGATTTGTCGCATCGTACGGCGTGCCGTCTCCGGGATATCGTGTACTTTCACATCTAGAAAGACCGGATAACCCTCGTCGACCAATTCTTCGACAAAGCATGCGCCTTCCCGATAAAAGAGTTCCATCCCGACTTTGACAGCCGGTCGGTTTGAAAATCGTTTTAACAAATGAAACGCTTCGTCCCGCGTTTCAACGTCAAGGGCGAGATACAAGTTGCGCATAGGCCTTCCCCCTCACATCCAAAATATGTTCGATTCCGAGTGAATCAAGTCGTGCCGGTAACGCTTCAATGATTTCCTGACAGACGTATGGATTTTCAAAGTTCGCCGTCCCGACGGCAACGGCAGACGCCCCGGCGTAAATGAACTCAAGCACATCGTCTACCGTCCGAACCCCGCCCATGGCGATGATCGGTATGTTGACCGCTTGCGCGACTTCATATACCATCCGGACCGCCACCGGTTTGATGGCCGGACCGGATAACCCACCGATTCGGTTCGCTAAAATCGGTCGTCCTGTCTCGATATCGATTCGCATCCCAACGAGTGTGTTGATCATCGTCAAGCCGTCCGCGCCGGCCGCCTCGACAGCTCGCGCCATGTCCGTGATCGACGTGACGTTCGGAGACAGTTTGACATAGACCGGCTTACTCGAAGCCGCTTTGACGAGTCGCGTGAGTTCTGCGGCCATTACCGGGTCCGTCCCGAACTGCATGCCCCCACATTTCACGTTCGGGCATGAGATGTTCAATTCGATGGCTTTAATCGTCGGGTCGGCGCTGATTCGACGGGCGACTTCCACGTATTCATCTGGCGTCGAACCGGCAACGTTGGCGATGATCTCCGTATCGAACGTTGAGAGGAATGGTAATTTTTCTTCGATGATCGCATCGACACCTGGATTTTGAAGTCCGATCGCGTTGAGCATGCCCTGTGCCGTCTCGGCGACACGTGGGGTCGGATTTCCGAATCTCGATTCCTCCGTCGCTGCTTTGATCATGATGCCTCCTAAGATGGAGAGGTCATACAGTTTCGCGAATTCCTCTCCAAATCCGAAACATCCGGAAGCCGGAATAATTGGGTTTTTTAAACGAAGACCTGGTAACTCGACATTCAATCTCATAACAGCACCTCTTCCGCATTGAATACCGGACCGTCACTACAGACTTTCACATAGCCCCCCGGTGCTTGACAGACACAGGCAAAACAAGCACCGATGCCACAACCCATCCGATTCTCGATTGAGAGATATCGTTCAGGAATGGGCGAAGTGGCAACTGCCTTTAACATCGCTTCCGGACCACAGCTGAACAACACATCCGCCTCGATGCGTGCGAGGGGGCCAGTGACGAAGCCAAGCTCCCCGTGAGTACCGTCTACTGTCGTGATGATCGTCTCACCAAGTTCACGAAAGGCTTCTTCATAAAAGACGCTTTCTTTTGAATCAAACCCGAGAATTGCAATCGTTTCAATCCCCATCTCATGGAGTCGGCGTCTGACGTAGTAAAGCGGTGGGACCCCAATCCCACCTCCGACCAGGACGACTCGCTTTCCATGTTGCGCTAGGGGAAAACCGTTCCCGAGCGGACCAAGGACGTCTAGTGTGTCCCCGACGCGTTTCCCCGAAAGCTCAGTTGTCCCTTCCCCAATCACTTTGTATAAGAAGGTAATTTCGTCCCCCTCGACGTTCGCCACCGATAACGGTCGACGTAACAGACCGGACGTCTTGATGTGAAAGAACGTCCCAGGGGCGATCTCCACCCCAGGGCAACGGACTTTCATTTCCATCGTCGCTTTGGCGATTTGTCGATTGCTGACAATCGTCACGTCATGTCTCATACCATCACCCCGAACGTTGTGAATGCCGGGATGCTGACCGTTTGGAACGACAGGCTTTCAATGACTTGTAACAACGCTTCGACTGTATCGAGCGAGGTAAGGCAAAGCGTGCCCTGCTCGGCGGCCGTTCTTCGAATCAAGAACCCGTCTTTCGTGACGAGTGCATCGCGACTCGTTGTATTGATGATCAAGTCGACGTCTCCTCGCTCGATCACACTGAGCATCGTCTCACCGTCTTCTTGAATTTTCCCGACTCGACGAACACGCATCTGTTCCGCTTCGAGACAATCAGCCGTCCCACTCGTTGCCATGAGTCGGAAACCGAGGCGGTCGAAACGTTTCGCCAAGGCGATGGCCTCATCCTTGTCATGGTCGGCAATCGTCATGAGCACGTTCCCTTTCAAGGCGATGTTCATCCCTGCTGCGACGAGCCCTTTATAGAGCGCTTTTTCGAGCGTGCGATCTGTCGCCATGACCTCCCCTGTCGACTTCATCTCAGGTCCGAGCGATGGGTCTACTTCTTTCAATTTCGCGAACGAGAAGACCGGTACTTTGACCGAGATACTGTCCGACTCAGGATGAATGCCTGTCCCAAGACCGAGTTCTTTCAAACTCGTCCCAAGAATCGTTTGCGTAGCAATTCGTGCGACCGGTAACCCCGTCACTTTCGAGATGAATGGGACCGTCCGGCTCGCACGTGGGTTCACCTCGATGACATACAAGTCATCCGCATAGACGAACTGGATGTTGAGCAGACCTTTGATGCGGAACGCTTTCGCCAACTTAATCGTATAATCGACGACTTTTTGTTTCAGTTCTTCACTGAGTCGTTGCGGCGGATAGACGGCAATCGAATCACCCGAATGTACGCCGGCACGTTCGATATGCTCCATGATCCCCGGGATATAGACGTCCGTCCCGTCACAGATGGCATCGACTTCAATCTCAATCCCCGTTAAATAGCGATCGATGAGAACCGGTCGATCTTTTGAGGCGATGACCGCATGTCGCATGTACCGCTCAAGCTCAGACTGTTCATATACGATTTCCATCGCTCGTCCCCCGAGCACGTACGATGGTCGGACGAGTACCGGATAGCCGAGTTCGTTCGCACAAGCGACGGCCTCTTCCACATTTGTCGCCGTCTTTCCTGGTGGTTGAGCCAATCGTTCCGCTGACAATGTGGCTTCGAACGCCTTCCGGTCTTCGGCACGGTCGATATCTTCGAGGGTCGTCCCAAGAATTTTCACGCCGTTCGCTTCTAGCGATGCCGCCAAGTTGATGGCAGTCTGTCCACCGAATTGGACGATGACACCTAGCGGGTTCTCGTTCTCGATGACCTCCAACACGTCTTCTGTTGTCAACGGCTCGAAGTACAACCGATCGGAGATGGAGAAGTCCGTCGAGACCGTTTCCGGGTTGTTGTTGATGATGATGGCTTCGTATCCTGCATCGCGAATCGTATCGATCGAGTGGACGGTCGCATAGTCGAACTCGACACCTTGTCCGATTCGAATCGGACCTGATCCGAGGACGAGGATGGACTCCCGGTCTGTCTTCACCGCTTCGTTCTCCACTTCATACGTCCCGTAGAAGTACGGTGTCTCCGATGCGAACTCGGCTGCGCACGTATCGACCATCTTATAGACGGGACGAATGTTCCATTCTTTCCGTTTCGTACGAACCGCTTCCGTATCCATCGACAGCATACGCGCGATTGCCACATCACTGAACCCTAGACGTTTCACATCCAGCAGACGTTCTGATGTCAACGGTTCCTTAATCAGTTGTTGCTCAGCTTGCCAGATCCGGTTTAATTTCTGTAAGTAGAATCGATCGATTTTTGTCAGTTGGTGTAGCGTTTCTACCGAGTATCCGCGACGAAGGGCCTCATAGACGATGAACAGACGCTCGTCTGTCGGATGAATGAGTCCATGCTCGAGCTGTTCTGTGTCTAATGCAGAAAGTTGTGGAAGGTGAAGTTCTTCCATCCCCAGCTCGAGCGAGCGAACGGCTTTTAGCAAAGCCTCTTCTAAATTCCGACCGATGGCCATGACCTCACCCGTCGCCTTCATTTGTGTGCCTAAGCGGCGATCCGCGGACTCAAACTTATCGAAGGCGAAGCGTGGGATTTTGGCGACGACGTAATCGAGCGCCGGTTCGAACGAGGCGTAGCTCGTCTCGGTGACCGGGTTTTTTAATTCTGACAACTTGTAACCGACAGCGACTTTCGCAGCCAGCTTGGCAATCGGATAGCCTGTCGCTTTTGATGCGAGCGCTGAACTCCGTGAAACACGTGGATTCACTTCGATGACGTAGTACGTGAAACTGTCTGGGTCGAGTGCGAATTGGATGTTACATCCACCCTCGATCCCGAGTGCCCGAATGATATCGAGAGAGACGCTACGAAGCATCTGATAATCCCGATCTGACAGCGTCTGCGTAGGGGCGAATACGATGGAGTCACCGGTGTGGACTCCGACCGGATCAAAGTTTTCCATCGCACAGACGATGATGGCTTGGTCACTCGAGTCACGCATGACCTCGAACTCGACTTCTTTCATCCCGGCAATCGATTTTTCCAACAAGACTTGCGTCACAGGACTCGCCTTTAATCCAGATTCAACGATTTGCTCGAACGACTCCCGGTCATGGGCAATCCCGCCACCGGTTCCCCCGAGCGTGTACGCAGGTCGGATGATGATCGGGTACCCGATCCGTTCCGCAAATCCCCAAGCAGACTCGAGCGTATGGACGATCTCACTTTCAGGTACGCCGTGACCAAGTTCGAACATCAAGTTACGGAACTGTTCCCGGTCTTCCGCTTGAACGATTGCAGACAGTTTCGTCCCGAGTAGCTCCACGCCACAATCTCGCAAGACGCCCCGCTTGTCGAGTTCAAAAGCCAAGTTCAAACCTGTCTGCCCGCCAAGCGTGGCAAGGAGTGCATCCGGACGTTCCTGCCGGATGATTCGCTCGACGAATTCTGGTTCGAGCGGTTCGATATAGACACGGTCCGCCGTCGTCGGATCCGTCATGATGGTAGCCGGATTCGAGTTGACGAGGATGACTTCGTAGCCTTCTTCTTTCAAGGCAAGACATGCCTGTGTACCAGCATAATCAAACTCCGCTGCTTGTCCGATTACAATCGGTCCTGATCCGATTACGAGGATTTTCTGAATATCTGGTCGTTTTGGCATGTCAAATTCCCACTTTCTGTTTGTTTTCTTGTACGAGTTGCATGAATCGGTCAAATAAGTCGTTGGCGTCGAACGGTCCTGGTGCTGCCTCCGGATGATACTGTACCGAGAAGGTCGGGTGATGGAGATGTCTTACCCCTTCGATCGTTCCGTCATTGACCGCACGGTGTGTGACGATGAGCGGTGTATCGAGCAGTGACGTTTCCTCAACCGCATATCCATGGTTTTGAGAAGTGATGGTCACGGCACCAGTCTCAAGCTCGAGCACCGGATGATTCGCGCCACGATGTCCGAACGGAAGCTTGAAGGTGTTTGCACCGTTTGCGAGAGCAATCAGCTGGTGACCGAGACAAATTCCGAACATCGGTGTCGTCGGCATCAGTTGCTCGATGAGCGGCAGTGCGGTCGGAACGTCTTTCGGATCTCCTGGTCCATTTGACAACATGATACCGTCCGGCTCATACCGTAATACGTCCTCTGCCGTCACATCGTGCGGAAAGACGACGACCTCACAATCTCGTTTCATCAACTCGCGCATGATTCCAAGTTTCGCCCCGAAGTCGATCAAAGCGATGCGAGGGCCGGTTCCCGTACTCACATAAGTCCGCTTCGTCGATACGCGTGCGACTTGATCGTTCGGCGATTCTTCATCAAAGCGGATCCGTACCTCGTCCCACGTCAACTCTCCATCGATGAGGACACCGCGCATGACCCCTTTCGCTCGTAAATGACGTGTCAACATCCGTGTATCGATATCCGAGAGCCCCGGAATGCCGAAGCGGGTGAGTGTCGCATCGAGTGTCGCCGTTGAACGGAAGTTCGAAGGCGTATCGCATACTTCTTTTACAATCAACGCTTTTGCCATCGGAATTGTCGTTTCAAAATCCTCACGATTGACGCCATAGTTCCCGATCAATGGGTTCGTCAATACAATCATTTGGTCGCAGTATGATGGATCCGATAAGATTTCTTGGTATCCTGTCATCCCTGTCTGGAAGACGACTTCCCCCATCGTATCAGCCGGTGCCCCGAATCCTTTACCGACAAATTTCATTCCATCTTCAAGCCATAATGTTCGTTTCATCAAATCGCCCCTTATATACAATTTCGCCACCGACCATCGTCATGACCGGCCATCCGACAAGCTTTTCCCCTGCGAACGGTGTATTCTTTCCTTTTGAATAAAATGTCGTAGGATCGACCGTCCGAGACGTTTCCGTATCGATGAGAATCAGGTCCGCATCCGCCCCAACTTTCAGTTCCCCTCTTGATAAACCGAATACGTCGCTCGGACGTTTCGTCATCCAGTCGAGCAACTGACGCTCTTCCATGATGCCCGTCTTCACGAATGTCGTGTAGAGAAGTGGAAGGGCCGTCTCGAAACCGGTAATCCCAAACGGAGCCCGCTCTATCCCTTGTGCCTTTTCTTCTACTGTATGGGGGGCATGATCCGTTGCGATCATGTCAATCGTTCCGTCAAACAATCCCTCAAGGAGGGCCTGTCGATCATCCTCGCTTCGTAGCGGTGGATTCATCTTGAAGTTTGCATCGAGTCCTGGAATATCATCCTCACTCAAGACGAGATGATGCGGCGTCACTTCTGCGGTCACGTGGATTCCGGCTCGTTTCGCATCCCGAATGACACGAACCGATTGGCGGGATGAGACGTGACAGACATGATAATGACACCCTGTCTCTTCAGCAATCAAAACGTCGCGAGCGATATGGATGCTCTCTGCAAGGCTCGGAATTCCTTGAATGCCATGCGCCTCACTGAATTTGCCCTCGTGGACCGATCCGGCCTTCAACGTATTGTCCTCACAGTGGGCGACGACTGCTTTGTTCAATCGTTTCGCTTCACGCATGGCTTGTCGCATCATCGCCGCCGATTGGACACCAACACCGTCATCCGTAAAGGCGAAGGCATCTGCGAGCGATTCCATGTCGACCTGTTCTTCACCGAGCTGTCGTTTCGTGATAGCGGCGTAAGGTAACACACGTACGACCGCATCTTGTTCGATTTTTTGAAGGAGGACGTCCATTGTTTCGCGATCGTCTGGAACCGGTCTCGTGTTCGGCATCGAGCAGATGGTCGTGAACCCGCCCGCCGCGGCAGCCATCGTTCCCGTTCGAATCGTCTCTTTCGCCTCGCCACCTGGTTCACGCAAGTGGACGTGGACATCGACGAGTCCTGGTGCGAGCAGATAACCTGTCGCATCGAGCATTTCTTGTCCCGTGGTCTTCCCTTTATAGTCGAGTGATTTTATCTTTCCGTCTTTCACGTGAATGTTTGTCGTGCGTTTCGTTCCCTTGTCATACCATGTCGCGTTTTGAAGTATCATTGTTGTCCTCCTAATGCTCGATTTAAGATGCTCATCCGGGCGTACACCCCATTCTTCATTTGTGGGAAGATGCGTGACCGTTCATGTTCGATCAGACTTCCAGCAATCTCTACATCCCGATTGACCGGAGCCGGGTGCATGATGATGGCGCCTGCTTTCATTCGCTCGACGCGTTCGACCGTCAAACCGAACTGTGTGTGATACGCTTCTTTCGAGAAGACGTCTCCCATGATATGGCGCTCGTGTTGTACACGGAGCAACATGATGACGTCACATTCGCCTAGGATGTCATCGAGTTCTTTTCGCTCTAGCCCCATCGAGTCATCCCACCAAGAGGCAGGACTACAACCGACCACGTTTGCTCCGAGGCGCTTCAAGACGCTTGCGTTCGAGCGGGCGACCCGACTATGGACGAGGTCACCACAGATGGCGACGTTCAATCCTTGGAACGTTCCGAACTCTTCAAAGATGGTGACGAGATCGAGCAATGATTGGGATGGATGTTCCCCGCTCCCGTCCCCTCCGTTCAACACCGGGATATTCAACTTCTCCACAAGTTCGTGATAATAGCCCGCTTCCGGATGTCGAATGACGAGCGCGTCCACGCCGATGGCTTCGAGCGTTTTACACGTATCGTAGAGCGTCTCCCCTTTCGTGACCGATGACGTCGTCACATCGAACGGAATCTCTTGCATGTTCAAGTGGCGCTCGGCCATTTGAAACGAATTTTTCGTACGCGTCGAGTTTTCAAAGAACAGGTTTGCGACCGTTTTTCCATCAAATAGTGGGGGGAGGTCACCTTGCTTGTAGCGCAATGATTCTTCAATCATGCCCATGATCTCCTCAAGGGAAAGTGTGTCCAAACTGACGAAGTGTTTGACCGGTTTCACGTTTGTTTGCATCGTATTCATGTTCGTCTCCTCCTTTTATTAGAGGCAAAGAGAAAAGGCGCCTCTTCACCGATGTGAAGGGACGCCTTTATCTGGGCAGGGTACACCCAAATAAACGAGCCTTCACTTTGCCGACCTCACGGGATCGAATTAAAAGTTACTTGCTTGTTTCGTTTCTTCAGTTGTGTTGACTTCGACTGCTGTATCGTCTTCTTCATGCGGTAAGATGGCGTTTAACAAAATACCGACGACCGTCGCAAGCGCCATGCCTTGTACCGGGAAGCTCCCGATTTGAACCATCGCACCACCGAGTCCGATGACGAGGATGACCGATGAGATGATCAAGTTGCGCTTTTCTGCCAAGTCGACTTTGCTCTCCACCATCGTCCGTAATCCGTTCGACGCGATGACACCGAACAAGAGGATCGAGATTCCACCTTTGACCGGGTTCGGGATGGTCGAGATGAACGCTTCAATGTGACCGAGGAATCCGAAGCTGATGGCCATGAGTGCTGCGCCGGCGATGACGTAGACACTGTAGACTCGTGTGATGGCCATGACGCCGTTGTTCTCACCGTAAGTCGTACATGGTGGTCCACCGAGTGCAGAGGCAACGGCTTTTCCTACTCCGTCTCCGAGTAGCGTGCGATGGAGACCTGGGTCTTTCATCGTCTCTCGTCCGATGATTTTCGACGTGACCATCTGATCTCCGATGTGCTCCGTCATTGTGACGAGCGCGACCGGAACGATGGCGAGAAGGGCCCCGACTTGCCACATCGGCATGTAGTCGACGAACACCATCGTGAAGTCAGGAAGTTGGAACAGGCTGGCTTGTTGAATCGGTGAGTAATCGATGATGCCGAATGCGGCTGCGACTGCGTATCCTCCAACGATTCCAAAGAGGATCGGGACGGCACCCCAGACACCTTTCAGCTTCGTCATGGCGAGCATCGTGATTCCAAGTGTAAGCAGGGCAATCGTCATGAACGTTCCGTTATAGGCACCATCTTGATTCATCGACATGTCGATGGCGACCGGTGCAAGCGAGAGTCCGATGACCATGATGACCGGTCCGACGACGACCGGTGGGAGCAATCGGAGCAACCAGTTGACGCCCGTCTTATAGATGATCAAGGAAACGACCCCGTATACAGACCCGGCGACGATTCCGCCGAAGAGTGCGGCTTCGACACCCCATTGCTGGCTGACCGCTATGATTGGGGCGATGTAGGCAAAACTTGAACCTAAGTATGTTGGGACTTTGAAGCGTGTAATCGCTAAGAATGAGAGCGTGGCCACGCCGGAAGCGACGAGGGCGACCGATGTATTTAATCCTGTCAAAATCGGGACTAAAATCGTCGCTCCGAACATGGCGAAGACGTGTTGAAGGCTGAATAATAGCCATTGTGGAAAGTGAGCTGGACGCTCGTGGATGTGTAGAACAGGTTGTTTCATATTGAATTCTCCTTCCTGGCCTCTCTGGACCACCTTAAAGGTATGCGTTTATTGCTGATGGATCGTGACTTCATCCGCCGTGTCGACTTCACTGAGTCGGACAACGACTTGCTCGGACTTGGACGTCGGAACGTTCTTTCCGATAAAATCTGGTCGAATCGGAAGTTCCCGATGGCCTCGGTCAATCAAGACAGCGAGTTGGATATAATCCGGACGACCATGGTCGACAAGCGCGTCCATTGCGGCACGAACTGTTCGACCGGTATAGAGGACGTCGTCGACGAGGACGACCGTCTTTCCATTGATATCATGGGGTAGCTCTGTCGCTTTGACTTCAGGGTCTAACGACTTCTTCGATAAGTCATCCCGGTAAAGCGTGATATCGAGATTGCCGAGTGCGACCGGCTTGCCTTCAATCTCCTCGATTCGGCGAGCGAGTCGGTCAGCGAGCGTCTCGCCTCTCGTCTTGATTCCGACGAGGACGACGTCATCGATTCCTTTGTTTCGCTCGATAATCTCGTGTGCGATTCGGGTCAAGGCACGACGGATGGCTGACTCATCTAAAATGACTGATTGTTTCACGTGATTCCTCCTTCCAAACTTCAGTAAAAAAGAAGACTCCCTCATCCGGCTGGAAAGGGAGTCTTCATCAAAAACGGCATACGACTGCCGGGGTTGAATTGACGTACATGTGACCGCGGTCACAATCCTTTCACAGCCTCTCTGGACTGGGTTTAAAGGTGTTATGCTTCCTAGACTATAAATCGGAATGTGACAGAAGTCAACGAGTTTTCTCGATTTTATCCAATTTTGCGAGTTCCGCCTTGAAGTCTTCTGGTAATGGTGCCTCAAACTCCATCCATTCTTTCGTACGTGGATGGTGGAATCCGAGTGTTGCCGCATGGAGCGCTTGACCGCCCAAATCAATCGTGCGGCGTGGACCATATTTCGGGTCACCGGCGAGCGGATGACCGATATAACGCATATGAACGCGAATCTGATGCGTGCGTCCAGTCTCTAATTTACACTCCACGAGCGTGAAGTCTTTATAACGTTCGAGTAAACGGAAGTGCGTCACGGCTTCTTTTGCGTTCCGGTCCGTCACAGTCATTCGCTGACGATCATTCGTATCGCGACCAATCGGTGCTTCAATCGTTCCAAGTTCGTGGACGAGTTCGCCATGGACGAGCGCGATATACTCGCGTTTGATGGTCTTGTCCTTCAACTGGCTCGCCAGCGATTCATGGGCCAAGTCATTTTTGGCGACCATGAGAAGACCCGTCGTGTCCTTATCAATCCGATGGACGATTCCTGGACGTTTGACACCGTTGATACCCGAGAGGTCATCACAATGATAAAGTAGCGCATTGACGAGCGTCCCTGACGTGTGTCCAGTTGCAGGGTGAACGACCATCCCGCGTGCCTTGTTGACGACGATGACGTCCTCGTCTTCAAAGACGATCTCGAGCGGGATGTCTTCAGGCAATACTTCGAGTTCGACCGCTTCCGGCACGTTCACTTCCACTTCATCCCCCACTTGAAGCTTGTAGTTCGCTTTCACTGCACTACCGTTGACGAGGAGGGCTCCCGTCTTGATCCATTCCTGTACTTGAGAGCGTGACCATTCACCACGGTCACTGACCCACTTATCAATCCTTGCCTTTTCATCGGCGACAAAAGTATACGATTCCATTACGATTGTCCCCTTTCTTTGTGTAATTTTTCTTCAAATAAAATCCCGATGACCATCAAGATGACACCAAACGTGAGTGCCATATCAGCCACGTTAAAAATCGGGAAGTTGTATCCGAACGGATACGTATCGACAAAGTCGACGACTTCGCCACGGAACAAGCGATCAATAAAGTTACCGATGGCACCGGCCAACAGGAATCCGACACTATATCCGATGAGCTGATAGCCGTTCACCTCTTTGTGCAAGAAGTAAACGAGTCCGGCAACGACAAGTATGGTGATGATAAAGAAGAACGCCATCTGTCCTTCTAACATCCCCCAAGCCGCTCCTTTATTGCGGTAGGACGTCCAGTATAACAAGTTCGGGATGACTTCAATTGATTGACCAATTGTCATCGTTTGAATGACCACCCATTTTGTGAGTTGATCGATCAAAATCAAGATGAGCGCCAATCCATAATATCGTTTCATATGCGTCTCCTTTCAAGCCGTTAAGAAACCGGAGTGGGGACGCCACTCCGGTTCGTCTTAACCGATTACTGATGCACAGCGTGGGCAAAGCTCTGGATGCTCTTCGTTTTGTCCAAGCTCTGTCGAGTATGTCCAACAACGTGCACAAGCGGCTCCATCTGCTTTCATGACTGTGATTTTCGTCGTCGCATAATCGACGTCTGCCGTCTCAGCCCACTCCACTTGCGATACTTGAAGCAGTTGGCTGACGTTGTCGATCGTGTTCAACAAGTCGGCAGTCTCTGCTTTTGGTGCGAGAATCAACTTCGCCTCGAGCGGTTTCCCGATCAACTTCTCGCCACGTGCGATTTCGATCGCTTTGAGGACATCGTCACGGAAGACGAGGAATTTCGACCATTTCTCAAGCAACGCTTGTTCGTCAGCAGTCAATGCATCTACTTCTTCTAAATCCGTCAAGAAGATGCTTGCTTCTGACTTTCCAGGCACTTCTTTCCATGCCTCATCGGCAGTGTGTGGAAGGATTGGAGCCAATAGTTTCGTCAAGAGGACGACGGCATCGTACATGACCGTCTGAACGGCACGACGACGGAGATCGTCTTCACGTTCGATATATAGGATATCTTTTGTGAAGTCGAGGTAGAACGATGACAACTCGTTGACACAGAAGTTATGAACGAAGTGATACACGGCCATAAAGTCAAACTCATCATATGCTTTGACAACTTTTTTCTGCAATTGTTTGAGCTTCGTCGCCATGAAGCGGTCCGCTTCCGGCATATCCTCGAATGCGACACGCATCGACGGCTCGAACCCGTTCAAGTTCCCGAGTAAGAAGCGGATCGTGTTACGCATCTTCCGGTAAACTTCTGACACTTGTTTGAAGTTATCGTGTGACGCGCGTACGTCAGACTGATAGTCGACGGATGCGACCCAGAGGCGTACGATTTCGGCGCCGTACTGCTTCACGAGATCATTCGGTGCAATCGTGTTACCGAGCGATTTCGACATTTTGCGTCCGTCCCCATCGAGGACGAATCCGTGACTCAAGACGTTCCGGTACGGTGCTTTCCCAGTCGTCGCAACGGCCGTCGAGAGTGATGAGTTGAACCAACCACGATATTGGTCCGATCCTTCAAGATAAAGGTCTGCCGGACGACGAAGGTTTTCGCGTTCTTCTAATACACCAGCGTGTGAAGAACCTGAATCGAACCAGACGTCCATGATGTCGAGTTCTTTACGGAACTCTCCGTTCGGGCTGTTCGGGTGAGTGAACCCTGCAGGGAGAAGGTCTTTCGCTTCACGCTCATACCAAACGTTCGACCCGTGCTCGCGGAACAGGTTCGCGATGTGGTCAATCGTCTCGTTCGTGATGATTTCCGTTCCATCTTCCGCATAGAAGATTGGGATTGGAACACCCCAAGCACGCTGACGGCTGATGACCCAGTCTCCACGGTCACGGACCATGTTGTAAAGACGTGTCATTCCCCATTCAGGGACCCAATTCACTTCCTCGATTTCACGGAGCATGTCTTCACGGAAATCTTTGATCGATGCGAACCATTGTGGCGTCGCACGGAAGATGACCGGTTTCTTCGTACGCCAGTCATGCGGGTACGAGTGTTTGATGAACTTCAAGTTGAGCAAGTAGCCGTTCTCTTCAAGTTTCATACCGATTTGTTTGTTCGCATCTTCGTAGAAGAGACCTTCGAAACCAGGGGCTTCGTCTGTCATGTAGCCACGGTCATCCACCGGGCAAAGGACGTCTAATCCGTAAGCCTGTCCGACACGATAGTCGTCTTCCCCGTGTCCAGGTGCTGTATGAACGAGTCCAGTCGCATCCGCAGTGACGTGGTCGCCGAGGATGACGAGTGACGTCCGGTCATACAATGGATGTTGAGCCGTCATGTACTCGAAGTCACGTCCGTTCCAAGACCCGCTCACCGTGTAATCCGTCCATCCGAGCGCTGCCGTCACTTCTTCGACGAGCGTTTCCGCGACGATATAGCCTTTTCCTTCATGTTCGATTCGCGTGTAAGTCAACTCGTCACTCACCGCAATCCCAAGGTTCGCCGGGATTGTCCAAGGCGTTGTTGTCCAGATGACGAAGTGATCATCTGACGTCAACGTATCTTTACCGTCCACGACACGGAACGCCACGTAGATGGCTGGTGATTTTTTATCGTAATATTCAATCTCTGCTTCCGCGAGTGCCGATTCAGAAGACGGCGACCAGTAGACTGGTTTTTTCCCTTTGTAGATGTAACCCTTCTCAGCCATCGACCCGAACAAACGAATCTGTGCCGCTTCGTATTCAGGAAGGAGCGTGATGTATGGGTTCTCAAAGTCTGCGAGAAGACCGAGACGTTTGAATTGTTCGCGTTGCGAGTTCACTTGCTCCATCGCATACTCTGCACACTTTTCACGGAATTCCGCGACTGTCATTTCCTTACGATTGACGCCTGCTTTTTGAAGGGCGTTCTCGATTGGAAGACCGTGCGTGTCCCATCCTGGAATCATTGGAGACTGATAGCCGTTCATCCCTTTGAAACGAACGATGATGTCTTTCAATACTTTGTTCATCGCGTGTCCCATGTGGATGTCACCGTTCGCATATGGAGGTCCATCATGTAAGATATATTGTGGTTTCCCAGCATTTTTTTCTTGCACCTTGTTGTAAAGGTCCATATCTTCCCATTCTGTTTGCATCGCTGGTTCGCGCTTTGGTAAATTCCCACGCATCGCGAATTCTGTGTTTGGCATTAATAGCGTGTCTTTGTAGTTCATCGAAACTCCTCCATCAACATTTTTTAGAAAACAAAAAAACCAACCCATCCCTGATAGGGACGAGTTGGTTGACTCGCGGTACCACCCTACTAGTCTCATCATCATGAGACCGCTCTCGGTAACCGATAACGAGGTCAGGCGGTCACGCTTACTTCAGTTCAGCGTGACGACTCATAGGGGATACCGATTCAAGTCTTTCTCCTAGGCTCTCACCGTCCCTAAGTCGCTTCGTAGGTATGACTCGATCGACGCGTCCTACTCAACGTGTTGATCATTTATCCGTGTTGTTCTTCATTACGTGTGACTTCGTCGTCATTATACGCAAGTTCTGTTCTATCGTCAAGAACCGTCTGCACAGGCGGTTCCCCGACAATCGTTTCCCATTCCGTACTGTTGAGAAGTTCCATTTGCGCATCGACGAGGACGCGGAAGCGTGTCCGATACAACTCGACTTTCTTGAGCATTTGAACGACTTCTCGTTCAGCAAGTTGCTCTTTGCGCGCCGCTTCCTCTTCACGAGCGAACGCTTCACGTTCCGCTTGTTTCAAGATGAGACTCGCTTCTTTTTGAGCATTGTTCTTCACTTCTTCCGCCGCTTCCTGCGCGACGATAATCGATTTGTTCAACGTATCTTCCATCGAGGAGAAGTAGTCAATGCGGGCTTGCATATCGTTGACAAGTTCTTCATACCGTCGATTCTCACGAATCAATAGTTCAAACTCTTTAATGATTTGATCTAAAAATTCATTGACCTCATCGATGTCGTACCCACGAAAACGGGAAGAGAATTCTTTATTATGAATATCAATCGGTGTCAACGCCATTCGACTTTCCTCCTAATTTCAACGTATGGTGCCATACTGGATTTTAATTTTTTCACGTTTGGTCGATCCGAGAATCTCCATCAATTTGATGCGACCATATCCACGGACGGATAAAAGATCATCCGGTTCAAGGATGAAGCTCGCGTCTTCAATGACTTTATGATTCACTTTACAGTCGCCATGTTTGACGAGCGCCTGCGCTTTTTGCCGAGAGATGTTAAGCACCTCGCTTGCGACCGTATCAAATCGTAAGGAAGAGACGATGCCGAACCCTTCGATCCATTCGGTCGCAGGGACGACAAGAACCTCGTCTTTTGGCACGGAAGAAATGCGAACTCTCGCTTTTCCGACACGTTCAAGATTCATTTCAATGAACCCGACCGCTTCACGCGTCGTCGCAAATTGTACAATCTCATCGTCAAGAACGACATCTCCGAACTTTTGACGTTTCAGTCCAGCGTTCAGCAATGTCCCTGTCACTTGTCGATGCGTCAAGTCCACGAATTTTGTTGGGTACTCGATTCGACGGATCTCAATCTCAAAATCATCTGGATTGAGTTCATAGTAATCCGGCGCTAAAATCAGACGACGTCGTTCCGCGCCTTCAAATCCGCCATCATCATGAATGACAAGTTGTTTCCCGACGAGTTGTTTGACGATTTGCTGTTCACGTGGATCGAGAAAATCCGTCAATTTCAACACATAGCTATTCTCCACTTGTTGTACCCAGTCGAGCACTTGTTCCACGAACGCGCGTTCACTTGGTCGATAATGGTCATAGACGCTCATACGTCACCCAAAGATCGCAGCGATTCCGGCTTGTGCCATGCGAAGCACGAACAACGCGACGATTGGGGAGATATCGAGCATGCCACCAATCGGCGGGATGATTCGGCGAAACGGCGCCAAGAACGGTTCACACAAAAACGATAAGATTTGACCAAATTTAGATTCGCGTGCGTTCGGGAACCACGATAATAAGATATAGCCGATGAGGACCCAACTATAGATGCCAAGTAAGTCGCTCAACGTGTTGCCTAAGGCAGGGATTACGTTTTCCATTCAGTTACCACCCTTTACTGTGAAGTTCATCCTCCGAGATCAAGTTTGAGATTGAACCAGTCAATTCGACATTGTTCGGAGTACACAGAATCGTGTTATGTCCAATCGAAGTCATCGATCCCTCAAGGGCGTATACGACACCTGAGAGGAAGTTGACGACTTGACGCGATTGCTCTTTTGACATGCGCTGAAGATTGACGATGACAGCACGGTTTTCTTTCAAATGATCGCTAATGTCTTGCGCTTCAGCGAACACACGTGGCTCAGCCAATACGACTTTCGAACGGTCTTTCTTTTTCGTATTTAACGCCACGAGATTGTTCGCTGATTTTGGACGATCATCCTGTCTGACAACCGATGTTTCGGTTGTAGAAGGAGCTGCTGCATTTGCGACAGCATACTCTTCTTCATCATATGTGTTGTTCGGATCTTCTTCGAGTCCAAAGAAATCTTTCATTTTGTTTTTGATTGACATAACGGATTCCTCCTTAAGATATATTATTGCACAAGTACGGTACCAATACGAACAAACGATGCGCCTTCTTCAATCGCGATTGGATAATCGTTTGACATCCCCATCGACAGCTCCGTGCATGGTGCGTGGTCATACGCATTTGCCTTCACTTCATCACGTAGATGACGGAGACGGCGGAACGTTTCACGAAGGACGAACTCTTCTTCAGTGAACGGTGCCATCGTCATCAGCCCGATGATTCGAATATGAGGATACTGTTTACAGTTCTCGATGAAGGGCACGACTTCCTCTATTTCGAGACCATGTTTTGAATCTTCTCCTGACGTGTTCACTTGAACGAAACAATCGATTGTCCCGTTCGCGCGCTTGTCAATCTCTGCTGCGAGAGACAACCGGTCAAGAGAGTGGATGGCCGCGACGTAATCAATGATTTGTCTCACTTTTCGTGTCTGTAACGTACCGATAAAATGAAATCTGGCATCCTTCGGCATCCCTTCAACTTTCTCGAGCAGTGAATCCGGACGGTTTTCTCCGAAATCACGAATTCCTTCTGCGTAAAGAGCGTTGGCCACATCGACGCCTACGGATTTCGTGACGGCGATGAGTGTCGGCTCAACTTCTTGAACGTGTGATGAAATGATGGATTGAACTTGTTTTACATTATCTGAAATACTCACGATTTCCGCTCCTTGACGATGACTGCCGCAAACCGACGTTTCGTCTCTCCGTCTCGATAGGAGAAAAACGGGCTGTCCGCGCCAGTCGTTAAATTCGATTGCATGACCGCAGTGTCATGTTCTTTTGCCAATACTTCATTGACGGTTTGAAGGGACAAGAGGGCGTGGTCTCCCGATTCGTTTCGCACTGCCCGTTCATATGCGACCGGCGAAACGTCCCGGACGGCATGCAGGACACGACCATCGACCTCATAGTCACTTCCTGAGATGGACGGACCGACGAGCATTTCTACATCGGTCGCCTCGATTCCCTTCTCAGCAAACATCTGCATCATGGTCTTGACGATGTTTCCGACCGTCCCCTTCCACCCAGCATGAGCGATGCCGATGACCCCATGATCTTTCGCACAGAAGAAGAGAGGCACACAATCAGCAAAGACGAGGGCTAACGGTAGCGCGTCTTCGGTCGTGAGAAGACCGTCTGTTTTCGGAATCGCCTCTTCATATCGAAACGCACCCTTACCTTTGTCCGACGAATCGACGACCTGGACCGCTGTGCCGTGCACTTGATCCGCCCACACGGAGTCCTCTAACGCGAGCCCAGCTTGTTGAAAGAACTGTTGCCGATTTTCGACGACGCGGTCGATTTCATCGCCCACGTGCAGTCCGACGTTTCCCGCATTGTGTCCATCTTTTCGTGTCGTCACGTAAGCATGATAACGGGCTGTTTCGGTTTCCCAAGTATGTAGCAGTTGCATCGGTCTCTCCTTTTAGAAAAAGGGATGCCGAGTACCGGCACCCCTAGTTGTTTAGTTACGGCGTTGTCTCACAAACGCAGGGATGTTGATCGTCTCGTCTGGGACGTCTCCTCCATACACTGGGCGATGGAAGTTCCCTTCGTCTTGTTGAGCCGCTTCATTTGCTTTTGGTTGGGGTTCCTTGTTCTCAACCTCAGGCTGTTTTTTCGGCTGCTGAAGGAACGGGTTCGTCCCTTGTGCTTCTTCAGCGAATTCAGTTGCAATCACGGTGACGATGATCTCATCGTTCAAGTTTTCGTTGATGACCGAACCGAAGATCAAGTTCACTTCTTCATCGGCCGCACTTTGAACGATTTGAGCCGCCTCTGTCACTTCGAACAAGCTGAGGCTAAGTCCACCAGTGATGTTCATCAAGACACCTTTCGCACCTTCGATTGAAGATTCGAGAAGTGGTGACGAAATGGCTTTCTTCGCTGCTTCAACGGCACGGTTTTCACCTGTCGCGACACCGACACCCATGAGGGCAGACCCTTTCTCCGTCATGATCGTTTTCACGTCCGCGAAGTCGAGGTTAATGAGACCCGGGATGGCAATCAAGTCCGTGATCCCCTGTACACCTTGACGGAGGACGTTATCCGCTTCACGGAACGCTTCGATCATCGGTGTGTTGCGTTCCACGATTTCAAGGAGCTTATCGTTCGGAATCACAATGAGGGTATCTACTTTTTCTTTGAACGCTTGAATGCCGTGCTGTGCGTGTTGCATACGCTTCCGTCCTTCGAACATGAACGGTTTCGTCACGACACCGACCGTGAGTGCGCCGATTTCTTTTGAAATCTCGGCGATGACTGGAGCGGCACCTGTTCCGGTTCCGCCACCCATCCCAGCCGTGACGAACACCATGTCCGCACCGTCAAGTGCTTCAATCAACTGTTCGCGGCTTTCTTCAGCCGCTTTTTTACCGATATCCGGGTTCGCACCTGCACCGAGACCACGTGTCAATTTTGCACCAAGCTGAAGCTTCACGTCGGCTTTCGACATGTTCAACGCTTGTGCATCCGTGTTGACTGCGATGAACTCGACTCCTTGTACCCCATGTTCAATCATGCGGTTAACGGCGTTTGACCCGCCGCCACCGACTCCAATTACTTTAATTTTCGCTACGGCGTCAATCGCCTCATCAAAGTACATCATTCAGGTATCCCCCTACGTATTTTCCAAGTTGTATTACATCGTCAGCTTAAACGCCAAATAATTTTTCCATCAAACGACTAAACCCTTTTTTCGACTCTTGATCGCTCTCGTATTCGTTCTCTCCTACATGAATATCGGTCGCTTCCGGCTTCTTGTGAAGTGTTTCCTGGCGAACTTCCGGTTTTTCAAGCTGAGATTTCGAAACATGATGATCACTCATCAAGACATATTTCAACACGCCGACGGCTGTCGCGTATTTTGGATGTCTGACACCAATCGACGATGGTTGATACAATCTCGTCTTTTGGCCCATAATACGAGTCGCCAACTCCTGAATACCAGGTAGAGCAGCTGCCCCACCGCAAAGTAAGTATCCGCCATTCAGCATCGGAACACCTACTTTTTGAACCTTATTCAACATAAGGGTAAACATTTCCTCTATTCTCGCTTCTAAAACGTAGCTAATTTCTGACTGTGGTTCGAACGCCACTTCCCCATTGATGTTCGTGTAGGAGAAACCTTCTGTCTCATCAGCCATTTCTTCAAGAGCGAGACCATATTCTTCTTTCGCCACTTTGGCGTCTTGATATTTACAATTGAGTTTATAGACCAAGTCTCTCGTCATATGATCTCCACCGACCGGGAGGATATACGAGTAGACGAGATCTCCCCGATAAAATACGGAGACCGTCGTCTTTTCATGTCCGACATCGACAAGCCCGATTCCTAAATCGATTTCATCTACAGAAGCTGCGCTCATACCGAGGGCAAGGTTTCCTAGAATAAAACCTTCGAGTTGTAATCCTGCCCGTTCAATCGAACGACGAATACTATGTAAAATGGTCTTCGACCCGGTCACCATTTTCCCGTGCATCTCAAGTCGATAGCCTAACATGCCCCGTGGATCGACAACGCCGGTTTGCTGATCAACCGTGAATGAAGATGGGATCACATCGATGACACTCATCTCGTCCGGTAATCGCATCACTTGTGCCGAGTTGATGACTTCCATCACGTCTGCGTCGGTAATTTCTTGATCTTCTCGCTTCACGGATGCAATTCCATGACATGGGGCAATTTGGATATGCTCCCCTTCGATGGCAACGTATACTGATCGAATTTGATCACCTAGCGATGTCTCAGCATGCTCAACGGCCTGTTTGATCGCTTGGACTGTTTTATCGATGTCTACGACAGCGCCACGTTTTACACCCGCAGACGGTGCACACCCTTCTGCCAAAATATTAAGCGTTCCGCCGAGCAATTCACCGACGACGAGCTTAATCTCTGACGTTCCAATATCTAATGCGGCCACATAACCATTCGCTTCCAAAAGGGAAACACCTCCGCTCTATAATTTTTCTGTTCCAATTGCTTGACACATATACAGATATCCAAAAAAATTGTTGGTTTCGACAAGATATCTCACGTCTAAGTTTACAACAAATAAGATAGTGAGAAAAGGTAGAATCCTACAATTTAAGCGGTTTCGCGTTATCAATTCGTTTACAAACGACAAAAAAACAGCCCTTATGTGTCTAAGGACTGTAATATAACTGATTATTCATTCGTTTTCTTGTATGGAACAAAATAAAAACCACCATCCATGACGACGGTCCCACGCTCACCTTTCGGGATGTTTTCATAAATTTCTCCATACTTTGATACGGTCTCGCTTAACTTCAATGTCGGTGTGAGTAACGTGTTGCCATCGTTCATAAAAATCTCGTATCGCGTCGGCTCATCTTTTCGTTTCGATAAAATCACTTCTGACATACGAGCCCGTGTCGCATCATCGACCCGCTCGAGTTCACTTGCGATCTTTTCGAGTTCTGCTTCCGTGTTGAACTCTCGTAAGAGTGGTCCGTCCTTTAGCTTTTGCGGATCGGTGATGGCTCCGGTCGGATGGAGTGAACCGTCGGCTAACACGACGACATCTCCTTTTTCCGCTTTCGCATAAGCGATCATTTTCTCTTCTGTCACGGTGATTTGAACCTTGTTATACCAAGAACGATCGATTTCTACCCGTTTGACACCAGGCAACTTTTCCATCTGTTCACTCATCTTGTTTGGGGACAGACTGACAAACTTCGTCGATGAATCGAGCTTCATGTCCTGAAACACGTACGTTTCTTCTAACCAGTAAAGACCCGATACCTTCACTTCTTTCACATTCGACATCGAAGTCTGCATGTAGACCACGAGTAGGATGAGAATTCCAAACAGTGAGAGTACAGAGAACATCCGACGGTTCGCTTTTTTACGCCGTTGTTTTTTCATGTATGGAATACGGTCTTCGAGACTACGTACCGTTTGTTGGCTTGGTTCCATCGGGTTCTACTCCTTTATTGAATGACTTCTTCTACCAGGTCGGCCAATGCATCTGACGCGTCCGGGAAACCGAGTGCACGCGATGCGTTCGCCATCTCATCACGCTGTTCGAGTGCTTGACGAATCGCTTCTACGAGCGTAACACCCGTCAACGCCTCTTCTTTCACAAGGATGGCCGCCCCGTTCTCGACGAGGGCCGAAGCATTTTTCGTTTGATGGTCAGCTGTCACGTACGGACTAGGTACCAAAATGCTCGGTAAACCAAGGGCGGTCAATTCTGAAATCGTCGAAGCGCCAGCTCGTGAGATGACGAGTGACGTACAGGCGAGTAAAGATGGCATATCGTACACGTATGGATGGATGTGTACATTGTCAGAAGATGGCGCCTGTTTCGACACCGCATCGAAATGCACTTTCCCCGTGACGTAAAGGACGTTGATTGGCAATTCTGAGAGCGACGGGATCGCTTCCACGACCGCTCGGTTGATTGCCTCGGCTCCGCGGCTCCCACCATACACCAAGACGATCGGACGGTCATCTAAACGATACTGTTCGCGGACGGACGCCTCATCGACTTCCGTTTGCAAGACTTCGCTACCACGCGGGTTTCCAATCAAGCGAACGTTCGAACCCGGGAAATGGACATCTGAGCCTTTGAACGAGAGGGCAACCCGATCGGCATTCTTCGATAAGAATTTGTTAGTTAATCCTGGGATACTGTTTTGTTCATGCAGAATCGTGGGGATCCCAAGCTGTTGTGCCGTATAGACGACGGGGCCGGATACGAAACCACCCGTCCCAATCACGACGTCCGGCTTAAACGCCGTCATGTCTTTTTTCAATGCCCGAACGGCTTTCAAAAACCAGTAGGCTGTCTTCACGTTCTCGAGTGAAAGGGAACGCTTCAGACCTGCGATTTGAATCGACTTGAACGGGACACCGGCTCGCGGTACGAGATCAGCTTCTAACCCATTCTCCGTCCCGATGTATTGTACCTGTAAATCCGGGTGACGTTTTTTTAGCGTTTCAATCAATGCGAGTGCCGGATAAATATGACCACCGGTACCACCACCAGAAATCATGATTTTCATCGGTTCGCCTCCTCATATGAACGGACGAGTTGAACGAACTGCTCGCCTCGTTCTTCAAACGTTTTAAATTGATCCCAGCTAGCACAAGCGGGTGAGAGTAAGATGACGTCTCCCGTCTCGGATTGCTCAAACGCGAGCGGAACGGCGTCTGCCAACGTCTCGACGGTGAAAGATGGAATCTGTCGGGACTCGCCGAGCTCTTTAAAACGCTCTTTCGTCTCACCATACGCGATGACAGCTTTTACGTTTGAGAGAGCCGGGGCGAGCGAAGATAAGTCCGCACCACGCTCGAGACCACCACAAAGCCAGACGATTGGGGCGTCAAATCCACGTAACGCCGCTTCCGCCGCCACGTTGTTCGTCGCTTTCGAATCATTGTAGACGGCACGTCCGAGCACATCACCGAGACTCTCGGTCCGATGCGCGACGCCACCGAAGTTTCGTAACACACGTTCGATATGCGTACGTGGAATAGCGAATGGTTCCACTAAAAGTAGTGCAGCCAATACATTTTCCACGTTGTGCGCCCCGCCTAATGCCAACTCATTTACCGGCATGATTTTTTCACCACGAACCGTGACCCATCCATCGACGACAGAAGCGTCACCCCGGTCAAAGCTGAACGTAGTCGGTTCAATCTCTCCCGGGACACGTTTCATCACTTCCGGATCTGTCACTTTCACGACGATTTGATCTGCATTCGTCATTCGACGGAACAAGTTTCCTTTTGCATCCGCATACGCATCAAAATCCCCATGATAGTCCAAATGAGCTTCCGATAGATTGAGTAGTGCCGCCGAGCGAGGATGAAACGACTCAATCCCCATCAATTGAAAACTCGACAATTCAATCACAATCAAATCGCCCGCCTTCGCCTGAGACGCCACTTCAATCGCAGGGAATCCGATGTTTCCCGCAAGATGCACCGGACGCTCCCCACCTTTGAGCAATTCATAAACGAGTGTCGTGGTTGTCGTTTTCCCATTTGAGCCAGTGATAGCAACAAATTCCGCCTCCGTTGCTAAATAAGCAAGTTCCACTTCAGTATAGATCGGGATATGACGAGACATCGCTTCCTGAAGCAATGGAATCTGATACGGGATGCCTGGGTTTTTGACAATCACCTCTGTCTCATTCAACAGAGCGAGGGGATGCTCGTTAAACACCGATTGAATCCCGAGCGCCTGAATTTTTTCCTGTTCGTCTTCCGGAGGGATGTTCCCCGTATTGATCGTCACATCTGCTCCCGCATGATGCAGATATGTCGCCGCCGCAATACCGCTCTTCGCAGCACCGAGGACAAGAACTTTTTTACCGTGCCATTGCTTTTCCATCTGTCTCACCCTTTTACATGAGTAGTAATGATAAACCTGCTGTAATTAAACTGATGCCTCCGAACGTGAGTACGATGCGCCATTCTGACCACCCGACCATTTCGAAGTGGTGATGGATCGGACTCATCTTGAAGAGTCGTTTCCCCGTCGTTTTAAACGAGATGACTTGCAAGATGACGCTCAACGTCTCGATGACGAAGATGATGCCGACGAAGACGAGAAGTAATTCGAGCTTCAACATCAAAGCGAGTCCAGCGACGGCTCCGCCTAGTGCGAGCGAACCGGTGTCCCCCATGAAGATTTTAGCCGGATACTTATTGAAGACTAGGAACCCGATCAAGGCACCGACGACCCCAAACGCGAACCAAGCAATCCCAAGTTCATCTTGTGTAAGGGCGTAAATCCCAAAGAATGTGAACGTCGGGATGGCCGAGAACGAGACGAGTCCGTCTAATCCATCCGTCAAGTTGACAGCGTTCGAGAACCCGACGAGCCAGAAGATGACGATGGCGATATAGAACCATCCAGTATCGAACGAAATCGACGTGAACGGGATCGAGATTGATGTATCGAGGTCTCCTCCGAGTGACAAGAACCATGCAAACAATACCGATACCACGATTTGACCGATCAACTTCTGAAGGGACGTCAATCCGAGGTTTCGTTTATTGACGACTTTGATGTAGTCATCCAAGAAACCGATGACACCGAATGCCATCGTAACGAATAGAAGGGTACCGAATCCTGCGACCGCTTCGCCGAAGATGACGGATACGATGAATCCGACGAGGATGGCGAGCAGGATGACAATCCCACCCATCGTCGGTGTACCCGACTTCTTCTGGTGCCAACCTGGACCTTCATCACGAATCTCTTGTCCGAACTTTAATTGACGCAATGCTGGGATGGCTCGCGGCATCACGATCAAGACACTTAATAATGAACTGATTAATACGATTAAACTAATTAACATGTTGCTACCTCACTACTCTATTTATTGAACAAGACGCTCAAGCGCCAGTCCTCGAGATGCCTTTAACAATACCACAGTATCCGGTCGTTGATAATGATGAAGGAGCGCCTTCGCTTCCTCAACCGTCGGGACCATTTTAACGTTCACTCGTGAATCTTGAATCCCATCCGCGATCCATTTTGCCTTGTCTCCAACAAGAATACAATCGGTCACGGGAGATGTCACCGCGCCACCGACTTGTTCGTGTTGCAGTTGTTCATCCATTCCTAACTCGTACATATCTCCAAGGACGAGCACACGCTTCGAGAATCCTTCAAGCGACTTGACTGTCTCAATCGCTGCAATCATCGACGTCGGACTTGCGTTATAGGCATCGTTAATGAGGTGAGCTTCGCCGAACATCTGTTTTTCCATCCGCATCGATGTCAACTTGATTCGGTCTAGGCCACGTTGAATCATCGCATGATCGAGACCGAACGCAAGTCCACACGCGATTGCATAGGCTGCGTTTCGAATCTGATGGGCACCGAGCACCTTTAGTTCATACAAGTCCCCGTTGTATTTAAAGATCGATGCGTCAAATGTCGTTTCGATCACTTCAATTTTCCCGTCTGCCGTTTCATCGTATCCGACACGATAGCCTTGACCGGAAAGAAGTGGCTCATCCGCATCGACGATCAAGCGACCGTCTGCTTTGAGACCGGCCTTGATCTCAAGTTTCGCCTTGGCGATACCTGTCCGTCCGCCGACTTGTTCACCGTGGGACTCCCCGATATTCGTCACAAACGCCACATCAGGCTTGGCGAGTTTTGACAGCGTCTCGATTTGACCGAATCCGTTCATTCCCATCTCTAGGACGGCTACTTCCGTATCCAGTGGCATTCTGAGAACGGTAAGTGGCAAGCCGACGTCCGAGTTGAAATTTCCGGCTGTCTTATGCGTCTTGAACTTCTCCTCGAGCACGACAGCGACCATGTCTTTTGTCGACGTCTTCCCATTCGAGCCCGTAATGGCGACGACGAGCGGATTAATCTCTTCTAAATATCGGGCTGCTGCCGTTTGCAATGCCTCGACCGTCGATTTCACAGGGATGACAACCAGGTTGTCTGGTTGAGGGCGACCCTCTTCCCAGAACGTGACAATCGCACCCTTTTCAACGGCCGCCTCGATGTAGTCATGGCCGTCGACTCGCGCCCCGACGATTGGGACGAAGAGACCCGCCTCGTTTGCATCTCTCGAATCTGTGGCGACCCGTTCGACGAGACGCTCGTCATGTAGATCCATCCCAAACCATGATGCCAATTTTTGAACTGTCAGTTGTTCCATACAAACTTCCTCCTCTTACATAGGAAAAGAGAGCCGCAGCCCTCTTCATCTCGTGCGTTAATTCGACGGTGTCTCCAACTTCACTTTCAAGGAGGCACCTGTTTTGACCGGTTTCCCTTTGCCAATCGATTGCGATGTGACAAATCCGGTACCGTCGATTTCTAAATTTAATTGATAAAGGGTCGCTAAACGTTTGACGTCACGTAACGACCAACCTTTTAATGTAGGCATCGTAAACGACTCGCTCGTTTTTAGCAACAATCGTTCACCGACGACATAAGATTGTCCTTTCACAGGACTCTGCGCAATCACTTCGTCTCCATCACCTAACACGATCGGATTGAAGGAATTCTCCGTCGATGCGTTCACTGCCTCTTCACGGTTTTGACCGATATAAGAAGACGTTGTCTTCGTCGAGGCTTCGACTGCTTTTTCTTGTTTTTCAGGCTCGACACTCCGGTAACGTAATGCGACATCCATCACGTCTTTGAAAAGTGGCGCCATGATTCGTGGCCCGGTCGTAGACGAGTCACTGTTCGGTCTGTCCACCGCGATATACATGACAAGTTCCGGATCGTCTTCCGGAGCCATCCCGACGAATGAGTGAATATACTGTCCACTCAAATATTTTCCGTTCTCGGCGATTTGAGCGGTACCGGTCTTTCCGACGACACGATAGTTGTCTAACGCATACAGTTGCCCGGTTCCCACATCGCTATTGACGACACCGTCGAGCGCTTCACGTGTCTTTTTGGCTGTCTCCGCCGTGATCGGTTGACCGACTTCTTTCGGATTGGTCGTCCGAATCGTTTCGCCGGTCTCGCTGTTGACGATTTTCTTGATGAGGTGCGGTTGCTTCATCGTCCCATCCGTTGCGATGGCCGATGTCGCTTGCAAAATTTGCATCGGTGTCACCGCTGTCGATTGTCCCCATGCCGTAATCAAGACGTTCATCGGACTTTCGAAATCGAATTGACTATTGACCTCTCCAGGCAAATCGATTCCTGTCCGCTGATCAAACTTGAACGCTTTAAAGTAATCTTCATATCGACTGAGACCAAGTCGTTCGTTCGCTAAAATCGAGAATGCGACGTTCGACGAATGCCAGACGCCTTCTACCATAGGAATGGTACCCCATCCCGTAATGTTGTAATCATTGAAGACCGTCTTGCCATATTTGTATGAACCGGATTCATACAGCTCATTCGGATTGTACACGCCTTCGTTGATGGCTGCCGCGAGCGTAAAGATCTTCATCGTCGATCCAGGTTCGAATCGAGACGAAACAGAGAAGTTACTGTACGAAGAAATCTCGCGTGTGTTCGGATCAAACGATGGTCGGTCCGATAGTGCGATGATCTCTCCCGTTTTCGGGTCCATGATGATGGCCGTCGCATGTTTCGGCTCATACTCCTCATACAACTCATTCATCTTCGTTTCGAGCAACTGTTGGATTCTGTGGTCGATTGTCAATTGGACGTCCGCCCCGTCTTCCGGTTCAATCTTCAACTGCTCGTCACTCGATACGAGTTCACGACCTGCCAAATCTTTCTCAAATCGATACAGACCGTACGATTCACTTAAAATATCATTCAGAGACTTTTCAATCCCTAATTCACCGACGAGTTCGATACGACCGTTCTGGTCAATTTTCTGGGCATATCCGATTACCGAGGAAGCAAATACTTTGTTCGGGTAATAGCGCTTCGGTTCCTCGACAAACGTGATGCCGTTAAGATTGAATGCTTCAATCTCTTCTTTTTGTTCTACGGTCAAGTCACGACCGGGAACACCGAACTCGATCTGTCCAAGGTCGGCATTTTGTTCAAGCCGTTTCAATAAATCGGCTTCTGTCATAGGAAGCACGGTCGACAATTGCTTTGCCGCTTCGGCGAACTCATCGGGCATAAGCGTCTTCCCTTTGACCCGCTCACCACCGAGTTTCAAAACGGCAACGAGCCGGTATGATGGAATGTTGATGGCAATCGGTTGACCGAAGCGATCATACACCTCGCCCCGTTCCGCTTCTAACGTACTGACCGCTTTCCACCGTTGCTCTTCCGCGAATGCGAGCATGTTCTCCCCTTTGTACGTATGGGTGACGGATAAATAAAGGAACCATCCAACAAAAAATAAAAAGAGCGGGGTGAAGCAGACAATCGCTACCCACGCCACTCTTTTTTTACTCTGTTTTAAAGAATTCATCAATCAATCACCTTGACATTCTTTTCATTGAATTTCATTCCGAGCTTCTCGGCAATCGCATAAATTCTTTCGGGCGAGCTTAATTGGGCGATTTCATACTTTAGTTCTTCGTTTTCTTTTGCAACCCCGTCGACCTGCTGATTGACGGCTGCTGTATCACGCATAATATTATACGCTTCATTGTGCTTCGACACCGTGATGCCACCGAACATGACCACTGAACCAATCATCACTGGATACAGGATCGATTCAAACAAGGTCAACGTGCGTCGTTTTGGAGCAGGTATTGGTCGTTCTTGCGGAATCGGATTTCGATTCGGTGTTACTTGAGGCTGCAACGCCTTACGGGCAGCTTCTGGCATCAGGTATCCCTCCTACACTCTCGGTTATTTTTGTTTTTCGGCCACTCTCAACTTAGCAGAGCGTGAACGACGGTTATCTTCAAGTTCTCCCTCACTCGCCACGATTGGCTTACGCGTGATGAGTTTGAGTTCAGGTTCAAATTCTTTCGGAATGACCGGCAACCCCGGTGGTAATGGTGGATGCTGGCTTCGCTCTTTGAACACTTGTTTACAAATGCGGTCTTCTAACGAATGGAACGTGATGACACAGATGCGTCCATTCAATGCAAGTAAATCAATCGCATCTTGAACGGCGCGGTCGAATACGTTCAACTCATCATTGACGGCGATTCGAATCGCTTGGAACGTCCGCTTCGCCGGGTGTCCGCCTTTTCGTCTAGCTGGTGCAGGAATCGCTTCTTTAATCAAGTCGACAAGCTCGAATGTCGTCTCAATCGGTTTATCGGCACGGGCTTGCTCAATCTTTCGTGCGATTTGCTTTGAAAACTTTTCCTCCCCGTATGTAAAGAAAATACGAGCAAGTTCTCCGAACGACCATTCGTTCACAACATGATAGGCTGAAAAGTCCCGTGACCGGTCCATTCTCATATCGAGCGGTGCGTCATAGTTGTAACTGAACCCGCGCTCCGCCTCATCTAGCTGTGGCGAAGAAACGCCTAGGTCGAATAGTACACCGTCCACTTTTGTCACACCACGTTGGGCGAGTTCTTCCTTCAAGTGAACGAAATTGCTCTTTATAAACGTCACACGGCCTTCATAAGGAGCCAATCGCTCTTTCGCATGTGCGAGCGCGACGTCATCTTGGTCGAACGCATATAGTTGACCCGTCGTTAGACGCTTTGCGATTTCTTCACTATGACCCGCTCCACCTAACGTACAATCGACATATACCCCATCTGGTTTGATGTTCAATCCCTCAATGGACTCCATTTTTAAAACCGTTTCATGCTCAAACATTCAAAAAACCCTCTCAACCTACATATTTCAACTGTTTTATTACACTTACTTTATCATAAAAATGTCAAGGTCCGTACAGGTTTTTAGTGAAAAGAGGAAACAAAAAGGTAACAACGAAAAAAAGCTCCTGACAAATGTCAAGAGCTCTCCAAAAAATGATTATACATAGAACAAACATCGCTCCGAATCGGATTGTTCATATGCCTGTTTCAATCGTTGAAACACATCTAGTCCGTGACGATTTAATATCGGAACCATCGAGAGGATACGTTCTTGAGGGGCATCCATCGGGAACAGTCGGGTCGATAGATGAATCCGTCGTGCATTCAAGCGATATTGTTCTCGCTTCGATTCGGCACGCATCTCATCTGCCAATCGCTCGAGCACATGTCTCGACTTCGCCTCAAATCGTCTTCCTTGTTTCCCTGCCTCATGACTGACGGCCTCCGTGAGCGTCCGGTACGCATATAGCTCTTCTTCAAACGCTTCGTCGTCAAAGGCATGGTCCGGAAGCGGTTGCTTCATATACTGCTCCAATGTCACGCTTTCTTGACGAAGCTTCTTCTCATCATTTCTTGACACGATCAACCCACCAAGACGTGGCAAGAGAAGCGGCATCATCCAGCCCATCTCGTGGAAGAGCGGTCGAAGCTGGAGCCAGTAGGCAATTTCACCGGGACCTGCCACATACCCAAGAGTCGGGAACAAGAAATCCTGCATGAGCGGACGGGAGACCACGTTATTTGAGAAACGCTCCGGATGCGCCTCTATCTCTGTGAGCAGTTCGCCTTCAGTGAAGCGATGCCCTCGCTTTGTCGTGAACACGCCATCGACTTTTGTGAGCAGCTCTCGCGTCCCATCGTGATAAAACAGATGGGCCGCATCCTTGTTCAATTCGACCGACGGCATCCCTTCTTCATACGCATGACCGAGCGCTTCATGAAGCGCGTCATGATGCTCGATGAGACGTCGGAACATGGGTCGTTCGAGATCCCGTACGTCTCTCGCGTGCGGGTCAAACAATAAAAAGTCAGACCCGACGAATCGCCGCATCATGCCACCGAAAAAATGAGCGAACGAACGACTCGCTTGAATGAGGTCAATCAACTCACGATACAAATGCGAGGTATACGGTGTCTCTGTTTCATTCAATAGCAGACGTTGCGCCATTTGAACAAGTTCGAGCTTTACCCGTTCGAACTCTAAGTCCCCTATCGATGCTTTTCCTGCAAGCGGTAACGATGACAAGGCATCTTTTTTCAACGTCCTCGAAAACGCCTGTGTCGTGAAGACATGGTTGATTTCAGCAAAGTCATGATCTTCCGTCGCCATCCAGAAAACAGGAAGGACCGGTTTCCCTAATTTCGCTTCGGCCTGCTTCGCCCGTTTGATGACCGCTAACAGTTTGTATACGGCAAACAATGGTCCTCCGTATACGCCGACCTGTTGTCCCGTCACCATCACATACGCTTTTCGCTGAGCGAGTAACTCCAGGTTCGCCTCCAACTCTTCCGAAAGTTCCCCGAACTGTTCTTGTTGCCCCTTGATTATCTCGACGAGCTCCGGCAGATGCTCATAGGTGCGCCCTGAGACCTCCTCGGCACGTTTCTCGATTTCATCCATCCCTCGATAATCGAGCCAGCGACCATATCCATGATCGATTTGAATCATCGGTGATGTGGATGCATATAGCGCATCAAATGCTTCTACCTTCACGTGTAACAACTTCCTTTCAATCAATCAACGAATCATGCCTTGGGCTATACCGATCGCGAATAAAATGGCGTGGGTCGGGACAAGTAGCAAGAAGAGTAACCGCCAACCATGGACGAACATCTTCGTGAACAGCACTTCCTCATAACGAATCCGCTGCCAAATCGCGTTGATCGGGAAAATCGCACAGCACGCTGCGAGCAATAACAGCAACATATCTGTCCCGACGATGGCCTCAAGTAAAATACTGCATGCATAAAACCAAAGGATGACTCCGGCATCGCATGCGAGCTTGAATGAGTTGATTGATTTCGGCATAATTTTTCTAAGTATCATATACACCATAAACCATAAGATGAGTGGAAATGAAACGATATACACTAACACGATGCGCTCGCTCCTAGAATCAGTTTATGTAATAGCGGAATGACAGTGAGAGAAATCTGCATTTGTTCGGCTTTTTCAATCACCGGTTTCAAAATTGCATCCACCTCGGTCGGCCGACCTTCTTCAAGGTCGCGCAGCATCGAGGAGCGATTCTCTGCGGTACGTTCGACAATCGTCTCGATGTAGGAATACGAGACGTGCTGCGCAAACAACGGTATCAACTCATCGTAAATCGATTGTGCGATTTCACGATATGGTGAGCCGGCGAGTGCGCCGTTCGGGACCCGGCATAACGCTGTAATGGGATTGATGATGGCATTGGCAAACAATTTTTCAATGACGACTTGCTCAATCTCTTCTTCCCACACAATGTGAAGTGGGCTCTCTTGAAATGATAGAGGGTGTAGTACCGATGTGCTTCCGATCCGAATCCGTCCGAGCCCACGATGCTCAACCTCATGACCACGCTTCGTCACCCCATGCTCGACGACACCTAAATGAAACCCTCGACGTTTCGCATATTCCAGATGGGCAATCCCATTCGAACAAATAAAGACGGGCACCTTACCCGAGAGGCGAGCCGTCGCTTCCTCGACTTGATGGGCTTTTGTCGTGACAAAAAAGAGATCCTCGTCCGTTTCTTGAAGCGTCTGACTGGAACGGAACGACACACGTGCCGTCCCTTCCGTCACGCCGGTCCGTGTGATGACAAGTGGATCAGATGACCCGCTTCTTCCGTAGAGCGTCACGTCGTAATCATCTGCGAGCAAAGATGCCATCAATAATCCGACCGCTCCGTTTCCGATGATACCAATTCGTTTGATGGAGTTCATCATGGTCCTCCTCCTATTCGAACTATTTTCGCACAAAAAGTTTACCACATCTTTTCGCCATGACCCAAAAATGACAAACAAAAAAGGAGCGACCTGAGAACAGGTCACTCCTTCAAGCATTATTTGCTTGTTACTTCTTTACCGTTGTAATGTCCGCAAGATTTGCAAACACGGTGTGAAAGTTTCATTTCGCCACAGTTCGGGCACTCGTTCATACCAGGTACGTTGAGTTTGAAGTGAGTACGACGAAGACGTTTGCGAGTTTTCGACGTTCTACGGAATGGTACTGCCATCGTTGTCCACCTCCTTGATAAGTTAACCTTCCTCGTTCTCTTTTTTCGAGAACAGGTCGGCCAGTCCCGCGAAACGCGGGTCAATTTTTGGTTGGGCTTCGGGCTGTTCGTCAGTAAGCGTCCAGCCTTCTCCTTCAACCTGAGTTTTGTCTGTTTCGTTCCCGTAAACTTGCATCGGGACGTCTAACATGATGAGCTCTTTTACAATCGGTACAAGACTGATCGTGTTTCCTTCTGGCAAATTCACGTCATCGAATTGCTCCGTATAACGCCCATTCTCCAAAAAGAAAGGCTCGAGCGATTCAATATCGAATTCATAAGTGACATCTTCTAACGTTCGCGCATCTGGCAACGTCAGGTCACCTTGAATCTTCAGATTGAATGTAACTTGATTAGATGTGAACGATGCATCCCCGTGCACATGCACCGGGCGAATCGAACGGATATCCGGATGGAGCTGAGTCAGCTCTGGTAGTTCTACCATCTCATCGATTGTAAAACCGTCACCCTGGTTTCGGAGCTTAAGTAGCTGTGCAATAGACCATTTCATCCGAATCACCTCAATTGCAACAATATGAATTATAGATAGGCCAACTTGTTTTGTCAATGTTTTTTCTTTACACTAAAATCAGTTGACGACGGCGCTTTGCCAAAGCGTACTTACTCATCTTACACCAATCCATACGACAATGCAAAGGAGTAAATCATGCAAAAGACGGCCATTATTGCAGAGTACAACCCGTTTCACAACGGGCACTATTATCAAGCGCAAACTGCACGTCACGAAACCGGGGCGGATGTCATGATTGCCATCATGAGTGCCCAGTTCACTCAACGGGGCGAACCCGCCTCGTTCGACAAGTGGAAACGGGCTAAGGCTGCCGTCGAGAGCGGTGCAATCGATCTAGTCATCGAGTTACCGACCCAGTACGGGGTCCAACGCGCCGACCGTTTCGCTAGCGCCTCCGTCTCGATTGCTGAACAGCTCCGTTGCCAGACGCTATCGTTCGGGAGTGAGAGCGGGGATATAGATGCAATCCTACATGCAGCCCGTTCACATGTCGAAGAGGCGCCACGTTATAAAGAGGCGCTTAAAGAAGCGCTACAAGAAGGGCACTCGTCCGCGCAAGCTTCGAGTCGAGCTTTTCGGACCGTCTATCCCTCGTTTGATTTGACGCGACCAAACAACATTTTGGGCTACCATTACGCCAAAGCAGCAAAATCGATTCAGTTACATACAGTCAAACGGCTCGGGGCTGATTATCATGACCCTTCATTAATGGATGTCATGTCGGCGACAGGCATTCGGACTCATTATTTAGGCACCGGTGAAGTTCGTGCCGTCCCGGCATCAACTGAAGCGATGTTTCGGACACGACCGATGACACATTGGGAACACTATTGGCCCGTCTTACAATTCAAACTGAGAACCTTGCCACTCCACACAATGACGGAGCTCGTAGGAATTGATGCTTCTCTCGCACCTCGTCTTAAGCAGGCGGGAGTCGAACCTTCATTCGAACGTGCCCTTGCTGCCGTGTCGACACGCCGCTACACGCGTACCGCCATTCAGCGGGCGTTCGTCGCCGTACTGCTTCACTGGTTAAAAGACGAGGCACCGACACGCTTTGACGAAGTCCCTTACGTGAGACCGCTCGCCTTCAATGATCTCGGACGACTTGCGTTACGAGATGTGAAGGATGACGTGCCGCTCGTCAGTAAGTTCGATGCCCGGCTCGATTTTGAAGCTCGTGTCACCGAAGCATATCGACTCCCGCTTCACGATGATGCGTTGATCGAGCACCGGAAACGCCCTCAGTTCATCTCTTCTAAATAACGAATCGCATCCTCGACCGTCTTGACAGGGACGACTTCAATGTCGCTGTCGAGACGGTCTCGTGATTCCAGCGCCTCTTCGTAGTTCGAACCGGCCGGCACAAAGAAGACTTCCGCTTTCTCCTCATCGGCGGCGACTATCTTTTGCCAAGCACCACCGATAGGTCCAACATTCCCTTCCTCATCGACCGTCCCCGTTCCGGCAATCCGTTTTCCATTTGCCAAGTCACCTGGCGTCAATTGATCAAAGATTTCTAATGTGAACATCAATCCTGCAGACGGACCGCCGACATTCGTCAAAGCGACATCGACTTCAGGATCAGCTGTGATTTCTTGAACGGGAAGTGGCTCATAGATTCCAATTCCGACACGATCTCCACTTTGATCGATCGGCTGAATGAGCGTTTGCACGACACGTTCTTCGCCGTCTCGTTCAATCGTCAACTCCACTTCATCGCCCGCATCAAATTCCGAAACGCGATTCAAAAAGTCGACGCGAGTGGCAAAGGACATCCCATCGATGGCCGTGATGACATCACCAGGTTTCAACACATTGGCCGCAAGAGATCCGGGAATCGGAGCGGATACATAAATCCCCTCGAAATCGACCGTCACGTCTTGATCTGCTAACTGATAGGCATATTGAACTGCCGCTTGTTGAGAGGAATCCATCAATAATTGTTGGCGACGTTCATAGTCTGCCTCACTCTCTCCATCATATAAATAGCGACTGGATAAATTCGCTTCCGTGAACGGGGTCACCCAACTTTCCACTAACCAAAACGGAGTCGCACGGCGTTGGGAGATCGTCACCATCATCAGTTCCCCATCCTCTTTTTCGCCACCTTGGACGGTCAGGAACTCTTCAATCGAGGTCGCCGCTCCGGGTGAAGAGATGTAGTAAGGAAGTGGGACGAACAGGAAGAGAAGAACTGTGACGAGTAAACCGAGACCGATCTTTAACGATTTCATTGTCCCGAACTCACTTGATACTTTTTACGCAAGGCAATTTCAACCTGTTCCGGTACGAGTTCACTGACCGAAGCCCCATATTTCGCCACTTCTTTGACAATCGACGAGCTGAGGAACGAATATTGACTATTCGTCATCATGAACAACGTCTCGACGTTCTCATTCAACTTCTTGTTAATTGATGCGATTTGAAGCTCGTATTCGAAATCTGAGACTGCACGGAGCCCACGGACGATCGTCGCCGCTTCCCGCTCTGCGGCATACTCGACAAGCAATCCCCCGAACGCGTCAGCCGACACGTTTGGCAGATGTGTCGTCACATCTCGGATCAGTCCAAGTCGTTCCTCCACATCAAATAATGGGGCTTTGCTTGAATTTTCAAGGACGGCGACAATGACCTCGTCAAAAATGGCCGCCGCTCGTTCAATAATATCTAGATGTCCGTTCGTGATGGGGTCAAAGCTACCCGGACAAATCGCAATCCGTTTCATCGTGTCACTCCTCCGATGCGTACTCATAGAAACTGATGGTGATGACATCTGAGTATCGCTGTTCTTTAATTCGTTCAAATCGTCCCACCCGCTCCGGTAACGTCACGTCGCTACCGTGTTCACAGACGACTACGCCGATATCAATCAAGAGATTCGACTCATCGATCAGCTGTAAGAAGGTCACATGTTCTTCCGCATGATAAGGAGGATCCATAAAGATGAGCTTGAATTGTTCCTGTTGAACCTTGAGCTGTTCGAGTACCGCCTTGGCGTCTTGACGATATACTCTCCCTTTTACTTCATAATGGGTCGCTCGCAAGTTCTCTTGAATCGTTTGGACGGCTTTCGGTTGACGATCGACAAAAATGGCTTCGTCACAACCTCGTGATAACGCCTCGATTCCGAGCCCACCACTGCCCGCGTAAAGGTCTAGTGCTTTCCCGCCTGAAAAATAAGGTCCGATGATGTTGAATAACGATTCCTTCACTTTATCGGTCGTCGGCCGTGTCGCCGTTCCCGGTACCGCCTTTAAACGGGTCCCTTTTCGTTCTCCAGATATGACACGCATGTCTTTCCCTCCAGCAGAAAAGATGAAGGTGATGCCACCTTCATCTTTTTGATTATTTCGATTTTGTCTCGTACGTTTCGGAAATGAATGGACGTTCGCTTCGAACGACCGCTTCCACGAACGGCAATGCTTTCACTTGTTCGAGTACGGCTTCATGACCTTCGAGGTCAGTATAAAGAAACGCATACTTCTCTCGTTTTGAGACAAAGTAAAGATTCGCATAACGTCTTAACGCTTTCACTTGTTTCAAGGAATTCACATATACGACGAAGCCAATCCGTTCATTCAACTTAGACGGCGCATCCACAACTTCCGCCTCCTCCGCAGCTACCTCCACCTGAACATCCACCTTCATCAAAGAATGGATTGCCGGTCGGGACCTTGATTTTTGGAGAGACCGAATGAGCCAATAGTTCACTCACTTCCCCTAACAACTTATCCAAGCTTCGTTCCGCTTTTTTGAACGCAGCGATTTCTGGCTGAACGTCGAGACGACGTTTGATGAGATGCATCTCTTTTTTGATGCGATCGTGGTCCGGATGATGCTTTCCGAATCGCTGGACATACTCATAGTCCTCTTTCATCTTCAAGAACTCACGCTCGATCTCTTTTGCTTCTTGTGATGCGAGACGTGCCGCTTTCGTTTGAATATATGTTTGAAACGATTCGCTTGCTTCAATCAAATCGGTCAATTCTTCTGTTTGATCGAGCAGGGCAATCGTCTGTTCAGTGATTATCATACCCCTCACCCTTTCTGCCATGATTTTACCACAATTGTTTCCCTATGTAAGCAATCCACATTATAATTGAAGTTGACCGCAAGGCGTTCCATGTAGAAAGGAAGTGAACAGACGCAACCTATGCGTCTACGTATGAAAAAAGTTTCTTTTAATATGATCCGATCGGCCGGGATCAAGACGGATTATGCGAAACCCGAATATTATTTCGATCAGCTCGACAAGGTTCGCGCTGCCGACCTCGTCCTGTTCCCTGAGTATTGGATGGTCAATTCCATCATCTACGGGATGAATAAAGCAATCTTCCCATCACCTGCGACTTATCACCTCGGGCACGACAAGATCGAGATGACGCGCGCCTTTAAAGCGACATATCCGCACCGGATTCCGAAGACATTGATTTATGGAAAGAACCCATACACGATTGAACGCGTGTTAGAAGAGTTCCACTACCCGTTCGTCGCCAAAAAAGCCAAATCCTCAATGGGTCAAGGGGTATGGTTAATCAAAAATGACCAAGACTGGTTAGAATACGTCGAGAATCATGATACGTTCTATGTCCAAGAGTTCATCCCGAACGATCGCGACTTACGCATCATCGTGATTGGAGAAGAGGTAGTCGGTGCCTATTGGCGTGTCAGCGAGGCTTTTTTAAACAATGTCGCTCAAGGTGCTAACTTCTCGTACGAAGATATCCCGGGAGACGTCGTCCAAGAAGTTCAATCGATCGCGAACACGTTATCCATCAATCACGCAGCGTTTGACGTCATCGTGACGGAAGAAGGATTTTACATTTTGGAATTCAACGTCTTTTTCGGATCAGAAGGACTGCTACCTCTTGGCGTGAAACTCCCTCAAAAAATCGAGGAATACTTAAATTCACTCGGCTGATTAATCGTTCATCTTTTTTTCACAATTTGAACACACGTTATTCCAAGAACGTTTTTGAATATGGTATGATGACATATGAGGTTTATTCGAAAAGGGGGATTATGATGAAATTTGAGCAGTTCCACATCGAGGGAAAAGAAATCCGTTTTGGTTTGCTCGAGACGATCATGGATCATCATCATTTCATCCGTGAAGGTGCTTGGGATTATGAGCGTGCCACGTATGACATGAAATATGAGAAACAATCGACTGGCGAAACATTCTATCTTCGCTTACCTGTATACGCGATCGAAGGTCAAATCGAAGATCGTCACGCTGTTGTCAAAATGCTTACACCGATTTTAGGAAAGCATTATTATCCACACGGTGTTGAATACGATGAAGTCTTCCCAGAAGAAATCGTCCGCGACTGTGAGCGCCGTCTAAAAGCACTCGCAGAAACATTAGAAGTCAAACCCCTTGCATAAGCGAAGGGGTTTGTTTTTTTGACTAGATCGGAGGCTCCCGACCTTGAATCACTCGATTTATTTTGAAAGAAAGGGCAACATCTTATGCTCTGGGGCGTCACGCATCCAATTAGAAGTGCTTCCTCTGCCTGATTCAATCAATGAATTAGAACAAATGATTTGTTCTGAATCTATCCAGACTCTTTATCTCTCAACTTATCAAATACATGATCGAAATATATTAGAACCTCAATCAATCAGCGATATTCGATCTCAATGGAACGAGTCATACAAATCTCATATCGTCCTTTCAAATGAAGCAGACCTAGATGACTTTCAAGATGGGCATTGCTTCTTTGCAGAACTTTTTCATGACCCACAAAAAAATATGATATTAATCCTTTATCAAGCTCACTAAAAAGTACGAATGAAAACAAAGCCCACAGAAGCAAATTCGCTTCTGTGGGCTTATATTAATTGGTTGCAATGACGGTCAATGTCACATCGACTTGACCGAGCAATAAATCGAATTGGTCTCGAACATAGCGATACAATTGCTCTGCCTCGACGAGTGATAATGGTGCAATGATTTGATAATCATAGTGGTCTTTCGAGCGAGAGACGACTTTCACTTCTTTCAAGCCGAATTCAATCGCGCTACACGCGATCAAATCTTCAATCGCCCGTTCCGCAATCGTCACGTCTCCGTATGAATAGTCATTCCCAATCACAGCCATCGTATCGTTCATGGTGATCACTCCTTTTCATTCGCGAGCACTTTAACGTCCTCCATGATAGATTCGATATCGACCGGTTCATCCCCTGCCGTCGCCATCTGCGCGACAGCACGGACATCATGATGGCGGTCGATGACGTACATCGTCGTCGCATGCGTCACGAGTCCGCTGTTCGCCTTCGAATAATAGAACTGTAGCTGACGTGTGATTCGGTCAATGTCTACCTGGTCTCCCGTCAACATCTTCCATCCAGTCGGCTCTGCTTGGAATGCTTCTCCGTAATTTTTCAGAACGGGCACGGTATCCACCTCCGGGTCAACCGTGATCGCGACGAGTTCTACGTCCGAGCCGTATAAGTTCTCTTTTTTCAATTCTTTTTCGAGTTTCATAAAATCACGCAACGTGAGCGGACAAATATCTGGACAGTTCGTATAGAAGAACGTCACAATCTTCACTTTTCCGTTGTCGGAATTATAGGTCTCTTCATTTAATGCGTTCGTTAATGTGAACGGGGTTGGCTCTTGAATGACGGGTAGGTCGTCTTGATTGAAGAAAACAAAATACACGGCTACTCCGATGACGACAAGCGTCAAGACGGTCAAACCGACCGTCAAATAGCTATTCCGTTTCATACAGCTCTCCCTCTCTATGGATCATCCTCCGATTATCGCGCGGAATACGTTCGTCGTTTCACCTGGGTCATATGCCACATAGAGAAGAATGTAAACCGTCACCCCCGTAATGGCCGTGAAGAACCAGACGACTGACGCTTTTGGACCGATTTTCCGGTGCTTCTCGATTTTGTTTTTATAACCGAGATAGAGCGTAATCAATCCGAGGATACCACCTGTGGTTGCGAGAAGAATATGGAAAATCATAAAACCAAGATAGAACGGCTTCACTGAATCCGGTCCCCCAAATGCCGTGTTACCGACAAAAATGGTACGCGAGACGTAAAGGATGAAGAACGTCGTCGCTGCAATCGCTGCGGCCGTCATCACCTTTTTATGTTTTTCGATGTTGCTGCGGTCTTTTGCGATAATCACCCATCCGATGGCGACAAGAATCGCACTGATGACGATGAATGACACACTAATTAAGGCAAGATAGTTCATCAATGTTTCCCCTTTATGTTCTGTTTAATTTTTTTCATTTGTTTCTTGCGGAGTGAATGACATGCCTTCATCAAGAGCAAGCGATTTCGTCCGACGCACCCAGCCGAAGAACGTCCAGCCGAAGAAGAAGCCGTACACGATCTCTTGACCGAGCTTCATGAGAACCCCACCGAATCGTTGATCTTCGAGCGCGCTGTTCGTCGCTCCCATCAACGCCTCTAAATCGATTCCAGAAACGTCACCGTTCGGGAGACAGTAGCCAAGGACTGTCGCAAACGTCTGCGGGTCCGTATACGCATTATAGAGCGTCGTTTGACTGAAGATGATGAGCGCACAGGCAGGTGTCAATAAGACCCCGTTGGCGATAATGTACACCATTCGTTTCAAATCGGACATGCCTTCCTCTTCGTCTGAGACGAGTGGAACGATGACCGGATACCACATCGTCAAACTAAAGACGAGAAGGGCACCGTGGAAAATACGGTGAACGCCATAGTTCGTCAAGACGTAGTCAAATACGACCGGCATATGGTAAATCGAGAACAATGCGTTGAATAAAATAAGCGCAATCAGTGGCTTCGTCAAAAACTTGAACGTCGGCCCAATCCATTTGAAGCTAAGTACTTTTTCAAACACCCAGTACGGTAGACCGTAAACGACGAGTGCCGGTGCCAAAATATAGACGAGCACCATTTGGAACATATGCACCGACAAAATGATATGTGCCATGACATCGATTGGACTTCCAAAACCGATGTAATACAAGACAATCGCAAACAACATACTAAACTTTTGTAATAACGTGGTCGAGGCATATCCTCGCTTCGCCATTCTCTCTGTCACGACGGCGTATAACACATAAATCCCGACCATGAGCAATCCGAACAGCGGACTCCATAACGTGAGCCAATCAAATTGATTGAGCAGCTCCGACGTATTCCAGAGCATCCGTTCACCCCTTTTCTTTCTCTCCCTAACCTTTGAAACCGTTCACTTCAAGATTACTATTCATTCATTTTTGAAGTAAAGGAAAAAGGACCGAATCATCCGTGTTTCCACAGATGTTCAATCCTTTGTCACAATTACCAAATGAGTAAGCGGAGTGCAGCGACCGTGATGATGGCAACAAAGATACCTAGCCACATCATGCCAACGATCCACGTGTTCCCACGGTTATTCATATGCATGAAGATATATAACTGTAGGAAGACTTGGATGACCGCCAAGATGATTAAAAAACCACCTGCTGCCCACACCGGCATCAATTCCGCATAGACGGCGCCGAATGCCACGAATGTGAGTAAAATCATCATCGCGAAACTGATCAATTGAAGCTGATACTCACGTTTCGACTCTGCTTTTACTTCAAGCTCTAACTGCTTGTGAGATTCGTTCATTACTCGTTTTTCCATATTAGTTCACCATCCCTAAGAGGTAGACGATTGAGAAGATGAAGACCCAAACAACGTCGATAAAGTGCCAATATAGACTCGATACATAGAACTTTGGTGCATTGTATACATCGATCGGACGGTTCCAGTTACGAATCAAGAGTGTCGTAATCCAGAGGAGACCGAACGTTACGTGCGCACCGTGGAAACCAACCAACGTATAGAAGGCTGAACCGAATGCGCTCGATGTGAACGTGTGACCGATGTGGTAGTAGTGAATGAACTCGTAAATCTCAGCACCAAGGAAGCCGGCACCAAGAAGGAGTGTGACAATCAACCAAAGCTTCATACGCCCTGGATTGTTTGCTTTCATGTTCATCATCGCAAGGACACTTGTAAGTGAACTTGTGAGGAGGAGCATCGTCATGATGAAGACGAGCTCCATTTCGAAAATGTTATACGAACGTAATTCCTCTGGCGCACCAGAGTTCAAGAGACCAACGTATGTTCCAAAGAGCGAGGCGAAGAGGACTGTCTCTCCACCAAGGAAGAACCAGAAGGCCACATATTTATTTTTCCCTTCCAGTGTTGCTTTCTCTGGATTGGCCGGGATACCGGTCACTGGGTGTTTTTCAACTGCATGTGCCATTTATTGTTCTCCTTTCTCACGAATCGCTTTCAAGTCTGCTTCGACTTGTGACTTCGGAATGTAGTAGCCGTGATCGTCAATCCAAGAACGTAGGAACATCGAGACGAACGTCATCCCTAATCCAAATCCAATCAATGACCAACCAACGACCGTGTTATCCATCTGGAAGATGGCACCGAGTCCTGCGATAAAGAGGCCGAGTGACATGAAGAACGGAATGAGCGAGTTATTCGGCATGTGAATGTCCGAAACTTCCTCAGCGACTGACACGCGTTTGTTGCCTGCCATTTTCTCGAGCCAGAACGTATCAAGTCCTTTGACGAGTGGTGTTTGTGCAAAGTTGTACTCCGGAGTCGGAACAGGAAGTGTCCACTCAAGCGTACGACCGTCTCCCCAGTGGTCTGGTTTGACGCGGTCTTTTGACAAGAAGGCTTTCACAACAGCGACGAGCAAGACAATCGTTGACACACCCATGAAGAATGCACCGATTGTCGAGAGCATGTTGAGTGTATCCCAACCTTGACCATCGAGGTATGTGAAGACTCGACGTGGCATACCGAACAATCCGAGGAAGTGTTGCGGGAAGAACGTCAAGTGGAACCCGATAAAGAACAACCAGAACTGCCAGTATCCAAGCTTTTCAGAAAGGGCTTTTCCGAACATGAGTGGGAACCAGTAGTAAAGTCCTGCGAAGAGACCGTATACAACCCCACCTACGATAACGTAGTGGAAGTGAGCGACAACGAAGTAGCTGTCGTGGTACTGATAGTCAGCCGGTGCGACTGAAAGCATAACCCCTGTCATCCCACCAACGAGGAATGAAGGAATGAACGCGACTGAGTAAAGCATGGCGACGTTGAATTTAATTTGACCGCCCCACAGTGTGAAGAGCCAGTTAAAGATTTTAACACCCGTTGGTACGGCAATCGCCATCGTTGCAACAGCGAAAATCGAGTTGGCAACTGGACCAAGACCGACTGTGAACATGTGGTGAACCCAAACCATGAATCCAAGGAAACCGATGAGCATTGTCGCGAAGACCATCGTCGTGTAACCGAAGAGGCGTTTACGTGAAAATGTCGGAATGATTTCCGAGAAAATACCGAATGCCGGTAAGATCAAGATGTATACTTCCGGGTGACCGAAGATCCAGAAAAGGTGTTCCCAGATGACAACGTTCCCGCCAAGTGCCGGGTCAAAATAAGCAGCTCCGAAGAGTCGCTCGAACATCAACATGAACAATCCGACCGTAAGTGGTGGGAATGCGAAGACGATCAATGCCGATGCAACGAAAGTCGTCCATGTGAAGAGTGGCATACGCATGAGTTTCATTCCTGGCGCACGCATGTTCAAGATGGTGACGAGGAAGTTAATCCCGGCCATCAATGAACCGAAACCTGAAATCTGAAGACCGAGAGTGTAGAAGTCTACCCCTGTCGCTTCCGGTTGTGTTGAAAGTGGAGCGTAAGCCGTCCACCCTGCGTTTGGTGCTGCTCCGAAGAACCAGCTCAAGTTAAGCATGACTCCACCGAAGAAGAACAACCAAAAACCTAATGAGTTAATGAATGGGAACGCAACGTCGCGTGCCCCGATTTGAAGTGGTACGACGGCGTTCATGAAACCGAATAGCATCGGCATGGCCGCAAGGAAGATCATCGTCGTCCCGTGCATCGTAATCAACTGGTTAAACGTCTCACCGCTGACGAAATCGTTCATTGGTTTGACGAGTTGCCAACGAATCAGTAATGCTTCAATTCCACCGAGAAGGAGGAAGAAGATTCCTGAGAACAAATACAAAATACCGATTTTTTTGTGGTCAACCGTCGTAATCCAATCCATGATGCCATTGTATTTACGCGATTGCTGCATTGCAGTGGTCTGTGCCACGTGAAATCCCCCTTTTCCCGTTAGTCAATCTTCTGCTCATACAAGAAGTCAACGAGTGCATCTAATTCTTCGTTGCTGATTTGACCTTCATTGAATCCTGGCATAAGAGCCCCTTGTTTCTTCTCTTGCGGGTCACGAATCCACTCTTTCAAGTTGTCCTCGTTGTTTTCGAGGTAACCTGCGAGCCATTCACGATCACCGAAGTTCGTCAAACTTGGTGCCACTTTACCGCCGCCGTGACAGCTTAAGCAGCTTTGGACATACACTTCTTCACCTGTCGTCAAGTTCGTGTTGTCTGCGACGAGTTTCTCACCGTTCTCGTCTTGCTTGGCTTTCATGTCAGCGAGCCATTGATCATATTCTTCTTGCTCGAGCGCGATGACTTTAAAGTCCATAAGGGCATGTGACGGACCGCAAAGCTCAGCACATTTCCCGTAGTAAGTACCTGGTTCATTTGCATGTAACCACATTTCGTTATCAAGTCCTGGGTTCGTATCTGTCTTACCAGATAAAGCTGGTACCCAGAATGAGTGAATGACATCTTTAGACGTCAAGTTGATGCCGACTCGTTTTCCGACTGGGATGACGAGTTCTTGCCCTGTCACAACACCTGCTTCTGGATATTCAAATTCCCACCAGTACAAGTTAGCTGTAACATTGATTTCTTCTTCTTTTTTCGCTTCTTTCGCTTTCGCGAGTTCGACAGTCGTCGTGATTGTCGGAACAGCGAGAATGATGAGAAGGATAATCGGAACGACTGTCCAAATCATCTCGAGTGTACTGCTACCTTCAACTTGCTTCGGAATCGATTCATCTTTCCGACGGAACTTCATGAGCACGTACACGTAAATGACCGAGACGATGATGAGTACGAAGAGCATGATTGCCAAACTGATGAGAATGATGCGGAGCTGAAGCTCAGCCCCTTCTCCCATCGGCTTCAATGCAGACAATCCCTCTTGACCGCAACCTGATAACAGGACTGCGAACATCATCATCGGGACGATGCCAAACAGAAGCTTCTTAAATGATTTCACAACAATCCCCACTTTCTCCCAAAATGATGTGTAATGGTTTTCTATATAGTGAGTGCGATCACCAGAGTGCTGTCAAAATCAGCGCGATAATCCACACGACTAAATAAATTAATGAATAGAAGAACATTTTGTTTGCCCACTTGATTTCATCCTCGGCGTTGAATCCTTTCAACCCGAGATACAACCAGTAGCCCCCTAAACCGGCTGCGACTGTCAAGTAAACAAGACCATAGTGCATAAATAAGAGCGATGCCGGAATCAGCGTCGCAATCCACCAGATGATTTGCCGTTTCGTGATGGCAAATCCGTTCACGACCGGAAGCATCGGAATGCCTGCCGCTCGATACTCTTCCGTCCGTCGCATGGCGAGCGCCAGGAAGTGTGGTGGTTGCCATAAGAACATGACAAGGAACATGAGCCACGCATCGATATGAAGTGTCGGATCGAGTGCTGCCCAACCGATGAGCGGTGGAACGGCTCCTGAAATACTACCGACGACCGTATTGAGCGTACTCGTACGCTTCAGCCACATCGTATAAATCACGACATAAAAAAATGCCCCGATTAAACCGAATACTGCGGCGACGTACGATACAAGGAGCAAAAGAAGTGTTCCGATTGCAAGTTGTGTCAATCCAAGGAGTAGAATCTTCTCTCCTGAAATCTTGCCGGTTACACTCGGTCGATTGTCCGTACGATCCATTAAGTAATCGATATCTCGGTCCACAAAGTTGTTTAGGTAACAACTCCCCGAAATCACGAGTGCGCTTCCTAACATCGTTAATAAGAGCTGTGGCCAAACTTCAAACAAGTAAAGGACTGGCGTATCGCTCTGGTACGTCGCTGCCACGAAGAATCCTGCAAACACCAACAACAGGTTGGCGCGAACGATTCCCATTTTCGCTAAGGCGACGTAATCTCGGAATGACGTTGATTCTGTATACTCTACATCTACCATCATCCCTGGGTTGACTTTTGTCATACTGACCCCCCCACATAATCACGAAATCCTCGCATTCTCTTCACAGAAAAAACACAATATGAACAAAATACACTTAACTCTCTACAAAGATACCATATTTTTTTATAAAATACGCCCTTTATGCTTGTAAAATAGCGAGTTTTTTGTGTCAATAGTGTGATATTTGTCACACCTTATGTGCTTTACTAATATTAGAATAACGTTTTTGATAACGATTGCAAGCTTTTCCATTTCGTTTTTTGAACAGAAAGCCGTATAATAAGTATGGCGAAAAAAATATAAATAAACAAGGTACATTTTTAACGGATTTTGATTAGAAGCAGGTGGTATTGCATGCATAAAAAACTCGCGTTTTTCTCAGGGTTTGTCACCCTCGGGATGATGCTTGTCCTCATCATGGGTGGAACCGTGACGAAGACGGATTCAGGAGATGGTTGTGGGACGGACTGGCCACTCTGTCATGGAAAATTAATCCCAACCAACCCAAGCGTTGAAACGATGATCGAATACAGTCACCGGGTAGTCTCCGGAATCGAAGGTCTTCTCATCATTGCGCTCGCCATTTGGACGTTCATCGCGGTCAAACATCGGGTCGATGTGAAAATCTTCGCGTTTCTCGCATTTATCTTTATGCTCATCCAATCGATCATTGGAGCGGGCGCGGTCATTTGGCAACAGTCGGACGCCATCCTGGCCCTTCATTTCGGCATTTCTCTCGTGTCGTTCGCATCGTTACTCATTTTGACGATTCTGTTATTCGAAGGTGACCGAGAGCATCAAGTCGTATCGAGACGGTTGAGATCTCATCTTTACGGTCTCTCGATCTATACGATGATTGTCGTCTACACCGGAGCTTATGTCCGTCACCTCGGTGCTACATATGCTTGTGTCGGTTGGCCGATTTGTGAACAAGAAGTGTGGACGTTTGAGTCGTATGTGCAGATGGGACACCGTGTGATGGCCGGGCTACTCGTCTTGTACACGTTGTATGTTCTTTACTTGGCACGTAAAGAAATGAATCGATTGATTGAGCGCGGCATGATGGCGTCTCTCTTCTTCATCCTGCTTCAAGTCGGTACAGGTGCATGGATCGTTCTTGGGGGACACGCGACTTACGTTCCGCTCCTTCACGCATTCTTGATCACGTGCTACTTCGGTATCCTGTCATACCTCTCTTATCACGCGTATCGGTCGACAGCGCGACAAGACGGGGCACAATTGAAAAACATGAACGGATAACCAAACTAAAAAGCGCCACGGCGCTTTTTAGTTTACAATGCTTTAAATCGTTCGAGGGCACGCTCTCTCGCTTCTTTATGATCGACGATTGGCATGGCATAGTTGTCTCGCTCTGACGGGTCCGGAAAGTGAATCGATTTATCTGTTATATGTTTCAGCTCCGGCACATACTTCCGGATGAACGTCCCATCAGGGTCAAATCGCTCGGATTGCGTCGTCGGATTGAAAATACGGAAATACGGAACAGCGTCCGTCCCGACTGAGGCCGCCCATTGCCATCCCCCGATATTCGACGCTGCCTCATAATCGATCAGCTTTTGCTCGAAATACCGTTCCCCTTTTCGCCAATCGAGAAGGAGATGTTTCGATAGGAAAGATGCGACAATCATGCGTAGGCGGTTGTGCATCCACCCGGTCTTGTTCAACTGACGCATCGCCGCGTCGACGATTGGATACCCGGTTTCCCCGTTACACCACTTTTCGAACTGCTGTTCATTGTCCTCCCATTCAATCGACTTGTATTTATCATTGAACGGTTGATCTTTCAATCCGTGGAACTTTGCCATGACCATGTAATAAAATTCGCGCCACAACAGCTCATCATAATACGTGTCGCGCCCTTTTGATTGTCTCGCCGACAACACTTGTTCGGCGATCGTGCGAATCGACAACACACCTGTCCGTAAATAAGGAGATAGTCGACTCGTCCCGGCGATGCTCGGAATGTCACGCTTCTCGTCATAATCGACCATGCGATCATTGACAAAGCGGGTCAATCGCTTCTTCGCTTCCGTTTCCCCTAGCCCTTTCCATTCACGTTTACATCGCTTGAAGAGCTCTTTCAGTTCACTCGGTTGTTCATTCTTTGAACGGATGTACTGAGATAAACGATCGACATCAACCTCATATGGTGCGGGTGGCTGTTCGGCATACGCCGCTTTTTTGAACGGGGTGAACACCTTATAGGGATCGCCACTTTTTGTACGGAACGCATCGGGATGAAACAGATGACGATCTAAAAGTCGCACTACCTTTACATCTTCACTAAGTGCTTCAATCACACGGTCATCCCGCTGTTTGAACGGTTCCACATACTCCGCATTAAAATAGAGCACATCCATCTCGCCGAGCTGTTTCACGAACGCATCCTCCGTCTCCGCGACGAGGACACGAAGCCCTAACCCTTTCGCTTCTAAATCATCCATGAACGTTCGCATCGTCGAGAAGAAATAGTCATGCCGCACTTCGAATGGGTGACAGTATTTCGGATTCAACCAAAAGACGAAGTCTAGGTCATCGCCTTCCTCCATATCTTTCAATACACGGTGTAACATATGATTATCGGTCAGTCTAAAATCTGAACGGAACCAACATATTCGTCTCATGATCTCCACTCCCATCTACAAAAAAGAAGCATAGCGCGCTATGCTTCTTTTGATTATACAAATTCAATCAACAAGTCGTCACTTTGTATTGTGTCGCCTTCTTTAATATGGATGGCCTTAATCTCACCATCTTGTGCCGCTTGAATTGTCGTTTCCATCTTCATCGCTTCTGTGACGAGCAACTGCTCCCCACGGTGAACGCGACTTCCTGGTTCGACCAATACTTTCAAGACAGACCCCGGCATCGATGCACCGACTTGTTTGGCGTTCGAACGATCGACTTTCGGACGGCTTGTCGTTGCCGATTTGACATTGACATCTTTAATCTCGATTTCACGTGGTACCCCGTTCATCTCATACGAGACGAGACGGATGCCATCTTCATTCGCCGCACTCACTTGTACGAGCTTGATGATTAATGTTTTTCCTGTCTCGATTTCAACTTGGATTGTCTCCCCGACGTTTAATCCGTAGAAGAACGTCAACGTGTCGAGCACCGATACATCCCCGTAGGTCGTTGTATGTTTGATATAGTCTTCGTACACTTTCGGATAAAGCGCATGGGCAAGAAGTTCAAAGTCCGTCACCGGTCGCTCGAATTTTTCGAATAGTTCTTGGCGTGCCGATTCAAAGTCATATGGCTTGATCAATTTACCAGGACGAACGTTTAATGGCTCTTCCCCTTTCAAGATGACTTGTTGTACATCTTTCGGGAATCCACCTGGAGGCGTCCCCAATTCACCACGCATCATTTCGACGACCGAGTCCGGGAAGTCCAACTGGTGTCCGCGCGTCATCACATCTTCTTCCGTCAAGTTATGCTGGACCATGAAGAGCGCCATATCACCGACAACTTTAGATGACGGCGTCACCTTGACAATGTCCCCGAACAACATGTTCACTCGGGCATACATCGCCTTGACTTCGCCCCAACGGTCTCCAAGGCCGACCGCTTTCGCCTGCTGTTGGAGGTTTGAATATTGTCCACCCGGCATCTCGTGCTCATACACGGATGGATGCGGGGCACGCATATCACTTTCAAACGGTTCATAGTTATGACGCACGTCTTGCCAGTAGTCACTGATGATCTCATATTGTTTCGGGTCGACCTTCGGCTGACGTTCGTGGTGGTTGAGCGCGTAGACCAAACTTCCACCTGAAGGCTGTGACGTCATCCCTGACATCGAGCTCGCTGCAACGTCAACGATATCGACACCGGCATCTGTCGCACGAGCATAGGTGAAGATCCCGTTACCGGAAGCATCGTGTGTATGCAAGTGGATTGGTAAGTCCACGGCGTCTTTCAATGCCGATACGAGTGCATAGGCCGATTCCGGCTTCAATAGACCGGCCATATCTTTGATTGCTAAGATATGCGCACCACTCGCCTCAAGTTTCTTCGCGAGGTCGATATAATACGGAAGGTGGTACTTCGGACGGTTGCCATCGTACAAGTCTCCCGTATAACAGATGGCCGCCTCCGCCACTTTCCCAGTCGGAAGTGTCGCATCGATTGCCAATTGAATCGATTCTAAGTTGTTGAGACTGTCAAAGATTCGGAACACGTCGACTCCGGCATATGCCGCTTCGTGTACGAATTTCTCAATGACGTTGTCTGCATAGTTTTTGTATCCGACCGCATTCGCACCGCGTAGCAACATTTGAATCAAGACGTTCGGCATCTTCTCACGAAGCTTCATGAGACGTACCCATGGGTCTTCGGATAAGAAGCGGTAGGCGACGTCGAACGTCGCTCCACCCCACGCCTCGACCGAGAACAATTCTGGCATGAGTTTGCTTGTCGGTTCGGCAATGTTCAAAATGTCCTGTGTCCGCATGCGCGTCGCGAGCAACGATTGATGGGCATCTCGCATCGTCGTATCCGTCAGCAACAATTCCGGTTGACGTTTGATCCAATCGGCGAGGCCGTCCGGTCCAAGCTCTGTAAGAATTTGTTTCGTCCCTGGCTTCGCTTCTGCTGGGAGGTCATGTGGGATTCGCACCGAACGGCTGATCGGCTTGTCTTTCAGACCGACACCCGGGAATCCATTCACCGTCACGTCCCCGATATAGTTCAACAGTTTCGTCCCACGGTCTTTTCGTTTCGGGAAGACGAACAGTTCTGGCGTCTCATCGATGAATGACGTGTTGTAATCTCCATTGATAAAGTTCGGGTGCTTCATGACGTTAATCAAGAACGGAATGTTCGTCTTGATTCCGCGAATCCGGAACTCGTTCAAGTTTCGAACCATCTTCGAGGCCGCTTGTTCGAATGTCATGCCATGTGTGGACAATTTCACGAGAAGTGAATCGTAGTACGGTGAAATCTCTGCACCGACATACGCATTTCCACCGTCAAGACGGACACCAAAGCCGCCTGGAGAACGGTAAGCCATGATTTTCCCAGTATCCGGCATGAAGTTGTTGCCTGGGTCTTCAGACGTAACACGTGATTGAATCGCATAACCGAGAAGTTTAATGTCTTCTTGCTTCGGCATTTGAATCATATCGCCGTGGAGCGACTCACCTTGCGCGATCATCAATTGTGTTTGAACGATATCAAAGCCTGTGACCATCTCTGTGATCGTATGTTCCACTTGAATACGTGGGTTGACCTCGATGAAGTAGAACGACTCGTCCTCGGTCACCAAGAATTCGACCGTACCGGCGTTGACGTAACCGACGTGACGCATGAGTTGGACCGCCGCATCACAAATCGCTTGGCGTGATGCATCAGACAAGGTCACACACGGCGCCACTTCGACGACTTTTTGGTGACGGCGCTGAACCGAACAGTCACGCTCGAACAAGTGGATGATGTGACCGTGCTCATCTCCAAGAATCTGCACCTCGATGTGTTTCGGACGTTCGACGAGTTTTTCTATGTACACTTCGTCAGAACCGAACGCCTGCTTCGCTTCTGATTTTGCACGTTCAATCAAATCTTTCATTTCTGCTTCTGTACGAATGACACGCATTCCGCGGCCTCCGCCACCCATCGACGCTTTGACCATGAGCGGGAATCCGTGCTCGTTCGCAAATGTTTCCGCGTCTTCATATGATGTGAGCGGTCCATCCGAACCCGGAATGACAGGAAGACCCGCAGCAATCGCACTCTGACGTGCTCGTACCTTATCCCCGAACGCATGTAAATGTGACTCATGCGGTCCGACAAAGATGATGCCCTCTTCACGGCAACGTCGTGCGAGTTCAATATTCTCTGAAAGGAAACCATATCCCGGGTGAATCGCATCACTGCCTGACTCCTTAGCGATTCGAATCACGTCTTCGATATCGAGATACGCATCGATCGGCTTTTTGTCTACACCGATCAAGTAGGCCTCATCGGCTTTAAAGCGATGTAAGGAACCGCTATCTTCTTGTGAATAGACAGCTACCGTTCGAATGCCTAACTCTGTCGCCGCTCGAAATACGCGAATGGCAATTTCCCCACGGTTTGCAACAAGTAACTTTTTAATTGGTTTCAAATGAAATCCCCCCGTTAATGAAGTTTGTTTGTTTCCTTACCTGACGACGTGAAGTGATGAACGTTGAACGTTTTCTTCTGACTTCACCCGAATTTCTTCTCGTCGTGTCGCCTCTCGATGACGGTTACGCATCGAGATACTGCTGAGCACCCCGAGAACACCCATCATCATGATAAGCGATGTTCCCCCATAACTGACCAGTGGCAAGGTTACGCCTGTCCCTGGGAACCAACCGGACATCGCACCGATATTGATGGCCGTCTGGATCATAATTTGTGAGGCAATCCCAAACGATACGAACATCGCAAAGTGACTATCCGCATGATTGGCGATATGAATCGCGCGAAAGGCGATGAAGAAGAGTAGGACCAAAACCGTCAATACACCGAAGAACCCTAACTCCTCCGCAATGATCGACATGATATAGTCGGTTTCTGGTTCTGGCAAATACCCATACTTTTGAAAACTGTTCCCGAGTCCGACTCCGGTCAATCCACCATGTACGATCGAGATGATCGACATGAGCAATTGGTGTCCATATCCTTCCGGGTCCATGAACGGGTTGAACACGACCTCAATCCGACTTCGTTGATTCTCCGAGAAGATGGTCGTGAACAATACGAATACAGTACCCATCCCAGCTAAAATCCCCGGAATCAAAATTCGAAGCGGCGCCCCGACACCGAACCACATGAGCAACATGATGGAACCGAGGACGAATAACCCACCCATATCCGGCTGTCCATTGATTGCGATGGCGTAGAACGAGAAGTAAAAGAGGACAGGCACTAAAAAGAAGGCGCCGATTTGAGCGCGCAACCCTTTTTTCGTGATCGCGGCCCGCGCTAGTCGACCCGGGAGTCCTTTCAACTCATTATTCCATAGTTCATGGTAGTAGTTCGCAAGCAGTATGATGAGGACAAATTTGGCAATCTCGACCGGTTGAATGGTCATTCCGCCGATGATGAGCCAAGCCCGGGCCCCGTTCAATGGCGGCATCGCCCACGTGACAAACAGCAAGATGACAGAAAGCGCATAAAGACCGAGGCGAATGCCTTTTTTCCGAAACATCTCATATCGGAACAATGTCGCAATCAAATAGACAAAGATTCCAATGCCAACGTAGACGAGCTGGCGATAGAATAAACTACTATTCGCGTAATCCCCACGATTCCAAACACTCGCACTATAAATCATGATGGAGCTTAGCCCGACGAGCAAGAGCACTGACAAAAACAACGCAAAATCAAAATACCGAAACCGTGTTTTCATGTATTCACTTCCTTATGTAAAACAATCCGACAACCCTTATAAAAAAATACTCAAACAGCGCCTCTTGCACAGTTTGAGTATAAGGTTCATAATTCTGAAGCTTCTGCCAAGGCAGATAACTTTTGTTCCAATGAATCGAGCAGTCCTTTACCTTCAATGTCTGAAATGAGTCCAAGACGAACCGCAAAATCAATTTGGCGCGATAGTCCAAACATATGTGTATCAAGCACCTCTTCATAAAGCGGGCACTTCGGCATTTTTAGGTTTTCTAACTGTACTTCAATCAGACAACGGATTTTTTCAGCATCCGCCTCGAGTAATTGAAGCGCTTGCTCCCGTTGGATTGCAGCCAAATTTGTCGCCACTACGACCCCTCCTCCGTACGATGACAGACTGTTTGTCATAACTCAACTGTACATTATCTTTCGTCATAATTCAATGTACAGTATGAATGAACGCGACATTCTTCCTCTTTTCCATTTTACGAGAAAGAGCGCTATAATGAAACGTGTAATGTGTATGAAGGGGGATATAAGCATGATTTTTCCACTTGATGGAGCGGTTCGCCACAGTCTGACGATCGACCCGACCGTATGGATTTTTGACGAACGAAAACGAAAGATTGAAGATTTGGACTCGGTGACGGAGAATGACCGTGAGGCATACTATGCGAAAATGGGGAAAGCATGGGATGACGGATTGTCACAAGGAACTCGAATCGACCACAACAAACCGATGTCGCGACAAGACAAGGATGCAGCATTACGCGACTCGTTCGCCATGCCGCTCGCGCCTTTTTTAAACAATGCCGAACCGATTGAGCTCGCGACACATGTCCGTTTTTACGGTGAGACTATATTGACTCTATCGCTCAGCGAGGCATCGCGCGTATATTTACAATTTTCAAAAGACGGAAAAGTACTTACTGACGGACCTGTCTATGTATTATATGAGGATCAGGTCATTCGCCAAGTCAATCATATCACCGTATTAAGCAATCAATGAGAAGGGTCACACCTTCTCTTTTTTTGGACTTTTTAGTTCACAAAGTGTAGTATATAGAGTGTTGACTACAAATTGAATAAGAAAGGTCGTGACGCTTACGATACCTCTATGGAAACGAAATTTAATGGTTGTTTGGATCGGTAGCTTCTTGACCGCCGCGTCGATGAGCCTCGTCCTTCCATTCCTTCCATTGTTCATCGAACAACTCGGGGTAAAGGATCCGGACCACGTCGTCACTTGGTCTGCGATTGCGTTCGGCGCGACGTTCCTCGTAGCCGCCATCGTCTCTCCGATGTGGGGACGCTTGGCTGACCGAAAAGGAAGAAAGCTGATGCTCATCCGAGCCAGTCTCGGGATGGCCATCGTCATGTTCCTCATCAGCTTCGTCCAAGACGTATATCAACTCGTCGGGTTGCGTTTACTCATGGGGGCCGTGTCTGGATTTATTTCAGCCGGCATCACGTTAGTCGCATCTCAGACACCAAAAGAGAAAAGTGGCTGGGCGCTCGGTACCCTGTCAACCGGTGGAATCACTGGTGGTCTACTCGGTCCCCTCATCGGCGGACTGCTCGCAGACTGGATTGGGCTTCGATCCGTTTTTCTCTTTACCGGAAGTGCACTCTTCCTGACGTTCCTCATCACGCTTTGGTTCGTAAAAGAAGATTTTGTCCCAGTGAAACGCGAAGAACTCGCGTCGATGAAATCGATTTTCGCCTCACTGCGACATCCACAGTTGATTGTCGGTCTGTTTGTGACAACGTTCCTCATTCAGTTCTCGACACAATCCATCGGACCACTCTTGACATTATACGTACGTGAATTGAATCCGAACACTACCGCGCTCGCCTTCATGGCAGGGATTGTCGCCTCCGCTCCGGGACTGGCCGCTCTCGTTTCGGCGCAGCGTCTCGGACGGTTATCGGACAGACACGGAGCGGAGCGCATCTTGTTTTGGGCACTGCTCCTCTATAGCCTCTTCTTGATTCCGCAAGCATTCGTTACCTCAACGACTCAACTCATCTTGTTGCGTTTCGGAATCGGGTTCGCAACGGCCGCCTTGATGCCGTCCGTTCAATCGCTACTGCGCCAGCATACGCCGGTCTCTGCGACGGGGCGCATCTTTTCATACAATCAGTCCGCTCAGTTCATGGGGAATCTACTCGGACCGCTATTTGGATCCCAAATCGTGGCACACTTCGGATTTTCTGCCCTGTTCATCATCACGGGATTGATTATGATCTCGAATGCCTTCTTAGAACGGACGAACGTCCAGTCGTTACAACTCGATACAAAATAACGCCGAGCACGAAGCTCGGCGTTATTTGTATCTTTCTTATAGTAGGTCAGCCGCCAATCGTGCAAGTGACGAACGTTCCCCTTTCACGAGTTGCACGTGTCCGAAGACGTTTTGTCCTTTGAAGCGTTCCACCGCGTACGTCAAGCCGTTCGAGTATTCATCCAAATACGGATGGTCGATTTGATACGGGTCGCCGACGAGTACGATTTTCGAGTTTTCACCGACTCGGGTGAGAATGGTTTTAATTTCGTGCTTCGTTAAGTTTTGTGCCTCATCGATGATGATGAACTGGTCCGGCATACTTCTACCTCGAATATAGGTGAGCGCCTCGAGCTGAATCGATTTCATACCGGCTAGAATATTCCCGAGCTCGTCTTTTGAATTCGCATTAAATAAAAATTCCAAGTTATCATAAATCGGTTGCATCCAAGGACGAAGCTTCTCTTCCATTTCCCCTGGCAAGTAACCAATATCGTTCCCCATCGGCACGACCGGGCGAGCGACGACGAGCTTATTGTAACGCTGTTCATCCTCGACGAGCGAGAGCCCTGCTGCTAGGGCAAGGAGCGTCTTCCCGGTACCGGCTTTCCCAAGTAAGGTGACAAACGGAATGTCATCTCGAAGCAACAGGTCGAGTGCCATCCGCTGTTGAACGTTTCGTGGATGAATTCCCCAAATATGATCTGCATCGAGTGCCAGTGGTCGTAAAATCGGTTGAAGCGAATCGACCACAGCAAGCGCACTCGCTTTCGACACATTACTTTTCAAGACGACGAATGAATTCGGATATAGCACTTGTTTCGTCAAGGCCGTCGTCGGCAATTGACGAACTTTATAAAATTCATCGATGAGCGACTGATCGACTTCAATCTCTCGATAGCCGGCGTATAAGTCCGTCGTGTCAACGATATGATCTGTCAGATAGTCTTCTGCATCAATTCCAATGGCGTCCGCTTTGACACGGACCAATATATCTTTTGAGACGACGACGACCTTTCGACCTCCGTCATGCTCGAATTGTTTCATTAACTTTAAGGCAACGAGTAGGATACGGTTATCGTTTGTCATGACATCGAACGGAATATCGACCTGGTGTTCATGACCGATTTCGACAAACAGACGTCCTCCGTTTTCAAGCGGGACCCCGTCATGGAGTTTTCCCGATGTCCGGAGCTGGTCGAGGACACGTGACGTTTCACGGGCATTCCGCCCGACCTCATCCATGTTTCGTTTCTTTCCATCTAACTCTTCTAGGACGATGGCTGGAATGACCACGTCGTGTTCTTCAAATTGAAATAAGGATAGCGGATCATGTAGGAGTACGTTCGTATCGAGTACATACGTTTTTTTCATAGACTTTGCCGCCCCTCGAATATAGGATGGTATTCAAGAATGAAGACTTTCTTTCACTTCACGGTCAAGCTTTTCCGCCGCTCGAATATCATACGTTTTCGTGATTTCGGGCTGTGCGTAAGCTGCTCCATAAAACGAGATGTTCCTCACTTCTTCGACATGTCCTTCAAAAAAACGAAGATGAAGGCTTGGTTTAACCGCCGGATCGAACTCTCGAATCGCTGAGAGTAAAACATGATAGGACTGACCATCTTCGATAAAAATGAGGCCAGCCGTCTTTTCTGTCGTCAAGATGGTCACGATATGTGAATTTCTTGTCAATGCGAACCGGACCGTGACAGCATCTAACGCTTGCACCCAACTGATCGCATGGCTGATCGGCCAACGCTTCGCCTCGTCGAAACCGACGAGAAATGTTAACGGCATGTCGTTCAATAGGCGCTCTTGCGCAGCTGTCAGTTCAAACGTTGCCTTACTCGCCATTCAACTCCCCTCCTTTTAACCGGGTATGGTTGTACCATTCTCCCTTACCGGTTCAATTCCCTGCTTTTAACGGTTGAAATCATGCTATACTCATCGTATAGAGGAAGGTGAAAAGATGCGTGTAAAATGTTCTCTTTGCGATAAAGTCGAGACCATCGACTCATGGTCGTTTGAAGCAAAACGCTTGCGTAACAAACCGGCTAAAACGTATATGTGTCAAGAGTGTCAGGAGCGAATCAGCGAACGAACGGCTGAACGCGCCGCATCTGGACAGTTCAAGTTATATCCTACATTTCGACAGAAACGAAATTGGTAATGCAAACGGGCGCCTCCGAAGAGACGCCCGTATTTTTTATGATTCTACCGCATCTTGACGACGGTTCCACCAAAGGCGACCACGATAAATGGCTAACACGATTGCCATGACGGCAAGCACTTCCGGGATTGGCCATGTGAAAAAGACGAGTGCCATCGTACCTGCTCCAAGTGAAAGCAGAATATAGACGATGAGCGACTTCCACCATGCCAATTGTTTCGCAAAACCAAGTTTAAAGACAAGGATTGTCAGTAAGATGACCGTGACAACGAGTGCATTGAACCCGACGGAAAAGTCATTCGGGTCACTGCCGACACCTAGCATCGAAGCGATCCACGGAACGTCAATCTGTGTGATATCGATTGTTTGAGAAGCTTTCAAGACAAAGAGTCCCCCTTTATTTCATACACATCCATTCTACACTATTCCATGCAAAAGGGAACGCCGAAGCGTCCCCTTTCTGCTAACTTATTCTTTACCAAGTTTACGACGCTTGTCAGCTTTCTCGCGTTCGTTCTTGTTCAAGATTTTCTTACGAAGACGGATTGACTCCGGTGTGATTTCACAGTACTCGTCATCGTTCAAGAACGTGAGCGACTCTTCAAGCGAAAAGACGCGCGGACGTTTCAAGACTTGTATCGAGTCTTTTGCAGAAGCACGCATGTTCGTCAATTGCTTCCCTTTAACGGCGTTAATGGCAAGGTCAACGTCACGGTTACATTCCCCAATGATCATTCCTTCATACACATCCGTACCTGGCTCGATAAAGATTGTTCCACGGTCTTCGAGGGCACCGATTGAGTAAGCCGTCGACTTCCCGTTTTCGATACATACCATAACACCGCTACGTCGGCCACCGATATCAGCAGCGATATACGGACGATACTCTTCGAACGTATGGTTCAAGATTCCGTATCCACGTGTCGCTGACAAGAATTCGTTACGGTAACCGATGAGACCACGTGATGGCACGAGGAATTCCATACGCGTCTGACCGTTGTCATTCGTGTTCATGTTCGCAAGCTCACCTTTACGGAGACCAATCGATTCCATGACTGAACCTGTATACTCTTCAGGTACGTCGATGATAACGCGCTCGAACGGCTCAACTTTCGTGCCGCTCTCGTCTTCACGGATGATAACTTGTGGTTTCGACACTTGGAGCTCGTAACCTTCACGACGCATGTTCTCGATCAAGATCCCGAGGTGAAGCTCACCGCGTCCTGATACGATCCATTGGTCTGGTGAATCTGTATTTTCGACACGGAGTGAAACGTCCGTCTCGAGTTGTTTCATCAAACGTTCTTCGATTTTACGTGCTGTCACGAAATCGCCTTCACGTCCTGCGAACGGAGAGTTGTTTGTCATGAAACGCATTTGAAGCGTTGGCTCATCGATGCGAAGGAGCGGAAGTGGCTCTTCTTTACCGACTGGCGTTACCGTTTCACCGACGTTGATATCTTCCATTCCGGCGATAGCGATCAAGTCCCCTGCTTTTGCTTCTTCGATTTCGACGCGCTTGAGGCCGAAGTAACCGAACAATTTCGTGACACGAAGTTGCTTCACCGTACCGTCTGTCTTACAAAGCGATACTTGCTCACCGACTTTGATTTTCCCACGGAAGACGCGACCTACACCGATACGACCGAGGTAGTTGTCATAGTCGAGCATCGTCACTTGGAATTGAAGTGGCTCGTCTGAGTTGTCCACTGGAGCCGGCGTGTTTTCAAGAATCGTGTCGAGCACGTGCGTGATTGTATCTTCTTGTTTTTCTGGGTCAGGATCGAACGAACTTGAACCGCTGACTGCTGATGTGTAGACGACAGGGAATTCAAGTTGATCTTCATCTGCGCCAAGGTCGATCAAGAGATCAACAACTTCATCGACAACGTCGAGTGGACGAACCATCGGCTTATCGATTTTGTTGACGACGACAATCGGACGAAGTCCTTGGTCGAGAGCTTTTTTCAATACGAAACGTGTTTGTGGCATACAGCCTTCACGCGCATCGACAACAAGGATAACGCCGTCTACCATACGCATGATTCGCTCAACTTCTCCACCGAAGTCTGCGTGACCTGGTGTATCTACGATGTTGATGCGCGTCTCTTTATAATCGATTGCTGTGTTTTTTGCGAGAATGGTAATTCCGCGCTCACGCTCGATATCGTTCGAGTCCATCGCGCGTTCTGCGACTGCCTCGTTCGTCCGGAAAGTACCAGACTGTTTCAATAATTCATCGACTAACGTTGTTTTACCGTGGTCAACGTGCGCGATGATGGCTACGTTACGAAGGTTTGTTCTTACGTTCATGTAGTTATTCCTCTCTTATTTAAAAAATTTCAACTTTTCTTCAACTTTAAGAGTATAGCACACGTCACAGTACCTTTGTCGAGTGGAATCGACTGTGAACGTTTTCATCTCGTGTTTTTTATCATACAATAGGGAAGAGAAGAGAAAATAAGGAGGAACCTCCATGCAGCTAATGTTTGTATTGATCGCAACGGCCGTTGTCGCAGGATTCGTCGGCATTGGAATCGGGGTGGCCGAGGGGAGCGCCGCCATTATCTTGGGCAGCCTCGTGTTAAGTGGCGTAGCGACATACTTTGGTATTCAATTGCGTCGCCGCATTCTTTCAGACCATCAATCATAAAAAAAGGGTTACTCCGGGATCATGTCGGAGTAACCCTTTTAACTTGCCTTTATAGCGGACGAGTCAAGCAGATGCGGTCGCGTAAAACGAGTCCATCTTCTTCGATGTCATCGTACCCGTGATTACGAAAATAATCGCGTTCCACCGAATCGAATCGGAATCCAGCTTGTTGGTAAAAGCGCAGTTGCATGATGCTTGAATTCCCTGTACAGACGAGCAGTTCTTTTCCACCAATCAAGGCGGCCCGCTTCACTGCGTCTTGTAACAAGCGTTGACCAATCGTTTGGTTTTGACGTTCGGGTTTCACTGCGATATTGACGAGTTCAACCCGATCGCCTTCGTGTGAAACGAGCATATACGCACCGACAATCTCACTACCGAGTAACGCTTTGTACGTACGACCTTCCTCGAATTGTTCCCGGACCATCGCTTCATTCGGATTCGCCAAGACGAGTAAGTCGCGGATTTCTTCATACGAATCATGTTCCACGATGTGTAAGTCCGGTTTTACTTCAGCCGTGACCCCTTTTGCGATGACGTAATGTTTGATGACGTCATTTACAAATGAATCGCTCCCAGCCAGGACAGATGTTTTTCCGTCATAGCGAATCGGCTCACCATATAAGGAAACGACACGCCCGCCTACCTCTTCAACGAGTAACTTTCCAGCAGCATAATCCCATGGCATATTGCGCATGGTGATGTAGCCGTCCACGCGACCGGCAGCAAGCCAGGCTAATTCAAGCGATGCAGCACCATGAGCTCGCGTCCCAATCGAGTCCCGTACAATCGGAGCGAGTATTTCCGGGGCAATCTGGTGGTTCGGCGTGACCCACGTCGCATTCATACTTAAAAACGCGTCTCGGACATGATGTTCATGAAGGGTCGTCAACGTCCGACCATTCAACGTCGCCCCGTATCCTTTCCGCGCCATGAACATCTCATCCGCCATGACGTCATAGACGAATCCATATTCCACGACTCCATCTATCATGATCGCGATAGAGATGGCAAACATACGTTTTTGATGAATAAAATTTAACGTCCCATCAATCGGGTCGACAAACCAGACGGTACCGGTCAATTGTTCTGGCTGATCTGTCGTCCCCTCTTCCCCCATAATCTGATGTTCCGGAAATGTTTGTTGGATTCGACGGACAATCAGTTGTTCCACCGCGCGGTCGATTTCAGTGACCAAGTCCCCTTTTCCCGTCTTTCGTTCCACTTCATAACTTTGATCAATCTCGCGACGAATCAGTTCTCCCGCTTGTTTGATTAAGTCGACTGCAAACCATTCTATCATCTGTGATCACCTCAACTGTATTGTACCAAACAAAAACCAGTATCCGCTCGGAATACTGGTTGAATGTGTGTGTAATGGTTAGGCTTCGAGACGCAATAATTCTTGGCGGTACTTCTCTAACCGATGCTTGCTAGCCTGAACTGTAGCATCATCTTGTGACGCCATCGCATCGAAGAGGGTTGCCAATTCATAATCAATCTCTAAGCGCAGCACCGGGATCCGTTTTTCTGCGTCTTTTCTTTTGAATGCCTCAATCACTTGTTTCATAAGATGCCACACTCCTTTTGTTGAGCTACAAGTTACGGTTTAGTGAGTTGAATTGAGTATATCAGATAAAATTCGAAAAAGAAAGATAATTGTCTGACTATTTTGAATTTTTTATCTTAATGGATATATTCCCAATTCCGAGGTCCCTAAACCTGATTTGGTGTTAATGAACTGTACCCGATTTAAAGGAGAAATAACAAAAAAGCATGCCTGAATTTGCTCGGGCATGCTCGGTCTTACAGTTTGATCATTTTACTCGAGGACTTCATTGCCGCCTGAACCGTACGATACGTGGAATAACCTGTCTGTTCGTCGTGAACCGCGTTCAGTTGTTTCTCCTCCGACTTAGATGTTACGATCTGCTTGAAGGCACGATAGGAGTCGAGAAAAACCTCTCGTTCCACCCCACCTTCATTGGCTTGTGCGACGACGTTATAAAACTCGACGACTTCAATCAATTCGTCAGTCGTCCAATCCGGATTGATCGGATAGTTGATTTGCATATTGTTTCACCTCGACACCCATTGTAACAACAAAAAAAACTATTGCAAGTTGAGCCAGAAATCTCTATAGTTTTTTTGTTGCTTCTTTTTTAAAAACAACATATATCATAACGATACTATTCATCTTATAAATAAACTGATTCAAGGGGGATTTACGATTGAAATTAAAAGGTGCTACTCAGCTCGAAACGCCACTATTTGACACGTTGCTTGAACATGTCGACTCAAACCCGATTGCGTTCCACATTCCTGGTCATAAAAGCGGAAAAGGGATGGACCCGGAGTTTCGTGACTTTATTGGTGAAAACGCCCTAAAAATTGATTTGATTAACATTGCCCCACTCGATGACCTCCATCATCCAAAAGCGGCAATCGCTGAAGCGGAGCGCTTGGCGGCAGAGGCGTTCCGTGCTGACGAGACCTTTTTCTCCGTTCAAGGGACATCGAGTGCCATCATGGCGATGATCATGGGTGTCGTTGGCCCGAACGAAAAAATCATCGTGCCACGGAACGTCCATAAATCCGTCATGTCCGCGCTCGTCTTAACGGGTGCCCACCCGGTCTTCATCCACCCGGAATTTGACGAAACATACGGCATCGCCCACGGAATTACGGCTAGTGCCGTTGAACGCGCGCTTGAACTTCATCCGGACACGAAAGCCGTACTCGTCATCAACCCGACTTATTTCGGGGTCGCAGGTGATTTAGAGCGTATCGTATCCGTCGCGCATGCACAAGACGTTCCTGTACTTGTCGATGAGGCACACGGCGTTCATCTCCCGTTTCACGATGAACTTCCGCTCTCGGCGATGCAAGCGGGAGCAGATGTGGCGGCGACGAGTGTGCACAAGCTTGGCGGTTCAATGACAGGCAGTTCGATTTTGAACGTACGCCGCGGACTCGTCTCGCCAGAACGAATTCACGCGATGCTCTCTATGATTACAACGACGTCAACATCCTATTTGCTCCTCGCTTCTCTCGACGCGGCACGTCGACAGTTAGCGACAAAGGGTCACATGATGAATGAGCGTGCACTCGAGCTTGCTAGAACGGCCCGTACGGCAATCAATCTCATGCCGAACTTATCGGTATACGGTCATGCCGAGTTGCATTCTGAATCGACTTACGCGCTTGACGAAACGAAAGTACTCGTATCCGTGCGTGAACTTGGGGTAACTGGATTTGAAGTCGAGAAATATCTTCGCGACAAACACCGCATCGAAGTCGAGATGTCCGATTTATTGAATGTGCTCTTCATCGTCACATCAGCGGACGACGAGTCAACGATTCAAGCGTTGATTGAAGCGATGCGAGATGTCGTTTCTGTTTACCAAAAGTCTGGGAACGACTCATTATCCATCATGCTCCCAGAGATTCCACCACTTGCGCTCAGTCCTCGTGATGCGTTTTATGAAGAGACGGAGACGATCCCTCTCGAAAACGCAGTCGGGCGTATTTCAGCGGAATTCATCATGGTGTATCCACCTGGAATTCCAATCATCATTCCAGGTGAATTGATTACGACGTCGACACTCGAATACATTATGGCCAACATTGAAGCGGGTCTTCCCGTACAAGGTCTTGAAGATGAGTCGCTGCAAATGATTAAAGTCATCCAACAAACAAAAGCGATTCGCTAAATAAAAAATGAGCCGGTCATGATGACCGGCTCATTTTTTATGTCATCTCAGAAAAGGTGGCTGTAGATGATCGAATTGCTTCCCCTAGTGCCTATTATAAGAAAACGCTTACATTTTTTCAAGTGTCAATTTCTTCAGATGCTTGTGTTTTTTCGACGAAGCAAAGTCGTAAAAATTCAGCGACGTGCTCTGTGTCGTTCAAGTTGATGCCAAGCATCGGATACAATTGACGCGGCTCTTCTAGCGCATGCAAATCAAGAAGGGCCGATTGACCCGTTTGCATACAGACGACTAACACCTTGCCCATGAATTGCTGTGTATAGACGAAACCAAAATCATAACGGGCGGCTTCTGTTTCAATCCCCGTAAATCGGACCCGACTCGTCTCGGACACGGTATACAATAACTCCTCATCGAATGCCATCAGGATTCCCTCCCTTTTCTCTTCACAAGTATTTTCCTTTATACTACAAGTATGAAACCTAAGGAGAGAATGACAATGAAGATTGATTATGCAACAGAGGTAAACGTAGAAACTCTTGTCCAGTTCATGCACGATTTATGGCCAGACGCCCCCACCGAAGAATTACGAATGGAAGTCAAACTCGGTCTCGCCTCAAAAAAGATGCATTATTTCATCGCATCAAATGAACATGGGAAGGCGGTTGGTTTTTGTCAACTCAGTTTCCGGCATGACTATGTGCCAGGTTCTAGTACGTCCCCGACCGCCTATGTGGAAGGAATCTATGTCAGTGAATCAGAGCGCCACCGAGGTGTCGCCTCTCGTTTGGTCGATACTGCATCAACCTTTGCGGCCCGTCACGGTTGTATCGAACTGGCATCGGATACCGAGCTTGAAAACGAGGACAGTCAATGCTTTCACGAGAAGGTCGGATTCAAGGAAGTCGAGCGTGTCGTCACCTACATTAAAAACCTCTCCCACGAATCGTGAGAGAGGTTTTATTGACGTTCTTATTTTACAACGTGGATTGGCATACCCATTGCGATTTCAGCAGCTTCCATAGCCATCTCACCGAGTGATGGGTGAGCGTGGATTGTAAGTGCGATATCTTCAGCAGTCATACCAGTCTCGATTGCAAGGCCAAGCTCAGCAATCATATCTGAAGCGCCCGTACCCGCGATTTGAGCACCGATCAAGAGACCGTCCTCTTTGCGTGTGATGAGCTTCATGAAGCCGTCTGGCTCGTCAAGTGCAAGTGCACGACCGTTCGCTGCGAATGGGAATTTCGAAACTGTGATTTCGAGTCCTTCTTCTTTTGCGAGTGGCTCTGTATAACCAACCGTTGCGAGTTCAGGATCTGTGAAGACGACTGCAGGGATTGCAGAGTAGTCGAGGTAAGCTGGCTTACCTGCTGCTGCTTCCGCTGCGATTTTCGCTTCGTAAGATGCTTTGTGTGCAAGTGGTGGTCCAGGAACGATATCACCGATTGCATAGATGTTTTCGTTCGATGTTTTACACTGGTCATCGATTTCGATGATTCCACGGTCGCTGATTTTAACGTCCGCGTTCTCAAGACCGATGTCGCCTGTGTTTGGACGACGACCAACTGTGACGAGGACATAGTCCGCTTCAACAGATTGCTCTTCACCGTTTACTTCAAACTTAACAGTTACGCCGTCTTCCGTTTCTTCAACACCTTTAGCAAGTGCATTCGTGTGAATTGTGACGTTCCCTTTTTGCTTGAGTTTCTTCTTAACGATTTGCGTCATTTGTGGTTCGAAACCAGACAAGATGTCGCTAGCGCCCTCTACAACGACAACTTCTGTATCGAAGTTAGCGTATGCAGTACCGAGCTCCATACCGATGTATCCACCGCCGATGACGACGAGTTTCTTCGGTACTTCAGGAAGTGCCAACGCGCCAGTTGAAGAAAGGACACGTTTAGACCATTTGAACGATGGGATCTCGATTGGTGTAGAACCAGTCGCGACAATCGCTTTTTTAAATTTGTAAGGAGTTGAGCTGTCTTCAGTGATGACACGAACTGTGTCTTCAGACGCGAAGAACGCTTCACCTTGAACGATCTCGATTTTGTTTCCTTTGAGGAGACCTTTAACACCGCCAGTCAATTTGTTAACGACTGACTGTTTCCAATCTTGAACTTTTGTGAAGTCCACTGACACGTTGTCAGACGTGATTCCCATTGAATCATGACCTTTAGCGTGTTGGAAGTTGTGTCCTGCTGTGATCAACGCTTTCGATGGGATACATCCGACGTTCAAGCAGACACCACCGAAGTTGCCTTTCTCAACGATAGTTACTTTCATTCCGAGCTGTGCGCCACGGATTGCGGCAACGTATCCACCAGGACCGGCACCGATGACAAGCAAATCAGTTTCTTGTGCGAATTCTCCTACTACCATGTTCTTATCCCTCCATCATTAGAAGTGCTGGGTCTTCGAGCAAGCGTTTCACCATGTTAAGAGCGTTTTGTGCAGTCGCACCGTCGATGAGGCGGTGGTCAAAGCTGAATGAAAGTGCAAGTACTGGCGCAGCAACGATTTCACCGTTCTTCACGACAGCTTTCTCAGCGATACGGCCGATACCGAGAATCGCAACTTCTGGGTGGTTGATGACAGGCGTGAACCATTGTCCACCAGCTGAACCGATGTTTGTGATTGTGATCGATCCACCTTTCATGTCTTCCCCAGCGAGCTTACCTTCACGAGCTTTACCTGCAAGTTCGTTAATGTTTGTAGCAAGTGCATAGATTGATTTACGGTCTGCATCTTTTACGACTGGTACAACGAGTCCGTTGTCCGTGTCAGCTGCAATCCCGATGTTGTAGTAGTTTTTGTAGACGATTTCTTCGTTCACGTCATCGATTGAAGCGTTGATTGTTGGGAATGCTTTCGCTGCAGCAGTCAATGCTTTCACGACGAATGGCAAGTACGTGAGTTTCACGCCTTGGTCAGCCGCGACTTGTTTGAAATCTTTACGGAGTGCAACGAGTTTTGTAACGTCGACTTCGTCCATGAGTGTAACGTGTGGTGCAGTGTGTTTCGAGTTAACCATAGCTTTCGAGATGGCTTTACGGATTCCACGGATTTTCTCACGTGTTTCAAGTTCAGGAGTCGCTGACTCGTAAGGCTTGATTTCCGTTTTCGCAGCAGCTGCTGGTGCTACAGATTCTGTTTTCTCTGTTGTAGCTTCTGCAGACGGTGCTTCGCCGTTCGCGAATGCATCGATGTCTTCTTTCAATACACGGCCGTTGTCGCCAGAACCGTTTACTTCACGGATGTCGACACCTTTTTCACGTGCATATTTACGGACAGATGGCATAGCGATAACACGCTCAGATTTGTGAAGTTGAACGTCGCGTGGCGCGTCTTCTTTCACATCTTCTTTTACGTCTTCTGTCTTCTCTTCTGCTTTCGGTTGTTCAGGTGTTTCTTCTTCACCTGCTGGTGCGTCGCCTTCGATGTCAAACGTAATGAGGACGTCGCCGACTACAGCAACTGTACCTTCAGAAACTTTAACTTCTTTGACTGTACCGTCGACTGGAGCTGGGATTTCAACGACTGCTTTGTCGTTTTGTACTTCTAAAAGAACATCGTCCTCTTTGACCGTATCCCCTGCTTTTACGAACCACTTGACGATTTCACCTTCGTGAATACCTTCACCGATATCTGGTAATTTAAATTCAAATACTGCCACTGGTTTTTCCTCCCATCAATTCATCATGTAAACACGACAAGGGAGACAATTCTCCCTCATCGTTTATTCGACACGATCTTAGAAGTTCACAACTTCCTTAACTTTTGCAACGACATCTTTATGGTCAGGTAACCACATGTCTTCACCTTGTGCGAATGCGAAGACTGTGTCTGGTGCAGTTACTCGAAGAACTGGTGCTTCGAGGTGAAGAATTGCGCGCTCTTGAATTTCAGTTACAACGTTCGCTGCGATACCTGCTTGACGTTGTGCTTCTTGAACGACGATCGCACGACCTGTTTTCTTAACAGACTCTACGATTGTGTCGATATCAAGCGGGCTCACTGTCATGAGGTCGATGACTTCAACGTTGATGTTTTCTTTTTCAAGTTCTTCCGCTGCTTTGAGTGACGTGTGCACCATCGCACCGTAAGTGATGATTGAAACGTCTGTACCTTCACGTTTCACATCCGCTTTACCGAGTTCGATTGTGTACTCACCTTCAGGTACTTCGCCACGGAATGAACGATACAATTTCATGTGCTCGAGGAACACGACTGGGTCGTTATCACGGATAGACGCGATCAACAAACCTTTTGCATCGTACGGAGTCGATGGAATAACGACTTTAAGACCAGGTGTCTGAGCCATCAAACCTTCAAGGCTGTCCGCGTGAAGCTCAGGTGTCTTAACTCCACCACCGAATGGTGAACGGATTGTGATTGGTTGGCTGTAAGCGCCGCCTGAACGGTAACGCATACGTGCCATTTGAGCTGCGATTGAGTCGAAAACTTCGAATACGAATCCGAAGAATTGAACTTCCATGATTGGACGGAATCCAGTAAGACCTAGACCGATCGCAAGACCACCAATCCCTGATTCAGCGAGTGGCGTGTCGAAGACACGGTCTTCGCCGAGCTCGTCTTGGAGACCTTCCGTCGCACGGAATACCCCACCGTTTTTACCAACGTCTTCTCCGAAAAGAAGTACTTTCTCGTCGCGTTTCATTTCAACGCGCATCGCATCAGTAATCGCTTGGATCATTGTCATTTGAGCCATAACTTACTTCGACTCCTTTGCAGTATATTCTTCAAGCTGTTCTTTCAAGTTTGAAGGAAGTTCTTCGAACATGTTGTTGATGAAGTCCGAAACTTTTTGTTTTGGTTCTTTGTCTGCTTGGCTGATTGCTTCTTTCACGTCAGCTTTCGCTTGCTCGATCACTTCGTTCTCCATGTCTTCGTTCCAGAGTTTCTTGTTCTCAAGGAAGAGACGGAAACGTACGAGTGGATCTTTTTCTTGATATTCTGTGTCGAGTTCTTTTGTACGGTAACGTGTTGGGTCATCCCCAGCGAGCGTATGTGGTCCGTAACGGTAAGTGAGTGACTCGATGAGTGTCGGTGTTCCTTCGAGTGCGTCGACGCGAGCTTGTTGAGTCGCTGCGAGCACTGCAAGAACGTCCATTCCATCTACTTGAATTCCGTTGATTCCAGCTGCAACAGCTTTTTGCGCGATCGTTTTAGCTGCAGTTTGCTTTTCAACAGGAGTTGAGATAGCGAAACGGTTGTTTTGAACGACGAAGATTGCTGGTGATTTGAATGCACCTGCAAAGTTCAATCCTTCGTAGAAGTCACCTTGTGATGAGCCACCGTCACCTGTGTAAGTAATGGCGACATTTTTGTTGCCGTTGCGTTTGAGGCCCATTGCCACACCCGCAGTTTGAATGATTTGTGCACCGATGATGATTTGTGGCATCAATACGTTGACACCTTCAGGGATGCGGTTTCCTGCCACGTGTCCACGTGAGAACAAGAACGCTTGATAAAGCGGAAGTCCGTGGAATACGAGTTGCGGGATATCACGGTATCCTGGAAGAATCCAGTCCTCTTTGTCGAGCGCGTATTGCGTCCCGATCATCGTCGCCTCTTGACCTGCCACTGGCGCGTAGAATCCTAAGCGACCTTGACGGTTAAGTGAGATGGCGCGTTGGTCCCAGATTCGAGTATAGACCATGCGGCGCATGAGCTCCTGAAGTTGCTCGTCCGTTAGGTCAGGCATTGCGTCTTGGTTGACGACCTCACCCTTCTCGTCGAGAATACGGAACGTTTGGAAGTTTTCTTCCACGTTTTGAAGTACCTGAACGTTGTTCATTCGTTTCACCTCATCCTTTCAACTATGAGACAATTGTCTTTTTTGTGATCAAACACTATCTCAAATCTTACGTGTATCTGTCCAAAAAAGCAATCTGTATTAACGTGATTCAGAAAAGTTATCCTCTCCTGACGTTTCCTTGTTAGTATAAAACGGGTTGTTTCAATAACGCAAAAAATATGCTTACCTAAATAAAACGCTTACATTCAAGGGATATGACATCCTTTTCACCACTGTATTATTTTCATTTCACCTTCTGTACCATCCACATTCCTTCCTGTTTAAATATGATATAATCAATCATATAAGTTCGATAGAAAGGAAGTTGTGTATGTTAACCATGAAAGATGTCATCCGCGAAGGAGACGAGCGACTTCGCGCGCGTTCAGCCGAAGTTTCGATTCCGCCAACAACAGAAGATTTGGCGTTACTCGACGAGATGGAGACGTTTCTTGTCAATAGTCAAGACCCAGAGATGAGCGAGAAATACGAGTTACGAGGTGGTGTCGGAATCGCCGCACCTCAACTCGGTGTAAATCGTCGTTTCTTCACAGTATTGCTACAAGAAGAGGAAGAGACGTTTAAACTCTCCATCTTCAACCCTAAAATTACAAGTCATTCCGTCGAACAGACATTTTTGAATGGCGGCGAAGGCTGTCTATCGGTCGATCGCGTGGTCAAAGGAAATGTACCTCGTTTTCGTCGAATCACGTTAGAAGGGTTCGACCGCGACGGGAAGCCGATTAAGCTTCGTCTGCGCGGAATGCGCGCTGTCGTATGTCAGCACGAGCTCGATCATTTAGACGGGATCATGTTCTATGACCGGATTAATATGTCGAACCCGTTAGAAACATACGGCGAACCGATTTAACATGTTTAGTTCGAGAAAAAGGGCACTGTTGTTACTATTCCCATTTTTATTTCTTTTAATCGGTGGATGTGTGCGAATCAATTATGATGCGACCGTCCACTATGACCAATCTGTTTCGCTTGAAACGACTTACGCGTTCCGTGATCATCCAGTCATGAAATTGCTCAATCTCAGACTCGACTGGGATACTTGGAAAGAGCAGGCGGAAGAAAACGGATATGAAACAGAAGATTATTCAAGTCCTGATGACTACGAAGGCATGGTCTTAAAGAAGACATTTAAAAATGTCGACGAGTTGCAACAGATTAAAGAGGAATGGAAAACGGGACCAGCCGGTATTTTAGTCCCTCCGGATATTCAGTTCGACATCGAGCAACAGGAAGGCATTTGGTTTGATTCATATACACTCCAAACCAATCTCGACCTCCGACTCGATCGGGTCGACTTACCCGGTGTTGAACTAACCGGCTCCCCCAAAAAATTGGCTGAACGATATATCCGCCAAGCCGACATTCGCTTTAACTTGACTGTTCCGACCGGCGTATTCGTTGAGGATGGAACTGGCTTAGACCTCCGTTCTATGAAACATGTCGAGTGGCAAGTCTACGGCGGTCGGCAAAATAACGTGAAGCTAGTTGCCCATGTACCGAACGTCAAAGCTTGGATCGTGACGGGAATCGTTCTGATTGCAGCGGCCGTATTGACTTACTTCATTTGGCGCAAATATCGTCGGAATGTTGGCAACCCAAAAGAGACATCCATTCGTTCACGTCTCCTCGGACTGTTGATCGTCTCACTTTCACTCGCTCTCATCATCGTCACCTTCCGACAAGAGTTGACAAACGAGCGTCAATCCGAGGCGATTCGCCAAGCTACTCAAACGAATGAGTTTATCCCTACGTTTGCAGTTCATGGTTTACTCGGGACAGACCGGACGTTCCTCCGTTTCTCTCAAGCGATGGAACAAAGTGGGCAAGCGACTGACGGAGCACTTTGTACCGTGACTGTCAAAGGCAAGGCCGACTGTGAAATATATGATTTTAGTTCAACTCGCCCGATTGTCCGAATCGAGTTCGAAGATGCAGAGGCTTCTTTGAACAATCAGACAAAGTGGTTGAATACAGCCATTGAAACATATAAAAAAACGAGAAATCGATCATTCGATCGGATGTATATCATTGGCCATAGCATGGGTGGCGTAGCCGCTGCCAACTATATCTTGAATCAAGAGACGTACATCGTCGATAAGTTTGTAACGTTCGATAGCCCGTTCGGCGGGACACGCCTTGCGAACTTCGGATTATCTGCCAGTAACTTCGGCATTAACACCGGAAGCCCTGCCATCCGTGATTTGTCCCCTAACTCAGACGGACTGCAGGCATTCCAGTCTAAGCTTGAGACATGGCCGAGGTCCGTTCAGGTACTCTCCTTCTCTGGACGAGGCGGTGAATTCAATTTGATTGAGCCGGCGAGTTCTCTGTTACTGGAAGAGTATACGAATAACATTCAGACAGAAACGGTACCGTACGACCATTTCTCGCTTCACCGTAAAAGTGACGTCTTGAAAGAGACTGGGAAATTCTTATACGAATACACGAATGAGTTTAATCCAATCGAGACGAACTAACGTCAAAACAGCTATCCCCAAATTTTGAGGATAGCTGTTTTTTTAATACGTCATCGTCCATGTGACTTTTTGGAGCCAATACATCATATACTTTCCGATTGGGAGATCGGTTTGAATCTCATCATACGCTACCGTATACGTGCCATTCTCATTGTTCCATAGACGATTAAAATACTCGTCCACTTCATCAAAGAAGGCTGTATCCACTTCTCCTGTCACTTCGACGTCTGCCTCTAGGTTGTAATCGTTCATGTTCCGGGTCGTATAGTTCCCCGATCCTAAGACAACGGTCTTTTCTTCACCATCCACATACAGGATTTTTGGATGATATTGTTCCTTGGCGACATCATACCAGCGAATCTCGATTTGCTCCGGGTTGACGGTGTTCAGTTCTGCCGTCACCGGTAAGTTCGGTAACCCTGATTTCGATCGACCGAAGGCATTCGTGTTCGGATCGAGGATCAAGTTCACCTTCACCCCGCGCCCGGCGGCATCCTCGATTGCTTGGATAATATTCCGATCTGCCAAATAGAACATTCCGATCCAGATGGTGTCCCCATCGTCCGCCCCATTCATTGCATCGAGCACCGACTCTTGAATCTTCCCTTCCGTGACATAACGAATCTCCATCGGTGCCTCGCTCGGCGCATTTTCAATCTTCGACAACGCTTCATCATCTGGGAAGCGCCGTGCATCCCCTTTAGAGAACGTCGCGACCGCTTGCTCACCTTCAACGATTTCTTTTAAAATCGGTCCTTTTAAATGGACACCGACATTCGAGTGATATCCGCTGGCATCATGTGGATTAGCGGAAAGTACAAAGCCTTCATTCTCGGTGACCATCACTTTTCGATGGTTCGCTTTGATATTGAGCAACCTTAAATATGCACGTACCGTAATGTCCGGTGCCGAAGAGGCCATCGGGTTCGGTAGCCATCCGTCTTGACTATTGCCGAACCACTGAATCGCCATCCGGTAAAACGTGGAGTATAAAATATTCGGGTCACGAAGAGCATCGAGATTTGTGTACACGACTTCTACCCCTGCCTCCTCCAGTACATCGAAGTGGTCAGAAACATGACCGTTATAGCTGGTATTGATGTCATCCGTGATGAAGACGACTTTCAAGTCCGGATATCGTTTCATTTGCTCAAGCAATGCTGAAGATAGGCGCGATGTAATGTCCGGATATTGTCGGTCTTCATTCGAATAAGGATTGAATAAGAAAAAGTCCATGACGATATATTCTTTTGCCTCACGTATCGCTCGTTCAACTTCACTAAATATCTCCTGTTCGACAATCTCTGTATCTTCCCCTTGATAGGTCAAATCATGAAGAAAATCGATTTGGTCATCTGTGATGAGGTACGGTTCAGATTGTCTCGACACGCCTTCCGGTAATGGTTTGACTTGATGATAAACGAGCGTGATGAGAAAAATGACCGCAATGATTGCGGCTCCCCATTTCAGCCACCCTTTCTTCCCCTTTTTCTTCGCCATAAGCTCCCCCTCCTCTTTTGCGGTGAAAAAAACGAGCTGTAGTCTCCTACAGCCCGTCAAATCATACTTCCATAATAATCGGCAGGACCATTGGGTGTCTCCGCGTCTTTTGTGCCAAGTAAGGTGTGAGGGTGTCTGAGACGAGTTGCTTCATCTCCGACCACTTCATCTGCTTATTGGACAATCCTTGTTCGACGGTTTTCTTCAACAATCGTTCGCCATCACGAATCAGACTACCTGATTCACGCATGTAGACGAATCCACGTGAGATGATATCTGGTCCTGAGACGAGTTTGCGCGTCTTGCCATCGATGCTGATGACGACAACAACAAGTCCATCTTCAGACAGAATGCGGCGATCCCTTAATACGATATTCCCAATATCACCAATTCCATTCCCATCAATATACACAGCGTTCGCAGAAATTTTACCAGTGACCGCAGCCGACTCCGAGTCGACAGCAAGCACTTCGCCATTATCCATAACGAAACTGTTCTCTTTCGGGATTCCAACCGATTCAGCAAGCTCAGCATGCTTTTTCAACATACGGTACTCGCCGTGAATCGGCATGAAGAATTTCGGATTCAGAAGACGAATCATCAACAACTGTTCTTGTTGCGAACCGTGACCTGACGTATGAATGTTCGTCAACTTACCGTAGACAACATCCGCTCCCGCTTTATACAACTGGTCAATCGTCTTCCCGACCGAGATGGCGTTACCTGGGATTGGAGAAGAAGAGAAGATGACCGTATCCCCAGGAATGATCGACACTTGACGGTGCGTCCCATTTGCAATACGGCTGAGCGCTGCCATCGGTTCCCCTTGCGATCCGGTACAAAGAATCGCGATTTCATTCGGGTCGTAGTGACGCATCTGATTCGCCTCAATAATCATACCCTTTGGCACGTTGATGAAACCGAGTTCTTGTCCGATCGTCATGACTTTCTCCATCGAACGACCGAAAATCATGAGATGACGACCTGTCTCGGCACACGCATCGACCACTTGTTGCAAGCGATAGATGTTCGATGCGAACGTCGCAAAGATGATTCGACCGTCCGCTTTCCGGAACGTCTCACTAATCGTCCCACCGACCACGCTCTCACTCATCGTGAAGCCTTCCACTTCTGCATTTGTTGAATCGGACAAGAGACAAAGTACGCCTTCTTTTCCGATTTCCGCCATCTTGGCAAGGTCTGCCGGCTCGCCTACCGGAGTGAAGTCGAACTTGAAGTCACCCGTATGGACGATGTTCCCTTGTGGCGTCTTGACGACGACACCGAGTGAGTTCGGAATCGAGTGCGTCGTGCGGAAGAACGAGATGCTCGTCTTACGGAACTTGATGAGTGAATCCTCATCAATCTCATGGAGCTCCGCCTCACGAAGCAACCCATGCTCCTCAAGTTTAACTTTGATCAATCCGAGCGCGAGTTTCGTCGCATAAATCGGCAATTGTACTTGCTTCAATAAGAATGGAATTCCCCCGATATGGTCTTCGTGACCGTGAGTGATGAATACCCCTTTTACTTTGTCCTTGTTTTTAATCAAGTACGAGTAATCAGGAATCACATAGTCGATTCCAAGCAAGTCATCCTCTGGGAACATGATTCCCGCATCGATGACGATGATTTCATCTTGGAATTGAACAACATATGTGTTCTTCCCGATTTCTCCGAGTCCGCCCAATGCGAACACGGCTGTTTGGTGGTTCTTAACAAACTTCATTTAATCTCTCCTTACTTCAATTATTAATACATCTATGTGAAACATAAGTGATTCTCGAATATGCCCGTAAGATTCTTTTTTCATTATAGCTCATATCATGACAATATTTCACTAACGATGTGATATTCGTGGTAGTTTCCCTATTTCGTGTTATCCTTTTAGTGGGTTCAGAAAACATATTTTTTAGATAAAGAGAAAGAATGGTGAATCAAATGGAAGATCAAAAGGTTGTTTTCTTCGACATTGACGGCACGCTTTTACATGAAGGTAGTTATATCCCGCCTTCCACGATTTCAGCGATTCAAGCACTTCAGGCAAACGGCGTCGAGACGTTCATCGCGACGGGACGAGGACCGGCCATGCTATCCGACATCCCAGAACGTGTCGGGATTGATAGTCTCGTTTGTTACAACGGTCAGATTGTCGTGCACAAAGGTGAAATCGTCTATCGTAACACGCTCTCGAAAGATGCACTCGGTCGCTTGACGACGCACGCTTCTTCAAATGACCATACTCTCGTCTATTTGGGACAGGACCGTGGTGGTGCTTCAAAACCGAACGACGCCATCGTTGAACAATCGCTCGGCGAACTCGACATGCCGATCCCTTCATTCGAACCGAACTTCCACGCAGAAGAGGATGTGTATCAGACGTTACTGTACTGCACGCCTGAAGACGAGCATCGTTATATCAATGCTTATCGTGAGTTCGATTTTATCCGTTGGCATCCTCATGCGATGGACGTGATCAATAAGGGAGCCAGTAAAGCAGACGGCATCCGTCACTTTATTGAGACCAACGGCTACCGTCTGGAGAATACGTATGCTTTCGGAGATGCATTGAACGACTTGGCCATGCTTCAGTATGTAGGGACAGGAATCGCCATGGGCAATGGTCGCACCGAAGCGAAAGACGTGGCGGATTTCGTCACGAAATCCATCCTTGAAGATGGAATCGAGTACGGCCTAAAGGCGATGAAGCTCATCTAAAAAAGACCCTTGGAGTCAAACCGTCGAGTTGGATCAATCGATTCAACGATCGCGGCATCGCTCCAAAGGTCTTTTCTTTTATCTCGAACGAAGTGTGCGCTCTAGTCGATCCAAATCGGTATCCTTCCCGATGATGATCAAAATATCTTCCGATAAAATCATCTCATCCGCTTGAGGAGAAATCAGGACATCGTCATCGCGACGAATCGCGACGATGTTCACCCCGTACTTCGCTCGCAAGTCCAAATCGATGAGGGATTTGTTCGATAACTTGTCCGATGCTTTAATTTCGACAATCGAATGTTCATTCGATAATTCGAGGTAGTCGAGGATACTCTGGCTCATCAACCCATTGGCAATTCGAACGCCCATATCTCGCTCAGGGTGGACGATGTTATCCGCCCCGATTCGACGGAGTACTTTTTCATGGTAATCGTTCGTCGCCTTGACCGTGATGATTTGGACACCGAGTTCCTTTAAAATCAACGTCGTCAAAATGGAAGCTTGAATATTCTCCCCGATGGCGACGATCACATGTTCAAAGTTACGAATCCCTAAACTCTTTAACACATTCTCATCTGTTGTATCGGCAATCACGGCATGGGTTGCCAATCCCATAAACTCATTGACACGTTCCTCATCTGAATCGATGGCGAGGACGTCATATCCATTTGAAGACAATTCTCGGACGATCGACCCTCCAAATCGTCCTAACCCGATGACTGCAAATTCACCTGTCATGATGCTACATCCCTTTCCTACACATGTTCTCTTCTTGATTCTTCGTTCAGTGTAACTGATTCCACTTCAAAACTCTATATAAAAAACAAAACGGGATTCCCTTCAAATAAAGGAAATCCCGTTCTTGCCATTATGCTTTTCCACTCGAGCGTTTTCCTCGTACGTAGTCGTTGTCGAACAAGAACAAACGGAGCAAGAGATAGAGCGCCGGAACGAGTAGGAGCAACCCTAAGATGAATACGATGACAAGTGCCACCGCCATCGACTCGTTGACGACACTTCCATTAATGTCGATATACGGATACAGGATGTATGGCAAGTGAGAGTATCCGTAGCCGAACCATGCCATGAAGAACTGACCCATGACCATCAAGAAGGCAATCCCGTAATTTCGTTTCATATACACGAAGGAGACGGCGATGACGAAGAACAAGAAGCTCATCGCAAACCACCACCAGTTCCCTCCTAGGATGCTTTCGTAGTGCCACGCAGCTTGTGACTTCAACCCAAAGAAGACGAGACCCGATGCGATAATTGTCGGGACGCTCCAAAATAGAGCCCATTTCCGAACGAGTTCGACGGCATTTTGGTCACGTGCCTTGTCCGCATAGAACAAGAGGAACATGGCGCTAATATAGAGGACGGAGACAATCGCCAAGATGACGACCGTCCACGAGTAGAAGTTGGTGAACAACTTCGCTCCGTCAAAGAAGACCCCGTTCTCTGTCTCCGTGATGAAACCGCCTTGGCTGACAGTTAAGACCGTCGACATCGAAGCTGGGATGAGTAATCCCGTCGCCCCATAGAGGAACATATAGAGCGTGCTTTCCTTTGACCCATAGTTGGCGAACGCATAAAAACTACCACGAATCGCAAGCAAGATTAACACGACAGACGCTGGAACGAGCAAGGCCGTACCATAGTAATAAGCAGTGTCCGGAAAGAATCCGACAATCCCGACAAAGAAGAACACGAAGAATACGTTCGTGACTTCCCATGTCGGTGACAAATACCGTTTGACGAGACGGTTCACTAAGTGATCACGTTTCGTATAGCGGCTATAGAAAGCGAAGAAGCCTGCACCGAAGTCAATCGATGCGACGATGAGGTAGCCGTATAGAAACGTCCATAAGACGGCAATCCCTAATTCTTGAATTTGCATGTCATATCCTCCGATCACACTTCATCCGCAAACATCGCTTCACCACGATGCTCGGATTGTTTTAGTTCTTTTCCTACCGGATTCTCTTTGAACAGGCGTGATAGGACAACCACAGTCACTGTTCCGAGTACCGCGTAGAGGATCGCGAAAGCGACAAGCATCCAACCGACGTTCGCTGATGTCGTAGCTGCCTCACTCGTACGCATCAACTCATATAACGCCCAAGGTTGACGACCAAACTCAGCGAAGAACCAACCAAACTCAATCGCCGCCATGGCAAGAGGTCCACCGGCTGCAATCGCAAAGAGCATCGGCTTGCTGAACTGGTTCAAACGTTTAATATATCGTCCGAGTACGAACAGGAAGGAGATGAGCGCGAGAAGCATCCCAATTCCGACCATCGCATCAAATAGATAGTGAACGAAGAGCGGCGGTTGATCTTCTTTCGCAAATTCATTGAGACCCGTCACTTCATAGTTCGGGACACCACCTGCAAGAATAGAGAGGGCGTAAGGAATCTTCAAGGCGCCTCGAACTTCATAGCCACCTTGCCCATCATCTTCTAACCATCCGCCCAAAATCAATTCGGCCTCGGAGGAGGTTTCGAAATGCCATTCTGCAGCTGCTAATTTATCTGGTTGATACTGAGCCAAATATTTACCTGAGAAGTCACCGACAAGCGCTGTCGCGATCGCAAAGATCAAAGCGACCGTCATCGTCAGACGAAGACCTTTCTTATGATACTCGATTGACATCTTGTCGAGTTGATTTCGGCGTTGACGTAACAACTGAACGGCTGCGATCGCAGCTAGAATGAACGCGGATGTTAAAATAGCCGAAGTCAACACGTGTGCCATTTTCGTCGGCATGGCCGGACTGAACATCGCTTCGAGCGGGCTGACATTTGCCAATCGACCATCGACAATATCAAACCCTACAGGCTGGTTCATAAAACTGTTTACCGTTGTGATAAAGAACCCTGAGAACAGTGCACCGACGGCAACCGGAATCCCGAGGAGCATGTGGTGCCACGGATTTTTAAATCGATCCCACGTGTACAAGTAAATACCAAGGAAAATCGCTTCAAAGAAGAAGGCGAACGTTTCCATGAAAAGCGGGAGCGCAATCGTTTGACCCGCAACGCGCATCAAGTTTGGCCATAGGAGTGAAAGCTGCAGACCGATGGCCGTACCCGTCACAACCCCAACCGCTACCGTCACGACATAGCCGCGCGACCAGCGTCGAGCCATGAGCGTGTATTTCGGGTCTTTTTTACGAATTCCTAAAAATTCTGCCAATAAAATTAAAAGTGGAACCCCGACGCCGAGTGTGGCAAAAATCACATGAAAACCTAATGTGAGTGCCGTCAATGCTCGACTCATCAGGACAGGATCTTGAAACATCTATTGATTACCTCCTATCTCTCTCTATCGCTTCGAACCCATGTATGAAACGACAATCACAGATGAATACCCTTCGATACTTACATCATAATGATTTTATATTGCGCTGTAATGTCTCAATGCTCGAGTTCGCAAAATGTTCACATTTGAGCAATCGCCACAAAATCGTCGCTTTACATGAATAAATGTTTCCCTTTTTCTCACTCGTTCACTCCTTTTTGGGCACACTAAAAGCGGGCTCAATCGAGACCGCTTCGTGTTATTGAATCATGACAGTTCGGAAGTAATGGTCGAATAGATCGATGGCCACTTCGATCGAACGTTCATCCGGGTTGAGTGTCGATTGATGGAGTCCTGACCCCATATCGTTCACTCCTAACCAAACCATAAATCCGGGGACCTGTTTCAACATATATCCAAAATCCTCACCCGTCATGGCAGGGACACATGTTTTATAAGAATAGCCGACTTCTTCAACCGCTTCCTCGAATTGATAAAGATAACGTTCGTCATTGACGACTTCGTGATACCGATTGCCGAATTCAAGGTCGATTTGCACGTTATACGTCATCTCGACTCCGGCGATGATTTGACGAATCCGGCTTTCCAGCACGACCATTTCTTTGTCAGACAAGGCGCGGACCGTCCCATCCAGTTTGGCCGTATCGGCGATAATATTTTCTTTCGTTCCTGCTGCGACTTTTCCGATACTGACGACCGCACTTCCCATCGGGTCAATGTTACGAGACACAATCGTTTGCAGTTGCATGATGAGAGCGGCCTGAACGATGACAGCGTCAATTCCCGCGTGAGGGAAAGCACCATGCCCCCCTTTTCCATGAATGGTGATATGGAGCTCTCGCGCACTCGCGAACAACACGCCCGGTCGTGACGCGACCATGCCGACAGGATATTCAGGTGCGACATGTAAGCCGAACAATGCATCCGGGCGGAAGTGATAGAACAATTCTGATTTCGCCATCGGTTCGGCACCACCCGGTCCCTCTTCGGCCGGTTGGAAAAAGACGACAAGGTGATGGTTAAGCGGTTCCTCGACCGCTCGTTTAATTAATCCAAGTGCGATTGACATGTGCACATCATGTCCGCATGCATGCATCATGCCTTCGTGAATCGATGCGAACTCTAGCCCCGTCTCTTCCGTGATGGGCAGTCCATCCATATCGGCTCGATATCCAATCGTCTTCTCACCGACGAGACCATCTACACGGACGAAAAGACCTGTTCGCCAGTGCGTGATATGAACACGTGACGAATCGAGCGATCGAATCAATTGCTCAAGTGTCGCTTGTGTTTTGAACTCTTCATATCCGGCTTCCGGAATTAAATGCAGCTGTCTTCTCGCTTCAATTGCCCAATTCATAACTCAGTCTCCTTCGTAATTTCTTCGACGATCTTCCAAAACGCCTGGACTTGCGCCAGCTCCAACATCGATTCTGTTGAAAGCATCCATGTGTCCCGGACGAGCGGCACGCCACCCGACGACGTCAATGGAATCTTATTCATCTCATTCACATCTTTGATGGTCGATTCCGGAAGAATCGCGAACCCGATTCCGTGTAACGCCATCTGTTTGCATGTTTCGATTTGGTCGACGACAAGCGTCGTCAGAGGCGGGCTCGAAAATCGTTCCTGCCACCACTCTAATATTTCCTGGTAATACGTCGAGTCGCTCTTGAATTGAATAAACGAGCGCTCGTTGTTTTTTAGTTGAGAGAGGTCGGTCATTTTCAGATCGACCAAATGCAAGGAATCAGAGAACAACTTCATCCGTTCCCCTCGCCAATCCGGATTTCCTCGGATGATTCCGATATGGAAATTCTCTTCGAGCATGTAACGCATCATTTCGCTCGACCATCCGGTGACCAATTTGACACGGACGGACGGATAGCGTTCGACGAACGTCTTCAATACCTTGGGTAGCCAATACTGTCCCATGATGGAGGCGACGGCTATTTTCAACGTTCCGTACACTTCTCCTTGGTTGGCCGTCAGTTCGCCCCTTAGTTCTTGTTCTTCACTGTACATCTTTTTGGCGAACTCGATGATTTTCTCTCCATCTGGCGTCAATGCGAGCCCTCTTGTGGAGCGAACGAAAATCTTCTTCCCCCACTGATGTTCGATGGTCACGAGCCGTTGACTGAGCGCTGGTTGTGAGACAAACAATCGCTCGGCTGCTTTACGCATATTCAATTCTTCCGCAAGAATAATTAACACTTCTACTTCCGAAACTTGCATCACGTCACCTGTTTCTCTATCGTTTGAAAGATTGTATACTGAATAAGTATTTGTTTCAATGTATCATATCATGTTTAATCATCAATTTGATTGTTAGGAGGAAATCTGATGCAACGTCATCATTTCGCCTTTATCGTCGCGACCGTCGCGACGCTCGGCAGCCTTTATTTTTCAGAGGTCATGCTCTTTTTACCTTGTAAGCTGTGTTGGTTCCAACGCATCTTTATGTATCCACTAGCCATCTACTACTTGACTATCATGTTGACTGCACGAGACGTCAACCGCTTGTTCGTAGGGATTATGGCCGGTGCCGGATGGTGTATCAGTCTGTATCATGTCATTTTAGAACGGATCCCGAACGGCGAAGCCTTCTGTACGAACGACTGCCTGATTCGTTGGGTCAACTATTTTGGATTCGTCACCATCCCACTCCTCAGTTTCATCGCCTTCACCTGCATCCTGATCATTCAGTTCGTCCCACTTAAAAAAGCGTGAAACAACAAAGGAGAAGCTGTCTCGAGACAGCTCCTCCTTTTTTTATTGCCACCATTCGTCGTACAACGAGGCAGGCATGTGATGCTTGTGGCGTGAACGTTTGAAAATTGTCTCGATTCGCTCGGCGATTGTCGGGTCGATTGTCTTTCCTTCCAAATAGTCGTCCAGCTGATCATACGTCATACCGAGTGCGACTTCGTCAGGAAGTCCAGGGCGACCATCTTCAAGGTCGGCCGTCGGCACCTTATAAATCACACGCTCATGCGCTCCAAGTTCATGGAGAAGTGCTTTTCCTTGACGTTTGTTCAAACCGGTCAACGGTGTGAGGTCACAAGCTCCGTCACCGTGTTTTGTATAAAATCCTGTCACATATTCCGCAGCATGGTCTGTTCCGACCACAAGGGCACCGAATGTTGCCGCAATGTCGTATTGTGCCTTCATCCGCTCACGTGCCTTCGTGTTCCCTTTATGGAAGTCACTCAATTCGAGGCCCGTTGCACGGTGAAACGCTTCAACCGATGCGTCAACAGCAGGCTTGATGTTGACAGTGAACGATTTGTCCGGACGAATGAACTCAAGCGCAAGTTGTGCGTCATGCTCATCGTGTTGCTCACCATACGGCAATCTAATTGCATAAAATGTATACTCGTCACTCGTTTCTTCTCGAAGCTCTTCCATGGCGAGTTGACATAGCTTTCCGGCAAGGCTCGAGTCTTGCCCGCCTGAGATCCCTAGGACGAGTCCTTTCGCACCAGCCCGTTTCACATATGCTTTCAAGAAGTCGATACGTTGACGAATTTCTTCTTTCGGGTTGATGGTCGGTTTGACATGTGTTGATTCAATGATCTGTTGTTGCATGGATTACCCTCCCACTATGCTCTCATTTTGCTTTATTGTCTGATAATCCTTATACCCCGTCAACTAGCGTCTCAAAAAGAAAGACGGAAACAACAGTTTCCGCCATGGTTTTATTGAACTTTAAATGATGTGACCTCTCCACCGATTGGTGTCATCTCTAAGAACAATGGTTGATCTTTCGCCGGTGCTTCATCGAGCAATACCCCAAACGAGAAACCACCGCCGGTCACTTCGGCTGCACCTTGAGCGTAAACATTATGTCCGTCTGATACAGACCACTCAAACTCGACCTCATCCGTATACCCGCTCACTTGAATCATCGTGTCATTCAAGTCAATTTGTACATCACGGAACGCGCCGTCCGACTGCGGCTCTGTAGCAGGCGTTTCTTCCGGTGTTTCTGACGTACCTTCATCCGGAGTTTCTGTTGTAGTAGATTCAACGGTGAACGTCGTCTCATCTGTCACAGCAATTTCAGGTGCTCCGTCAACTTGACCGAGCCCAATCACTTCGACCGAATATTCGCCTGGTTCTAATGTCAATGGAAAGACTTCGTCGAATACTTTTTTATCATTCGCTTCCCATTTTTCCTCAATTACAGATTCTGTGAACATATAATCACTTCCGTAATCAAATACGGTTTGATCCCCTTTTTTGACAACTAACTGAAAACGTTGCGACGAATTAAACGTTACATCGACTGCTTCCTCATTTGGGTTTGTCATCGAAATCGTAGCTGATAACGTTTTTGCCGAAGCATCGTATGCCATTTCCGTGTCGAGCGTCAATGGAGCCGGTGGTTCAGACGAATCACTGTTTACTTGACTCGGTTTCGCCTCTTCTTTCCCACATCCCGCTACGACTAATAAGATTGCCGTCACTACGGCGAGCAACCAAGTTTTCTTCATGAATCCCACTCTCCTCAACAAAATAAAAAACGTCTATAGCACTAGTGTATACAATGTGCAGACGTTTGTAATGATTTTCCTTATATTATTTACCTTTTTTACGAAACTTTAGTTTGTTCCATGTATTGTTGCCAACCGGTCATGAACAATGAATCTGCGATATCGAGATCAGACCGGACTTGAGCCGTGATAGAGAACGTCTCACTGTGCATCGACTCAAACGTGACGACCATCGTTTCTCCTACTACTTCCTTATAAGCTACAAGTTCAGGCGTTTCTGCAAACAATATCATAAGTATGGCTCCTTTGTTCATCTGTGATAAACCTAGTGTACCAATCTGAAACCAAGATATATGTCCTATCGTTCGACAGCACAACAATGACATTTTACCTATTGTCGAAACGTTTACATCAAATGTTAGTCAATTGGGGAAATGTGCATATGATTTCATGAAAAAAAGGAGCAATCCGTACTACAGACGCTCCTCTTTACCTTAAATTGTAAATCAATTTGATTCAATACATGTCGAACGAAATCTCATTTCGACCGGTTCGAAATTTGTTGCCATACTGTCCCGAGTGCTGTCTCGCCGCTCGTGATCCGCTCTTTCGCAAGTCGCGCTTGTAAAGAGACCTCGAACTCGCGGTCTTCCTCCGCAATCGACAAGGCAGGTACAGCCCGCTCATCTCCACAATCGAATAAGAAACGAGCCGCTCGCCAACGTACGAGTTTGTTTTTATCCTTTAACGCCTCAATCATGGAAGGTTGGGACTGAGGTAATGCCCAGTCGGAGACCGTATCCCCAGCCGTCCGCCGCACAATAGGAGAAGCGTCCACTAAGGCTTGTTCGATATATGTGACATATTCCTCACGTCGCTCTTCAAACATCCCGATCATGACGACCGCCTGTCGACGGATTGCCATCACGGAATCTTCCAAGGCACGACGGAAATAAGGCATGTTTTCATGTTGGATTTCGAGTTCATCCAAGAATGCCATCCGATCTTTCCAATTATCCGACTGAAGATGGTTCGCGTTCGCCTCAAAATCCGCTTCACGACCAAATGCTCGGGCCACGATCCGCTCGATGCGCTCTTCAGGATACGCCGCTTCCAATTCTTCTTGTGCGACGACACTGACTTCATCCAATTCACCATAACGTGGGGCTTGTTCTACCCAACGACGGTCTTGAATGACATTCTTCACTTGTGCTTGAACTTCCATCGCTGCATCGACGAATCGTTTCGACAATCCGATTCGTTTTTCCTCGTCCCCTTTGACGAGTTTTAATTGCATCGGTACATCGAGCACGAATTGAACGGATACATGGACCGGTTCATAGTCCGTATCCATCTTTGTGGATTCGACTTCCTCAACTTGTTCCCCGAACGCCCGTCGGATCTCATTCATGACGTCATGCCAATCATGTTTCGGATGTCGCTCGACAGCGAGAAAATCAGACACGGCGTAAACGGATTTGACGCCTCGAAGCCCGATGATTTCTTGAATGATGGCTGGGGCATCCGTACTCGCTTTGTCGTACGTTGTGCCTCTCCCTTCAAACGGAGGGTCCACAATGATTTTCAAGTTATTCGGACTTGGTGTCGGTTCGATTGCTACTAGTTTCATCCTCATCACCTCACTCTTCATCGTGACGAAAATGACAAAAAAACGCAAGCGAGTCGCTTGCGTTCGATCAACCATCTATTTACTTAAAACAACGCGATAAACTGTTGGAGTGAATACGTCGTCCCATCCACAGTAAACGTGTCGTCCTCTGAAATCGGTTCAAGGAAGAAACGTTTTTCACCATCTTCTTTCACGTAACCAAAAATATGATTGGATTGATAGAACAATTCAATAATCGTCATCCGTCCAAATGTCATCCCATCGTTCATTACCGCCCGATCACCCAATTCGCCGCCATTGTACAGTTCGATGTAAGTTTCCATTTTGGTGTCGCTCCTCTTGTGTTTGTTTTCACAATTCCTTTCTATCAAACAACATGAGCGACTTCAAGTTAATTTTTTGCGTTACGCTTCCAAAATTCAATCCATTTACGATATTCCAATAATGTTTTGTTGATTTGATTAATCGACTTCTCATCATGCAACCCTCTATCATCAATCTTTTCTTTACAATGCGTGATGAAAATTTCATTTCCCGGTAAAACATTTGCACGATTTGTGGCAAATACTTGTCGGAGATGGATTTGGCATCTGGCGGTTCCAAGTATGCCCGGCGAGGCCCCGGCGATCATGACCGGTTTATCCCGAAGTGGCGTTCCTGGCTCGAGCGAAAGCCAGTCGATTGCATTCTTCAGGACGCCCGGGATGCTATGGTTATATTCAGGGGTGACAATCAATAACCCATCAGCTTCCCGAACAGCTTGCTTCAATGCGGCCACAACTTCCGGTTCATCCGGATCAATCAAATCGTCATTGAACAGTGGAAGTTCGATGGAGACGACTTCAATGTCGAAATCCTCTTGAGCCAGTTCAATGATCGAATGCAAAAGAGCAGTATTGAAAGATTTCTTGCGAAGACTTCCTGACATAGCGATTAATTTATAGGTTTCCATGTTCTACCTCCCGCATCCATTCGTTCACGATTTTCGCTTCTTCTTCAGGGGCTTCCATCATCCCCATATGACTGAACGGAACGATTGCTTTCGTATGTCGTGACGCACCTAAAAACGCCCGCTCCTCATTCATATTCGGGTCTTTTGAGCCGTAAATGAATAGGCCGGGGAGGTCAGTCGTTTCAACAGTGTCCACTTCGTCTTCACGATCGCGGATTGCCTGTTGCGCGTTCACGATTCCCTCGACCGTCATTTCATATCCGATTGCGATCGCTTGTTGGATGAGCGCCGGGTCGGAATCGCTTGAGAAGACATTTGGAATCATTCCGTCAATAAACGGCTCGATCCCTTCTTCGATGACTTGATTGATGGCACCGTTTCGCTTTTCCCGCGCCGCTTCTGTATCAGCGGCCGCCGTCGAGTGAATCAATCCAAATCCCGATATTTCTGTTCCATAGCGACGCACGAGGTTAGTCGTCACATAGCCTCCGAAAGAATGCCCACATACGAGCGGACGGACAAGACCCCGAAGACGAATTTCTCCGATGACCCAGTCCGCAAATTGATCCATCGTTTCTGGTCCCACGTCCGTCCCGGCATGACCAGGTAATGTGAGCGCGTGAACTTCGGCATTCAATAACGGTTCCAACTGTTCAAAGTACTTTGGAGAACCACACAGCCCATGTAGCAATACGAGTGCTTTCATATCATCGAGTGCTCCTTTTCTTCCCATTCTGTTTTGAGTAGCCGATACATCGTCAAATCCATGAATCGGCCATGGCTATATGCATAATCTTGTAGAAGTCCTTCTTCAATAAATCCCAATTTTTGAACGAGTCGATTCGACCCTTCATTCCCTGGTGCGACCAACGCAGAGATTCGATGAAACTTGAATTCTTCAAAACCATATTGGATGACAGCTGAAGCAGCTTCGAAAGCCACCCCTTGTCTCCAATAGTGAGGAGAAACCTCAAACCCGATTTCGGCGCGATAATATTGGGGCGTCCAATTATGAAATCCAATCGTTCCGACCAATTCGTTCGTCATCCGATCGCATATCGCCCAACGAATGGCCTTCCCTTGCTGAAATTGATCCTTAAAGTAAGCGATCACGTTCTTCGCCTCATAGACGGCAAGCAACGGGTCCGACCCATAATATCGCATCACTTCCTCAGTGGATAAAATGGTATAAAGTGCTCTAGCATCACGCGGTTCTAGCTCTCGCAGGATAAACCGGGGCGTAGCGAGCTCAGGAAAACTCCGTTTTAATCCCCACATGTGGAACCCGCCTTTCCTATTCGTTTCCTCAATTATACTTCTATTTTCCCAAATGTATCGAACTCAACCCTCTCGTACCGTCTCAAGATGGCAGAAAACACGTGTTTTTGCTACTATAATCGTAGTATGTCAAACTGAGGGGATACCATATGTCAAAACAACTCTTTTATTTGAAGCAAGACCGGGACGTCCAACGCTTCACACTGCATGGTGTGACGTTGGCGGATGTAACAGAAGCGCTTTCCGTGACGAGACCGATGATTATTTGTCGAACGGACATCAAAGGGATGAGACAATCCTCGAGGTCGCGTTTCCGTTATATTGAAGCGCACGAACTATCTTCGTTCTCGTCTAAGTATTTGAATAACCAAACAACGTTTACGGCGATCGATTTTCCGGACTACAATACGCTCGAAACTCTGTCCGATCATGAAATTGCAGAAATCTTGTTTTTAAGTCATATGGAACGCGGAATCAAGAAGCCGTTCTTGGATTCGCTCGATAATGAGATTGTGTTCTTCAATGAAGCAAACGATCGACATAGCAGTCTTTATATTCGCGATTGGTCGACAATCAATCATTTCGTCCAAAACATGTTGCAAAGTAAACTCGATCGTGACATTCGTAACATCAGTTTTGTTCCGATTCCACTTCCCGTCATCGATGAATTACTCGATTTGGCACCTCAAGGTCTGATCATCGATTTCGATCATACGAAACGCAGTTTGTTCAATCGACAAATCGTCATCTCATTCTATGTAGCGGGCCGTTATGAAGACATGTCTGTTCTTGAAGAAGACTTCGATGCGAAGAAAGAATCCATCGCCTTAAAAGGGCAATTGTTGTACCGTCGTCGTACATGGCAGATTGAACGATTATAAGGTCATACATGTAATGAATAGTTGTGAACCTCTGGAAATGAGGTTCTTTTTTGTTATTTTCAGACCGATTGTTTCAACCTTATGCCTATACTGGACAGGGTTGAACGCTATTCTTAAAAATTGATAACAAATTGTCTTAATTTTTTGTTAAATTAACACTTTTCTTTTTCGAACGAGGCGTTATACTAGGAATAACCTTCTGGAGGAATGGAAGGCAATATAGAGAAAGCGAGGTGAAAATCTATTCATCACGCGATGGATAGATACACGAAATGGAACAACTGAAAGTACAAGGAGTCTCATCGTTCACCAAGTTTGCGACGAATGGAAAAATGCTGAAACTTAAAGATGCTCACGCAGGGGAACAACGCATTTCACTACAGGATGCGACGGATATTCAAGTCTCTCTGCTCGACGAAGACCATTCGCGCTTCACTATATTTGGTCACGCTCACCCTCTTGTGGAGCTGACCCTTCCTCACAACTCTTGTGAAGTCCTCTATGCTTGGTTACTACACAAGATGAAACGACAAAAAATCAAACTCGCTTCAAACGCTTAAACAAAACAAGGTCTGCTCTCCATGTGGGAGGCAGACCTTGTTGTTTTGACTGAAGTCATTTCATTCCTTCGTTTCTTCCAATGATGAATTCGCCGTGACCGGGTTTCTGCGATAAATCGTCACGCCACCATGCTTGGCCTCTCCTACTACTTGAAAGAGCCAGCCTTTCTCAATCAAAATGGTTCGAACGGATAAAAAATCTTCGCGTGGCACGTTCACTTCATCCACTTGTTCGTCCAATAATTGTTGAAATGTCATTTCCCAATCAGTCATGTTGATTCTCCTTACGTAAGTCTTCATCATGCATCCATTCAAATAGACGACGTCCTGATTCTAAGCGATCCGTCTTGTCTAACAATGTTGCCGGGACGATCCGCGTCGCATCAATCGACTCATCACCGGCAAAAGCGACAGGTTCATTCGTCATCTGTTCAATATATTGAAGTGCAAACAATAAAATCGATTTTTCTGTATCCAATCCACTTTCCCGTAGCACAACATCAAACGACTCATCTCGTTTATTGTCCACTAGTAACGTCCGTCCCCCGTCGAGGAGAGCCAATGATGGCACAGCATCGACATGAAATACTTCATATGCGCGATAGGTCTGCTCATCACACAGTAAAAGGGGAACAAAACGACGTCGGCTCGTCCATTTCTTTAACTGAAACAAAATTTTCATCGAGGTGAACCACGTCGCCCCATCTCGATCTTTTTCCACTAAAATTGTGGGAACTGATGCTTCATCCGCTTCTTTTTTTTGAACGAATAACCATTTTTCTACATCTACCACGACGATCAAATCGTTTTCCTCCTTATGATCCATTCAGACAATGCAATCATCGTCAACGCAAAGAGCCAACCGCCGAGCACGTCACTGAAGTAATGAACGTTCAAGATGACACGGCTGAGCGAAACCGCGAGGACGAGACATAAGAGAATGAAGATGACGACTTTCGACTGTTTCTTTCGATACAGTACATAAGCTGTCAATCCATATAGGGCCAGCGACCCTGAGGCGTGTCCACTCGGAAAACTGTATGTCGTTGCATCAAGGGATGCATCAATGAGCGGTCGATCGATTCCGTAGACGAGCTTTAGCACCTGTGTAAACAGAAGTGTCCCAATTCCAACGAGCGCTAGTCGCCACGCTTCGATACGGTCCCCGCGCCAATACCAAAACAACAACCCTAATATGGAGAGTCCCACAATGACCTGTGCACTCCCGAGCTCTGTCACGTAGGCAAACACTCGATCCGGTAGCGGTTGTAACCATTCATATACGAATGTGTTCATTGGATCGACCGCCCCTAAAACGACAAACACCGACACGATCACATAAGCGACCGTCCCGGTGATGACCACCATTTGCGGTGTCCACTTCATCAATACAACCCTTTTCTTTCACGCATCTCTTCTTCTCCGAAATCGACCATATCTCGCAATCGATGCGCTAATCGTCCTGAAGCGTTGGCAGCGATGGCACCGACGAGATCGTCCATGAACGTATGCACTTGCCCATCATCCATCTTCGTGTCTAGTTGTTTGATGATACCGATTTTTGCCTTGTCTAAGTATCCGAAAGTCGTAACGGCAATCGAACCATATGTGTTGACGGCACCGATCGCAATCGTCTCGTCCACTCCAAATAAACCTTCGTCTGAGGCGATAATCGACAGAAGCGGTTCAGATAATTGGCCTTTTTCAGCCAACATGTCGAGCTCTGAACCAACAAGAATCGCATGTTGTAGTTCACGTTTGTCAAGAACCGCCTCGACAGAATCCATACAATCTTTTAAAGAAAGATGCGGCGAGTAAGGTGCCTGCATCTGGTATACGATTTCAGCAATCGATTCAATCGTGACCCCGCGTTCGAGCAAACGAGCACGAGCCGCTTCTCGGACGTCACGTGAGTGTGGTACGTGTTTCATAATAGGCGCAGGATCGAAATCCCGCTTCACATCCCTTCGTTCAGAGAGTCATCGTCTCTCTATATGATATAACCATTATACTGAAAAATTGAAAAAAGACGAACCCTGCTTTGACTTCCCACATTAAATCGGTCATCATTAACATGTAGGTTAAACGATCAAAGGGGGAAGAGGAATGAAGATTGGGGTAGTCTTATTTCCGTCTAAACAAGTGCAAGATTTTGCGAACTCTTATCGAAAACGCTATGACACAAAATACGCGTTGATTTCACCTCACGTGACCATTAAAGAACGGACAGAGGTATCAGAAGAAGACTTACCGAAAGTACTCGAGTACTTGCAACAAGTTGCGGATTCGACTAAACCGATTCAGTTAAAAGTCGATGGCGTTCGGTCTTTCGCACCAACGAACAATGTCTTGTATTTAAAAGTGTTGCCGACACGTGAACTGTCTGCTCTGCAACAGCGACTTCACGAAGACGTGCTCAGCCAAGCACCGAAATATGAATTCTTGCCGCACATCACGATTGGTCAAGATTTGACCGATGCAGAGCTGTTCGACGTCCTCGAACGTATGCGTATGGAGCAGGTTCATTTCGAAGAGACGATCACTCGGATGGCCGTCATGTATGAACTCGAAAATGAAACATGGAACGTCTATGAGACGTTCCGTTTCCGAGGCTAACCTTATATGCTCCGGTCGACATAGCGACCGGGGTTTTTTTCTTGCTCTTCTTCAAGCCATTCTTCACGTCGAGGTCGGATTCGTTGGACACGCTTGATTCGTGTCACCGGTTCGATGCTCGCTCGACCTGATGGCTGGACTTGTCGGTTGACGTATTGCACGACAGTAAAATCAATCTGATAAGGACCCATGATCTGACCTCCTTCATAGGTCCTTACCCGATTTATTCACGAGGTAATACAAAAATGGCGCATCACTGCGCCATTCCCCAAACTTATAAAATATGGTATCCGCTATCTACGTGAATAACTTCGCCGGTCACGCCGCTTCCCATTCCCGAGAGGAGGAAGAGACCTGTCGAAGCCACTTCTTCTGCCGAAACGTTTCGACGTAACGGCGCCTTCTGTTCAAGTTCAGAAAGGATACTGTTGAAATCGCCGACCCCTTTGGCTGACAATGTACGAATCGGACCAGCTGAAATGGCGTTGACACGCACACCGTGGGGACCGTATTCGTTCGCCAAATACTTGACGCTCGAATCAAGGGCCGCTTTAGCGACACCCATCAAGTTGTAGTTCGGAACGACACGCTCGCCGCCGAGGTAAGTTAGTGTGATCACCGAGGCGTCTTGTGCGAAGTAAGGCTTCGCCGCTTTCACAACTGCCGTCAAACTATATGCTGAGATGTCTAACGCCTGTGCGAACTGACCACGTGTCATTTCTGAGAACTCACCACGCAATGCTTCTTTGTCAGCAAACGCGATCGAATGCGCGATTCCTTGAATCTCACCCGCTTGTTCGTGAATCGAACGGAATGTTGAATCAATCGCTTCGTCATTCGTCACATCACACTCAAGTAGAATCGCTTCTTGCTTCAACTCACTTGCGAGTGACTCGAGACCCGATTTGAATCGTTCTGCCGCATACGTTAACACGAGCTTCGCCCCTGCTTCATCAAGCATTTTGGCAATGGCCCATGCAATCGAGCGCTTGTTCGCAATCCCCATGACGACGTACGTTTTATTCGTTAATGTTGGAAAAATTGACATCATAAACTCCCCTTTTTTAGTACCTGGTGATAATATCTGTTCTCAGATTACAGAAAGGTTTCTGTTTTGTCAACCGACTCGTTACGTATTGCGATTTTTTTAAGTTGCGGTAAGATAAAATACGTATAGAAAGGGTGATTCGACTCCATTATGAACCGTATACAATCATATTTTAAAAGTTTAGATACGACACTGTTGACCATCGTCTTCCTATTGATGATCATCAGTCTCGGTGCAATCTATACCGCTCAACCGATGTTGCCAACGCGACTTCAACATATCAACTTCGCTCTTGAACAAGGCATTCGTTATGTCATCGGCTTTTTTGCGATGTTCGCAATCATGACGATCGAATATGAGCAACTCCGGAAAATCCATTGGTACTTATACGCATTCGGTCTACTTCTGCTCGTCGGTCTGATTCCGCTTCGTGACACGTCGCTCGTACCGAACATCAATGGGGCATATGGATGGTATAACGTACCTGGATTCAGTTTCCAGCCGGCCGAATTCATGAAGCTCTTTTTATTGATTTCCATGTCGACTATCGTCTACGAGCACAATAAACGTTATGGCTCGTCACAACTCGATACGTGGCTCCTCGTGAAACTGGTATTAGTGGCCATCCCGCCGCTCGGTCTGATTGTGACACAACCGGACTTAGGGACCGGGCTCGTCTTGATGACGATGCTCGGCGCCATCATCATCGTCTCGGGAATCGGTTGGAAGTGGCTTCTCGGTCTCTTCAGCGCCGCGGCTTTGACCATCGGCACGTTCATGTATCTGTTCTTTGCCCATTTCGAAGTCTTGCAAGCATTCGTACCTGGACACGCCCTCAACCGCTTCCAGGCCTGGATATATCCATACGAATATTCAGATGACTTGGCATTCCAATTGATCAAATCGCTACAGGCGATCGGTTCTGGACAGATGTTCGGAGTGGGATACGGCCAGGGCCTCGTCTATTTACCGGAATCTCACACGGACTTCATTTTTGCTGTTATCGCAGAACACTATGGGTTCATCGGCGCAGCTCTCGTGATCATCGTCTTCTTCCTATTCCTCTATCGGATGATTCACATTGCATTAGAGTCTAGTAGCGCGTTCGGAAGTTATATCGTCACCGGCGTTATCGCCATGTTCACGTTCCAGGTGTTCCAAAACATCGGTATGACGATCGGTGTCTTGCCAATCACTGGACTCACCCTTCCGTTCATCAGTTACGGGGGGACAGGGATTATCATGAACATGATTGCCATCGGTCTCGTCATGAACGTTGCCTCTAAATCAAAAACCTATATGTTTGATGATGATTGACAAAATCCCTCAAGGTCTAACCTTGAGGGATTTCTTTATATAGTTCGAAAATCTTCCGGAATCGGCGCCTCAATCTGAATCGTATCTCCTGTCATCGGGTGAATGAATCGCGCAGACGCGCTGTGAAGGGCGTGACGGGGCATACGAGCCGTCCCCCCATACATAGAGTCCCCAATGAGCGGATGACCGATATGGCGCAAATGCACGCGAATCTGATGGGTCCGTCCCGTCTCGAGTCGAATCGTCAATAACGAGCCGCTCCCAAACGGCTGACATGCGAGGATGTGCGTGATGGCGCGTTGTCCCTCAGTTGTCACGACTCGCTCCATAATCGAGTTCTCGGCACGCCCGATCGGTGCATCAATCGTTTGTGGCGTCACTTCTTTTTCGACCAATGCCTTATACGTACGCATCAATCCATTCGCTTTCTGAAGTTCGCTGAATCGATGATGGATGAATCCGTACTTTGCAAATAAGACGACACCGCTCGTGTCACGATCGAGTCGATTGATCACATGAATCGCAGATGACAGACCGATGCGTTGATAATAGCCAAGTACAGCGTTCGCAAGTGTATCGGTCGGATGTAGTCGTGATGGGATCGTGGCAATCCCTGCCGGTTTATCGACCGCCAACAGCGTATCGTCTTCATACAGAATTCGAATCGGTCTTTCCGAAGCGACCATGTCGAGTGATGGGGATTCGGGCGGGAATCGGACGATTACTTCATCTCCTGGTTCGAGTTCATGCCTTACGGTGCGGTGCATGCCATTCACTTCAATATCGCCTTCATGCTTCACGAGCGTGAGCATCTTTCGAGAAATGCCCATATCTTGCATTAAAAAGTCGCGAAGTGGGATGGCTTTCTCCACAACGCGACGAATCGTAAACCCTTGCATTCGTTACTTTCCTTCCTCGATGAACGATTCGCGAACTCGGCGCCAGAATGGGAAGGGCCGGAAACGAGCGAACGTCACTTTTTCTTTTGCGACCGCGCATCGAATCGAGACGACATCCGACCAGGACAACGCTTCCTGATGGTCAAACGCCAATTCAAATTCGGTTTTCGTGTGCGGCTTGATTTTCACTTGATGGTGTTTTGGTAAGAGAAGCGGTGCGCCAATCGTTCGATACACTAGGTTGTTGATCGAAGCCATCTCGGTCACTTGAATGGCTTCGATCGATGGGTGAACGATCGCTCCACCGAGTGCCTTATTATAGGCGGTCGAACCCGATGGTGTCGAAATACATAACCCATCTCCACGGAACGTTTCAAAGTAATCGTCTCGAATCGATAAATCACAGACGAGCGTTCGCTTGTAGTTCTTAATCGTACAGTCATTCATCGCCAATCGACGATCGGTCTCTCCGTTCTCATAGTCAATGAGCACTTCAACGAGCGGATAGGAGACTGGCTCGAACGATTCACTCGTGATCATCTCCGTCAGTTCATCCAACTCATCCGGCTGCCAATCGGCATAAAAGCCGAGATGCCCGGTATGAATCCCGACAAGTAGCGTTTCATCGAGTCGGTCGATGTATTTATGAAACGCCTGTAACATCGTCCCGTCCCCTCCGACCGATACTACGATTCGGGGTTCTTCCGATAATGTATGTCCGGCGGCTTGAAGTTTTTCAGTCAGTTCCTGGGCGATTTCCGCTGATCGCGTATCTCCCCTCGATACAATCGCAAACTGCATATCGGTTTCCCCCTAGTCTTCATCCGTTTTCACGTTCATCTCTTTATCCCGAAACACTTGCTGGGCATCCTGAATTTCAACGCGGAGTTGGCTCATCTCGGCATCGAGTAAAAAGGCCGCCTCGGCTGCGCGTCTCAATCGTTCCTGCACTTCAAGAGGCATGTCGCCATCATATTTATAATTCAATGAATGCTCGATCGTGGCCCAGAAATTCATCGCAAGCGTGCGGATTTGCACTTCCACGAGCGTCGGGATTTCACCGTGAATCGTTTGGACCGGGTACTCGATGATGACATGATACGATCGATAACCCGAATCTTTCTGATGGGTAATGTAATTCCGTTCTTCCACTATTTTAAAATCTGTTCGACGATGTAGCAAATCCAAGACGTGAACGATATCATCGACAAATTGGCACATGATTCGTAATCCTGCTATATCTTGCATATCCGTCGCCAATTCATGGTCAGCGATATTCTTTCGTTTCGCTTTCTCAAGAATGCTCCCGACCGGTTTCACTCGACCTGTGACAAATTCAATCGGAGAATGGTCATTTTGGGATTTGAACTGCTTACGAACGGCTTTCAATTTGACTTTCAACTCGTCTACCGCAATTTGATACGGCACTAAAAACTGATCCCAGTTCACTGATTGCATACGCTGTCACCACTTTCGTTCTTTTCCGGAAAAAACGCGTCCTTTCCGTATGTATCCGTTTGTATGGTATCATAAACGAACAATTGTTCATAGAATGGAGCGATGATTCATGACCCAAGAAGTGGAAATTGAATTTAAATCAATGTTGACGAAAGACGAATATGAGACACTCCTACGTGCCTATCAGCTTGATGATCAGGTTCGTTGGCAAGCGAATGACTATTTCGATACCCCTTCCTTTCAGCTAAAAGCGAACGGGGCGGCACTTCGAATTCGCGAGAAGAATCAAGGTCAAGTGCTGACGTTGAAGCAACCAAACGAGGTCGGATTGCTTGAGACACATGCCACTATTACAGAAGATGAGGCTGAGGATCTGTTTAAGTACGGTATCATTCATGACGAGCAAATGAAACAGGCACTGGCCCCGTTCCAGCTGAATGCACCACTCGAACACCTCGGTCGACTTGAGACGAATCGGGCAGAGTTACAGATAGAAGACGGTCTACTCGTTTTGGACGAAAGCCATTATTTGGAGACGAGCGACTATGAAATAGAATTTGAAGTGACGAATGAAGAAGAGGGAAAACGTGCGTTCGAAGGACTTCTTGCAAAACACGGTCTCCCCTATCGTCCCGCCAAAAATAAAATCGTCCGATTCATGGAATTAAAAATGAGTCGGTTGGAAGGTTGAGCAGATACATTGCCAACCTTTTTTTTTCGTTGCTACAATGAGTTTACAAAGTTAAATGAGTTTTTTGACGAGAGGAGGCGACACAAATGGAACTTGAACAATGTAATGGGTCATCCTGTTCACTGGAAGAAACTCCTATTCAAGTAACGTATAAGCCATTGGAGTTATTCTATTTTATGGACATCTCAAGTCCTGAGAACTTTCACGTGATGACACTGATCAAAAAGTTAGAGATTGAATACGGACATGTGATTCGTTTTCGAATGGTCTCTACCGTTCCTAGCTGTGTTGGCGGATGTCAGGAAGAAGTTCGCCTTCTCACCATGATCAAAGCGCTGGAATTACAAGGGAAACGTCATGCGATGCGCTTCTTGCGTCATTTGCATGTGAATGATCTATTCTCTGGTGAACAACTTGGTTCAATCGATTTATGGGAAATTGCACGTTCTTTCGAAGAGTATGGCCTTGATTTAAGTGAACTTGAAGCCGATCTTCAATCGAACCAGCTCTTGAATGCATTAGCTGTCGACCATCAAGTGTTGAAAGATTGGGAGATTGAGTCATTGCCCGCACTCACGTTCGTGACGCGCGATGAAGCATTGAAGATTGAAGGGGTATATCCGTACGATGTCTATCAATCGGTCATGACTGAATTGTTAGGTTATGCACCGAGCCGTACGACCGATTGGGATGTAGCCAAAGTGTTGGCACGCTATGATGCTTCGACCATCACAGAGCTATCGTACATTCTAGACATGGAGAAGACAGTGATTGAACGCGAATTGAAGAAGCTCTCCCTGCAACAGCGTTGCCGTCCTGTGCCAGGATGTAGCGGTGAAGCGTGGGCTCAAACGAAATAAAAAAGAACCCCATGGCCGGGGAGCCATGGGGTTTTTGACGTCTCAAGCGGGGACAAGAGACATCGAACCTTGAGGCCCGGGGAAGGCCTACAAGATGGGAGAAAGTTTACGGTCAATAAAGGGGTTTGTGATTGATTTCACACTTATAATATACCTAGAACAGAATCACATGACAACCTCTTTGTGCACATTGTCACATATTGTTCACGAGAACAATAATGATTCCATTTCATCAAGAACTGCCTCGAACTGATCGAGCGCCTTCAATACCGGCTCCTTCGTTGTCATATCGACACCAGCCGCCTTCAGCACCTCAATCGGATAGTCACTAGAACCCGCCTTCAAGAAGTTATCGATATAACGACGTACGGCTGGCTCCCCTTCTTCCATGATCTGTTGTGACAGTGCAGCAGATGCCGAAATCCCTGTCGCATATTGATAGACGTAGTAGTTGTAATAGAAGTGTGGGATGCGCGCCCACTCATATGAAATCTCTTCATCGATGACAATCTCGTCTCCGAAATAGCGTTTGTTCAACTCGAGGTACGTTTCATTTAAGTACTCCGGAGTGAGCGATACGCCTTCTTGAGCAGCTTGATGAATCATGTGTTCGAATTCAGCGAACATCGTTTGACGGAACAATGTTCCACGGAACGTTTCAAGCTGATTGTTCAGCAAGTAGAGACGCTCCTCTTTCGCTGTTCTCGTTTTCAACAAATGGTCATTCAACAAAGCTTCGTTCGTCGTCGACGCCACTTCTGCAACGAAGATTGAGTAATCGCCATACGGATATGGTTGCGATGTGCGTGTGTAATGACTATGCACAGAGTGTCCGAACTCGTGTGCGAGCGTGAACAAGTTATTGACGTTATCTTGCCAGTTCATGAGGATGAACGGTTGCGTATCGTACGCTCCCGAGGAGTAAGCACCGCTACGCTTACCACGCGTCTCTCGCACATCGACCCAACGCGACTCGAGACCGTCTTTGACAATTTGGACGTACTCTTCTCCGAGTGGTGCCAAACCATCTACCATCCATTGTTTCGCTTCCTCATATGACACTTTCATCTCGACATCTTTGACGAGCGGTGTGTAGAGGTCATACATATGCAACTCATCTAAGCCGAGCGCTCGCTTACGTAACGCGACATAACGATGTAACAAGTCGAGTCGTTCGTTCACTGCTTCTACAAGGCCGTCGTATACAGACTCCGGAATCGCATTATGGTGGAGTGCGGACTGTCTTGCACTTTCAAATTTACGCACAGTCGCATAGAAGTTATCTTTCTTCACACTTCCTGACAATGTCGAGGAGAACGTATTCAAATATTGCGCGTACGTCCCGTACATCGCTTTAAATGCCCCTTCGCGGACGCTTCGGTCAGCCGATTCAAGGAACGTGATATATCGACCGTGCGTCAACTCGACTTCTTCCCCTTTTTCATTTTTCACTTTCGGGAATTTCAAATCCGCGTTGTTGAGCATACCGAACGTCGAGCTCGATTGACCGAGCACATCTCCGGCTTGTGCCAAAATGGCTTCTTCTGCCTCTGTCAATACGTGCGGACGCTCAAGTGCCAACTCATCGAATGCATGACGATAAACGCGAAGTGACTCATTCTGCTCCATGAAGGCTTCAATCTGATTCTCATCAATCGAAAGCAACTCAGGTGTCATAAACGCGAGTTGCGCTGAAACTTGAGAAGCAAGTGAGCCGGCACGATCATTCAATGCTTGATAATGGCTATTCGCCGTATCTTCATCATAGCGCATATGCGCATATGTATATAGCTTATGTAACTGACGTGAGAGATCGTCCCGAAGTTGCAACGCTTCGTATAACGTCTCCGCCGACTCCCCAAGGCGTCCTTTAAATCCAATCAATTCCGGTACTTTCTCTTTTAACGCTTGAAAATCCGATTCCCAAGCCTCGTCATTGCTGTAGATGGTCTCTAAGTTCCACGTTTCTTCCACTGGAACTTGTTGTCTAGTCAATACCTCTGACATACGTCCACTTCCTTTTCGATGATTTAGTCGATTGTAAGATCAATCGCTGAAGTCCTTGAAACAAACGTGTATCGTGATGTCTGGCCTCCTCGTAATGCTTCGGATGCGGCCATGACCTGACATCACAGGATAGACGACTCGCATTCAAGAGTTGTTTCCATTGTACATGAAATGACTGGGAAAAGTCGCTTGTCGGTGTCACCCCAAATTGTCGACACGTTTTTTGAATACTCCATTCCACGGAATCGTGAGGTGACTCGTAGCGATTCAAATAAAGAACGGTTTGAAAATCAATCGGATGCACACGAATTCCCCAAAGCGATGATAGCGGAAGGTAACAGGCGGTCGGTAATAATGCGGGTAACAGACCAAGTGGATAGAGCCGATTCAATATGAGCCGTCGATTTAACGGAGATGGGTAAAGAGGCGACATCCGTTTACGACGAATCATCTCTGTCCATTCAAAAGCATCGAACCGGTAGTAAGCTTCGTACGGTGACGTGTTCACGGATGATGAGATTTCCCAGCTTCCGATTCCGTACTTAATCGAAATCGGAAATCCATTGAAGCGTAACAATCTCCCATTTCTCACCGTCAACAACCGATGTCTCTGAAACATTTCTAGACGCATCCATGGTTGAAACGATTGATTGCTTCTCAAATCGAGACCGCTCGCAATCCAAATGACATCAAGCCCCGCTCGTCGATAATCAATCGTTCGCTCGGCGTATTCTTCCGGTCGCAAGGGAGATGCCTGAATTTCGAACACGGTGTGCTGCCCGTCCATGTTCGTGAGGATGTCAGCCCGACGATTCTTAATCGTCACTTCTTGCTCGACTGGATAGCCTTTCTCTTGAAGCCACTGGCACACCGCCCATTTATCCTGATGGTGCGTGACCGATTCAGCCCTCCCACAGGTGTGGATATGCGCAAAATGTAGCCGTCGCTTCACACCTTGCTTCACAATCAATACTTCCTGACAAGTCGGACATCGAAAAGGAGCAAGTTGCTCTGCTTGCATCCGATTTAATGTAAAGGAATCAATGATATCCCCTTCCCGATCGATTGCAAACCGCATCTTGCTCCCTCCTCATAGCAATGGTGAAAACATTCTGGCTAATGATTCAACGAGTTTGATAAAGAATGACCGTTTCGCGAACTCTTCTAATACGAGTTCGTGAGACCCTTCGAAATCATCATATAAGTCTTGTTTCAGTTGATGGACTGAGTTCGTGTTATAGAGGAGCGCATTGACCTCGAAGTTCAAATGAAAGCTCCGAAAATCCATGTTCGCCGTCCCAATCGTGGCTAATCCATCATCCACCACGATGACTTTCGAATGCATGAATCCCTTCTCATATAGATAGATCTTTACCCCGGCGAGTAACAGTTCTTCGTAATAGGACCGACTCGCGTAGAACACGATTTTATGGTCGGGATAACTCGGTAAGACGATGCGGACATCAATTCCTGATAATGATGCCGTCTTTAAGGCACTCATAATGTCCTCATCCGGAATCAAGTAAGGTGACGAAATGTAGACAGATTTTTTCGCAGCATTGATGAGTGAAAAGTAAATGGACTTCATCGTCTCATACGGTTCATCCGGTCCACTCGCAACGATTTGAACCCCTCCGCTCGCACTTCTTACCGTTTCAAGCGGCTCTAGATAGAACGGTGTGAACAGGCGTTCCCCAGTCATGTAATACCAATCTTGCAAGAAAATCAATTGTAGTTCAGATACCCCTTCTCCTCTGACATACAGATGGGTGTCGCGCCAAAACCCGAACTTAGAGTGCTCACCCAAGTACTCATCCCCTACATTCAAGCCACCTGTGAATGCCTCCGTACCATCGATGACCACGATTTTTCGGTGGTTTCGATAGTTCGTCTTACTTGAAACGAGTGGCAATACAACTGGAAAGAACGCCTGGACTTGGACACCGGCTTGCTTCATCTCTTCAAAGAACGTGCCGCTCGTATGAATGGACCCGACGGCATCATACAAAAATCGGACTTCGATCCCCGCCTTCGCTTTTTCGATCAAGATCCGCTGTATTTCCCGAGAAATGCGATCTTCCCGGAAAATATAATACTCTAGATGGATGTGTCGGGACGCTCCTTTCAGAGCCGGCAATAACTTCGAAAATTTTTCACGGCCGTTCGTCAAGATTTGCGTATACGTATTCGATGAGACCGGTAGCTGGTTCAACGAAGAAGTCAAATGCATCAGCTTCTCGTAATCGTCGTGGGCGAACATGAGGGACGGCGATAACGTCATCGCTTTCTGACGATAGGCCAAGTACGTCTCTTCATCAAGCATCGCTTTTTCTTTGAACATTCGTTTACGGCGATAGTTCTGACCGAATACAAAGTATGCGAATAATCCGATGACCGGAAAACCAATCATGACAATTGCCCAAATGAGCGTACGTTGTGGATTTCGATTTTCAAGTAAGATGACGAGCAATATGCTGAACGTTGTCAAAAAGACGAGAATCGAGAACAATCCGATTACTTGTGAGCTCCAGTAATACGATAATATCGCAATGAGTCCTGCGAGCAAAATGAGGGAAAAGAGTACTTGTATGCGTCGCAACATATTATAAGCTGACCTCGTTTCTGTCATGTATTATCATTAATTATACATCGTAACGTCATCTTTTTGAGGGGAGCGAATGAATTATGGGGACTTTTCTGATCACCGGTGCGACAAGTGGGATTGGTCGCGCCGTCGCTTTGCAGTTGACTGGTAAGGGGCACCGTGTCATCGGGATCGGTCGGGATGAAACAAGAGGCGCCGCTCTCGAGTCTGATTCAAATGGACAAGCCACATTCATTCGAAGTGACCTTGCTTCGATAGAGGACATCGACCATCTTTTCTCTCAATTGAAAGAACAAGGTGTGACCTTGAACGGATTATTCAATAACGCTGCCACATTCGGCAGACCGGGTACCCCTGAGCGTTTGACACATGAGTCGTATACTGAGGTGTTCGAGGTCAACCTGTATGCGCTGAACACCGTCACACAACACGCCATTCCCTTGTTTGACCAAGGAGCGAGTGTCGTCAACAATGCCGCCATCGTCGGGCACGTCAAGTTCCCTCCGATGCTCGCGCACTATGCCGCTTCAAAAGCGGCCGTAGTGGCCTTAACCAAAACGTTCGCGCACCGAATGAAAGGAAAAGTAAGATTCAATGCCGTTTGTTTTGGACCGATTGATACACCTCTTAGTCACAAGTTATACGGTGGTGAAGCGAAGTTTAAAGAGGCGATGACTCACCATTTCCGGGGACATGCCGCCCTCCCTGAGGAAGTAGCGCCGGTCGTAGAATTTTTATTGACTGATGCTTCAACTTACATTAACGGCCAAGCCATCACAGTCGATGGCGGATATACATTGTCTTGAACAGAGACCACCTCTTCTTTTGAACAGGTGGTCTCTACTCATGTCGTCATCTTTTTGGCCCGATTGATCTTATTGTGTAAATAGTTCTGTTCTTTCACATGAAGACGATCCCAATCAATCACATCCACAAAATATTGAATCATGTCCTCAAAGGTCGAATCGAGCGTTTCATGCGCTTGAAGGCGCGCCATTCGAATCGCTTCAAACACGGACCCCATCACAAAGATATCTCGGCTCGCATAAGTCTGCATCGGCGATAGCGATTCAAATAGAATCGTCTCAAGCGTTTTTCGTTTCACATGCCAGTCAGACTTCCCGTTCGAATACAAAAAATCACCATCTGGTAATTCACAAAGTTCTCTTAAAATATCCCCGATGTAATGAATCGCATGAATTGCGGTGTTCGGATCATTGATTCCTGGAGAGATTCCTCTTAGCGCAATCTCACTCAATTTTTCAATCGCAAATGACGGTTCTTGCATCGAAGAACGCACTTCCCCAATCTCAAATAACTCGATATCCGGTGCGTCCTCGCCTTTCCAAAACCCGAGTAAATCACCTTTGGCAACGAAATCCCCGACGGCTACGACGGACTCAAAGTCCGTTTCATGATCTCCTTGTTTCTCTCTTAAAAACAATCGGATGTACCCCGTTTGCGGAGCTCGTACCGCTTGACCTTCCAATGAATGGACAGATCGAGGCAAGACGAGATGAACCTCATCCGACTCAATCGCATCTTTTTGCTCGCTGATGACGGAGAGCGCTTCTTTATGTAACGCGGATAATAGACGTTCCGCCTGAATCGAAACACTGATCGTCTGGATGAACTTGACGAATGCCCAAATCGAACCAATAACTAAGAGCACACTGATCCCGGACGACAACACGACGCCTTCATCTGCCGTACGGACGAGGAATAGGTTCGAAATTCCATAAACCGTCGTCATGATGAAAAGACCGAGCGTATGCTTGGCCGACGTGTTCGTCAAAAAGTTATTGATTGTCCGGGGAGAGAACTGAGAGGAATACGTTGTCAATACGACCAGAATCGTGGAAAAACTGAACGTCATCATCGTCATCAGGCTCGTAAATGTCGAAGACAACACAGACGCCGCTGAGTCCAGGTCTAAATAAATAAAGCCTGGTAATAAATCACGAAAGAAATCCCCAAACACTTGGGTTAATGCCGTTAATACGATGCCACCCGTTCCGTATAAAAATGGGACAAACCATGCACTGTCATCAAGTAGTAATCGAATTCGTCTCACCATACCAACACCTCTTTACCGTCGATTTGAAAAAATCGCCTGTCCAACTGAACAGGCGATGTGTCATTAGAAATAGTGACGCACTTTCGCAAAGACGTCGCCATCGAGAATGAGTTTTCCATACTCTTCAAGCATCGGTTGCGTCTGTGTGCTGAATGTTAAATATTCTGCTAAAAGACTGAGTGCATTCTCTTCGTCTTCCGGTTCCGTTTCATCCGGGAAATCAATCCACAAGTAGTAACGGTCTTGATAATGGTATAGTTTCAAATCAAGATCGCTGAACATGTCTCCTGTACGTTTACTCAGCGAAATGATTGCCTCGAAATCATTTGTTTCCATCGCGAGTGGTGCCCAAGCATCTGCCTCGGCTTCAAGTTCATCCAACTCACTCAATTGGTCGAGTACCGATTGTTGATCCCGTGCCTCATCGATTGCTGATCGAAGAAGCGAACCGAGTTCAGAATCGTCTTCCGTGTCCATTACATTTTTCGCGATTGTCACAGTCACTTCTAGACCTTTTTCAAAAGCTTGTACTTGAATCCATAGTGGACCATCAAACGAGATGTCTTCACGTTCGTGAGCCTCGTCCATCATTTGCCAGAACAGCTGCTCGCCACGTTCTCGGTTGTACCAAATTTCATCACGAGCAAAACCACGTTTTTCGATATCCACGTATGTGATGAAAAATTTGACGGTATTATCATTGATGCGCTCAATTTTCACGATTGTCCACTCCCTTCTCACCTCGCTCCCAATTCACATAAGGAGGAGAGGGGAAATTGTCTTGTTATCTTTGTACCCTTTTTAACATCGTTCAATCTAGATGAAGGGTTATAACTTTATTTTATAGGAAATAATCGATAATAAAAAGCACACTGCTTAAACAGTATGCTCTCATTCATTCACAAGTCGCTGGGCTTCCTGTAATTGGAACGTCCGAACTTTACGTGGCAAGAATCGACGAATCTCATCTTCGTTATATCCGACCTGTAAACGTTTCTCATCAATCAGAATCGGACGACGTAAAAGACCTGGATATTCTTGAATCAAATCGTAAAGCTGTTGAAGAGATAGCGCATCAACAGACACATCGATTTTAGAGAAGACTTTCGAGCGAGTCGAAATGATTTCATCCGTCCCGTCTTCCGTCATACGTAAAATTTGTTTAATCTCATTCAATGAGAGCGGTTCTGAAAATATATTTCGTTCTGTAAACGGGATATCATGTTCTTCGAGCCAAGCCCGTGCCTTTCGGCAAGATGTACAGCTTGGAGACGTATAAAGTGTGACCATTTTTCTTCCTCCCTGATCGAGTATGCGTCCATCTTTTTAAGTGACTCTATTTGTATACCCAAATTCGCATCCACTTAATTATAGTAATTCTTATTTATCAAAACTTCAATGATATTCTTTATCAATCAGATATGAAAAGAGGGCGCATTCGTTGAATGCGACCTTGAACGACCTAACTTAAGACGCAGGGATTCGAGAAACCGGTTGAGACACCGTCTCTTTCCCTGGCTTGACTTGTAAGTCTTTCAACTTTTTCTTCAATACTTCTTTCAAAAGTCTCTTTTTCTCTCGCAGAACTTTGTCACGTTCTTTCATGGCCTCTCACCCCCATACAGCGTAAGGAACCGACCGAGCATTACCGATTCTAAAAATCTTGAAGTTGCACTATATCTACATTTAAATTATAGCACACTCGTTTGTGAAATGTGAATCATTCTTACACGTTCATCTCAAATTTAAACGGATATCATTTGCAATGAATTGAAGAAACCTGTATAGTTTATAGAAATAACCTTTTTATTTTAAAGGAGGAGAGCGATGATGAGAATCACTTTAGAAACGATTATGAAACATCCGGTTACCCAAAAATATTTAACTCGATCTGGCTTAAAACATGCGGTCGACGTCAGTGAACGCGCTCTCGAAATGGCAACGAAACGTGGTCTTGATACAGATTTGGCGACGAAAGCTGCGCTTCTTCATGATATCGGACACTATGAATGGTATACAGAAGGTAAATGGAATTATGATTTGTATCGTCAGAACGATATCCATGCGATCAAGGGGGCCGAACGCGCCCACAAATTATTGATTCGTTTAGGGGAAGATCCAGCCCGAGCAAAAGAGATTTCTGTCATGATTCTCTTGCACACGGATTCCTACCTACCACCGAGTCGTATTCAACGAACTCCACTTCAACAGCTCGTCCATGACGCTGACACGTATGTGGAGCAGCCAGGCGGTCTTCATCATTACGAGACAATGGAAATTGAAGATGCGTTAGCTCGCGTCCGTCAAATCGACGCCATCGTGGAACGTCTTTCTAATTTACCACGCATCTCGAACGGATAATCAGTCACCTACTTTAATAGGTGATTTTTTTGTGCAAAAAAAATCCTGACTCAATAAATGAGTCAGGATTGATTTCGTTATACGAGTTGCGCTTTATACGCTTCGTACTCTTCGTCTGTGAGCGAGACATAGTGCCCCGGCTCAACTTCGCGAAGTGGCGGGATACTTGAATCTTCATCTGAACGGCCGACTGGACCTTTTGATGTTGACTCGTATACGATCCGCTTACGTGTACGTTCATGCTCCGGGTCCGGAAGCGGAATCGCTGAAAGGAGCGATTTCGTGTATGCATGAATTGGGTTCTCGTAAAGGCGATCTGCTGTCGCAAGCTCTACGAGGTGACCTTGATACATAACACCGATACGGTCAGAGATGTATTTAACCATCGACAAGTCGTGGGCGATGAACAAATACGTCAAATCGCGATCGCGTTGCAATTCTTTCATCAAGTTGACGACCTGGGCTTGAATTGAAACGTCAAGTGCTGAGATCGGCTCATCGGCGATGATGAAGTCCGGTTCAACCGCAAGAGCACGGGCAATCCCGATACGCTGACGCTGACCACCTGAGAATTCATGTGGATAACGGCTTGCGTGCTCTTTTGTCAAACCAACTGTTTCAAGAAGGTCATATACGCGATTCATGCGGTCTTCTTTCGTCTTCGCAAGACCGTGAATATCGATTCCTTCTGCAATGATATCGGCGACTGTCATACGCGGATTGAGCGAAGCGTATGGATCTTGGAAAATCATTTGCATCGCACGGTTGAATTTCAACTTGTCTGCCTTCGATTTTTTATCGTGGACGTTTTCGCCTTTGAACACGACATCACCATCCGTCGCGTCGTAGAGACCGATAATCGTACGTCCTGTCGTTGACTTCCCACAACCAGACTCACCTACGAGCCCAAGCACTTCACCTTTGTAAATATCGAATGAGATCCCGTCGACCGCTTTGACAACACGGCCACGACCAATTTTAAAGTGCTGCTTCAGGTTTTTTACCTCGAGTAATTTCTCGCGTTCCATTATTCAGCACCACCTTTCGTAAACGATTTTGCGAACGCACTGTCTGGACGATATTTGAGAGCGAGTTCACGAATCGCACGTGGCGGATTAACCGCTGGTGCTTGTGGGTGTAACAACCAACTTGAAGCAAAGTGTGTATCACTTACTTGGAACATCGGTGGCTCTTTCTCAAAATCAATCTTCATCGCGTATGGATTACGCGGTGCGAACGCATCCCCTTTTGGAGGATCGAGCAAGTTCGGAGGCGTACCCGGGATTGCCGGTAACGCTTCATTGCGGTCATCCGTCGGACGCGGCATCGAACCGAGAAGCCCCCATGTGTATGGGTGACGTGGTTCGTAGAAAATTTCATCAACCGTTCCTTTTTCAACGAGACGTCCCGCATACATAACAGCAACACGGTCAGCCATGTTCGCAACAACGCCAAGGTCGTGCGTGATGAAGATAATCGCTGTGCCAGTCTTTTGCTGAATGTCTTTTAACAGTTCAAGAATCTGCGCTTGAATCGTTACGTCGAGTGCTGTTGTCGGTTCATCGGCAATCAACACTTTTGGGTTACAAGCGAGTGCGATCGCAATAACGATCCGTTGGCGCATCCCACCAGAAAGTTGGTGTGGATACTGTTTCAAGCGTGCTTCAGGGTTTGGAATCCCTACAAGTGTCAACAGTTCGAGCGTACGTTTCTTCGCATCCTCACCCGTTAACCCTTGGTGCTGTTTCAACCCTTCTGCGATTTGCTTGTAAATCGTCATCGTCGGGTTGAGCGATGTCATCGGGTCTTGGAAAATCATTGCGATGTCGCGACCACGAATTTTAAGCATTTCTTTTTCCGAAAGTTTCGCCAAGTCTTTTCCTTCGAACATGATTTCTCCGTTCGTGATTTCACCTGGAGGGTTCGGAATGAGACGCATAATTGCCTTAGAAGTAACGGATTTACCTGAACCCGATTCTCCTACGATGGCGAGCGTCTCGCCTTTTTTCAAATCAAACGAAACACCACGAACAGCCTGAACTGTTCCTGCATATGTGTGGAACGAGACCTCTAAGTCTCGGACTGATAAAATCGTTTCCATGCACGAGTCCCCCTCTTTCTTTTTTATTTACGCATTTTCGGATCGAACGCATCACGCAAACCGTCAGCAAGCAAGTTGAAGCTGACCATAAGCAAGACGATGATGACAGACGGGATAATAAGAAGGAACGGGAATGTCCGTAGTTCTTTGTATCCATCGTTGATCAACGTACCAAGTGATGCCTGTGGTGGTTGAAGCCCGATTCCGATAAAGCTGAGGAATGCCTCGAAGAAAATAGCAGATGGAATCGTGAACATGAGTGTGATGATAATAGCACCCAATGTGTTCGGAATTAAATGTTTGAAAATCAAGCGTCCACTTGAAGCACCGAGTGTACGAGCTGCCAAGACGAACTCTTGGTTTTTGAGTTTAAGAATCTGCCCTCGAACGAGTCGACTCATCCCAATCCAACCGGTGATGGCCATGGCAAGGATGATGGTGAAGACACCTGGGTCAAAGATCAAGATGAACAAGATGATCAAAATCAAGTTAGGTACACCTGTCAAGATTTCAACAATACGTTGCATGATGTTATCCGTACGTCCACCGAAGTAAGCTGAAATACCACCGTACGCGACTCCAATGATTGTATCGATGATGGCTGCGACTAAACCGATGAAGAGGGAGATTCGTGTCCCTTCCCAAATCCGCGACCAAAGATCACGACCGAGATAATCGGTACCAAACCAGAAGTTTTCTTCTACATTCTTCTGTTCGTAGAAGTCGATTTCACGACCTCCAAGTGTTGCCAACCCATCAAATCCAGCCCATTCAAGTCCAGTGACTTTAGGCGGTAGTTTTGCTTGCGAGATGTTCTGTTCGTATGCATCTCGGCTTGAGAGCATCGGTCCAAACAAAGCGAGTGCGACGAGAATTAAAATAATCGAGAGCGAGATGATAGCCGCCTTGTTTTTCTTTAGGCGCATCCATGCATCTTGCCAAAAGTTCAAACTTTTTCCGGCAATCCGCTCACCAAGCTGTTCATTCATTTCAACTGGTGTGAACATGTCTTGGTCGAACTGTTCGTAATTCTTTTTGTTTTCAATCATCAGTTATTCCCCCCAAGACGAATACGTGGGTCCACAACCCCATAGAGCAAGTCGACAAGTAAAATGATAATAATGAAGAGGGCCGAGAAGAAGAGTGTCGTGCCCATGATGACAGAGTAATCATTCAACGTGATTGACGTAACGAACAATTCTCCAAGACCAGGTACTGCGAAAATTTTCTCGATAACGAATGTACCCGTTAAAAGTCCAGCTGTCATCGGTCCAAGAATCGTGATCGCTGGGATCATCGCGTTGCGTACCATGTGTTTCCATACGATGGCGTTACCCGTCAACCCTTTCGCTTTCGCGAGCGTGACATAGTCTTGTCCGGTTACTTCTAACATCTCGGTTCGGACGAAACGGGCAATTGATGCCGTAACCCCGAGCGATAACGAGATGGTTGGTAAAATCGTATGAGCTGGTGATTCCCAGAATGCTACCGGGAGCAACTGTAATTTAACTCCAACATAGTACTGAAGGAGGGCTGCAAAGACGAACGATGGGACGGAAATCCCGATTACCGATACGAACATTGCACCATAGTCAATTGCCGTATTGTGACGAATCGCCGCAACAACACCCAACAATACACCTAATAGAGTTCCAAGTACTAATGCCTGAACCCCTAATTGTGCCGATGGACCGATACGTTCCATAATCAACTCAGTTACTGGACGGTTAGCCGTACGGAACGATACGCCAAGGTCACCTTGTAGCATGTTTCCAATGTACGTCGCATAGCGGACCGGAAGCGGATCATTGAGTCCGTAGCGGTCATTCAACAATTGAATTTGTGATTCTGTCAGTTTTTCCTGGTTCTGATAAGGCGAACCTGGGAGCAGGTCCATCAGGAAGAACGTGAACGTGGCAATCAAGAAGAACGTGATGAGGCCGTAAGTCAGCCGTTGTAGGATATAACGTCCCATGAATAAAAACCCCCTGTTTTGTCTAATTCTTTCTACTACTTGCACCAACAGCATCACTATGACATATGACCTATTTTTCAAATTCACAAAATGAAAGGAATTTTCTGAAAGAATAGCTTATACGTCATCTCAAGGCTCTTAGTACAGCGACTGAAAATAAAGAAAATTCTTTTCAGAGATTATTCTGAATTTTCACTGTTACTACATTATACTTTACCAACAAAACATTTGAACAGTATTTTCTCATACTTCGCTAGAATTTTTTAGAAAATTGGGGACATGCGGTTAGCATGCCCCCTCCTTCCATTACTTAATATCAACGTATTTGTACTGGTAATCAGCACCAAATAATTGACGGTTGAAGTTCTCGACGTTTGGACGGATCAAGTATGCCACACCAGCTTGGTAGATAGGCATGATTGCTTGATCTTGTTCAATCAAGAGAGCTTCAGCTTCTTTGAACAAGTCGTAACGTGCATCGATGCTTGTTTCAGCAGATGCCTCATCAATCAACTTGTCATACTCAGATGACGAGTAGTTGATGTCGTTTTGTCCATTGTCTGAAGTGAAGATACCAAGGTTCGTAAGCGGATCTTGGTAGTCAGGTCCCCAAAGTGCGAATGACATTTGGTAGTCCCCTTTTGCTTCACGCTCAAGTTTGTTGTTGAAAGGTTGTTGAGCGATCTCAACCGTTACGTTCGGCAAGTTCGACTCGATTTGACCTTTCATGTACTCAGAGATTTGTTTCGATACTTCACTGTCGAACGAGAGGAGTTCGATTGTTGTTGCTTCTCCACCGGTTACTTCTTCCCAAAGTGAAGCAGCTTCTTCAGTGTTTGTTTTGAAGTATTCCACGCCTTCTGTATAATCCGTTCCGTCTTCATACTTGATGAAGTCTTTCGGGATGAATGACGTCGTTGCTACTGAACCGTTGTTCAAGAGCTGATCGATAATTCCTGATGGGTCGACTGCACGTGCGATTGCTTTACGTGCATTTACATCAGAGAAAAGTTCATCTTCATGGTTAAACTTGAAGTAACCAACTGCAGAACGAAGACCTGTGTTGTAATCTTCATCTTCTTGGAATGCTGCGACTTGTTCTGATGCGAGACCAGCATAGTCGACATCGCCCGCTTCATACAAGTTCACGACTGTAGATGTTTCTTTAACAACTTTCACATCAACTGAGTCGAGAGCAACATTTTCTGCATCCCAATATGATTCGTTTTTCGTTAAGACATAGCCTTGTTCACGATCCCATTTAGTCCATGTGAACGGTCCGTTATAAAGAAGGTTTTCAGGACCAGTCGTGAAGTCTTCACCTTTTTCTGTAGCGAATGCTTCGTTGATCGGAGTGAATGTACCGAACGAAGTAAGTGAAAGGAATGATGGGTCTGGACGCTCGAGTGTAACTTCGAGTGTCTTCTCATCGATTGCTTTTACGCCAAGCTCTTCTTTTGGTGTGTCACCAGTGTTGATTGCTTCAGCGTTTTTAACTGTGTTCATGATGTAAGCGTACTGTGAGCCTGTTGCAGGATCAACAGCTCGTTGCCAAGCGTAAACAAAGTCGTTTGCTGTGACCGGTTCCCCGTTTGACCATTCAGCATCACGAAGTTTGAACGTGTAAACCGTTTCGTCTTCGTTTACTTCTGGTTCGCCTTCAGCAAGTGCCGGGACGGCATTTCCATCTTTATCAAGACGGTAAAGACCTTCCATTGTGTTGGCGATCAAGTTGAATGCGACCGCGTCTGTAGCAAGAGCCGGATCGGCTGTTGTGATATCTGACGTATCCGTCAAACGAAGAACTTTTTCTCCGTTTGAAGAAGAACTGCCGCCATCAGAGTCTCCGCCTGTCGAACAAGCCGCGAGAACTGAACCGAGTGCCAAGATGATCGTCATCATGAGCAAAATCGATTTTTTCTTCATTGCGATTTCCCCTTTCATTTTGAAAAGCTAGCCGATCGTCGAATAAACATCTTACTTTTTCTTTAATTTTCTGAATATTTCATAAAGTATTCGACGAAAGAACGTTAGGGCTATTGTAAGAAATTTTTAATGAAACTGTCAACTATTGAATGAACCGCTATCATTCGACATCATTTTCTTACTCGCTTTATGCCCTACGTTCCTAGTATCATAGAAGAAACACGGAATGTTGACACATTTCTTTTATCGATTGAAAGGAGATTACATCGTTGAAAAAGTTTCGAAGTATATTTTTTGTTTGGGGAATTGTCACACTTCTCTATACCGTTTGGTCGATTTTTTCCTATTTCCTAAGTGAATCTTTCACGTTTCACTTAAGTGGTGGCTTATTTGTATCAGGTATACTCATCTTTGCCATCGGGATGTTCTCCCATATGAGTGCATCCGGTCTATTTGACGGAATCATGTACGGATTTAAACGCAATCGACGCGCAAGGTTGAAGGAAATTGATGCCGATTACGAAGAGGATGAGGAAGAAGATCCGGAAGATCGACAACTCCGTAAACAATCGGCTTGGAACTGGGTGTATGTCGGAGTTGGAAGTATCGCTCTCTCATTTCTCGTCGCTTTGATTTAATCTTTTCGTCACTTGAATCCTGTGCTAAACTAAATGCAGAATAAGAACACTTGGATGAAGACAAGTAATTCAATTCCCCTTTTCCTCAGAGAGTCTACGGTGCTGTGAGTAGATGAAAAGTTATTGAATGAATGGACTTCGGAGTGGCTCGCCTGAACAAAAAGTATGGCGAGACGGTTCACGCCCGTTAACGCGTTCAAGTGGCATAGTATATGCAAATTTGGGTGGCACCGCGGTTATTCGTCCCGATTTATTCGGGAGGACGACTGCGGTTTTTTATATTTTTCGGAGGTGTATTCACATGGCAACGATTTTTTCAGGAATCAAACCGACCGGCGTCGTGACGCTCGGGAACTACCTTGGCGCGATGAAACAATTCGTCGACCTACAAGACGACAACAATGCCTATTATTGTATCGTCGATTTACATTCAATTACTGTTCAACTCGACCGTGTCGAGCTCATGAACAACACGCGAAAATTAGCAGCACTTTATCTCGCGTCCGGTCTCGACCCGGAGAAAGCGACGATTTTCGTACAGTCTGAAGTAAAAGCACACGCTCAACTCGGTTGGATGTTAACTTGTATCGCCGGCATGGGCGAGCTCGGTCGTATGACGCAGTATAAAGACAAGTCGCAAGGCAGCGAGAATGTAGGCGCAGGGTTGTTCGTCTACCCGACGCTCATGGCTTCTGATATTTTGTTATACAATACGGAACTCGTTCCAGTCGGAGACGACCAAAAGCAACACATCGAACTTACTCGTGACTTGGCGGAACGCTTTAACAAACGTTATTACGAGACATTCACGATGCCGGAACCACTCATTCAAAAAGAAGGCGCACGGATCATGTCTCTCACGAATCCCGTGAAGAAGATGTCGAAATCGGATTCGAATGCCAAAGGATATATCTCGATGCTCGACGAGCCGAATGTCATCCGCAAGAAAATCAAGAGTGCCGTCACAGATTCGAGTGGTGTCATCTCATTTGATCGGGAGAATAAACCGGGGATTTCGAACTTGTTGGAAATTTACTCGCTTTCGACAGGGACCCCAATCGATGATCTCGTCAAACAATATGAGAACTCGAACTATGGGACGTTCAAACAAGATGTGGCGGAAGCGGTTGTTGCTCTACTTGAACCAATTCAAGCTCGTTATCACGAATTGCTCGACTCTCCAGAACTCGATGAAATTCTTGATGCCGGTCGTGCGAAAGCTGAAGCCGTCGCAAATAAGAATCTCGCGAAGATTGAAAAAGCGATGGGTCTCAGTCGTAAGCGCGCCAAAGTGAAAAAATAAGCTTGTTGTGACAGAACTCTCCATGTGAGAGTTCTTTTTTGTATTAAAAAATGTACATAAAAAGAGAGACAGGCGTCCCTGTCTCTCTTCGTAAGATGACTTGATTATTCTTTGCCTTCGATTGAAGCCCACTTGTAAGAGTAGTCGGCACCGAATGCGTGCTCAACGATTCCCTTAACGTAAGGTTTCGTGAGGCGAGCTGATCCACGTTGGTAAACTGGCGAGATTGCGTTCTCTTCAAGAACGATTTTCTCTGCATCTTGCAATTGCTTCCAACGCTCAGCTGGGTCTGTGCTTGCTTTCGCATCAGCAATGAGTTTATCGAACTCTTCGTTCGACCATTTACCACGGTTGTATGGTCCGTCTGTGACGAAGAGATCAACGAATGTCATTGGATCTTGATAGTCAGGGCCCCAACCAGCGAACGTAAACTCGAAGTCCCCTTTGTTTTCAAGGTCAAGTTTGTTGTTGAATGGTTGTTGCTTGATTGAAACGCTCATACCTGGAAGGTTCTTCTCAAGTTCACCTTTGATGAACTCACCGATTTGCTTCGCAGACTCTGAGTCGTAGTTGAGAAGTTCAAGTTCAACTTTGTCTGTTCCGAGCTCTTTGAGCCCTTCTTCCCAAAGTTTTTGTGCTTCTTCTACGTTGTAGCCACCGATGTCGCCATTGCCTTCACGGAAGTCTTTTCCGTCTGGACCTGTTACGAAGTCTTTTGGTACGAAGAAGTTTGCAGGGATTGAACCGTTCGCAAGAAGTGTTTCTGAGATCGCTGTTTTGTCATAAGCGCGGTCAATCGCGTTACGGATTTTTTGGTTGTCGAGTTCTTTCACTTTCGTGTTGAACTGGAGGTAGAAGATTGTTGGTTCAACGACAGTTGAGAAGTCTTCGTTGTCTTGGTATTGAGCAACGAGTTCAGAAGTCAAGCCTGTACGGTCCACGTCACCGTTTTCATACAAGTTAACACCTGTTGAAACTTCTTTAACGACTTTAACGTTGATTTCTTCAAGTTTAACTGTGTCAGCATCCCAATAGTCTTCGTTCTTGACCATCTTCCAGCCTTGCTCGCGCTCCCAGCTGTCGAGTTTGAACGGTCCGTTGTAGAGAGTCGTCTCTGCAGATGTACCGAAGTTTTCGCCTTGCTCTTTATCGAATGACTCGAGTTTTGGCATGAATACGCCGAAGCTAGTCAATCCGAGGAAGTAGTCAGCTGGTGCTGTCAATTTAACTTCAAGTGTTTGATCGTCGATTGCTTTAACGCCTACAGCATCGCGCTCGCCTTCACCTGTGTTGTACGCTTCTGCGCCTTCGATGATTGACATAACGTATGCATATTGTGATGCGTTATCTGGGTTGAGTACTTCTTTCCAAGCGTATTCGAAGTCGTTCGCTGTGACAGGCTCCCCGTTTGACCAAGTCGCGCCTTCACGGATTTTGAACGTGTACGTTTTCCCGTCCTCTGAAACTTTGTGGTCTTCAGCCATACCCGGAGTCGGGTTGTCTTCTTTGTCCATACGGTAGAGACCTTCGTTAACGTTGTTTAAGACGTTGAACGATACAGCATCTGTTGCGAGTGTCGGGTTAAGTGAAGGAATATCTGAACCGTCGAGCAAGTTGAGGACTTGCGCTTCGTCTGCAGAACCTTCCGAACCTGATCCATTTGAAGACCCTGTTTCTTCTTCCCCTGTCGAACATGCAGCTAGGAATGCACTAGATAGAAGTGTAACCGATGATGCTAAAGCAAAACCTTTTTTCTTATTCATTGCGATGACCCCCTGATTTTTTCGTTTTAACGAAGTGAATGATGGTAGAAAATTCAGTCATTTCTTCTGACAGTATTTGTTACCAAAATCCCGTTGATGCAATAATACAATATTCTGATAATTTTGCAAAGTGTTTATTTTGATTTTTCTAAAAAATTTTATCTATAGTCAAAAAGCCCGCCTACAGTGGCGGGCTTTTAGCTCAATTTTCGTATTTTTTCGCAAAGGTTAGGACATATGAAGGACCGATGACCGGAAAACCGATATGGTCATAACCTTTCTCGATCACATAAGAACGTCCAGCTTGATAGATTGGCATAACAACAGCCTCTTCTAACAGCTGTGCCTCCGCTTCTCGGAAAATCTCATTTCGTTCTTCCAACCGATCTGTTGAGCGAGCCTGATCCATCAATTGATCATACGATTCGCTGGCATATCGACTCGAATTGAGGACATCGTTTGTTTCAAATTGAGTCAAATAGGCGGATAACATCGGATAGTCCGGTTGCCAGCCTGATAGAGAAAACGCATAATCCCCTGAGACTTCTTTCCTAACTTTTTCTCCTAAGGGGAGCTCGATAATGTTAACGGTCAAACCATCCAACTGTTCCAAATTCTTCTTTAATTTTGCGGAGATTTGACGCGCTTCGTCATCGACAAAGCTGAGCAGCTCGATTTCGAGTTCATCTTTCTTCAGCCGTTTCTTCACGGTGTCAAACAATTGGTCTGCGTTTCCTTCTAATTGTGCGATCGAATCCTCTTGGGCGATGACGAGTAATCGTTCTGTCGTCTGTTCCGCTCGCGCGAGTGAATCCTCGATTTCCGACCGCTTAAGCGTCAATGCGATGGCTTGTCGGAACGCTACATCATTAAACGGGGCTTTTTTTACATTCGGCTTTAAATAAAAGACTCCACTTCGTGGAACGTCCTGTACGTTCAAAATTTCCTCATCAATCGTGGAAACGTCAAAATCGTATGGGACGGGTTGCATCCCTGTCGCTTCCGTCAAGTTCGCTTCACTATTAATGGTAATCGTTTCAAGTGTCACCTGTTCAGCTTCTCGGTACGTTTCATTTTTATGTAACGAGATGGTCGTATCTCCGATTGCCTTGATTTTAAATGGACCGTTCGTCTCTAGTTCTTCCCATGCTTCCACATTTGGTTGAGGTAAAAATGCGGGCATCGCCAAAATCTGTTCGAACCCTTCCATCGGACGGACAAGAGTCAACTCGAGCGTCCGGTCATCGATTGCCTTGACCCCTAGCGTATCCGGTTCTTGTTGGCCAAGTCCGATTTCTTTTGCGGATTGAACATCTGCTAGTAAGAAGCTGAACGGTGAATTCGAATCAACGTCCACGAGTTTTTGGAAGTGATCGACGAATGTTTGCGCGTCAATCGCATTCCCTTCTGTCGTCACACTCTCTTTTAATGTGAATGTATAGACCGTTCCATCTTCGGATCGCTCTAACTTCTCAACGAGCGCTGGTTCGATGGACCCGTCTGCTCCGAATCGATATAGGCCTTCATAGAGATGGGACAGGATTGTTTGAGATGACGGATCGATTGCTAGCATGACATCCGGCTGAGTCGGAAGCGACTCTCCGTAAATCGTCAATTGTTGTTCTTCGACTGGCACTAGTTCGCGTGACTGCTCTCGTTGTTCGTTCCAAATAAATAAAAAAAGGATAAGGACTGAACCTAACAAGGCGGCCACGATGAATGATTTCTTTTTCATTCGTTGCACTCCTTTCTGTTAGACCAACCCTTATACCCTAACCTTTTTTGAGTGATTTTTCTACCGTCAGTTCGTCACTTTTGCAAATGCGAGTGTCGCATTGTGGCCCCCGAAGCCGAGTGAGTTACTGAGTGCATAACGAATGTCAAGTTCCCGATTTCCTTCACGTACATAATCCAAATCACAATCTGCTGCTGGTGATTCGCAGTTAATCGTTGGATGAATCTTGCCTTCGTGAATCGATAATGCTGTGATGACGGCCTCGACGCCACCTGCACCACCAAGAAGGTGACCGATCATCGATTTTGACGAGTTGACGGCGAGCTTATCAGCGTGTTCCCCGAACACACGACGAATCGCTTTCGTCTCGAGCATATCGTTGAGTGGTGTACTCGTTCCGTGCGCGTTAATGTATTGAACATCTTCTGGCGTGATTCCGGCGTCTCGAATCGCCTCACTCATCGCTTTCGAACCGCCCTCAGCTTCAGGGGATGGTGCTGTGATATGGTAAGCATCCGAACTCATCCCATATCCAACAACTTCAGCGTACATTTTCGCACCACGTGCTTTTGCATGTTCATACTCCTCTAAGACGAGCACCCCGGCTCCTTCACCCATGACGAATCCGTCACGGTTTTCATCGAACGGACGGCACGCCGTGTTCGGGTCTGGATTCGTTGAAAGGGCTTTGTTTGAACAAAAACCTGCGAACGAGAGTGGTGTGATTGGCGCTTCCGCTCCACCTGCGAACATGGCGATCGCATCTCCACGTTGAATGACACGGAACGCTTCCCCAATGGAGTTCGTCCCTGACGCACAAGCCGTCACGGAACAGTTGCTCGGTCCTTTTGCTCCAAGATAGATGGATACTTGTCCGCTCGCCATGTTCGGAATCATCATCGGAATGAAGAACGGGCTGACGCGACGTGGTCCACGGTCATGAAGGATGGCCGACTGTTTGTCAATCGTCTCGACGCCACCAATCCCGCTCCCGATCCAAATCCCGACATCGTCCGCGATGGCTTTCACGTCGAGTCCGCTGTCCTTATGGGCAGCGTCTGCCGCAAGTAAAGAATATTGGATGAAGGAGTCCATCTTACGTGCTTCCTTCGGTTCGACTAAATGATCGATGTTCCATTCCTTCACTTCCGCACCGACCTTGGCCGGATATTGACTGATGTCGATCTTCGTCAACGTATCAATGGCGTTTTCCCCTTTTAAAAGACGGTCCCACATTGTTGAGACATCGTTTCCTAATGGTGATACGACTCCTAATCCTGTCACTACTACTCGTTTCATAAATGATTCCCCTCCGTAATGGTTGCGTGATTCCATGTCAGACAGCTAGCCCCCCAGGTGAGTCCGGCACCAAACCCTGCGATGACGACCGTTTGTCCATCTTGGATTTTGCCAGACTTGACCGCTTCGGCCAAAGCGAGTGGAATGGAAGCTGCTGATGTATTCGCATGGTCTTGAATGGTCATGACCACTTTCTCTTCTTCTAAGTGTAACCGTTCCATCGCAGCGTCGATGATTCGACGGTTCGCCTGGTGTGGAACGAGGACGTCAAGATCTTCCAACGTCTTGTCTGCTTTGTCTAGCGCTTCAAGCACGATTTCGGGCATCTTCCGAACGGCAAACTTGAAGACTTCGCGACCGTTCATGACGATTTTACCTTCTTCATTCTCATACAGATGTTTTCCACCTGTCCCGTCACTTCCGAGCACAAGTGAGTCAATTGAAGCGATCTCGTCTTCCCCGAGCACGACAGCCCCTGCTCCGTCCCCGAAGAGGACAGCAGTCGATCGGTCATCCCAATCAATTAGACTTCCCATCTTCTCTGCGCCAATGACGAGCGTCTTTTTCAATCCTTTTGAATCCATGAGACTCTTCGCCGTGTCCATCGCGAAGATGAAACCGCTACATGCCGCGCTCACATCGAAGGCGACAGCGGCTTTCGCTCCGAGATTCGCCTGCACCACACATGCGGTTGCCGGGAAGGCTGGTGCTGTAGCCGTCGCACAGACGATCGCTTCAATCTCATCGATTGCGACGCCCGCGCTCTGTAACGCCCGTTCAGCGGCACGTGTCGCCATATCCGCGACCGTCACATCACCCTCAGCCAAATGACGTGCCTCGATGCCTGTACGTGTACGAATCCACTCATCGCTCGTATCCATTCGTTTTTCTAAATCGATATTTGTCACCCGATTGTCCGGTAAGAACGACCCGATGCCGATGATTCCAATATTCATATCGTCGACCCCTATTCTTAGTATCTGGTACTAATATAAGGGAATAAAAAGAGGATGTCAATGCATCCTCCTCGTGTAGACTGGATTAAGCTTGTTCTAAACGCTTCGTGACAGCCATGACCATCTTCGCAGAATTGATCGATGCTGTCTCCAAGAACTCATCAAACGACAGATTCGCTTCTTCGTCCGCACTGTCTGAAATCGAGCGTGTGACGACGAACGGGACACCAAACTGATAGCACGTTTGGGCGATCGGAGCAGCCTCCATTTCGACGGCTGCGACGCCATTGAAATGACCGAGGATGTCCGCCACGCGTTTCGAATCGTTGATGAACGAATCTCCTGTCACGATCAATCCCTGGTGCACGTTCACGTCCGGCAAGTTTTCAATGACATCTTTACAGACGCTGACGAGCTTGGCATCCGCCTCATACGCCGGCGGCATGCCTGGTACTTGTCCATATTCATATCCGAATGCCGTCACGTCGACATCGTGATGACGAACTTCCGTCGAGACGACGACGTCTCCGACTTTCATTCCCTTTTTAAAACCGCCGGCAGAACCCGTATTGATGACGACGTCCGGTTTGAACTTATCAATCAAAAGTGTCGTGCCGATGGCTGCATTGACCTTCCCGATGCCTGACTTCAAGATGACAACTTGCATGTTTCCAAGATAGCCCTCATAAAAATGATAGTTCGCGATTTCAGTGTCTACTCGTTCTGTCAACTCGTTCCGAAGTAAATTCACTTCTTCTTCCATCGCGCCGATGATGCCTACTTTCATTCCGTTTCCTCCTCAGAAAGAGAGCGACTTCCGAATAGGAGGTCGCTCAACAATTTATTTGATTTCTTTAATTTCGACGACCATGTCGCCACCTGGTGTTTGCACCGTGACCACATCACCAATCGTACGACCAAGAAGTGCCTTGGCGATCGGTGATTCGTTCGAGATTTTCCCTGTGAACGGGTCTGCCTCAGCTCCACCAACGATTGTATACGTCTCGTCTTCATTATCTTCTTGGATGAAGAACGTTACCGTCTTCCCGATTGAGACAACCGAGTTATCGCCTGCATCATCTTGAATGATGACCGCGTTACGGAGCATCTCTTCTAATTGTGCGATGCGTCCTTCGACCATCGCTTGTTCTTCTTTCGCCGCGTCATATTCCGCGTTCTCTGACAAGTCACCGAAGTCACGAGCAATCTTAATATTTTCAACGACTTCTTTACGGCGGACCGTCTTCAGTTCGTTTAATTCATGTTCGATTTTCGCTTTTCCGTCTAACGTCATATAGTGTTGTTTTTCAGCCATTTCTGTCACTCCTTCATTGTCTCCTAGTATATTACAGCTAGGGTTGAATTGAAAACGATTTATTTCCTCAAGCGCGATTGCGCTCAGTGAGCACCCAACGGATTTTTGTCACGAGTAAATCGATTGCAACAAAGTTTTCTCCGCCTTCAGGAACGATGATGTCTGCATAACGCTTCGTCGGTTCACAGAACTGCAAATGCATCGGGCGGACGACATTCGTGTACTGCGCCACGACCGAGTCGATTGAACGTCCACGTTCATTGATATCACGCTGCATGCGACGCAAGATTCGAACATCCGCATCTGTATCCACGAACACTTTAATATCCATCAATTCACGCAAACGTGCATCCTCGAGTGCCAAGATTCCTTCGACGATGACGACATCGACGGGCTCGATCAAGATGGTTTCACTTGAACGCGTGTGAGCCGCATAGTCATAGACCGGCTTCTCAATCGCCTGATGTTGTTGTAACTGTTGGATATGTTCAATCAACAAATCGTTATCAAAGGCGAAGGGGTGGTCGTAGTTCGTCTTGTACCGCTCCTCCATGGTCATCTCTGATTGATCCTTATAGTACGCGTCTTGCTCGATCATGACGACCGATTGACCTTGAAACGCATCGACGAGCGCGCGGGCCACGGTCGTTTTTCCTGATCCGGTACCCCCGGCCACGCCAATAATGACGGGTTTATGTTGCATCAAAGTTAAGTCCTCCTCATCGTAATTTACGACTGATTGCTAGGCCATCACCAAGGGGCAAAATTGCAGTATGATAATCGGTCCGTGCCATCAATTGCTCAGTAAACTGCTTCACGAGACGAACAAGCCGACGTCGGCGTCGGTCTAAAACCGACACGTCCTCTAGCAAGACGTCCCCTCGTAAAAACAAATTATCGCTGTAAATCGTACCACCAATTGGTACTAAAGCGCCATACCCATCAAAAAATTTTTGATATTGTCCTTTTGCCGCATCAATAAACACGGCATCGAATTCACCTTCAATCGATCCAATCAATTCGACGGCATCACCGTGAATGAGCGTAATCCGATCGCGCACGTCCGATCGATTGATGAATCCCGTCGCTTCTTCAAAACGACGAGCATTTCGCTCGATTGTGACGATTTCTGCATCGGGTAACAACTCCGCCATGCGAATGGCACTATAGCCGATGGCCGTCCCCACTTCGAGAATTCGGGTCGGCCGTTGCATCGCCAATAAGGAGAGCAATACTTCCGAACCCGTCAAATCCATGATTGGGACGTGATGGACACGCGCGAACGCCTCCATCTCCGTCAATAGCGGGGAGCGGTCATTGATCAGTTTTTCTACATATCCCTCATAGGATGCATGGTCCACTCGTTCCACCTCTTAACTCTCTTCATTCAAACGACCGGAAGCATCCGCTTCCGGTCGTCCCATCAATTACTGTTTGCTTCTTCAAACGCTTCCCATTCGGAACGGTACTTATTGACGTTTTGTTGGTGATCCTCATAGTCGACCTCGAACAAGACTTCCCCGTTCGGGAACCCTTCACGTGGAGGGCGCGCGTAGAAGTAAATGTTCTCCGTATCGTTCGGGTTGAGCACCGCCTCAAATGCGTCACGGCTCACGGCCGCAATCGGTCCGATCGGAATGCCTTCATAACGATACGTGTTATATAGAGAGTCGTTCTCTAAGTCCGCGAATGAAGTGAAAATCGATGTTTCCCCCGTTCCGTACCAGACGGTCGGGTCAGATTGTAACTTCATTCCGTCATTTAAGCGATTCTCAAACACACCGGCAATCTCTTTGCGGTCTTCCGTTGACACCGCCTCTTTCTCGACAACGGATGCGAGCGCGAGCGTCTCATGGAACGTACGTCCTGAATCGGCTAAACGATCTTTGTATTCTTGATACATACTTTCGGTTGGCAGTAACATCTCATCGATGATTTCATTGAGCGTTACGCCTTTATTGAATTCATATGTGGCTGGGAACAGGTATCCTTCAAGCGGATGATAGATGCCTTCCTGCAAGACTTCATCCGTCAACATTTCATGCTCGTTTACGAGAGATTGAATGTATTCACGGTCGCTCAACTGCTCAGAAATCTCTTCTTTCGGGATTTCGGCCACTTTCGCAAGTCGCGCAATCACCTGGTCAATCGTGAATCCTTCTGGAATGACGAGCTTAATATCAGGGACCACAATGACTTTACCTGTTTGCAACGTTTCAATCAATTCATCGATTGATTGTGACGGAGATAACGTATACGTCCCCGCCTGGAACGACGATTCGTTCTTAAAGCGTGTATAGAAACGGAAAATCGTGCTACTCCTTACAAGCCCATTCTCTTCTAGTAATTCACCAATGTATCCCGAACCGGCACCGAGCGGGACTTCAATCTCGACCGTTTCAGTCGAAGTTGGGTCAATCGGTTCGATGGAACGCTTCACAAAGACATATGCGAGCGCCGACCCTGTGGCAATGACGAGAAGGAAGATGGCCAGGATGACAACCGTGATACGACGGACGATCCGGTTGCGGGCACGTTTCTCATCTGACATAGATGGATGATTCATGCATTTCTCCCCTGTTCTTTTTATAAAGAGAGGCGACGAGGGACATTCCCTAGCCGCCCGTCCTCTATTTAGTCTAGACCGACTTCGTCATTGACGATGTCGAATGCTTCCATGACCTCTTCGAAGTCTTCATCGTCTTCGACGAGCTTCAAGATGAATTCGCCATCTTCAAGTTCTTCAATTTCAAATGCGTATACTTCAATCGTATCTTCGTCTTCTGTCTCTGGTGCGCCTACCGGTTCAAGTACGACAAATGTCTTTTTCGAACGGTCGCTCGTCATACGGAAAATTTCTGCAAATAAATGTTCGTCTCCATTTTCATCTGGAATACGGTACATTTCTTCTTCACGACGGATTTCTGCCATGAGAGATTCCTCCTTATTTCCCGGAACGATCCAGGTAGTTTTGTAAAATCATCACGGCCGCCATTTTGTCGATGACCGCTTTTCTCTTTTTGCGGCTGACATCTGCTGAAATGAGCATCCGTTCCGCTTGCATCGTCGTTAATCGTTCATCCACCAACACGCAAGGTAAACCCGTCTGTTCTGTGAACGCCTCGGCAAATGCCTCGGACGCCTCACCGCGCGGGCCGACTGTCCCATTCATGTTTTTCGGGTGACCGACGACGACTTCTTTCACATCGTACTGCTCGATGAACGGACGAAGGAGACGGACGGCTTCGTCAAAGTCAGGTTCGGTCCAGTAGACCGTCTCCACACCTTGCGCCGTCCATCCCATCAGGTCACTCACCGCGACACCAATCGTCTTCGATCCGACATCGAGTCCCATGACTCGCTTCATATTAATCCTCTCTACGATCGTTCAAATACGATTTGACCAACTCTTCGAGAAGTTCATCCCGTTCAATTTTGCGAATCAAGTTTCGCGCATCATTATGACGTGGAATGTAGGCAGGGTCACCTGACAGTAAGTATCCCACGATTTGATTGATCGGTTGATAACCTTTTTCCTCGAGTGCTTGATATACCGTAATCAGCGTCTCACGTGTGTTAGCACGTTGATCATCTTCTGGAAAATTGAATTGCATCGTGCGATCCATTTGGCTCACAAGAATCCACCTCTTTCCGTTTGCACTTCACACTCTATTATGCCAGTGATTCGACGTAATGTGAAGCAAACTTCAATGCTTCGTCCAGTTTTGTTGCATCTCGGCCACCTGCTTGTGCCATGTCTGGACGACCGCCACCGCCACCACCGCAGCGTGTCGCGACTTCTTTAATCAGTTTTCCGGCATGGAAGCCACGGTCGTTCAGGTCTTTCGTCACACCTGCGACGAGGTTGACCTTCTCCCCATTTGCCGACCCAAGGATAATCACAGCAGAGCCGAGTTTCCCTTTCAAGTCGTCGACCATGCTGCGAAGGGCATCCATGTCTTGTCCATCGACGCGTTTCGCAATCAACTGGACGCCGCCAATCGTTTCAATCGCATCCGTTAATGAAGATGCCTCGATGTTGGCAAGCTTCGCTTTAAGCGACTCTGAAGCACGCTCGACTTCTTTGATTTCAGCTTGAAGTGCTTGTACGCGTGCAGGAACTTCAAGTGGTTTCGTCTTCAACAACTTCGCTGTCGCTTCGAGCGTTTCGATTTGCTGGTTCATCACTTCATATGCGCCAGCTCCTGTGACCGCTTCAATTCGACGCGTCCCAGCGCCAATCCCTGATTCAGACAAGATTTTAAAGAGTCCGATTTCAGCCGTGTTGGAGACGTGAATCCCACCACAAAGCTCAACCGAGTAATCCCCTGCTGATACGACCCGAACGACATCACCATACTTCTCGCCGAAGAGTGCCATCGCGCCTTTTGCTTTCGCATCCGCAATGTTCATTTCTTCGATATCGACACCGATCGATGCCCAAATTTTCTCGTTCACTTGACGCTCAATGGATTGAAGCTCTTCTGATGTCACTTGACCGAAGTGAGAGAAGTCAAAACGAAGACGGTCTGGTGTCACGAGTGAACCGGCCTGGTTGACGTGCTCCCCGAGCGTATCTTTGAGTGCGCGGTGCAAGAGGTGCGTCGCCGTGTGGTTCTTGACGATGGCTTGACGCGATGCTTGGTCGACAGAAGCCGTGACGGCTACTTCCGCTTTCGCCACACCTGACTCGACCGTGACTGTATGCAAGTTCTGTCCGTTCGGCGCTTTCGACACATCTTTTACGCGAAGAAGGAAGTCTTCTCCGACGATTTGTCCTTTATCACCGATTTGACCGCCACTCTCGGCATAAAATGGTGTCTGATCGAGGATGACTTGTGCTTCTTCTCCGGCAGCGACGACGTCAGCGAGTTCGCCGTTGTGAATCAAGCTGATGATTTTTGCGTTCGTCTCAAGGCTGTTGTATCCGAGGAAGGTCGATGGCATCGTGATATCTGCAAGCACACCCGACTGAATCTGCATCGATTCTACGTCAGCACGCGCTTGACGTGCACGTTCACGTTGCTCGTTCATCGCTTCTTTGAATCCATCTTCGTCGACCGTCATCTGATGGTCTTCTGCATATTCGATTGTCAATTCGAGCGGGAAGCCGTACGTGTCATAAAGACGGAATGCGTCTTGACCGCTGATGATGTTTGACCCAGCTGCTTTTTGTGCTTTTGCGACTTCGTTCAAAATCGCGAGTCCGTCGTTCAACGTTTCGTGGAAACGCTCTTCCTCGTTTTTAATGACTTTCTTGATAAAGTCTTTCTTCTCGTTCACTTGCGGGTAGAAGTCGACCATGATGTCACCGACGACGTCGACGAGCTCATACATGAACGGACGCTCGATACCAAGCATCTTCGCATAGCGGACCGCACGGCGGAGAAGACGACGGAGGACATAGCCACGTCCTTCGTTCGATGGGAGTGCCCCGTCACCGATTGCGAACGATACCGTACGGATGTGGTCCGCGATGACTTTGAACGCAACATCCTTGCTACTGTCTTGACGGTATACGTCGCCACTGATTTTTTCAGTTTCACGAATGATCGGCATGAAGAGGTCGGTATCGAAGTTTGTCGGTACGTCTTGAACGACGCTCGCCATCCGTTCGAGTCCCATCCCTGTATCAATGTTTTTACGCGGAAGCTCTGTGTAGTTTCCATGTCCGTCATGGTTATATTGGCTGAACACGATGTTCCAGATTTCAAGGTAACGCTCGTTCTCCCCACCCGGATAAAGTTCAGGGTCTGTCGGGTCGTCCCCGAATGCTGGACCACGGTCAAAGAAGATTTCCGTGTTTGGACCAGATGGACCTTCACCGATTTCCCAGAAGTTATCTTCTAGCGGGATGATGCGGTCAGCTGGCATGCCAAGGTTCATCCAGATTTGTTTTGACTCTTCATCGTCTGGGTGAATCGTGACGGAGAGACGGTCCGGATCGAGTCCGTACCATTCGTCGCTCGTCAACAGTTCCCATCCCCATGTGATTGCTTCTTCACGGAAGTATTCACCGACTGAGAAGTTCCCGAGCATTTCGAAGAACGTATGGTGACGTGCTGTCTTCCCGACGTTTTCGATATCGTTCGTACGAATCGATTTTTGAGCGTTGACGATCCGTGGGTTCGCTGGGATGACACGTCCATCAAAATATTTTTTCAATGTTGCAACACCAGAGTTGATCCACAACAAAGTTGGGTCTTCGACCGGTACGAGCGAAGCACTCGGCTCCACGCTGTGCCCTTTTGATTTGAAGAAATCTAAGTACATTTGGCGAATTTGTGCGCCAGTCAATGATTTGAGCGGTTTCATGAACAATTCCTCCTTATTTCTGAACGAAACGAAAAAAAGCGATGCCTGCCCCTGTGGAAAGGGACGAAAGCATCGCTTCGTGGTACCACCCTCGTTCGCACGGTAGAATACCGTGCCTCGAACATCCGTTAACGTGGATGAGGCGCCCAGGTTGAGTGGGGACTCCAGAATAGCTTCGGTCGGCCGACCCCCATCTTCTCGCAGCCTAGGAAGATGTCTCTGTAGAGGCGGTGACGACGTACTCATTTCCTTCATCGTCTGTATCGTTTCAGTTGTCTATTCGTCATTATCACACGCGTTCGGAAAGACGTCAAGACTTCCCGCCTAAGCGCTCGACCAATTTTGTCCGTCGCACCGGTTCCTCTTCTCGCGTCGCCGCCTCGAGCGCACGCACGTCACCGAACAAGAGTAAACTCTTCTTCGCCCGAGTCACAGCTGTATAAATCAAGTTGCGTGACGACCGGAATCCTCCGTTGAAGAAGACCGGCATGAGCACGATTGGGAACTCGGAACCTTGTGACTTATGGATCGTGATAGCGTAGGCATGGGTGAACTGATCCCATTCACTACGGTTGTACTCGACTTCTGTCTGATCGAATCGAATATAAATCTTGTCGACCTTATCGACGTTTTCCTTCGCGTAGAAGATGTTCGTGATTTCTCCGATGTCCCCGTTATAGACGTTTTCCTCGGCGTTGTTGACGAGTTGAAGCACTTTATCGCCATTGCGGTAAATACGCGTCCCATGTTTCACTTCACGGGCACTCGATTTTGGATTGAATACGTTCTGAAGTGCTTCATTCAGCCCATCAATTCCACAGACACCCCGATATGTCGGTGCGAGCACTTGAATATCAAACGGTGAATATCCTTTTCGGAGAGCCGCTCCTGCCATCTGACAAATCGCTTGAAGTGCCGTCTCTTGATTCGCCGTATAGAAACGCCGGTCCGGCAGTGACGCCAACAAATCGTCTGGCATTTTCTTCGCATTCAACGAATGAGCGAGACGGAGGATACTTGACTCCGACGCTTGGCGATGGACGACGTCAAGGCGAACGACTGGAATCCCTTCTGTCGCCATCAAATCGGCAAGTACTTGCCCCGGTCCGACAGATGGGAGCTGATCACGGTCTCCGACGAACAAGATTTTCATGCCGTTCGGTACCGCTTTAAGCAAACTTCGGAACAAAAAGATGTCAATCATCGACGCCTCATCGACGATGAGCACTTTCCCGACAAGTGGATTCGTCTCATCGACTTGGAACGAACTACCGTCGAACTTTAACAAACGGTGGATCGTTGATGCCGGTAGCCCGGTCGACTCACTGAGGCGTTTCGCCGCTCGACCCGTCGGTGCGGCCAAGACGAACGGGAGCGGTTGGTTCGGAACGGGTTCTAACTTCCAATCGAAGACATCGCTAAGTGCATGAATGATTCCTCGAACGACCGTCGTCTTCCCGGTACCCGGTCCACCGGTAAGAACCATGAGCGGTGACTTGAGAGCAAGTTCAATCGCTTCTCGCTGTTGAGTGGCATATTCAATCGAGAACATCTCCTCGACACGTCCGACCGCGTCAAAGATGGTCGTCATGTCCACGTCCTCTGTCGTCGATGTCGCCATGATTCGCGCCAACTCTTCTGCCGCCTTCCGTTCGGCACGGAAGACACGGGGATGATAGACGACCCCATCCTCGATGACGACCCGTTCTTCTTTAGCGAGCGATTCGAGCGCCGTGACGAGCGCATCACCCGGATCGGCCCCGATGATTCGAGGCATCTCGGCTTCGAGTTGATCCGCCGTCACGTAGAGATGACCGTTCCCTTGCTCGAGTTCTAATACGTACAGCACGGCTGCCGCGATGCGTTCAGGATGAATGCCTTGAATCCCAAAATGTGCCGCGATGGCATCCGCCGTCTTGAATCCAATTCCCTGTACGTCGTACATGAGCGCATACGGATTCTTCTCAATCGTCTCCATCGCCCGTCCTTCATACTCTTTATGAATTTTCGAGGCGAGACGTGGCGTCACGTCGAATGGAGCGAGAAACAAAAGCAACTGATCGACCCCATATAAAACGTTCAGGCGCTCGGTGATCACACGTGCCTGCTTTTCTTTCAATCCGTCTACCTCGGACAAGATGCTCGGATGTTTCACAATCTGGTCGATACAATCGTCCCCGAGAGAATCCGCAATCTTCTGCGCCGTTTTTTGACCGATTCCAGGGAAAGACCCGTTCGTTAAAAATCGCACGGCAGCCCGTTTCGTCATCGGGACGACACGGCGAATCCAATCCGCCTTCATCTGTTTTCCGAATCGAGGGTGTTCGACGAGACGACCGTGCGCTTTATACGTCTCGCCCTTCTCAATGCCGACTCCGACGCCAGCGATGACCATCTCGGTCTCATCCGTCTCAAAATTCTTTTCTTTTATACGTACGAGCGCAATTGTATGCGCCTCTTCTTCTGATTGAAACAGGACTCGAATGACTTTTCCAGTCAACTCATAAGGTGCTGCCATCATATCCGACACCTCCAGCTATTTTTCCATCATCCATTATAGCCCGAGTTTGAACGGTAGGACAAATCGCCTAACTGAACAGGTTGAGGATGCGCTCGAGCTGGTCGAGGTCGACACGTTCAAGAATCCGAATCAGCTGATCGACATCGATTCGGTTCAAGATGCGCTCAAGTTGCTCCAAGTCCACGGTTTCAAGCAGTCGTTCGAACCGTTCCAGCTCCCCCGAATTAACATAACCTTCGAGCCGCTCGAACAGCTCGGTCCGCTCGACACGAAACAGTTGCTCAAGCGATGGTCGCTGAATCAACAGCACAAGTCCCGCGGCGATGACGTGGACGCCCCAGTTCAACACGACGTGACCGAGCCGTACCGTCTGTCCGACGAACGGGACGAGCGGGATGAACGACAGCTGCAACACGATAATCCCTAGCTGGACGTACGGGTTCGGGATGAACCAAGCCACGAGGGCAAGCAAGGCCGGGACGACCCACGCCACCCCGACCGCACCAAACGTCACGGACCAGGACTTGTTCGCCGACAATATCCAATGCATGACGACACCGATTACAAAAAATGTCGCAAACAGGAGTAACAGCACGGTCGTCGCCCGTTCCGACTCGACGACGACCCGGAACAAGAGATTATTCGTCCACTCGCCCGTCGCGAGACGATTATCGACTTCGATGAACAGACGACCGAGCATGAACCATTCGATGATGAAAAAAATAACGACGCTGACCAAACTAAACATCCGCATATGCTTTCTCCCCTCTCACATTGCTAATCCATTTCCCGAACAATCGGACGGCTATGCACGTTTTTCGTCGAATCAAAGCGGGAACTGTTCGAGTGAACCTATGAAGGAGGGACTATGTATGACGAAACGTATTCCAATCAGTGGCCTGTGTGAACTCGTGTTAGAAGTGACCGACATGACCGAGGCCGTCGATTTTTGGCACGGCAAGCTCGGACTTCCCGTCGTCGAACAATGGGTCGGTGACGATGCCGAGCCGAGCGAAGCACAGGAACAGGCGGACGAACCTTGGGCGACGTGGCTCTATGTCGGGGGGAACACCCGTCTCGGCCTCTGGCTGAAACGAGAGTTCACATCGGAAGAAGAATCGAACCGCCAAGAGGACGTGACCGAGTGGGACACGCTCTATGATGAAGGCGGCGCCCACGTCCACTGCGCATTTTTCGTTCCGATGGAGTCGTTCGACCAAGCGCTCGAAGTGTTAGAGGCATCAAACATCCCGACGAAACTCCGGACGTGGGACGAGGACGAGACGGTCAACGGTAAAGAGCGCTCGGCCTACTTCAAAGACCCGAGCAAGAACGTGATCGAGCTATACACGAAAAACATGGACGAGGCCTACGGTGAGTTCGGCGGCGAGCCCGTAAAAATCACGACGAAACAGCTCTGATTCACATTTACGCTCGACAACCCACATGATACGATGAGAGAAAATGGAAAAGGTCGTGCTATATGCGTTTCTTCCCGCTTTTCTTCTTGGCTTGTTTAGGCTTGCTCACCTTTGGGCTGTATTTTGTGATCGATGCGTTTCCCACGCTCGACCGACCCACTTCGTTTGCAGCGTTGGCGTTCGTCTCACTCGGGACGAGTTTCCTGATTTTGATGGATGGTGTACGACGAGCCAAGTCCGGAAAGCGTGTCTTGTGGAGCTACCTCGCGCTCTCCGGCACGCTTGTATTGATGACTTTTAATCTTTTGATTTGGGTCATCGGGGAGGTGTCCGCATGACGCTCACCCTCCCTGAATGTATCACCGGCTTTTCATACGGCGACTGTTCCGCCCCGGGGTCAGATTGGAAGACGTTCAAATCGATTTGTTTTGAGTTCACCCGGATTAAACGAGGAATATGTTCCTTTACCATTGGGGACGAAATCACTCCGAATTATCACCAGGCGAGTATCACATGGAGTGAGCAAACCATCTATGTCCTGCTCAGCAGAAACTATCCTGTCATCGGCATCTCCAAACTCGAACCGTTTCAATATGAATTCATCGATGTACCCGAACTGACCGACATGTTTCCTGACACCTATCAGATTCCGTCAGCGGCTGAGTTGAATGAGCGGTTCGATTTGTCGCTACAGCCGTTTCTGAACAAGGCGGAACGCGGAGAAATCAAATATTGGGAACCAGAGACGGTCGGTAACGTCATTTTCCATTATTGGGACTAACAAAAAGCGCCTCTCGCAAAAACTGCGAGAAGCGCTATATTAATTTAGTTACCGAGCAGTGCATCCATCTTCGCGATGGCGTCACGTGCGAGTTCGTGATCGGGTTGCATCTCAAGGACGCGTTGCAACTCAGCATACGTCCGTTCCTGGTCACCCAAGAACGCATACGCAATTGCTAAGTTGTAACGGGCATCCGTATGGCTCGCATCGAGGTCGAGCGTCTCTTCTAACGCGACGACCGCCTCTTCGAGCTGTTCACTTTGCGCGAGGGCAAGTCCGTATTGGAACGTGATTTCCACGTCTTCCGGCGATTGCTTCTTCGCTTCACGCAGGCGTGGCATCGCACGAACGAAGTCACCCATCGCTTTGTACGTCAAGCCGAGCATGAAGTGAAGATCGGCATCGTCCATCCCCGAAAGGAGCGCTTGGCGAAGCGACGCCTCCGCTGACTCCAATTGCTCAAGTTCATAGGCAAGGGCGCCTTTCGCATAGTGCGCGGCACCGAACGAGCCATCGAGTTCAATCGCTTTGTCATAGAAGATGACGGCATGATCGTAATCGTTGATCGCCTGAAGCAACGTCCCCATGTTGACGAAACCAGTCGGGTCTGTCGGATTCGCTTCAATGGCCTCATTGAAATGTTTGGCTGCCTGTTCGAATTCACCTTGCTGCATCGCTTGGATGCCTTGTTCGTTTGCGTTCATATCAATCACCTCATCCGATATAGTCGAGTCGTTTGCCGTTGCGGTACGCTTCGTCAATCGTTGCCCCACCGAGACAGACGTCGCCGTCATAGAAGACGACCGCTTGTCCTGGCGTGATGGCACGTTGTGGCTCGTCAAACTTGACGAGGACTTCGCCATTTTCGAGTGGAGCGACCGTGACCGGCACATCTTGTTGGCGATAACGGAACTTCGCAGTCGCCCGGAACTCTCCTGTAGGAGCGGCTCCCGTCCATGACAGTTTCGAAGCGAGAAGCGCATCTGAATAGAGCGCGTCGTGATGGAAGCCTTGTCCGACGAACAAGACATTGTTCTCGACATCTTTTCCGACGACGAACCAAGGATCACCGTCCCCACCGATTCCGAGACCGTGCCGCTGTCCGAGCGTATAATACATCAACCCGTCGTGACGTCCTTTGACGACACCGTCGAGCGTCCGCATTTCTCCTGGCTGTGACGGAAGGTATTCCGATAAGAACTCTTTAAAGTTCCGCTCACCGATAAAGCAGATTCCCGTCGAATCTTTTTTCTTCGCCGTCGCGAGTCCTGCTTCTTCGGCAATCGCACGTACATCTTTCTTGTCCATATGACCGATCGGGAACATCGTCCGCGCGAGCTGGTCTTGAGACAATTGGTTCAAGAAATACGTTTGGTCTTTGTTGTCGTCTTTTCCTCGTAACAGACGGTGCTCGCCATCGACATATTTCACTTGCGCATAGTGTCCAGTCGCGACAAAATCGGCACCGAGTCGAAGCGCATGGTCAAGGAACGCCTTGAATTTGATTTCTTTGTTACACATGACGTCCGGGTTCGGTGTCCGACCGAGACGGTACTCCGCTAAGAAATATTCAAAGACGCGGTCCCAATATTCCTTTTCAAAGTTGACCGCGTAATACGGAATCCCGATTTGGTTCGCGACGGCGATGACGTCTTCATAGTCCTCTGTCGCCGTACACACACCGTTCTCGTCCGTGTCGTCCCAGTTTTTCATAAAAATCCCGATGACGTTATACCCTTGCTCTTTTAACACATGGGCCGTCACCGATGAATCGACGCCACCTGACATGCCGACGACGACCGTCGTCTCTTCAGGGGCTTTCGTGCGTAAATTCATCTATCTCACTCCGTTCATAAATGTCGAGACGACTTCTTGTAGTCGCTCCGCGAGCCGTTTCGCGTCCTCGACCGAGTTACCGTGGCCAAAACTGATTCGAACAGACTGACGCGTCCGCTCTGAATCCCCGTACATCGCCGACAATACGTGGGACGGTTCGACCGACCCTGCCGTGCAGGCACTTCCGCTTGAAATCGCCATGCCCCGCATATCCATCATGATGAGGAAGGGTTCAAGGTCAATTCCAGGAAGGTATAAGTTCACGATGTGAGGTAAACGATTTGACCCGTTCACCTCATAAGTTACGCCTAGTTCGTCAAGACGCTGACGTAGTGCCAAATCGAGCGACTCATAGAGAGTCACTCGGTCTTCACGCTCTGCCATGACGAGTTCAGCTGCTTTTTGGAATCCGACGGCACCCGGAACATTTTCCGTGCCGGCTCGACGTTTACGTTCTTGTTGTCCACCGAAAGAACGTGACGCTAATTTTACACCTGTTTTCATGAAAAGAAAACCGATACCTTTTGGCCCATTCACTTTATGTGCGGACGCCGACAATAAATCGACATGAATCGCCTTCACATCAATTTCTTCTGTACCAAGCGCTTGTACCGCATCCGTATGGAAGAGAGCCTGGTGATCTTGTAACAACTCACCGATTTCGTGAATCGGTTGGCGCGTCCCGACTTCGTTATTGCCATACATGATCGATACAAGAATCGTGTCATCCCGTAAGGCTGAACGAACGGCGTCGACAGTGACGGCTCCCGAAACATCGACATCGAGATACGTGACGTCGAAGCCCTCACGCTCGAGCTGTTCCATCGCGTGAAGCACGGCGTGGTGCTCGACTTTTGTCGTAATGATATGTTTGCCTTTTTCCTGATGGGCATGTGCCGCACCGAACAAGGCATAGTTATCCGACTCCGTCCCACCTGACGTGAATACAATCTCGTTCGGTGAAGCACCAATCCACTTCGCGAGGACGCGACGTGAAGAATCGAGCGCCGCCCGGGCGTTACGTCCAATCCCATGGATGCTCGACGCGTTCCCATACGTCTCTAAAAAGTACGGTGTCATCGCTTCAAGGACTTCCGGTCGCATCGGTGTCGTCGCAGCGTGATCAAAATAGTTCATCTAAGGTCACCTCGTTCTTAAATATAAAACATGTAGCCGTCTGACTCTTCTTCAGCGAGGTCCGCGAGTGTCGTTTCGTCAAGGACGGTATCGATGGCTTCTTTGATTTTATCCCAAAGCTTGCGTTTCACCGCATCATCTGCTTCAGAATCTTCAACGATGGCTAAAGGTCCCTCGAGCAAGCGAATGATTTCACCCGCTGTCACTTCTTCTGCCGGTTTGACGAGTTGGTAGCCACCGTACGCACCCCGTACACTCTTGACGAGTCCCCCGTTACGAAGTGGACCGATCAATTGCTCCAAATAATGCTCCGGCAACTCATGGCGTGCGGCAATCTTCTTTAAACTGAGCGGCTTGTTATCTGTTTCACGCGCTAATGCAATCATGATCGTTAAGCCATAGCGGCCCTTTGTAGATATTTTCATCTTCAAGTCTCCTTCTGTTATACTAATCGAACAAACGTTTGTCGAAAGGAATGGTTACGTATGCCTGATTTGTTTCATCAATCGAATGGCGGACCGCTCGCGAACCGCATGCGCCCCGAAACGTTAGATGACGTGATCGGACAGCGCCATATCATCGGCGAGGGCAAGCTGCTTCGCCGTGCCATCGAAGCCGACCGACTCGGTACGATTATCTTATATGGTCCACCGGGCACCGGGAAGACGACACTCGCCCGTGTCATTTCGAATTACACGAAAGCGACATTCGTCCAATTGAACGCCGTCACGGCCAAACTCGATGAATTGCGGAACGTCATTCGTGAAGCGGAGTCCCGGTATGATTATGAGGACGAACGGACGATTCTCTTTTTAGATGAGATTCACCGGTTCAATAAGCTCCAGCAGGATGCGCTCCTCCCGGCCCTTGAGTCCGGCAAGCTCGTCCTCATCGGAGCGACGACCGAAAACCCGAGTTTTGAAGTGAACGCCGCTCTCTTGTCACGGGCGACCGTATTTCGACTTGAGCCACCAGGTGCCGAGGAGTTACGTATCGTCCTTGAGCGTGCTCTACACGACTCACGTGGTCTCGGAAGTTATCCCGTCAAGATGGATGAAGCTGCTGCAGACCATTATATCAAAATGGCGGATGGTGACTACCGTGTCTTATTGAACGCACTCGAACTTGCCGTCTTGACAACGCCTGAGGTGGAAGGACAGATTCATATCACACTTGAGGTCGCAGAAGAGTCGATTCAACAGAAATCGATCAAATACGATAAGACGGGTGACCGACATTATGACGTCATTTCGGCGTTCATCAAATCGATCCGTGGGTCTGACCCGGATGCTGCGCTTTACTGGTTAGCCGTCATGATCGAGGCTGGCGAATCGCCACGCTTCATCATGCGTCGCCTTTACGTCCATGCTGCCGAAGATATCGGAATGAGCGATCCGAACGCGCTTCTTATCGTCGATGCAGCAGCACGAGCGAGCGAGTACATCGGTTTCCCGGAAGCCCGCATCCCGATTGCCGAGGCTGTTCTCTATTTGGCGACCGCACCGAAATCGAACGCGGTCATCACCGCGATTGACAAAGCGCTCCATCACGTCCGGACAGTTGAGGGTGGGCCTGTACCCGTACACCTGCGTGACGCCCATAGTCCAGGAGCACGTGAACTCGGAAACGGGGTCGGATACAAATATCCACATGACGAAAAAGACGGGTTCGTTCCTCAAAACTATTGGCCAGAGAATTTGGCTAGAAAACGACCAAATTACTATAAACCGACGCCACGTGGATTTGAGCAACAAATCCAAAAGCGGCTCGACTATTGGGAAAAACGACGCGACTCGAAATGAGCCCGCGTCGTTTTATTTTTGGATGCGATTGATTTCGACGCCCGCTTTTTCAAGCAAGTCGTTAATGACATAGCCGGCAGCGACAAGCCCTGCAACCGATGGAACGAACGCGTTCGAGCTCGGTGGCATCTTCGCTTTGCGGATCGGCGCGTCTTTCTTCCCGACGACCTCGTTCACGTCTTCGCGTGTCACGATTGGAGACTCATCTGAGAAGACGACGGGGACGCCTTTGTAGATTTTCTCTTTACGTAGACGGGTACGGACCATCTTCGCGATTGGATCATATGACGTATCCTTAATGTCGACGACTTTAATACGTGTCGGGTCCATTTTGTTCGCCATCCCCATACTCGAGATGACCGGGATACCGCGACGCTTACATTCTACGATTAAATGAATTTTATAAATGATCGTGTCTGATGCATCGATGACATAGTCGATCTTTTGAGCAAAGAACTCTTCGTATGTCTCTTCTGTATAAAACATCTTCAATTGGACGAGGTCTAAGTCCGGGTTGATGTCAAGGAGACGTTTCCCCATCGCTTCGACTTTCGGTTGACCGACCGTCGACAATAGTGCGTGGATTTGTCGGTTGACGTTCGTGATGTCGATATCATCTTTATCGACGAGGACGATGCGTCCGACGCCACTGCGCGCAAGTGCCTCGGCCGCAAATGAGCCGACACCGCCGACGCCTAAAATCGCGACCGTTTTATTCTTTAAAGCATCAAGGCCTTCAGAGCCGATGGCCAATTCATTTCGTGAAAACTGGTGTAGCATATTTCTTCCTCCAACTAATTCTATTTTCTCATACTATTTTACTCGGAATTATAATCAAAAAAAAGACGTCTCGCGACGTATTTACAAAAAAATCGATGGGGCCCGGAGTGCCGTGACGATGCCTTGCTTTTGAACCTGCGTATGCAGGTGGGTGACCTAGCGTTTCCTTCACAAGTCCTCCTGCACGTGATGAGGCAGTTGATCTGGTTAGCAGTTCGGTCTCCCGTATTCAAAGTGTTGGCTCAAAATAACGAAGGCGGCTCTCGTACACCTCAGGTATCCCATCTGTTGATTTAACTATAGCGCTTCTGTAAAAAGAAGTCAATGAGAAACGCCGACTTCACGTGACAGTTTGGTCACAACCATTTGTTACGAAACGCACGGTCCGGGTCATACGTGAACTGTTGACGCTCGATGTTGAAACGGCGGTCGCGCGAGTCGTTCCCGACACCCGCCTGGTACGCCCAATTCCCCCAATTGCTCGCCACGTCGTAATCGATTAGTTTCGATTCAAAGTAGGAAGCCCCGTAACGCCAATCTTGTTTCAACTCCTTTGCGAAATAGTTGGCCACGATTTGTCGTCCCCGATTGGACATCCATCCCGTCGCATTCAGTTCGCGCATAAACGCATCTACGAAATCAACACCCGTCTCTCCCTTTCGCCATTTTTCAATGACATCCGCATCGACTCGCCAGTCTTTCCGTTTCGACCGGATGCCTTGTGATCGAAATAACTTTTTCCCTTGCTCGAGTGCGACCCATTGAAAGAACTCACGCCATAATAGTTCAAAGTACAGCCAGTACGTTGATTCATTTACCCCATGCGTTCGTTCATGTGCCTCGAGTTCAAAGAATACCCGTCGTGGGGATAACGAGCCGTTCGCTAAATAAGAAGATAGTTTCGTCGAGTCATCGACACCAAAACCATTTCTCGTTTCTTTGTACGTTCGAATCGGCACGGACAAATAGTCATTCAATCGACGCTTCGCTGCCAATTCGCCACCTTTGAACGGAAACGCCGTCCTCGGGTCTTGCTTTACTTCTTGAATCGAAAATGGGAACGTCACCTCGCGTGTGGCAGCCGTCGCCTTACGGGAAATCAGTTCTCGGGGACGTACATCATATTCGACCGCTTTTCGAAACTCCGTGAAGAGAAACGGCATTTTCTCAAACGGGATATCTTCTTTTTCAAACAACGTAAATCCTTCGAACGTCTCGTACGTCCCTTTCCATTTTTTGATCACTTCATTTTCACGTCGGCGCTCATTGTACCCGATGGCCCGTTGAAACAAGAGACGGTCGGATGGATCGAGCATTTCGAGCGGATGACCGACGTGCACGTAAAATGGGATTCCAAGTGCATCGAGTGAGCCGGCCACATCCTCTAATGACTCCTTCAGAAAATGCAGTCGTTCGTTCCCGAGTGGAATGACGCCATAACGATTTTCAACAAACTGATTCGGACTGATGAAAAAATGACCTTCGATCGGATCGTCATGGCGAAGTGCTTCTTCGAGCGGCAAATGATCATCAACACGTAAATCGTTTTGGTACCAAATGATTGTTTTCATCGATAGACCTCCTCCACTCTATAGTATGATGGGTTATGATCTCCGTCATGAGGCTGGAATGTGCTTGAAATATGTTTTCAAAATCAAATTGTGTGGAATATATTCTTCTAGAAGAGAAAGGGGTGTAGCATAATGGCTAAGAAAGGCAAAATGGGAACATTGATTAAAATTGCGACGGCGGTCGCACCGTTCGTCTACGATTACTATAAAAAGAACAAAGCAAAAAAATCACCGAAGAAATAAAACTCACGTCTCAGCCAATAAGCTGAGACGTTTTTTTTATGTTTTTCAATCGCCTGTGCTAAGATAAATCAATCATTCTATTGAAACGAGGCGATGTTCATGCACGTCCGATCCATCCATCTTTTACGCATTCTCTTCAAATGGGGTCTTTTCATGACCGGGTTGTTCTTACTCGCACTCGGTTCATCCATCATGATCACGGCAAATCTCGGGGTTTCCACGTGGGACGTCCTTCATATCGGTATCGCTCACCATCTTCCGATTTCAATCGGGACAGTCATCTTATGCGTGGGACTTCTACTCGTCCTATTCAAATACATACTCGACCGAATCCGGCCTCAATTTGGCACGCTCGTCAACGCGGTCTTTGTCGGGGTATTTATGAACCTGATTTTGAACGAGCAATGGCTCCCGACATTCGATGGCTTATTTGTAAATGTCGTTTGGCTCACGTTCGGGATATTTGTCATGGGAATGGGAGCTGGTCTCTATGTCGCCGTCGGGTACGGTGCCGGTCCACGCGATGGATTGACGCTTGCCTTAGCAGACCGTTTCCAAACGTCCGTCCGTGCCATGAGGACTTGGATGGAACTGACCGCTTGTCTCATCGGTTGGGCACTCGGCGGGCCACTTTTCTTCGGGACCGTCTTATCGATTTTCCTCATCGGTCCATTCTTCCAGTTTTGGCTAGAACGGTTCCGCCTGTTCATCGCCTATGTCGATCGTCTCAAAGTAAAATTCGCATGAAAAAGAGAGGAGATCTCCTCTCTTTTTATGTGTTCGGAATGAGCACAATCTTTCCGAACTTACCCGATTGTTTAAAATACGCCTGTGCCTCACGTGCCTCTTCAAGCGGGAACGTCCGGTCAATGACCGGTTTTAGCTTCCCTTCGGCGATCGAGCGCAACATCTCCGCGAATTCATATCGTGTCCCGAGAACAGACCCGTACATCGCGATATGTTTCAAGTACAGCGTCCGGAAGTCGAGATGGGTCGTCTGTCCTCCCGCCGAACCAGAGATACAGAACTTCCCTCCCTTTTTCAAGATGTTTAGAGATACATCAAATAGCGCATCTCCCACGACATCAAGGACCGCGTCGACCGGGCCACCGTTCGCAGCGATGATATCATCGTCGAGCGTCTCAGAACGGTAGGAAAACACTTCGGTCGCCCCAAGCGCTTTTAACTCTTGCTCGTTTTTCAAATCACCGACGATAGCGAACACATTCGCCCCGAATACGTTCGCCGCAATTTGGATGTTGAGTGAGCCGACCCCGCCACTTGCCCCAGTGACGACAATCGTCTCACCGGAACGGATGTGTAACTGCTCGTTCATATGCCAAGCCGTGAGACCACTTACGGAAAAGACTGCACTCTCGACGAAATCATCAAGCGGCATGTCAAAACAAAGGTCAGCCGGCCATGATACATACTCCGCGTAGCCCCCGTCATACTCTGATCCAATAAAGGACATATCGTCCGACAAGTGTTCCTTCCGTTCAGGTCCGCTCGAGGTGAACGGGAATAAGACGACGTGTCGACCCATCATCCCTTGGTCGACCCCATATCCGAGCTCGACGACTTCACCAGTGATGTCTGAACCGGGAATGCGTGGGAACTGGACGCCTTCCGGGCGCCATCCTGACTTCTCCCGAGCTCCATAAGCCCCTTCTCGCATCCATATTTCCGTATTGTTAATCACGCAGGCGCGTACCTTGATCAGCACTTCTCCTGCTTTCGGAGACGGTTTCGGGATATCAACCACTTGGAGTTGGTCAACGTCCCCATATCCTACGACTTGTACAGCTTTCATGGTATTTTGCCTCCTCCGCTTTCGTTCATCCATAAGTATTTACCCACGAAATGCTGTTATCACGCCAAAAAAGGGCCGCCCTTTATCAGGCAGCCCTCGATTTATAGTTGTTGACGTTGTAACAGGTTCGTGAAGACGCCACCTTTTTGACTGAGTTCTTCGTGCGTTCCATCTTCTACGATTCCTTCTGCCGTCACGACAAGAATCCGGTCGGCATTCCTTACAGTCGCTAAACGGTGCGCGATGATGAGCGTCGTTCGATTTGCTGCCAGTTCATTTAATGAATCCTGAATGATGGCCTCGGTCTCCGTATCGAGCGCCGAGGTCGCCTCATCGAGTATTAAAATCGGCGGATTTTTCAAAAACATACGCGCAATGGCGATGCGTTGTTTCTGACCTCCGGAGAGTTTTAGTCCACGCTCTCCGATTTGTGTATCAAGACCGTGCTCGAGCTCTTCGACGAGCGTGCCGAGATGTGCTTTTTCCACCGCATGCATGATCTCTGCATCGGTCGCATCCAGTTTCCCGTAAGCAATGTTCTCCCGTAGCGTACCCGCAAATAAGAAGACATCTTGTTGCACAATTCCGATTTGACGACGTAAACTCTCTTTCGTCATGTTCCGGATATCCATGCCGTCAATCGAGATGGCACCCTTTGTGACGTCATAAAAACGCGGAATGAGTGAACAGATGGTTGTCTTCCCTGCCCCGCTCGTCCCGACTAAGGCAACAGTCGTCCCTGCCTCGATCGACAAGTCAATATCTGTCAACACTTGGCGGTAGTCTGAATAGCCGAATGAGACGTCATCGAAGACGATATCGCCTGTCAACGTTTCGACCTCGGTCGCATCCGCTCGGTTCTCAATGTCCGGCTCTTCATCAAGCAACTGCGTGAATCGTTTGAACCCTGCCATCCCTTTCGGATACATTTCTAAAAGCGCCGTGATCTTTTCAATCGGCTTGATGAGTAAATTCATGTACAAGATGAATCCCACGAGTTGTCCGTACGATAGCTGACCCTCGTACGTTAAGTACGCCCCGTACACAAGGACGAGCAACGTCATAAGACGCGTCGTGATATAAATACCTGCGAGTGACGTACTCATGACGCGATACGCTTCAATCTTCGAGCCGCGATAGAAGTTGTTGTCTTTTTGGAAACGTCCGATTTCAAACGCCTCGTTCGTAAACGATTGGACGACGCGTGCCCCAGACACACTGTCCTCGACGCGTGCGTTCACTTCCCCGATATTCGTGTACATCTTTTGCCACGCCTTGTTCATGTTCTTATTCGCATACGTGATCATGATGATGAGGAACGGTACTGCGACAACGGTGACGAGTGCGAGTTCAGGGTCGATCGAGAACATGATCCCGAACGCACCGAGTAACGTCATGATGGCGATAAAGAAGTCTTCCGGTCCATGGTGCGCCACTTCCCCGATATCGAACAAGTCGTTCGTGACCCGGCTCATCAAATGGCCGGTCTTATGATTGTCAAAGAAGCGGAACGACTGTTTATGGATATGCGTGAACAACTCTTCTCGCATGTCCGTCTCGATGTTGATGCCGAGCTTATGTCCCCAGTAGTTGACGACGTACTGCATCATCATGGCCAATATGTATAGAATCAACAGGCCGATGCTGACGATGATAATCCAGTTCCATTCCCCACCCGGCAACAAGTCGTCGATGAACCATTGAACGGCAAGCGGAAATCCAAGTTCAAGCAGTCCGACGAGAATTGCGAATGAAAAATCGAGTAGGAATAACTTTTTATGTGGTCGATAATAACTAAAAAAACGTGAAATCATTCTCTCTTCCCCCTTCTCATCATTAAGTGTACGCTTTTTTCCGAAAGGTGGAAAACAGGATGCATCCCTTTTTCATTCTTTTTTCAAACAGCGTATAATAAAAGTAAGGAGTGATACACATGCATGTACACATTACAAATCGTGCCCTCGAACGAATCGAGTCATTGAAAGGCGAACGCGAAGGACAGATGCACCTCTTTTACGAGACAGAAGGTTGTGGTTGTGGGAACAGCGGAATCTTTGAGATTCGATACGTAACCGAGACGACTCCGGAAGACGTTGAAATCGAATCAAACATCGGACCAATCTTAATCAAAAACTGGACAAAAGTGTTTTTAGATGAACAGATGAAAATCGATTTCCTCGAAGACCGTCGTACGCTCGTCTTGAAGAGTGACGGCCAAGTGTTCAATTCGAATCTACTCGTGACGGACGGCACAGGATGTCAGTTGAACGTTCCGAGCCGATGAAACAGACACTGAAACAACATCCGAGACTCCTCATTCTCTTTTTCGCGAGTTTCGGTCTCGGACTATTTGGAATCTATCTGGCGTTTATCGATTCGGTCTATATGATGTCCGCAGTCATCGCCTCGCTGTTTGCGTTTGGTTTCGCGTTGCAGCGAACAGCGAAATATATGCAGCGAGAAGAAGATAAACGTTAACAAGAGGATGTGTTCCAATTAAATTTCTACCATCTCGTGTTGAATCCAAAATCCGTTTCACACATACAAAAAAACGAGGATTGCCATGGCAACCCTCGTTTTTTATGGTTATTTTTTCTCTTTTATTGCCGTACGAATCGATAACTCTTCGAGTTGCGCGTCCGCGACAGGGCTCGGTGCTTGCGTCAAGAGACAGCTTGCCGAAGCCGTTTTCGGGAAGGCGATTGTGTCGCGAAGGTTCGAACGACCTGCAAGAATCATGACGAGACGGTCGAGACCGAGTGCGATTCCCGCGTGTGGCGGTGTACCGTATTCGAACGCTTCAAGCAAGAAGCCGAACTGTTCAACCGCTTCTTCTTGTGTGAAACCAAGCAATTTGAACATGCGCTCTTGAATGTCACGCTCATAAATACGCTGTGAACCGCCACCGAGTTCGTAACCGTTCAAGACGAGGTCATACGCAACCGCGCGTACACTTGCCGGATCTGTCTCGAGAAGATGGAGGTCTTCACGGTTTGGCATCGTGAACGGATGGTGGTTCGCATAGAAGCGACCGTCTTCTTCTTCAAACGTTACGAGCGGGAAGTCCGTTACCCAAAGGAAGTTGAACTTCGACTCGTCGATGAGACCAAGTTCGTGACCGAGCTTGACGCGGAGTGCGCCAAGGCTGTCTGCAACGACAGTTGGTTTCGATGCGACGAAGAGAAGAAGGTCACCTGCTTCTGCATCTGTGGCTTCAATTAGCTTCTGTGCGTATGTCTCATCAAAGAACTTCGCGATTGGACCGTTCAAGCCTTCCGCTGTCACTTTGAGCCATGCGAGACCTTTCGCACCGTACACCGCCGTGAACTCTTGAAGCTTGTCGATGTCTTTACGTGAGAAGTTGTCCGCCTCACCTTTGACGTTGATCGCCTTGACTTGCCCGTTTGATTCGAGTGCTGCATCGAACACTTTAAAGCCAGCACCTTTCACAGCGTCTGCCACGTCGATGAGTTCGAGACCGAAGCGCGTGTCCGGCTTATCCGAACCAAAACGACGCATCGCTTCCGCGTGTGTCATCCGCTCGAACTTCGCTGGCGTGTCCGTACGACCGAGCGTCGATTCCATGACTTGTCCCATCATCGATTCCATCATCGCCATCAAGTCTTCGATGTCCATGAAGCTCGTTTCGATGTCGACTTGTGTGAATTCAGGTTGACGGTCTGCACGAAGGTCCTCGTCACGGAAGCAGCGTGCGATTTGGAAGTAACGGTCAAATCCTGCAACCATGAGCAACTGTTTGAAGAGCTGTGGTGATTGTGGAAGTGCATAGAACTCACCACCATGGACACGGCTCGGTACAAGATAGTCACGTGCGCCTTCTGGCGTCGACTTCGTCAAAATCGGTGTTTCGACTTCAAGGAACTCTTGCTCCGTCAAGAAGTTACGAATCGTGTTCGACGTTTTCGAGCGGAGACGGAACGTCTCTTGGAGCGCCGGACGACGAAGGTCGAGGTAACGGTATTTGAGACGCAGGTCTTCTGAAACGTTTTCCGCTTCGTCACCGATCGGGATTGGTGTCATCTTCGCAGCGTTTAAGATGTTGATCTCTGAAGCGATGACTTCGATATTTCCTGTCGGCATGTTCGGGTTCTTGTTCTCACGCTCGAGAACCGTCCCTTTCACGTCGAGGACGAACTCACTACGAATCGTCTCCGCGAGTTGGTGGACCGCTTCGTTCTCTGGGCGAACGACGACTTGGACAATCCCTGTGCGGTCACGAAGATCGATGAAGATGAGACCTCCGAGGTCACGACGTTTTTGTACCCATCCTTTTAATTGTACTTCCTGGCCGATGAGTGACTCTGTCACGCGGCCGTTCATATGTGTGCGTCCGATCATTGTCCTGCTCCTTCCGATAGTTCACGAATTTTGTCTGCGACGGCCGAGAGTGGCACGTCGACTTGTTCACCAGTCGTCATATCTTTCAAGGCGGCTGACCCTCGTTCGACTTCGTCATCCCCTAAGATGACTGTGAACTTGGCTTTCAGACGGTCCGCCTGTTTGAATTGTCCTTTGAACTTGCGTCCTTGGTAATCACGGTCTGCTTTGAACCCTTCCATGCGGAAGAGTTGTAGGAGGCGTGTCGCCGTCAATTCGACTTCTTTTCCGCCTTGGGCGACGATGAAGACATCAAGTCCTGTCTCGAGTTCAGGTAGGACTCCTTCATTCTCTAATGCGAGGATGAGACGCTCCAACCCGATTCCAAAACCGATTCCCGGCATGTCCGGTCCGCCGATATCTTGTACGAGACCGTTATAGCGTCCGCCGCCACAAAGTGTCGTGATGGCTCCGAATCCTTCTGCCTCAGACATGATTTCAAACGCAGTGTGCGTGTAGTAATCGAGTCCACGGACGAGCGTCGGGTCGACTTCATAGGCGACACCAAGTGCATCGAGTTGTGCGAGCACTTGGTCGAAATAGGCCTTCGACTCTTCGTTCAAATATTCAAGAATCGACGGGGCCGTCTTCATCGACGGGTGATCGCGGTCGACCTTACAATCCAAGATGCGAAGCGGATTCTTATACAGGCGTGACTGACAGTCTTGGCAAAGTTCGCCTGCCACCGGCTCAAAGTGACGGATGAGCGCATCGCGGTGGGCGTTGCGGCTTTCCGCGTCCCCAAGCGAGTTGACGACGACTTTGATTTTCTGAAGTCCGAATGACTTGTAAATCGAATAGGCGAGGCTGATGACCTCAGCGTCAACGGCCGGGTCACTACTACCGATTGCTTCGACACCGTATTGGTGAAGCTGACGGAAGCGACCTTTTTGTGGACGCTCGTAGCGGAACATTGGTCCCATGTAGTAGAGCTTGGTCGGCTGGTCCGGATTTCCGAACAGTTTGTTCGTCACGAACGCACGAACGACAGATGCCGTTCCTTCTGGGCGAAGCGTGTACTCGTCTTTCCCTTTCTTCACGAGCGTGAACATCTCTTTTTGGACGATGTCCGTCGTTTCCCCGACACTGCGTGTGAACAGGTTCGTCGTTTCAAAGATTGGTGTGCGAATCTCTTTATAGTTATAACGGGCGCTCATGTCGCGAAGCTTTTCTTCGACATATTGCCACGTCTCGACCGTGCCCGGAAGCAGGTCTTGTGTACCGCGTGGTGCTTTCATCATCACATTTCCCTCCTTAAAAATACAAAAAGGCCCTCGTCCGCAAAGGGACGAGAGCCTGTGTCAGTTTCCCGTGGTACCACCCTCGTTGCAGAGCCATCACTTGAAACTCTGCCACTCGAAATCGGTTAACGCCCGATGAGACGGCTCCCCCTACTCGTTTTCAAGGGAGCACCTCCAAAGTGTCGTTCGGGTCATCATCCAGTCGATGCTTTCAGCCAAGGCATCGCTCTCTTTGCTGGTGGGTTGACCGTACTCTTCTTTATCGTAGGTGTTTGACTATATGCTTCATGATGCCGAATCAAGCCGGCATCTGTCAAGCGTTTTTTTCGAGCATGAGTGTGACCGGTCCGTCATTGACAAGTGCGACGTCCATCATCGCCCCGAAGCGTCCCGTCTCGACGATGAGCCCGTTCGACCGGAGTCGCTCATTGAATTTTTCATAGAGCGTTTCAGCGATATCCGGTTTGGCGGCCTTTGTGAAAGCAGGTCGCCGTCCTTTCATCGTATCTCCATACAATGTGAATTGCGAGACCGACAAAATTTGACCGGCCACATCTTGAATCGATAAGTTCATCTTTTCTTGATCGTCCTCGAAGACGCGAAGCCCGGTCACCTTGTCGGCGAGCCAGTTCACTTCCTCTTCTGTATCTTCATGTGTCACACCGACGAGAAGCAAGTATCCGGCGTTGATTGCCCCGACGACTTCTTCCTCCACTGTGACCGATGCTTCTTTCACTCGTTGCAATAATACACGCACGTTCCTCTTCCTTTCGTCACGTCATCATGACTCGGCTGACCGAATACACGTCTGAGATTTGTTTAATGCGCTCGACAACTTTCTGCAAGTGATTCACGTTCGGAATCGAGATCGTCATCGAGATGCGAGCTTGTTTATTTTGGTCGCCCCGACCACTGACGGCCACGATATTCGTATTCGTCGCCGATACCGCCTGAAGGACATCGTTCAAGAGACCTGAACGATCATATCCCGTGATTTCGATATCGACGTTATAGTTCTTCTCTTTCGCCTGTCCGACTTCCCATTCGACGTCAAGGAGACGCTCCGGATGTTGTTCGTTGACGATGTTCAAGCAGTCTTTCCGGTGAATCGAGACGCCGCGTCCACGGGTGATGTATCCGACGATTTCATCTCCCGGTACCGGGTTACAGCAACGGCTCATGCGCACGAGCATGTTGTCGATTCCTTTGACCGTCACGCCCGCCTCTGCCGTTTTCTTCTTCGGCGCCTGACTGACTTTCAATTCGCTGATGGCTTCAGAGAGCTCGAGTTTCGGCTCTTTGCGCTGCTTCTCCGTCAACTTATGCGCGACTTGAGCGGCAGTGATGCCTTGATAACCGACTGCGGCATACATCTCTTCCTCGTTCCCGAAGTTGAACTTCTCGACGACGATACTGAGTGCCGGCTCATCGATCACTTCTTTCGGTTCAAAACCGAGTTTCTTGATTTCTGCCTCGACGAGATCTTTCCCTTTCTCGACGTTTTCTTCACGCTGTTGACGTTTGAACCATTGACGAATCTTGTTCTTCGCCTGGCTCGAAACAGCGAGCTTCAACCAATCCTTACTCGGTCCGTAACTATGCTTCGACGTGATGATTTCGATGATGTCACCCGTCTCGAGTTTGTAGTCGAGCGGTACCATCCGGCCGTTCACTTTCGCACCCGTCATCCGGTGCCCGATCTCCGTATGAATCCGGTACGCATAGTCGATTGGGACTGAGCCCTTCGGCAACTCGAATACGTCTCCTTTTGGTGTGAAGACGTACAGCATGTCGCTAAAGAAATCAACTTTGAGGGACTCCATGAATTCCTCGGCATCCGTCGTATCCTTTTGCAGCTCGAGGATTTCACGAAGGTGGGCGATCTTCTCGTCGAATCCGTTCGTCGAGACGTTTTTCCCTTCTTTATACGCCCAGTGTGCCGCAATCCCGAACTCAGCGATGAAATGCATGTCTTTCGTCCGAATTTGGACTTCGAGCGGCTCACCTTTCGGACCGATCACGGTCGTATGGAGCGACTGATACATGTTCGGCTTCGGCATGGCGATATAATCTTTGAAACGTCCCGGCATCGGCTTGTATTGCGTATGGATGATTCCGAGCACGGCATAACAATCACGAATCGAATCGACGATAATGCGGACCGCCATCAAATCGTAAATTTCATTGAACTCTTTTTTATGCTTCACCATCTTGTTATAGATAGAATAGATGTGCTTCGGTCGACCGTTCACGTCGGCATCGATATGCACTTCCTCAAGAACCCTGTTCACTTCCGTGATGACAGAGGTGACGAGTGCTTCCCGTTCCGTCCGTTTCTGTTTCATCATCGAGACGATCTTATAGTATTGCTGCGGGTTGATATAACGTAACGAAATATCTTCGAGCTCCCACTTGATTGTCGAGATCCCCATCCGGTGCGCGAGCGGAGCAAAGATTTCGAGCGTCTCTTCTGCCTTTTGAACTTGCTTTTCTTTCGGCATATGCTGAAGCGTCCGCATATTGTGGAGCCGGTCCGCAAGTTTGATCAGGATCACGCGCACGTCTTCTGCCATGGCGATAATCATCTTCCGGTGGTTTTCAGCAAGTTCTTCTTTTTTCGATTTATATTTAATCTTACCAAGTTTCGTGACGCCATCAACGAGCATGGCCACGTCTGGACCAAAATCGTCCGTCAATTGCTGTAACGAAATATCCGTATCTTCAACAACATCATGCAAGAGCGCTCCAACAATCGTTGTGGCGTCTAAGCCGATATCAACGAGAATGCCGGCCACTTGGACCGGATGGAGGATATAGGGCTCGCCCGAACGTCGGAACTGACCGGTATGATGAAGTTTTGCGTATTCGTAAGCGCGTTTCACTTCGGCTATATCGTCGTCACCCATATACTCCCCGAGCGCGTCGAGAAGATCCTCAATACTTACGATTTGTTTTTTGGTCATAACATTCGACACCCTTTTTCTAACCGCTCCAATCGTCTCGGATTCGTCGCAGCATGGTAGTAGTTTGTATTCAAGATTCTATGATTTTTATAACCATTATCGAAAAAATCTGACGACCTGTCAAAGGTTGTAGGTTATTTTCCTTAAAAACTATTCAAAAACGGGAAGCATGTCGCTTCCCGTTCAAATTAGTCTTCGTAGCGGATGAGTGAGAACACGTCGTATCCTTCGAGACGCTCACGTCCACCAAGTCCATCGAGTTCAATCAAAAACCCGATTCCCGCCACAACTCCACCGAGTTGTTCAATCATTTTAATCGTCGCTTCAATCGTACCACCTGTTGCGAGCAAGTCATCCAAGATGACGACTTGTTGTCCAGGTTTGATTGAATCTTTGTGCATCGTTAAAATGTCCGTTCCATACTCAAGACCGTATGACACTCGTACTGTCTCTCGTGGTAACTTTCCTTCTTTACGTACTGGTACAAAACCGAGTTCGAGCGCATAAGCTGCCGGGCAACCGACGACGAATCCGCGTGCTTCCGGTCCAGCGATCAACTCGGCTCCACGTTCACGTGCATAAGCGACGAGCTCATCTACCGATTTCTTGTAGACTTCGCCATTTTGCATGAGTGACGTGATGTCTTTGAAGCTGATTCCTTCCTTCGGGTAATCTGCTACTTCTTTAATATGCTGTTTGAAATCCATTTTATGTGTATGCCTCCTGCATCTTGTTCGATCGCAACGATTGTAACCGCTCTTTGAGCTCCGCCAATGACGCGTATACGAAACGCTCTTCGAGTTGTTGGCGCCCAATCCGGCGTTGATAGCACGGCGCCTCGGTCAAATCGCGTTTCGGTGCTTCTGGATTGACTCCAGGCAGTCCGTCTTCCATTGTAACAAGAAATTCGAGTTCAGAGAATACTTGATGCATAAATTGAATCGTATTTTTTGACCATTTTCGCTCTTTTGACAGACGAATCAGGTTTTCACGAAGATTTTTCCGTTCGCATGTCGCCATATGGACATAATACGTTCGGAAATCCTCGCGGGACGGAAGACGTTCAAAGAACGAGTCTCCTTGACCGAAGGCACAATAAATGCGTTCGACCCCTTCATGAAGTTTCTCTGCGAGTACCTCTTCATCATCAGGAAGATCGAGCAGGACGACGAAACGGTTGAGCGGTTCATCTCCTTCATGGAGTGGGTAGTCTTCGGTTGTCCCTTGGAACGACAAGAAAGACGTATGTTCTTTCGGCAAATCTTTCAACTCTTGCATCGATTTTTTCTTCCCACGATAGTCAAACACTTGGAAGTCATCGACCCGTAAATCTTGAATCATGAGCTGCGGTTTACGCATTCCGTTCCATTCGTTGACTTGAAGACTTCCCATCACCGAGATATGAGCCATCTTTGAAATCTCTGAAACAACGTGGCCGAATCCAAATCCGATGCCATCGAGCTCACGCTTGTCTCCTGCGAGCTGTACTTTCAAATGGGTGGCGTCACGTCCGATTTGGCGAATATCACGCAGTTTCGCATCTGCGACGACGACACGAGGGGATGGATTCCCCATACCAAATGGCGCGAGCTTTCCTATTTCTGAGATCAAGTCGAGCGAAACATCGTTAACGGAGAGTTTCAAGTCGACGTTCACCCGTGGCACAAACACGTCATCCGGGATGGACTCCGCCTGACGGTTCAGTCGCTTTCGTAGTTCGGCGACGTGTTCCGACTGAATGGTCATCCCGGCCGCGGCTGGATGTCCGCCAAAGTGTGGCAAGATATCTTCATTCTTCGAAAGTTCTTTGAAGAGGTCAAATCCATCGATGGAGCGCCCCGATCCTTTCGCCTTACCCGTCTCAGGGTCGTGGCAAAGGAGGATGACTGGACGATAATACGCCTCGACGAGACGAGATGCGACAATCCCGACGACGCCAGGATTCCACTTCTCACTCGCCACGACGAGTACACGGTCCTCGGTCATCGACGCTTCAACGAGTTCTTTCGCTTCAGCAGCGATTGTCTTGACGATGTCTTGACGTTCTTTGTTTTGCTTATCGAGCTGTTTCGCTAGCTCGAGCGCTTCCTCCACATGTTCGGCTAAGAGCATTTGAAGTGCCGGCATCGCCGAATCGAGTCGACCCGCGGCATTGATGCGTGGACCGAACGCGAAACCGACCGATTCTTCGTTCAACACGCTGTCACCGAGACCACATACTTCACGTAATGCTAGAATACCTGGACGTTTTGAAGCCTCGAGCGCGACAATCCCCTTCTTCGCGAGCAATCGATTCTCTCCGTCGAGTGGGACGAGGTCAGCAATCGTTCCGAGTACGGCCAAATCAAGGAGTTCTTCCGGCATTCTCCCTAAAACGGCGTGCGCCACTTTGAGGGCGACTCCCGCTCCGGCGAGTTTATCGTATGGATATCCTGGGTCGATATGCGGATGAATGATTGCATAGGCGTCCGGCAATGTCTCTTTTGGCTCGTGGTGGTCCGTGATGATCAAATCGACGCCAAGGTCTTTTAAGAGTGTCGCTTCTTCAATCCCTGAAATTCCGCAATCCACCGTGATGACTAAAGTGAATCCCTCGTTCGCCGCCCATTGGAACGCTTCTTTGTTCGGTCCATATCCTTCTGTGAAACGGTTCGGGATATAACACTCGGCCATGACACCGATTTCGGTCAACGCATGCCACATGACAGATGAGGCACTGACCCCGTCGACATCGTAGTCACCATAGATGAGCACCATCTCCCCATCGTCTGCTGCCTGTTTGATGCGGGTGACGACTTTCTCCATCTGTTCAAACAAGTACGGGTCATGAAAGACGAGTTCATCCTCGGCATACAAGAATGCCTTGGCCGCTTCTACGTCTTGATGACCACGCTGAACGAGCAACGTCGCCAGTTGTGCTGATATATTTAATTCGTTTTGTAAACGCGTGACGTCGTCCGGATTCGTTTCCGGATAGAGCCACTGTTTCTTCGAATGGTACATGTCCTTCACTCCAATCAATTGTAGATTATAGCAGACCGCGTGAAAGATGTGCCGTCTTGACATTTGAAAAGGTCTCCCGATTGAAGGGAGACCCACTTGTTACGCCTCTGTGACCGGCGTATCTTTTTTCTTGTTGATTGTCGTACGTTTGATGAGGAGCCATAAATACGATGCAATGAAGATCGAAGAATACATCCCCATGAAAAGTCCGACGATGAGCGCGAGCGAGAAGCTGCGAATCGACTCTGCCCCGAATACATACAAGGCAATCGCTGTAACGAGTACCGTGATGACCGTATTCACGGACCGTACGATTGTCTCTTGAATCGACTTGTTAATGATTGACTCATAGACGTCCATCGACTTGATTTTTCGTTCCTTTTCATACGACGTGATGTTCTCGCGGACCCGATCGAACGTTACGATCGTATCGTTGACCGAGTAACCGATGATGGTCAAGATCGCGGCGATAAAGTACAAGTTGACCTCGATCCCAAAGAGCGAGAACGCGACAATCATGAAGAAGGCATCGTGTAACATCGCGATAACAGTTGCAAGTGCATATGAGAATTGGAAACGCACCGTGACGTAGAGAATAATCCCGATCGACGCGACGGCTACCGCATACAAAGCATTTTTCGCCAAGTCACGACCGACTTGAGCCGAGACGGTGCTGATGTTCGGGTCGTTCCCGAATTGTTCAGTGAACGCCGTCTTGACGTTCGCGACTTCCTCTTGTCCCAATTGGCCAACGAACGTCACGTATGCCAAGCGACCTTCATTTGCATATTGGACGCTTGAAATCTCTTGGTCAACTCCGGCATCGTTAAACGCTTTCGTGAATTCTTCTTGCGACACACGTTCTTCCGTTAGTACTTCAACCCGCGTCCCTGAAGCAAAATCGATTCCGAGGTTCAACCCACGGAAGAACAAGAGACCGATTCCCAGAACGACGACTGCCGTCGAAATCAAGAACATCGTGCGCATATGTTTCATGTAATTCCATTCAGTAAGCTTAAAGTTCACGGATTTCACTCTCCTTCACACCAAACCATCCTTTGCGTTTGTCGAACAGACGACTTGAGACAAGGAGGTGCATCAAATAACGTGAGATGAATACGTTCGAGATGAACGTCATCCCGATTGAGATCATGAGCATGACAGCAAATCCTTTGACCGAGCTTTGTCCGAAATAGAACAAGACCGCAGCCGAGATGAGCGTCGTCAAGTTGGCATCGATGATCGTACTGAGGGAACGACGGTTACCTGCACGGAATGCCGATAAGACCGATTTTCCAGAGCGGAGTTCGTCTTTGATTCGTTCCGCGGTAATGATGTTCGCATCGACTGCCATACCGACTCCGAGGACGAGTGCTGCAATCCCTGGAAGCGTCAATACCGCATTGATTCCGTTAAAGAACAACATGATCAAGTTGATGTACAGAATAAGCGTGATGATCGATACGAGTCCTGGGAGACGATAGAAGAACAACATGAAGAGGAATACGGCGATGATTCCGATTGTTGCGGCAAATACCGTTTCTTCTAAAGCATCTTGACCGAACTGAGCCGATACAGATGTCGAGTAAATCTCATCAAGTTTGACCGGGAGCGCCCCTGCGTTCAAGATGTCCGCAAGGCGTTGACCGCTTTCCGCGTCAATTCCACCACCTGAGATGATGGCTTTATCCGATAAGATTGGGCTCGTTACCGAAGCATCTGACACAATCTTCGAGTTCTCTTTTTGAACTTCTTCCTCATATGTGTCGCCCTCTTCATAGTCGAGCCAAATGACCAGACGGTTCTCAGGAGCTGGAAGTTGTGCAATCTCAGATGTCACTTCACCAAACTTGTCAGCCGATTGAAGTGTCAACTCAACGACCGGTTGTCCTTGTTGGTTGTAGCTGAGCGCTGCCCCACGCGGCGCCAAGTCTTTCCCATCGAGCAAGACGTTGTCGTTCACGTCACGGAATGTCAATTGTGCCGTAGACGAGAGAACCTCGCGCGCTTCGTTTTGGTTCGATACGCCCGCGAGCTGGACACGGATGCGATTGTTTTCTTCGATTCGAACGTCCGGTTCGGAAACTCCGAGGACGTTGATTCGGTTATTGATGGCGCGAACGGTTGCATTCATCGCCGACTCGTCGATGACGTCGCCGTCTTCGAGCGGTTGTACTTCATACAAAACTTCGAATCCACCTTTTAAGTCGAGTCCGAGGTTCGTGTTCTTGACGACCCATGGTGTCGTGAACACTGCGAGCAGGATTGTCGCAATCATGATGATCGCAAAAATCGCAATGTTGCCTTTTTTGTACATACGACTATTTCCTTTCTAAACCACTGTTCTTGATAAAAACTTCTCTCGTTAACATTACAAATTTTCTAAACATTTATCAATCATTTTCCTAAAATTGTAACGACCTTCACGGATTGTTCGACTGAGTTTGCGTATAAGACTAAATGTTGCGCATGGGCAAAACTTCATGTATGATGTAGCTAACATCAAAATATCAAAGGAGTCTTTCCATATGGACAGCACAGTTATTTATGCCTTTCTCCTTACCCTATTCGCCGGGCTAGCTACCGGAATCGGGAGTATGATCGCATTCTTTGCTAAACGGACGAACACGGCATTCCTCTCCATCTCGCTTGGATTTTCCGGAGGCGTCATGATTTACGTGTCGTTCATCGAGATTTTCCCGAAAGCGCTCGAGGAACTCGTCGGTGCACACGGAGAGTATACGGGAACGATTTACACCGTCCTCGCATTCTTCGGTGGAATGTTCTTGATTGGCATGATCGATAAGTTCATTCCGAAAATGGAGAACCCGCACGAGGTCAAGTTCGTTGAGTCGATGCAGAATGACCCGACAACACATGAACTCGCAACGACGACGACAAATGAAGCGGCTCCAATCAACCATCCAGAGGTACAAAATCGACTAAAAAAAATGGGGATTTTCATGGCACTCGCCATCGGGATTCACAATTTCCCAGAAGGACTTGCGACGTTCGTCTCGGCACTAGATGACCCGACCGTCGGCTTAGCCATTGCCATCGCCATCGCCCTACACAACATTCCAGAAGGGATTGCCGTCTCCGTCCCGATTTATTATGCGACGGGCTCACGGAAGAAGGCGTTCAAGCTTTCGATGTTGTCAGGGCTTGCCGAGCCAGCTGGAGCGGCCATCGGATTCTTGTTACTCATGCCGTTCTTGAGCGACACCGTCTTCGGACTCTTGTTCGCGGCGGTCGGTGGCATCATGGTCTTCATCTCGCTTGACGAATTGCTCCCTGCCGCCCGTGAATACGGACACGCCCATCATTCAATGTATGGAATGGTTGCTGGTATGATCGTCATGGCGACAAGTCTAATCCTATTAATGTAACGAGCAATGCCCTGACGCGCGCGTCAGGGCATTTGTTATGTCGTTTTAAACACATGGACGACATCTTTTAATTCAGACGACATGTGACTCATCGTTTCAGCGATGCCGTTGATCTCTTGAATGGCGGCAAGCTGTTCTTCGACGTTCGCACCGGCTTCTTCGACGCTTCGCTGTGTCGAGATGGCGTTTGTCGACATATCTTCAACAGAGACGGCAACTTCAGTCGTATTGGCACTCACTTCTTCTGTTGCTGCCGCAATCTCACTCATTTGACGGGACGTCTCTTCGATGACCGATACGATCTCACGGAACGCCTCGGCCACTTCTCCCATTTGCGATACCCCATTCTCCACATGTACGCTCGATTCTTCGAACGCCGATTCGACTTGTTCCGTGTCACGTTGAATGTCACGGACGACGGTCTGGATTTGAATGGCAGATTGTTTCGATTCCTCAGCGAGCTTTCTCACTTCTGCCGCGACGACGGCAAACCCTTTTCCGTGTTCACCCGCACGTGCCGCTTCAATCGCCGCATTTAAAGCAAGTAAGTTCGTCTGTTCCGTGATGGTCGTGATGGAACGGGTAATCTTTTCAATCTCAAGCGACTGGTTCGATAGACGGTTCACCATCTGTTGGGTGAGCTCGTTGGCACGTCGAATTTCTTGCATTCGTTTCTCTGCCAATTGAACGGTCTCAAGTCCACCGTTCGCCGCCTCGAGTGTATGGATCGTCTGCTCATTCACACCTTGTGAGGCCGCAGCGATTTGATTTAATCCATCGACCGCTTGATTGACGCCAATCGTTCCTTCTTCCGCTCGTTTTGACGATCCTTGCGCAGCCACATTCATCTCTTCAAACAATAGGGAGACGCCTTGGGTCGTTGTCGCGACATGGTCTGTGCTTGCGTAAAGTTCTTCAGAATAAGCGGTCACCTTGTCCGAGGCTTCTCCAACCCGACGAATCAAGCCGACCAGGTTATGCTTCATTTCATTGAATGCCGTTACCAGGTCTCCTAGTTCATCGTTAGAGGCGACCTCGATATCTTCTCCCGTCAAATCCCCTCCTGCCATGATGCGTGCCTGACGACCAAGTCGATTAATCGGTTTCAAGAAGAGGCGTTGCAAAGCGAGTAAGGAAAGAATTCCAATCACGACACCACCAACACTGATGACGAGCATCCAAAGGATTGAACTTTCTGCATCTGCTTGTACCGCTTTCGTCTCAGATTCGAGGAGCTCCCCTTTATATTCGACAAGGTCGGTCACGGTCATCCGAACACGGTCTGTCGTCGGTGTCACACTTGTGTTGAGCACCGTCTTATATCCGATTTCGTCTTGTTGTTGACGAAGTTCGACGGCACGGTTCATCTCGCGGTCTAGTAGCTCGTTAAATTTCTCCAAATCGCCCAACCAAGACAAGACCTTTTCATCAGATGATGATGCCTTCAGCTTCTTCATCAATTCGTCTCGCTGCTCTTGAGCACCCTGTAAACTGATGAGCGTCTTCGGATTGGCCACAAGCATATAGTAATTCAAGTATCGTTCGGCATCCGTCACCGCTAGGGATAGATTCTCTGCAAGCAGCATCTCCTGCATGCCTTCACTGAGGACCCGGTCATAAGCGGCAGTCGATTGTCTTAATTGATAAGATCCGAGCGCGCCGACAATGACGAGCGCAATGATCGTCGGAATGAGTGCGATGGACATCCGTCGTCTCAGGGACGAGCGTCCTTTCTGTTTCGTACCACTTCGTTTTATGGTCCAGCCTTTCCACTTCTTCATCGAGTTAATCAATCGTTTCACGTCCATGTCATTCGTTCTCCTTCATCTCGGATTTCTTCTCAACTTGACATTAATGCAAACGTTTTCACAAATCAAATCGATTTTTCGAAATGAGGTGGATAAATTTTGAATCCGATTCGTTTTGACAAAAAGAAGTCATCTTTATATGCTTTAAATCGTAATTATTACTTTTTTTGAGAGGATTCTCTATGATTGTGGAACATACAAAGTTATTAATTATTGGTGCTGGTGTACACGGAATGACCCTCACCCTTACATAAACAAGGCGGGTATTTGGAGGATTTGATCATTGTCGATCGACTCACTGACCCGTTAGCGAACTGGAAACAACAAACGGTATCCATCTCCATGTTGCATCTGCGTTCGACCCGAGTGCATCACGATTCTTGGTCCGTTCGCAAGAGCCGTCTATGGCGGACAAGAAGCCGCTCGAAGAATCCTCCCCTAATTTCTAGCCACACAAAAAAGCGTCTGACCATGATGGTCAGACGCTTACTTGCTTATTCCTCAAATGAGGCATTCGCTTTTTTCACGACTTCCGCAATTGCGCTTCGGTTGAAGCGGAGAAGCGATTGATCGCATTTCAAAACGACATGTGTGTCTTCGATTTGATGAACGACGCCGTGTAAACCACCGATTGTGACAACGCTGTCGCCACGCTCGAGGGCGTTTTGCATCGCTTGTACTTCTTTTTGGCGTTTCGTCTGTGGACGAATCAAAAGGAAGTAAAATACGACGAAAATCAAGATCATTGGTAATAACGCAACGAGTGTTTCCATGAGTAACATTCACCCTTTCCTACAATATCAGGTTCATTATACCGTGAAACTGAAGCATTGTCACACAACGTCCGACATGATTGCTTAGAAATTCTTCGCGTTCGGCTTGTTGTAGCCGTATTCTTCGAAAAACTCTTCTTTGAAATCGAGCAAGCGGTCTTCGCGAATCGCTTGACGAACCTGCTCCATCAACTTCACGAGGAAGTGAAGATTATGTGTCGTACACAAGTGAAGACCAAACATCTCATCCGCTCGAATCAAGTGGTGGACGTACGCACGCGAGTAGTTCTTACACGTATGGCAGTCACACTTCTCATCAATTGGACCGAAGTCCGTCTTGTACTTCGCTTGTTTGATCGTGACACGACCTTTCGACGTCATGAGCGTTCCGTTTCGTGCGATGCGAGTCGGCAGAACGCAGTCGAACATGTCGATTCCGCGAATCGACCCTTCAATCAACGCATCCGGTGAGCCAACACCCATCAAATAACGCGGTTTGTTCTCTGGCATGAGGGGCGTCGTGAATTCGAGCGCACGATACATGACGTCTTTCGGTTCACCGACCGAGAGACCACCGACGGCATATCCTGGGAAATCAAGTGAGACGAGGTCTTGGGCGCTTTGACGACGAAGGTCCTCATATTCTCCACCTTGGATGATGCCAAAGAGCGCCTGGTCTTCCGGGCGCTCGTGTGCCTCAAGGCAACGTTCCGCCCAGCGGCTCGTCCGCTCGACCGACTTCTTCATATATTCATGCGTCGCCGGATAAGGCGGGCACTCGTCGAATGCCATCATGATGTCCGACCCGAGCGCGTTTTGAATCTCCATCGCCTTTTCTGGTGACAAGAATAACTTGTCGCCGTTCAAATGGTTACGGAAATGTACGCCTTCCTCTTGAATGTTTCGAAGGTCGGCAAGTGAGAACACTTGGAATCCACCCGAGTCCGTGAGGATTGCCCCGTCCCAGTTCATGAACTTATGAAGTCCACCCGCTTGTTTGATGACCTCATGTCCTGGACGAACCCAAAGGTGATACGTGTTCGACAAGATAATGTTCGCACCCATCGCCTTGACCTGTTCAGGTGCCATCGTCTTGACGCTCGCTTGCGTCCCGACCGGCATGAAGACCGGTGTCTCGAACGACCCGTGCGGCGTATGGACGATTCCGTGCCGCGCTCCGGTCTGTTTGCATGTGTGGATGTGTTCGTATGTGACTGCATGTTTTGTCATTTTGATACTTCCTTCCTCGTGATGAGCATCGCGTCTCCAAAGCTGAAGAAGCGGTATCGTTCTGCGACCGCAGTCCGATAAGCGTGTAAGATGATGTCGCGCGTCGCGAACGCCGAGACGAGCATGACGAGCGTTGATTTAGGGAGATGGAAGTTCGTGATCAATCCATCGATTGCCTTCAACTCAACACCAGGGTAAATAAAGATATCCGTCCAGCCCGATGACTCGACGAAGTCCCCGTGATTTCGCATGATCGTCTCAAGCGTGCGCGTCGATGTCGTGCCGACCGCAAAGATGCGACCGCCATTCGCTCGAATCTCCCGAAGCGCAGCTGCCGATTCAGCCGACAACTCGAAATATTCACTATGCATCGTATGTTCCTCGATCGAATCAGCCGTCACCGGACGGAACGTCCCGAGACCGACGTGAAGGGTGAGCGGAATCAACCGGACACCTTTGGCTTTGGCCGCTTCGAGCAGTTCCTCGGTGAAATGAAGACCGGCTGTCGGAGCGGCCGCACTGCCTCGTTCACGGGCATAGACCGTTTGATAACGGTCTTGGTCATCGAGTTGTTCGCGAATGTACGGTGGGAGCGGCATCGTTCCAAGCTCGTCTAAAATCTCATAGAAGATGCCGTCGTAGTCAAACTTGAAACGACGTCCGCCTTCTGGGAGCTCCTCGACGCATTCCGCTTGGAGAAGACCGTCCCCGAACTCAACGACGGAGCCAACACGAACTTTTTTTGCTGGTTTGACGAGTGCTTCCCATACATCATCTTCCGTCTGCTTCAACAAGAGCAGTTCGACTTTCCCGCCTGTTTCTTGCTTTGCCCCAAAAAGGCGTGCCGGTAAGACGCGCGAATCGTTGACGACGAGCGCATCCCCCTTGTTCAAATAATCGAGCACGTCACGGAAATGGCGATGCTCGATGTCCCCTGTCTCGCGGTCTAATACGAGCAAGCGTGAGCTTGTCCGATCAAGCAATGGGACTTGCGCAATCAACTCTTCTGGCAATTCAAAATCATAATCGTTTACGTTCAATTGAATGTCTTGCATACCTTACTCCTCTTCATAACCAAAATGCGACTTGGCAAACTGTGTAATCATCCGTCCTCGCGGCGTGCGCTGCAAGAATCCTTGTTGCAATAAATAGGGCTCGTAGACATCCTCAATCGTCTGAGCGTCCTCACCGATGGTCGCAGCGAGCGTCTCAAGCCCGACCGGTCCACCTCCGAACCGCTCCACCATGGCTCTCAGTAACCGATGATCGACTTCATCGAGTCCGAGCGCATCGACGTGTAGCCGGTCGAGCGCATCAGATGCGAGCACGGGATCGATTTCTTTCGTACCAGCCACTTGCGCAAAATCGCGGACACGACGCAAGAGACGGTTTGCAACTCGTGGCGTCCCTCGTGAGCGTTTCGCAATCGCACCGCTCGCCTCAGGTGAGATGGAGAGGCGGAACAACTGGGCCGTCCGGCTGACGATGGCCGCTAACTCATGTGTTTCATAATATTCGAGCTTCAACGTGACGCCGAAACGGTCACGTAAAGGTGCCGACAACATCCCGGCCCGTGTCGTCGCCCCGACGAGCGTGAACGGTGGTAGGTCGATGCGGACGCTTCGTGCCATCTCGCCTTGCCCATAGACGATGTCGAGACAGTAATCTTCCATCGCCGGATAAAGGATCTCTTCAATCGTCCGGCTCAAGCGGTGAATCTCGTCAATGAACAAGACGTCTCCCGGTTCGAGCGTCGAGAGGATTGCGGCCAAATCACCCGGTCGTTCAATCGCCGGGCCGGCGGTCGTCTTGATCCCGACGCCCATCTCGTTGGCGATGATTTGGGCGAGCGTCGTCTTCCCGAGTCCCGGGGGACCGTATAAGAGCACGTGGTCGAGCGTCTCACTTCGAAGTTTGGCGGCCTGAATGAAGACGGACAAATTGCCTTTCGCCTTTTCTTGTCCGATATATTGCTCGAAGCGCTGCGGACGTAAGCTCCACTCTTCAGAGTCTTCATATTGCTGATGAGATTGTGACAACAATCGTTCGTCCATAGCTTCCTCCTTATTTCAGTAACAGCTGTAGCGCGCGTTTTATGTACGCGTCGGTCGTCAAGATTTCTCCGCTCAATGCTTTGCGGACTTTTGCGATTTCCCGTTCGGAGTAGCCGAGGGCGACGAGCGCCTCACACGCCTCATCGAGTTCAGATGCACCTTGTGCAAACAACCCTTCGTTCGGCACGTAATCCGGTGCGAGCTCGGATAACTTCCCTTTCAAGTCGAGTGTCATCTGTTTGGCCGTCTTCTTGCCGACTCCCGGGAACTTCGTCAAATATTTCTCGTTCTCGGTTTCAATCGCATCGATCAACGCGTCGATATCGCCGGACGCGACGATGGCAAGCGCACCTTTTGGTCCGATCCCGTTCACGCTGAGGAGTTTATTGAACAGCTCACGCTCGCGACGTGAACGGAAACCGTATAACGTCTGTTGGTCTTCACGCACATAATGATGCGTAAACACGATTACATGTTCGTCTTGTTCACGATAAAAAAACGGGTTAGGCACATGTACTTTGTAGCCGACGCCCGAGACATCTAACGTTATATATTCCGCACACACATAGGCGACGGGTCCTTTTACGAATTCAATCACGGTGTACTCTCCTTTTCGGTCGGAAAAACTGCATTTATTGTACCATAATGGGCGACACGAAAAAAGGACAGGCGTTTGCCTGTCCTCAAGCAATTATCGCGCGAGCATTCGTTCAAGTGCACGTTTCGAGAACTCTGTCGTCTCATGATCGACGCGAATGATGTTCACAGGGTCCGTCTCGAGCGACTCGAGCGCCCACAGTAGATGAGGCAAGTCGATTCGATTCATCGTGAGGCACGGACACATGAATGGGTTCAATGAAACGATATCGAGGTGCGGGTACGTCGCAGCCAGACGGTTGACGAGGTTCATCTCCGTTCCGACCGCCCACTTCGTCCCCGGTGCGCTCCCGTCAATCTTGTCGATGATATACGATGTCGATCCCGCCTCGTCCGCAGCCTGGACTACATCAAACGTACATTCCGGATGGACGATGATGCGACGATCCGGCTCACGCTCACGGAACGCCTGAATTTGCGATACCGTGAACTTCTCATGGACAGAACAGTGTCCCTTCCATAAGATGACTTTCACTTGCTCGTCATCTCCCTCCGCGACCAATTCTTCACGGAGCGGATCCCAAACAGCCATCGCCTCGAGTGGGATGCCGAGATCATACGCCGTGTTCCGCCCGAGATGTTGATCGGGAAGGAACAAGATGCGTTCACCTGCCTCAAGCGCCCACCGGACGATTTCATGGGCGTTCGAAGATGTGACGGTCGCCCCACCGTGACGACCAACGAACGCTTTGATGGCCGCTGTTGAATTGACGTATGTAATCGGGATGATGTCCTCTCCAAATCGTTCCGTCAGTTCTTCCCAAGCGATCTCCGTCTGATCGATATCAGCCATGTCTGCCATCGAACAGCCGGCACGCATATCAGGTAAGACGACAATTTGGTCGTCCCGCGTCAACATGTCCGCCGTCTCTGCCATGAAGTGGACGCCACAAAAGACGATGAATTCGGCTTCGCTCATCTGTTCTGCGAGTCGTGCGAGCTGGAGCGAATCTCCTGTCGCGTCCGCGAATTGAACGACCTCGTCTTTTTGATAATGATGGGCCGGTAAAAAGAGACGCGTCCCGAGTCGGTCTTTGACCGCCTGAATCCGAGTCTCCATCTCTTCCACCGACAAGTTAGCGTACGTCGGCGGAAGTGTTCCGAGTAGTTGCATCTTTCATTCCTCCTTGTAAATTCAAACTGCAATCGAACGCGCGTACCGAATGAGTCAATTGCCCGAGCGAGATGACATCGATGCGAATGCCTCGATAATCGTCAATCGTGTCGAGCGTGATGCCACCAGACACTTCAATTTTGATGTGCGTCGGTATATGACGGACCCATTCTCTCAATTCATCTGGCGTCCGATTATCAAGCATCACGATGTCCGGATCGGCTTGAACCGCCTCCATCAGTTGTTCGAACGACTCGACCTCGACTTCAATCGGGGTCGTATGGCCGACACGTTCTCGTGCGACTTGAATTGCGTTCGTCACGCCACCAAGTGCGACGATATGATTGTCTTTGATCATGACGGCGTCATCGAGTCTTAGACGGTGATTGTATCCCCCGCCCACACGTACGGCGTACTTTTCAATCATCCGCAGTCCCGGGGTCGTCTTGCGTGTATCGGTCACGTGAATCGAGTCATCATGTAACGCGTCTACGCACTGTCGTGTCATCGTCGCAATCCCACTCGTATGTTGGATGACATTCAACAGCACGCGCTCAGTCTCTAAAATCGCGCGCGTCTTCCCTCTCAAGACGATGAGCTCGTCTCCAGGGGTCACCGCTCTCCCGTCTTCTTGGCAAGAGACCAATTCAAGCCGCTGCATGGTTGCCAGCTCTTCTACGATCGGTTTCCCACAGAAAATGCCTTGTTCTTTGGCGACAATCGTTGCGACCGACTCGTCCTGTCCATCAATCAGCGCACTCGTTAGGTCCCCATACCCGATATCTTCAATCAAGAACTGATGTAGCTGTTCGCGTAGGTATATCGTATTCATCATTCCGCTCCATTTCGAGGATGCTTTGCGCGAGAAGACGCGCCGCATCGAGTTGTAAAGTTTGTTCACTTAATTGTCTTGTCACGTGTTTCGTCATGGTCAACGTTTGGGTATTTTGTAAGAAACCTTTCAATTCATCAAGACTTGGTGAAATCGTCAACCATCTTCCAATTTGAGCACGTAACGCTTGAAATGCCACAGGTGAGATGTCGTACACCAACGTCTCCTTCGTCGCCGTGGTCGTCTGATTCAATCGCACCGCCCGCGCGACTCGTTTTCCAAACACCCAACATTCCAAAAGTGAGTTCGAGGCCAAACGATTCATCCCATGTATGCCCGCATCCGCCACTTCACCGACGGCATATAATCCGTCAACGTCTGTCCGTCCCATGTCGTCCACTTCGATTCCACCCATATGAAAATGGAGGCCTGGACGTACCGGAATGCGGCGAGGATCGATTTGGAACCTGTCACATGTCAACGCAAGTTTTGGAAACCGTTCACGAAGCCGTGTCACGTTTGTCGTATCGAGATAGACCGTTCCCATCCGTTCCGTCAGTACCCGTGCCACGTCATCACGAGGAGCGAGACTTCCGAGCGGATGATGCGCCATCACATGGTTTCCCTCGTCATCAACGAGCGTCGCCCCGGCTCCCCGGAGCGCCTCGGTCACGAGATGAGGCGTTTCGGTCGCCAGTAAGGTGGGATGAAATTGGATTCGCTGCAAATGTGTCAGCTTGGCCCCACATCGATTTGCCAGAACGAGACCGTCACCGGTCACGGTACGCGCGTTTGAAGTCCAATCGATCAGCCCACCAATGCCACCTGTCGCCAATACGACAGCGCCGGCTTCAATTCGAATGGGCACTTCATCCCGAAACGCCATCGCACCGACGACTTTCCCGTCTTTCGTAATGAGATCGTGCACGAGCACCCGTTCCAATACGTTCACGTTATCGGGCATCGACTGACGCAATTGCCTCATGACATGACGTCCCGTCTCGTCGCCACCGACATGAAAGATTCGATTCAATCGATGCGCGCCTTCACGTCCGAGGGCATAGCCGCCATCTTCACGGTCGAATCGGACACCAAATCGTTCCATTTCTTCAATCGCTTGACGACCTTCTTCTACGAGAATGTCGACGCGCTCAGCGCACGATGTGTTTTTAGAGGCGAGCATCGTGTCTTCTTTATGGGCCGTACTCGATTTCTCAAGATACGCGCTCGCAATCCCGCCTTGTGCCAAGTCGGAGTTGCTCTCTGTCATCTCACCTTTTGAGACGAGAAGAATGGAGAATGATTTTGCTAGATGCAAAGCCGTTGCGACGGCGGCAAGTCCCGTTCCGATAATCAAAATGTCAGTTTTCTCTATGTGTAAAGACACTTGTACATCACCTGTTTTTCATATGTAATGTTGACTTGTAAACTAGTTTCGCATAATTTTGTGTAGAAGACAACATGAGAAAAGGGGAGTCCATGATGAACCGCTACTTCGACTACGCCGCTACACACCCGATGACGCATGCAGCATTAGACCATTACGTGGCGATGGCCAAAAACGTTTATGGGAACCCATCATCACTCCATACCCAAGGTTATATGGCAGAAGATTATTTGACAGAGGCAAGACGCTTAATCAAACAGGCGCTTGGGCTTGATATGTTACGAGGAAAATTATTATTCACTGGGAGTGGGTCGGAGAGCAATTACATCGCACTGACAAGTTTACGTAAACGGATGAAGGGCAAAGAGGTGATCACGTCTTGGCATGAACATGATTCGGTCGCTCTCTTACTTGAAGAATGGGAGCGGGAAGGGACAATCGTTCATCGGTTAAAACTGAAGGACGGGAAGTTTGATTTGGATGCATTCACCCACCTACTCGACCGTGACATCGGGCTCGTCACGCTCCAACACGTCAATTCCGACACGGGTTGGGTATTACCGCTCCACCACATCCAATGCCTCTTGAAATATAAGAAAATCCTCTTCCATGTGGACGGGGTCCAGGCACTCGGGAAAATTCCGATTTCTGTCGAAGGCATCGATGCCTATTCGTTCAGTGCCCACAAAGTGGGTGGACCGAAAGGAGTCGGCGCCCTCTACATGGAACGTCTGATTCCTCCCCCATACTATCCGGGACATCATCAGTACGGGATTCGTCCCGGAACGATTGACGTTCCTGGAATCAGTTCCTTTGCCAAAGCACTCGGAGAACGTCAGGAACAATTGACACGTTTTCAGAGAAATTTCATGGCGTTTCGTGCTATCTTGAAAGAGAAGACGTCAGCGCATGTCCATTGGCTCGAGTTCGACGAACAAAGTCCCGCCATTTTCTCCTTCGTCTCCCATCAACGCGACGGACAATGGTGGATGACCGAGCTCGACGATCTCGGGTTCCAAGTATCGGCTGGGTCGGCATGTCGAGCAGGCCAAAATGGACCGAACCGCATGCTCGAGGCACTCGGATATGAGACGAGCGCCTGTCATGGACTCGTCCGCATTTCCTTCGGCGCGCATACGACCGCCGAAGACACATCGGCCCTCGCCGATGCCATCGTCATTTTAGCAAGGAGAGTCGAACATCATGAACAAACGTTTAGCCGGTGAAGAACGCCGTCGCACACTATTACAATTGATTGAATCGAGCAATGAGCCGATCACAGGATCTGAACTGGCAAGACATGTATCCGTCAGTCGCCAGGTCATCGTCCAAGACCTATCGTTACTAAAAGCGAAAGGTCATCAAATCGTTGCGACCGCTCGTGGGTACGTCTACTTGCACGGAGACCTCACTCCATCCACCTATTCGAAAAAGGTCGCCTGTCGTCACACGGCAGAAGAGATGGAGGCGGAGATGAACGCCATCGTCGATGAAGGGGTCACCATCAAAGACGTCATCATCGACCATCCTGTATACGGGTCCATCACGGGACAACTCATGGTGAAGAGTCGCCGCGACGTCCGTGCCTTCCTCGAACGTGTGAAGACGCATGGGGCTTCCCCACTCTCCCAGTTGACGGGTGGTTTCCATATCCACACGCTCGAATCAGACCATAAAGAGGCAATCGAGGCTGCGGTGAAAGAGTTGGACCGCCTCGGGATTCTCGTATCCGAATTAGATTGAAGAGACGTCACGAATATGTGACATCTCTTCTTTTTCTTTTCAGTCATGTCCGTTATACTGATGGATGGAACATCTTTCCTGAAATCATTTGAAAGGAGGGCTACGTCTTGAACGTCCTCGAGCATCTACTCGCCGTCTGTGGGGTCTTCAGCATTCCCATCGGTATCTTGGTCCAATTCATCCCGAACGAACTCGTTCTCGCATACGGCGGCTTCCTCGTCGACTCGCATGACGCGCCCTTCTTCCTGACGTTCCTGCTGGCGTGGGTTTCCTTCACGATCAGCCAAATCGGTCTGTACTGGATCGGTCGATATGGCGGGCGTCCCGTCGCGCTCAAACTGTATCGTTATTTTCGAATTCGACAAGACAAGCAACTCCGTGCCGAGCGCTGGTTTGAGAAATACGGGGCATGGATCGTCTGCCTCAGTCTCTTTTGGCGGCAACTGTTCGCCGTGAGCGCCGGCGTGATGCGTCTATCGTTCCGTAAGTTTTTGTCGGTGACGACCTTGATTTTTGCCGTCTGGTCATTCCTTTTCATCCATGTCGGGATGATGCTTGGTAGCAACTGGCGCATGATCGGTCACTTCATGGACGATGTCATCCCCTTCTTGGCTCTTGCTGTCGGAATCGTCCTCATCGTTCGACATGTTCGTCAGCAACCAAAACGTGTGAAAGAATCAGCTTGACTTGCGCTGATTCTTTTTTTGTTGGAAAGGGAAACGCTCACATCTGTCGAATAAGAACCATGTAAGCGAATCGCGGTCACACATATAGGACACCGCACAACGAAAAAGGAGGAATCATTATGTTCCATCGCCGTAAAACGTATACGATTCGACCTGAACGCCTGCAAGAATTCACCGACTTTTTCCATACATACATTTACCCGATCCAGGCGTCGCATGGCGCCCGTCTCGTCGGACGCTGGGTGACCGAAGACAAGTCCGAGGTCATGGCACTATGGGAATATCGGGACCGTGAACACTATGAACAAGTCGAACGGGATTATCGTGGCAGTACGTTGCGACGAGACGCCATGAAACAGCGGGCTCGCCTCGGAAAAGAGCTGTATATCAAGTCAAGCGAAGAGTTCATGATGCCGACCGGGCATTATACGCCACCGCGTGCGATTGTCTGTGTGACAGCGTATATCACGAATGAAGCGGGTGAGGTTCTCCTCGTCAAAAACATGCATCGGAACGACTCGTTCGAGATGCCTGGCGGACAGGTGGAAGAACATGAGTCACTCGTTGACGCCATCCATCGTGAAGTGGACGAGGAAACGGGCGTGAAAATCGAGGTGGAAGGCATCACGGGAATCTATCAAAACGTGTCCTCCCGCGTCCTCTGTGTCACGTTCCGCGCGAAATATGTATCCGGTGACCTCAGACCGCAGGCTGGCGAGACACAGGAAGTTGGCTTCTATAAAGTCGACGCAAGTAACGTCGGTGACTACATCAAACGGGAGCACTTCCAAATGCGCTTCCTCGATGCGATCGATCCCGTATACATGCCTTACGCCATTTATAAAGTACGGCCATATGAACTGATTGAGCGCATTGAACGCCAATCCGTATGACGCAAAAAGGGATGATCCGCCATGTGCGAATCATCCCTTTTGTTTATGCTTCTTGCATGTCTTCTTGCTGAGATTGTCCAGTCTCCACTAACAGTTTCCGGACACGGCGTTTCTCCACATGGAGAACGGTGAACGTCATGTCTTGATACGTGACTTGTGCACCTTTCTCCGGGATGTCGCCGAGCAATTCAACGAACCAACCGCCCATCGTGTTGGAATCGACGTCTGGTTCTGCAATCCCCATCTCTTCCGCGAATTCATCAACGTTCATGTCAGCCATACACTCATAGACCCCTTCACGGAGACGTCTGAGATAGACGACGGATTCGTCGTGCTCATCCCAGATGTCGCCGACGAGTTCTTCAAGCATGTCTTCTAACGTGATGAGACCCGCCGTGCCCCCGAATTCATCGAGGACGACAGCCATGTGAGATTGTTTCTGCTGGAGAATCGGAAGTAGTTCAATCAATTTCGTCTGCGGTGACACGTACGTGAGCGGTCGGATGAGCGAACGGACATCCGTCACTTCATCCTTCATCATCGAACGCAAGAAGTCACGTTCTGACAAGACACCGATGACGTTGTCGATCGAGTCTTTGTAGACCGGTAAACGCGAATGTCCACCACTGAAAATCGTGTCTTTGATTTCATCGAGCGAATCGTCGATGTCGACGGCCAGAATATCGATTCGTGGCGTCAGCACATCATCGACCGTAATATCGTTGAAGGCAAAGGCGCTATGGACGAGCTCTGCTTCCGTCTCTCCGAGCACACCTTCCTCTTCTCCCATATCGACGAGCACTTTCAACTCTTCTTCGGTGACGGATGGCTCCTTGTCTTTCATCCCGATCATCCGCAGCGTCAACTTCTTCAAGCCGGTGAAAATCATCGTCACCGGTTTGAGGACTTTAACGAGGAACACAAGGATTCCACTGATGAGAAGCGAATACTTCTCCGCAAACTCTTTCGCGAGCGATTTCGGTAAAATCTCACCAAAAATCAAGATGATGACCGTCGTCGCGAACGTTGACACGAGAAGACCGGTTCCACCACTGAAAATCGATGTGGCGATGGCCGTCGACACCGTCGCCGAACCGATGTTGACGATGTTGTTCCCGACGAGAATCGTCGAGAGGGTATCATCAAAACGGTCGACGAGACTGAGGACACGTTTTGCGGCTTTGTCGCCATCCTCTGCCATCCGAATCATCCGGACCCGGTTCACACTCGAGAGCGCCGTTTCTGCTGATGAGAAAAACGCTGACAACATGACGAGAACTACATATAGAATTATACTTGACGAGGGCACAGGGTCCACGTTAGCTTCACACTCCGTTTCTTCTTAACAAGTAATTTTTTTATTCCACAAACTCGAATTCGAAGTCGAGGATTGCCACGACACTACCGTCCTCGGCACCCAACTTACGAAGATCGTCATCGACGCCCATTTGACGCATTTGACGAGCAAATCGTTTGATCGACTCATCATGGTCAAAGTTCGTCATCTTGAAGAGCTTCTCGATACGAGGTCCCGTGATCACGAAGCGATCGTATTCATCGATGTGGATTTGATAGCCTTTCTCTTCCTTCTCATAACGATACACGACACGAGGCGTCGCTGTCTTCTCTTCGAGCTCATCGAGTGGGAATTCTGGTGTCGTATCGACAAAGTTCGCCACTTCGATTAACAAGTTGCGAAGACCGTCTTGAGCGAGTGCCGAGATCGGGAAGACTTTGACGTCGTCCCCTACCTTCTTCTTGAACTCTTCAAGATGTTCCGCTGCGTCCGGCATATCCATTTTGTTCGCCACGACGACTTGTGGACGCTCAAGGAGACGTAAGTTGTACGACTCGAGCTCACGGTTGATCGTCGTGTAGTCTTCGAACGGATCGCGTCCTTCCATACCGCTCATATCGATCATGTGAACGATGACTTTCGTCCGTTCGATATGGCGAAGGAACTGGTGACCGAGACCAACGCCTTGGCTCGCTCCTTCGATGAGACCTGGAAGGTCGGCCATGACGAAACTACGGTCGTCCGCTGTCTTGACGACACCGAGGTTCGGTGTAATCGTCGTGAAGTGGTACGCACCGATTTTCGGGCGCGCCGACGAGACGACCGAGAGAAGCGTTGACTTCCCGACAGACGGGAATCCGACGAGACCGACGTCTGCGAGGAGTTTCAACTCGAGACGCAACTCACGTTCTTGACCTGGTTCCCCGTTCTCCGCGATTTCTGGAGCCGGGTTGGCAGGTGTCGCAAAACGACAGTTCCCGCGACCACCACGACCACCTTTCGCGATCGTCGCTTGTTGACCGTGCTCGGTCAAGTCCGCGATGACGGTATCCGTCTCGGCGTCGAACACGATCGTGCCAGGTGGAACTTTGACGATGAGCGGTTTCGCTTTACGTCCGTGCATCCCTTTTGACATCCCTTTTTCGCCATCATGGGCGATAAACTTCTTCGAATAACGGAAATCAACGAGCGTCCGCAATCCTTCTTCTACTTCAAAGATGACGTCCCCACCGTGACCACCGTCACCACCTGCAGGACCACCGTCTGGAACGTATTTCTCGCGACGGAAAGCGACCATCCCTTTTCCGCCGTCTCCAGCTTTTACAAAAATATTAACCTGATCGACAAACATTTATTTCCCCTCCTTTATGTGAAACGTAGTGGTATCTACGTTCTGTTCGTACACATCGGCTGATGCCTTCACATCGTCCGGGACAGTGCCCGTGACGCGAACCATCAGTCCGTCCGTGAACGTCACATGAATCGACCCATCCGTGTTGTCTAACAAGCGGACAAGCATCTCTGCCACTCGCGCGTCATCGATGGCGAGTTGGTCGGTTGAAATCGTATACGTCATCCGTCCCTCCCAATTCGCTTGAATCACGACTAGGCTCGTCTGTGGCACGTTCAAACGAACGAGCGCACTCTCTTCGTCGGCCTGTTTCCGATAGCGTTCGTAAAGTTCTTCGAGCTTAGTCGGATCGAGAGCCGCGTAGAGCGAGATCAATTGAAGCCGATTCATCCATTCGTGACGGACGGTCGATAAGAGCTCGAGTGTCTGTTCTGAATCCATTTGATCCTCTCCTAGAAAAAAAGACTCTAACCAAATAAGTGGCTAGAGTCTTCTGCGTCGTTCAACTTACGCGACTGGGTAAACGCTCACTTGTTTCTTGTCGCGACCAAGACGCTCATAGCGTACTACGCCGTCAACTTTCGCAAACAAAGTGTCGTCGCCACCACGGCCAACGTTTTCACCTGGGTGAATCTTTGTACCGCGTTGGCGGTAAAGGATTGATCCAGCTGAAACTGTTTGTCCGTCAGCGCGTTTTGCACCGAGACGTTTCGAAATTGAGTCACGACCGTTTTTAGTCGAACCAACTCCCTTTTTCGAAGCGAAGAACTGAAGGTTCAATTGTAACATGAGGTCCACCTCCTATTGTTCAATTTGGATATATTCACCGTAGCTTTGGGCGATCGTGTCTAACTGCACGAGCATCCCTTCTAATAACAGTTGGGTGCGTTCCATATCCTGCGGTGATAAGTCAGGATACGTCTCGACATAAAAGTAACCACCCTCTGTTTGATCTGCCATTTCTACAAGAAGCGATTGACCCGCAAGCGTTTCGACGGCGTTATAGGCACCAAAGATGATGGCTGAAACACCGGCGCACACCAAGTCAGAACCAGGTTCTGCAAAATTGGCATGACCCGTCACTTCGACGGAGCGAATCGACTTCGCCTCGTCTCGTCTTACCTTGACCCGAATCATAGCTTACGCTTCGATTTTCTCGATGCGAACTTTCGTGTAAGGCTGACGGTGACCTTGCTTACGACGGTAGTTTTTCTTAGCTTTCATTTTGAAGACAGTGATCTTCTTAGCGCGGCCGTGTTTTACCACAGTACCGACAACTTTAGCGCCTTCTACGAGTGGAGCGCCGACTTTAACATCGTCACCACCAACGAAAAGAACCTCACCGAATTCTACAGTACCTTCGACATCAGCATCGAGTTTTTCGATGTAGATCTCTTGACCTGCTTCAACTTTGATTTGCTTACCACCAGTTTTGATGATTGCGTACATATACGTGCACCTCCTTGTTAAACTCAGACTCGCCATCCTGGGCAGGGCAAAACCTTTAAAAACCCGTTCTGTGCGGTTGTAGCCATTTGGGTGCTTCCAAACGAACTAACGTTATAGATAATACCATTCTCGATTAATCATTGTCAACGACGAGATAAGAAATTCTGACATTCTTCGGACGTCCCATAAAAGAGGAACTCCGGCTCCCCTTCGACGAGATGCACCTCGATGTCAAATTCGTGCCAGGAAGCGTCATGCCACTTCTTAGGGAGTGAGAGCACGACCGCTTCGTATTGATCATTCAAATCAAGGAGCGACCGTTCAAACTGTGAGAAGATGGCCAATTTTGAAGGCTTGCCGGCATGAAACATCCGGTCTTGAATCGAGCGACCGGTCCGTTCCCGCGACAGCTCGAACAGCCCCATTCGTGTGAAGCCGTACACCTCGACCCGACGTGGGTCACGCGCCCCGAGTTCTTTCATCTTTTTAAGGAGACGGGTCTGCCCTTCCTTTGAACCACGTAAGAAATCGATGATGACCATGCCGCCGATATTTCGCAGACGCAACTGCTCCATGATCGAATAGAGCGCGGCTTCATTGATGGTATCGGCCGCACGCCCCTTGTCTTTGACGGCGACATTTTTGCCACTATTCACGTCGATGACGGTCATCGTCTCGACTTGTTCGATCAAGACGAACGCCCCACCATCCAACCAGACGGCACGACTCTCCAGTTTCTCGATGGCTCCATCGAGACGTTTCGCTTCAGGCATCCGCCCTTTTCCGATATGACGTTTCACGGGGACATCCAATCGTTCGAGTCGCGTTTGCCCTTCTTTGTCATTCAACAGCACGGACTCGACTGCATGACGTCTCACGAATTGTTCGCATAGTAGCTCGTCTTGCCCGAACCGTTGCTCGATCACCACGATTGAACGGTTACGCAATCGATTCAGTTCTTCCTGTAACGCTTCCGGGGCCACTTGTCCGGCTTCCGTCCGAAATAAGACCCCTTCCTCTTCCGTTAAGTCGAGCGCCTTTGAGAGGCGGTCCTGCGTGACGAGGTCGAGTTTCCGGCTGAACAGTTGACGACGTCCAAATGGGAAATACACAAGATATCGCCCACCGAATCGAATGTTCTCTGTCACTTTATGATGCTTGCCGTTGATTCCTTCTTTTGTCACTTGGACGAGTCGCTTTTCTCCGACGACTGCCGCTTGCCCGATGGCGGGCACTTCCGGATACGAGGCGAGCGCACGGAGCGTCTCTGCGATCGGGAGAAAGTATGTCGTCTCCCCATCCGTCAAAAAGGCTGCCCCGAGTGACGGGTGGATCCGTTCAATTGCGGCTTCGACGATGGTCCCGACCGACAGTTGGTCGACAAACCGTTCCTCGACTTCGAGTAATCGTTCGCCGTCCACGAGCATCGCCCGTTCGATGGAAGGTGTTCGTTCGTAGATTAGCTTCATCTGCATCACTCCTTTCGACAGAAAAAGGCAACTTCCGTTGCCTTTACGCTTTTTTCATTCCAAATTTCATCATGAGTCGTGCCCAGAAGCCGACCGGTGCCGTCTCCGTCTGAATCGACATGAGCGGGACCGATTCGCCAAGAATACGGCGCGTGATGTTCCGGTACGCCTGCCCGGCATAGTTATCCGGATTCATCGTGACCGGGACACCGCGGTTCGCGGCTGCGATGACTTCCTCATCGTCGATGACGACACCGAGTAAGTCGATCGACAGGATGCGCATGATGTCATCGATGTCGAGCATGTCGCCCGATTCGACGAGATGATTCTTGACTCGGTTGACAATCAGTTTAGGCGCATCGATATGTTCCGCTTGTTCGAGCATCCCGATGATTCGGTCTGCATCTTGAACCGCCGCCTTTTCAGGTGTCGTGACGACGATCGCCTCATCCGCACCGGCAATCGCGTTCATGAACCCTTGCTCGATTCCAGCAGGACAGTCAATCAAGACGAAATCATATTCCGTCTTCAACTGGTCAACGATTTCCTTCACTTGTTCAGGATTCACTGACGTCTTGTCTTTCGACTGTGCGGCCGGGAGTAAATACATCTCCTCGAAGCGTTTATCGCGGACGAGCGCCTGATTCAACTTACATTGACCCGTGATGACATCGACAAGGTTATAAATGCTCCGGTTGTCGAGACCGAGAATGATATCGAGGTTACGCAACCCGATATCTGTATCGACGAGACAGACCGAGTGTCCAGACAAGGCGAGCCCCGTCCCGATGTTGGCGGTCGTCGTTGTCTTGCCGACGCCCCCTTTTCCTGATGTCACGACGATGGCTCTGCCGTTTTTAACTTCTTTTTCTGTATGTACAGGCTCCACTACTTGCTCCATTCCACTCACCCTCTCTGTAATTCCATTGCATATGCGTCTTTCAGACCTGTCATGACGTGGCGGAGACGTGTCATCTCAATCCCATCACTCGTCTGATACGCACAACCCATCTCAATCTCAGGAAGTTCTTCATCGTCATCGGCTGTGAGTACATGTTCACCGATTGCTAAAAACTTCGGATGGAGCAGGCTCGCGGTAATGACCGCTTCTTCCCATCCTTCGACACCGGCGCGCACATTTCCTCGTATCGTCCCTAAACAATAAATACTTCCTGTCGCCCGGACCTCTGACCCGGGATTGATATCCCCGATCACGAGCACCGAACCGTCAAACGTCAACACTTGCCCACTCCGAATCGTCCCGCTGTGATAGTGGAATGTCTTTCTGCCGTACGTCGCTTTCGCTTCTTCTGTCAACATGACATCGCTCGACAAGTCTTCAATATAAAAAACGCCATGACGAGCGACGACCTCACGAATTTGACGTGACAGCTCCTCGTCAATATAACGAGTACCCGCGTGCAACTTCAGGGCAATCTTTCCGGACGGCGGCTCCATTTCTTGTAATGTCGCTTCTAAGTCCGTAAGCACCTCGTCGATGCCACTCTTCGGATTGAAGTGAATGGCAATGCCGTTGCGATGTCCTTTAATCGTAATGTGTCGTTTACGCTCCATCATGGCTACCCTCTTTTCGCAACAGGGCGTGTCGTCACATAACGCGTCATCGGATAATAAAGAATCACGATGGCGATGGCATTGACGAGCATCGTCCCTGGAATCTGTTCAACCAATAGTGTTTGAATCGTCATCAACGTCCCACCAATCGCCGCCATGATCCCGTAAATCGCAAAGGTGAAAACGAGAATCATAAACGTGAACGTAATGGTGACGGAGAAGAAGTTCTCACCTATATATTTTAACACGAAGCTGGCTAAGAGAGGAATGAGTGAAAAAGTAAATACATAGATTCCAATCAGGTCGGTGTAGACGATATCATACAGCAGTCCGAATACAAGCCCAAACCCGAGTGCCGTCTCCCATCGACCGTACAGACTGACAAACATCAACCCGATCAACGTCAACAAAAGAAACGGCGTGGCGTAGTGCCAAGAAAAAATCGATGCCCATGTTCCTTCAATAAGAAAAAGGAGGAACAGGGCGATGAACACTTTCATGTTACTCACCCGCTGCTCCTCCTTCCTCGGGACCCGTTAAAAACGGTTCGTCTAGTGTCCGATCAATCACGTACATTTGTGAGAACTCATTGAAGTCGGCCTCCGGTTTAATCCGGGCGACTTGTGAGACGCCATATTCATCCGTCTCGATCGATTCGATCGTACCGATGACAAGTCCAGCCGGATAACGTCCACCGAGTCCAGACGTCGATACGATTTCTCCTTCTTTCAGCTTGACGCTATTCGATACTTTTGTGAAGAACAATTCATTCGTCTCCGTGTCGAATCCGTCAACCGTCCCATACGTCGGTTTGCCGTCCGCATCTTTGACCACAGCCGAGACGTTGTTCGTCCGGTTGTTGTCGCTGAGCAGTTGAACTTGCGACGTATAAGCACTCGTCTGAATGACACGACCGACCATCCCGCTCGCTGCGGTCACGGCCATGCCCTTTTCAACGCCGCGTTCTGAACCGACGTTGATGGTGACGTAGCGTTGCCAATCGTTCGGTGTCCGACCGATGACCTCCGCCGGAATGAGGTCGAAGTCACGTAACGACTCGTCTCTTGCTTCGACCATCTTTCGAAGCTCCTCATTCTCACGGCGCAAATCATCCGCTTCAACCGATACCTCGGCGTACTTCGCCAAATGTTCTTTCAGCTGGCGGTTCTCTTCGTAGATATCGCGGACATCTGAGATGGACGAGACCGTTGAGTCCATCCACCCGATTGGTACCGCGAACACTCGCTGGAACGTGCCGACCACATCACGCGTGACATCTTGGTACCAGGCTGATTCCGATCGTCCTCGAATCGAAACACCTAAAATGACGAAAAACAAGATCAGTACAATTAGCGTGATGATGAGCTTTTTATTACGTACGAATCGGCTCATCGTGTCTCACCTCTCATCGACGTGACGAGATGCCTGATTTCGAACGGAGGACGTCCATCATTTCAAGAGATTTTCCAGTCCCGACCGCTACGCAGTCGAGTGGCTCATCCGCAACGAGTGTCGGGATGTGTGTCTCGTCTGAGATCACGTCGTCCAAGTTTTTGAGGAGGGCGCCGCCGCCAGTCAAGACGATTCCGCGGTCCATAACGTCAGCCGCAAGTTCTGGAGGAGTTTGCTCAAGCGTTTGCTTGACCCCTGCTAAAATCGCTTCAACTGTATCCGAAAGAGCTTCACACACTTCTGCAGACGTGACTTCGATTTGTTTTGGAAGTCCTGTTACGAGGTCGCGACCACGGATTTCCATCTTCTCCGCTTCGTTCGATGCATCGATGCGCGCCGAACCGACTTCCATTTTGAGCGTCTCAGATGTACGCTCCCCGATCATGAGGTTGTACTTGTTCTTGATGTAACGAATAATGGCATCATCCATTTCGTCACCACCGACACGAATCGATTGGCTTGTCACGATGCCGCCGAGTGAGATCACTGCGACTTCGGTCGTACCGCCACCGATATCGACGACCATCGAGCCAGTCGGTTCCCAAACTGGGAGGCCTGCACCGATTGCTGCTGCGAACGGTTCTTCGATTGTGTATGCTTCACGAGCGCCTGCTTGTTTCGCAGCGTCTTCCACGGCACGTTTTTCAACAGACGTGATACCGCTTGGGACACAAATCATGACGTTCGTCTTCGATGAGAACAAACCGCCTTTTGATTTTTGAGCTTGCTCCATGAAGTATTTGATCATCGTCGCTGTCGTTTCGAAGTCAGCGATGACGCCGTCTTTCATCGGACGACGTGCAGAGACGTTCCCCGGAGTACGTCCAATCATATCTTTGGCCTGGTTCCCAACGGCCTCAATTCTACCTGTATCTGTGCGGAACGCCACGACGGACGGTTCACGAACAACAATTCCTTGACCCTTTACATAAACGAGCGTGTTAGCCGTTCCAAGGTCGATTCCGATTTCTCGGTTAAAACTACGAAACATAGGTGTTGCTCCTCTCTTCATTACACTATTTTTTATTATAACGGAAAAATCATGTTTGAAAACGTTCATTCGATTACAGGTTATTTACAATAACCGCATCTCAGTCCTGTCTCACCGTCTATTAGTTTGCCTTCTTTTCGGCAAAAAGGCAAATCAAAAAAGCAGACGCAAGTGAGCGTCTGCCTAAGGAGAGAACGGTTACAATCCCGGTTGGAGCGGAAGCAGTAACATCGCTCCGTAAAAGAATACCGAGAAAATCAACACCGGCCGAAAGAAGCGGGATGGCTTGAGTCGCGTCGCTCCTGCCAAAAAGCTCGATGTCGTCACGACGAAAATGTAAATTCCGATGTACATGAGCAGGAGGCGGACGAGTACCGTCCAGATGCCGAGTTGATTGAGTTCATTGAAAGAGAGCACGATCATACCGAGATAAGCGATGAGCGATAGAACTCCTACGCCAACACCGACGAGCGGCGAGACGCGGTCTAGCCAGTGGTTCTGATCGAACCGCATAAATAGCGCTGTGCTCACAAATAAAAACAGGATGAACACAACGATAGAGAAGATGGTTGGTCCTAGATGTATGTAACTCACAAAAAGCGATAATCCGACCATCAGTATCCAAATTATTTTTTCCATATAAACACCTCATTTGTTTTCTAATCAACATCTTGATTCGATTAGAGAAAACTACTTTAATTGATCACATCACGACTTTTTCAGTGTGACGAGAATAGATTGTTGGATCAGATCATGCCGCTGTTCTTCGTTTAAACGGACATATAGACTCTTCAAGAATGTTTTCACATTATGGACGACGTACCAATATTTTTCCTCATCATCAAGATGTTGCTTACATTCTTCTAAGTGATGTGGAAGCTGCTCTACATAGCGATGAATGACTTCAGAATCCATCCCTCGTTCGAGTAAACGTAGGAGCGGATGGATGAGACGTTCGTCTTCATCATGCGCCAATACCTCAGAACGCATGATTTGATTGATAATGACGTGGAAGAGTTCCGGAAATGACGCTGGATCCAGTTTCGGATTTGCGATCAGTTCGTCCACCGCATCTGCCGCGTGGGCAATCGAATGGGCCCATCCCTTGCCATTCACATAACCTCTTGTATCTCTCTCGAGCTGAAGATATCGAATCAAACCTTCTGTTGCCAGCCGGAATTGGTCTTCTGTCAAAAAGTCCTCTTCAACGTCTCGATGCAGAATCAAAGCCGTCAATAGAGTCGTGAAAGCTCTCGTGAAGACAGCGTCCGACTGCGTTTCCTCAATTCTATGAAACAAAAGAGCATGCAAGGACGTCTCAAGGAGTTCACTCATCTTGTCGAAATCGATGTCTTTTTGTTCGATGATGAAGCGAAAGAACATCGTGTATATGAGTCGATCACGGAGTTCGCCGTCCGGTGACCCGATATGCTGAACCATGCTGGTGAGAATGGCTTCTTTGTTTTTTTCGTAATACGTCAAATCCCCATCTTTCATCATCTGAAGGGCTTCTTTTAATTCGTTTTCCGACAGTACATTCATATGCGTACACCGCTCTTCTCAATTTGATTCATCATCTACTCTTTAGCCAAATGACAGTTTAAATAGCGTTGTTCATTCAGACCTTTCATTCGGATGTTGTGATAACTCTTCTTCTCCGGAATAGATCATCCACAAACTCAACATCAAACAAATCAATCCGCCCAGACCAGTCGTGATCAAGGACAATTGCTCACTGAAAAAGGATTTACTGACTGCTAAGAAAAGAAGAAATCCCCATCCGATCACATTCCATATCGTAATACGAGACAAATTAGACACCTCCCGTGCGCAAAGTAATTCATAATCATTTCTGCTCTCTTCGAATTTTACATCTCCACTTATCATTTTCCAACTATATCCAAAATTTAATGAGGTACCAGTTCTCTCGTAAACACAAAAAAGCAGACATCACGATGCCTGCTCTCTACTCCTTACCCATTCATATATCCCCGCTGCTTCATGCTGACGTAATGGTCTTCCCCGATGATGACGTGGTCGAGACAGGCAATGCCAACGATATTGCCTGCTTCGACCAATCGCTCGGACACCTCGATGTCTTCCCGACTTGGGGTCGCGTCCCCGCTCGGATGATTGTGCACAGCGATAAAGCATGCCGCCGACAACTTGAGCGCCTCACGAAACACATCACGCGGGTGGACGATTGACGAGTTGAGCCCTCCGACGAAGAGCGTCTTCCGCGCAATCAGTTGGTTCTTCGTATTCAAATACAAACAGACGAAATGCTCCTGATTCAACAGTCTCAATTCATCCCGCAACAACTCATAGGCATCTTGCGGCGAACGAATCGTCGGCATACTTGCTTTCGGTTCCTCGACGTATCGAATCCCGATCGTGAATGCAGCGAGAAGTTGCTCCGCCTTCTTCTTCGTCATCCCTTCGATTTTGCATAAATCGTGGACGGACGCTTGTGACAGCGCCCGTAACGTCGGGTAGACGTCCGAGATACGACGAGCCGTCTCCATCGGGTCCGGTCCCCGTCCTCCGATTTGAAGCAATCTGGCGATGGCGGTCTCTACACTACGGTCAAGCACCATGGTCATTCCTTCACCTACTTTCAAGTTCACAGAAAGCGAGGCGTCACCCCATGCCGGTCGAGCGTCTTGACGAGCGGATGGATCGGCAATCCGACGACATTATAAAAATCCCCTTCGATTCCTTCGACGAAGAGACCACCCGATCCTTGAATCCCATACGCACCCGCCTTATCGTAGGGCTCTGTCGAATCCAAATAATCCGCTAGCCAGGTTTCAGGAATCTCAGCGAACGTCACACGCGTCGTCGTGACGAACAAATCTTGGGACTTACCGATGATGCTCACACCCGTCAGCACTTCATGGGTCGAACCGGATAATCGTTCAAGCATCCGTTTCGCATCCTCCCGGTCTGTCGGTTTCTCTAAAATGATGCCGTTCAAGACGACGACCGTGTCCGCGCCGATGACGATGGCATCACGGTGATGCCTTGCCACGTCCATCGCTTTCTCCCGGGCCAGACGAGCGACGTAATCACTCGGTGTCTCCCGACCGTCCGTCCCTTCCATCACGGTCGATGGGATGACCTCATGTTTGATTCCTGCTTTCGTCAATAGCTCGGTACGTCGCGGTGACATCGAGGCGAGAGTGACACGCTTCTGTGTTGAATTCATTGTATCGACTCCTTCTCTTCTTCCAAAACGGCGTTCCTTCCCGTTTCGGTCTTCACTGTTGATTGTAGGCAACGTGCCTCCTAAACACAATTACCCGCGACGAAAAACACGCCCCTTCAATTGCGAAGGGACGCGCCGACTTATGGTGTCGTATAGTCGTATACCGGGATATCCTTTTGCTCAAACGCCGGTTCCGGAATGTATCGGTCTGGAACGAGTTGGTCGAGGTCCGGACGATAGAAGGCATCAAGCTCGACTGTAAACTCGAGCGACTGCACTTCTTCGACCGTATTCGGTCCCGTCTCGGCAGGTCCGGTAAATTGAACCGTCCGTAACACGTGAATCCGATTCATCGACTCGATCGACTCCAAGAAGGAGACGAGCGCTTCATACGTCTCTGCTTGCAAGTTGACCGTTGAACGGACCGTAGAAGCGTTGACAGGTGCAACGTCCGTTGGTTCAGCCGGTTCATTCGTCGCACTCACATCAGCCGGATTGAACGGCTCGACCGTTTCCGGCACTTCTGACTCAGCCACAACGCCATCCGCAAATGCGATACTTGTCACATTGACACCCGCAAGAAGACTTGCCTGCGACAACGCCTCAACGACCGTGTCGAGGGCAGGAACTGTTGGAACCCGTGTCTGAAGCGTCTGAGAGTCCGCTACATCAACGGCTTTTCCTTCTTGGCGCAATAACTCCAGTTTTGTTTGTTCGAGCGAGAGGTCCCTCTCAAGCGCTTCGACCTCTCCTTGTTTGACGTAATACGTATAGCCAAAGTAAGCCGGTGCGATGATTGCGGCAAGGAGGCAAATCGCAAATAACGCGTAGATTGTCGAACGTTTCATTGACTCACCACCTCCTCATCCGTGTCCTCTTCCTCTGTCAACTCGTCTTCCACGTCTTGGAACATGAACGTAAACTCTCCGATATAGCGTGGAAGCGGATCTTCTTCTAATGAGTTTTCCTCTTCTTCTGCATCCACATCCGCTTTCAACTCTGTCGTCACACCGAGGAGTTTGACGTCGAGGAACCGCTCATCGGTCATGAGCGAGCGCTGGAATGCGTTCAAGTCTTCTAACGTCTCGAATTGAGTTCGGACGCTCATGATGGAGCCATCCGCGTAGTTATACGTCAAGACGTAGCCAGTAGGCGGCAACTGCTCAGTCAACGCGCGCAGTGCTGGGACCGCATCCTTTTCCATGTCGGTCAACGCCGTCACGGTTTGGTCGAGCGAGAGCACTTGTTGCGCTTTCGAATTCACTTGTTCGGTTTGGTAAATTTGAACGAGCTGTAACTCTTCTTCGATTCGCGTCTGTTCTGCTTTTAGTTGGTCGACCTCATAGTACAAGTATCCGGCCGCTCCTCCTCCGAGAAGAAGGGCGACGAGACCTGTCACGATCGGCCAACGGAGTGTCACGTCCGTCGAATTGATGAAGTTCGTGTCCCGATCGCGCTGAAGCGTCGCCATCCCAAGGAGTGGCAACATTTGATGCGATAGCGGTGTCCCGTGAGCGATGGCGAGCGGTTGCTCGACACGCGTCACCGAGACGAGGGACTCAGCCTGAATCATACGGACGAGATCATCGACTTCCGGAACAGTTCCCGAGACGTATAACTCATCGATGGCCCGACCATCCGTCCGTAGCGAGTAACGATAGAAATCGAGGAAGCGAGCGAGTTCGTTCAACCAGTCATCCAACTGATTAGCCTTCATCTCACCGGTCCCATCATATGTATAGGTCACGACACCATCTTTCGTCCCGACTAGATACGGGAGGTCCAGTTCGATCGAGCGGATGAAACGAATCTGCCCTTCCTCAAGGACGAGCAATTGATGTGAAAACGGCGTGATATGCCAGAGTAATGTCGATTGAAGCGGATCAATCTCCGATAAACGTATGACCCCATTGGCGACCGCGACAGAACGTGGCGTGATCTTCTTCAACGCGAGACCACGCTTTTTCATGTACGCACGGAGCGACTTCGTCAATTCAATCGAAACGGCATGCAACATGACGTCCGTCTTGACTCCGTCTTCTCCTAACACTTCGTAGTCGAACGACACATCATCGAACGGCAAGATGATCGAGCTCCCGATTTCCATGAAGAGGTAGCCACGAATCTCGTCCTTCGGAATCGAAGAAGGAATCTCGACTTTCCGTGACAACACCTCGGTCTCGTCCAATGCGATTGCACACGTCATCCCGCGTCTTACTTTCAATTTGCGACAGAGCTCATCGAAAGCGAGACTGAACGCCGTCTCATCGAGAATCTTCCCTTCTCCGTATGCATCTTTTGCTAACTGAACCGAGGCGCTTCGTTTGAACACCCCTTGTTTGATGACGGCCCCGTGGATGCTGAGCGCATCAAACGAAAAATACGTGACCGTCCCTTTCTCTATCCCACGACTCATGATCGTTTCCCCCTACATCAACTCAAAATACCAATCAAAAAAACTTTCACTAAACCAAAACGTCAACATCGTCCCTAGCGCAATCGACGGGACGAACGGAATCGGTTGCTTTCGCCCGATTTTTTTTGTCATCATCAACCCAATCCCGACAATTGCCCCAATCAAACTCGATAGAAACAAGGCGACGAGCACGTCACGCGGACCGAGCACAAGACCAATCATAGTAAACAATTTGACGTCCCCTGCCCCAAGTCCCCCTTTTGACACGAAAAAGACGGTCGCTAGGAGCGAAAATCCGAGTAGCGCCCCTACAAGCGGGTTCCACCAGGATGCCCCTGTGAGATAGGTGAGGAAGAGTAATACCGGTGCCGTGAATTTCAAGATGACATTCGGCACGAGCATCGTCGATAAATCAGACATCGCCAAAGCGAGTAAGGTTGACAAGAAAGCGAACGCGAGTAGCGTCGTCACACTGAATCCGTAGAGTGAAAAGCTATAGCCATATCCAATGGCTCCAAGTAATTCAAAAATCGGATACGTCGGCGCGATCCGCTCGCCACACCCATGACATCTGCCTCTTAGGGCGAGATAGCCGAAAATCGGGATGAGTTCCCACGGTGACAATTCGTGACCGCAAGACGGACAATGTGACCGCGGCGTCACGATCGATTGCTGACGTGGCACGCGGAGCCCGACGACGTTGGTGAACGATGTGATGACCGCCCCGAGGACGATGCTATATAGGAATCCAATCGATTCAATCAAGGAAGGATCCTCCTTTTGTCAGTATATGCCAAAAATAGAAAACCGGCTAGGCTGAGCGAGTGCCCAGCGCCAGCCGGAGGGATGTTTTGCTTTACACGTTATTTAACATCATCTTTATCTAAATCACCACTTGCAATCGTTCCAGCTGCTGTAGCCGCAGTGCCAATATCTTCTGCTCCATCTAGCCATACTTGGTACTTGTATTTATTGTTTGTATCTTTAGAAACATAAACAACACCATTAGCATAAGTCGAAGTCGAAGTCGAACCGAATGGATCTTTCATCGTATCAATCATATTTGAACCATCTACCTCTGTAGAACCTTTAGTTCCAACAAAGCGAATTACCGTTCCGTCAGCAACGTCATTCGAAGCAACATACAACTTCGCCGCACTGACCATCTGCTTCGCATCAGCAACCATTGCATCTTTCTTCGAGTTCTCGATGATCCCACCAATCGCAACGACTGCGATGGCTGCGATAATTCCTAAAATAACGACGACGACGAGTAACTCGACGAGTGTGAGCCCACGCTCATCTTTTAACTGTTTGGCATCTTGCCAAATCATTTTCAACTTCTCTACCATGATTCATTCTCCCCTTTTACGTAATGTGCTGTGTGTAAACTAGATAAATTACTTTAGACCTAATATAGAAGTAGAACAATTTTACTATACCTTCTAAATATAGTATTGAAAAGGTATATTTTCAAGAGCTTGCATATTCCTTTACTGATTCTGAATATCACCATAGATTTGGAACATCGGGACGACGATCGAGATGACGATGACTCCGACGACGCTTGCCAATACGACGATGAGAAGCGGCTCGATAATCGACTTCAAGCGGTCGGTTGTCGTCTCGACCTCCGTCTCATAAAACTCAGCGACTTCGTTCAACATCGAATCCAAATCACCGCTCTCTTCCCCGACGGCGATCATCTGAGTCATGAGTGCCGGGAAGTTCGCATTTCGCATGAGCGGCTCGTGAAGCGGGACCCCTTGCGCCATCATGTCACGTGCCTCCGTCAGTCCTTTCCGGATGACGCGGTTCGATACGATACGTTCGGTGATTTCAATCGCCGTCAAAATCGGGACGGCTGCCTGTAGGAGGACCGCTAAACTTCGCGTTAGCAATGCAATCTGAGATTTCATCACAATCGTTCCAAAAATCGGCATCTTCAATAGCAAGCCATCGATCACGAACCGTTCCCGGTCCCGCTTCAACATCCAGGTGAAGGTGAGAACTCCAAGAATCGCGAGTCCAAGTAACAGCCACCAAAAGGCCGCGATGAAATCGGAGACTGCGACAACAATTCGTGTGATGAGCGGAAGCTCGCCACCGAGTTGACCAAAGATGCTCGCGAATGTCGGAACGACGTTCACCATCAAAAAGGCGACAACGCCGATGGCGACGATGGAAACGACCAACGGATACATGAGGGCAGAAATGACCTTCCGCTTCACGTCATATTGCTTTTGGAGTTGGAGCCCGATTTGATCGAGCGCCTCCTCCAAGTTCCCACTCGTCTCCCCGGCAAGTGCCATCGAACTAAAGAAGTTCGAAAAGACGCGTGGGTGTTTTTTAATCGCCTCAGAATAGGCAATCCCTTCTTTCAAATCATCCTCCACTTGACTCAATGCTTTCTTCAATACGTTCGACTCGGTCTGTACCCGTAAAATTGAGGTTGCACGAACAATCGGGACACCTGCCCGGATGAGCGTCGCGAACTGACGGACGTACATGATCAAGTGCTCGATTTTTACCCGTTCCGGAAGCAGATTCACTTCCATGTTCAGTCCGGTCGACTCGAGCTCGGACAAGTCCGTTACGAGAATCGACTCTTGACGCAACTTTTCTTTCGCTTCCCGAAGCGAGACGGCCGTGATGCGACCTTTCTTACGCTTCCCGTTCAGGAGCTTTCCTTCATACTGAAATATCGCCATCACTCATCACCTCATCTCTTCTGTCGGGACGGCGTTCGGGTTGATAATCCCTTGCCGAACGAGTTGTTCGATGGCAGCATCCATCGACTGCATCCCGTGTTGGCGACTCGTCTGGATGACGGTCGGCAACTGGAACTCTTTTTCATTTCGAATCAAGTTGGCAACTGCCGGATTCCCCAACATGATTTCCATGGCGGCGACGCGGCCTTTCGGCACATCAATCCGTGGAAATAACCGTTGACTCACGACGCCAAGCAGCACGTTGGCGAGTTGTGTCCGGATTTGATCTTGTTGCTCGGCCGGAAACGCATCGATGATTCGACTCACCGTCGACATCGCACTCGATGTATGGAGCGTTGCCATGACGAGGTGCCCCGTCTCTGCGGCGGTCATCGCCGTCGAGATGGTCTCCAAGTCACGCATCTCCCCGAGCAGAATGACGTCAGGGTCTTGCCGTAAGGCGGCTCTTAGACCACTCACAAATTTCATGACGTCAGAGCCGATTTCCCGTTGGTCGACGATGCTTTGATCATGGGAATGCAAATACTCGATCGGATCTTCTAGCGTGATGATCCGTTTTCGCTGTGTCCGATTGATTTCATGAATCATCGCGGCGAGCGTCGTCGATTTCCCTGAACCCGTCGGACCCGTGACCAAGATGAGACCATGCGGTTTCTCAATCAAACGCTTCAGCACCGTCGGCAGATTGAGCTCGTTCAATGTCGGGATTTCCCCGGAAATGGACCGGAATGCGATGGCGATCGTGCCTCGTTGATAGTAGGCGTTGACCCGAAAACGAGAGACACGTGGGACACCGAACGAAAAATCGAGATCCCGATCATGCTCGAGACGTTCGCGCATATCATCGGTCATAATTTCTTTTAAATATCCTTCAAGATGGTGCGGCAATACCTTCTCCTCGCCCATCGTAATGAGACTCCCATCTACTCGAATGATCGGAGGAGAACCGGCTGTCAGGTGAATATCCGAGGCACGTTTCTCGACCGCATTCGTCAAGATGGTTTCGATCGATTGATTAATCATAAGCATTCTCCGTAATGACCGTTCGTAATATTTCCTCGGTCGTCGTCAAACCGGCGGCGACTTTTTCTAATCCGTCCTCAAGGAGGAATGTCGCTCCTTGTGACTTGGCATAGTCGACCATCTCAGACTCGGTCGCCTGGTTCATGATCATCCGGCGCAAGCCTTCATCAATCGGGATGACTTCGTGAATGGCGAGGCGCCCACGGTACCCTGTGAAGTTGCATGACGAGCACCCTTTTCCCCGAACGATGTGGTCGATGTGAACACCTTCAGCGTCGAACAGGCTACGTTCACTCTTCGATACCGGTTCGACTTGACCACAATCACGACAGACGCGTCGAACGAGTCGTTGTGCCACGAGTCCCGTCGTCGAAGCGGCGACGAGGAACGGCTCAACTCCCATATCGACGAGACGGGTGATGGAGCTGATTGCCGAGTTCGTATGTAGCGTTGACAGGACAAGGTGACCCGTGAGCGAGGCACGAATGGCAATCTCAGCCGTCTCCGTATCCCGAATCTCTCCGACCATGACGATGTTCGGGTCTTGACGTAAAATCGAACGAAGCCCTGACGCGAACGTCAAGCCGACTTTCGAGTTGACCTGAACCTGGTTGATGCCGTCAAGTTGATACTCGACCGGGTCTTCTACCGTAATGATGTTTTTCGTCTCATCATTCAGTTCTTTCAACGAAGCGTACAATGTCGAGGACTTCCCTGAACCGGTCGGACCGGTAATCAGGATAATCCCGTTCGGACGTTTCAGCATGTCACGGTACGCCTGTTCGTTTCGCTCGCCAAATCCGAGTTTCGTCAAATCGGTCAGCCCTTGCGATGAATCGAGGACCCGAATAACGATTTTCTCCCCATACATCGTCGGGAGTGTCGAGACGCGAAAATCATAGGCGCGATTGCGTAGCGTGTACTTGATTCGCCCATCTTGTGGTAGGCGACTTTCTGTGATGTCGAGGTTACTCATAACTTTGAGACGCGTCAGCATGACGCTTTGAATCTTCTTCGGATATACCGTCTCGGTACGCAAGTCCCCATCAATTCGAAAACGGACGTGGAGTTGCTTCTCATGTGGGTCGAAGTGAATATCCGAAGCGCGTTGGTCGATGGCACTTAAGAACAACTGGTTCACGAGTCGAATAATCGGTGCATCGTCTCGACTGATTGTTTCTTGTCGTTCGATTTCGGGAGCATCCTCTTTTAAAATTTCGACGAGCGAGTGATCCATCTCATAGTATCGACTGATCGTCTTTCGAATCTGTTCTCTCGTCGCGATGCCAATCTCGATGTTCATCCCGGTCTGAAGACGGACGTCATCGATGGCAATGAGATCGAGTGGGTCGGCCGTTGCGACATGAAGCGTATTCCCATTCAATTCAAATGGCATGATATCGTGCTTTTGTGCCAATGCTTTCGGTACGAGCTTCGTGACCGTCACATTGATGTCATAGGAGTACAACTCAATGATTGGCACATGCAACTGTTCGTGAATCATTTGAATCAACTGTGTCTCGGTAATATGGTTTAGTCGAATTAAGGCGTCCCCTAGTTTTTCTCCGGGACGCTTCTGTTCAAGCGCCTCATCGAGCTGATTCGTCGTAATAAGCGCAGCCTCGATCAGCATCTCACCTAATCTTCGTTTCGTTCGTCTCACGTTACTTCACCATCCTTTGAGGAGCCTCCTCCTGCTCGGCCTTGTCATTCCGTTCTTCGACAAAGACGCTCGCAGCCACCCCTCCAATCAACAATACAACGAGAACCAACCATGCCCACCATGTTTGTACGAGTGATTCCTCTACCATCACGTAGACGCCGCTAGATAAGAGTGCCGTCCATAGACTGATGACAAGTTTCGTTTCACGTTTTCGCATCATCGGAACGGATAAGGCGAACAGCGTCAATGTGGCGAGTACCCAAAAGCCGAGTAAAATCAAATAGCCAATCATCCCACTGCCTCCTCTTCTTCAGGTTCTTCTTCTAATACTGGCGGTTCTGCTTCAAACGGGTCGTCGTTCGAATCATTCGGGAACGGGTCTTCTTCCTCCTCGTCCTCATCCGGGAATGTCGGAATGACCGGTTCGACCGGATCTGGTGGCGGAAGCGGCACGGAACTCTTCGTCACGATTTCCGGTGTCGGGGCATAAAAATCAAACCCGAGTAATTCCATCGTCTCTCCTTCTTCAGTCACCGTGACACGATACAGCTTACCTGACTGTCCATCTTGACCTGACTGGGTGACCGATGAACTGCCAGATGGGAGCGAAGATGAGAAGCGCACGACTTTTTGATGCGGTACCGTCTTCACTTCTTCCACTCTCGCTTCGAAAGCGGCGTCAAAAGGTTGACCGAGCAATTGGACCGTCACAGAACCCCCTTCATTCAAGACGAGGATGGCATATGATGTGTCTTCTCGGTTTTGAACAGCAAAGTTTGAGCGCTCATCGACTTTCGTGTCATAGCCTAGTTCCACCCCGGAAGGAAGTGTTTCATGCGGTACACGTTCAAGAATGGCAAACGGTGTCGCCGCAAATAGGCGATAGAACGAAGACCCGAGTGTCGTGAGCGCTTCGAAATCTTCTCCAAACGACTTGAGACTGAAGATGTCGCCCGCCGCCATCTCGAATCCATTCATTCGGTCAAGGGTTGACTGCATGGCCGGTGTCGGGCTCACGGTGAACGAGGCGACGACCTCGCTTTCCGCCGCGACTTGCTCTAGCGTCACGTTCGATTCAAGGTTTGACGCAGCATCCATCAACGCCGGGGCAATCATCGTCAACGTCACAGGCTGACCTTCGAGATAAGGCTCGACTTTCGTTTCATCTACAGATGTCAATAGAGGATAAGCACCTGTATCTTTGATGGAGTCTAACGTATTCGATACATCGAACGTCACGACCTCTTTGCCAACCTCCATGACTGTCCCATCCATCAGATTGATTGAAAAGGGTGCCGTTTTAAAATCTTTAATCGCATTATCAAGACGAACATTCGCTTCTTCTTTCGTCATCCCTGATACGTCGACACCCGCGACCGTCGTGTCTTTTTTATATGTAGCACTCGACTCAGCGGACGCGTCTAAATAATTGACGAGTCCGATCGTCGGTAATGTCACGAGTACGACGAGTCCAATCAAAATGAAAAGATGCATCCCATACCGCTTCATGTAAAATCCCCCCGTGTCTAATCCGACTTCTATTCTATATATCCGTTCAGCGTATAACTTTAGTATAATATGTATTGTACAAAAAATAACATTTAATTCAGTATTGCATACGTTATTTTCCGATTGTTTTACTTTTTTTGAATAGGAGGTCAATGTCTTGTCGCATTCCGAAAAAGGTTTTACGCTCGTCGAAGTGCTCGTCTCCATCGTTGTTCTTTCCATTGTCTCATTTTCTTTACTTTCGATTTTCAGCCAAAGTTTGAAGACGACACACGACAGTCTCAATCAAACGATTGCGAACCAAGTGGCGCAAAACACGCTACATACTTTAAATCGACGGGCCGCATCCGTTGATGAACCGTTTGAACTGCGTCAATTGTTGAATCGGGACGGGATCAGCTCAGAGTGCGATTTTTGTAGAGACACACGAATCCATGGGGACACGTATACCGCAACCATTCAATCGCTGTCCACCTTACCTGGGCACACCATTGAAGTGGAAATCTCGGTGACGACCGACCGTTTGCAAACCCCCGTCATCTTGAAAGGAGTCATATCGAATGCGACATTACGCGAACCGTTCCCTGAAACGGCTGTCCCGACAACTGACTGAGATGAAGAAACGTGAAGACGGCTTCACGCTCGTCGAGTTGCTCGTCACGGTCGTTGTCGCTTCGATTTTGAGCGGCGTCATCATTACAGCCTTCATCACAGGAACGCTCGGTTTTCAAATGACGAATGAGACGAGTGACCTTCGAAGCGAGGCCGATTATTTGATTGCCTCCGTGCTCTCTGAGGTGAACCGGACCGAATTTGACGCCGTGACGGAAGTGGACGGCTCGTTTCAATTTTATCGATTGTCCGCTCCAGGCATCTCGGAAGCCGGCATGATTTACCGGGAGGCAGGGTATGTGCCGACCGATTTGATTCTCTCAGAAGATTCATTTACGCCTTCCAATCCACAAATCACGGTCGAACGGATGACCATCCAGTTAAAAGATCCCGTGTCCGATCCAAGACGCCCGACTTACATGACCGGTGGACTCATCGAAATCGAGATGGATTTGACTCAGTCGAACGATCCCGATTCTGTGACGACATTTGAAAGCTCCATCCCATTCTAAGAAAGGAGGCATCCTGATGCGAAAACGTGAAGACGGATATGTCCTCGTTCTTGTCCTCGTGACGATGGCGGCCCTCGCCGTTCTGTCACTTGCGGCCATGCAAGTCAACTTGGCGACGAATAAATTGACCGTCATCCGAACAGAAGATACACAGCTGAATGAAGATGCGAAAAGCGCACTTCGCCTCATCGCCGATGAGGTTCGGACCCAGTTCCCGCTCCATGGAGAAGCGGAAGTCCCGACCCATATGGAGTCGGAAGCGGCATTTCAAACGGCAGTACAATCGCTACTTGTCAATGACGAGCCGTTTACGGATTTGACGACAGACAGCGAGGTCCGCTATTCCATTGATTTGAAGAAAGATGCGATGGATACGACGATTCAAACGGCACCGTTCACGACGATTCTCCAAGTGAACGTCACGGCATCGCGACAAGTGAATCCGGAACAACCGGAGCTTACCGTTGAATACACACAAGATTTGTATTTGACGGCTCTCCCGTCCTTTTTATACTACGTCCTCGGGTCCGACCAACAGTTAGACGTAAACGGCATGCCGACGATTCAAGGGAATATCTATTCAGGTGGTCCCCTCGCTTTCATGCGCCAAGCGAACTTCCAATTGGATGGTGTGGCGAAACAGATTGAAAATGTCGATTCCAGTCGCCTTCACTTGAATGGCCGAATCGATTTAGTCGAATTGAGCGATTGCTTGAGTTGCCAGCAAGAGAACTACTTCACGGTAGGTACGGAACAAGCTGGCGAGAAGGCGGACGCCGGGGTGTCCCCGAGTCGCTTTTCTCCATTCCAATACGACTACTCCATCATCGAATTTTTAAATCGACGACTTGACACACCGCTCGCCTACACCAACAATGTCGACTCAAAAATCTTTGGAGAAGGTCTGATTCGCTCGACCGATCAAGTATTCGAACTCGAGAGGGTTTTATCGGAAGATGGCACCTCGATTATCGAACGCCCGACTTCGTACTTACGGGCGGATGCTTATAACGCACTCACCGACCCGACCATCGTGACATTACCGGATGCCATTTCCGATCGCGCCATGTATGTCACGGAATCCATCACCGAGTCGAATGCCCCGCTCCTTTTCGACGGGGACGTCGTCATTGAATCACTTGAGAAGCTGACGATTGCACGGCCGCTAATCGTACGTGGTGACTTGACCATTAAAGGGAACGTCTCCTTCAGTTCGACGGTCTACACGCTCGGCGATACGTTCATCGACCGAGCCAATATTCTTCCGATTGATGAAGACAAAGGGAACTCGCTCATCCTGTTATCTAAAGGAAAGATCCTGTTGAACCGAATCAACGAGTTTGATGACACACCGACGACACTCCAGGCATTCATGTATAGTGACTCGAACGAACCGACCTATGTGTATGCGGTCGGATCCATTCTCGAAGTCAATGGAGGTCTGTACAGCAAAGGACCACTCGAAGTGAACGTCTTTAGAGGGGAATTTACTGGGGGCAACGGCTTAAGTCCAGCTGAGAACTTCGACCGTCAAGTTCCAGCTCACGAGGCCGAAAAGTCTCGATTGAAACTGACGTATAACGATTCCGTGTTCAATCAATTGGAAACACTCCCTGTCACGAATCAACTGCAATTCTTCGTCAGTCACCCTGTTCAATTGAAATGAATTCAAAAAATCGGCTTCCTCTCTGATTGAGAAGAAGCCGTTTTTTTTAGTTCCCCATCTTTAGAATGAGGTCCGAGTTGTAGTCTTTGGCCGTCTGTTCTATTTCCTTTGTCCATTGCGCGCCGTTGTCGAGAAGCAGTTGCGTTAACTCGACTTGATTGTGACGAACAGGCTGCAATAACACCGATTCGGTATCTTGAATCGTATAGCCTTGCCCGAGGAGTTCTTTGACCGCATCGAGATTCAACGAGTCGACCGCAATCCCAAGGAGTCGTTCGTCTTCAACGTAACGCATCGCCAGCTTCCATTGATCCGGACTGCCGTTCGCACTGAACAATGGTGTGATGACGGGCATCCCTTCCACTTCTTCAAATGGGTCAAGTCCTTGTTCGAAGTATGCTTCAATCACGTCTAGAGGTGCGAGCGTCACTGCCGTGGCGAATTGCTCGGCTGTCGGCACAACTTTTTTGTCTTCTAGAACAAGTCGGACGGCCTCCCATTCTTCCCTTGCCTGTAAATCTGTCAATTCTTCTTCTGTCACCGAAGAGCGTTGACTCACTTCTTTTACTAAATCGTCACCGGATAACTGCGAGAGCTCGGGTTGGGATTGACTCCAGTACAGGAGCCCTCCCAATCCGATGACGAGAATCAATCCGGTGATGCCAAACATTATTCGCTTGCGATTCATCATTCGCCAACTTTCTGCCATTCACTTAATAACGGTCATCATCCTGTCCTGAGGCATTCGTTTGGATGGTGCGTACATAAAACGTGTCCTTCACGGCCTCAAACGGTTTTCCAGCCGGAAGCGTCGTGTAGACTTCCACTTTCGCCACACCAGGTTTCACTGGAATCAACTCTTTTCCTGATCCACTCACTTGAACATATTCTTCGCCGGATACAATCTCCATGCGATAGTCACGCCAAGTCGAAGTCGTAGGCCAGTACTCAAGAAGAGGTAGTCGTGGTGCCGTCCCTTCACCAATATTGATTGTCATGTCTTTTGACATCAATTGGTTCGGGTATTCGTTGACACGGACAATCGACGTGTTCGAACGAATGTTTCGTAACGCATTGTCATCGAATGTCGTCTGAATTGGAATGTCAGTCACGACACCATTAGTTCCGTAACCATGGTTGGCACGTAATTCATATCCTGTCGCATTTTGTGTCACCGTCAAAGCAGATGGGATGGACCCGATTCGTTCAAACGGAATGGATACGGTTGGTGTTGAGGTCACTTGAATCGAGGCGACTTCATTTACACGTTTTTCTTCGTCCAAACTATCCCATACCCAAAGGTCGAGTTGGCTCGGCGTTTGGCTCAAGGATGGTGCCTTGACTTGGATGGTAAAGACGGTGCTCGGAGTAGCGATATTCAAGCCACCGAAGAGGTCACCGACATCCACAGTCGCCTTAAACTGAGTCGTACCCGGTTTCAGTCCAATGATGTTCAAGTTGTTGCCAACTTGTTCAAACTTCACACTATCCCCAGATTCGACGACATAGCGAACCGACTTGTATTGAGCCGTTTCGGGCATGACTTTTGGTGTGACCGTAGTCGTTTGATCGACATATAGCTCTGTCGACGGGATGGCGAGTTGCTCAGGCGGACTGATAACATTGACTTTCGACTCAGCTATGACAAGAGGTTTCTTATCGCCCGGATCGATTGTCAATCGCAATTTCGCAGTTCCTGTTTTCAAACCGGTCACAATCGCATTGTTTCCTTGGGTGACGAGTTTCGCAACACCGTTCGCATCAACGATTTCCCACTTCAAGCTTTTCCATTTCGGGTTCGTAAAGTTGTTGCCTTTCGCATCCGTGATGGTCGGACTCACAATTTGCTGTGCCCCGATTTGTAACGTGACGTCAGGAATCTTCGCTTCGTACGCGTACGGCGCCCCGATATTGATCAGCAAGTCTGGGAATGACGATTGAACCTCTAGTTCCTTATCCCAGTCATTGTGCTTATCTAAAATGTGATTACGCTTCTTCGAATACTCAATCAACGTCGTTAATTGGTTATCCGCTTTTTTCAATTGGATGAGTGAAGCAGAAGGCTCGATGGCTCGAACGACTACTTCAAACTTCATGGTTCGATTTCCACTATCGTTCGGGAGGAAAATGTTCGTGTTCCCGTTTCGTTCATAGTACAAATCGGGTTTCAGCTGTAACTTGATTTCATTCGGGTTGGTGACAGGATATTCGTTTCCGTTCGCATCACGAATCGCCACCACTTCGAGTTGGCTCGGTAGTTTTTCTGTGAAGGTCGTTAAATCCACTCGTAAAAACTTATCGCCCAACTGATTCGGTAATCGGTCAAAACGTTCCGGATATTGAACTTGATAGTGAATCGTTCCCGTTTCATATAGGTTGATCGTCGACGGATCAATCGAACGGGACACTTGAATCAAGTCGGAAACATTTTCCGCTCGTTTGACGTTGATGGTGAACGTATCGATCACCTTCGCATTCCGTTGATCGGACGTCTCGATTTTCACTTCAATCGGTCGGTCCGCGACAACATCCGCTGCTGGAATCGTAAACTCTTTGACTTCGTAGTTACGTAAGTTTTCGAATGCGACCTGTTTCCCGTTATATGTGATGGTTGAGTTGAGGAACAAGTCTTGGAAGTCATAGTCGCTCGGTCGCCACATCAATCTAACGTCTTGTCCAGCAGTCACTTCAACAGTCCCGGCTTTTAAATCAGCAGAGGTATAGGACTGGTTTGAATCACTGACGGACTCAATCACGTTGTAAGGTTTATGGTTCGCCCCGATAAAGGCGCGATACATCGTATTGATGAAGATTTTTTTCTCATCTTCTACTGAGAATTTGTTCGTGTGCCCTGCACCGGAGTAGGTGAAGTTGTTTTTTGTATACGTGTAGTAATGGTTGCTTGCATCTCCATATACACGATTTCCACCTGTTGAATACAGGTTGTACCAAGGCGTCACATCCGGATCGTTCAAATCGAGAGTGAAGTATTGGTTATGGGTATTTGAGATATTTTTGATTGAATCATCGAGGCGATACGGATAAGATGTGAAAATCCCATCCTGTACCTTAACTGCCTTATTGGTTGTTTCAGGAGCACCAAATCCCATGTTCGTATACATTTTTTGCCCTGAGATATTCAGTGAAGGATTGGTATTCACAAATTGACGTTCCCACTCGGACGTAGGTGATGATGAACTATTCGTACGGAAAATTGTATCGTGCGTCAACATGACACCTTGTCCTGTTTCACTGAAACGTTTGACTTTCGCAGTGGCCGCAGCATTCATGCTTCCATAAACGTTGTACGAATCCTGGAATCCAAAAATCAGCATATCGTAGTCGTTTTTGAGTAATGCCTGGTCATAAGTACCACCCTCGAACTGACTCGTTGTACCGTCCGTTAAATTGAATTCATAATTTCCAGCCGGGTCTACTAACATATTAGATAAATAGCTTGAAATTCTTCCGTTCGTGCCGGTTCCAGCAGTGAGCTGCAAGATGTTCGCTTTCACTTTTTCATCGAGGTAGAGAATACTCCCCTTACGATAATCTGCTCGACCTGTCAATGCATCCTTGACGACGAGCATCCAGTTCTTCGGTCCGCTAAACGTCGGACGCGATAACGTAAAATTGAGCGTTCCCGATTCTTTTGCCTGTTGCTCAATGACTTTTTCATCCGCATCAAATCGATCGTTATGGTCGTAATCGATATACAATTCTACGAATGCTGAAGAAGTTGGTGGTTGCGATAAAGTATAGGCAAAGTTGATTGGATGACGGACACCATCTTTCACTTGAATCGTCTGATTGCTAATCGACTGATTGTTATACTTCACTTCAGTTGATTGAAATCTCGGACGGGAAATGGTGAGTTGATTCAACTGCTGCGCCATCTCACGATCAATATTCTGTTGATCATTTCGATTAAAGACTTTCACGTTCGCATAATCACGTTGATAGGCTGCCAAACGTTTTAACTGTGTATCGCCGTTCGCAGCATCCTCATGCATCAGAAGCGGCAAGCCGACACGGACAACCGTGTTGAATAGTTCCGTGGCTTTCAATTCTGTCAAATCGTTCAATTGATTTGTCGTATCATGATTTTTCGAGTTGACGACAAGTGTCCCATTTTTATATTTCTCAGTTAAAGGACTGCTCCCAATCATGACCGCATCGAATGCACCTGTCATCGGAAAACGGGATGCATTAAATTGTTTAATAGTCATGAACTGCGCATTCACTTTCGCAGTATTTACACTCAGTGAAGCACGATACAAATTCACCGCATTATTGTATTCAGTCACTGAAAGTACTTTCGAAGAAGTAAAAGCATCACGAAGAATCAATACGTTTAAAATCGGTTGATTGGTCTCCGCAACTACTCTCTGTGGAATAATGGATATGATTAATACGAGAACCGCTATGTATTGCATGAGTTTACGCAATGTATAGTCCTCCCTATTTTTAGTCTTCACTACTAATTATCCCACCCACTTGAAAAAATATACATCTATTTCTTTGACATCAGGTAAATGTTTTAGCTTAGGAAACGTCTCACTTCACTGATGAAATAAAGAGACCCGGTCACGATCAACGTCTCGTTTGTCGGTGACTCGACCCAATTCTGTAGCCATGCTTTCCATTCGACAAAGCGCGCCCCATCTTTCTCTAGTTGTGCTTTCGTTCTAGCACGCGGAAAGTCAAATGTCGTTTCGTAAACGTCTCCAATTTCTTGAAGCGCGTGAATCATCTTGTCACGGTCTTTATCTTCTAAAATCGCCGTCAACACTGTCACGTCTGTCTCATATTTGGCTTGTAAAACCAAGGCCTCGATGCCTTCCGGATTATGTGCCCCGTCTAAAATGATACGCGGTCGTTTGGAGACGAGCTCATACCGCCCCGGATGTTGTGCTCGCTCGAGCCCTTTTTGGATGGCGTCATCGCGCCAACCGAGGTGACGCGCCACCGCCACGGCACACGCCCCGTTATACGCTTGATGATGTCCTGTCAATCCGAGCACGACAGATGGCATATTCTTATAAGTCACGACGGTCTCTGCCCCGTCCACAATTTTTTTCACGAGTGGACGAACATCATGAATGGAAGCACCTACGTCGTCCCCTTTTTGATGCAACAACTCAACCAATCGTTCCTCACCGATACTATGGAACATCGGGACATCACGTTTCACGATGCCGTATTTCTCTTGTGCAATCTCTTCAAGCGTATCGCCGAGAATGCCTTGATGGTCATGTCCAATTGACGTGACAATGGTCGCGAGTGGCTGCTTCAATACGTTCGTCGAATCGAGGCGACCCCCGAGACCGACTTCCCAAATAATCAAGTCTGGACGTGCGTCATCAAAATAGCACCATGCCATCATCGTCAAGAGCTCGAACTCCGTCAACGTCTCTGGCGCATCGTCCGCACACGCTTTGACTTGATTCGCCACGGCGACGAGCGCGTCTTCCGGAATCGGTTCCCCGTTCAACATGATCCTCTCCTCGAACTGAATGATATAAGGGGAGGTAAATGTGCCGACGGATAAGCCGTTCTCCATCGCCATCGCCCGTAAAAACGCGACGGTCGACCCTTTTCCGTTCGTCCCGGCCACATGGATGGATGGGCGTTCTTCTAACCCTAACTGCTCAATTATCCAGCTCATCCGCTCAAGACCCGGTTTGATCCCGAAGCGAAGCTGTCCACTCAACCAATCGAATACATCTTGTCTCGTCTTCATCTTCCACACTCCTACTGTTTACACTTCTGTTTCATCTTATCAAAATTCACGACAGCCGTTATGGAAAACAGTCTGTGCTATACTCGAAGCGAAGAAGGAGGCATGCGCCATGACAACTGACTGGAACTTCGAGGCGACGTACCTCGAACTACGTGACATCTTTTACGACCGTGGACCGATCCATCCGGTCGACAACCCGACACTCGTCTTGTTTAACGATTCATTAGCCGCTTCGCTCGGCCTTGATGCGCAAACACTCAAACAAGACATCGCCTTACTTGCCGGCAATCGTCAAACCGAGACGTCTTTCTCTCAAGCTTATGCCGGACACCAATTCGGCAACTTGACGATGCTCGGGGACGGACGCGCCCTCATGCTCGGAGAACATGTGACTCCGAACGGGAAACGTGTCGATGTGCAACTGAAGGGTTCTGGACCGACAGAATATTCTAGAGGGGGTGACGGACGTGCCGCACTCGGGCCGATGGTACGCGAGTTCATCATCAGCGAGGCGATGCACGCTCTCGGCATCCCGACGAACCGGGCGCTCGCCGTCGTTCAGACAGGGGAAGCCATCATGCGTCAAGGTCCGAAGCATGGAGCGATCCTGACTCGGGTCGCCTCAAGTCATCTTCGTGTCGGAACATTCCAATTCGCGGCAGGCGCCGGCTCCATCGATGACGTCATCGCTCTTACTGAAATAGCCATCAAACGACACGACCCAGACTTGATCGATGCACCGAATCGCTATGAACAGTTCCTCGGACGCGTCGTCGAAAGACAGGCGAGACTGATTGCCAACTGGCAACTTGTCGGGTTCATTCATGGGGTGATGAATACGGACAATATGTTCATCAGCGGAGAAGGTCTCGATTACGGACCATGCGCGTTCATGGACACGTATCATCCGGAGACGGTCTTCAGTTCGATTGACCGAGACGGACGTTACGCTTATGCGAATCAACCATATATCGGGTCTTGGAACCTCGCCCGACTCGCAGAGACATTGCTGCCGCTCCTTGGCGAGACGAAAGAAGAAGCGGTCGATGTGGCGAACAAACAACTCACCCGTTATACCGAGTTGTATAAAGAAGCATACTTTACCGGACTCGCGCATAAGATTGGCCTATTCGTCCGAAAAGACGGTGACGATGCGCTAACGGATGAACTGCTTCGGTTGATGGTAGAGACGGAGGCAGATTATACGAATACGTTCCGCTCGTTGACGCTCGGTGAGATTGAATCGCTCCCATTCGCAACTCGGGAAGACGGGAAGGCGTGGATTGACGCTTGGCGAAAACGCCTAAGCGAACAAGGTCTCCCGGACGAGGACGTCAGTCGAATCATGCGCCAATACAACCCGGCCGTCATTCCTCGAAATCATCATGTCGAAAAAGCGATTCAAGCAGCAGAACGAGGCGACTTCGGCCCGACCGAGGCGCTACTCACGATTTTGCGTGACCCCTATAACTACAATCAACCGTCTGAGTACGTATCAGCAGGTCCACCGCGGACGTATCCGTATCAAACGTTTTGTGGCACGTGAACCATCTCGCTTTTGCGAGATAGTTTTTTGAAACTTCTTTTTATTTCTTACGTAATATGGAGTGCTCTTAATTCGAAAGGAAATGATCATGATGAATGAAATGACACTCGCTTATTGGAATCAATATTGGAAAGATAGTGAAGAGCATCCGCCGACTGATGTCGAAGCGTTTCAATTCGGAGATGATGCCAATACGCTAGCCGAACTGGTCGTCTCTGGAAAGAAAACCGCAACATGTTCCGCACATATACTTTATGAGATTGAGAATGAACCACTCCCTTACGTCGGGCAGTACGCAATCGTTCTCAATGCAGCGGATCGACCAGTTGCCATCATTCAAACGACTGAAGTTACGATTCAGGCGATGAATGAGGTATCCGAAGCGTTTGCATTAGCCGAAGGTGAAGGAACATACATCGAATGGTGGGACATCCATGAGCGATTCTTTAGTGAGTTACTTTATTCGTATCAATTGTCGTTTGCACCAAATATGAACATTGTCTGTGAACGATTTACAGTAGTGGATCGATTCAATGCGAAAGAGTGATTGAACGGGAAGATGACATCGAGTGAAGAATAAATTTTTGATAAAGACCCGAGCGTCACTCTCGACGTTCGGGTTTCTCTGTTTCTGCAAATCGATTCATAATAGCTGGTTTAAGATGAAGAGTTGTTAAATACATATTCTGACTACTAAGTTAGATGATTGGAATCTGATAACGGCCAGGTTACCAGATTTTTCATGCCGTTTTTCTTACTGTAAAGATCTTCATAATCCTATGTTTTTCATAAAAGAAACCGCTTTAACAACAGCTTTTTTCGGGTTTAAGCTCATAAGGAGCAATGTATACATGTAGATTTGTATACTTATGTACCGTTTTCAAAAAATTACTTAGTTAGATCAATGTGGCTCTGAACATTCAGCAAGGACGAAGCAAGAATAGGAACTGATCAACGAGAGGTTGTCGACAAGCAACACAATCTTGATCGCGATCCTTTGTGAGATTGCACAGGTGAACAGAACCTACGACTATCGACGAATTATCATGACAGTCAACCATAGGACGATACCAATATGGACTAACGCATTCAATAAGAAGCGTATCTATCGTTTCATATGGTTCCTTGAGATTTCTTCAGTCATCCATCAGAAGCGAAAGTGTTACAAAAAGTCGTTCCCGTAGCACTGACCAAGAACCTGATAAACCGAGAATTTAGCCTCTCACGACTGAATGAGAAATGGTGTATTTACGTCATGGAGTTCTAATATGGACCTGGTATCTTGGTGAGAGTATGACGATTCGATTGTCGCCTACGGCTTCTGAGAATCCAACACACTGGGTTCGTCTTCCGGACGATGACCCCAGCAATTGCTGGGCTATGTACAGGAGCTGGTTCGAGGACCTATAAAGATCGTCGGTTTTGAGGTACCCTGAAATTCGCAATATACTATGTGCTTTAGTTCCAGGTTTGTAACGAACCCACACCAGCCATCACGACCTACATATACAAACAGATCGTCTCTAGAAACAACTAAACGACTTAAGTTCTGTTAAATACAGGACTCAAGCCGTTTAGTCTAATTTTTATTTATTGCTCTATCTACTTAATGAGGAGCAATTCATGATGTGTCAGAATTTTTTTAAAGTTGATAAATAGTTTTTGGTGCACTTGATTCTAATTATTCCTCTTTTTTATTTTTGTCAAAAAGACTCCCAATCCAAACGATAATTCCTATAAAGATTGGGAGACCTAAAATAAAAGTAAGTAAGTTTTTCGGCACGATTTCATTATATATATATAACAACACTATTGATAAGACGATAATAACTAAATATTTAACAAACGTTTTCACTAACTACCATTCCTTTAATATTATTTCAATTCAATATAGTCATTTTTAGGCTTACTATCTCTAGCATCAATCCACTTAGCTAATCCAGTACCTAAATCCATATAGTTCATCGCCCATGCTGACCCTGCTCCTACCGCGACTGCTAATTTCGGTGCTCCCCAAGCTTTCAACCTACTTACCACTGTTTTAGTAAATATTCGTTGTGCTTCTTTTTTTCCCTTCTTGATAATAAATTGGGATACGCCTCCAGCTACCCCTCCCACAGCCATACCAAAGAGCGTATTAAAAGTAGCTGCTGCAAATTTAACACTAACTCTTGCTTGAAATGCGTTTGCTTCTTGAGTGCTAAATGCATCAATAATTGTATCTTTTATTACAAACTCTTTTTCCTCTTCATTCTGAATTTCCTCAATATTTTCTTCTAATTGTTCTTGGGCTACAGGTAAGTCATTGTAAATGCCAGAACTCTTATCAAAGAAGTCAGTTAATACTTCAGCAAAGGCCTTATCTTCCTCCATGTTATCAAATCCATATATAGTAATTTGTTCTTCTATTAAAGCATCAAACAACTGTCTTTGCTCTGGACTCATTTCATCAACAGATGGAATATTTTCTACAGCCTCTTCTAAATCAAAATCATCTGATAAAACTTCTTCACTCAGCTCTACTTCTTCGAATGAATGGAGTGCAGAAGTAGAAACCAAGACATTATCTAATGTAAATTGATTTTCTTGCTCTTGTGCTTTGCTATCCTGTGTTGGGATTGAGCTTAAAACGAATACTACAGCTGTAACCAATGATACTTTGCCTAGAAATGATTTTTTCAAAACGGTTCCCCCTAAAGATATTTAATATTATCCAACAAAGGACAAAGTACCAAAAAAAGGATTAATAGACAATATTATTTCAACGTGAATTTACTTTTTTTTAAAAATAATAGAAAGAGTGAGCAATGTCAAAATACACATTGCTCACTCTTTCTATTTCTTTTGCTTCATCATCAAAACATCTCGAATCATCTCGTATTCTTTCCTTTCATTTGAAGAGAGTAATTCAAGATACTCGTCAATCATCGTTGAAATGATCGCATCTGCTGAATCTGCTTTGCCCATCGTCACTAACGCTGATAATTTATTTTTTGTAAGGTTTGATACACGAACAGTGCTTGATCCTATATTGACCGAGTTCTTAGCTACCCGTTTATTTGAGGTTTCTTTCTGAGACGTGGTTTTCGATCCCACTGTTTGATATTCCGATACCTCAGCCTTATATTTTTATTGAGGCGCTTCACCTTTAGGGTATCTTTATCTAACTTTAGTCGATCAACCAATTCAGCCACATTTGACCGGTGTGGCAATCGGTGCACTCTTCACTTCTTCGTTCTACGTCACAACAGGTCGCTTGCCGTTTTGGAGTGAGGAAGACGAGGTATGAAATTCTTCTATAACATACTTTCGTCAGTGGTTGGAGTTCTATATTTTACATATATCGTCCACCTGTTTCGAATCGGTTTTACGACCCCGCTCTACACTTAGATTTCAATGCTATTGACGATTGGAGTCATCGCCTTGTGGCTTTTCAACAAACGACCCGAACGTCGCTCTTGACGCTCGGGTCTTAATATTATTCTGAATCCCGAAAAGGAAACGATACAGACGAAGGCTCCGGTAACGAATCAGCGAGTGCCAACAACTCTTCTTCCGAGATATTTCCTGTCACGATAATCAGTTTGCCTTGGGTTAAATAGTATAAACCGTTCCCGTATGATTGCTCCAATACATACGGTTCTGGCTGTTCCGACATCTCCCCTTCTACTTCAGTGAAAGAATCCGTCGCAATGATACTGATGAGGCGTGTCTCATCATATAACGTCCAAAGCTTCACCGGCCAATCGCTACCTGAATAATCAGCGCTGATGGCCTCCATCTCTTTATTAGGAAGATCTAATCCATGAGCGAACGCTGATGATGTCTCTGGAATCCCAAAACGTTGCATGCCACGCTGCGCCCATCCATTTCTTTCATCATGGATGAATACGCCAAACGGGTTCTCACGGTCAGGGACGGTCATCGCAACTAAACCGATCCCCCCGACCATCGTCTCCGTTATAATGTGATCCTTCGACAAGTGTCTTGTCGAGCCATCTTCATATTGAAGGGTGATTTGTTCCACGACCGCGTCTGAGACCCGTTCCGTGCCTGGTTGTACTTCGGCAATCGTCGTCCCCGTCACGTCTACGTCGGGGAATTGCGATTCATCGATCACTCCCTCCTGTTCTACCTCTTCCACACCCGCCTTCTCCACAGCCTTCGTCTCTTCTGACGGTGTACATCCAGCCAGTCCCAACATAAGAACACATACTATTCCGATTCGTCTCATCTCATATCCCCTTTTCTACGCCTATCTCTTCAAATTCTACCAAAACACAAAAAAACCTTCTTCAGAGAATCAATCTCCAAAGAAGGTGTATATCTTACTTACGCAACTCTTCCAAACGGGCGCGGACCGCGTCACGCTTGTCGAGGTAATCTTTTTCTTTTGCTTTCTCTTCGTCGATGACGTGAGCCGGCGCCTTGGCGATGAAGCCTTGGTTTCCGAGTTTCTTCTGTACGCGCTCGACTTCTTTCTCATACTTCGCCACTTCTTTTTCAAGACGGGCGATTTCTTCTTCGAAGTTGATGAGGTCTGCGAGTGGGATGAAGAGCTCCGCTCCCGTCATGATTGCTGACATCGACTTGTCCGGAGCCGTGAGGCCACGTCCGATTTCAAGCTCTGTCGCGTTCGTGAACTTACCGATTGTCATTTCATTCGCGCTCAAGTACCCTTGTGTCGCATCGTCGCTCGTCGAGATGAAGAGCTGGATCGGTTTCGACATCGGTGCGTTCACTTCGGCACGGATGTTACGAACCGAGCGGATGACGTTCATCACAGCTTCAAACGCTGGAACCGAATCGGCGAAGTGAAGGTCGTCACAACGCGTCGGGTAGCTTGCACGAACGATTGAATCGCCTTCGTGCGGCAAGTGTTGCCAAATTTCTTCTGTAAGGAACGGCATGAACGGGTGCATGAGACGCATGATCGAATCGAGCGTATGCGCGAGGACCGAACGGGTCGTGTGCTTCGCTGCTTCGTCCTCACCGTACAACGTGAGTTTCGCCATCTCGATGTACCAGTTACAGAACTCTTCCCAAATGAAGTTGTACAAGTAACGACCGGCTTCACCGAACTCGTATTTGTCGACGAGACGTGTCACTTGATCGATTGTGTCGTTCAAGCGTGTCAAAATCCACTTGTCAGCAAGCGTCTTCTCACCCGTGAGGTCGATGTCTTCGACTTTGAGTCCATCCATGTTCATGAGTGCGAAACGACTTGCGTTCCAAATCTTGTTCGCGAAGTTCCATGTCGACTCGATCTTCTCCCAATAGAAACGAAGGTCGTTCCCTGGTGTCGAACCTGTGAGGAGGAACCAACGGAGTGAATCCGCTCCATACTGGTCGATGACTTCCATCGGGTCAACGCCGTTACCGAGTGATTTCGACATCTTGCGTCCTTCCGAGTCACGGATGAGACCGTGGATGAGGACGTCATTGAACGGTTGCTTCCCTGTGAACTCGAGTGATTGGAAGATCATCCGTGATACCCAGAAGAAGATGATGTCGTATCCTGTGACGAGCGCGCTCGTCGGGAAGTAACGGTTGAAGTCCGGTGCGTCCGCATCCGGCCAGCCCATCGTTGAGAACGGCCAAAGTGCTGACGAGAACCATGTGTCGAGGACGTCTTCGTCTTGTGTCCAGTTCTCACTGTCCGCTGGCGCCTCTTTCCCTACATATACTTCACCTGTCTCGTTATGGTACCAAGCCGGGATGCGGTGGCCCCACCAAAGTTGACGGCTGATACACCAGTCGCGGATGTTCTCCATCCAACGGAGGTATGTGCCTTCGAAACGTTCTGGAACGAAGTTGACTTTCGTGTCGTCGTTCCCTTGTGCTTCGAGTGCCGCTTTCGCGAGTGGCTCCATGTTAACAAACCATTGTTTCGAAAGGTATGGCTCGATGACTGCGCCTGAACGCTCTGAGTGACCAACCGAGTGCGTATGTGGCTCAATCTTCACGAGTGTACCGTCCGTCTCAAGGTCTTTCACGAGTTGCTTGCGGCATTCGAAGCGGTCGAGCCCTTCGTACTTGCCTGCGTTCTCGTTCATCTTCCCGCCTTCATCCATGACGAGGATGCGTGGAAGCTCGTGGCGGTTTCCGATTTCAAAGTCGTTCGGGTCGTGTGCTGGCGTGATCTTCACGCAACCTGTACCGAACTCCATGTCGACATAGTCGTCTGCAACGATTGGAATCTCGCGGTTCATGACTGGAAGCATGATCGTCTTGCCGATGAGGTGTGTGTAACGCTCATCTTTCGGGTTGACGGCAACCGCCGTATCACCGAGCATCGTCTCAGGACGTGTCGTCGCGATTTCGATATGACCTGAACCGTCAGCGAGGGGATACTTCATGTGATAGAACGCACCCTCGACTTCTTGATAGATGACCTCGATATCTGAAACGGCCGTCTTTTGAGCCGGGTCCCAGTTGACGATGTATTCGCCACGGTAAATCAATCCCTTTTCGTAAAGACGGACGAATACTTCTTGAACGGCTTTTGAGAGCCCTTCGTCGAGTGTGAAGCGCTCACGCGAGTAATCGAGACCGAGACCAAGTTTTGACCATTGGTCGCGAATCGTCTTCGCATACTCGTCTTTCCATTCCCACGTCTTCTCGAGGAACTTTTCACGTCCGAGGTCGTAACGCATCACGCCTTCTTCACGGAGCTTTTGCTCGACTTTCGCTTGTGTCGCAATCCCAGCGTGGTCCATCCCTGGGAGCCAGAGCACGTCATAGCCTTGCATACGCTTGAGGCGTGTCAACAAATCTTGGAGCGTCGTGTCCCAGGCGTGACCGAGGTGAAGTTTCCCGGTAACGTTCGGTGGTGGGATGACAATCGTGTACGGTTGTTTCGAATCGTCCTCGTCTGCTTTAAATACATCGTTCTCTAACCAGTAGTCGTACCATTTTGACTCCGTCGCACTTGGGTCGTACTTCGTCGGCATGGTGATTTCATTTGTCTCATGGGCCATGTGTGGCGCCTCCTCTATGTTATTGGTGAACACAAAAACGGCTTCTCTCGTCCTATACGCTAAGGACGAAAGAAGCCGTGATCTTCCGCGGTACCACCTTAGTTCGCCAACAAGTGGCGCCCTCAAAATCGAATAACGGTCGATGGACCGAACTTTCTTACTCCATTCAGAAAGTTAGCTCCGAGGCGACTTCCGCGTCCATCCCTCGCAACCTTTCACCAAGCGGTCGCGTCTCTAAAAGGAATGGAGGATGCGTACTACTCCTCATCAATGCTTTTCATCGTATCTGTTAAATAATTGTAGCGACAGAAACGTCAGCAGTCAAGATTAGAGTGAAAACTCTTCTTGAAGCTCCTTGAACGTCGCCTCGACCGCTGCGATCGTCTTCTCGATATCCTCGTCCGTATGAGCCGTCGAGAGGAACAATCCTTCGAACTGTGACGGTGGCAAGAAGACGCCGCGCGCCGCCATCTTCTGATAGTACGAACGGAACATCTCGAGGTTTGCCGACTTCGCTTTCTCGAAGTTCGTCACTTTCTCGTTCGTGAAGAAGAAACCGAACATCGAGCCAGCGCGGTTCGTGTCGTGTGGGATGTTGTATTTCTCGCCTGCTTGCGTGAAGCCTTCCGCGAGACGGTCTGCTTTACGCTCGAACTCGGCGTAGTGCTCCGGTTTGAGTTGCGAGAGTGTCGTGTAACCGGCAATCATCGCAAGTGGGTTACCCGAGAGCGTCCCAGCTTGATAGATTGGACCTTGTGGTGCAATCTGTTCCATGATTTCACGTTTCCCACCGTAAGCGCCGACCGGAAGTCCGCCGCCGATGACCTTACCGAGACACGTGAGGTCTGGTGTGACACCGAAATACCCTTGTGCACAGTTGTACCCGACACGGAAGCCCGTCATGACCTCATCAAAGATGAGGAGCGCACCGTTTTGTTCCGTGATCTCACGAAGTCCTTCGAGGAACCCTGGTTGTGGTGGCACGAAGCCCATGTTTCCTGCTGCTGGTTCGACGATAACGCCAGCGAGATCATCACCGTATTTTTCAAAGGCGACGCGGACTGCGTCCAAGTCATTATAAGGAACCGTGAGCGTATGGCTCGCAAGCTCTTTCGGTACACCTGGTGAGTCTGGAAGACCGAGCGTCGCGACGCCAGACCCGGCTTTGATGAGAAGCGAGTCACCGTGTCCGTGGTAACATCCTTCGAATTTCAAAATCTTTGTCTTCCCGGTATAGCCGCGTGCGAGGCGAAGTGCCGCCATCGTCGCTTCCGTTCCCGAGTTGACCATGCGGACCATCTCGATCGATGGGACACGGTCGATGACGAGTTCTGCCATCTTCGTTTCAAGCTCGGTCGGCGTCCCGAACGTCCAGCCTTTTCCAGCTTGTTCTTGGATCGCTTTCGTGACGACCGGATCACGGTGACCGAGGATGAGTGGTCCCCATGAGAGGACGTAATCGATATATTCGTTGCCGTCGATGTCATAGACGCGTGAGCCTTCACCGCGTTCGGCGAAGATTGGCGTCATGCCGACCGATTTGTAGGCACGGACCGGGCTGTTGACACCGCCTGGCATGAGCGGGCGGGCTTGTTCGAACGCTTCTTGTGAACGTGTTTGGTTGTATGTCATGCGTAGTCTCCTTCCAAATAGCGACAGACGTCTTTTGCGAAATACGTGACGATGAGATCGGCGCCGGCACGTTTGAATCCGACCATCGTCTCCATGACGATGCGTTCTTCGTCGACCCAGTCGTTGAGTGACGCGGCTTTGATCATCGCATACTCTCCGCTCACGTTATACGCCACGATCGGCATATCGAGTGAGTCGCGCATGTCACGGATGATATCCATGAACGCGAGAGCCGGTTTGACGATCATGAAGTCGGCACCTTGTTCCACATCCGATTGTGACTCGCGGAACGCCTCGCGACGGTTCGCCGGGTCCATCTGATACCCTTTACGGTCGCCTTCTCCAGGAGCTGATTGGGCTGCGTCACGAAACGGTCCGTAATAGGCTGATGCATATTTGACGCCGTAGCTCATGATTGGAATGTGGCTAAATCCGTTCTGGTCGAGACCTTCGCGGATAGCTGCGACGAATCCGTCCATCATCGAGCTCGGTGCGATGATATCGGCACCCGCCTGTGCTTGCGTGATCGCCGTTTGGACGTGAAGGGGTAGCGATGCGTCGTTATCGACGTCCCCATCCTTCACGAGACCACAGTGACCTGTCGACGTGTATTCACAGAGGCACGTATCGGCGATGACCGTGAGCTGTGGCGCCCACTCCTTCACTTTACGGATCGCCTCTTGGACGATACCGTGGTCATGATACGCTTCACTACCTTCTGGGTCTTTATGTTCCGGCACGCCGAACAAGAGAACAGATTGGAGACCGAGGTCGACGATTTCTTTGATCTCTTCTTCGAGTCGGTCAAGTGAATAATTGAAGACGCCAGGCATCGAGCTGACTTCACGTTTAATGTTAGTCCCTTCAATGATGAAGAGCGGGTAAATCAAATCTTCTTTTCGAACATGATTTTCACGTACGAGGGCACGCATCGACTTCGATGAGCGAAGACGACGGTGACGGTCAAACTGGTTCATGAAAAATCCTCCCCTACACACTGTATTAATGCATCCATAGTATAACATTCTGGAACTCGTACCGGTAACGTCGACACTTGTCGGACCGCGCGTTCGGTCACTTCGCCAATGGCGTACCACGTCCCGTTGAAGTGGGACAAGTGTGGTGTGAGTGCATCGACGGCCGACGGACTCAAGACGAGTAACGCCTTCACCGTCTCGAGTTGTTGTTGTTGGTCCGAGGTCAATCGGATTGGAATCGTCTCATAGACGACCCAGTCCTGTACATGAGGCAACATCGACATATGGGACGTGTTCGCCAAATTGCCACGTGCAAACAAGACGACATCATCGGTCGAAACAACGTCAGATAACTGCTCAAAAAGCGCCTCACCCGTATACGTCTCCGGCATGAGCGAGACGGTAAAGCCCTCCGCTTCAAGCGCCCGCTTCGTCTTCTCCCCGACAGCGGCGACCTTGACGTCACGCGTCAGATTCCGAAGGGCTTGCACCGCGTTTTGACTCGTGACGACGAGCCAATCGAATCGTTCCACGGGTGGCGGTGTATGCGTCTCTCTCGTCTGAATGAGCGGGACATGATGAACGGAAAGACCGCTCGCCTCGAGCCGTGCCCGTTGCGAAGCGGTCATTCGTTTCGTCCCCGTGTACCAAACGTCACTCATTGACCGAGGCGAGGATTTCACGCCCGCCACGACCGAGCAATTCTTCTGCTACGTCCATTCCGAGTGCGATTCCGTCCGTTGACGTTTTCGTCACACGGAGCACTTCTTTCCCGTCCACTGACGCGATGAGACCTGTCAGTGTCACATCGTCACCGTCGACCGTCGCATAACCGCCGACCGGTACGTGACAATTTCCTTCAATCGCTTTTAAGAAAGTACGCTCCGCTGTAGCCGCTTTCGCTGTCACTTCATCATGCAACAATTGAAGCACTGCCGTCACTTCTGCGTCGTCCTTGCGGCTCTCGATGGCGAGTACGCCTTGTCCGACAGCAGGTACCATGACGTCCGGGTCAAGCGCTTCGAAGTCGACACGATCTGTCCACCCCATCCGTTCAAGTCCGGCTTTCGCGAGCAAGATGGCATTGTAGTTCTCGGCGTCTAACTTCTTCAGACGCGTGTCGATGTTTCCACGAATCCATTGAATCTCAAGGTCAGGACGGGCTGCCAAGATTTGAGCACCACGACGGAGTGAGCTCGTTCCGACAATCGAACCTTTTGGAAGCGTCTCGAACGTGTAGCCGTTCTCACAGATGAGGACGTCACGCGCATCGACACGTTTCGGCATGCAGCTAATATAGAGTTCTTCTGGTAGTTCGGCCGGAACGTCTTTCATGCTGTGTACGGCGAAATCGATGTCCCCATCGAGCATCTGTTGTTGAATCTCTTTGACGAACAACCCTTTCCCACCGACTTTCGACAATTGCACGTCGACGATTTGGTCACCTTTCGTCACGATTTCTTTAATCTCGAACTCGTTCTTTGCTCCAGCTTGCTTCAACTGCTCGATGACCCATTTTGTTTGAGTCATGGCGAGTTGGGAACGGCGTGAGCCGACAATGATTTTCCGCATGTTCAATCTCTCCTTCATAGAAAAAGGCGACACGCGTCGCCTTTTTGTCTTGTTAGCGCATCAATGCGCGAAGTGGTGCTTTGGCAGAAGTGGCATCTGTTTCTTCCACTTCGTCTACAGGTTGTTCCGGCAACTCGACATCAAGTCCGAACGTCTCGATGAATTGAGCGATTCGAACGTTCGCGTCCGGTTGAGCCGCTGCATCTTTAATGTAGTCAATCGGGTCACGAAGCATTTGATTGATGATCGACTTCATGTGCTTCCCGATGACTTTCTTGTCTCGTGCTGACAAATGGTCGAGCTTACGCTCAAGACTCGTCATCGTATCTTCTTGAATATCAAGGGCACGAGCACGCAACTCGTTCATGATTGGCACGACACCAAGCGTGATGAGCCATGTTTGGAACTCTTGAATCGCTTCATCGATTTTCATTTCAATCTTTTCAGCCTCGACGAGACGCGCTTCAAGATTTTTGTTTACGATTCCATTCAAATCATCGACATCGAACAAATGCACACCCGGAAGTGTCGCGACCGCTGGATCGATATCTCGCGGCACAGCGATGTCAATGAGAAGAAGCGGACGTTCGCGGCGCAGCAACTGCGCAGCCGCTACATCGTCGTATCCAATAACGGCATCCTTCGCCCCGGTCGAACTAATCAAAATATCTGCATCAAGTAATCCACATGCGATCTCACGAATCGAATGGGCACGGCCTTTGAACTTATCCGCTACAGCTTTTGCTTTGCTCTCCGTCCGGTTGAAGACAGCGATTTGTTTCGCACCAGCTTCAAATAAGTTGAGTGTCGTCAATTCACCCGTCTCACCGGCTCCGACGACGACGACTTGTTTGTCTTCAAGCTGTTGATACATCTCTTGTGCGAGCGTCACGGCAGCCGAACTGACCGATACAGACATTTCCCCAATTTGCGTGTCCGTATGGGCGCGCTTGGCGAGTGTAACCGCTTCTTTGAATAATTTGTTGAAGACCGTTCCTGTCGTTCCATGCTCCTGGGCACGGAAGAAACTCGTCTTCACTTGACCTAAAATTTGTGTTTCTCCGATGATCATCGAGTCGAGGCCCGACGTGACACGGAACAAGTGGCGAATCGCCTCTTCCCCTTCTCGAATCGACAAGTATGGTGTGAACTGCTCCATCTCTAGGTTGAACCAGTTCGCCAAGAAACGTTTCGTGTAATAACGTCCAGTATGGAGTTGATCTGTCACGACGTACAGCTCCGTCCGGTTACACGTAGACAAAATAACCGACTCGAAAATGCTCTTCTCTTCGCGAAGTGCAATCATCGCATCCACGATTTCTTGCTCCCCAAACGAGAATTGCTCCCGAATCGCGACAGGGGCTGTCTTGTTATTTAGTCCAACGACGACAATATACATGTATCTCTTCCCCTCATCTAAATTCCACCGACGGTTGTCTTTTCTTTTTTCAATCTCTACCGTACATTATAACAGTTCTTATCTGGTAACTATAATCTTCTGTTTGATTTTCCTGAAATAAAATAAGAACTTTTTGTGACAAAAAGAAGTAGAAATGGCGAAACTCCATTCCTACCCTTTTTTCTTATGGATTTGGCGAGTTCGGGTCCGTGATGATCGAACTCTCGGGCTCCTCTTTGTCTAAATAATGCTCCCGTTCCCGTAATTTATAGATGCGAACGATATTCTGGACAACCGTTTTGGCGACCGCATAAAACGGTACAGCGATGAGCATTCCGATGATACCGGCCAAATTTCCTGCCACGAGCAAGACGATGATGATCGTGAGCGGGTGTACTTTTAACGACTTCCCTTGAATGAGTGGCGAGATGACGTTCGACTCAATTTGTTGCACGACGATGATGACAACGATGACCCATAATACCTTGATTGGATCTTGAATGAATGCCACGACCACTGCCGGTGCAGCCCCTAGGAACGGTCCAACGTAAGGGATGATATTTGTTACCATCATGAAGAGTGCGAGCAAGATGGCATAATCTACACCGACGATCCATAGACCGATCAGTGACGTGATTCCAACGAAGAATGCGACGAGCAACTGAGCGTTGACGTAGCTCCGCACCGTCTCGTGCATGTCATGCAAGATGTGACGCGTCTCTTTCTCATAGCTCGAGGGTAAGAGTTTGACGATAGCGTCTGGTAAACGTTTCCCGTCGAGTAACATGTAAAGGAGCATGAACGGGATGACGACAATCGTGATAACCGCTGACGTCACGAAACCAACGACTTGCCCAAATGACGAGGCGATATTTCCGAACAGATCACCTAAGTACGACGTGATGTTCGTCGTCAAGTTACGGAACATCTCGTCATTTTCTGCCATGAAGCGTGCAAAGAACTCATTTTGAAGCAACGTGTCACGGACAGCGAACGCCTGTTTCTGAAGTTCTTTTGCGATACTCGGCATAGAGTTGACGAGCGACGTGATTTGTTCGCCTAAAACCGGTCCGAGAATACTGAAGACAAGTGTAAAAATAAGCACGAGTCCGATCAGTGTGATGGCTACAGCTAGCGTTCTCTTCCCTTTTAAGCGTTTCTCTAAGAAATCGACAATCCCGACCAGAAAATAAAAGAAGAGTCCGGCCACAATAAGCGGAACCGTGACGAGTGCCAAGATGACTTGAATCGGTTCAAACACGAATGAGATCTGTGTCCCGACCCAAATGACTAAAAAGATGGTCAGCGTCCAAAAGAGGGCGCGATACCATTTGTTTTCAAACATGCGTTGCATTTCTCCACCTCGTTTACAATGATGACTATGTACTAACTATGATTATACGATAATTACCCGCTTGCGGGCTGACAAAAACAAAAAGGCGAAGGAATCCCTTCGCCTTCTCCTTATTCGCCTTCAGTGATGAGTGCGTAAATCGCTTTCCATGCCTCGTCTTTTCCTTCTGCCGTCTCGGCTGAGAAGGCGACAAAACGGTCAGATGGATCGAATTGAAGCTTGCGTTTCACCGCCGCCTCATGTTTTTGACGCTGACTCTTCTTGATTTTATCGAGTTTCGTCGCCACAACGATGACCGGAATCTCATAATGTTTCAAAAAGTTGTACATCGTCACATCGTCACCCGTCGGATCATGACGGATATCGACGAGTAAGACGACGCCGCGAAGCGCCTCTTGACTCGTCAAATACTGTTCCATCATGACGCCCCACTTCTCACGTTCCGTCTTCGAGACTTTCGCATATCCGTATCCCGGAACGTCAACGAACATGATCTCATCATTGATGTTGAAGAAGTTGAGGGTCTGTGTCTTCCCTGGTTTCGAAGACGTCCGTGCGAGCGCCTTCCGTTGGCAAATCTTATTGATGAACGACGATTTCCCGACGTTCGACCGCCCGGCAAGTGCCACTTCCGGCAAGTCATGGACCGGGTAATGGTCTGGCGCGACGGCACTCGTCACAAACTCTGCTTTGTTGATCTTCATTTAATTTCCTCCAAATGCTACATCTAGTACTTCATCGAGTGTCGTCACGGGAACGAACGTCAATTTCTCACGAACCGTCTCTTGAATATCATCGATGTCTCGCTCATTATCTTTCGGAATGACGATGGTCGTCAACCCGGCCCGATGAGCAGCGAGCGCTTTTTCTTTCAATCCGCCGATCGGCAAAACACGTCCACGGAGTGTGATCTCACCTGTCATCCCGACGTCGCGATGGACTTTCTTCCCGGTCAATGCGGAAATCAAGGCTGTCGCGATCGTGATGCCGGCCGACGGTCCGTCTTTTGGCACGGCACCCTCTGGCACGTGAATGTGAATGTCTTGTCGCTCATAGAACGTCGGGTCAATCCCGAACCGCTCTGCGTTTGCACGGACATAGCTATATGCTGTTTGTGCCGACTCCTGCATCACATCACCAAGTTTACCCGTCAACTGAAGTTTGCCTTTCCCTGGAGCGAGCGCCACTTCGATTGTGAGCGTGTCGCCACCAAACGCCGTGTAGGCAAGGCCTGTCACCGCACCGATGGAGTCCTCGGTCTCCCCTTTTCCGTAGCGATACTTCGGCTTCCCGAGATACGTGATGATCGCCTTTTTCGAAATCGTGACCCGTTTCTTCTCCCCGATGGCGATTTGTTTCGCGGCTTTCCGGCAGAGTGATCCGATGACGCGTTCTAAGTTCCGGACGCCGGCTTCACGTGTGTAACGACGGACGACTTCATAGAGCGCATCTTCTTTAATCGTCAACTGACTCTTCTTCAATCCGTGCTCTGTCAACTGTTTCGGCACCAAGTGACGCTTCGCGATCTCTACTTTCTCAAGCTCCGTGTATCCACCGATTTGAATCAATTCCATCCGGTCAAGAAGCGGTGCTGGGATTTGTGAGACATCATTCGCAGTTGCGATAAAGAGAACGTTCGACAAATCGAACGGTTCTTCGATGTAGTGGTCCGAGAAGGAGACGTTTTGTTCTGGGTCGAGCACTTCTAGCATCGCGGACGCCGGGTCCCCTCTGAAGTCAGAAGCCATTTTGTCGATCTCATCGAGCAAGAAGACCGGATTTTTGCTTTCCGCTTGCTTCAATCCGCGAATGATCCGTCCTGGCATCGCACCGATATACGTACGACGGTGCCCACGGATTTCCGCCTCATCACGCACACCACCGAGTGAGACACGAACGAAGTGACGTTCAAGTGCCGAGGCGATCGAACGAGCGAGTGACGTCTTCCCGACCCCTGGAGGTCCGGCGAGACAGAGGATTGGTCCACGAAGCGAGTTCGTCAACTGGCGGACGGCCAAATACTCGAGGATACGGTCTTTTACCGATTCTAAGCCGTAATGGTCATCGTCGAGGACGTCTGCCGCATGTTTCACGTCAAGCTTGTCTTCCGTCTCAATGCCCCAAGGAAGAGAAGTGACCCAGTCGAGGTAGTTACGGATGACCGCATACTCCGGAGACGTCTGCGGCACGACGTTCAATCGTTCCGCTTCACGCATGACGTTCTTCCGCGTCGTCTCTGGCAAGTCGAGCGCCTCTAGCTTCTCACGAAGGCGGTTCGGTTCTGACTCTTGCGTCTGGTCTCCGAGTTCTTGCTGGATCGTCTTCATCTGTTCCCGTAAGTAATACTCGCGCTGCGACTGCTCAATCGACTTCTTCGTCCGCTCGCGCATCTCTTGCTCGAGCTCAATCACTTCGACCTCGTGTGCGATGATTTCAAGCAGTTCAAGTCCTCGCTTGACGGCATCCGCCTCTTCGAGCATCGCTTGGCGAAGCTCGACGTCGACATCGAGTTTCGACGTGATATAGTCCGTGAGCGATTCAAGCCGCTCATACATCTCGAAACGGCGACGCTCATCTGGCGACATACCCTTAATGTTTGCGACGAGTTTTCCGAACTGTTCTTTCAACAGACGGACGAGTGCTGTTCGTTCGACCTCTTCCCCTTCTATGAGTTCGACCGGTTCGATGTTGGCGAACCATCCTTCATCTGTCGATTCGACCGAGTCGACACGGACGCGCTCTTTCCCGACGATCCGAACCCGAATCGTCTCGTTCGACAGTTCACTCATCTTCGCAATGTGGACACGCGTTCCAACCATGTACAAGTCTTCCGGTTCTGGAGACTCGTTCCCAGTTTCTTTCTGTGTCACGACAATCAAATCTGTTTCATGCTCCTTTGCGGCAAGGAGCGCCCGAAGGGATAACGGGCGTCCGACATCGATGGTCACACCGATGAGCGGATATACGACGACTCCTCGCAAAGGAAGGATTGGTAATTTTTCCATATACAACGCCTCCTGTGCAAAAAGGCCCAAAACTCGGATGTGCCGAGTGTTTGAGCCTTCTTCGTTAAAGAATTATGCTGTCTCTTTGTTGTCCCCTGTCTGTTCGACAGTACCGTCACGAAGGACGTATTTCGGACCGGCAAGACCCGTAATCGTTTCATCCGTGATGATGACTTTCTCGATATCGTCACGCGATGGGACAGTGAACATCACATCGAGCATCATTTCTTCGATAATCGAGCGGAGACCGCGCGCGCCAGTCTTACGTTTGATCGCAAGTTTGGCGATTTCGATCAATGCTTCGTCTGTGAACGTCAATTCGACATCGTCAAGCTCGAGCATTTTCTCGTACTGACGGACGAGAGCATTTTTCGGCTTCGTCAAGATTTCAACGAGCGCTTCTTCATCGAGTGTCGTGAGCGTCGCCATGACTGGCAAACGTCCGATGAACTCAGGAATCAAGCCGAATTTTTGAAGGTCTTCAGGGAGTGCGCGGGCGAGCAAGTCCTCTTGCGTCAACTCGCGATTCTCTTGATCGTTTCCGAAACCGATGACTTTCTTCCCGATTCGGCGTTTGACGACCGATTCGATGCCGGCGAATGCGCCACCGACAATGAAGAGAATGTTTGTTGTGTCGATTTGGATAAATTCTTGATGCGGATGCTTCCGTCCACCTTGTGGCGGTACGCTTGCTGTCGTGCCTTCAAGAATTTTAAGGAGCGCCTGCTGAACGCCTTCACCGGATACATCACGCGTAATCGATGGGTTTTCAGACTTACGGGCAATCTTATCGATTTCATCGATGTAGATGATCCCTTTTTCAGCCTTCTCGACATCATAGTCAGCCGATTGAATCAATTTGAGCAAGATATTCTCGACGTCTTCTCCGACGTAACCTGCTTCCGTCAAGCTCGTCGCATCTGCGATTGCGAATGGGACGTTCAAGACGCGAGCCATCGTCTGAGCGAGAAGCGTCTTCCCGCTACCAGTTGGTCCGATCATGACGATGTTCGACTTCGCAAGTTCGACATCATCCGAACGGCCGCCGGCGTTGATCCGTTTATAGTGGTTATAGACAGCGACTGAAAGCGCACGTTTCGCGCGGTCTTGACCAATGACATAATCGTCTAGGATGTTACGAATCTCTTGTGGTTTTGGAATGTCTTTGAATTCGACTTCTTCCTCTACACCGAGCTCTTCCTCAACGATTTCATTACAAAGTTCGATACACTCATCGCAAATGTATACACCTGGTCCAGCGACTAACTTACGAACTTGTTCTTGCGATTTTCCGCAAAACGAGCACTTGAGTTGCCCCTTTTCCTCGTTAAATTTGAACATTCGATACACCCCTTCTGTGGTGAAAATGGATGTAAGTGCGATAAATCGCGATTTGAATTTTCTGGTGCGATGCACCGCGAAAAGACATTTTACATCTCTGCGTTGAAATAATTGTAGCATGAACATATTGCGACTTCAAAGAATTACACATGCAATGTGCTGTGACAGAAAAAAGGACGACCGCTAGGCAGTCGTCCCTTCGAATATCAGCTTACTTCGCTTTACCGTTTTCAACGAGGATGTCGATCGCTTTACGGAATTTGAGGTCACCTTTAAGTGTCTCAAGGCCGCCTTGCGGAGCGAGCATCGTACGGAGTTGGTCCGGTGCGATGTTGTAAAGTTTAGACATTTCTTCAAGCTCTTTCTCAGCATCTTCGTCAGATACTTCGATTGCTTCTTTGTCAGCGATTGCTTTCAAGACGAGACGAGCTTTTACGCGCTCTTCAGCTTGCTCTTTCATCTCTTCGCGCATTGCTTCTTCAGAAGTACCAGTGAGCTCGAAGTACATGTTAAGGTCGATTCCTTGTGAAGATACACGTGAACCGAACTCTTGTACCATGCGGTCAACTTCTTGTTCAACGAGAACTTCCGGTACGTCGATTGTCGCGTTAGCAGTTGCCTGCTCTACGAGTTGGTCGCGCATTGTACCTTCAGCTTCTTGTTTCTTACCAGCTTCTAAACGCTCACGGATGCTTGCTTTCAACTCGTCGAGTGTCGAAACAGACTCGTCGATGTCTTTTGCAAACTCGTCGTCGAGTTCAGGAACTTGTTTTGTTTTGACTTCGTGAAGTTTGACTTTGAATGTCGCTGGTTTACCCGCCAAGTTTTCAGCGTGGTACTCTTCAGGGAATGTTACTTCAACGTCTTTTTCTTCACCAGCAGTCATGCCGATCATTTGCTCTTCGAATCCCGGGATGAATTGACCAGAACCGATTTCGAGTGTGTAGTTCTCAGCTGTGCCGCCTTCGAACTGCTCACCGTCAGCGAAACCTGCGAAATCAAATACAGCTGTATCGCCGTTTTCGATTGCACCTTCTTTAACAGCGAGTTCTGCGCCTTGCTGTTGAAGTGCTTCAAGTTCTGCTGTTACTTCGTCTTCTGTCACTTCTGTAGAAACAGCTTCGTACTCAAGACCTTTGTATTCGCCAAGCTCAGCTTCTGGCTCAACCACGAATGTCACTTTGAAAGCGACTGGTTTGCCTTTCTCGAGCGTGCCGTCTACATCGATGTTTTCGAGCGCGATTGGTTCGAAACCAGCTTCTTCAACCGCACCTTGGATTGTGTCGCGGTAGAGAATGTCGAGCGCATCTTGATAGAGTGCTTCTTCTCCATACATTTTGTTGAACATTGGGCGTGGCAATTTACCTTTACGGAAGCCAGGCACGTTCAAGTCTTTGACGACTGTTTTAAATGCGGCGTCAACTGCTTTATCAAAAGCTTCTGCAGGAGCTTCGTACGTGAGTACGCCTTGGCTACCTGATGTTTTTTCCCATTTTGCTGTCATGCTAAGTCCCTCCAACAATTCGTTTATACCGTACAAAAATGTACAACAATCCGTATTATAGCATAAATCCTCGGTAAGCACACAAGGATTTAGTCTAATAACGCCTGTGTAAAGCGAAGATCCGCCTCTAAAATCTCCGCAGCTAAACCGTCGACTGATTCGTCATGTAAAATCGCTTGTTTCGCCTGTACGAGCGCCTGTTCCACATCTTCGGCCGGTACATACGGATAATGCGTATACATGTAATTCATCAACAGCTGGGTCCCGATCTCATCGCCTTCAACTGATTTTTGAAGTGAAAAGACGGTCTTCTCCCATGTTTCAATCTGCGCTTTTGCTTCTGTTCGTGTCATCTTGTTCGAAACGTCCCCATCCGTCCATTCGATGACTTCTAGTTCGGCGAACGCTTTTTCCAACACGATCAGTTTGACGAGCTTCGGACGCTCCGACACGAGCAGTTCATGTAGCACATTGTCGAGCACCGGGTCGATTTGAAAGTGAACATGTTGTAATGCTTCAATCTGTTCCCCCGTACTCCCTCGTGTCAGCGTTCGTTTCAATTTGGCAATTGCCGCCGGAAACTCCGTCATCTTCAACACTTGAAGCACCTGATGTGCTTGTGTGTTGACCGTATCCTTCTTGTCCTGCCATTCGAGATACTGGTTGATCCAGTGCGCCGCTTCAAACGGTTGGTCCCGCATGATGTAATACTGCGCAATCTGCAACCCTCCTGAGGCCGGTTCTTCCGCCTCGGACATATGGATGCCGACAAGTTCCTGCAGCTTCTCGAGTGTCTCTGGGTCGTCCGGCCGTTCCATTGCACATTGGAAGATTTCCATGAAAATAAACGGGTCACCTGGAATCGTCTGATACCAATCCCATAAAATCGGTTCGATCCGCTGTCGTTCCCCAGAAACATCTGCTTCCTGAATCATCTTATGCAGACGCGCCCAATTCCCAGGGAACGGATAGTCCTGATCCTTTTCCTTCTCCATCTTCCCTCACCCTCTCTTCCATTCCCCTTCATCTTCCGTTAGGACGCGATTCCTTGTCAATCGATTTCCCGGAAAATGAAAAAAGAGACGTTCTCCGTAGAGAGCGTCTCTATTTTAATGGAAGCGTCCCAAGAGGGATTCGAACCCCCGACCGACGGCTTAGCTTACCACCATGACTTTCGTCACCAACATCGTGTTGTTTGTAGTCTGGACTATATCTTCACCGTTTCAGGTGCGACACGTGTAGTCTCTACGGAACCTCACGAGCATGATGCTCCTCCATTGATTCTACCTCTACATGCATAGACATTCGAATCAACTCGACCCAATCGGGAATGAGTTTCCTCGGTATTACCATCAGCATCATCTGTTAAGGCTTCACCGATATAGTGTCGTCCACTTTATAGGTTTCTGTTTCCCTATAAAGGCTCCTATTTGTCTTGAAGGCCGTTGCTCTATCCTGCTGAGCTATTGGGACATTGACATGAAAACTATAATAGAAAAATGGTTTCCTGTCAATCGATTTCCCATTCGAAACTCATAGTTTTCCTGCGATGTCCAAATCTTCGACGTGAGAACCGTCTTCCGAGCGATAAAAACGTACCGCTGCTTCCCCGTTTTCTAGGTTAAGAAGCGCATACGTTTTGTCCGAACGTCCCCGTGGCATCCGAATCGAACCCGGGTTGATGTAGACGACCCCGTCCTCGATCAAAGCACCCGCCACATGCGAGTGACCGAACAAGACGACGTTCGCGCCCACTTCTTCAGCCCGGTAACGCAGCCGATTCAAATCGAATTTGACGTCATGATGGTGCCCGTGAACGATTAAGATTGTACCGGCATCCGTCGTCTCGATTCGTTCAAGGGGAAGGTCTCCCCCAAAATCACAGTTCCCGCGGACCGTTCGATACGGCAACAAATGTTCATCGACAAGTGCGAGTTGTGAATCGCCGCAATGGAACGCGTCATCAATCTCCGCCTCGTGTCGTTCAAAAATCGTTGTCAATTCTTCGGTCAACCCATGACTATCACTCACTATTAGAAAACGCATAAGCTTCATCCTTTCATGAATGGTATGATTTCTGCCTCCAGTTTTCGTAGTGCCTGTCCACGGTGGCTGACGACCGCCTTCTCGTCACGCTCCAACTCTGCCGCTGTCTTATGAAGCGATGGGACGATAAAGAGTGGATCGTATCCAAAACCATTTTCGCCTTGTGGGGAATAACCGATTGTCCCTTCGATTGTTCCACGAACGGTCAACGTCTCTCCGCTCGGTTTCGCAAGGCAGAGCGCACAGACGAAACGAGCCGTACGATTCGTCTCTCCGTTCAATTTTTCAAGAAGAAGGGCGTTGTTCGCCTCGTCTGACTTTTCTGGTCCTGCAAAGCGGGCCGAGTATACTCCCGGTGCCCCGTCAAGCGCGTCGACTTCAAGACCGGAGTCATCCGCGAGGACGGCATGTCCAAAGTAAGCTGCCGCCTCCGTCGCCTTTAACGCCGCATTCTCTTCAAATGTCGTTCCGGTCTCTTCCGTCTCTGGCGCATCCGGATAGTCGAGGAGTGACTCGACCTCGAATCCGAGCGGCGTCAACATCCCTTCGAGTTCTTTCACTTTTCCAGGATTGTGTGTCGCAATAATCAACTTCATAATGTCTCCTCCGAACGTTCCCCGACGTACCACCAAGAAGCACCGAGTGCCGCTTCCGCCGTCTTGAATAATGATTCGATGCCGTGTTGCGCGAGCGCGAGCATCTCGTTCATCTCTTGTAGCGTGAACGTCGCCTCTTCCCCTGTACCTTGTACTTCGACGAACCGACCGCTTGCCGTCATGACGACATTCATGTCAACCTCTGCCGCAGCATCTTCTAGGTAATCCAAGTCTAAGACAAGCTCGTCCGTTCGCCCGACCGAAATTGCGGCCACACCTTCTTTAATCGGTGTATCTTCAAGTTTCCCTTGGCGAATCAAGCGATCGACGGCCAACACGAGCGCGCAAAAGCCACCGGTAATGGAGGCCGTCCGAGTTCCACCATCCGCTTGAATGACGTCGCAGTCGACCCAAATCGTCCGTTCACCGAGACGTTCTAAGTCCACGACAGAGCGGAGCGACCGGCCAATCAGACGCTGAATCTCCATCGTTCGTCCCGACTGTTTTCCGCGTACCGCTTCCCGGACAGTACGGTCTCCCGTCGCCCTTGGGAGCATCGCATATTCTGCATTGATCCAACCTTGTTTCTTTCCACGAAGGAAATTCGGTACCCGCTCTTCCACAGTCGCGGTACAGATGACTTTCGTATCGCCGATTGAAATTAATACGGACCCTTCCGCATGCTTGTTCACGTGCGGCACAATCTCGACTGGGCGCAGTTCATCAAATCGTCTCGCATCACGCAATGCCGGTCACCTCGACTTTCTCCGCATGAACCGGACGCCCGAGCCATTCGCTCGCGAGTCGGTCAAATAGTTCGATATCACCCGTCGCATAGAAGGCATGTGCCGGGACTGCATCCAATGCATTCTCAAGTTCCTGATAATCGAGCATCGCAGCCACTTCAAGCGCCGTCTCGTCACCTGATGAGATGAGGTGGACGTCCGGTCCGACCACATCTTGAATGACTGGGGCAAGGAGTGGGTAATGCGTACAACCGAGAATCAACGTATCCATCTCGGATGGCTGAAGTGGACGAAGTGTTTCCTCCACCACTTGACGTACGCGCTCTCCAGACACTTCTCCAGCCTCTACGAGCGGGACGAACGGTGGGCACGCGAGTGAATACACATCGACCTCACCTGCCACGTGACGTAACGCCTTTTCATATGAACCGCTCTCAATCGTCATCTTCGTACCGATGACACCGATATGCTTGTTACGCGTCCCTTTGACAGCCCCGCGGGCACCCGGGTCGATGACACCGATGACCGGGATGTCGAGACGTTTGCGCGCCTCTTTCAATACGACCGCGGTCGCCGTATTACAGGCGATAACAATCATTTTGACGTCTTTCTTTAATAAAAATTCAATCAATTCCCATGTATATGCTTCAATCTCATCGTGCGGACGCGGCCCGTACGGACAGCGTTCAGTATCTCCGATATAGACAATCTCTTCTTTAGGGAGTTGGCGCATCAATTCTTTGACTACCGTCAACCCGCCGACTCCTGAATCGAGGACTCCAATCGCTCGTTTCATTTGCATCACTTCCATTCTCACCTATCTTACCAAAAAAACTCGGACGGAAAAAGAAACGTTCCCATGACAAAAAAAGACGAGGTCGCCAGTGGCGCCTCGTCCCTTACCCGAATTACTGAGCAAGACCTTCGCTAGTGAGCATGTCAGAAAGCGTGTTGATCGCTTCTTCTGCATCTTCACCTTCAGCAGTGATCTTGATTGTAGAATCTTTTGCGATACCGAGTGAAAGTACACCCATGATCGACTTCAAGTTAACTGTTTTACCATTGTACTCGAGGTTGATGTCTGACTGGAACTTAGAAGCTGTGTTAACTAACTGAGTAGCTGGACGAGCGTGAATTCCTGAATCAGCAACGACTGTGAACGTTTTTTCCATGAGATGATGGTCTCCCTTCAAAATTCAATTCTACAGGCGAACCAGCAGAATATTTTTTGTTTGTGAACTCATTATCAAATGATAGCGGATTCGCAAAAATTCTGCAAGCGGTTTTTATATTCCGGAGTCCATTCCGTAGGACGGCCTTCCTTCGTTAAATGAACGAGGCTTGTCCGTCCTGCGAAGAGGAGTTGCTCTCCGTCATATGCCCCGTAATGAATATCACATGAAGTGTTTCCGACCGTCAAGATATTGGCATGCACAGTCAGCTGTTGACGTGGCATGACTTGTCGAACATAGTCACATTGCGCATCGGCGACAACGACGAATCCGTCCTTCAAGGAGAATCCTGTCGCCTCTAACAACTCGATCCGGGCATCTTCGAAATAGATGAACGGAATTGTGTTGTTCATGTGACCATACGGGTCGCACTCCGAAAAGCGAACTTTCACATCGAGCGCAATCCCTCTTTTGACACGTGTTTCCCAACCTGGCTCTCGAAAGTACTTGGTCATCGGCTCGCTTACGCCTCGACCGCAGAACCGGTGCGACCTTTGTCACTACCGAAGAACTGTTTGAACGAGTGAAGCGTCGTTTGACGGTTCATCGAAGCGATTGACGTCGTGAGCGGGATGCCCTTCGGACAAACCTCGACACAGTTTTGTGCGTTTCCGCACTGCATGATGCCACCGTCTTCCATGAGTGCCTCGAGGCGGTCTTCCGCGTGGAAGGCACCTGTTGGATGTGAGTTGAAGAGTCGGACTTGCGAAATCGCCGCTGGACCGATGAAGTCCGATTTGTCGTTCACGTTCGGACACGCTTCAAGACAAACGCCACACGTCATACATTTCGATAATTCGTACGCCCATTGACGTTTATTCTCCGGCATACGCGGTCCTGGACCGAGGTCGTATGTGCCATCGATTGGGACCCATGCCTTCACTTTTTTCAACGCGTCGAACATGCGTTGACGGTCGACTTGAAGGTCACGGATGACCGGGAACGTCTTCATCGGCGCAAGACGGATTGGTTGCTCGAGTTTATCGACGAGTGCCGTACACGACTGGCGCGGCTTCCCGTTGATGATCATCGAACAGGCACCACATACTTCTTCAAGACAGTTCATGTCCCAGTTGATCGGTGTCGTCTTGTCCCCGTTCGCGTTGACCGGGTTGCGGCGGATTTCCATCAATGCCGAGATGACGTTCATGTTTGGACGGTATGGTACCGTGAATTCTTCCGTATACGTCGCTTGATCCGGTCCATCTTGGCGTTCAATGATGAAGCGGATGTCTTTTTGTTCAGATTGCATTGGCGTCGTCATTTCGTCTTCGCCCCTTTCTTCGAGTAATCCCGTTTACGTGGCGGGATTAACGAAACATCGATGTCTTCATACGAGATATCGACTTCCCCATCTTTGTAACGTGCCATCGTCGTCTTCATGAACTGCTCATCATTACGTTCCGGGAACTCCGGTTTGTAATGAGCTCCACGGCTCTCGTCCCGTTTGAGTGCGCCAAGTGTGATGACGCGTGCGAGGTCGAGCATGTGGTCGAGTTGTCGAATGAACGATGCCCCTTGGTTGCTCCAACGTGCCGTATCCGTAGCTGAAATCTTATGGAAACGTTCACGCAATTCTTGGATTTTCTTGTCGGTCGCTTCAAGTTTGTCATTGTAGCGAACAACTGTGACGTTGTCCGTCATGAGTTCACCGAGTTCACGGTGAATCTGATACGCATTCTCTGTTCCATCCATCGCAAGGATGTTGTTGAATCGCTCGATTTCTTCACGTTCGTTGAAGTTAAAGAGCGCTTCTGAGACGCTTTCTGTCGTTTGGTCAAGACCACGCATGTAGTTGACTGCCGCAGGACCTGCTTCCATTCCGCCATGTACGGCTGAAAGAAGCGAGTTCGCACCGAGACGGTTTGCACCGTGCATCGAGTAGTCACATTCACCAGCTGCGAAGAGACCCGGAATGTTCGTCATCTGATCGTAGTCGACCCATAGTCCGCCCATCGAATAGTGGACTGCCGGGAAGATTTTCATCGGTACTTTACGCGGGTCGTCCCCTACGAATTTCTCGTAGATTTCGAGGATCCCACCGAGTTTGATGTCAAGTTCTTTCGAATCTTTATGAGACAAGTCGAGGTAAACCATGTTCTCGCCGTTGACGCCGAGTTTTTGGTTGACACATACGTCGAAGATCTCACGTGTCGCGATGTCACGCGGTACGAGGTTTCCGTAAGCTGGATATTTTTCTTCGAGGAAGTACCACGGCTTCCCGTCTTTATATGTCCAGACACGTCCACCTTCTCCACGAGCCGACTCACTCATGAGACGAAGTTTGTCGTCCCCAGGAATCGCCGTCGGGTGAATTTGGATGAACTCCCCGTTCGCGTAGACCGCGCCTTGGCGGTAAACCGCTGCCGCTGCTTGACCGGTGTTGATGACCGAGTTAGTCGATTTACCGAAGATGACCCCTGGGCCACCTGTCGCCAAGATGACCGCATCCGATGGGAACGCTTTAATTTCCATCGAGCGCAAATCTTGACATACCGCGCCACGGCAGATGCCTTCTTCGTCGATGACGGCGCGAAGGAACTCCCATCCTTCATATTTTTCGACGAGACCTTGCGCTTCGTAACGACGAACCTGCTCATCGAGTGCATAGAGAAGTTGCTGTCCTGTCGTCGCTCCAGCGTATGCCGTACGGTGGTGAAGGGTTCCACCGAAACGACGGAAGTCTAAGAGACCTTCTGGCGTACGGTTGAACATGACGCCCATCCGGTCGAACATGTGAATGATTTTCGGAGCATTCTCCGCCATCTTTTGGACAGGCGGTTGGTTGGCGAGGAAGTCGCCTCCGTAGACCGTGTCGTCAAAGTGTTGCCAAGGAGAGTCACCTTCCCCTTTCGTGTTGACGGCCCCGTTAATCCCACCTTGGGCACAAACTGAATGTGAACGCTTGACCGGTACAAGCGAGAATAGTTTTACCGGAACACCCATCTCTGCCGACTTGATTGTCGCCATGAGTCCAGCTAGACCGCCACCGATGACGATCAAACTTTGATTTGCCATGTAAAATTCCCCCTAATTACAAGATGCCTGCAAACGTCAAAATCGAACGGATGCCGACAAAAGATAGTGCCAAGAACACGACACCTGATACGTAGCTCATGAGACGTTGCGAACGAGGTGACTGTGTGATACCCCACGTGATCGAGAACGACCAAAGACCGTTCGCGAAGTGGAACGTAGCCGAAAGGATTCCGACTATGTAGAAGATCAACATGAGCGGGTTGTCGACGATGTTTTGCATCATCTCCGCATTGACTTCTACCCCGCGCAATTTCGCAAGACGCGTTTCCCAAACGTGCCAAGCGATGAAGATCACGAGGAAGACTCCTGTGAAACGTTGGAAGAGATACAACCAGTTGCGTGCGTATGAATAGCGGTTCGAGTTGATCGACCCGAGAAACGCATAGTACACGCCGTACACCCCGTGGAAAATCATCGGCAATGCGATAATTGTCACTTCAAGGAAGTACAAATACGGTAAGTTCCCCATGAATTTTGCTGCTTTGTTGAATGACTCCACCCCATCGACGATGTAGTAGTTGACCGACAAATGGACGATCAAAAACAAACCGATTGGAATGACCCCAAGTAGCGAATGGACTTTACGACTGAAGTAGTCACGATGCGCTGCCATTCTAGTTCCCCCTTTTCACGAGCATTGGCTCGTATTGTCAATAAAAGCGTTTTCAAATGCAGATATAGCTTTCTGTCTCCTATTCTACTCTTGTGAAAATTGTATGACAAGACAACCTAGCCGATTTGTGCCACATTCTTTTCAAAAATACAGGATGACCAAATTCCAATTGGTCGTTATAATGATATAGAGAGATTGGAGTGATGGGATAGAATGGAAACGATGAGCCAACCAATTTTCGCGATTGAACTGCTTCGCGACTATGTGTTGACGGATTTGCTTGGCGAAGATTACGCCCAAGTCATCTATTGGTCAGGAAAACGGGTCGCCCGTAAGTTCCCGACGATGTCCGACGATGAACTGACTGCCTTCTTCGCAGAGGCAGGTTGGGGAGAGTTGAGAATCAAGAAGGAACGTGGGAGCAAATTTACATATGAATTGATCCCACCACCTGCGACTCAGGCCAAAGCGACAGGTTATTATCAGCTTGAAGCTGGATTTTTAGCTGAACAGATTGCAGGTCGTTTCCAGTGCGTCGCGGAAGGTTACGCCGATCCAACCCGAAAAGCTGTCCAAATCACCGTCCAACTAGACCGAAAAGACGACTACAAATAAGAGTCGATGCCAACGCATCGACTCTTATTTTTGTTTCTGCTGAAGTTGTTGACGCATGTAGCGACGGAATTCATTGAGTTCTTGTCGATGAAACGTCACACTTCCCCCTTCATAGCTCCGAGTCGCCTTACGAACAACTTCGACAATATTTCCTGGAAAATGTCCGTTATTCACTAACCAATGGAGTGCTTCTTGTTTTGAGAGCAGAACACGTTCTTGTTCATAGGCCAGGCCACGTATCAAGTTCAATACGCTATACACCGTCTGTTCTTCAATCGAGTCAAGACAGTCGAGCGCATCCGCTCGAATCGCATCAGAAAAATGAGCTGAATCAAATCCAGAAAGGAGTTTATGAAGTGGTTGCCCTCGCCATGTGATACCACGCTCTAAAATCACTTGGACGTGAGCCGCCAAATCAGGATCGGTGAATCCTTGTTGCAATTCGGTTCTTTCTTCCCTACTAGCTTCTTCAAAACGTGAACGCCACCCTTCACTATAGTGAAACTCAAAAGAACTTGGATGATACCAATCTTTTAGCTGCGCCATCGTCATGATGCTCAGTTCGAGCGGATATGGTTCGTTGGAGTACGAGAGACAGCAGTCGATGAGTTTTTGTCGTTCCTCCCGAGTCAATGCGTTTGATACGACGAGCAACAAATCTACATCACTTCGTTTCGGATGAAAACCACCCATCGCTAATGATCCATGAATATATATATGCTGAACGGTTGGTAGAAATTCATCAATCGCTCTCACGAATGAAGCGATTGTATTCTCCACGTCTGTCGTAATCTGTCTCATTCATCCGTCTCCTCATGCACGTATTGAAGCACGGTCTCCGCTAATTTTTCCGGCAATCCCGCTTCCTTCAATTGTTCGAGCGATGCCAGACGGATTTGTTTCATCGACCCGAAATGGCGGATAAGCTGTTGACGGCGTTTCGGACCGACACCCGGAATCTCATCGAGGATCGACTTCGTCATCTTCTTCGTCCGTAAGCTGCGGTGGAACGTGATGGCGAAACGGTGGACCTCATCTTGCATCCGCTGCAACAGATAAAAAGCGCTCGAGCGTGGATGGAGCTCGACAACGCCCCCACCTTCTCCGAATAACAGTTGGCTCGTTCGATGTCGGTCATCCTTTTTGAGCGAGCCAACCGGCAAGTCGAGCCCGAACTCGTTTTGGATGACGTCGAGCGCCGCGTTTAATTGTCCAATCCCCCCATCGATCAGTAGGAGATCGGGTAATCGCTTGTCTTCCGTCAAAAGACGGCGGAATCGTCGACGGACGACTTCACGCATCGTCTCGTAATCATCCGGTCCTTGAACCGTCCGAATCTTGTATTTCCGATATTCTTTTTTGAGTGGCTTCCCGTCTTCAAAGACGACGAGCGCCGACACGGCGTCCGCCCCCTGGATGTTCGCGTTGTCGATGATGTCGACACGTGACAAGTTGGGGATGCCGATTACTTCCCCGAGTTCACGCATCGCGAGCAACGTCCGCTCTTCATCTCGGGCGAGCAACTCGAACTTCTCGTTTAAGGCGATTGTCGCATTCTTCGTTGCTAAATCAAGCAACTGTTTCTTTGCCCCTCGTTTCGGCTGCATCACTTTCGTTCCGATGGCGTCATTCAGTAAATCGAGCCGGACCGTCTCGGGTACGAGAATTTCTTTTGGCACGACGTTTTGTTCATAGAACTGAACGATGAAACTTTCGAGTTCTTCCGAAGGCTCTCCATGCATCGGGAAGAGCGAGACATCTCGCTCAATCATCTTCCCGCCACGCATATAGAATACTTGGACGCACATCCAGCCTCGGTCGAGCGTATAGCCGAAGACGTCACGGGCCGTCGGGTCGGCCGTGATCATGTTCTGTTTGTTCATAATCGATTCGACTGCTCGAATTTGATCGCGTAGTTCAGCCGCCCGCTCGAACTGCATATCCTCAGCGGCACGTCCCATCTCGACGTTCAGCTTCGTGAGCGTTTCAGCCGTCTCCCCGTTCAAGAAGCGCCGGATCTCATTGACGATCTCTTTTTGCGAATCCGTATCGACCGCCAGCTCACAAGGACCTAAACATTGCCCGATATGATAATACAGACAGAGTTTCTTAGGCATCGGCTGACATTTCCGCAGCGGATACAGTTTATCGAGTAGACGTTTCGTCTCGTTCGCCGCATAGGCGTTCGGATACGGTCCGAAGTAATGTCCGCCGTCTTTTTTCAATTTCCGCGTCGTCAATAGACGCGGATATGGTTCGTTCGTAATCTTGATATATGGGTACGTTTTGTCGTCTTTGAGGCGAATGTTGTACTTCGGGTCGTGCTTTTTGATGAGCGTCATTTCGAGTAATAACGCCTCGAGTTCACTCGCCGTCACGATGTACTCGAAGTCACGAATCTCTGCGACGAGACGCATCGTCTTGATGTCGTGTGCGCCCGTGAAGTAAGAACGGACCCGATTCTTGAGGTTTTTCGCCTTCCCTACATAGATGACCTCACCATATTCGTTTTTATGCAGATAACAACCCGGCTCGTCCGGGAGCAGCGCTAATTTATGTTTAATGTGGTCGGTATGACTCAATTCCATTCACCTCAGTTTAGCTTCCTCCTGGACGGGAAAAAGAGTGTGATATCTCGCCAGAGGAGGATTTTATAGTATGAAACGATACGATGTCATCATTGTCGGTAGCGGCTCCGCAGCGGGTCAAGCCGCTTCCATTTTACGCGAAGCCGGTAAAGAGATCGCCATCATTGAGAATTGGACGTTCGGAGGAACATGTCCTCAACGCGGATGTGACCCGAAGAAGATGCTTACCGAAGGAGCAGAACTCCTTGCCCGAACGGAACGTATGCGTGAGCTTGGCGTCGAAGGAAGCCTGTCACTCGATTGGTCGTCCTTTAAAAAGCGGATTGATGAGTACCGCCTCTCTATCCCAACATCCAAAAAACAGCATTGGGATGAGATGAACATAGACTTATATCAGGGAGAGCCTCGCTTTATCGATGAGGATTCAATCGTCATCGATGGTCACGAGCTCTCTGCCAATCAATTTTTAATCGCTACGGGTCAAACGCCCCGCCCTCTCGATATCCCAGGTGGCGAACTGGCGATCACGAGCGATGATGTGTTCGACCTCGACGCGTTGCCTGAATCGATTCATATCGTGGGGGGAGGCTATATCGCCTTTGAATTCGCCCATATCTTCCGACGATTCGGAAGCGACGTGACACTCCTCATTCGTTCACATGCGTTGAAGGCATTCGACCCGAACGTCGTCCACCGGCTCATCGAAGAATCGAAGCGAATCGGCATCACCGTCCGACATGACGTCGAGCCAATACGAATCGATAGCAACGTCTTAACGTTATCAGATGACTCTACCCTAGAAGGAGTTGTCCTTAACGCTACAGGACGAATTCCAAGCATCGAGCGACTTCGGCTTGAAGCGGCAGGTGTCACAGCTGATCATCGCGGTGTACATGTGAACGAGCATCTGCAAACAAGTAACCCAAATATATACGCCGCAGGCGACGTCGCTAACAGTTCAAATCCCAAACTCACTCCATTCGCCGGTCTGGAAGGGCGCCTCGCCGCACTCAATATGCTTCACGGGAATACAAGGTCACTCCCTGAGCGTCCGGCTCCGACCATCGTCTATGCGACACCACCGATTGCCAAAGTCGGTTTTACGGTCGAGGAAGCGGAAGCTGAGGGCATTGACTTCGACGTGAAAGAAACGGACATGTCGCACTTCCTCACCTATTCACGAATCAATGACACAACCGCATATTCAAAAGTGTTACTAAGTGCAGAAGGGCACGTCATCGGGGCTCATTTGATTGGTCATCATGCCCCAGAACTTATCAACCTGTTCTCTTACATTATACAGAACAAACTGTCGCATCAACATGTGAAGCACTTAGAAGTCGCCTATCCGACCGCCGCCTCCGACCTGACCTATCTCATCTAAACAAAAGACGGGACTCGCCTCGTGGCGAATCCCGTCTTTTACTTATTCGATTCCTTTGTCCTTGTCTTCTTTCAGCGCGTCTTGTAACGACTTCTCCCAAAGTGGAACACCTTTCGCGTGCGCCGCACGCGAGATGAGGTGACCCCCAACAGGAGCTGTCAAGAGGACGAAGAAGAGACCGAGCAAGAGTCTTGCATCAAACACCCGTTCATCGACATATACGTGAAGGACGGCTGCAAAGAGGACGAACATGACACCGAGTGTCGCACTCTTTGAGGCAGCGTGTGTTCTCGAATAAATATCTGGGAGACGGATGAGACCGATCGCGGCGACGACGGTGAAGAAGACGCCGATGATCGTGAAGATGCCGGTAATGAGATCAAAGATCATTGTCGCGGTCATGTTGGATAATCTCTCCCCTCTCTAAGAATTTCGAGAACGCCACCGTTCCGATGAAGGCCAAAATACTGAGTAGCAAGATGACTTCAAAATACAAAGTCGTATCGAGCAGAATCGATAGTAACGCGACGACCGAGATAAGCGCGATCCCGATGGAGTCGAGCGCGATGACTCGGTCTGCCGTCGTCGGTCCTTTGACGACACGATACAACATCATCAACATCGCAAGCAAGAGAATGGCGAGCGAGATGTAGATGAGAATGTCTAGTAAATCCATCACTCTGTCGCCTCCTTAATGCTTGATTCAAAGTTATCATAAATGTCTTTTTGTAACGCTTCTTTATCCGGCATGTTAAGTGCGTGGATATAGAGCACGGAATTGTCTTTTGACACCTGAACGACGAGCGTCCCTGGTGTGAGCGTGATCAGCATCGAGAGCAAGCTGACTTTCCATCCTTTGTCGAGCGACGTCTCATAGCGGAAAATCCCTGGTTGGATTTTCAACTTCGGACTAAGGACGAGACGCAGTACCTCAAAGTTCGCGAGGAACAATTCACGGATGAAGATGAGCAGCAGTTTAAATAGACGCCAGACGCGTGTGAAGTAAAAGCCGCCTCCACTAGATTTAAAGAATCGGCGCATCATGAACAAGATGAGTAAGCCAAGTAGATACCCGACGAAGAATCCGCTCGTTGTGAACGATCCCGTGAGGAACATCCAGATGAACGCCAAGAAAAAGTTAATCAATAGTTGATAAGCCATCTGTCATTCACTCCTTTATCACGGCATCGATATAGATTTCTGGATTGACGAGCGGCTCAATCGCTTGCGTGATATACGGATGGATGGCTTCTGCCCCAAATCCGTATGCGACCGCAATGATGAGCAACAAGAAGACCGGCACGATCAAACGCTTCGTATACGGTACGAGCGGTCCATCATACTCGCGCTTCGCCTCGCCCCAGAACCCGTTCAAGAAAATCTTCATGACCGAATAGAGGACGAAGAGACTCGACAAGAGGACGAGAAGTGGTCCGAACAGCTCGCCTTCGTCCATCCCACCTGAGACGATCAATAACTTTCCGAAGAATCCACTAAGTGGCGGAATCCCTGCGAGCGAGAGCGCTGCGACGAAGAACGTCCATCCGAACAGCGGGAAACGGGTGATGAGTCCACCCATATCACGGAGTTGACCGGATTTGGTGATTCCGATCATCATCCCGACGAGCATGAAGAGAACCGCTTTGATGATCATGTCGTGAATCAAATAGTAGAGTGACCCTTCAAGGGACGTCTGCGTATTGACCGAGATCCCGTACAAGATGACCCCGACCGCGATCATGATGTTGTAGATGATGATCAGTTTCACATCGTTATATGCGATGGCCCCTGTCATCCCGATGAAGATGGTGAGGACAGCGAGCACCATGAGGAACGTCTGTAAAAATTCACCGTTCCCATCAAACAGTAGCGTGTACGTCCGCAAGATCGAGTACACCCCGACTTTCGTCAAGAGTGCCCCAAACATGGCGAGAATCGGGGTCGGTGCGACCACGTACGCTCCAGGGAGCCAGTAGTGAAGTGGGACGAGTGCCCCTTTCATCCCGAAGACGATGACGAACAGCACACCGATGACAGTGATGACGTCCGGGTTATCGACGAGCGGGATCTTCATCGCCAAGTCCGCCAAGTTGAGCGTGCCTGTGACTCCGTAAAGCAAGGCGACCGACATGACGAAGAGCGCCGAGGCGATGATGTTCACGAGCAAGTATTTGATCGATTCACGTAACTGGACGCCACGTCCACCGAGTACAATCAACACGTATGAGGACATCAAGAAGACCTCGAAGAAGACGAACAAGTTGAAAATATCACCTGTCGTGAAGGCACCGTTCACCCCGACGAGCAAGAACAGCATCGAAATGTACAAGTAGTTGCCTTCATATGAATCTGAGAAATAATGGACGGCGAACCACACGATGAAGAGCGTGAGGAGAGTCGACGTCGTCACGAGTAGGGCTGACAGCATATCCGATACGAGCGTGATGCCGAACGGCGCTTGCCAGTTCCCGAGGTTGAGGGTTTGAATTCCCTCCGTGGAGACCGTATGCACGAGAAAGAGTGACACGATCGCCGTCATAACTAAAGCTCCAAGAGCCATCACGCGCTGCAGCTGGACCCGTTTTGGCATAAACATCATAAGGATGGCCGCAAGCGCAGGAATGACGATTGGAAAGACCGGTAAGTTAATCATACGATTCTGTTCCTTTCATTTCTTCCATATTGTCCGTGCTGAGCTCCTGGTACGTGCGGTAAGCAAGTACGAGGAAGAACGCCGTCACCCCGAAACTGATCACGATTGCCGTCAAGACGAGCGCTTGCGGTAACGGGTCTGTGAATTCAGTCACACCGTCGACGAGGACAGGGGCAGCCCCTGTCTTCAAACCTGCCGTCGTCAAGACGAGAAGGTGTGCCGCGTGACTGAACAAGGCAGTGCCGATGATGATGCGTAACAAACTTCTTGAGAGAACAAGATAGACGGCACACATCGTCAAGACACCGATGATGATGCTAACGAAGATTTCCATTATTCACTCTCTCCAATCGTTTGTATAATCGTCAACGTGATTCCGATGACTACGAGGTAAACCCCTAAGTCGAACGCAATCGCCGTATGGAGCGTCTGTTCACCGAGAAGTGGTAAGTCGAACTTCCCGTAAGCATGCGTCAAGAACGGACGACCCAAGAATACGGAGTGAAGACCTGTCGCGAGTGCAATCAGTAATCCGGTCGCCGTCATGAGACGGTAGTCGATCGGGAGCACGTTCGCAAGCGTCTTCGAATCAAATGCGAGTAGCAACAAGACGAGTGCCGCGGATGTCATCAATCCACCGATGAATCCTCCACCTGGTGAATAGTGACCGGCAAAGAACAAGTCGATGGAGAAGATGACAATGATGAAGAAAATGATAATCGCGGCCGTCTGCAAAATGACGTCATTGACGCGTCTGCTGTTTTGCTTCATGTTCAGCTTCTCCTTTCGTACGTCGTGTTGTTCTAAATTTAATCATCGTGTAGATCCCGAAAGCTGCAATCCCGAGAACGACGATTTCAAACAAGGTATCAAATCCACGGAAGTCGACGAGAACGACGTTGACCATGTTTTTACCTGCTGCAAGCTCATACACGTTCTCTTTGTAATACTCTGAGATCGAGGTGAGCGATTTGTTTGTGAGTGCCATGAAGCTGAGAAGCGTCACGGTCGTCCCGACGAGAACAGCCACGATAGCATTCCCGACTTTGAAACGCATCCGAACTTCCTTCTTGCTGATGTCCGGCATGTGATAGAAGACGAGCAAGAACAATGCGACCGAGACCGTCTCGATGACGAGCTGCGTGAGTGCCAAGTCCGGTGCACCGAAGAAGACGAAGAACAGTGCCACGCCGTAACCAACGACCCCAAGGAGAATGATGGACGGGAGACGCGACTTCATGAAGAGAATCGCGAGCGCCGCTAGCATGACGACGGCTCCGAGCACATATTCATACGGTGCAATCTCAGCCAGGTTCTCAAACGAGAAGCGGTACATGTCGAACCACCAGATACTGAAGAGCATCATGCCTGAGAGGAAGACGAAAATATAGATCAAGTACGACCGGATGAATCCAGTCATGTAGTTGTCCTTAAAGCGATATGCCGCCTTGTTCGACCAGACGAGCGTACCGTCGTACATCCCGTTGAGCGTCAGACGATGTGGGATGCGGTTGTAGATGCCTATCCATTTACCCATTTGCCAGAACATCAATGAACCGAGAAGGACGATCCCGATCGTCATGAAGAGTTCTGGTGTCAAACCGTGCCAGAAGTAGATGTGAACATCGACTTCTTGCCCTTGTGCGACGAGTGTCGGATAGATCGACTCGACGGCTGGTTTGATGAGCGAGTTCGACAAGACGTTCGGGAAGAACCCGAGCACGACAACGAGAAGTGCAAGGATGACCGGTGAGATTAACATGCCAATCGGCGCCTCATGCGGTTGTTTCGGCAATTGATCGAACTTTGCCTTGCCCATGAACGTCCGCGTGAACAGCATGATGCTGTAGATGAACGTGAACACACTTCCGACGAACGCGATGACCGGGAGCAAAATCCCAATCGTATCAAGCGCAAAGAAGTCGGCCGAGAAGACTTTCGTCGTCGCCTTCAAGAACATCTCTTTACTCAAGAATCCGTTAAATGGCGGAAGACCAGCCATCGATAAAGAACCGATGACGGCGACCGTGAATGAAATCGGCATGACGGTCATCAGACCACCGAGTTTACGAATGTCACGTGTGCCCGTCTCGTGGTCGACAATCCCGACCATCATGAAGAGCGAGCCTTTGAACGTCGCGTGGTTGATCAAATGGAAGATCGCCGCAATCGTCGCGACCATAAAGATGTTGTCATCCATGCCGTCATAGTGGAGCGCCGCCGCTCCGAGTCCAAGGAGTGACATGATCAACCCGAGTTGACTGACGGTCGAGAACGCTAGGATTCCCTTCAGGTCGGTCTGCTTCACGGCGTTGAACGAACCCCAGAACATCGTGAACATCCCGACCCCGGCTATCGTCCATAGCCAGACGGATGATTCTTGGAACACCGGGCTCATGCGGGCCACAAGGTAGAGACCCGCCTTGACCATCGTTGCTGAGTGGAGGTACGCACTGACCGGAGTCGGTGCTTCCATCGCGTCAGGCAACCAGATGTGGAACGGGAACTGCGCCGACTTCGTGAACGCCCCGAGCAAGATGAGAATCATCGCGACGAGGAAGAACGGACTCTCGGCGATGACGCCCGAGTTCGCGACCATATCGCGAATGCTGTACGAACCGACCATCGATTCGAGTAAGACAATCCCTCCGAGCATCGACAATCCACCGAACACGGTGAGAAGCATCGACTTCTGCGCACCATAGCGTGAACGTTCTTTCTCATACCAGTACCCAATCAATAGGAATGAAGAAATCGATGTGAGCTCCCAGAACATATACATGACAATCATGTTATCCGAGAGAACGACCCCGAGCATCGCACTCATGAACATCAAGAGATAAACGTAAAAATGCCCGAGCGACTCTTTGTCCTTATTCAAATAGTAAATCGAATAGAGGACGACAAGTGCGCCAATTCCCGTGATGAGAAGCGCGAACAAGAGACTGAGTCCATCGACGTATGCCGTGAAGTTAATCCCGAGGGACGGCATCCACGCAATCGTCTCTGTCACGACGTCCCCTGCACTCGTGATCGGAATGAATCCGGCGAAGTAGGTGACGAGCACGACCGGAACGATCAAGACGAACCAGCCTGTATGAATTTGTTTCATCCCCCGGAACAAAAGCGGGATGAATGGTGCCGCAAGAAGCGGCAACAAAATAGCTAAATGTAACAGCGACAAGAAAATTCCTCCTTCGAACAGAGTCGTACAATAGATTGAGCCGTAAAGTAAGGTCACTTGACTCCATCATGTCTTCCTCATGAGTATAGCGTAAATTTTCAGTCTGTTTCCATGATAAAAGCTTCCAGTTCAAGCGCTCCCCCGTCAAAATTCCGAATCTGTTAAATATGAAGGAAGCCGACGGAATTTCTTCAAAAAAATTTTGAAATCAGACGTTATGTATCGGAATATGACCGGATTGAGGGTGCGTGGAATAACTCAACTTATTCCCTACTTGCCTGTCCTTTTCCTTCTTTTCTATTCCGCAAAACAAAAAAGCAGCCGATCTCAATCGGCTGCTACGCAATTATTGTGCTGTCGCGATAAACTCTTTCAATGCTTCTTTTGGTTGGAAGCCCATTGTTTTCGAAACAGGCTCGCCATCTTTGAACATCATGAGTGTCGGGATACTTTGGATTTGGAAAGCACCTGCGACTTCAGGGTTTTCGTCGACGTCGAGTTTCACGATTTGGACTTGGTCACCCATTTCTTGATCGAGTTCTTCGAGAACTGGCGCGATCATGCGACATGGTCCACACCAAGTTGCCCAGAAATCTACGAGGACGACGCCCTCTTTTACATCTTGTTCAAACGATTGAGTCGTTGCGTGTTTAATAGCCATTTGTAAAAACCTCCCCAATAAGATGAGAGAGTCCTGGTAAAGAACTCTCATGCAATTCATGTTCAGAGTATACCACGGAGGGTAACAACCCCAAAACGTTTTGCTTATTAGCTATTGACGAGGTGCTTACGGAACTCTTCTGTCAACATCGGGACGACATCGAACAAGTCGCCGACGATGCCATAGTCTGCCACGCTGAAGATGTTTGCTTCTGGGTCCTTGTTGATGGCGACGATGACTTTCGCGTTACTCATCCCAGCCAAGTGTTGAATTGCTCCTGAGATCCCACATGCGATGTAGAGGTCTGGCGTGACAACTTTACCCGTCTGTCCGATTTGAAGTGCGTAATCGCAGTAATCAGCGTCACATGCTCCACGTGAAGCACCGACCGCTCCTCCGAGAAGCTCAGCCAACTCTTCAAGCGGTTTGAATCCATCTTCGCTCTTCACGCCACGTCCACCTGCGACGATAACTTTCGCTTCCGCCAAATCTACTTTCCCAGTCGCCTTACGCACGACTTCTTTGACGATCATCGCGAGGTCTTTCAATTCGACCGCCGGCGTTTCAACAGAGACGCTCGCGCCCGCTTGACGTGCAAGTGCATCGATGTTGTTTGGACGGATTGTGAAGAACATGACCGAATCTTTGAACTTCACTTTCTCGAACGCCTTCCCTGAGTAGATTGGGCGAACGAACTCTGCGTCGCGTCCTGTTCCTTCGATCGAGACAACGTCACTGATGAGTCCGGCATCAAGACGTGCCGCAAGTTTCGGTGCGATATCTTTCCCGAGAGCCGTGTGCCCGAGAACAATCATTTCCGGATTTTCTTGCTCGATCAACTGACGGAGCACTTGTCCGTAGCCGTCTGGCGTATAATGCTTAAGGCGATCATCTTCGACGACGAGGACACGGCTTGCGCCATACTCCCCGAGTTCTTGTGCGAGTGATTGCACGTGATCCCCAATCACGACTGCCGTCACATCGTCTGTCAATTGCTTCGCCGCAGCGATGGCTTCGAATGATACGTTACGTAACGCGCCTTCACGCGCTTCTGCGAGTACTAAAGCTTTCATCTATGATCTCCCCCTTAAATGACTTTCGCTTCCGTGCGAAGAAGTTGTACGAGCTCGCTCACTTGTGTCGACATATCGCCTTCAAGGATGCGACCGGCTTTCTTCTCTTCTGGCAAGAATCGTTCAATCGTCTCGATTTTCGCTTCGATTTCATCTTCATCGAGATCGATGTCCATGAGTTCGAGTTCTTCGAGCGGTTTCTTCTTCGCCTTCATGATTCCTGGCAAGCTCGGGTAACGCGGCTCGTTCAACCCTTGTTGTGCCGTTACGAGAAGTGGGAGTGCGACTTCGATCACTTCCGTATCCCCTTCGACGTCACGTGTGACCGTAGCCGTTGTACCATCGATTTCAAGACCCGTGATCGTCGTCACGTAGTTCATGTCGAGAAGTTCTGCGACACGTGGTGCGACTTGTCCGCTACCGCCATCGATTGCCACGTTTCCTGCGAAGATGAGGTCTGCGTCCTGTTCTTTCAAGTATGAGGCGAGAACTTTTGAAATCGTGACATGGTCCGCATCCTCGACATCGTCCTCGATTGAGATGCGAACGGCTTTGTCCGCACCCATTGCGAGTGCTGTACGTAATTCTTTGTCCGCATCTTCTGGTCCTACCGTGACGACCGTGACCTCTCCCCCGAGTGCGTCACGTTTTTGAATCGCTTCTTCGACCGCATATTCGTCATACGGGTTGATGATGAACTCAGCGCCGTCTTCTTGAATTTCCCCATTCTCGAGCTGAATTGCTTCCTCAGTATCAAACGTACGTTTCAGCAAAACAAAAATATTCATGGTTGATCCCCCTTTAGTCAATTCTTCCCATCATTCATGAATCAGCATTCATTTTTTGAGCTAGTGATAGGGCTCACTGTTACGTAAGCCCTTTTTTCAACATATGGTGCACATTTGGAAGCGTCGACAACAGATCATACTTGAAGCCGCTCGCCATCCAACTCGTCACAACCTCATCGATTGTGCCGAAAATCATTTGACGGGCGAGTCGATAGTCTAAATCCTTGTCAAACTCTCCAGTCTCGATTCCATGTTTGACGACAGAATCGATTAAGTTCAAATACGGTTTGAGCACTTCTCCGATTTTTTGGCGAAGTACCAAGTTCGACTGCCGCAGTTCGATTTGTGTCACGACGGCGAGGTCGTAATCTGCCGACAGTTGCTTTAAATGTGATTCAATCAACTGATACAACTTACTCCCGGCTGACGTCTCGCTCTCGATTTGTTGTTTCGAGTAGTCGATGAACAGCCCCATCTTCGCTTGGAACAATTCGATTAAGAGATGCTCCTTGTTTTTAAAGTACAAATAGATCGTGCCGTCCGCGACACCCGCCTCTTTGGCGATGGCTGTCACCTTTGCACCGTGATAGCCATGATTGGCAATTACTTTGACCGCCGCATCAATGATTCGGTCACTTTTCGAAATATGATTTGTCATTAACCCCAAGCTCCTTACCGTTGCAGAAAAATGAATGATGGTTCATTCATTTATTATTCTATCATGCGTACGCTTGGTGTCAACTGCTTTGTTTCACTTGTTTGGCCTTCTCTTCGTCGACGAGGACACGGCGTAAAATCTTACCGACGAACGTCTTCGGCAACTCGTCGCGGAACTCATACAACTTTGGCACTTTATAAGCCGCAAGCTTCTCGCGACAATGTTTGTCGAGTTCTTCTTCCGTCACACTCGAGCCATCGCGAAGGACGATGAACGCTTTGACCGTCTCACCCCGATATGGATCTGGGACACCGATACAGACCACTTCCTTCACGGCCGGATGTTCGTAGAGGACTTCTTCGATTTCACGCGGATAGACATTAAAGCCACCTGCGATGATCATGTCCTTCTTCCGGTCGACAATATAGAAGAACCCGTCCTCGCCCATGTAGCCGAGATCACCGGTTGCGAGCCACCCATCTTTCAAGACGGCTGCCGTTTCCTCCGGTTTCTGCCAGTAGCCTTTCATGACTTGTGGACCGCTCAGCATGATTTCACCGATCTCGCCGATATCTGCTTCCATCTCTCCGTCTGCTTTTACTATTTTAGCAGAAGTATCCGACAGCGGCGCACCAATTGAGCCGACGATTCGCTTATCCCATAAGAAGTTCGCGTGCGTAACCGGCGACGTCTCAGACAATCCGTATCCTTCGACGATGCGACCACCCGTGATCTTCTCGAACTCTTCTTGTACCTCAATCGGAAGCGGTGCCGAACCTGAGATACACGCTTCAATCGATGACAAGTCGTACTTTTTCAGTTTCGGGTCGTTCAAGATCCCGACGTACATCGTCGGAGCTCCTGGGAAGAAGTGCGGCTTTTTCTTCTGAATCGTCTTCAAGACATCCGTCACTTCAAAACGTGGCACGAGGACGAGCTCATAGCCGTTCGTGACCCCAAAGTTCAGACAGCACGACATCCCATAGACGTGGAAGAACGGCACGACACACAAGACGCGTTTCTCGTCCCCTCGATTGTACTTATAGAATAAGTTCGTGATTTGATCCGCGTTCGCCGTCAAGTTGAAATGAGTCAACATGACACCTTTCGGAAGTCCCGTTGTTCCCCCTGTATATTGAAGAACGGCGACATCTTCTTTTGGATCGATGTCGAGCGGCGTGATAGGATTGAAGTCCTTATAATCTTTGAACAGCGTCGAACCGGTCGTATCGATGACGATATTGTTCTCACGTTTCACTTTGATTGGATACAGTTTGTTTTTCGGGAATGGTAAGTAATCAGCGATACTCGTCGTGATCACGGTTTGAATCTCCGTCTTCTCACTGACGCGAAGTGTTTTCGGATATAGCAGGTCGAGGGTGATGACAATTTTGACACCTGCGTCCGTGACGAGGTTTTCTAGCTCACGTTCCGTATAGAGCGGATTCGTCTGGACGACCGTCCCACCTGCATAGAGCACGGCATAGAATGAGATGACGTATTGAGGACAGTTCGGAAGCATGAGGCTGACGCGGTCGCCTTTTTCAAGCCCTTTCGCTTGAAGCATCGTTCCGAGTCGACGTGCGGCATCATCGATTTCCGCGAATGTCCACTCCTTTCCGATAAAGGAGACGGCCGTACGATTTGGATAATCCTTTGCTGCGCGAGACAACGCCTCATAGAGCGCCTTTACCTCATAATCGATTGACTGGGGCATTCCTTTTGGATAATCTTGTAACCACGGTTTGTTCATCGCTGTTCCTCCTTAGGAAATGAATACTCATTCAGTTACCCCTATTATAATGCTAAGAAAACGCTTTCATCTACCCTTTACCCGATAATTTTCAGAAAATATCAAAAAAAGCGATTGGATTTGTCATCCAATCGCTGTCATACCCGCCTAAAATAGGAATCTTTCGAATCCAGTTTTTCAAGCTTCTGATTCATGAGTTGTTGCAATTCTTTTTCATGACGAATATTTGAGAAGTCAGTCCCGAACCATGCCTCCATTTCAGGTCGAGAGAAGGCATAGGTCCGGTTCGGGAAAGCAAAACGGACGATTTCGGCGTTCGGGATGAGGGTGAAATAGGCAGCCGCATTCCGAATCGCCAGATGTTCTTGTTCCGCTCGTTCCATACCCGGGTCTTCGTAACGGACGGTCAACCCATAAGGACGCTTCTTCGTCTGCAGTTCGACCGATCGATAGCATTCATGTAGCGGCAATCTTCCGGCAATGCCGACGACGGCTGCATTGTCCCCGACTTTCGCCCCTTTGTATTCAAAGGCGTCCGGTTCCGGGTTCATACATCCTGCCAGTGAGATGACGAGTACGAGCAACAGACATAAGCGTTTCATAGGTGTCCCTCCTTACGATTTGAGTCTCAAGTTGAAGCGGTAAAGCAAGCGTTTAGCGAGTAAGTGTGCTAAGAACGCTCCGATCACAAAGCCTACGATGTACAACATACTGTTCGCTTGATACGTGAATGTCGTGAACACAATTCCTGTGAACATCGCGATACATCCAACGATGATAATGTGGACGAGCCATAACCAGTTGTTGAACATGAAGAAACGACCGTTGTTTTCTTGCGGTGCACGATTGTACATCCAAGCTCCTAACCAGAATGACAAGGCGATAAAGACGATAGACGATGGGATGCTAATCGTGACGAACTCTTGCCAATACTGATCGGATCGAATGTATTCATATAAAGATAAATTCATCAAGTTACCGAGTGGTGAGATAGCTTGAATAAATACACTTTCATAAGCTGAATCGATTAACCAACCCAACGCATCACCTCGACCAGTCAACGAGTAAGCGGATCCTTGAATCAATGCGAGAATACCTAACGGGAAAATCAAGGCGACAAACGACCACACCGATTGAGAAATCGATTCCCCACCGAATGATCCCATCCATAAAGCCAACGAGAATAATGAGATCCCAATCAAGGCGATGTACAGGACGATCACGATCGATTTAAATACGGTCCCTTCTAATAAGAACGAATAACGGGAAGTGGCGACCAATGCAAACATCGCGATACTTCCTAACAGCGTGGACATGATAATCCCACTTGCCCCCAACACCCATTTTGATATGTACAGCTGGGTGCGGGTGAAGGGGAGCGACATCGAAAAGTCTGACATTTGACTGTTTCGTTCGGCACCAATGAGCGACGTGGCCATGAGCGCACTAAACACGACGAATAAGAATACAACTGGTCCTACCGGAATGACATCACCTATGTCACCAAGATAGAAAGCTAAACTCGAATCAGGGTCGAAGAAAGACTCAACCGTCAGGCGATCTCGTTCTTCAAACGGGATGCCGTAATCTACAGAATTCGCTCGTGCATCTTTAATCTGCTCATCAAACTGTTCGAATTGTGTCCAAGCCGGCACAGTGAAGGCGACGACGCCTAAGAAGACGAGCAGCATCCAAAGCAACGACACTTGTTTCCAATCTTTCTTTAACAATACTTTAGACAACATGGGCTTCTCCTCCTAACTGGACACGGAAGACGTCTTCAAGAGACATCGGAATCTCTTCGATGAGCATCGGATTATATGAATCGATGAACGTTTCGAGCTCGTCCGTCCGTTCTTTCGCCATGAACAGCACGACACGTCCCGTCACGCTGATGATTTCGATATCTTTTCGTTCTAGCAGTTCGACCGGGACATGGTCGTTGAAGACGACTTGCCACTTGATGCTGAGGGCACGCGCCTCTTCGAGCGACAAGATCGCTTTGACACGTCCATTCTCAATCATGATGATGCGGTCAGCGATGCGTTCGAGTTCATGCAGTTGGTGACTTGAGACGATGATCGAGCAGTTCCGATTCTCGACTTGAGCAATCATCAGCTTCAACACATCGGATTTGGCGACGACATCAAGTCCGTCCGTCGGTTCGTCGAGCAGGTAGTACTTCGCTTGGACAGCGAAAGCAAGTGATAACGTCACGAGTGCCTTTTGTCCTTTAGAAAGCTGGCGGATCTTTTTGTTGTCGATGTTGTATCGTGTCAATGTCTCACGGAAGACGGTACGGTTGAAGGATGGATAAATCGATTCATACAGGTCCGTCGCCTCATTCACCGTATAATTTTTGAGCGCATCGGCTGAATCCGGTACGAAGATAACGTCACGCTTCAATCCCGCATCTTTAAAGATACTTTTCGAACCATAGAGCACGTCGCCCATGTCTGGGCGAATGATACCGACCATCGTGCGGAGAAGCGTTGTCTTACCGGCACCGTTACGTCCGACGAGCGCGATGATTTCTCCAGATTCGACAGTAAAGTCGATGCCATCTAGAATCGTTTGACGGTCAATTTTTTTACTTAACTGTTCAACTTTCAGCATTGGATTTCCCTACTTTCTCATATTCCGTTCGCAATACGCCAATGGCTTCGTCTAACGGCACGTTCGCATAGTGGCAATCAATCGCAATCTTTTTGATCGAGGCGATGACCGGCTCACGTGCCGCATCATCGTCCACCCAGTCCTCGGAGACAAACGTCCCGCGCCCACGTCGCATCTCAAGCAGCCCGAGCCGTTCCAACTCCTGATACGCCTTACTGACCGTATTCGGATTGATGACAAGATCGGTGGCGAGTTCACGCACGGACATCACCTTATCTCCGGGTCGTAAAATTCCACGGATAACGAGCTCTTTCGTTTGATTGACGATTTGTTCGTATAGCGGTTCTGAACTTTTCATATCGATTTTGTATAACATGGGTCACACCCTCTCATAGTCAATGTTACTCTTTAAGTGTATTATATGTATTAGTACACGCAATTACAATAGTTCTTTGAGGCCACTTTTAGTTTACAGCGAAATGGAAATGATTTGAATAAGACTTTGGACCGAGGTATTCTCCTTCAATATCAGGTAGATTGAACGAGAGGTGACGAAATGATTAAAAAACGATTACTGGCAAGTATGGTCGGTGGGGTTCTTGCTGGCGGGCTCTTCGTATATACGACGATTGAAAAGTCAGAGGCACGGGAGACTTATACCGCGTATGTGAAGGAAACGTACAACGAACAACCCGATATCGAGCTGTCACGCGATTGGAAGATGGGCGGTTATGTCGGGGAAGTCACATTGACGAACGAACCGTTCGCCGGAACTTATATTCTCGAAACGTATGGTGACGGCTCCATCCACGATAACGTGCTCGAGACGTATTGGGAACGCGAGGCAGAGCGGACGATTCACGAGCGCCTCGTTTCGAAAAGAATCTTAAAAGAAGAAGAGACCGTCCGTGCGGAAGTACCGACCGGAGTGTCCGATGATGTGCAAGCAAAAGTCAGCCCGGCCCCGCCGTCCATCTATGAAACGAATCCGAAGACGTATCTCGACGTCTCGATCATGTTTCATGAAGACTGGAACAATACGGACGAACAGAAACAACGAATCCTCGATGTCATCCGTGAAGTGGAATCCGACGTCTATTCGATTCACTTCTCGTTCGACGGGAAGCCTGGAGGAAATGATGATTACACAGAACGGTACATGATGTTCACGCGCAAAGCGTCTGACATCGACCCGTCCTTCCTCGATGTGCGGACGATTGAGGATTTGAACGCCTATGACCGCCTGTATGGATTCGACGATACGACATTCACGACAGAATATCGATTTGATGGCACCCCTATCGAAGAGAAGACGACACAATAATCCGGTGTCGTCTTTTTTGAGCGTTTGACTTTACAGGCAATCCAAAACGTTGTATCGTTTGACAAGTCAACGATTGATAAGTCAATTGAGAAAGGTGGGACGCAATGGACCTACGTGAAATCAGCCGATTACTTTACCAAATCAAGGTGGCGGAACAAAATGTCGCATCGTCGTTCGAACGGGAGACAGGATTCAGCCTGACCCGCTACGAGATGTTACAAGTCGTCAAAGAACGAGGCGTTTGTTCGCAACGTGCGATTAAGGAAGAGATGAAAATCGACAATGCCGCCATCACTCGACATTTGAAAATCCTTGAAGAGAAAGGATTTGTCGTCAGAGAGCGGAACGCGGAGAACCATCGCGAGATGTTCGTCCGTGTGACAGAGAAAGCAGAGCAAGACCTAAGGGATTGCGAGCGAGACGAACGGGCCAACCATCTCGTCTTACAAGCCTTGTCCGCTGAAGAGATTCAACACTTATCCGCGCTGCTTCAAAAATTGAACAGTCACGCCTAAACAGAGAAAGAAGGAATTCACCAATGGCAACTACATTCAAAAACAATACATTTACAGACGTCATGTTCGGTCGCAAATCAATCCGTGTCTATGACGAGAACGTGAAAATCTCACAAGAAGAAATGCTCGAGATGATTCAAGAAGCAACGACTGCCCCATCATCGGTCAACATGCAGCCATGGCGTTTCGTCGTCGTCGAGAGCCCAGAAGCGAAAGAGACGCTCAAACCGCTTATCCGTTTCAACACGCGTCAAAACGACACGTCTGCAGCGATGCTCCTCATCTTCGGAGACATGGAGTGCTACGAGTACGGCGAACAAATCTACGATCAAGCGGTCGCAGAAGGTAAAATGCCACAAGAAGTACGTGACCAACAGCTCGACGCGATCATCCCTTACTACAAAAATCTCTCGAAACAAGAGATGAACGACATCGTGAAGATCGATGCGAGTCTCGCAGCGATGCAATTCATGCTCACAGCTCGTGCACACGGCTATGACACGAACCCAATCGGCGGTTTCGAGAAAGACCAACTTGCAGAAGCGTTCGGTCTCGATAAAGATCGTTACGTACCAGTCATGATCTTATCTGTCGGAAAAGCGGCAGAAGAAGGTTACGAATCAGTTCGCCTTGATGCTCAAACGGTCACATCATTCAAATAATTCATTTAACAATCGGAGGAATCAACCGTGATTTTAGTCAACGCCACATTCGATATCCAAGTATTACAACGTGAGAACTTCTTGCGCGATATCCAAATCTTGATCGACTCATCAAAACAAGAAGCAGGGTGTGTCGGATATGACCTATACGAGTCAACATCTGTCGAGAACCGTTTCGTCATGATCGAGAACTGGGAAGACCAAGCCGCTCTCGAGCAGCACAACCAAAACCCAGTCCTCATCAACTTCGCACAAAACGTGGCGAACTACGTGTCAGCGAAACCGGTCGTGCAAGTAGCGGCGGTCAACTAATATGTCGACGCTCACCCTTGTGCTCGGAACGCTCGTCGCCATCGAATTCTTCTATATCTTCTATTTAGAGACGATTGCGACGGCATCCTCGTCGACGTCACGCGTCTTCCGTCTATCGAAAGACGAGCTGACGAGAGACTCGGTGTCGGTTTTGTTCAAAAATCAAGGCGTCTATAACGGATTGATTGGGGTCGGGCTCTTGTACGGACTATACCTTTCCCCAAACCCGGTCGAGATTGTCACCATGATCCTGACCTATATCATCCTCGTTGCCCTATATGGCAGTATCACGAGTGACAAGAAGATTATTCTGACACAAGGTGGGCTTGCCATCTTGACGTTGATCTCGATGGTGATCTTATGACAGAAAGCGTTCGACCTGAGAAAATGGTCGAACGCTTTTTGCTTGTATCCTCTATACTAAATAGTGAGGTGATGATGGTGAGATACACATGCCCATGCTGTGGCTATCAGACGTTAGAAGAGGAACCACCAGGCACATACGACATTTGTCGAATCTGCTTTTGGGAGGACGACGGGGTTCAATTCGATGATCCCGATTATGAAGGCGGTGCGAATACGGTGTCGCTTCGACAGGCTCAACAAAATTACATTCAATTTGGTGCGAGTGAACGGCTCTTTTGTGATGATGTCAGAAAACCGAATAAACACGACAGAAAAGACCCAGACTGGAAACCCTTCTCTAGCAAGTAAACTTAATACAAGGTCACCCATATAAGAGGTGACCTTGATCATTCATCTAATCTAATACGCTCCCACATCTCTTCATCGACGACAAAGAACGATTCATGGGAGCATACCGCAAGCACACATGTCTCTCCCGTATAAAACATCAAGTCTTCCGGAAGTTTCGGATGAATCCAACTGAATAATGAACGACCCCGTTCTTTTAAGAACTGTACCGTCCTGTAATTCATATGAAACGAATATAGATACGCTGTATCCACAGACAGTCGTGTTGTCTCCCACTCACTTACGATAGTTCGTTCAATCAAATCCCAACGAATCTCTTCAGTCAGTACATCCATATACGCTAGACGCTCCTCTTCAATCTCCATGCGTCGCCTGTCTTCCACGAACGCAAAGTGAGTGCAGTGCTCAAGCAAAACATCGATGAGCGCCTCATAGCGCTCTCCCTTTACATCTTGAGTGATCATCAGCATGCTTTCAAGCCTCCTATGGTGAAGCAACAAATATACCCGTCTCTTCCGTAATCTCAAACGAATCTTGATTCCATCTCACTTCAATCGTCCCGACTCTTTCGGGTTCTTCGACACTTCGATATAATCGCCTGACCTCCATGTCAAAAGTGAAAAAGCCACTTGATTGTTTCATATACCCTTCTTGATTCACATATGTATTTGTCTGATCCCCAATCAGCGTAAATGCGTCACAGCTCTCATCTTCACATTGTACCGAATAGGTTTCCTCGAACCAGCTTATAAAGTCATCCATACCTGGGCTTATCGTATACATCGGTGTCACCCTGGCCCAAGCTACAATCAACACAACAAAACCGATGAACAACCATTTTTTCATACGCTCTCCCCTGCTCTCACTATCCAAAGTCTACCATATCCATTTCATCAAAATTAAAAAACCGCCCTGACGAAGTCAGAGCGGAGTCCAATTATAAGGCGAAAATCGCTGCAGATACACCGACGACACCAATGAGCGCCATCGCATATACCGGTACACGTGGCATTTCGCCATTGTTGTCGAGCGCTTTCCCGAACATGTAGAAGACGATTGGGTGCACGAGGAACGGCATCGAGAAGATGAGCGGGATGAGAAGTGACGCTTCCGTTCCGAACATTCCACCTTGAACCGCTGCGAACAAGCCGAAGTGCGAGATCGCTGACGATTGTGCCATCGTCGTGTAATCAAACGCAATTGTGCTGAACGCCAAGATAACGAGACCACCGAAGACGGCCATCATCTGCCATCCGAACGAGAACTGCATAAGGGCTTTGACTTCTTTGAAGTCTTCCCCGTTCGCCGCGCGTAAGTTTTTCAACGCGAGCGCCGTGAGTACGAGACCGACCAAAACGATGATGGCTGTCGGCCAAATCCAGAGCGCACCGTTGTCGGCACTGACCGCGAGGATTGAGAAGACGAAGATATGTCCGAAGAACGGGATGTTGATCATGATTGGCGCACGTTTCGCTGCTACTTGACCGAAGTCACCAGCCGTACACGCTCCTGTGAGACCACTGTGTGAAAGTGACCCTGCCATACCTGGTGCGAGATTACGGATGTGACCCGTGCGAGCGAACCACATGATGAGCGCGATCCCACCGAACATCCAGAACAACTGACCGAAGAAACCGTAGACGAGAATCGAGTTCATGCCTTCGATGGCGAACGCGTCACCGATTCGTGAACCCCCGACCATGAAGTTGGCAGCCAAGACGACCGGGATCCCTGCGAAGAGAAGCGCGCGGACAGTCGGTCCATACGTCCAGTTATGGAAGATGGCACCGAGTGCTGACGAAATCAACATCGCAAAGAAGATTTGCGGAAGTGCGATAATCGGCTGAACCGCTGTCGCAATCAAGAACGAGACGAACAAGATGACAAGCAAGAGGACAGTCTCGATGACACCTTTTTGCATGTATACTTTCTTGTCCTGAATCTGTGCTTTATGGTCGATGAGTAAGAACGACACCGCAAGACCGAGGAGTGCGAGGATTGGGTAGTAAAGCGCAATCCCTTCTGCCGTACCTGGCTCGATTGCCATACGGAAGAATCCTTCCAAACCGACGAGCAAGAAGAACGAACGAAGGATGAAGATGAACTGCGTACGTCCTGTCCCGAGGAACATCTCCTCTTTGGCAGGAATGACGATGTCCTCCATGTCGAGCTCTTGTTTACTCAAGATTTTACGAAGTTCTTGTCCACCGACGAAGAACGAAACGACTAACGCGATGATCGTCGTCCGTGACAAGAAGTCGACAAGCGGGAATTCAGGAAGACCCGGCGTCGCGATACCGATTTCGACCATACCGAATCCGAGACCGAGACCGAAGATGACGATGACGAGGATCGGCGAGAAGCGCGTCCCAGCCACGACCATACGAGATAAAATGACCATTGGAATGACGAAGGCCATAAGCAACCAGAATTGGTTGATCAGTTGCATTTGAGATAATTGCTGTACAAGTTCCATTGACTAACCCCTAACATAATTTTTAGCACACAATATCGAAGTGTACAGGAATGAACATTATGTGACAATAGGGTGTGATGTTTTGTAAACATTGAAAGCGGAACCAAGTGAAATTGGTCCCGCTTTCGTTAGTTATTGGACTGTCTGAGGCCCCAAATTCCTTTATTTCCTGTGGAATAAAAGAGGTCTTCTTTTCCGGTAAAACTCGCCGAATCACTAGAATGTGCACGAATCTGTTTATTGACGTGCCCTTTCCAATCTTTATATCGATCGAGCTCGAGTTGGTAGTATGATTTTTCGACATACGCATAAATGTCTTTTAAAGATGCCGTCCCACCATGGTATTGGAGGGCGAATTGGATTTTGCGTAGTAACAGGCGTTTCACATCTTTCATCTCCTTATATAATTAGCAATTATGTATACCTAATTTATCCATACCCTTTCTAAAAAAGTTACAGGTTTTTAGATGTATTTCCTTTATAATAGGAATATAGACCTGAATATCTCATGTTTGGAAGAAAGGAAATCGATATGAACCAAAAGATTTACAACACTGAAAGAGAGATTTTAGAGGAAGTTGCTTTACGGCATGACCTTTCCCCTAATCTTCTTCAAAACATTCTCACAACATCGAAAGCTAATTACTATGGGGAAGCAATGACTCCAACAAAAAGACAAAAAGAGTTAGAAGAAGAATTAAAGTATTTGATTAAAAAAGGTAATTCTCTAACTCAATCTATTGGTAATTCTAAAAAGTCAGGCTTAAAGTTTGTGCGGATCCAATTAAATAATTACAAAACTTATTTAAATACGCAAACAATCAATTTCGATACACATACAGATGAGAAAAACATCGTTTTAATTGGTGGGTTGAACGGTGCAGGCAAAACGACAATCTTAAAAGCCGTTCGGTACTTACTATTTGGTAGACGAGGAATGACGGATGCTGAATTCCAGCAACAGTTCACTAATACTATTAATAACTCTTTTTTTGAAAAGGGTGGAAGAGAAGCTAGTGCTTCACTGATTTTCGAACCAGGTGATGGTCATCATTATGAAATCAAAGTGGTTTGGCAATATGATAGCAAGAAGCGGGTTGTATCCGAGAATAAAACATTCAGCAAACGAACGATTGGTGCAGCACGTCCAAAACGAAATGAAGAGATCACTCCACACAATGTGGATGATTTTAATCGAACAATTGATAAATTGATTCCATTTGACGCCTCTCAATTTTTAATCTTTGATGGTGAAGAAATTCGACGTATTATTTCATCTCGAAATTCTACAGACTTTAAGGTAACCATCGAGCGTATGAATGGATTCTTACATTTTAATATTTTAAAAAACGACTTAGACAAAATTTATTCCCGCAAGCAAAACGAACTCGCAGTCGCTCAAAAGAGTACGGAGTTGTTAAAATTCAACAAAAAAATTACAGACCTTAAAGCACAACTTAGTGAATGGTCTGAAAAAAGAAGCAAGAGTGAAGAGCGAGTTTCTACTTATAATAAAAAACTTGATTATTATAAAAAACTTCGGAACGACAAGTTAACGCAAAACAGTGAATCACGTGAGGAATTTGCTGCTTCAATGAGTGCATTGCAGGTTCAATATAAACAAACAATGGACCAAATCTCGAAACTGTTTGCTGAGCAGGCAATTCCATCTTTTGCATCCAAAAAAATCAGACTCTTAAACGAACGCTTAACAGCTGAACAACAAATCATTTCAGACCAACAAAAAATTGAACAAGTATTGGCGCCTTACCACCAATTCATGTCTAAACTTTTATCTGAACCAATCGATCCACCGTTGACCGAAGAACAGCTTCGTCAAGTTGAGGAGATTGGGAAAGGGATTTGGTTATCAAAAGAAACAACCCGTACTCCAATCAAGCAAGAAGACCAAAACATTTGGCACGACCTTTCTCCGAACGACCGCAGATACTTAATGAATATCAACGCGGGGACAATCAAACAACAGATTGTTGAGTTAATCAAAAAGTCGAACAATATTAAATATTCGATTGATCAGTTACAGCAAAAAATCGAACTTGCACCCTCTGCTGTCAGTGTTGATGAGGAAGATAAAAACATCCAAGAGACGACAGAAATGCTTGGAAAAGCGAAAAATCTTTATATGAAGCTAAAGAAAAAAGAACAAGAGTGCATTCAAGAAATCCGTTCGATTGAAGCAAAATTAAAAGGTACTAAGTCTACTGCATCAAATGCCATTGATTTAGCAGACGATGTAAAAATTATCGGTGAAATTAAAATTGCAATTGAAGAGTACGCAACGAAAGTACTGCATTGGAAAATCGATGTGATAAGCCGTGAGTTTAATGAAATGCTCAATACCCTTATGCGGAAACAGGACGAATTCGGTAGAGCATTCATTGACCGAGATATGATGATGATTCGAATCGAAAATGAACGAGGTGCAGAAATCGCTATAGAAGAACGATCAGCTGGTGAAATGCAAATCATCTCTTCGGCATTTATTTGGGCAATGATTAAAGCTGCTGACTTAGACCTACCTATGATTATTGATACACCTCTCGGGCGTCTCGATAGTTATCACCGAAGAAATTTAGTTGAACATTTCTACAAACATATTAGTAAACAGGTTGTTATTCTTTCCACGGATACCGAAATCACACCTGAATATGTGAATCTAATGAAAGAATATACTTCAAAACAGATTATGTTGGACTATAACCAAAACGATAAATATACACTCATTCGTGAGGGTTACTTCGAAATTGTGAGAGGATAAAAATTATGGACTCAAAAGGAATAAAACTATCTAAAATTACAAAAGACAGAATCGATGAAATTATTCAACACTTGGATCACTATGCCCCAAAAGACGCTAGACCATTTGTCGTAAAAATATGTTTAATGCACGGGATTGAAAATTTTAATAATCAATCGTCATTACCCGAGGAACTTAAATCTGGTACATGGGATATGGGTGCGATTATCAATGGAAATGACTATCTCCTGGGTAAGCATTTAATCATCAATGACATGCAAAAGGAAATTACAGAGGAAAAAGACATTCGTGATGCAATGCGAAAATATATCGAACTAGGTACGATGAGCATTTATTCACTTATAGAATCAAGTAGCGATTTATTTGAGGAGGATTTTTTGATCAAACTATTAACAGCTTAATCTCAGCGGATTCCCGCTGAGATTTTTTATCGAAATTTCTATATTGTAAAGTCTGTTCGCTATTTTTATACGAACACATATGTTAGACTTTCATTATAAAAACAACAAGTTACGTACGTAATATCATATGTAATATATAGAAGGAGGATATTGTATGGATCCTAATTTCAGCTATAACTTCCCCGCATTACGAGGAAAACAGGCAGAAAAAGAATATTTCGTCGTTATGTGCCCGTTAAAACTGATTCCAAAAATCTTCTTATTCGATGAAGAGGAAGTCCCACCACAATATCGCTCACAGCGAATTTTGAATAAATCTCGAGTCCCAGATATCACAAATTACATTGTAGATCAGTCTAAGGACTATGTATTTTCATCACTTACAGCTTCCATTGATGGTGAAATTCAGTTCACTCCTTTTTCGGATGAGCCGAATTTTAAAGACTTAGGCAAGCTCTCGATCACATTAGATTCTCGTTTTTTAATAAATGATGGTCAACACCGGAGAGCAGCGATTGAAGAGGCTTTAAAAATTATGCCTGAATTAGGTAATGAAACAATTTCTGTTGTATTCTTTCATGATGAAGGTCTAGAACGGTCTCAACAAATCTTTTCAGATTTGAATCGACATGCCGTTAACACAACGTCATCTATCGGTATTTTATATGACCATCGCGATCAGTTATCGCTCCTAACTAAAGAAATCGTTGAAGAGATTCCGCTGTTAAAACGGTATACAGAAATGGAGAAAACGTCCCTCTCCAAGAATTCACCAAAACTTTTAGCGCTAAATCATATTTATAATGCAAATAAACGACTAATTAATAAGAAAAAAGGTGCTCTTTTAACTGAAGAAGACGCATTGAACATCAAAACGTTTTGGCTAACTCTATGCAATAGTATTCATGAATGGGAACAAGTATTTAATAAAGAAATCTCCCCTCGTGATTTACGTATGATTTCAATTGCGGGTCAAGGTTTATTTATCGAAGCAGCGGCTGAAGTTGCGCGCTCTTTAATTGAACAAAAACCTGATACATGGACAGCCTACCTTACAAAATTTAAAGATATTGATTGGAGCCGTTCAAACGAAAAAGATTGGAAAGGTCGTGCCTTTAACGAAAACGGCAGAATTTTAAAGAACAACTACACTATTCGATTGACTGCCATACGAATCAAATCGCTAATCGGCATCAAGCTCACGAAAGAAGAGAAAGATTTCGATCAACAAAAATCAAGCATGAACGTATTATGACTGTTTTGGCACGAGAGGATGACAATTTATGACACAAGGTATTATTAGTAACTTATTTACTCAGCATGAAGGAGATACTGTTTCTAGACGCTCCATCGATTTGATCAAACGTGTGTATTTAAATGACACACGTCCATGGGTGGTCGGATTTAGTGGCGGAAAAGATTCTACACTAACGACTCAACTCATTTTCGAAGCGTTGCTAGAGCTTTCACCAGAACAGTTGCATAAGAAGGTGTTTATCATTTCTTCTGACACTTTGGTAGAAAACCCACTCGTTGTTTCCATGATTAACGGCTCTTTACACCGCATGCAAGAAGCCGCTTTAAAATATAATCTCCCAATCGAAACACAAAAAGTTAAACCACTTACAGAAAAAACTTTTTGGACGAATATTATCGGACGTGGCTACCCTACTCCGAACCAAACGTTTAGATGGTGTACAGATCGTCTTAAAATCGACCCTGCTAACCGCTTCATTAAAGATAAAGTGTCAAAATACGGCGAAATTATTATGGTACTTGGTGTCCGTTCATCTGAGAGCACGAGCCGAGGCCAATCCATAAAAGACCATGAGATTTCAGGTAGCGAATTGATGCGACACACATCATTAGCGAATGCTTATGTATTTGCTCCAATTAAAGAATTTGTTCTAGATGATGTATGGAGCTACCTTCTTCAAAACCCAGCTCCTTGGGGGGAAGACCATCATAAGCTACAGAAAATGTACATGGATTCAAGTAGCGAATGTCCATTAGTCGTTGACCAAAACATTAAAGAAAGTGCTGGTTCTTGTGGGAATAGCCGTTTCGGTTGCTGGACGTGTACGGTTGTCAATCAAGATAAATCGCTTACTGGCTTTATTCAAACTGGTGAACATGACTGGTTAAAACCATTATTGAAGTTCCGCAATAAAATGGTTCTCATTCGTGACGACCGTTCTAAACGAATGCATAAACGAATGAATGGTGCCTTCTATTTATTAGAAGTTCAACATGAAATCAAAGAAGATGGAATCTATATTGTTCAAAAGAAAAAAGGCGGTCGTGCTGCCACTTCTCATAAAGTAGTTGACCGAATTGAAGATTTGACTGATGAGTCTGTTCTTGCCGTTCCTAAAGCACAATTAAGTCAATTTATCGCAAAACACAATATTGACTTGAGCAAACCTGAAGAGTTCAATATTCAGTTTGTCGTTACCGAAACAAACGAGGATGGGCAATCTGTATACTCACACCTTGGTCTTGGTCCTTTCACACTAGCTACTAGAAATGAACTAATGCGCGACTTATTGATTTTACAACGTGATTTAAAAGTTCCAAATTCAGTCGAGTACAAATTAATTCAGGATGATGAGTTACGAGCAATTCGTCGCTTATGGCTCCGTGAAGGTGATTGGAACGATACTTTACCAGAACTTTATCGCGAAGTATTCGGCGTCGACCTGGATTGGGAACATGATGATCGTCAGATTCTAACAAGTGACCAAGCGAATGATTTAGAACTTCTTTCTCAAAAGTATGGTCTTGATTTCAATATGGTTCAAAAACTATTTACAACAGCAAATGATTTTCTAGGTGTAAAGGTTAAACGAGGATTTAATAAAGATGTCGCTGCGCTATTGAGCCAAGACTATTTAAGCCTTTACAAAGAGCAAGGAGTTTTAGAGAGAGATGAAGATTGAATCGATTGTCTTAAAGAATATTGGAGCATATAAAAATCAAACATTTGATTTCAAGAATGAAAACTCTAATAAAAATGTTATTTTAATCGGCGGGAAAAATGGAGCGGGTAAAACAACCTTTTTAAACGCACTTCGCACTGGATTATATGGTAGTCAGGCGTTTGGGATTAAAGCACCTACTCCATCCTACTTCAAAGAAATTGAGAAGTTAATCAATAGCGAAGTAAGAGATCAACGAGAAAGATATAGTACCACTAAACAAATTTCAAAAATCCAAATTACGTTTACAACAACAACGAATCAAACTACATCACGCTATTTATTTGAACGATCATGGGGAATCGACGCTAAGAATATTAAAGAATACTTTAACATCTATCGTGATGCAAATACCTTTGCACTAGCAGAGAAGGATAAGAGTCAAGTCTATTCATTATTCTTAGAACGTACTCCCCTCTATTTGTTTAATGTCTCATTATTTGATGGAGAGACAATTAATCAAATTATTAATGAAGGGAAACTGTCTGAGTACCTAGATGATTTGATGAAAAGTGCATTTAAATTAGAGATTCCAGATTTATTAACGGAAACAATCGAATCACTTGTACGAGACGAAGCCAAGACTAAGCTATCTAAAGATAAATCAAAACGTTTAGATGAGCTTAAAAAACAGCTAAGTGAATCCGAACAAAAATTGCAAAACGTTCAAGTCGATAAATCTCAGCTTCTTCAGAAGATCGAAGTTAGTGAAGCCGAAATCACTGCCTTCTCTGAATCGTTACGCGCACACGACGTGATTAGTAAAGAAGAAGAAGCAAAATTGAAAGAGGAAATAAGAAACCTAGAACAAGAACGACAGAAATTAAAGCAATCTACGTCAGACTTTTTCAATGAGTACTACGCCTTTTCTATCAATCATCACTTGCTTGAAAAAGCTGCAGAACAAGTAGAATCAGAACTATTGATCAGAAGTGTAGAAGATTTAGAAAAAGTCTTCACCGATGAGTTCTATAAGAATGTTTCACGTAATTTAGGAGGATCTGTAGGACATGATTCACTGAAGAATGAATTCAATGCGGCTTTAAAAACGGCTGTTCCGAAAACTGAAATTATTCATGACGCTTCGTTCGGTTCGAAGGCAAAAGTTGAAAATATGATTTCTTCAGTAAACGCTCAATCTTCCTCATCTCTCTTGGCAAACATTAATCGCGATGACGAAATCATAGAGGAACTGAAGATATTACGAAGAAAACTAGTGATTCGAGAAGAAAATCATGCGGATTTTGAAAAACAATTTGAGGAATTGAATCAACTCAAAGTTAGTCATCTTCATTTGAACGAGCAGTTAGAACGTATTGTTAAACTTGAAGAAGAGCTCCAAAATCAGTACTCGATGTTAGTGGAAGAAAACGCCTCACTTCAACAAGAAATCGAGAAAATCACTTCAAAATCGAGCTTATTATCGCAAAATGCGACTTCAACATTAGCTTTACTAGAAGACTTCAAACTTCAACAGCGATATAAAGTCATTCGGAGTGTTGAAGAAAATGCGTTACGCATGTTAAAAACATTGATGCGTAAAGAAGATTACGTAGATAAGCTATCGATTCTACCCGAAGACTTCTCGTTAACTTTGTCATCTAAAGACCAGTCTCAAATTTCTGTAGCTACGCTATCTTCTGGTGAGAAACAGATTCTACTTCTTTCATTAATCTGGGCAATTTTCAAAGTTTCCGAAAATCAAATGCCATTTATCTTCGATACATTGTTAGGCCGATTAGATCGAGATCACCGTTATAACATTTTACGTAACTTACTTCCTAACTTTGGTGAACAAGTGTTAGTGCTATCTACAGACTCAGAAATTAGCAAAGATTACTACGACGTACTCAAACCATCGATTTCTAAAGAGTATAGTCTTCAGTTTGATAATGAACATTTAGAAACACGAGTCATTCCATCGTATTTTGAATTTGAAAACGCGCAGGTGAAAAACTCATGAACTACCGTCTTAAATTAACTGAACAAACGCATCTCTATTTTAAAGAGATTGCAAACTCAACTCATATCACACCGAACATCCTAGCTCGTTTCGCCGTTGGAATATCATTAAAAAACGAAAAAACTCCATCAAGCGTTAAAGGTCAGCCCATTTCTAATTTTGAAATAAATCGTGCCACCTTAACGGGAGAACACGACGAGATGTTTAAAATGATGATTCTTCAACATGCTGAACGCCATATTGAAGAAGAACGATATTTTCCAGATTATTTTAATGCGCATATTACTCGAGGTGCCGAAGAGCTTTATCAAATGTTCCAATTTTCTAGAAGTACCAATCAATTCTTAAGAGAGTTATTGGCTCTCCAGGAGGGATAACATGCTTTATCTAGACAACAGCTCAACGACACCTGTGTATCCAGAAGTACTTGAAGAGATGCTCCCCTACTTTCTTGAAGAGTTCGGAAATCCTTCGAGCAAGTATTATTCACTGGCAGAAAACTCTAAAAATGCTGTTGAACATGCTCGAGAACAGTTAAGTAAATTTCTTAACTGTTCTTCTACCGAGCTGTATTTTACTTCGGGAGCGACCGAAAGTAACAACTGGATTTTAAAGAGTGTAAGTTCAACCTTACCGGATCATCAAGTGATTACTACGGTAACTGAACATTCATCTAATTTGGAAATCGCAAAATATTTGAATGAGCAGCTTAACATTCATGTTGAATACTTGTCAGTCGATGAATTCGGTAGAATCAATTTTTCTGAATTAGAGTCTCTACTAAAAAAACGCCCTACTTCACTCGTTTCAATCATCTGGGGAAATAACGAGTTAGGATCTTTAAATGACATTCAGAAAGCTTCTGAACTAGTTGCTCAATATGGTGCACTCTTTCATACTGATGCCACACATGTCGTCGGAAAGATGAGAATCAACCTGTCAGAACTGACGAACGTTCATTTCTTATCCGCTTCTGCGCATAAGTTCAACGGTCCAAAAGGTATCGGCATCGCTTATGTACAAAAAGATGAGGACGGGATTCCAAGAAAATTGACACCACTTATTCATGGTGGTGGCCAAGAGCAAGGCATTCGAGGCGGGACTCTTGCTGTTCCTCTTATTGTGGGAATGGGAAAGGCAGCTGAAATGCATCAAGCATCCTTGACCAAGAACATCAAAAAGTTAGAGAAACTTGAAGAGTATTTAGTTCAACTTTTAACTCAAAAATTTGGTTCGAACATACGATTTAATAGTGACCATAGAAACAAAATTCCTGGCATTGTGAATATTCAATTCGTTGGTATTAACAATGAAGTTCTCGTAAAACAACTGGCTCCTGTCATGGCGGTCTCAACTGGATCTGCTTGTAGCTCCAGTAAACCAAGTCATGTCCTCCAAGCGATCGGATTAACATTAGATGAAGTTCGATCATCCATTCGATTCTCACTATCGTCAAACATTGAACTAAAAGACTTAGAGATTTTCAAAGAACTGTAAGTAAACGACCGGCTTAAATTAAATTTAAGCCGGTCGTTTACGTTTAAATATTATTAATTTTGAAGGTTTCAAGCATTTCTTCTCTTGGAATATCCTTTTTGCCATCTATAATAGATTGTCGGATTTCTTCAATCGAATACGATCCACCACTTATACCATACTGCTCTGGTAAATTAAGCAACAGAATGTCGTCTTCAACACGTTCAATAAACGAAGTTGTTTCTTCTGTTCTAAATGAAACGACAACACCTTTATTAAAGTACTCGGTTAATTCATTCGAAATTTCATAATCGCCCTTCATCAGTCTTTCGATAACGGAAAGTCTTTCCTGTTCAAAGTCATAATTTTGTTTTCTCTCGCTCCACAACTTTCCTTCAAATAGTTTTTTAGCATTTGCTAAGAAAAGATGTGCAAAGAACATACGATAGTATTGTTGAGAGAATGTAGTTTCTGCTTCCCCCACACCTAATTCTAAATCAAAGAGAGCTTTCGTTCGAACAACTTGGTTTCTAGCTTTATCTATGACATTACTCAAGTTTCTACCGATTTTTACTTCAATTGGATAGAAGTGCATTTTTAACTTACCGTCCGTTTCCTGCATCCCAATCAACAGTAAATCATCTGAGTAACTACCTGACTTACCTAACGCTTTCACAGTGAAAGGTGAATTCGCGTGGTTTAACCCAATTGCTTTCGCCACTCGTAAAATTTCCTCAAGAGAGATTGGGACCCAAGTAATATCATCGGTTGAAAACATCGCCAATGAATATTTAACGGCTGCCAATAAGCTGAATTTTTCACGACTCTTATGCACGTTACGAGCTGTTTCATTACTTAAACCTTGTTGAATCATTGAAAGTAGCCATTCTCCGTTGATCACATTGAACGTTTGAATGATTTCTTTAATACTCTCATCTGTATTCAAATCCGGTTTTTCATGATTCAAGTAATCTTTAATCACTGCCTGATATTGTGCTGTTTTCTTCGTAACTGTAATAGCATCATATCGGTAAGAAGAAGATTGATCATTATAATGAATGATAATCAATTCATTATCCGGGTTTCCTTGCTTAGAAGAAAAATAGCCTAAGTCGACAGTAGGTTCGATTAATGTAACCCAGTGTGAACTTTCATAGATATTTTGTAACTTATAACTATCGCGTGCATCTGTAATACTAGCTAGTGCTGTTACGCCATGTGCAAATGAGCTACTTCCGTTATCTTTCATGTGTACGTTCAATTCATTAAATGATTTGGCACATCGTAATAACAAGTCTTCTTCCTCAATTGCATAACCTCGAAGACCAAACCCCATACTAAACTGACCATCTTTGACTGTCGGTGCAAGTGTCGAATACAAACCATTCATGGCATTACCACTCTTGATATACTCCATTTTGTCTGTGATTACTTGTTCTTCACCACTCATCTTATAGAAACTAATATGAGCATATTCAAAATCATTAGAAGATTTATTTTGAATGTGGTAGTGATTAATCAGCGACTGAATTTTCTCCGCTACTTCTTGCGGGGAGAGAATGAAGTTTTTCGGAATGAGTGCGTACAGATATTCGAACTGTTCCCAGTCATCTTCCATAAAATCTTTTGCAGCAAATTGATCGAAAGCACTTCTATATCGACCTGAATCAGAATAAAGTTTCACTTCTACAGGGATTACTATATCTCGATTTTTCTCATAACTATTCTTTAATTGACGGAACATCCATTCAACTATACCTTTCAGTACCATCTCATCATTACGAATTTCAATTACATTTAAATAAAGTGGTGCTCTAGCGATTTGATTTGTCTGATTAAAGAGTGACGTAAAATGATCGACAAACTGATTTAACTTTTCTTTGACTACTTCAGATAAAAAGCGGTCCGCTTCAGCCACGACAACCTCTTCTTTTACTCGATACACCATCCACTCTGGCAAATCTGATTGGGATTCTGCCTTGTAAGTTTTACCTTCAAACCATAGATATGGGGCTAATGCATCGGCTCGTAGACGTTTCAGTACACTTTCCGAGATTTCCTCTTCTCCAAGTTGCGTATTAAGTTCTAATTGAAATGCAACATTAATCGGATGGAATGGAGTAAAGTAAACAATTTGCTCTTTTTGATTATATAAGACACCTAATTTTAAGATTGAATGCCCCACTTCAAACAATCGATCTGCTTCTTGAATCGATTCAATCGCTTTTACATACGCTTGAACATAATTTAAAGCAACTCGTTTGTATTCATCATCCCAGTAAGCCAACATGGGTACAGTTTTTTTAATCTTGAAGTGGTTTAAGAACAGATTATACGCTTCTCTTAATTCATAATATGCTTTAAACTCCAATTCAATAGGACTGAGGACGCCTGCCGAAAGAACAGCAGTTTGCATACTTTGATTGACCCATTCCATTTCGTAGTCCAAGAAGTCTTTATACTCGTTTTGGGGATAGTAAATTTGATTCTTCAAAATCAATTTCTCATCCGCACTCAGTACAATTGATGCTCGCTTCTCACGTTTTTCTTTATACAACCGTATATTCGGAATCGGATGCGGTTTTGATGCATCGACACTTAATTTAATATTAATTGGTTGCGATTCTCCAACAACTAGCTGCATAAACTGATCGTCTTCAAACAAATCCTGATCAAAATGATACGTAATATTAGGCTCCTCGGATACTTTAACGAGAGCTTGATCTTGGTAAATTGGTTCTTGTGAGCCGTCACCTAAGCGTAATTCACCTTCTTTATTGCCTAGTGTCAAATACTCGGTACCGTTCCCAGTTAAACGCTTCACTTCATAAGTTCCCGCATAATCCTTAAGAACTTCATTAGAGAATGGGAAAATCATAATATTTAGCTCTGAATATAATGTACTTTCATTTTTTACTTTGTACTTTATAGTACATTGCGCAGTATTTTGAACTTGATTTGAAGTTAGTGTCAAATAAAGATTGTTTGTCTTCACATTTGAAGTTACTTCAAGTAAAGGATTACAATACTCAATTTTGACTTGCGACTGTTCTAAGCTTTTCCGAACACCCTTACCCTCAATAAGATATTTAAACTTTAGATTAATTTCTCTTTCATGAGAAGGATTAAAAATTGCAATGTAACGTATGCGTTTTCCTGTCTTTGTCATTTTATGTGGCCGATCCCAAACCACTACCGAGGAATGCTCATTAACTTTTGTAACTTCATCAAGCTCAAATACTTTTTTATTCTTTTCTGCTTTGAGTTTAATTACTTCTTGCAATGTTAATTCATTCCAATGATCATGTTTAAGTTTATTGACACCTTGCTCGTTAAACTTTTTCGGTAATTGCGCCTCAGTCGTTTCATTAAAATGACTCTCTTGTACAAATTCATATAAATCTCGGTTCTCACGAAGTCGTTCACGAATCTCTTTTTTGGATGACGTTTGGATAAACGAATCAAGCTCCTGGTCGTGGAAAAACCTTAACTTTAGAAAATCTTTCTTTGAAAGTTCTGTTTTTTGCATGAGAGAAAGAATTTCTTCAAAATCAAAGAATGATACCCCTTTAAACGAGTTGAACTCTTCTTCGATTTCCTTCAAGTGAAAATTAATCACTTCAACCAATGCACCTTTATTGTCCGACATTTGCTTCAATTCATGCTTAAGTTCTTCTAAAATCTTTTGAGGATTTAACGGCATCCCTTCTTTTTGAAGATTTGCTCCACCACCATCAATACTATCAAGTTGCCCGTGATAAATAACAAGCAATGAGCGATTTAAACCTTCAGCTTCTTGTTCACTAACTAAATTTCGAAGTTTAACGAAGAAGTCAGGTTGAATTCCTTCGCTTTGAGTAGCAATGATTAACTCACTTGTCCCGTAGTCAATCGTAAACGTTTCATATTCAGTAACTCCGTTTAATTTATATTCAAAAGCTTTAACCTGATCTTTTGCTTCCTTCTCGAGATATTCCTTTAAATATTGAACATGGCTCTCTTCTTCGAGTTGCAAATAATACTTATCTCCAGGCTTAGGCGTGTTTACTAAAAAATGGCCATTTATTTTTTTCGTTACATACTCATAAAATTGGTTTGACATACTGTGCCTCCCCACTATCGCTCTTCTTATCGATAACATTAATTTTTTCTAGTAGTTGTAAAAGGGCAGTTGATGATTCGTTATCAAAGTTGATGCCTCTTTTACTTAATCTTTCTAATAGTTCTACAAATGTAATTCGGTCATTTTTACAACTTACAGCGCACATCAGAATTAACATCTCCTGGTTCAGAGACAATACATATCCAAGACGCCCACGACGCTTCGTAAAGTGCGATTTAGCAATATTTTTTGCATGATCTCCATAACGAGACTGCGCTTCTTTCGGAGTCGTCAGTTTCATCGCATTGAATAGTTGTTTAGCTGCTTCGTTAAAAGTTTGACTGTCATTCACATTGCTCTCTAAACCTGCATAAGTAAGAATTCGTTCAGTCTGCAAATCAATATCTTTCAAAAATTGAACTTGATCTGTAGCACTAAGGATAGTAAAATGTTGAAAAATTTCATCATATGTCATGATTTTTGATTTCTCATTCTCTAATGATTGGTTAACAGAGTTACAACTCAACTGAGCCATCGTCAACTCATGAACAAATAAATTTTCACTCGCACTCGTCAACAATCCCATCCCCGAGTTCATCGTTTTTCTTCTTGAAGTAACAGTCGTCTCGTTATGAATTGTGTAGTACATTTTCGATGGATGATTCCAGTTAGACGTCTCGAAGTTATTAATTTTCACTGTTGTTTGAGAAACAATATAGTGTAGGTAATACTTTAATAAATTATTAATTTCTTTCAAAAAGTATTGCGGATGCTCAGCTAAATAGACAAAATCTTCTCCTAATAGTTTTATTGGTAATGAAGAATAAAGAGCATGCTCGGCTTTATATTCTTTGTTCGTTAGACTCGGTAATAAATTTACAATCATCTTGTCTAACAGAGTTTCATTTTGGCCTGCTTTAAAAACCTGTTTAATCTTTTCGATTTCTCCTTCATCTAACGCATGTTGCGTCAAATCCGCTAGAAAAGTACCCAACTTCTTTTTCGTTGCAGGATTGCCTTGGATGTACATGAACATACTTGGATGAGTAACGTTCAACCCTCCATCCCGTTGTAACAGTAATTCACTAAAGAAAGTATGAATTTCATCTTCATGCTCAGGTTGATTCTCGACTCGCTCTAGTACACCTTCTAACAGATAATCCGTATTGAAAGACTTAGCTGACAGTTCTACATTCAGAAGTCTTCTAGAATAAGCACCGATTTCCTTTTCCCAATCGGAAAGAGCGTTTTTAATTGAATCGCTCTTTCCTGTTGTGAAAGGGAGTATTTGATAAAAATTCGAAGTTTGTCGCTTCGTTATTTTTTTCCGACTTTTGTCTAAGACAATAACTTGTTTTTCATCGAAAATTTTCTCTGGTAATAATCTCATTATTTACACCCGCTTTCACAACTTACATTTTACTAAATACGATTTTTTCTTCATTACTAAATGGATCTGCTTCTTGTTTTAAAACGAAGGTTTCTCCAGTTTGGACAACATAAATCAACACTTCTTCGTTATTTGTATTATGTGTACGAATCGCATTTGCGAATTCACTGAATCGAATGGCATCGTCGAAATCAATCTTAGAAGGTTGATATCCTTTATCTATTTTTGAAATTAAACTGAACATCTTATAATCGATTTCTAGCTTAATTCTTTGTTTGCGCTCACCCACTACAAATTGAATGAATAAGGAGTTTCTAAATTGAACCACTTGCTCTTCATTTTTTATCGCCATACTGATTGGATCCAATGTAAAACTAACTGGTTTTGCTATACGATAACGCTTTGAAATTTTCGCATTCGAATCAAACAAATAATTTTTTTGATCTTTTTTAAATCCAAACCATAACATAAGTGCATTCTCAAATTTCTCGTAGAGAGTTTTAAGTTCATATTTTTGACCAGTGTAATAAGCAAATAGATATTTTGAGAATGATTCAATCGTTGTCTGTGTAATATTCATTTCTCTCGGGTTAGACAAATAGAGTAGTCTTAGTAATGATTGTGTGTACTCGTTAACCAATTCACGATCTAATAGATCAAGTTCATATGTTTGACGAGTCAATTCGTCAAATCTAGAGATAAATCCACTCACATCTGACTCTAAATTGATTTGAAGAATGATTTCATCTATCTCTTTGGAACGAGAAGCAACCGGATCTTCATTTCTTAGCATGATTGATATAGGTGAGTCATTCTGAGCTGTAAATATTTTTTGATGAAGGCCATGTATAAGTAACGTCTCAAGTACAATTTTTTGTTTACTGATATTTGTCCAATTTCCTGGAATCATAATTTCGTATATTAAGTTAAAAAATTGGCGCATAGATAAAACTGCTTTTTCTTTTAAAAGAGAACTTGCGATGATGTTTACGAAGTTGCGTTTCACTTGTTGATTACCCATAAGTAAAAAATTGCGATGGATAATCGAATCGATCCCTCTCTTTACATCTTCTTGATAGGCCAAATAAAATGGGTTTTCTTCATTTTGATCGAACATTTTTGATAAAATACCCATTAAGAAATTCGATTCTACGCCGCCTTTAGTAAGTTCATACATTGGATAATCTGAGAAACTGACCATGGAAAAATGATCATGTTGCGTTGCTTGGGAGATCTCATTCTCAAAAATACCTGATTGCTCAATATATGAAATCAATGAATTGAACGTGTAATGATTATCGAATGAACTCACGAAGTCATATAAAAACTTATGTAATACCCCTAAGTTGATCGCCAGTACAAACTCTTCCGAACCTTCATTCAGGTGCTGATCGGAAAATGGAATTAATTTTTCAAGTAAAGTCTCCATTGCAGTTTTACGAGGAGAAAGACTTTCTGTCGCATCATTCCAAATTTTATTTTTATATCGATTCATCAGTTCAGGTTCTGCCGATTGAAGATGTGAAAGAATATGCGATTTTCCATCCCCTACACTACCAATTAATAGCGTTAATCGTTTTTGGGCAGGTTGCTGAAGCATCTGAATTAATTTCTTTTCGATCGGGCGTTCTACGTGTAAATACTGCTTTAATGAACTCAATGGGAGTTCTGCACTTTCAACCGCCTCTTTTGAAGATTCATTTAATCTTGACATCAGGTTATACAAATAGCTTTCGCCATCTGTTTCAATTTGAGGTAAAAAATCAAATAGCTTATTTGTTTCTTTTTTCTCTCCCACGGTTCTTTTTTCAATAGGATCTTCTTTTGTTGAAGCAGAACTGAGTGCTTTTAATTTTTCTTCTAGTTGCGCTTCCAAGATTTTTAAGATATCATCATGCCCTCGATCACTGTTCTTTTCAGCTGGATGAGTCGGTGGAGCGTATCTAGGTATAGATGGTGGGTTTTCATAACTAAGGACATAAGACTCAACAATGTTGTATAAACTCGACCAGATTTTCGGTAGAATTTCATGCGCCTCTTTAGTGAACAATTCATGTGCAGCACTGTTTCCGTTTCTTCGAACGTAATGAAGATCCGAAGCCAATTCGCGGTCGATGATTTCTTCAGACTGTAACAAACGAATGTTATCATTTAAGTTGTATGTATTTTGCAAACCACTTACTTCTAGCCATTCATTCACGATTGCTTCAATCATTTTTCTGGCATTTAGAAGAGCAAAGTCTGTTTCTTTAGAATAATATTTATCTTCTACAATCTGGGCCAACTCTTCCGCTTTTGGATTAATTGGTTTTAGAAATGAGAAAAAGTATTCCATGTTATTCATTCCTTTCAATCACCTTGATAACTTTTTTATTAACTATATTCTTTATTATATCTATAATAAGGGTATATGGTAGGTTTTACCTACTCCTATATATGATAAAGGAGCTATTATATGGATTCAAGAATTCTATTCCCTTCTTTACCAAAATGGTTCACTCCACGAGACTATCAATTGGAAGCTATACAAAAGTGGTCTGAAAACGACTACCGCGGTTTACTAGAGATGGCTACGGGTACTGGAAAAACATTAACCGCTCTCACAGCCATAACAAAACGGCATGAAGAAACGAATCGGTTAGCAATCATCATTTTATGTCCTTATCAACATTTAGTAGATCAATGGGCGAAGGATGCTGAATCCTTTGGGATGAATCCAGTTCTATGCTATGGTTCAAAATCTCAATGGACATCAATTCTATCTGGAAAAATCACTCAATATAATTTTAAAATACAAAATTTTATATGTGTAATTACTACGAATAGCACATTTAAAAATGTTCATTTTCAAGCTCAACTTAATCGAATTACGGATGGCGGAATGATTGTTGCCGATGAGGCGCATAATTTAGGTACAAAGCAATCGCTTCAATCGCTTCCTACAGCTTTTAAAAATCGATTAGCACTTAGTGCAACTCCAATTCGACACCATGATGGTAGCGGAACTGAACAGTTATTAAATTATTTTGGTGGGTCAATATATAAGTTTACTTTGGAAGAAGCGATTAAAAAAGGGTTTTTAACAAAGTATTATTACTACCCACACCTAGTCTCCCTTACAGAAGATGAACTGGAAATTTATCATGAGCTTACGAATAAAATTTCAAAATTAGTTAATCTATCTGAGCAACAATCAATTGAATCGACCGGAAGTACTACTGGGCTACTTGAAATGTTGTTAATTAAGCGCGCTCGATTAATTAATTCAGCTAAGCAAAAAGATATTTTGTTAAAGAAACAACTGAGTATGCAAGAAACTCTTGACCACACTATAGTGTATTGCGGAGACCATTCTATAGAGGACCAACGTCATGTAGATCATATTACACAATTTTTAAACGAAGATTTGAACATATCAGCGAAAACTTTTACCTCAACTGAATCGAAAGAACTTCGACAGATTCTGTTAAAGGAGTTTTCAGAGAACGCGATTCAAGCGCTTGTTGCTATCCGATGTCTAGATGAAGGAGTAGATGTTCCTTCTGCTGAGACTGCTTATATTTTGGCTAGCACAACCAATCCAAAAGAGTTCATTCAACGTCGTGGACGAATTTTACGTAAACATCCTGGAAAAGAATATGCGTATATTCATGATTACATTGTCATTCCACGTCCTTTGACAGAAATTGATTTACTAACTGACAAAGAATTTAATATTGAACGCCGGTTATTGATGAATGAGTTAAAAAGGGTAAATGAGTTCGCATCAATATCTGAAAATCATTACCAAGCACTACAAGTTTTAAATCCTATAAAAGAGGCATTTAATCTAGTCGATCTATAACCAATTGAGAGGTGAACATGATGAGTCAAAACCATTCAAACAGCGAAAATGATGTATATGCACTGTTAAGCGAGTTATCCGAAACAGAACAACAAATTCTACAAAATATCATTCGCTTAGAAAAAGATTATTTAGATAAAGAAGGTTCATTCACTGCTGCGCAATTACCTGATGAATTTTCTAAATTAATCAAAAAGGAGTTTATCTGACATGATTCTCAAGCAAGTAATCATTGAAAACTTCCGTCAATATTATGGGCAGAATACGATTGAATTTGCACACGGATCAAGCAAAAATGTTACTGTCATCCACGGTGAAAATGGAAGCGGTAAAACAGCATTACTTACAGCTTTGATTTGGGGATTTTATGGACGAGAACTTAAATTACCGAATCCTGAGTCTATTTTTAATAATAAAGCTGTTCAAGAAAATACAAACAATAAAAATGACTTAATCACAGCGGTACAAATTAAATTTGAACATAACGATTATGAATACGAACTACGTCGTATGTTATACGCGAAGTTTGATTCTGAGCACAATATTCTTAATTTGCCAAAGAATAAAACAATCAATCAAAAAGTTGAATTGACTAAACGGAATGTAGCTACAAATCAATCTACTAAAATTAGAGATATCTCATTCGAAATTAATCGCATTTTACCGTATAAATTGCATACGTTCTTCTTCTTTGACGGTGAACGAATGGACCATTTAGGAAAGAAAGAAGCTTATTCGGAAATTCGTGATTCCATTAAGAGAATGATGGGATTGGAGTTATTCGATAACTCTATTGAACATTTAAGTAAAACTATAATTAAACTTCGCGACGAAGTATCTAAAAATGTAAAAAGTGAATTGAGCGACAAGTACTTGCGCATAAATCAACTTGAAGATGAAAAAATAAAGAAGAAACAGCAACTTACTGAAACAAGACAAGAACTTTCGGCTGCCCAAAGTGAATTGAAAAGTATTGAAAATGCTTTACGTAACGGTGAAGAAACGAGAACCTTTCAAGTCACACGTGATCACTTAGTTGAGTCAATTAAAGAAACGAAAAATGCATTTGATGAGAAATTAAATGAGTTGAGAATCCTACTTTCCCGCTCAAGTCACTTAGCTTTTTCAACCTTACCAATGAAAAGATTCCAGCGCATTGCATCTACAAATGACCAGGATTCAATTGAAAAATTGATTCATCCTGATTTGATTCCTTCTTTAATGTCGAAAGGGAAATGTTTGTGTGGACAAGAACTTGAGACAACATCAATTGCATCATTAGAAAAAGTTCAGCAAGAGGTCTTAAATTTATCGAGTTCAAAAAATGAAATGGATCAACTTTATTTCCGCTTAAGTGGTTGGGAAGTTGCTAGAACCCATTTTTACACAGAAATGAGACGACTCGTTAGTGAACGTGAAGAATTGAGAGAAAACCTTAGAGGATTGGAAGACGAGTTACGAGAAATTGAGGAACGTATGAAAGCAAGTTCACGCAATATCGAAAATTCATCCAATTTAATCGAGAGAGAATCCTCGATTCGAACTGCAATCGTTAAAGCAGAGGCTGCTATAGAAAGTTTACTTCGATCAATTGAGGAAATTTCAAAAGAAGAAGAGTTATTAAATAAAGAGGTCAGTAAACTGACTAAAGCAGAAGAAAGACAATTAAAACTTCAACTTGCTCTAGAGTCTGCTACGAAAGTGAAAAACACTTTGATTGGGCTTTTAAAGCTCAGAGAATCCCAAGTAAAAACCGAATTAGAAGAAAAAATCAAACTAACCTATTCTCAGTTATTACGAAAAGACTATCCAATCTCACTTACTGATAATTACGAACTTCTCGTTTCAGATGTAAACGGAGGAAGTATTGGTTTATCTCAGGGAGAATCACAGATTACAAGTCTTGCTTTCATCGGTGCTATAGTAGATTTAACTAGGGAGTACAAAGACAGAGAAAAAGGTCACGCGTTAGATGAAGATTTAAAACTCGGAAATATTTTTCCACTTGTAATGGATTCTCCGTTTGGAGCACTCGATGCAGACCATCGTTCTCGCGTTGCAATAAATTTACCAAAATTATCAGATCAAATTGTTGTGATTGTATCTACTTCACAATGGCGTGGAGAAGTGGATGAAGCCATTAATCATCGGATTGGAAAATCATATAAATTACTCAACCATACAAATGAAGGCACTGGGGAATATACGGAAATTATGGAGGTAATGTAATGGCAAAGCGTTCCGTGCGTCGAGATAGTACACAAGATCATATGTATACAGCGTTAAAAGAAGACGCTCAACTTTTTGAAACCTATAAAGATGCTTTCATGGCAGCATTATTGTTCGGTTATAGCAATGAACGAAGAAAAAAAGTAAAACCCGGTCCTGAAATTTTACTTGGCATTTTTTCAGAACAAGATTTGCAATTCATGAAATTGATCATGCATTTAGAAAATACATTTGAACGTTTTTCAATCGAAAATGATTCTGAGGATGAGTCAGATGTGACACTCGAGAACTATGATATTATCGAGGAATACGCTGCTGGCGGATTAGATGCTCTTTATCAAGAGTTAGAAATGTTCTTAACCGACCCTGAGTCGGCGCAAAATGCTTACTTAGATTTAATGCTTAAATATGAACAAAAAGAATTCAATACCGAAGATTTAATCAATGAACTTCCATTTAATTAATAAAAATTGCCTACAAATTCTCACTCATTTGTAGGCGATTTTTATTAATCCAATACCTCTTCCAAAAACAGACCTTTCTCAAATCCGCCCTTTTGCTCACGTTTCTTTGCTCGAATCGATTCCATTTCTTCGAATGAGGCACCGTGCATCTTACCAAGAGCATACGCTAGTTCTAAAATATCAACCAATTCTTCCAAACATTCTTCGTCAATATTGGCATCTTCATATTCTTTTAACTCTTCATAGAGCTTTAATCTCGCCTGCTCAAACTTCTCAGCTTGATTCAAGTGTTTAACGATCACTCGTTTCCCCTCTGCCTGAATTAAATCAGGCACACGATCACGCACCAGCTTATTATATTTCACTTTCGATACCTCCTACTCCACCACCTCAAACGCCTTCACATACGCCACATGATCCAACATCACAATCAACTCGTCCTCAAATTGTACGAATCCATCGCTCGCATGCCGAAATGATTGGAAAATCGACTCCAATGCCTCATATCGTGTATCAGCTTCCACCATATACGTCAGCACTTCTTCGTTGATTAAATGGAATTCAATTTCGAATGATTTCATCTTCTCTCCTCCTCACTCTTCTATACCCGTTCCCCATTTGAAAAAAATACAGCTATACATTGGAATCTTTTTCCTATAATCTAAAATAGTCAGAATATTACGTACTCTTACATATTTTCACTAAATATTAGTTAAAGGAGAGATTTCACGATATGGCCTATCACTTCACATGCGAACACTTAACAAAACGATTTGATACGGGTGACGTCAAAACGGTCGCCTTACAGGACATTAACCTCCGCTTCGAACACGGGGATTTCATCTCCATTATCGGACCATCTGGGTCTGGAAAGTCGACGCTCCTCAGTCTGATCGGTACACTCGACCGTCCGACCGAGGGTACCTTGCTCTTCAACGATGAACCGATCTCGACGCTCTCTGCGAAACAACTCGCGGACTTCCGATTCGAGAATATCGGTTTCATCTTCCAACAGTTCCACATCATCCCGACGTTGACGGCGCTTGAGAACGTCATGTCCCCGCTCTTCGGGCGAAAAGTCGATTACGACGTTCACGAACGTGCACTCGAACTGTTGAAAGAGGTCGGTCTCGCTGACAAGGTCGATTCATTACCGTCCCAACTGTCAGGTGGTCAGCAACAGCGCGTTGCCGTCGCCCGCGCCCTCATCCACCGTCCGAAATGGCTCCTCGCTGATGAGCCGACTGGGAACTTAGATACTCACACGGGTGACGTCATCTTTGACCTATTGATCCGCTTGAATCGTGAGAACGGATGTGGCGTCCTCTTCGTCACCCATGACCCGGAACTCGCCGACCGTGCCAACCGAAAAATCGAGATGCGCGACGGGCAGGTCGTCGCCATGAGCGACGTCCATCATGCTTAAGTTCATTTGGAATTCATGGTGGCGGAATAAGGAACGATTCATCCTGCTCATGGTCGGGATGCTCATCGTCAGTACCGGGCTCAGCTATCTTCTCGGCGTGACGCAGGCGAATAACGGGACGGTCGTCAACGAGCTACAGAAACGTTGGGACTCGTCTTATCACATCGTCGTGCGTCCAGAAGGCAGCCGCAGCGTGACCGAGGACTTGAACCTGCTCGAACCGAACTATATGAGCGGACTCGAAGGCGGGATCACACGCGAACAATACGAGACGATTCAACAGATTGCCGACATCGATGTCGCAGCTCCAATCGCGATGATTGGGTCGACTTACTCGAGCTCGTTCACGCAAACGCACACGTTTGATAAAGCGGGTCTCTATCGCCTTAAGATGAATACGCTCATCGATACGGGCATTGAAAAAATTAATGACTTCCAAGACTTGAAAGCCTACTTTTGGGTCGGCTGGATGCCAAACGGTGATTCCACTCACATCGGCATCGGCCCGACCGCCCTATATGAAGAATTCCCACTCAGTTACGGAAGTGATGTCATGCTCGCCGGGATTGACCCGGTTGCCGAAGCGAAACTCGTCGGGTTAGACGATGCCGTACAAGCGACAGCGTTCAGTCGTTACTTCAATGAAGAGGATGTCCCAGAGCCTTACGACGAAGACATCACGACGATCCCGATTTTGATGAGTACTAAAGACTACGTCGATGCCTCGATCAACTACACCATCGAAGAAGTCGATGCCGATACGAGCGACCAAGAAGCCTTTATTAAAACCTATCTCGAGAAAGGGAAAGGGGAATATCTAGATAGCTTGAAAGGGACGAAAGTCGCCTCATACGACTTTACAGCCCAACAAATGCACGACAATATTACGAAACACATTTTAGAAGGAACACCACAGCCACAAGACCCTCGTGTCACGGTTGACTACACTTGGCTTTCCGAGAAGGCATCTCCACTCGTCTATGAAGGCGTGACGAGCCCGTTCCCGAAACGTTGGCCGTATTCGTATCAAATCAAACCGTTCCTCGCTGAGGGTCAAGTGAAGTATGGGCAAGAAAGTATGTATCGTAAGTCCAATTTATACGCGGAAGACCTCAACGATGTACCGAAAGTAAGATATAACTACATCGGACTATTCGACCCATCGAAACTGAAGTTGTCAAAAGATCCGTTGACGGAACTCCCGATGGAGACGTATTTCCCGGCAAGCGCCGAATGGGTCATGAACTCGAAGGATGAGCCGGTCAACCCACCGACGACCGTCAAACCGACGAATAACCCGTATAGCTTCTTGACGAAGCCACCTTCGATGTTGACGACACTCGATGCAGCGTTCGCCATTGCCGGTGACAAGGCCATCTCGGCCATTCGCGTCAATGTGAAAGGCGTGGACGTCATGAACGAAGAGAGCGAAGCGAAGCTCCAAGCGGTCGCGAAGGAGATTGAAGACAAGACCGGTCTCATCACCGATGTCACGCTCGGCTCGTCTCCACAATACGCCGTCACCTATCTCCCTGGTTTAAAAGGAGAAAGTTCGCTCGGTTGGATTCAGCAGCCATGGATTAAAATCGGGTCGTCAATCACGATTTTCCAGGAAGCGAAACTCGGCTTCTCCGGTGTCGTCGCGAGTGTCATCCTCGTCGCGATGCTGTACGTATTCAGCTCGAACATCATCATGCTGTACGCTCGGAAGAAAGAGTTCGCCATCCTCTTGTCGCTCGGTTGGCGGCCGAGTCAGCTGTCGAAACTGTTATTCTTAGAAGCCACGATCCTTGGGTCGATGGTCGCGCTCATCTCGTGGATGATTCTCGGGACGTTCCTTTGGACGGCAGCTGGCTCGACATCGATTACCCGTATCTTATTGATTGGACTCGCCGGTCTCTTGATTTACTGGCTCGGGACACTCATCCCGATTCGACTCGTCCGTCGCATCAAGCCATATGAAACGATGCAGTCTGGTGAAGTCTCAAAAGGACGACGCCTCGGCCGCTCGCGCTCAAGCGTCGGTATGAGTTTGAACCAACTCGTGACGTATTGGCCACGGACGTTGTTGTCGATTCTCGCCATCGCCTTACCGACGAGTCTGTTCGGCTTCTTCTTGTTCGTCACGTTCCGTCTCCAAGGTGTCTTGTACACGACGTGGATCGGGGAGTTCGTGGCACTTGAAGTCGGGACGATGCATTACGTTGCCATGGGGGTCGCCTTACTCATTGCGATGCTGACGACGACCGAGATCATGTGGCAAAACGTATCCGAGCGCAAGCCGCAACTCGCCGTTTTAAAAGCGCTCGGTTGGCAGAACACGTCCATCCGTCGTCTCGTCTTGACGGAAGGTGCGTTGACCGGGTTCTTCGCCGGACTACTCGGCGTGACGTTCACCATCATCATCGTCACGATCATGTATCAACAGTTCCCGACGTCAGAGCTACCATTCTTGTTTGCGACCATCCTCATCCCGGTCGTGACAGGGGTCTTAGGTGCACTGCTTCCTGCTGAACGTGCGGTCCGCATCACCCCGGCTGAAGCAATCGGTGGGCATGTCGTCAACCAAAAACAAGTCGAGAAACGATTCCGCTTCGTCCTCGGGACGACGGCGACGGCACTCGTCGTTGGGATCATCAGCTTGTTCGTCTTTACGTCACCAGAAGTCAAGCCGGTCACGGAAGAGGCGAAAGCGACACCAGCCCCGACCGCACAGACGACGGGTGCGAAACAGGCCGACTTGAAAGACACGAAACCGAAAGAAGCCAAAGCCACCACACCGAAAGAAGATGACCTTCAAAAAATCATGAACCTCGGCACGTTCCAAACGTTTATTGGAGATCCACAAATGAAAAAACGTGAATTCCAAGTGGGTAAACCTGTGTACGCTTCTCCGGATGGGACCGAACCGGAAGATGGTAAGCGATTCGTCAGCCTACCGATTTCGTTGTACGTTGAACCGGATCAGTATGAGGGCACTATGGATTATCGTCCAAACGGCTTCCGCTTGTACACGTCAGACGGCACAGAATACAGTCCGGTCGACACGGTCAACCACAACAAAAAAGCATTTAGAGGTGGATTCATTTACACACCAGGCGAGAAATCCGAAATTGATTTAGTCTTCCTCGTCCCAGAGAAAGCGAAGACGCTCGTCTTGTATGCGTCAAGCGGCGCCATGCCGAAAGTGTATACCGTCAAAATTGACGTGCCGTAAACGAAACAACGTCGCCCCGGAGTCGAGGCGACGTTGTTTTTCATTCGGCTTCTTTCACGATTTCAACACGTACTCCTGTGTCCCCGACTTTTCCTAGGTTTTCTACGGTCGGGTCTTCATACGCCAACACATGAAACTCCTGCTCGATCGTACGGATGACATAATGCGCGAGCGCGCCACGGTTACGGTTCACCGGATGAATCGCCATCCGTTCACTGGCGAATGACATCAGGCGTGATGCGGACAGTTTTACAATCGGATGCTCGTTCCATAATCCGTCTTCTTTCATTCCGTGCTCTTCTTGTGTCCCTAAAAAGACGGCGTACTGTTCGAAGCGAATTCGGATGCGGTCGCGATTAGCGTCCCATGTGAGGAGCATCGTCGGATTCGCCGCTCCATAAAATGTCCACTCTAACGGGTAATACGCCTCATTCTTCATCTGAAACGATTCCATGTCGAGTACGTAGCGCTCGGTCGACATCAAGTAGTGTAAGTCTAGTTTCATGAATAATCCCCTCCTAGAACATACGATATCTCCTTATATGACTCCCCCGTCATTACGTGATTCCTCATCAATTTCTACAAATTCTGCTTCGATGATTTCAAGATTTTCACGCTTGACTGTTTCCACACTTTCAATAAACTCCGCTTCCGTCATGTTGACTCCTTCTTCAAGCGCATGCATGAGACGATTGCCCATCTTCGTCATCGATGAGTACGTGATCCCTCCTGAGATGACACCACCTGCGAGTGGAATCATCTTCGAGATCCCTTTGGCGAACGTGTCTTTCGTCATCTTCACCCCGATCATCGCCGACATTTTCTTGATGATTGGATAGTACACCGTTTTCGTCAGCGCTTTGTTCGGGATTTTTTTCAAAGCTTCTTTCGATAATTGTGCGGACAATGCCTTGATGGTAGCCGTCGCACCGCCCACTCCGAACATGACACCTAAAAAGAGAATTAATTCTCCATTCACCCGTTCGACATCTAATTCTCCATCTTCCCAAAAGTCATCGTACCCATATAAATACCCAATTTCTTGCGCTAAACGGAGGGCGAAACCGAAGAATTGCGCCGTATCGGCCGGAATCGTTGCGGCGAGACCGATGCCTCCAGGTAGGCCGGCTGCAAACGATGCACTCGAACTTTTCATCGTCTGATTAGTAATATTTCGCTTCGCCACTTTTTTGATGACTGAGAGAGGGACGTTCGCTTCAAGCGGTCCCTTCTCGACAACCTCTGCCAACTGAGTCGCTGGCACGTACTTACTGAAACTTTGGGCTAAAAATTCTTTTCGATCTACTTTCACTCCAGGCAATTTCACTGCATTCGTCATCAAGACTTCAAACACTTCTGACCCGTTCGCCATGACCTACACCTCAACCTTCTTATGTATCTCGTTCCATAATCTAGTTTCAGTATATCGATTTCCTCACACGAATTGTAAAAAAATTTCCTTTCACCCATATATTTTATATTCAAGGTCCCTGAAATCAAAAAAAGGGAGCATCCAAACGGATTCTCCCTCTTCCCTCAATAAAAGATATACCATAGTGCCGCTGCCACTAAGAACAGCCCGGCCCCGATGAACAAGATCTTTGCCAATCGTTCGTATACCATGTCTTCACCTCACCAATGCCGCGCCGACGACGAGGGAGACCCCAATCGACAGCAAGAATGCCAACAACCCGACGGCGATATTCCCTTGTTGAATCTCATCGTTCACCTTCAGTGTCGGTGTCAAAAATTCAAACAACCAGTATGTCGCGAGGAGCAAAATGAATCCAAAACCACCCCCGACGAAGATGTCGATTGTGCTATCATGATGGCTCTCGACGACCCGGAAGATGTTGGCGAGACCGACAATCTTCCCGCCTGTCGCCAAGGCGACGGCAATATTTCCTTTTTGAATCTCACGCCAGTTACTGTACGGCGTTGTCACCTCGAAGATGGCAAGACCGACGACAATCATCAGTCCCGCCATCGAATAGAGGCCGAACGACTCCAGCATAACGGCAAACGTAATCGTACCCATTCCCGACTCCCCTTACTTCAGTTCGACGACCGTGACACCGAGTCCACCTTCGCCCATTCCTCCCGGGCGCTGGCTCTTCACGTGACGATGTCCTTTTAAAAATTCTTGTGTCGCCTGACGCATCGCTCCGGTACCTAATCCGTGGATGATGCGGACGTTGTCATAGCCCGACACGAGTGCTTCATCGATATACTTGTCTAGACGCATGAGTCCCTCTTCGACACGAACGCCACGGAGGTCGAGCTCGGACTTCGTCGAGCTCTGACGTTTGAGCGAGCTCCCTTTCGACTGAAGCGACTTCTCTTTCGATGGACCGATCTTCTGAAGGTCGTCCGCTTTGACGTTCACTTTCATGATGCCAACTTGGACGTTATACTCATTGTCGTTGATTTGTTTCACGATGTAGCCTTTTTGATTGAACGTCGTCACTTTCACTTCTTCGCCCTTACTGAACGTACGTTTCTGCTGGGCTTTTTGTTTCACTTTTTGAATCTTTTTCTCTTGAAGCGTCGGTTTTGCCGATTCGAGCTCTTTCTTCGCCGCGATAATCTCGTGCTCTTTGACGATTCCTTGCTCACGTAGCTTCTTCAAGCGGTCGATGACTTCGTTCGCTTGACGCTTCGCCTGTTCGACGGCCTTCTCGGCTTTCGCCTCGGCCGCTCTATACAAGTTGTCGCGTTCGCGCTCAAATTCGGTCATCTTCGCTTCGAATTCGGCCTGCTCTTCTTCAAAGTCATAGCGCTTGACGATGAGCTCTTGCTCGAGCTGCTCGGCGCGTTGCTTCGCTGCTTCAAGCTCATTGATCATCGATTCGACTGACTCGGCATCACTACCGACGTGGCTACGTGCCTTGTCGATGACTTGCTCAGACAGTCCGAGACGACGACTGATCTCGAAGGCGTTCGAGCGACCCGGTACGCCAATCAAGAGACGGTACGTCGGGCTGAGCGATTCGATATCAAACTCCATCGAGGCGTTCATGACACCTTCGCGGTTATAAGCGTATGCCTTCAGTTCCGAGTAGTGTGTCGTCGCAGCGACACGTGCCCCGCGGCGTTTCACTTCATCTAAGATGGCGATGGCAAGGGCAGCCCCTTCTTGTGGATCCGTCCCTGCACCGAGCTCATCGAAGAGGACGAGTGACATGAAGTCGATTTTGTCGAGCATGCCGACGATGTTTGTCATATGCGAGCTGAACGTCGAGAGACTCTGTTCAATCGATTGCTCATCCCCGATATCGGCATAGACCGCGTCAAACACGGAAAGCTCTGTCCCGAACTCTGCCGGCACGTAGAGACCTGATTGCACCATCAATTGAAGGAGTCCAATCGTTTTCAACGTGACGGTTTTCCCGCCGGTGTTTGGTCCGGTGATGACGAGTGACGTGTAGTCTTCTCCGAGCTCGACTGTGATCGGTACGACCTCATCTTTCGGGATGAACGGATGACGTGCCTGTTTCAACTTGATTTCTCGATTGTCGTTCAACTTTGGCTCGGTCGCTTTCATCTCTTGTCCGTATGCGACTTTCGCAAAGATAAAGTCGAGTTCGGCCAACACGTCGAGGTTCGTCATGATGGCATCATGGACCCCACCGACCTCGTTCGAGAGAGCACTTAAAATCCGTTCGATTTCAGCACGTTCTTTCAGACGAACTTCTTGAATCTCGTTATTGATGGAGACGATGGCCTGCGGCTCAATGAAGAGTGTCTGACCAGAAGCCGACTGGTCATGGACGATTCCACCGAACGCTTGACGGTACTCTTGTTTGACCGGTACAACATAGCGATCGTTCCGGATTGTGACGATGGCGTCCGAGAGCATCTTCGCATTGTTGCGGAGGATGTTGTCGATACGTGACCGGACACTCCCTTCAAAGCTCCGGAGCTGTGTCCGAAGTCCACGGAGTTGTGGACTCGCGGAATCTTGGACAGTCCCTTGGTCGTCAATCGCATGACGAATCGCCTGTTCGACCTCGATGAGCTTCGTCAACTTGTCCGCATACTCGTCAAGACGTGGAATGCGAATCTCTTCGTTATCCTCGTGAAGCTTCTCGAAGAAGTTCTTTACTTGGCGTCCGCCATACATGACGGCAGCGACGGCGAGCAATTCGCTCGTCGAGAGGACCGAGCCGATTGCGGCCCGTTTCACTTCCGCACGGACATCCGTAAGCCCACCGAGTGGCAGACGGTCACGGAGACGAACGACCTCGGTCGCCTCTTTCGTCACGTTCAAATTCGAGAGCACCCGGTCGTATGAGTAGTCAGGTTGCATCTTCAGCGCCAAATCTTTTCCGAGCGAGCTCGCCGCGTGACCGGCAAGCTGTTGGCGCAATTTTTCATATTCTAATACGCGTAACGCGTGGTCCATCTAGCATGTTCCTTTCTATCGCTTCGCCGCAAAGAACGCCTTGGCGTCTTCAAACGTGAAGCAGTTGATAATATCTGATGGTTCGAGATAGGCTTTCCGTGCGTGCAACACACCGAGGGCCATGTCTTCCATCATATCTGGGTGGTGCGTGTCCGTGTTGATCATCACTTTGACGCCCGCTGCCTTCGCCTTCTTGAGCGTGGAAGCTGTCAGGTCGAGGCGGTTCGGGTTGGCGTTCAACTCGAGCGCCGTCCCTGTTTCTTTCGCGAGCGCGATCAACTTGTCCTCGTCAATTGGATAGCCGTCCCGACGACCGATGAGTCGACCCGTCGGATGGGCGATCACGTTGACGTACGGAGAACGACAGGCGTTCTCGAGACGAGCCATGATCTCGTCGACCGATTGGTCCATCTTCGAATGGATGGAGGCGACGACGTAATCGAGCGTCTCTAGAAACTCGGGTTCATAGTCGAGCGTCCCGTCAGGACGGATGTCCATCTCAACGCCTCGTAACACGTTCATATCATGTGTCTTCGCGGCCTCGCGGATTTCTTCCCCTTGTGCTTCGAGCCGTTCCTCGGTCAAGCCATTGACGAACGTCAAATACTTCCCGTGGTCGGTGATGGCCATCCATTCATAGCCGCGATCTTTCATCGCCACGACAATTTCGTCGACGGTCAACTTCCCGTCCGACCAGACCGTGTGCATGTGCGCGTCAGCCTTGATGTCCTCGAGCGTGACGAGCTTCGATAAGTCGTGCTCGAACTCAGCATGCCCCTCCCGAAGTTCAGGCGGGATGAATGGGAGACCGTACCGTTCGAACAATTCTTCTTCTGTTTTTGGTTGCCACAATCCGTCTGCTGTCTCGACCCCATATTCGGAAATGGACTCTCCTTTTGCTTTCGCGAGTTGACGCATGCGGACGTTGTGGTCTTTCGAGCCCGTGAAATGGTGAAGCGTCGCAGCGAACGCGCCTGGCTCGACCATACGGAAATCGACCGATACCATCTCTTCACGTTCGAGGACGAGCGAGACTTTCGTCTCGCCTGCCGCAATCACTTCGTTGATGAACGGCAAAGCGAGCAGCTTCTCACGTAGCTCAATCGGCTCCTCGGTCGCGATGATGAAGTCAAGGTCTTTACACGTCTCTTCGGCACGGCGGAAGCTTCCTCCGACCGAATGACGCAAGACGAGCGTCTCCTTCTCTAACACCTCATTGATTTCTTCAACGATTGGTCGCATGACTGCATAAGCCAATCGTTCTGGACGTGATTCGAGGTTCTTCGCGGCTGCGAGTAATTTCTCCACACTCTTCGCCCCGAAACCGGGTAATGATGCAGCCGTCCCATCTTCGAGTACACGGATGAGCGACTCCAAGTCGACGACACCGATTTCACGGAGTTTAGCAAGTTTCTTCCCGCCGAGCCCTTGAATTTTCAAGAGCTTCATCAAACCGAACGGAATCTCTTCTTGCAGTGCTTCAAGTACTTCACTGCGTCCTGTGTCTCGATACTCTTCAAGGACTGCAGCCGTCCCTTTCCCGATTCCTGAGATGGACGTCAAGTCGTCGATGTCCTCGAGTTCAAGGTCCGTGTTCTCTAGCGCTGTCGCCGCCTTGCGGAACGCATTGATTTTAAACGGGTTCTCCCCTTTGATCTCCATATATTGCGCGATTTTTTCGAGCAACATCATCGCTTCTACTTTATTCATATGCTTCCCCCTCTTCACACAGAAAAGACCGAGACACAAGCACTAGCTTGCATTCCGGCCTGTCGTGTCACAACATCTTATTTGAAAACCAATCCGATAGATATGGCGTGTCTTGAATGATATATGTCGCTAGCGACGATTTGTCGACGGCGTTTTGAACGCTCGCCATCGGCACGAACGCAATCACCCAAAGGATGAAGAATGTGATGACATATGCCTCGAAGAATCCTAGGACAGCTCCGATTACACCTTTTAATTGGCGCAAAATTGGCAAGTCCGTCAAGAAGTCGAGCATCGCCAAGATGAGATGCAAGACGAGTTTCGTAATGAGGAACAAGACGACGAACCAAAAGACGTTATAAAATGTCATCTCAATCCCTGAAAGGGAATTGAGGTCCAACACGCCACCCGGGAGCGTTCCGTCGAGCTGAGACGGATACGGGATCCACAGCTTGAACGCTTCGGCTAACTCTTTATAGTACGTATTGGCGACGAGAAAACTAATTATGAGCGCGACCCAATGGCCGAGCTGTAGAATCGCGCCACGACGGAAGCCGTTGACGATTCCGATAAACAAGAAAAACAGTATAAGTAGCGTAACCATGGATTGATTTATTCTCCCATATTTCGTTTAGTTTTGACGTGGTCGCTCGCGATTTGAATCGCAGCCAAGACCGCTGCCTGACGAGCATCTAGATGAGGGGATTGTTCACGAATTTCGCGGATCTTACTGTCGACCAAAAAGCCTACTTCCCTCACGTGGTCAGCGGGTTCTTCGCTTACGATCGTATAGTCTTGACCCGCAATGTGAATCGTTGTTCGTTGTAACTGCACGCGCACCCCTCCTTTACGTCTGTCAGAATTAATCATAACATCGTTTTTATATTAGGAAAAGGAGAAGCCCCTTCCCTTGATATGTACAACATTTTCTAATACCCTTCTAAACAGTTGTCAAACGTCTTTCTTTAGAAAAATTGTAAGAGAAGGTGGCAACATTCCGTAAAATGTGCGAAAATATCAACTATTCAAACAAACAGAAAGGGTGATTGATTTGAAATTACGTATTGGCCTCTTAGGTCGCATCATCATCGCGATCGCTTTCGGTATTTTACTCGGGAGCATCGTACCAGAAAGTCAGAACTGGATTGTTCGGACGTTCGTGACGTTCAACACGGTCTTCGGGCAGTTCTTAGGCTTCGCTATTCCATTGATTATTCTTGCTTTTATCATCCCGGGTATCGGGGAACTTGGAAAAGGAGCAGGAAAGCTGGTCGGACTCACAGCACTCATCGCTTACGCATCAACCATCATCGCCGGAACATTAGCATACTTTGCAACAAGCAACTTGTTCCCGCAAATTTTGACACGGTCGACGACAGGAGCCGAAAATCCAGAAGAAGCCTTGTTGAAAGGGTTCATGGAATTTGAGATTCCACCTGTATTCGGTGTTATGACCGCACTTATCTTAGCTTTCGTCATCGGAATCGGGATTGCCGCGATCGAAAGCAAACGGTCACTCGACCTCGCCATGGATTTCCGCGATATCATCGAACTCTTAATCAGTAAAGTCATTATTCCATTACTTCCAATCCACATCGCCGGAATTTTCATGAACATGACGTACGCTGGTCAAGTCGCTGAGATCCTATCGGTCTTCTCGCTCGTCTTCGTCACAATCATCGTCCTTCATTTGACGATGCTCATGATTCAATATTCAATCGCAGGTGGTCTTAACAAAGAGAATCCGTTCAAGTTGCTCAAGACGATGATGCCGGCTTACTTCACAGCCATCGGGACGCAATCATCGGCCGCGACGATTCCAGTCACGCTTCGCCAAGCGAAGTTGAACAACACGGACGAAGGTGTCGCGAACTTCGTCATCCCGCTCTCGGCAACGATCCACTTGTCAGGGTCGACGATCACACTCACATCGGTCGGTGTCGCGCTCATGTACTTGAATGGCATGGCGTTATCCTACGCAATCATGCTTCCATTCATCCTCGCACTCGGTGTGACGATGATTGCAGCACCAGGTGTACCAGGCGGGGCCGTCATGGCATCGCTCGGATTGTTCGGCTCGATCCTCGGATTCGACGCGACGATGCAAAGTTTGGTTATCGCACTCTACTTGGCACAAGATAGCTTCGGGACAGCAACAAACGTCACGGGTGACGGTGCCATCGCGAAAATCATTCATTACTTCAAACACAACACAAAACTTCTCGACAACACGTCGTCGAAACAAGAAAATATCGCATAATGAACGACTCATAAACGGGCAAGCCATCAGGTTTGTCCGTTTTTGTCTACATATAATAAAGGAGAGAACCATATGGAATGGATTGAATGGAAAGACCCTAATCACTTCTCAGACCGCGTCATGACGGCATTACTCGACGAGGAGGCAAAGAATAGCCTCATGATTGGCGTCTTGAATAACGTCAAACAAGGAATCTATGAAACGTTTCATCAGTTCACAGTCGAAGAGGACGGGGAGCTTCTCGCCATCCTCCAAGTGACACCACCGCATCCACTTCACTATATCGTCGTGAAGACGGAGCGCTCGGACCTTCTCCCGTCTTTCATCATCCCCCACCTTTTGAAAGAAGCAGTCCCCTTCGCGGAAGTCGTCTCGGAACGACAGCAAGCGGAACGTTTCGGGAAAGTATGGCAGGAGTTGACGTCTGGGTCGAGTGAGATGTTCATGTCCCAAGGTCTTTATCGCCTCGACAGCGTGGAAGACATCGACATGGCAAAAGGCCACATGCGAGAAGCGACGAAGGCCGACCAGGCACAGATCGAAGCTTGGTATAGTGCCTTCGAAGCCGAATCAGGTCTCCGATCATCTCCACCAGAGAAGGTGACGAAGGCTGTACAGACGATGCTCGACAGGAAAGAGGCTGTCTTTTGGGAAGTCGACGGACAGGTCGTCTCGTGTGCGAAACGCGCACGTCCAACTGAGAACGGGATCACCGTTTCATTTGTCTACACATCACCTGATGCACGTGGTAGAGGTTACGCGCGAAGTCTCGTTGCAGACCTTAGCCGCCAATTACTTGAGACGAAATCGTTCTGTGTCCTCTATACCGACTTGACGAACCCGACATCGAACAAAATCTATCGGGAAGTCGGTTACCGACAAATCATGGACTCTGCTTGGGTCCGACTCGCTAGATGAAACACATCGCCTCCCCTATACTAATAGAGGAGGCGATTTTTCATGAACAGATTATTCGGTTGGTGGCTCCGTATCCCCCGACAGATCCGATTGACCGCTTTGACACTTGTCACGCTCGCGATACTCGGCTATATGGTGTTCCTTGGAGGCCGGAGCATGCTCGATGACCCAAACTTCGAAACGCTATGGCTCAGTGTCATCGGTGCCTCCCTTTTGACGTTCATCGTCTATAGGGCAACAAAAAAGTGATCGACGCGTTCGTCGATCACTTTCTTTGTGTTTAGAAGAATGATGCTGGGTTAACTGTGCTTCCCGCGCTCGATGAAGAGTACGAATAGCCGCCACGGTGAATCTCGAAGTGAAGGTGTGAACCTGTCGAGTTCCCTGTGCTACCCATGCCGCCAAGGTTTTGTCCTTGTGACACGCGTTGACCCGCAGAAACGGATACCGAGCTCATGTGAGCGTATACTGTCGTCCATACTTGCCCGTTGATCACGTGTGCAATCATAACATGGTTTCCGTATGCGCCACCCCAACCTGCACGGAGGACCGTACCTGTTTGTGCTGCATAGATCGGTGTACCGACTGGACCTGCGATATCAAGACCGTTGTGGAACGAGTAGCCGTTCGCACCGCTTGCTGGACCCCATCCTTGTGAGAGGCGACCGCTTGCTGGACGTTGGAACATGCCACCGCTTGCTGGTGCAGACGCTACCGGTGCTGTTGAAGCACTTGAACCGCTATTCGAGCTTGAACCTTGTTGCTTTTTCGCCGCCGCAGCTGCTGCCGCTGCACGACGTGCTTCTTCTTCAGCACGACGTTGCGCTTCGATTTCTGCTTGAATGGCTTGTTCTTGAGCTTTGAGCGTATCTTCCATCTCTTGAAGGCTCATGAGTTTTGATTCGAACTTCACTTTTTCAGCTTCAAGTTTCTTGATTTTCGCAGCGCGCTCTTTCATTTTTTGATCGAGCTCTTTCTGACGTTTTTCAAGTTCTTCTTTTTGCTTCACGAGTGAATCACGCTCTGCTTTCAAATCAGCTTGCGCTTTCGCGAGTTTTTCTTTCGTTGCTTCGTATTCTTCGAAGATTTGTTGGTCGTTCTCTTGGATCGTACCAGCTGTGATCATGCGTGTGATCAAATCACCGAAGTCTTTAGAACCGAAGATGAACTCAGCCCAGTTGACTGACGAGCCACCGTTCTTTTGCATCGTCGCCATACGATCTTTCATAAGATCTTCTTGTGCTTTCATTTTCGCTTCGTACTTTTTAATTTGTGCTTGAAGCTTTTTAATCTTTTCTTCAGTTGCACGAATCTCAGCTTTTTTCTGAGCGACATCGTTGATGACGTCTTGGAGTTCAGCATCTAACTTGTTGATCTCTTGTTGCTCTTTGCTGATGGCTTGCTCACGTGATTGAATCGAAGAGTTTGCTTTCGACTGTTCACTGCTATTCTTTTGTCGTTGTTCTTGTACTTTCTTCTGCTTCTCTGTAAGTGAGGCTGCATAAGTCGGTGACGTTCCGCCGATCAAGAGTGCGCCTAGAGTGACTGTTGCTGCAAATTTCTTCAAGTTACCCAATGTGCTTCCCTCCGCTGATTCCCGTGTAGTTTTTATCTATAGTCGTGCAATTATTTTTTATAAGATAAGTCGCGACATTTCGTTCGCTCTGTGACTCATTATAGCAATCTAAACCAAAAGTTATTTTACACTTATATTTCATTCGTATGACATTGACCTAATTTAGGTTTTATCCTTTAAAAAACGTGGGTATAGACAATATTTTGTTTGGTTCGTTGTCACAAAATAGTTTTAAAAAGAAAAAAAGCACTTCAAGAAAGCGCTTTTCACATAGTGACCCATTCATTTTTTTGACTACCTTAAGGCAACATAACCGGCCCGTTTGCCATTTTTCCGTTTCGAACGAAGTAATAACAACCCACCGAATAAGATGACACCTGCGGCAGCACCCGTACTATCCAAAAGGACATCTTCTAACAGCGCGGTCCGTTCAGGAGTCAAACTCTGATGATACTCATCAAAAATCGCCACCGTGTTCGCAAGTGCCCAAGCGAAGAGTAAGTTCAGTCCCGCATGAAGATTCGTTCGCGAGATGGCCTTCACGAATAATGCACCGAGAACGAAAAACGTGACGACATGTGCCGTCTTCCGCATAAAGAACTCAATCAATCCTGTCGTCCCCAACGTATCGAGCGAGATTTCCTTTCCTGCATAGTCGAACTGCACGTTCGCTAGCGTCGGTTCAATCCAGCTCCAATTGAATCGCTCGAGTGGCGAAACGATAGACTGGTCCGAGTAAGGCGTCGCACTTGATAAAAAGAGTCCGATTAAAATAAGCGCAATCCATATAAATTCATTTTTTAAAAATCGCATAACACCGTTCCTTTCTACAACGTTTTTCATTATACGGATTCTTTCTTCGGAATGATGTAACAGCGACATCATGATTTCATAACAATTTGATTGCACGCAACGCGTTCAAGTTCGAGTCTGTCTCCTTCTCTTGGTATACTACAAAAAAAGGGGGAATTATCATGATTTATGATTTTGAAGCAGTAGACATGAAAGGACAATTACAACCGTTAGCTACATATAGAGGCGACGTCTTACTCATCGTCAACACGGCGAGCAAATGTGGATTCACACCGCAGCTCGAAGGCCTCGAGTCACTTTACAACACCTATAAAGGACAGGGCCTACAGATCTTAGGTTTCCCGTGCAACCAGTTCGGTCATCAAGACCCGGGCTCCAATGAAGAAATTCAAGAGTTCTGTCAACTGAATTACGGGGTATCGTTCCCAATGTTCGCGAAAGTCGACGTGAACGGCAAGGATGCCCACCCACTCTTCACCTATCTCTCAAAAGAAGCACCCGGGCTTCTCGGGTCGAAGGCGATCAAATGGAACTTCACGAAGTTTTTAGTCGACCGTGATGGAAACATCATCGAGCGCTTTTCGCCACAGACGACACCGGCTGAAATTGAGGATGCGGTGAAGAAACTCATCTAATATCAAAAAGGATGGCTCCAAAGAGTCATCCTTTTATCTTGGAGTGATGAAGTTGATCGTGTAGAACGGACTGTCTTCTTCATTATAAGCGAGTCCGACGGCAGCATGGGTGAAGCGCGGCTGCATGATGTTCTCACGATGCCCTTTCGAGTTCATGAGTCCCCAATGCGCATGGAACACGCTCATCTGTCCCATGGCCAAGTTTTCGCCGGCCATCGAATATGAAAGTCCCGCTTCGTCCATTCGATCGAACGGGTCTTGTCCTTCTGGGTCCGTATGGCTGAAGAAGTCGTTCTCCGCCATATTCTGACTATGCGCCCGTACGACCGGATAGAGTGGTTCGTAGTCAGCTAGAGCATTTAAATCAAATTTCTCCCGATCCCAATTCATGAGAATACGCATCAACTGCTCATTGGCGACCGTCCCCTCTTTCGACAAGTCACCATAGTACCCCTCACTCGCCTCTTCGACACGGCGGTCGACCGACAAGATCCCTTTCAGGAGGTCATCATCATGCTGGTCAAAAAAGAAAGTGACATACTGACCATCGATTGCAAAAACGGAAAACGATGGATCGTCTGGAATCAAGTATCGATTTAGTCCTTTATTATACGAAGTCACTGCCTCGAAGCCGATGTCCTCGACTTGATCACGGGGCGTTTCATTCAGTACAAGACCTCGATACGTGCTACCTGTCTCGAACTGATAGAATCCTTTTTTCGCACCGTCCTCATCAATCAGTTCAAGTCCTCGGTCACCGCCACGTTCGACCAAATACCAGTCATGCCCGGCATACTGACTTGCGAACTTTGGCGCGTCTGTCGCTCGTTCGGTCGCCACCTCAGACTCCACCTGAATGCTCGTCGGGGCAGAGACGTTCGGCATCTCATATTGCCAAGCCATATAGAGTCCAATCCCCATCAAGAGGATGATCAATTTTCGAAACATGGCTCCTCCTTCCTTACTGCTCGCGCTGACGCTCCCCGAAATCGTGTAGTCTCGTCTTGATATCGGTGAGCATCTCCATATATGCGACATACGTCGCTTCGTCTATATTCAGCATACCACTTACTTGTAACGGCACATTCGCCGCCTGCTCACGCAACGCGCTACCGCTTTCGGTCAAACGAACGATGATTTTTCGTTCGTCGTCCGTCGCACGACTTTTCTCCACATAGCCGATTTGGATGAGCCGTTTGACGAGCGGCGACAATGTCCCAGAGTCGAGCGTCAACCGCGATCCGAGTTGTCGCAAATCGATTCCATCCTCTTCCCATAAGACAAGCATCACGAGATATTGACTATACGTCAGGTTTAGCGGTGCTAAAATTGGGCGATATAACCGGGTAAGCTCTTTTGAGGCGGTATACAATTGAAAACAGATTTGATGTTCTAACTTTAACGATTGGTCCATACGTAATCCTCCGTACTCTTCTTTAGCCAAGCATATCACTTGCGAAACTTTTTGACTGCTCTATAATTTGAATTGTGCACAACTTAATTGTTAAAAATGAAATGGAGGAATTCAATCATGAAATCACTATTCACAGCATCAGCAACAGCAATCGGTGGCCGCGAAGGTCATGTGAAATCAACAGATGGCGTCATCGACATGAACGTCTCGATGCCTGGCGCGAAACACGTAGACGGTGCGACAAACCCGGAACAACTTTTCGCAGCTGGCTATGCGGCTTGCTTCGGTAGTGCCCTCAACCTCATCATCGGAAAAGAACGTGTGAAGACAGACGGTTCAAGCGTCACAGGTCACGTCACATTAAATCAAAACGATGAAGGTTTCTTCATTTCAGTTGAACTTGAAGTCGAAATCAAAGGTGTCGACCAAGCGACAGCAGAACGTCTCGTCGAAGAAGCACACCAAGTGTGCCCTTATTCAAAAGCGACGCGCGGCAATGTCGACGTCAAATTGACAGCAAAAGCAGCATAATCTTCCTTCCCGCTCCTACGAGCGGGATTTTTTTTGCTTAACCCTGCCTATCGGAGTAAGATTAAAGACACGATTAGGAAAGGCGGGAGCACTGATGAAGAAGCATAAATCGACTCTACTGTTTGTTGTACTTGGCATCTTGTTGTTCACGTCGACGTACAACGGGTTGACCGTCCGAACGTATGACGTGACGTCCGATAAACTGTCAGCAGACGAGTCACTGCGCATCGTGCTCCTCTCCGACTTACACAGCGCATCATACGGTTATAAACAGTCGATTTTGATTGACCAGGTCCGTGCGCAGAAACCGGATCTCATCGCTTTACCCGGCGATCTACTAGACCGATATCGTTCACCTGAACCTGCATTCGAACTAATCGAAGGGCTTGAAGGAATTGCGCCGATGTATTTCGTGACCGGTAACCATGAAATCGATGGGTCGGATGACTATGTCCGTCACGATGTGAAAGATGTGTTTCGCTCATATGGCGTCAATGTTCTCGAAGACGAATGGGAAACGGTCACCATCAATGGGATCGACCTCGTCATCGGCGGGCTAGAAGACCCTCTTCGTGGGTTCAGAGAAAACATTTATACGGATTGGGATGCGGAGTCGACTGCGGCGATGCAGGACATCGCCCCCGATGAGACGTTCAAGGTGCTTCTCTCCCACCGTGCCGAACAAGTCGACACGTATGCTAAACTTCCATTCGACCTCGTCTTATCCGGACATGCTCATGGCGGGCAAGTGAGAATCCCTTACTTGATGAACGGATTATTCGCACCTGACCAAGGATTCTTTCCTGAATACGCAGGCGGACTCTACGAGCATGAGACGTTTACCCATGTGATTGGACGAGGATTCAATTACAGCTTCAACATTCCACGTATTTATAATCCACCAGAGATTGTTGTGATCGATGTGAATGGTCAAAGATAGTCATCATCGAATTCCAATATTTAGTTCACTTTTTTTAAAAGAAGGGTATACAAGCTATGTTGCTAATTACTTGTCTTTAAAAGGAGGAGTGAATTATATGCGCGCAGTAACTTATCAAGGAACTAAGAAGATTGAAGTAAAGGACGTTAAAGATCCCGAAATCGAAAACCGGGAAGAAATCATTGTAAAAATTACATCGACAGCTATTTGTGGATCAGATCTTCATATCTATCAAGGGAATATGCCTACTCGCCCTGGTTTTATCATTGGACATGAGCCTATGGGAATTGTTGAAGAGACTGGACCTGATGTAACTAAAGTGAAAAAGGGTGATCGGGTCGTCCTTCCATTCAATGTATCATGTGGTCACTGCTTTTATTGTGAAAATGAGATGGAGAGTCAGTGCGATAACTCTAACCACGCCCCTCACACTGATGCTGGTGGTTTATTTGGATATACTGAGCAGTTTGGAAATCATCCCGGTGGTCAAGCAGAGTTTCTAAAGGTTCCATACGGTAATTTCATGCCGCTTGTCATCCCCGAATCATGTGAGCTTGAAGATGAGGCGCTTCTCTTTTTATCTGATGTTATACCAACAGCATGGTGGAGTTTAGATAATGCTGGCATGAAAGCTGGAGATACGGTAGTGGTTCTCGGATCAGGTCCTGTGGGGTTAATGACTCAAAAATTAGCTTGGGTACGTGGGGCTAAACGCGTTATTGCTGTAGATCCCGAACTCTATCGACTAAATCGGGCAAAACTATCAAATAAAGTAGAAACAATCCTTTTAAAAGATCCAACTGAGACAGGAAAATATATCTATGAGATTACGAATGGCGGGGCAGATGTTGTTATCGACTGTGTGGGTATTGATGGAAAAAAATCTTCAATTGAAAAGATAGAACAAAAACTTATGATCCAAGGCGGTACACTAAGCGCAATCAAAGTAGCAAAAGAAGCGGTTCGTAAATTTGGGGTCGTTCAACTTACCGGGGTATACCCAATGAATTATAATCAGTTTCCGATGGGAGATTTTTTCACCCGAAATGTTACTTTGAAAACAGGACAAGCACCTGTTATTCATTATATGCCTGAGTTATTTCAGATGATCGTAGATCAAAAATTTGACCCTACTGACATTATCACGCATCGTTTATCTCTTGAACATGCTGCTGATGCCTATCACTTATTCAATGAGCATTTAGATGACTGCGTAAAAGTAGTATTGAAGCCTTAGTAAAAGGGAGTTCAGTCCAAACTGAACTCCCTTACTTTTCACTACCAGATGATTCGTTCTTCACAACATTGTCGTTCCCGCTCAATCTGGACCGTCGAACGTTCGAACGTCCCGTATTTCCGGATTCGTTCCGTCACTTGTCTCAAGACGTCTTGATCATCCGTCTCTTCTCCAATCAACACGTGACACGTCGCTGCATGTTCGCTCGATGAGATGGACCAGACATGCAAGTCGTGCACTTCTTTCACCCCGTCAACTTTAGCAATCTCTTCTTGCATCGCCCGGACATCAATCTGTTCCGGCGACCCTTCCATCAAGATATGAATCGCGTCACGCGTCACCCGATAGCCACTAATTAAAATCAAAATCGCAACAAAGGCGCTCGCGACCGGGTCCGCCCACGTCCATCCGAACAACATGATGAGGACTGCTGCCGTGATGGCTCCGACCGAGCCGAGCAAATCTCCGAATACGTGCAACAACGCACTCTTCACGTTCAAATTATCTTTCTCCCCGCGCATTAAAATCCAGGCGGCAAGGATGTTGACGAGTAGCCCGATGATGGCGACGACAAGCATCCCACCACTTAGAATTTCTGGTGGCGCGCTGATTCGTTGGTATGCCTCGACAAGAATATAGACCGAGATGACGAGTAGTGTCAGCCCGTTAATGAATGCCGCTAAAATCTCGAAACGTCGATACCCGAACGTCCGGTTCGGTGTCGCCGCTTTCGCCCCAAATCGGACAGCGAGGAAACTGAGCCCTAACGCCGCCGCATCTCCTAACATATGCCCCGCATCCGATAATAGCGCCAAACTGTTCGTCCATAGTCCGCCGATCACTTCGACGACCATGAACGCCGCAATCAAGAGAAAGGCGAGTAAGAGCGCCCGCTGATTTGTCGAATGATGGTGATGGTGGTCGTGATCATGATGATGTCCCATAACTGACTCCTCCTTCTACTGTTTATCTTATTCCATTTTAACCAAACATTCAAACGTTAATTTGAATGAAAAACAATAAAAAAACGGAAGAATGAACTCTCCCGCTTTGTCTCATTTTTGCTCCAGACGGACACGCATGACGCCGCTATAAGGGAACAGTTTCAATTGGACCGTCTCACCCTCGAACCAAATTCCGGTCGCTTGTTCGCGAGTCGGTTGTAAGTCTGGCGTCGCGGTTGCTTGTTTGTCCCAATCAACGGCCCGTACTTTTTGGTCCCGGACCATGAGGAAGAATCCATCATAGAAATGATACTCGTTCACTTGGTCACGTTGAACGGCAGAAGGACTGCCAAGCTCCGCACGGACGGTTTCGAGATCTTTCCCAATCCAGTCAAGGACGGACTCCGAAGCGTTTGGGACGACTTGTTGCCAAGCGGCAATCACCTCGTCATCCGATAAAGCTGTCGCCTCTGTCGTCACACTTTCTTCTGTGACCCAGCCGGTCAACCGCTCGTTCAACTGAACTTTCACAAATCCACTTACCGTCTCCAACCGTTCAAATCGATCACCCAAGTCGGCTTCATAAACGACCGTGACCCGGTCATCCGCGTATACTTTCGTATACGGTTGCCCGATATAAATCTTATCTGCTGATTCCGTCTCAGCATCAGCATCAGCCGGTTGTTCCGACTCGGAGTCAACCATTTCCGTGGCAATCTCATCAGATTCCGGTAAAGCCGAGTCCTGCTTCTTGTCAATCAGTGCTGCGAACGCGATGATCCCGACCAAGGCGAGCATTAATGCCAATGCCGTCGTGATACGGAACACGCGTTTACGCTTCCGCGTCGTCGCACGCGACAATCTTCCTCCATTCATGTTCTTCACTCCTACTCGATTCGATTCATTTCACTCGTTTCGTCAAATGGTAGGAGGTTTCCTGCTTCATCAAAAAATTTCAATTCATCTTTTGTCAATTCGTCCATCGTTCTGACCATTTGTTCGACATCGACCGGTTCATCGCGCTCATCGTTCTCACGTATGACAATGTGCTCTCCTAATTCAATCGTGCGCGAAGTCAGACGATGAAAGTAGCGGTCGTGGGAAATCAACAATAATCCACCCGGATAGACGGACAACGCCGCCTCGATTTGTTCGCGTGTCGCCACATCTAAATAGTTCGTCGGTTCATCTAATGCCAACAGATGGGCATCCGAGAAGTACAAGATGAGAAACGCGATTCGACACTTTTCTCCCATGCTCGCCTCGGTAATCGGTCGGTGCACTTCATCTCGCCGGAACAAGAAGTGAGCGAGCAACGTCCGCGCCTCCGTCTCTCCGATCTCACTATTGGCGAGTAACGCCTCAAGTAACGTTCCGGTCTCCGGGAGACGCTCGAGCGTTTGAGAGAAATATCCGATCTTCAGACGAGGATGTCGCTTGATCACGCCCGAGTGTGGTAATCGTTCACCGATCAGCACGTTTAATAACGTCGTCTTTCCGCTTCCGTTCGGTCCGGTAATCGAGATCCGCTCTCCTTTATTCATCGAGAAGGAAAACGGTTCATAGAACGGCTTGTCGTATCCAAACGTCACATCCTCACACGTCAGCCACGTTTTCGCTTCGAGCTCATCCGCCGCAAAACGGACGGAGATGGATTTCTCCTCTTTTGGTTTTTGTGGACGATTGTCTTCGAGCTGCCTTAACTTCTGTTCTCTTGCCTTCATTTTGACGGCGAGATTGGCCGCTCCTTTTTGCGCTCCCGGACTGCGGACACTCGCTGTCGCTTTCGCCTTTAAGTGCCACCCTTTATATTGGGCAATCATCTCGAGAAGTTCTGCCTTTCGGTTCTCGTATCGAGCATGTGCTCGCTCGTCACGCACGCGTTCTTCTTCTTTTTGATGTTTATACGCCGTATAGTTTCCCTGATATCGAGTGACTAGTCCGCCTGACAGTTCAAGAATGGTCGTTGCGACATCATCCATCAGTTGACGGTCGTGTGAGATGATGAGCACCGTCCCCTTAAACTGATTCAACCACTTCGTGAGCCAGTCGATCGACTCGAGATCCAGATGGTTCGTCGGTTCGTCGAGCAGGACGAGGTCCACCCGCTTCATCGTCAATGTTGAGAGCTGAGCTCGCGTCTTCTCGCCTCCACTTAGCTCGTTAATGTTTCGGAAGAGGTGCTCCTCCAGCCCAAGTCGAGTCAATGCTCTTGTCGCCTCTTGTTCCAAGTTGTACACATCGAGTGCGAGCGCCCGTTCATAGGACCGCATGACACGCATCTCGTCACCAGAAGAAACATCTTCATAGAGCGCATATCGTTCAAGATCACTGCGCATCGTCCACTCAAGTACGGTCATGTCTGTCGATTCGATGGTCTGTCGGACGAGTCCGACCTCGCCAAGACATTCAATCTTCCCGGCTTGCGGGGTCAACTCCCCGGTCACGAGTCGGAAGAGCGTCGTCTTCCCACTCCCGTTCAATCCGAATAATACGGCACGCTCTCCAGCCGCGACCTCGAACGAGACCGCGTCAAATAATGGTTTCCGGTCATAGTCAAACCGGACTTGTTTTACTGCTAACATCTGTTTCACCTCGCTTATGAATCCGATACGCGATGAAACAAAAAACACCATCCGCTTCAAAGCGGTGGTGTGAAGGAATCCGTTCAAAGAGGAAAACGAGCGCTTCCCGTATTTGAAAAACTGGACACACTTCACCCGTGACTGTTCAAGCGAACAGTGATGATTCGTCTCATCGTTGGAGTGAACGTGTATTTTTCATGGCACGGTGTACCTCTCTTTCCTAAGTTACTGCCACCTTATCAAATTGAAAGCGGATTCGCAAGAGTGTACCCCACAATCTCCCATTTTTTCTACTCCTTTAGGCGGATGCGGTGCATCTGTCCTCGCGATATGATGACAGTATATTCGAACAGTGAGGTGATGCATGATGCGTCGACGCATCCTCGTTCCGAGTGCCGTCTTGGCGAGCGTCGGAACGTTTCTCTATACACGATTCAAACGACAGCTCCCCCGTCCGCGCTTTAAATGGCCGGAACGTCCAGAACTGACAACCATTGATGAGACGCATGTGCAGGCGACGTGGATCGGGCATTCGACGGTCCTCATTCATTGGTATGGGCTCAAGATTTTAACGGACCCCGTCTTCTCAAAACGAATCGGTGTCCATCTCGGACCGCTGACAGTCGGCATGAAACGTCACACCGCTCCGGCCCTCTCCATTGAGGAGGTCGGCCCGGTCGATGTCATCCTACTCAGCCATGCCCATATGGACCACTTTGACCATAAAAGTTTGAAGCGACTCATCACTCGCGAGACGATTGTCGTCTCTGCTCCTGGGACGAGCCGCCTGTTGCGCCGATACCCGAGTCTGCAGACGCTCGAACTGCATCCACATGACAAAGTGACACTTGCGAACGGGCTCGATGTCCGCGCCATTCCCGTCAAGCATTGGGGCAACCGTTTCCCGTGGGACAAACATATGGGGTACAACGGGTACCTGCTCAAATACAAAGGGATTCGTATGCTCTTCGCAGGAGACACGGCCTATACCGACTCCTTCAAAGGACTCGCTGACCGTGAACCGATCGACCTCGCCTTCTTCCCAATCGGTGCCTATCAACCGGACTCGTTCCAGGAAGCGCACTGTACTCCGGAACAGGCTTGGATGATGTACAAAGAGAGCGGAGCGAAGCGTTTCTTCCCGATGCATTGGGATACGTTCGTCCTTTCTTATGAGCCTGTCGAGGAACCGTATCATCGTCTCGTCGCGGCCGCAAAACTCGACCGTGACCAAATTGTGATCAAGGCGCACGGGGAAAGCATCCGTCTGTAGTTTTTCCTTTCCCTTCATCCAAAATTTCGGTAACGTTATAGACGAGAGGGAGGGATTTTTTATGGAATGGACGACGTTGAATAATAACGTCAAGATGCCGATGCTCGGGCTCGGTGTCTATAAGGTCGAAGATGGCGCAGTGACGGTCGATACGGTCAAAGCTGCGCTCGATGCAGACTATCGATTGATCGATACGGCTGCGATTTATCAAAATGAAGAGAGTGTCGGACAAGCGCTTCGTGAAGCAGGCATCCCACGAGAGGACGTCTTTGTGACAACAAAGCTTTGGAACGAGTTCCACGGATTCGACGAGGCGCTCCAAGCGTTTCAGGATAGCTTAGATCGGCTCGGACTCGAGTATGTCGACTTGTTCCTCATCCACTGGCCGATGCCTCGTTTCGGTAAATTCGTCGAAACGTACAAAGCACTCGAACAGCTGTATGAAGAAGGACGCGTCCGAGCAATCGGGGTCTCGAACTTTGAGATCGAGCATTTGGAGCAAATCATTCAATCATGCTCAATCGTCCCGGCCGTGAACCAGGTCGAGATCCATCCATATTTGTCTCAGAAAGAACTGATTGCATTCTGCAAACGATATGACATCCAGATTCAAGCGTGGAGTCCACTCATGAAAGGACGCGAAGCGCTCGAAGATGAGACGATCGTCAAGATTGCGAACGCTCACGGCAAGTCACCGGCCCAAGTCATTTTGCGTTGGCACTTACAGAACGGCGTCGCCGTCATCCCAAAATCCGTCACACCGAGTCGAATCAAAGAAAATATACAGGTATTCGACTTCACGTTGACGAAAGAAGAGATGGCGGCCATCGATGCGCTCAATCGTGACGAGCGGACCGGGTCCGACCCGAAAGAGATGCATAAAATCCATTACTGAGGAGTGAATGACATGTTCAAAAAACTGGCTTCTGATTTGACTGGCTTCAGCGACATCGGTGAGGTGATCGACCCGTCCGATTTTGATAAGGCGGACTCGGATGATTATGTCCTCCATGAGGATAACGAAAAGATCTATTTCTTGATCAAATCAAAATCGGATGAATACTGCTTTACAAACTTAGGTATGATTCACCTTGATGGAACGAGTGCGATGAGTTCGAAACGAGTGCTATATCGTTACCCTTACGCACACTATCCGATTAAGCACGTCATGTTCGAGACGGCCGGCACCGTCGACCTCGATGTCGAAGTCAAATTCACAATCGGCGACAAGCCATACTCAATCGATATCAACAAGAAACAAATCGAGCACGTGAAAGATTTGTACAAGGCACTCCTCGCGATTGAAGAGATTCAGCGGGAAGGCCGTCGCATGATGGAGTATGCGAACACATCACTGACTCACTCCGTCTCGATCTTGAGCGGACTTCGTGAAGGTGACATGAACGTGCCGAACACGTTCAAGGAATTGAACGAGCAATCGTTCGATTGGCTACAACGCCACTATCATGAATGGAACCGTAAAGACTTCGGTACGGTTTACGAGAAATACATCAATAACTAAAACAACTCCTCCGCAGACGATTTGTCTTCGGAGGAGTTGTTTTTAGTTCTCATCGATCAATTGCTCGGCCAACCGCTGATACAAGTGGCTCATATGAACGGCAGATGCGATGGCGAGCGTTCGCTTGACATCGCTCTCTTTTTCGAGCGATGTACTTAATAGCGTGTCCGCCTGGGCTTCGAACGCTTCTAGATTCTTCACTTTCTGAGCCTGATAGGCCTCGTAGAAGTCTTCAAGTGAGAACGTCTCATCCGACTCGTTCAACGGTCGGAGCGTCTCCTTAATATCACTGATCGACAAGAGACCTTTCATCTCATAAATCAAACTGAGTAACATCAGATGTTCATTTGTATACTTTTTATTTTTGACGGGATGAAACAACTTGCCCTTGGCATAGTTGTTGATCATCGTCTTCGTCAAAATGGTCTCCTCCTCGTTTCGCTTCATCTTCCCATAATGCTGCTCGAACAGCTGGATGACCTGATCCATGTATAAATCGATGGTCGGCAGCACATCCCGCGGGAGTGTGCCTTCCGTTTCGGTAATGTCCTTCGCTTTCATCTACCTCACCTCACTTCCTAAGTATAAAGAAAACTTCCATTTGTCGAAAGGTACACCTTGCTGTTTGTTCCTCTTCAGTATATCATGTAGTTATCGATACTACATGATGTGATAAGGAGTGTTTTACATGCATTCGATTTTCCGTGAACCCATCAACGCATTGACGCATCTTGCTGGTGCAGTACTGGCTTTCATCGCCCTCATCGCGATGGTCGTCAAAGCCTCGTTACTCGGCTCGCCGCTTGCCATTATGGCCGCGATTCTATTCGGGATCAGCCTCGTCTTTCTTTACTTATCGTCAGGTCTTTACCATAGCATCATCGCCTCACCGAACGTCATCGCTTTCTTCCGGAGAATCGATCATGCGATGATTTACGCATTGATTGCGGGTACATACGCACCGCTCACGTTACTCGCGCTCGAAGGACCGACGCGGTGGGTCCTCTTCGGTACCGTACACGCACTCGCCTTGTTCGGCATTATCTTCAAACTCGTTTGGTTCCATGCCCCGCGTTTCTTGTCCACCGCGCTCTATATCGGGATGGGCTGGCTGTCCGTCTTCTTTATCGGACCGCTCCATGACGTAATCGGCAACGCCGGTATCTTCTGGCTCGTCCTCGGTGGCGTCATGTATACCATTGGTGGACTCATTTACGGGTTCAAGCCAAAATTCGTCAACTGGCGAGGCTGGGGCTTCCATGAGGTGTTCCATCTGTTCATCTTGTTCGGAAGCTTCGCCCACTTCGTCTGTGTGTTTTGGTACGTCTTTTAAGTCCTCCTCGTGGAGGGCTTTTTTCATGAGCCGTTTCCTGTACTTTGAATTCAAGATTTCCTACACTAAGGACAGGAGGGATTCATCATGAAAATTGAAGTATGGTCAGATTATGTCTGCCCGTTTTGTTATATCGGTAAGCGTCGTCTAGAAGAGGCGCTCGAACAGTTCCCACAGGCAGACCAAGTGGAAGTCGAATTCAAGAGTTTCGAACTCGACCCGAACGCCCCGACGAATGATTCACGTACCATCTATGAGGCACTCGCAACGAAATATCGGATGCCGATCGAACAGGCAAAAGGAACGACTGCACAAGTCGCCGCTCAGGCCCGCGAAGTCGGACTCGATTACGATTTTGAGAACATGGTCGTGACGGGTACGCTCGACTCGCATCGTTTGACGCATTACGCGAAAACGGTCGGGAAAGAAAAAGAATTGTCGGAAGCGTTGCTTCAGGCGTATTTTGTCGACGCGAAACACATCGGGAATCACGATGTGCTGCTTGAAATCGCGACAAGCGTCGGACTCGAACGTGACGCCGTGCGTGACGTCTTGACGACTGACGTGTATACGGAAGACGTCCGTGCCGAAGAGAAACGCGCAAGCGACCTCGGCATCACGGGTGTCCCGTTCTTCGTATTCGACAACAAATATGGGGTGTCTGGTGCTCAGCCGACGGAAGCGTTCACGCAAGTGCTCGAAAAAGTCTGGTCTGAGAACAATCCGACGATCCAAGTCCTTTCGAACGGCGCGACGTGCACCGACGACAACTGTGATATTTGATTGATGAAGAAGCCGACGTTTGGCTTCTTTTTTGTGGCTAAATGAATCATTCTCAAGCATAATTATTATCAACAGATAAGAATCGAGGAATACATCTATGTGGAAAAATCGGAACGTCTGGATCATCTTGACGGGCGAATTCGTCGCCGGTCTTGGTCTATGGCTCGGCATCATCGGGAACTTGGAATTTATGCAAGACCGCGTCCCCTCTGACTTTGTGAAGGCGGTCATTCTCGCCATCGGCTTACTTGCCGGGGTCGCCATCGGTCCGCTCGCGGGTCGCTTGACCGACCAAGGTTCTAAGAAAAAAATCATGCTCATCTCGAGCATCGTCCGGGCGCTCAGCGTGATTTTCATGTTCGTCGCCATCGAGACGAATTCGGTCGTGTGGATGGTCATCTTCTTGATTATCTTACAGGGATCGGCCGCTTTTTATTTCCCTGCCCTTCAGGCAGCGATTCCGCTCATCGTGAAAGAACGGGAACTTCTTGCCTTGAACGGCGTTCATATGAATGTGTCTACCTTGTCGCGTGTCATCGGGACGGCGATTGCAGGTGTCCTTTTGACACTGATCTCGCTCCGTAACGTCTACGCGCTCTCGCTCGTCGCCTACCTGTTGCTAGCGGTGGCGACGCTCTTCTTGAAACTCGATGAGACGAAAACGCCCTCGGCGAAAAAGGTCGATGCGAAAGCGTCGAGCGGTTTCAAAGACGTCTTCCCAATCATCAAATCGATTCCCGTCATCTTCATGACGCTCGTCATGACGCTCATCCCACTCCTCTTCCTCGGAGGGTTCAACTTGCTCGTCATCAATATCAGTGAGTTGCAGGATTCGACGGCGATTAAAGGATGGATTTATACGGCAGAAGGACTCGCCTTCATGACAGGTGCCTTTATGATTAAACGGATCGGAGAAAAATTCTCGGCGTTCTCGATTTTATTCTCGTTCTCGTTTTTAATCGGTGTCGCCCAACTGATGCTCTATTTTGCGGACATCCCGTTCATGTCCATTGCTGCGTTCGTTCTCTTCGGCTTCTCGGTCGGATGCTTCTTCCCGACGGCGGTCACGATTTTCCAGACACGGATGCCAAAAGAATATCACGGTCGTTTCTTCTCGTTCCGAAACATGCTCGACCGGATTATCTTCCAAGTCGTCCTTCTCGTGACAGGATTCTTCCTCGACTTGATTGGACTTCAGCTCATGGTCGTCTTGTTCGGAATCAGTTCGATCGCGATGACCGGCGCATTTCTTGTATACACGAGAAAGCATCAATTGCATATCGAGGAAGATTCCACAGAGAAGATGTCTTCCTAACAAAAAAACAAGCGGTGACCAAGGTCATCGCTTGTTTGCGTCTTTGAGCTCTCGCCACCACGTCGTCGTATCATTCCGACCGTCGAGCGTGATTCTCTCCCCGATTTTTGGAGTGAGGACGACTTCTTTTGGTAAGAGAGACGACATCTGTTCCGCTGGGTCGAACCAATCGTGGAACGACAGCGTGAACGCCCCCCAATGGATCGGCATCATTTGGTCGGCCCGTAAATCGTGAAACGCTTGCGCGGTCTCTTCCGGTTGCATATGGACGTCTGGCCAGCGTACGTCATATTGCCCGCATTCAAGTGCGGCAAAATCAAACGGCCCGTACTGTTCGCCAATCATCTTGAAATGCGGCGCGTAGCCACTATCCCCACTGAAGAAGAGCCGATCTGTCTCACCTAGGACGACCCATGATGCCCAGAGTGTGCTGTTGCGGTCCGTCAACGAGCGACCGGAGAAGTGACGCGCCGGCGTACAGACGAATGTCCACGACCCTAACGCATACGACTCGCCCCAATCCCGTTCTACGATTCGTTCTGCCCCAACACCCCATCGTTTCAAATGACTCCCTACCCCGAGCGGTACGATGAACATGGCGACCTTGTCTTGGATGGCAAGAATCGTTCCATAATCGAGATGGTCGTAATGGTCATGTGTCAATAAGACGACATCGATTTCGGGCAAGTCCTCTAGTTCGAACGGCAAGTCTTCACTGAAGCGTTCGTTTTTAGCGAACGGGAGTGGGGATGGGCTACGTCCAAACATCGGATCGACGAGCATCGTCTTCCCGTCCATTTGTACCATGAGCGCCGAATGACCGAGCCAATAGATTCTTGTGAAGCTCGAGCCCGTCTTCTCCTCAAAATCGATTGGCACGATCGGAAGACGTTCGGTAGGCTTACGCAGTGACGTCACATCACGATAGTCGCGCGCCATCGACACCATGTCTTGCGCAGAGAAGTTCATCGGTGTCTCATATTGATTACGGAACTTTCCATTGATCCGGTTCGGAGATTGAAGCGATTTTGGCTTTCGTCCAAGTGGTTTGTACTGTGTCAGAATCGTTCCGGTGACAGCCGCCATTCCAACCAATGAGAGCAACATCGTCTTTTTCATGTAGGTCCTCTTTTCTAATAGTTCGTTGAATTGATTATAGCGTGCCTTCGCCGTTTCTATCCGAGAAAGTATGTCGATTCGCTTATCTTTCAAAAAAAATGGCGTGCTCTTCATTGAGCATTCTGGTTATTCCATTATATCAGTTCTCTTAAACCAAAAAGACCTGCTCACCCGTGTTTGGTGGAGCAGGTCTTCGGTTAAGATTTTTGCAAGATTTTAATGTCGTTGATGATGTCTTCGGTCGGAACGTTTTGGAAACCAGGATACGCCTTGATGATCTTTCCTTCCTGGTCGACCAAATAGAAATACGTACCGTGGTCGACTTGTGTACCTTCGTCAGGCTTCCGGACGAGCGCCTTGAAGTTCTGTTGGGCAAACGTTTCAATCTCGTCTTGCGAGTAACCTGAGAGGAACTGCCAATCTGCTTTCGCAAGGTCATAGCCACTCATAAACTCTTTCATCTTCTCCGGAGTGTCCACCGTCGGGTCGACGCTGAAGGAAACGAATTGCACGTCTTCGACGCCCTCTTCTTCAAGCGCTTCATTCAGCTTTGTCATATTGTATGTCATCGGTGGACAGACGGTCTCACAGCTTGTGAAAACGAAATCCGCCATCCACACTTTCCCTTTTAAATCGTCAAGACTGACCATTTCTTCATCTTGATTCGTATATTCGAACGATTCGACTTCCCAGTTGAGCGGATCCTCAATCTCTTGACCGCATCCTGCTAGGACGATAAGCATCGTCGTCAAACCAATCATCCACCATTTCTTCACACATGCCAACTCCTTATCGCTTTTTGACGTTCCACATGAGGATCGTGATGAGCGTGAAAGCTGTCAATGCGAGGAACGGGATTGTGATGAACCCGAGCCAGTTAATGTATTGACCGCTACACGGAACTCCTTGTGCACAAGGTTGAATTTCTGCAAAACCTGGCACTTTCTGTACCAAGTAATGGTAAAGTGATACGAAACCGCCTATGATAGTAAGCGGTAACACATATTTCCGAACCGCCCGATCTTCCGTGAAGACGGCAATCCCCAAGAGGATGGTCAGCGGATACATAAAGATACGTTGAATCCAACATAGCTCACATGGCACGAACTCCCGGATCTCACTGAAGTAGAGACTGCCGAGCGTCGCCGTCAACGAGACGAGCCAAGCGAGGTATAACCCATACTTTTCGAGAAATGATTTCATCTTACAAATCCTGCTCGATCAGCTCTTGGATTTTTTCGTAATCGAACGGGTCTTCGAGCATCACACCGTTGATCATGATAGACGGCGTGAATTGGACACCGTTCTCTTTTACAAGACCATCATCCGTACTGACTTTTTCAAGCACGGTCGATTCTTCCCCAAGGTCTTGCTCAAACTTCGCCAAGTCGACCGATGTCGTCGTCTTGCTTGCGATTTCTTTCAGCTTCTCGACGGTCACCCACGCATTGTCGTGTTGTTGTGATTCCGGTTGCGCATCGTAGAGCGCCTTATGGAACTTCCAGAACGACTCAGGATCTTGCTCGTATACCGACTCGGAAGCGAGGGATGCCAAAATTGATTCTTGTCCATGGAACAAGACGTTAATATAGCTGAAGCTGACGTCTTCCTTGTCGAGATAATCCGCTTTCAGTTGCGGGTAAATCGTTTCACCCCACTGTTTACACGAAGGACACTTGTAATCTCCGAACTCGACGACGGATACTTTCGCATCCGGGTTTCCGAGTGTCGGTTGTCCTTCAATCGAGACGTGATCGCCACGCTCGGCTGTCGTCGACTCATCTTGGTTGAGTAAGACGAACACCAATGCGATTAACGCGACCGCAACGATGGTCAAGATGACCAACAATTGATTCTTTTTCATTCTCTTCACCTCTATCTATTTTGACTCGTCTTTCATTATAGCGGAAACTCTTCTTCCTATCATGATATCGACTCGTTTTTCATAATTCTCTTCAATTCAAGCTTTAGGAGGTTTATTTACGCATGATCAAGTCTTTTACGATGCGCCTCGGACTCATTTTGGCGCTCAGCATTGCCACGCTCGTCTTTTTACTGACAATCGCCCTCACTTCTCTCATCAGTCATAGGGCATCTGATTCACTCGAACAAGAAATCGGGGAACGCCTGTCGACGACATCGCATCAGTTGGCGGACAAGCTCGATTTTTATATGTGGTCACGCTATCAAGAAGTCCAACTCTTACAGGGTCTCGATTTAGAGGACCGAGATGAAACACGTCGACTCCTCGATCAAGTCCAGACGAACATCCCCGCCTTCTCATGGATGGGCGTCACGGATGCGGCCGGGACCGTCGTCGCTTCGACGAACGGGATTCTCGAGGGAGCCTCGATTGCCGAACGACCGGTTTATCTCAAAGCACAAGATGCTCCCTTTATCGGAGATGTCCACGAGGCGGTCCTCTTAGCTGAATTATTGCCCAATCCGACGGGGGAACCCCTTCAATTCGTCGATATCAGTGTCCCGCTTTTCCAGGACGGCTCGTTTCAAGGGGTACTTGCCACTCATTTAAGCTGGGCCTGGGGGAAAGAAGTACTCGAACATTTCAATCGAACGCTTCATGAACAAGTCGATGATACGGATTTATTCGTCATCAGTGAACGAGACAGTGTCGTGCTCCTCGGTCCAGACGACATGGTCGGAAAACCACTCCCTGTATCCTTTACAGAAGGCGCCTCCGTGAAAGAGTGGGATGACGGTCAAGACTATCTGACAGGCATGTCAATCGGAGAAGGATATGATGAATATCCTGGACTTGGTTGGCAGGTCGTCGTCCGTCAGCCGACGGCAGTCGCGTTTGCACCGGTCGAGACGCTTGAAACGAGAATTCTATGGATTGGTTTATTGGCCTCACTTGTGACGGCTGTACTCGGTTGGCTACTCGCTTCGATCGTGACGAGACCGTTGAAGCGAATCACCGAAACGGCTTCGCTCATGGAACAAGGGAAAGCGAACACGTTTCCCCATCAATCAGGAATCAAAGAGATTGAGTCGCTCGCGTTCGCGCTCGAATCGCTCGTCACCTCCCTTACGGAGTCAGAGTCGGAACGGGTACACTTTGAAAAACTAGCGAATCGTGACGCACTGACCGGTCTTTCAAATCGGGTCGCCCTACGTGAGCAGCTGAATCAACTACACACCTCGAAAGAACCTTACGTCTTCTTCTATCTCGACCTCGATGGCTTCAAGGCGGTGAATGATACATATGGTCATGGGGTCGGGGACGAGGTATTGGTCGAGGTCGCACAACGGTTACGGGCTCTGCCCATCGAGGAGGCCTATCCCGTTCGATTGAGCGGAGACGAGTTCTTCCTCATGTTCCCAAGGACTGAGCGTTCGACCCAACAAATTCGGGAGGTTGGAAACACACTCATCGATACAATTTCTAAACCGATTACGCTAGACATCGCATCGGTGAAAGTCGGGGCTAGTATCGGGGTGTCCATTTGGAGTCCACCGGAACCACCACACATTGCCATCGAACAAGCGGACGACGCGTTATATCGGTCAAAAGCGAACGGGAAACATCAACTTTCTTTCCATGAGTCGCTCTCATGACATCGTTTCCCCATGCAAAAAGGAGTTCATCATGAACTCCTTTTGCTTATTCTTCCGTATTCGTATTCACGTCTCCCTTCTGTTCTTCCTCTTCTGGCATCGGTTCTAAATCCAGCGTATACACGTATTCTCCCCCAAAGTTATTCAAGATGAACAACTCTTCTTCCGCACGTGTCGCCAGTCCGTTCGAGAATCCGATGGCGGCATACATTTCCTCTAACAAAACGTCCTGCTCTTTATCGATTTCATCGAAGATGGCTTGTTCCCAGCGTTCAATGATACCACCGAGTTGAAGATAGTCATCGTTTTTGATTTTATTCTTGTCACGCAACAACTCCAAATAGTCACGAACCTCTTTCAGATTGTCATGCGTCATCGGGATGGCACCCGCTTTTTCTGTCGCCAAGATTTTTTGATGGGTCATCAGATGCATCGCGTCAATAAGATTCCCTTTGTTCAGCTTTTTGGGATCATCAAAGATGAGTCCCGTCGTCTCCTGTGGATTGATGCGGCGCGTCACATTTTGACGCCGCCCGAGTGGGTCTTCTTCCTTGATGATATCAATCAATTCGAGTGCTCGCGTGTAGTCTTCTTCCGTCATCTGCTCCCGGTCAAGTTCATTTGGATTCGGTCCACTCCAATATGTATAGCCAACATAGGAAGCAATCCCGATGACGACAAGTCCCGTCAGTGCAACCCACCAAAACGCTTTTTTCCGTTTCATTCTGTCCCCACACCCTTTTCTAGCTATTCTCCATCAAGGATAACATATTTACCCAACAACAAATCCCATAAAAAGGGTTTCAATATAACCTTACAAAAAAAACACTCGCCCCTACATAGGAGCGAGTACCTTCTCGTTTTACGCTTCGAACAATAATTGTTCTGGATCTTCAATCATGTCTTTAATGTGCTTGAGGAATGTCACAGCCTCACGACCATCTACGATTCGGTGGTCATACGAGAGTGCCACGTACATCATCGGACGGTTCTCCATTGTATCCGCATCGATGGCGACTGGACGGAGTTGAATCGAGTGCATCCCAAGGATAGCGACTTGCGGTCCGTTCAAGATTGGTGTCGAGAGGAGTGAACCGAACACGCCACCGTTTGTGATCGTGAACGTACCACCTGTCAAATCACTCAACCCGAGTTTGTTGTTACGCGCTTTGTCCGCGAGGTGAAGGATATCTTTCTCGATCTCCCCGAAGTTTTTGCGGTCCGCTTCACGGACGACCGGAACGACGAGACCATCTGGAGCCGAAACGGCGATTCCGATGTCATAATATTTCTTCAAGACGATTTCGTTACCTTGGATCTCAGCGTTCAAGTAAGGCATCCGCTTGAGAGCCGCCACTGCTGCTTTCGTGAAGAATGACATGAAGCCGAGTTTGACATCGTTGTCTTTCACGAACTTCTCTTGGCGACGTTTACGAAGTGCCATGACCGCAGACATGTCGATTTCATTGAACGTCGTGAGCATCGCTGCCGTCTGTTGCACTTCAACGAGACGGTTCGCAATCGTCTGACGGCGACGTGTCATTTTGATGCGCTCTTCTTCTTTTCCATTTGCAGCTGCAGCTGGTTGTGGTGCCGAAGCTGCCGCCGCTGGTTTCTGCTCTTTCACAGCCGGTTTCTCTTCATGTCTCGATACATCATGGACGTTGATGCGCCCGATTGGATCATTCGTTTGAACGGCTGAGAGATCGATGCCTTTCTCACGAGCGAGTTTACGTGCAGCCGGTGTCGCGATTGGTCCTTTACCCGGGCTCGCCACGTGCTCTTCACGTTTCTCGACTTTCTTGCCTTCTTCAATAGACTCTGTCTTTTTCTCAGTCGGTGCTTCTGTTTTCGTTTCTGTCGCGTTTTCCGTCTTCGTCTTCGTCGCGACAGCCGTTCCGCCACCAGAACCTGAACCGAGACGTGCGATGACTTCACCGACTTGAACCGTGTCCCCTTCTCCGGCAAGTTGCTCTTCTAACACACCCGCTTCGTCAGCCGGGACTTCGATATTGACTTTATCTGTCTCGAGCTCGACGATGGCTTCACCTTTTTCGACTTGGTCGCCTGGCTGTTTGAGCCATGTCGCGACCGTTCCTTCCGTAATGGACTCTGCTAACTCCGGTACTTTGATTTCGATCACAATGAGTTCCCCCTTAACTTATTTACGATCTTTTTGATATGTGCTCGTGCCTGCACCGCTCGAGACGACGTCACGAGAGAGTGCTTCACGGATGATGCGTGCTTGTTCTTGTTTATGAGCTGTCGGATTCCCTTCAGCCGGACTCGAACGACGGCGACGACCGATATAACGGACATCGAGTCGGTTCGTTGTGACCGCTTCTAAACGAGGCTCGATATATGTCCAAGCCCCCATGTTTTTCGGTTCTTCCTGAACCCAGACGATTTCACGCGCGTTCGGATAACGGCTGATGACGTCACGAATCTCACGAACCGGGAACGGATAGATTTCTTCGACCCGGACGATATGCAAGAAGTCGAGTGACTCTTCTGACTTGCCGACCGCTTCCGCGAGGTCGATTGCCATTTTCCCTGTGCAGAAGACGAGACGTTCGACTTTCTCTGTGTTTTCCCCGAGACCTGGTTGTTCGACGATTGGTTTAAAGCTCTCTTCCGTGAACGCCTCGACTGGTGACGTGGCGAGCGGATGACGAAGCAGACTCTTCGGTGTCATGATGATCATCGGACGAATCTCTTCTTTCCCGAGCATCTCTGCTTGACGACGAAGAATATGGAAGTACTGTGCCGCAGACGAAAGGTTTGCGACTGTCCAGTTTTTCTCCCCGGCAAGTGTCAAGTAACGTTCCATACGTGCACTTGAGTGCTCCGGCCCTTGTCCTTCGTAACCGTGCGGTAAGAGCATGACGAGGCCTGACTTTTGGCCCCATTTCGCGCGTCCCGCCGAGATGAACTGGTCGAACATGACTTGTGCCGAGTTCGCGAAGTCACCGTATTGTGCTTCCCACAGGACGAGTGTATCTTGTGCGAATACGTTGTAGCCATATTCAAATCCAAGCACCGAACCTTCTGAGAGCGGGCTGTTATAGACCGAGAACGATGCTTTCGCCGTCGACAACTCATGGAGTGGCGAGAATTTCTTACCTGACTCGACATCGTTCAACATGATGTTCCGTTGGGCGAACGTTCCGCGCTCTGAATCTTGACCGCTCAAGCGGACCGGCGTACCATCTGAAAGAATTGACGCGAAGGCGAGCGTCTCCGCATGACCCCAGTCAATTTTTCCACCTTCGCTGAACGCATCACGACGACGGTCGAGTACTTTTTGAAGCTTATGGAAGACACCAAAGCCTTCCGGCCAGTTCAATAACTCTTCATTCAATTGCGTGAGGAATTCTCGTTCGACGCTCGTGTCGACTTTCGGGAATCCTTTATGGACCGCATCCGGTAACACGATGTCTGCATCCTCTTCTTCAGAAGGAACGAGATCACGTGCCGCCTTTAATGCCTCTTCGATTTTTTGTTCGATTTGCGCCTTCTCATCTTTCGTCATGACGCCTTCTTCCTCAAGTCGTGCGGCATAGACGTGACGGACAGACTGGTGTCCTTTGATGGCTTTGTAAAGGACCGGGTTCGTGTTCATCGGTTCGTCCATTTCGTTGTGACCGTATCGGCGGTACCCGATCAAGTCGACCAAGATATCTTTATGGAACTTGGCACGATACTCACTGATCAACTTCGCGACGGCAACACATGCCTCCGGATCATCCGCATTCACATGGAAGACCGGAATCTCGTAGCCTTTGGCGATATCACTTGCGTAACGCGTCGACCGTGAATCGTTCGGGTCCGTTGTGAAACCGATTGTGTTGTTGGCGATGACGTGAACCGTCCCACCTGTACGGTAACCCGTCAAGTTTGTCATGTTGAGTGTCTCCGCGACGATGCCTTGTCCTGGGAAGGCCGCATCTCCGTGGATCAAGATTGAGGCTGCCAAATCGTCGTGCTGTACAGCCGATCCTTTTTCAGAACGGTCATCTTGTGCGGCACGCGTGTATCCTTCGACGACCGACCCGACGAACTCGAGGTGACTCGGGTTGTTCGCCAAGTTGAGACGGACTTCTTTTTGCTGTTCGACCACTTTCCGGTCAAGACCGAGGTGATATTTCACATCGCCTGACCAACCGAAGTTGATGCCGATTGACCCTTCAGATGGGATCAATTCTTTGTTCGGTGCGTGCTGGAACTCCGCAAAAATCATTTCGTATGGTTTGCCGAGAACATGGGCAAGTACGTTCAAACGTCCACGGTGGGCCATCCCGATGTTGATATGTTCCGAACCGCTCGAAATGAGGCCTCCGACCATCGCATCGAGAAGTGGCACCATCGCATCCAATCCTTCGATCGAGAAGCGTTTTTGTCCGACGTATGTTTTATGAAGGAATGATTCAAACAGTTCTGTTTCAGCCAAACGTTTGAATAACTCAATTTTTTCTTCTTTCGAGAAGGTTTGCTGTAACGCCCCTTGCTCGACTTGACGGCGAATCCACTTCTTCTCTTCCATGTCATCTAAGTGACGGAGTTCGATGGCGACCGTTCCTGTATAAACGTCAAGCAAGTGACGGAATAGTTCCAAGGCGCTCGCGTTTGGTTTTGGTGCATCATCTGATAAAAGGCGGGCTGGAATTTGTTTTAAGTCTTCTTCTGTCAAATCATAGCGTGACAGTTCGAATAACTCCTGCTCGCGCGGATGGTCTTTTAGTGGATAAATATCAGCTGCTTTATGACCGAAAGCACGGATGTCGTTGATGAGCCGTGTCGCCGAAACGACCTTCTCTAAATCAAACGATGGACCCGAGACTGGAACTTCTGTCGGTGTCGACGTTTCCGGTGCCCCAAATTCGTCAAAATATCGGCGCGTTTCTTCATCGACCGATGATGGGTCTTCCAAATATTGTTCGTACAGTTCAATGATGTAGCCTAAGTTAGGACCATAAAATGCTTGCGATTTCTCGTGAACATTCGACGACTCTCCCATTGAATAAATCCCCCTTATCCATTCCTAAACGTTCAATCTGTGAACGCTTTCATTTTAACATGTAGCCCGAAGCAGTTCACCTTTCTCCTACCCTGGTGAACAAAACCAAATCTTGCCTCTTACGCTCAACTTCATACTACACCTTTCGTCGCAGAAAGACCCTTACAAATTCACAATTCGTCCATACTATTTCAATAAGTTTTGCTTATCGATAAATTGTGTCTTGATGTATTTGTTTCAACAATTTCAAAAAAAGATGAAACCTTATTTCAAACAGCCCCGTAATAGGGAGTGTAGGCATTACACTATTACTCTTAACAGAAAGCTAGGTGACCACATGTTATCCGTACAAAATGTCCATAAAAAGATGGGAAAAGCAACGGTATTGACAAATGTCAGTTTTGACGTTGTTCCAGGAGAAATTTTCGGATTCCTCGGACCAAACGGCGCCGGGAAGACGACAACTATTCGAATCATCACAGGTCTCATGCCTGCGACGCACGGGACCGTGACAGTCGATGGGTATGACGTGGCGAACAACCGCCAAGAAGCGCTCAGCCGAATCGGGGCCATCGTCGAGAATCCTGCATTCTATCCGTACATGACGGGCCGGGAAAACTTGATTCATGCGATGAACTTGATTCCGAACTTGAAAAAAGTCGACTTGAATGCACTCGGTGCCCTCGTCGGACTCGACGGAAAGCTCGATATGAAAGTCAAACAGTACTCACTCGGGATGAAACAGCGCCTCGGGATTGCCCGTGCCTTGTTGCATAACCCAAAAGTGCTCATCTTAGACGAGCCTACGAACGGTCTTGACCCAGCCGGGATCGCCGACCTTCGGAATTACTTACGCCACCTTGCGGACCACCGCGGAATCGCCATCCTTATCTCGAGCCATTTATTGAGCGAGATGGAATTGATCACCGACCGTTTCGCAATCATTGACCAAGGACAAATCAAGTCAGTGGAAGACGGACAGACGAAGGCTGACAGCGTCATCCTCTGTAAAGTTGCCAAGGAGCAGATGAACGAGGCGCTTGACGTCGCAGCACTCGCCTTCGATGATGTGAAAATCGTCCAGCAGTCTGCCGAGTCGTTTATCGTACCGCGTCAAGAGACAGACATTCCGGTCTTACTGAAACAATTAATCGAGCGCGATATCGCCGTCTATCAAATTGGCATGAAACACGAGTCACTCGAAGAACAATTCTTGAAATTGACGAAAAAAGAAGGAGGTACGAACAATGCGTTCATTACTCAGCAATGAATGGATGAAATGGCGTCGTACGATTAAACCATACGTCGCCCTAGGCGTGTATACAGCAATCATCCTCATCGTATACGCTGTATTGGCCAGTGGTGAAGGTACACCAGAAGCGGCATCATTCTTTGAATTTTCAACGATGGGTGCCATCGCTTTCTTGAGTATTTTTACGATTGTCTTTACGGCCGAGATGGTCGGGAACGAATTGAAATTTGATACGTTGAAACACTTGTTGATGAGCCCGTACTCTCGCGACCGCATCTTATTGTCGAAGCTCGTCATGGCCGTCCTCGTCATGTTGCTCCAATTCGTCTTTATCTTGGTCGTCGCGTTCGGGTTCTCACTCACGTTAGACGGCTCTGTCACATGGGATGTCGTCCGTCCGATCCTCATCAGTGTGAGCGGACCGATCTTCATCATCTTCTTGACGCTCATGTTCTCGGTCGTCTTCAAGTCGGTCGGCGTCGTCATCGGTTTCACGGTACTCGCAAACTTCGCCTCAAGTATCATCGGCGGTCTTCTCGTCGCTTGGAAACCTGAGCTTGCGAAATGGATTGTCTTCTTGCATACAGACCTTTCCATCTATGACGTCAACCCAGAGTTTATGAAAGCGATGGACGCTACGATGGGCTTCTCGATTTTCTATGTCGCCCTTCATATCATCGCCTTCTATCTCATCACGGCATTTATGTTCCGCAGTAAAACGTTCGCTGAATAAGCATACTTCAAATGAAAAAGTGGTACCTCTTTGCTATAGGCGTTTTATAGTGAGGAGGTATTTCTATGTCTAAGACAGCATTACTCATTATTGATATGTTCAATGATTTTGATTTTGATGGTGGCGACATGCTACGTACGCATACACAAGTGATTGTTGATCCGATTCTCAAGTTAAAAAAACATTTTAAAGAGACGGACTTGCCCGTCATTTATTGTAATGATAACTTCGGACAATGGAAAGATAGCACGGAAGACATCATTGAGTATGTAAAGGCTTCTAAGGGTGAACATATTGCCTCGCAAATCGAACCGGAAGATGAAGAGTATTTTATTATAAAACCAAGGCACTCCACTTTCTTTGGAACTCAGTTAGATATTTTACTTCGTCAGTTAAACGTGACGAAATTGATTTTAACCGGAGTCGCGACGGATATTTGTATCCTCTTTTCTGCCAATGATGCATATATGCGTGACTATGATATATATGTACCTCGTGATTGTGTGGCGGCAGAAACATCAAAACGTCACGAAAGTGCCTTGACGATTATCGATGAAGCACTGGGAATTGAAATATCTCCTGTGTCTGAATATATGAGTCACATTCAAAAGTGATTTATAGTAATCATCGCGGTCACAAAATCCTAACATTTAGAACGTTTTGAAGCTCTTCTTCTAAGCTATTCTTAAGTTATAACGGTCAGTAAAGGGTGTGATGTTTTTGTACCTAACAATCGGATTAGCCTTGCTCGTCTGTTTGATTGCAATGATTTTCACTATTATGGTCGGGCTCGGGAAAGACCGCTCCACGTACAGTCAAAAGAAGAGCTGGTCGATGGTATCTTGGCTCTACATCATCTTGCTCCCTGTCTCGTTCATCGGACTCGGACTCCTCTACTATTTCATTACGAAATAACACAAAAATCACGATGCCAGCATATAGGCATCGTGATTTTTTTATGCAATCAAGTCACTCCAGATTTTGATGGTACTCGCCAAGATGAGTAGCGCTAAAATCCATTGGAGTGCTTTTGTATTCATATTCTTCCCGACATTCGCCCCGATTGGAGCGGCAATCAGGCTCGCGATAATCATAATGATGGCCGGACCCCAGACAATTTGATCGGTGATGATTTTACCGAACGTCGAGCCAATCGACGAGATGAAGGTGATGGCGAGAGAACTCGCAATCGCCATCTTCGTCGGGATGCGTAAGACGACAAGCATGATCGGCATGAGAATGAACGCCCCCGCTGCCCCGACGATTCCTGCGGCGATTCCTACAATGAAGGCAGAGCTTGCTGCGATCACTTTGTTGAACCGGACTTGGTCGAGTGGCATATCGTCCACTTGTGGCTTCGGCAAGAACATCATGATTGTGGCAATCGTTGCGAGTACGGCATAGACGACATTGATCATCACTTCCGAAAGAATCGTCGATCCGTATCCACCGATGAAGCTACCAATTAATACCGACACCCCCATGTAAAGAATCAACTGCTTGTTTAAGTATCCACCTTTACGATAAGCATAAATCCCGCCGATTGTCGCAAAGAACACTTGAATCGCACTGATTCCGGATACTTCATGCGCGCTGAAAGCCGCGAACCCTAGAATCGGTGGAATGTATAGCAACATCGGATACTTGATGATCGATCCACCAATCCCGACCATCCCAGAAATGAACGACCCGATAAATCCAATTAGAAAGATTGTAATGATAAACCCGAACTCCATATAGACTCCTCCATTTGCTCTCGTCTTCTCTACTTATTCAATCGATTCCCAGGCCATCATCCCGCCTGATACGTCATAGATTTCCGTATAGCCGGCATCCTGTAATTGACTAGCAGCCTGGGCACTTCGGTTACCGCTCCGACAGATCACATAGATTGGTTCGTCTTTCGGATAAGGCAGTTGATTTGCATCTAATGAAGAAAGTGATGCGTTCACCGCCCCTTCGATATGCCCCCCCTCGTATTCAGACGATTCTCGTACGTCAAGGAGTGTTATTTCTTCGTTTTCCAATTTGTTTTGTAGAGTTTTAACGTCAATTCTCGTAATTTCATCCTTTTCTGATGTGATTACAAAGATAAAAATCGCCATTAAAGCCAAAACTCCGACAAATAAGGAAATTCTCTTCATGTTTTACCCTCCAATTCTTTTCACTTGCGCTCATTATACCTTAGGGGGTATATTAAAGCCAACGAAACATTCTCGTTGCCAAAAACCTTAACCATGAAAAGGAGATCACAGACTCATGAAGACGATTACGACTACTGAATTAGAAGCGTTACTTCAAGCAGACGACTCACTCAACCTCATCGATGTGCGAGAGGTAGACGAATATGCTGGAGGTCACATCAAACAAGCGAAGAACGTACCACTTTCTGAATTCGGGGCAAAAGTCGATGAGCTCGATCGCTCTAAACCGATTCACGTCATTTGCGCAGCCGGCGGACGCAGCATGAACGCATCTGCCTATCTCGATTCACTCGGATTCGATGTCACGAACGTCGACGGTGGGATGATGAGCTGGCAAGGCGAAGTCGAATAAACGATTACATCCATAGGGGGAAATTGATATGCTATTACGTTATTTTTATGATGAAAAATTAGCACAAGCTTCATATATGGTCGGTTGCCAAATGACGGGAGAAGCCATCGTCATCGACCCGGCCCGTAACATCGAACCTTATCTTCAAGAAGCGAAAAAAGAAGGTATGAACATCGTCGCAACGGCAGAGACGCATATCCATGCGGACTTTGTATCGGGATCACTCGAACTCGCGAAGCGCACAGGTTCGAAAGCCTACCTATCAGACGAAGGTGATGCTTCTTGGAAGTATGCATTCGCGAAAGAAATTGACGCACAGCTCGTCAAAGAAGGCGACACGTTCAAAATCGGAAACGTGACACTTGAAGTCATGCACACACCGGGTCACACACCGGAACATATCTCGTTCCTCCTTTATGACCGGAACCAGACACAACCGATGGGGATCTTCACAGGAGACTTCGTCTTCGTCGGGGATATCGGTCGCCCTGACCTTCTCGAAGAAGCGGCCGGTGTGAAAGGAACGACGGCAATCGGCGCGGAACAAATGTTTGATTCACTCAAAAAGTTCATGGCGCTTCCTGACTTCGTTCAAGTCTGGCCAGGACACGGTGCAGGTAGTGCTTGCGGGAAAGCGCTCGGCGCGATTCCAACATCGACGGTCGGTTACGAGAAAGCGACGAACTGGGCGCTTCAAATGACGGATAAAGATGCCTTCATCAAAGAGTTGACGACGAATCAACCCGAACCACCGAACTACTTTGCCATGATGAAAAAAGTGAACAAAGAAGGTATCCAAGTGACGACGGAAGTCGCTCGTCCTGAAGTCATCGGGTCGGACCGTCTCGATACACTCGTCGAAGAGACGCAAGTCGTCGACACGCGTAAAGGAGAAGACTTTGCGAACGGACACGTACCAGGGACAATCAACATCCCGTACAACAACAAGTTCGTCTCGTGGGCTGGCTGGCTCGTCAACTTCGACAAAGACATCACACTTATCGCAAGTGCGGATGACGTCGATCAAGTGCAGACCGACCTTCAATCAATCGGTCTCGATCGCCTTCGCTTCATCGTCCCAGTCGAAGAGCTCGACGCATCACTTTTGACGGAAACGTATACGGACGTGACGGCAGAAGAAGCAATCGAAGCTGCTGAAAAAGGTGACGTCTTCGTCCTCGACGTTCGAAACGCGACAGAATGGAACGCGAGCCATTACGAAAAGGCAGAGCGCATCTTGCTCGGTAAGCTCGCAAGTGACCACGAAGGTCTTCCGACAGACCAAACGATTGCGGTGCATTGTGCGTCAGGCGTCCGCTCACGCATGGCGGCAAGTGTCCTTCAATCGCTCGGCTACAAAGATATCCACAATATCCTCGGTGGCTATGGCGCGATGAAAACTGTCTTGAACGCTCAACAAATCAAGTAATGCTATACTGACTATGAATATGGCGCCCGCTTCGAGAGGGGCGCCTTTTGTTTAGGAGGGAAAGACGTGGTCGCCATCGGTCCACTCAACATTCGTTTCGATTTACTCATCTTTTTACTAAGCCTTGCCGTCCTTTACGGCATCTTCCGCTTTCTCGGGTTGTCGAATAAACAGCGTGAAGCCGTCATCGGGACATGGTTCTATGGTTTTCTTGCCTGGAAAGGAAGTGCCATCGTCATCGGTCTGTTGACGACACGTGACCTATCGCTCGCTCTTTACGCCACAGGAGGCGTATGGTCTCAATGGATTGCAGCTGCTGTCGTCCTTTGGTTCGTCTATCGACTCGACCGGAACCTTTTAGGGTATTGGGTGCTGAGCGGACTCCTCATTTGGTTCGGAATGACACTCGCGGTTCCAGTATACGGGACGATTTTGAACCTTTCCGACCAGCCGATTCATCTATGGAGCGCCATGCTCATTTTTCTGCTACTCGGAACGACGTGGCGCTGGATGCATGAACCGACTCGTGGAAACATTCTTTGGACAGTATGCGGTGCATCCGGCATCTGGCTATTTAAGTCATATGCGGTCGGACAGATTCAATGGTGGATAATTGTCATCGCCCTCGTTCTCTTCGGATTGACGGTCTATCTCGCCCGCCCTTCAAAGAAAGTGATTCAAATTAGTGTCGGAGTCCTGGTCGTTCTCGCGGTCGTGAATGCTGTCCTGCCAGAGAAAGCGACACAATCTGTCACGACAGAGACGGCGTCAACCGGTTTGAACATCGGGCAAATTCCCCCTTCGTTCGAATTACAGCGAACTGATGGGAGTACATTCGACTTAACTTCACTAAGTGGTCAGCGCGTCGTCGTCAACTTTTGGGCGTCCTGGTGCCCGCCTTGTCGGGCGGAGATGCCGGATATGGCGGCGTTCGCGAAAGAGCGAGATGACGTGACCATCGTCGCCGTCAACACGACGACGAGTGAACGCGACCCCGCCGATGCCGTCTCGTTCGTCGAACCGTATGAAGACGCATTTACCGTCGTCTATGACCGTGACGGCCAAGTTGGAGATGCGTATCGGATTCAGGCGATGCCGACGACGTATGTGCTCGATGAATCGGGTGTGATCATCGCGAAGCAATTTGGTGCCATCGACAAGAATTGGCTCGACGCCCAATTGAATTGAACATGACAAAACCGCCGACAAAGAGTTGTCGGCGGTTTATCTTATTGCTTCAAATAGCCTTGTGCTTTCAAAAAGTCTTTGACGTCAAGCCGTGTCGATTTCGACAACATGCGCCCCATTTGACCAGTCCACGTATCTTTACGCGGGTTCGAGCCACGGACCATATAGTAATCGTGGATCAACGCATCGTAATCGGAAAGGGACTGCTTCATCCGTTCTGGATTCGCTTCATACATATTTTCATGGTAGACATGTTGGAACGGTAAGCGTGGTTTTTGATCCTCGACTGAGGCCGGTACACCGACGGCCATCCCGAAGAGCGGAATGACCCGTTCCGGCAATACGAGCACTTCTTTCACCGCAAAGAGGTCGTTCCGAATGCCACCGATATAACAAATTCCGAGCCCCATCGACTCTGCCGCCACTGCTGCATTTTGAGAGGCAAGTGCAGCGTCGATCACCGCGACAAGCAACTTTTCATCAGTCTCAAGTGTTGAGGACACTTCTGTTTCTTGCAGTTCACCAATCACTTCATGGCGGTGCAAATCCGCACAAAAAACGAAGAAGTGACCGTTCTCGACGACATAGGACTGGTTGCCCGCAATCTCGGCAAGTCGTTTCTTCTTCGCTTCATCGGTCACCCCGATGATGGAGTAGGCTTGGATAAAGCTAGACGTCGATGCCCGTTGTGCGCTCTCGACGATGGTCTGGATTTGTTTGTCTGTCAATTTCTCGTCCGTAAAATCGCGGACGGAACGGTGGTTCAATAAAGTCTCAATCACTTCGTTCATACGTTCTTCCCCCTTTTTTTCAATCTTGGCATAAGCTCTCTGAATCCACAAATGAGAGGAATCCATCGAGCACATTTTGAGGGAGGACGCTCACATCTCGTCTTCTTATGCTATCATTATAAGCTACATAGTAAATACGACAGTGTAACTTCGAATAAGGAGCGAGATAGATGAAAAGAATACCATTTTACATTCCATTTCTGCTTGGGGTGCTGCTCCTCTCCGGTTGTACGGATGCCGATGTGAGCGTCCCGACATCGACGTCAACTGAGCAAACAGTTGAAGAGGAACCTGTACAAGAGGAACAAACCACCGAGATCCCTGAATCTGAAGGCGATCTTTTTGAAGGCTATACGAAGATCGAGGTCGATGGCGGCGATCAGTCCGGCACACGTGAAGCGAATGTCGTCGTCGATATCGGCTTCGGCGATCGTGAGTATTGGGCGTTCACGAACGAACATGGTCAACTGGTTCGTGTGATTGCCGACGAAATCACGCTTCAAGACGATGAAACCGAAGACGTTAATTCTTCAGGACGCTATTATGCAGACGAGGCAAAAGTTCCGGGTGTCGAAGACCCGAACCTCGACGAAGGCCATATCATCGCCGATTCACTTGGCGGTGTCTCGAACGCCTATAACATCACGCCACAAAACAGCGCACTCAACCGTTACGGCGACCAGGCATTCATGGAAGATGTCATCCGGAAGGCTGGCGGGGCGAAAGACTTCGAAGCCATCATCACCTATCCGAACACGACGACTCAGATTCCTTCCCGCTACCAATACACGTATACCGTACGGGGCAATACGGTCACCGATACGTATGATAACGTGGATCCGGAGGAAGTGAACGAATCGCTCGGATTGACGGATGATTCCCCTCCTGCAGTGACGACGGAGCCGGTCGAGGAACGTGAATTATCCGATATCGACCTTGACGGAAATGGACAAGTGACGATCAAAGAAGCCAAAAATGCCGGATTCGAGATGCCGATTACGCGTGACCATTGGTTGTACCAGTATATGGACGACCGAGACGGTGACGGGATGGTCGGGGAATAACTATTAGGAGAGATGATATGCATAAAATTGGATTTATAGGTGTTTTCTTTACTTTGTTCTCGCTTTTTTTGATAGAGGTTATATCGTATAGCAACGGGATAACAGAAGCGCCAAATCCTTTACTAGAACGTACACTTGTTTATATTGTTCTAATGGGACTTCTATCTGGTGTCTTGATTCTCATTGACTCTATTATTTATTTTAACAAAAGTAGGCGATAATTCTCCCTCCTCTAAGCGTCTCGGGGCGTAGCCCAGCGTAGGTGGGAGATGAATCGTCCGGTCCAAACATCTTTTCCCCTTGTGACAGATAGGACGAACAAAAGTTCGTGATTCCGTCAGATTTTCCATCCCCCTTCGCGGGTATCGGATGAGGAAGATACATCACGATCTGCTGGAGGGAGGAGGGACGGACATGCTGAAAGGCTACAAATACAGGCTCCACCCGACGCCGGCACAGGCCGAGTTCCTCATCAAGACGATTGGCTGCGCCCGGTTCATCTACAACAAGCTGCTCGAGGACCGCATCGCCATCCGCGAGGAGGCGAAGGCGGGGGACGGGACGAGACGGAAACCGGCGACACCCGCATCCTACAAGCCCCTGTTCCCGTTCCTCGCCGAGGCGGACAGCCTCGCGCTCGCGAACGCGAAGCTGAACCTCGACACCGCGTTCGCGAAGTTCTTCGCCGGGACGGGCGGCTTCCCGGCCTTCAAATCGAGATGGCGGTCGCGCGCTTCCTACATGACGAACAACCAACATGGCACGATCCGCATCGAGGCGGGCAAGGTTCGGCTGCCGAAGGCCGGGTTCGTGCGGTTCACCCAACATCGTCCGTTCGAGGGCGTCATCCGGTCGGCGACTGTGTCGATGACCAAGACAGGCAAGTTCTTTGTCTCCCTGCTCGTCGAACAGGACGATGAACCATGGATCCCAGCCGAGAACAAGGTCGGGATCGATCTCGGTCTAAAACACTTCGCCGTCATGACGAACGATGCGATGGTCTCGGAGAAGATCGACAACCCTCGCTTTCTCCGACAATCCGAAGCGAAGGTCAAGAAGGCACAGCGGGCGCTGTCGCGAAAGAAGATTGGGAGCAAGAATCGTGAAAAAGCCAAATTACTTTTAGCTAAAAAACACGAAAAGATTGCCAACCAACGCAAAGATTTCCTTCACAAACTGTCGAAACGAATCGTTGACGAGAACCAAGTCATCGTCGTGGAGACATTGACATCGAAGGACATGATGAAGAACCACAAGGTCGCGAAGTCCATCGGGGATGTCAGTTGGCACGAGTTCGTCCGGCAACTCGAATACAAATGCAAGTTCTACGGACGGACGCTCATCAAGGCCGACCAATGGTTCGCATCGACGCAAATCTGTTCCACTTGCGGAGTAAAGGGCGAGAAGAAAGCGATGGATGTCCGTGAATGGACGTGTGCCTGTGGCGCGCATCATGACCGTGACATCAACGCGAGCATCAACCTGTTGATGTTGGCCGACTGACAACCATTCAGGGCAGGGACTGCCCGACGAGCTTGGTCCATAACCGTGGCTGGTAAGAGCACGGTCTTCCCAAGAAGCTCCCACTTCAATTTGCGAAGCAAATAAGTGGTGAGTAGTTCACAAGACGCTAAATACAAATAAGTGTAGCTCATGGCTAGTCATTTGGCTGAATGTGTTTATGGTAACTGCATTCTACAGATGATTGTCGCCATGGGCTTTTTTGTGTTCACTTTGATATTTCCTTTCATCATACAAAAAACCGCGGTGTAAGACCGCGGTTACGTGTTTAGTTCGACATTTGATTCAAAAATGGTGCGAGATCGATGTTCAACTCTTTCGAGAGACGCTCTCCGAGTTCACGGTCCGCACGATAGAAGTTGCAGATCAAGAGGAGAACGGTCTTCTCGTGACGAACTTTTTTGATATGCGCCACGAGGTTACGAACGAGCGCATCCTTCTCTTCCTGAGAATAGCGACGATACACCTCTCCGGCTTGTCCGAAGTCGTTCGTCTTCTCAATCTTCTGACGACCCGTCACGCCTGTGATCGGTTGCGGCGTCTCGATATAGTCCGCATTTGGCTTCGGCGCGTCTTCGTAACGGTTCGGCTCGTAGTTGACCGGACTCGTCTGTTGCTTGAACGGCATCGCCCCGTCACGCTGGTTGTTCGCGACTTGAGCGAATGGGCAGTTGATTGGGAGTTGGAGATAGTTCGGTCCGATGCGGTAACGCTGCGTATCCGAATACGAGAAGAGTCGTCCTTGGAGCATCTTGTCTTCTGACGGCTGGATCCCTGGTACGAGGACGCCTGGGTTGAAACCGACAGACTCAGTCTCGGCGAAGAAGTTGTCGACATTTTTGTTGAGGGTCATCGTTCCGACCAATTGATACGGGATGACATCTTCGAACCAATCTTTCGTCGCATCGAGCGGGTCGAAGTCAAAGTTGTCCATATCCGCTGGGTCGAGAATCTGTACATATAGATCCCATTCCGGATAGTCTCCATTTTCAATGGCGTTGAACAGATCACGTGTCGCATGGTTGAAGTCTTCTGCTTGGATTTTCGCCGCTTCTTCCATCGACAAGTTTTGAATTCCTTGCTTCGGTACCCAGCGCATCTTTATGTACACCGTGTTGCCGAATTCATTCACCCACTTGAAGGAATGGACGGATGACCCGCGCATGTGGCGATACGATGCCGGAATGCCTTCGTCACTAAAGAGATGCACGAGCATGTTCGTTGATTCAGGTGTGAGCGACATGAAGTCGAAGAAGCGGTCCGGGTCTTGAAGGTTCGTTTGTGGGTCCGGCTTGAGCGAGTGAATCACGTCCGGGAATTTAATCGCGTCACGGATGAAGAAGACCGGTAAGTTGTTTCCGACGAAATCATAGTTCCCTTCTTCTGTGTAAAACTTGACGGCGAAACCGCGTGGGTCACGAAGCGTCTCAGGTGAACCTAATCCGTGGATGACGGTCGAGAAGCGCGCAAACACAGGCGTCTCTTGCCCTTCTTCTTGCAAGAATGCGGCTTTCGTATAGCGTTTCATACTATTTTTTACAGTGAAGACACCATGCGCCCCTGCGCCTCTCGCGTGAACGACACGTTCTGGTACTCGTTCACGATCGAAATGCGCTAATTTCTCAATTAGTTGGTAGTCTTCGAGAAGCGTCGGGCCCCGACGACCCGCAGTGATGGAGTTGGCGTTATCCCCGATTGGTACGCCTTGGTTAGTAGTTAGTTGACGGTGTTGATCCATATGATTGCCTCCCATTATTTATAATCATTACAATCTTGATATTAATTAAAGATTAGAATGATTACAAATAAAAAGCTCGTGAATCACGAACTTTTTTTCATATGTCTCTTTTGTTTGGATTTTTCACGTTGATGGAGCGTCACGACGAAAAATGCTGCCAAGATACCGCCTAGGGACCCCGCGATGATGTCGACCATCGTATCGTCATTCCCGTTCCCTTGCATCGTCGTGTTCAGGACGACGTCAGATGTGAATTCATACATTTCCCAAAGTGCCGCCCCAGCCATGGAAAAGACGACAATGTATACGAACAAAAATCGTTTCGGGATCTCGGTCCGAATGTCATCATCGAGCCTACTGAAGAAGTCGAATCCAAGGAATGCGAGAAAAATTCCGCTTAAGAGATGAAGGAACGTGTCCCACCAACCATTCCCGTATAGTCCGACAATCGAGCCTAAATACTGGGAGGCAAACAAGAACAGGATATACGCCACCTTCATCTTGCCGTCAAGTTCTGTTTTAAACGTCTTTTCAATGAAGAACGGGATGAGCCCGGAAATGATTCCGGCCCCCGCCACACTCGCATCGAACCATAATTCTTCAATGATAGATGTGACGAGTATGATTGCCATGAACAAGACGAATCCAAATTCGAGGATACGTCCTTTCGTGAGCTTCATAATACTTCGCCTTCTTTCTAGTTTGTTCTCTATATGCTCTATTCCCAACTCTCAATCATGTTCAACCACACAATTGAATTTAGTTGGACTCTCTTGCCATTCACGAACATACGTTCTATAATTAATATTATGAATTCGAGGTGGAACTTGCTATGCCGATCAATCCGTATCTCAACTTTAATGGGAATTGTCGAGACGCCGTGAACTTCTATGCCGATGTGTTCAATCACGCCGCTCCAGACATCATGACGTTCGGTGACCAACCTGGTCCAGACGGTCAACCGGTGCCGAGTGAAATGGCTAATCTCGTGCTGCATACCCGACTATCGATTCACGGCTCATCGCTCATGTTTTCTGATGCGATGCCTGACGGACCGGTCACATTCGGTGACAATGTCACGCTCGCTGTCGTCACAGACGACCTCGAGGCCATCCATCGTGAGTTCGAGGCGCTCTCTGTGAACGGACGTGTCTTGATGCCGCTTCAAGAGACGTTTTGGAGCAAGGCGTACGGCATGCTCGAAGACCAGTTCGGCGTCCAGTGGCAGTTCAGCCACGAAGCATGATCATCCAAAAGATCTTATTCACATTCTCTTATGATGAGGTCTTTTATTCTTTTCAAGATTAGCTTCCCCACAGAGAATACTTTCAAGGAGATGAACTAAACTAATGAAAGAAGAGAATCCTGAACAATTAAATATTCCTATTTGGGCATATGAAGCAATCGAAATAGAAGATGCCAATGTGCAATGGAAAGCTCAAGGTCTACGTGAAACAAGAGAGTTGTCCGACTTACTTTCAAAGTTTGATATTAAAGGAGCAGAACATATAGGTAGTACAGCGGTTCCCGGTCTACCTGCAAAACCAATTATAGATGTGATGATTCGTATCGAATCGTTTGACATGATGAATGCGATTGTTGATACTTTAACCGCATACGGTTGGCACTATGTACCACCAGAATTGGATGGAAAGCCCTGGCGCAGATTTTTTGTGAAAGTGAAAAATGATAAACGAGTTGCTCATTTGCATCTCATGAAAGGCACAGAAAAACGGTGTGAAGAACAGATTGAATTTCGAGACAAGTTACGGGAATCTCCTTTACTCGCGAAGGAGTACGGGCTTCTAAAAAAGCAATTAGCAACTGAATTTCGTGAGGACAGAGAAAAATATACTGAAGCTAAAGCTGAATTTATAAATCGGGCATTAAACTCCTGATATAGATGAAGACCCCATCGCTAATCTACGATGAGGTCTTCCTTATTTTTGGGCTACGAAGAAGATGCGCTCCGCATCCGCTCCTGGTGCACGTTCGGTGAAATCTGATGTGACCGATTTGACGTGGAATCCGGCACCAATCAACCATTGCATATACTGCCCTGGTTCATATGTCCGTTGTTCATGCGTCTCCTCGATCCGTTCATACGTCCCATCTTCAAGCGCGACGAAGAATGTTAAGTCATGAACGACCGACAGCGGGGCTTCTCCCGGGTCGGCAAACCAAATATATGAGCAATCTTCTCCGTTTGACGCATACGTCTTTTGGTTGAAGAGCGTCTGCATCTTGTTCGGAGCATGGACATCAAAGATGAACAAGCCGCCTGGTTTGAGTTGATTGTAGACAGATTCAAACGTATCAATCACGTCCGCCTCGTCTCGCAAATAGCAAAGGGAGTCGCAGAGAATCGTCACCGCATCGACCGGTTCCGGTAACTCCAACTCACGCATATCTTGTTCCCAAAGCGGCAACTCGATTTCGACCTCGAGCGCCTTTTCTTGTGCGACTTCGAGCATTGACTCGGATAAGTCGATCCCCATGACATCGTAATGTTCAGCGAGGCGAATCGTCGCCGACCCGGTCCCGCACCCGACATCCGCGAGTGTCGCGCCATCTTGGACGTGACGACGCACGAAAGCGACCCACTCATCATACGGCGCGTCTTTCATCAACTCGTCGTATACATAGGCGAATCCTTCGTAAGCCATTAGCCGACTTCCACTTCGACGTGTGGCGCGTCAGCCCACAATTTCTCTAGGTTGTAGTAATCACGGTCATCACGATGGAAGATGTGGACGACGACGTTCTCGAGGTCAGCGAGGACCCAACGTGCCGTGTCCATTCCTTCGAACTTGTGGAGTGGTAAGCCGTTTTCGCCAGCAACGTCTTTGATTTCACGTGCGATCGCTTCGACTTGCTTCTCCGAGTTCCCGTGACAGATAACGAAGTAATCCGCGATTGGCGAAATCCCTTCCATGTCGAGTACAACGATTTCCTCGGCACGTTTATCGTCAGCCGCTTTAACAATCAATTCTAATTCTTCTCTTGCAGTCATATTGACCCTCCTAAGGTATATTCACAAAATCGTTATACGTTTCAATCGTCAGTGGAAAAATACGCACCGACTTCTTCAATAAAAATTCAATCGTTTGTTTCAGTGTCGCGACAACCGCCGCTTCGAGCGAACGCTCCACTTCTGCCCGCAACCGGTCGACGCCGGGATAATCCCGATTCGGTTCGATGGCATCAGCCACGAACAGAATTTGGTCGAGCCGAGACATCCCGGGCTCTCCCGTCGTATGATTTCGAATCGCCGAGAGCACCGCGTCATCCAGGTCGTATTGACGGGAAAGTAGAATCGCACCGACCGGCGCATGAAGTAGTTCGTCCCCGTACTCAAGTAGATTCGGGTCTAACCCTTCTTCCACGACGACTCGACGCATTTCTTCGACGTCAAAGTACTTCGCATAATCATGAAGCATCGCAGCAATACGAGCATGTTCGACCTCTTCACCGAATTGAACCGCCATGCGTTCCGCCGTCTCGACGACACCGAGCGTATGGATATAGCGTTTTTCTGGCAGCGTCTGTTTAATCAACTCGTGCGCTTCTTCAAACGTCATACAACTTATGCTCCTTCACATACTCCTCGACTGGCGTCGGGACAAGATATTTGATGGATTTGCCTCGTTTCGCCCGTTCCCGGATGTCCGTCGATGAGATTTCGAGTTGCGGCATGTCAATCGCGCGGACGTCTGCCTTCTCCGGAATCAAATAACGTGTCCCCGGCCGTGCGACCGCACCGAACGTGACAAGACGGATGAGCGTCTCATAGTCATACCAGGATTCGAGCGAAACGAGTGAATCGGCACCAATCAAAAAGTAGAATTCATCATTCGGATACTGTTCGATCAGCCGTTTCATCGTCTCGACCGTATAAGACGGCTCACTCCGTTCAAACTCAATCAAGTTCAACTTGAAGTCGGACTGATTTTGTATGGCGCGTCGCGTCATCTCGATTCGGTGGTCTGCCGAGCTGAACCCGACCTTATGAGGTGGAATCGCAGCCGGCAGGAACCACACCTCATCAAGTTCAAGCTGTTCACGCGCTTGTTCCGCGATTAACAGATGTCCGAGATGCGGCGGGTCGAACGTTCCGCCCATCAAGCCGATCCGGCTCATGGGAGTTTGATTTGGCGATTTTCTTTCTCGGTCGCCTCTTTGTACAAGACGATGACTTTTCCAATCACTTGAACGACTTCAGCCTGTGTGCCTTCAGCTAACTCGCCAGCGACATCTTTCGGCGTGTCCATGCAGTTTTGAAGTACTTGGACCTTAATCAATTCACGTTTTTCGAGTGCGTCCGCGATATCTTTACACATCGCTTCGCTGACTCCATTTTTCCCAACTTGATAGATCGGTGAAAGATGGTGCGCTTCTGCGCGTAAAAAGCGTTTTTGTTTACCTGATAACATAGTATATTATTCCTCCAATAATCCTTCGATTAACTTTTTCCCAACGGTTTCGTCCGGTTTCACGCCCGTCCATTTCTCGAACGAGAGCGCGCCCTGCCCGACGAACATGGCTACACCTGTCACAACTTTGGCTCCGCGACGTTTCGCTTCTTGAAGCATCGGGGTGACAAGTGGACGATATATGATATCACAAATGACCGTGTTTTGTCGTAATCCTTCTAATGAAAGTGGTGTCGATCTCTCGTCCATCCCGACAGAAGTGGTCTGAATGATGACATCATATCGAGAGACGTCCATCTCATCGAACGTCGTGTAGACGACTCCGAACGTGTCGGCGAGCGCTTTTGCCCGTTCCATTGTTCGATTGACAATCGTCACGTCACGCGTCGGGAGAGCTTGGACAATCCCACGAGCCGCTCCTCCGGCACCGACAATCAGGACACGCCCTGTAAAGTCTGTGTATGGCATCAGCGCTTGGACAAGACCTGCCCCGTCCGTATTCGTCCCGATAAGTCGCCCGTCTCGTTTATACACCGTATTGACGGCTCCAGCATGTTTCGCCGCTTCGTCAAGGTCATCGAGATACCGAACGACCACCTCTTTATAGGGAATCGTGACATTGAATCCATCCCAGTCCCCTTCTCGCATTGCCGCAAATAAGGCTGGGAGTTGATCTGGTGTGGCATCGATGGCCTCATAACGCCCGAAAAGCCCAGACGCCCTCAACCACTGCTCGTGCAGTTGGGGAGAGAGCGAATGAGCAATCGGGTGACCGATGACGGCCAGATTCATACGAGCGCCTCGCGAAGTGTGACTGCGACGCCTTTTGGAGCCCATGCTGCGATACGACCACCTTTTCCGTGAATCGCGACCCAACCGAGACCACTGAACACGATATCCGTTTTCACGCCGTCTCGTAAGCTGAACTCATGACGGACGAGTGGCGGTAAGATTTCGAGTGTCTTCTCATTCGGCGGGTTGAGCATCTTCCCAATATGTTGGTCATAGAGCTCATCGGCACGTTCGAGTTTCGTACGGTGTGCTTTCAATTCATTCGACATATAAATGACGAACGATCGCTTATTTCCTTCAAGATAATCTAAACGTGCCAATCCGCCGAAATAGAGCGTCTGTTGCGGATTCAACTGGAACACGTGCGGCTTGATTTCTTTCTTCGGTGTGATCGTCTTCAAATCTTTCGCATCGACATAGTGTGCCATTTGATGACGGTTGATGATTCCTGGTGTGTCGTACAAGTTCGCATCATCGTCGAGCGGAATGTCGATCAAGTCAAGCGTCGTTCCCGGGAAATGACTGACGGTGATGATGGCTTCATCCTCTTCACCGAAACGTTTGATCACCTGGTTGATGAGTGTCGACTTCCCGACATTCGTACAACCGACGACAAAGACGTCTTTGCCTTTGCGGTAGTACTCAATCTTTTCAGCGAGTTCATCGATGCCATGTCCTTTTTTCGCACTGATCAAATGAACGTCGATTGGGTTCAAGCCGAGTTCTTTTGCCTCTGCCTTCATCCAGTTCGCCATCCGGTTCGGGTTGACCGACTTCGGTAACAAGTCGACCTTGTTTCCGACTAACAGTACCGGGTTCGACCCGACTGAGCGTTGAAGACCCGGAAGCCAACTGCCATTGAAGTCGAAAATGTCGACGATTTTGATAACGAGTGCTTCTTTTGAACTGATACCGTTCAAGATGCGCAAGAAGTCATCATCTGATAACTCCACATCTTGAACTTGGTTATAGTGCTTCAATTTGAAGCAACGTTGGCAAATGACAATCTCACGGTCAAGTGCCGATTTCGGTGCATAGCCGACCCCGTTCGGGTCTTCCGTTTGGATGGCTACGCCGCACCCAGCGCAATATCGTTTTGTTTCTTCCATAGTTATACTTACTGCCGTTCAGGTTTCCCCTTCTTCATTCACCGTAGCACCTCGCTGCTACTCCTGAAGCGTTAATTCCGACGCCTTGCTCGCCGTACATGGGCAGCCTCCTTCTTCCTGTGCGTTCGAGGTCTTATTCATCTTTTTTATGTGAATCTTCGGAACGTGGATGCATGGCCTCACCGATTTTTTCAGCGACCGCGACTTTTGCCCGTTGTGCGTCAACGGCAAGTTCTTCCACTTTTTTCGTGATCAATACATACTTCCCACGACGCTTCATATGTGCGAAGACCACTTTTTCGAGCATCCGGTTAAATTTCGTGACGAGTCCGTCCGTTTTGACGACCGGTTGCACATGAATGACATGAATGCCCGCCATGTTCGCCCCGAGAACGTCTGTGAACAGCTGGTCCCCTAAGAAGATGGCTTCCTTCGGCGAGTACCCATATTTCGAGAGTGCCGCTTTAAATCCAGATGGTAATGGTTTTCTAGCACGAGCGACATAATGAAGGCCGAGCGGCTCCGTAAATGTTCGTACACGATTCTCGTTATTATTTGATACGACAATCACATCGAAACCGTATGATTTCACTTTTTCAAGCCACATCAATAAAAGCTCTGGCGCATGTGGGACGTCCCACGCCACGAGTGTATTATCAAGGTCCGTCAAAATGACGCGCACCCCACGGTCTTTCAATTCTTGTAGGTCGATGTCAAACACAGACGCGACGAACTGTTTCGGATAAAGTCGATTAAACACGTAAAATTCCTCCAATTAGCTAAACGATTCAACTACTTATACAAGTATTGATATCCCTTCTATGGTAAACGAAAACCGACCAAACGACTAGTCTATCGTTCGGTCGGAAGAAAATTGACACAAAATTAGTTGGATTTGATTGTCCCGATGACTTCACCGAGTCGAACCGGACCGATCTTTTCACGGTCCATTTGAATCGTATCCTTCTCAAAACAAAGGACGACGGTCGAACCGAACGAGAAGTATCCCACCTCTTCTCCTTTGCCCGCCTGGTCTCCTTCGAGCGTCCACTCAATCGTGTTGACGTTCAAGGCACCGACCATGATATGTTCGTACGTTCCGGCTGGGCTGTCAAAGCGCGTCACGCGACGGTAGTTGCGTGAGAGCGGTCGAACCGTCTCCGTCAATCCGATTTCATTCACCGGCGCCGAACGGTCCCCGAGCTCATAGTGACTGAGCACACGACCAGAGAGCGGTGTGTGGACGCGGTGATAATCGCGCGGACTGAGGTAGAGGACGACGACCGTCCCCCCTGCATAACGTCTTGCTTCTTGTTGAGAACCGAGTAACTCCGCAAGCGTATACGACTGACCTTTCACCTCGAAACGACTGTCTTCTGAAATCGATTCGATGACCGATAACTTGCCATCACACGGTGACACGAGGGTATCGGATGACTCATCAATCGTACGCGCTCCCGGCTTCAAGTGACGAGTAAAGAACGCATGCAGTGATGGATAGGCAGCAAGCGGTTGCTCTGCCTCTTCTACCGCAATGTCATATACTTTTGCAAACGATGGAATCAAGTGACGACTCACATCTGATTCTGCGAAACGCTTGAGGCGTGTGGCGATCCAAGGCGAGGCGTTCAGCTCAAATAACGTTTGGTAGAAACGACGCTTCATTCCTCTTTGGCCTCCTCATTTTTAAAGAACGTCTCATATTGTTGTTCAGAGACCGCTCCTTCAATGCGACCGACCTCTTTTCCATCTTCAAATCGGATGATAGTCGGCGTACCTTCAATCCCATACGTCGTCCATACGTTATGGTCAGCCAAGTTGATGGAGACCGCATCATATTCTTCGATGAGGGGTTCGACATAAGGCTTCACTTGCTCACAGTATTCGCAGCCCGTTTGCCAGAAGTAAGCGACGACTTCACCATCTTGATCTAATTGTTGTTGCAATTCATCTGCTGTGACGGCGTTGACACCATCGTCAGTATTGTTTCCATTTAAAAAGTACAACAAACCGATTCCGATGACGATAATCGCACCGATAATGGCGAACGTGATAAAATTCGCGCGTTTTTCAGGGTTTTTCATATGTGTGATCCTCCTCTATGTTGGATAAAGAAAAAAGACTGACTCATGCACGAGTCAGTTTGATTGTAGACGGCTTACTTCTCTTGTGCAACGTCGCTGATTCCCATGTCTTGATTCAAGACATCGAGAAGTGCAACGAAGATTGTGATGGCCACGCCAAATCCTGTCGCGAGCATCGCGTTGAACTCTACACCATCAACGGCAGAAATGATAAATACCGCTGTATTCGAGAGCACAATCGCCCAGATCAATGTCACTAAATAACGCATTGAACGTCCCCTCCATCTCACAGATGATTCGTAAAAATTCATACGACATTAGTATAGCATTGTTCGAATAGAATATGCGACTTCGATTGTATATTCTTTCCGTCGAATCGAAAAATATGATACGGTCGTAGAAACATCATTGTGAAGAAAAGAGGATGACTGATGTCACGTTATTTAATCGCAGTCGATTTAGATGGAACGTTATTAAGAGATGATAAAACAATCAGCGAACGAAACCTCCGCGCTCTTCAAGCGGCGCGTGAAGCTGGTCATGAAGTCATGATCGCCACAGGGCGTCCAAAGCGCCATTCGATCATGTACTATGAGCAAATGGGATTGACGACACCACTCGTCAACTTCAACGGGGCGCTCGTACATCACCCAAAAGATGCGAATTACGCGGTGACACACCGCCCAATCCCGCTCAAGACCGCCCATGACATCATTGAAGAAGTGGCGGATACGAAAGCACACAACATCGTCGTCGAAGTGACGGACCACGTGTACTTCCAAAAGGACCCGCAAGAGTTCTATAGTCCGTATGCAGAACGTGCGCTCAGCGTCACATCAGGTAACTTGTTGAAACACTTGCAGGACGAACCGACGTCCCTATTGATTCATGCGACAAAAGATCACGTCGAGCACGTCCGCACCCAACTCGACGACATTCATGCGGAGGCGGTATTGAACCGTCAGTGGCGTATGCCCGAACATATGATTGAAGTCATGAGCAAAAACACATCGAAGGCACTTGGGCTTCAAGAGGTCTCGAAGCACTTGAACATTGACCGGAAGCACATTATCGCCTTCGGTGACGAAGAGAACGACCTCGAGATGCTCGACTATGTCGGTACCGGTGTCGCGATGGGGAACGCCATCGACCAATTGAAGAATGTAGCCAACGAAGTGACGGCTTCAAATATGGATGACGGGATTGCCCTCTTCTTAGAAGAGCGACTTGGCATTAAGGCATAACGAAAGAGGCTGGGACATAACTAGCCGGTTTTAAAGATTTTTGATAAAAAGAGGGGTCCGGTCACCGATGTTCGGTGGCCGGACCCCTCTTTTTTGTGATTCATTCATGCATGTTTAGCGACGGAACGTCCCTTCGACGTCCTCTGTCGGCAAGATATTGATCCAAACCGATGGGTCTGCATCTTTACAGATTCGCGTAATCTCACGCACTTCGTGTCGTTGCGCAACCATCATGAGCGTCGCCTTCTCGACTTTCGAGTACGTCCCGATTGCCGGCATGAGCGTGATCCCGCGGAACACGTGTTGATGTAGTTCCTTTGTCACCTCTTCCGGGTGATTCGTCACGATGAAGAGCGTTTGACGCTGTGTATTCGTGTAAATCTCATCGATGACTTTTGACGTCACATACAAGAAGACGATCGTATAAAGCGCTGTCGGCCATCCGAACAAGGCACCTGCTGCGAGGGCGATCATCATGTTCATCAAGAAGAGATAGACCCCAACCGAGTTGTTCGTGAATTTCGCCAAAATCAATGCGACAATATCAAAGCCACCCGTCGAGGCTCCATACCGAATCGTGATCCCCGAGCCGATTGCCAAGAGCACACCGCCAAATACAGCGTTCAAAAGCGGATCGTCCGAGAGAAGCTGCGATTGCGGAAGCAAACGAATGAACAACGTGACCGAGGCGACACTGACCAGCGTATGGATCATCATGTTCCGCCCGAGCATAAAATAACTGACGACGAGCAGTGGTGCGTTCAGAATAAAGAACCAGAGTCCTTCCCCTAGTTCAAGCGGTGTACCCTCTAACAATTTCGTCAAGATTTGGGCAAGACCCGTAAATCCTGTCGAATAGACGCCAGCTGGAATTAAAAATAATGTCATGGATAAGGCAACGAACAATCCTCCGATGATCGAGACAACCCCGATTCGTGTATGTTCTTTAACGGCTTCCGTCAAGCTTCAACTCCCCTTTCTCAAAATAGCTAAGAATCAAGATAACATAGATTATTCATGCTGCATACAGCAAATATGCAGGAAATCCGATAAGTTTTTCACACAAAAACAAGCCGACCGAGGTCGGCTTGTTCGTATGAAACGATTGGTCACGCTTTCACTGTTTCAATTGTAATCGACTCGTTTGCAGGAACTGTCACTGCATTTCCATATACATGGATGGTCACATCTGTACCACTTGTTTGCTTGATTGTCACTTGTTCACGTGATGATGTGACCGTCAAGTGATGGCCGCGCCAGAGCATGTTGAACGAGTAACCGTTCCAATCTTTCGGAATCATCGGGCTGAACGAGAGGTTATCCTCTTGAATGCGCATTCCGGCGAATCCATGAACGATGGACATCCACGAACCGACCATCGACGTGATGTGTAATCCGTCTTCCGTGTCATTGTTATAGTTGTCGAGGTCAAGGCGCGCCGAACGTTGGTACAATTCGACCGCTTTGTCTTCATAACCGACTTCTGCCGCAATGATCGAGTAGACACATGGTGACAAGCTCGATTCGTGAACCGTGCGTGGCTCGTAGAAGTCAAAGTTTGCACGTTTCTGTTCGACCGTGAAGCGGTCACCGAACGTATAGAGTCCTTGGAGGACGTCAGCTTGTTTGATAAAGTTCGAGCGAAGGATGCGATCCCATGACCAGTTTTGGTTGAGTGGAAGATGTTTCGGATCGAGGTCTTTCACCAAAATCTGCTCTTTATCCATGAATCCGTCCTGTTGCATGAACACATCTGGAACGAGATCATCTTTTGGATAGTACATCTTCGTTTGGATGTCTGCCCACTTCGCAAGTTCAGCATCCGTGATGCCGAGTGTCGATACGAGCTCTTCGAGACGTGCAGGTTCTGCCTCTTTCAAGTAGTTGTACACTTCTTGCGTATATTCGAGCGTCCATGCGGCGATCAAGTTCGTATACCAGTTGTTGTTGACGTTGTTGTCATATTCGTTCGGACCTGTGACGCCTAGGATCATATACACGTCTTTGTGCGGGACAAAGTTGACGCGGCTAGCCCAGTAACGCGAGATCTCGACCAATACTTCCAATCCGTATTGTCCAAGGTACGACTTGTCGCCTGTGAAGTTCGTGTAGTTGAAGATCGCATGGGCAATCGCACCGTTACGGTGAATCTCTTCATGCGTGATTTCCCACTCGTTGTGACACTCTTCCCCGTTCATTGTGACCATCGGATAAAGCGCACCTTCCATACCGACATTCTTCACAGCATTCTCTTTCGCCTGTGGCAATTGGTTGTGACGGTACTTGAGCAAGTTCCATGAGACTTCTGGTTTGGCTGTCGCCAAATAGAAGTGCAGGCAGTAGGCTTCAGTATCCCAATACGTCGCACCGCCGTACTTCTCACCTGTGAATCCTTTTGGACCGATGTTAAGACGTGAGTCTTCACCTGTATATGTTTGATACATGTTGAAGATGTTGAAACGGATTCCTTGTTGAGCTTCGATGTCTCCATCGATACGAACATCCGCATCTTCCCAGCGTGCGAGCCATGCTTCCGTCTGTTCAGCGAGAAGTGTCTCAAATCCTTTTTCGAACGCCGCTTCGACACGTGTCATCCCAGCTGACTGCAATGCTTCAATCTCGTGGTCGCGGTTCGTGACGACCGACACATATTTGTAGGCTGTCGCTGTCTCACCAGCAGCTACGTTGACCGTGAACTTGTTGGCAACGAACAAATCTGTCGCTTCAAGCACTTCACAACGAGCACCTTCTACGTCCGCGATCATCGATGCCGTGACATGCCAGTCGAGTTTCTTCGTCTTCGTCGTAACGAAAGCGAAACGTTCTTCCACACCACGGTCGACCGGAAGCCAGAACTTCTCATCGTAGTTCGAGTCTTCGTTGACGACATCGCCATCTAAATATGGCGTGAACTCAATTTTTGCTTCGTAGTTGACAGGTGTGACGTTGTAACGAATGGCCAAGACTTCTTTATCCACGATTGAGAAGAAGCGGACGACTTCCACTTTCGTCTCTTCTGTCCCGTTCATCAAGGTGAACGTCCGTGTGAGGACACCACGCTGCATGTCGAGCTCACGGGTGAAATCTTTCACTTCCCATTTCGCCAAGTCGACCGGTGTCCCATTGATGACCACGCGGAGACCGATGACGTTTGTCGCATTCAACACTTTGGCAAAGTATTCAGGGTATCCGTTCTTCCACCAACCGACACGTGTTTTGTCCGGGTAGTAGACGCCCGCCACGTAGAATCCTTGGTGCGTATCATTCGAGTAATCTTCCTCAAAGTTTCCTCGCATCCCCATATGCCCGTTCCCGAGCGATGTGATGGATTCTGCAAGGCGGTTCTCTTTCGGGTGAAGACCTTCCTCTGTTACTTTCCATTCATCGACTGCAAACAATCGTTTCATCTGTCTGCCACTCCTTTTTCTCTACAAGGCTACCTTCGTCGGACAACTAGTTTATGCAACCGTTTGTCTATGAAAGCGCTGTATTTAATCTCACCTTTCATTTTACACAACTGAAACGAGAATGCAATCGTTTGCATAAAACTTTTTATTTCTTTTTTTCATCACATTTTACAATCAAAAAAACCGCCTCTCATCGAGACGGTTTCAATCAATCTTTCTGTTCATTTTCCGGATTATCACCAAACGCCCCATTCGCTTCGTGCCCTTCGAACGCCAGAGTGTTCCCGTCATTGAATCCTGTGTCCGGTTCATCGAGAATCAAAGCGTAGACTCCGTTCAAAATATCGCCATAAGCGCGGTTGACGTCGTCGTCAGCAAAACCGAGGTCAAGCAATACCCGCTTCACTTCCTGTTCGCCTTCGGTCACACCTGCGAACTTTTGCATCCAGTTCGCGCTCGCTTCTTCCACTTTCGCATCGGTCTTACGTTTGACGAGCGAGATGTCATCTTTGTCTCGCGCGACGACATATAAATCGCGCTCCTCATAGCCTCGTTCGGTCAATTGGTTGATTTTAGCGACGAGAGCCGCCTCATTCTGATAAGTGCCTACAAATCGACTTTTGTTCATCGTTCCTCATCCTTTTGGGTTGTCTGGTTATCAATGGTCACATCGGCTTGCCCGACTTCCCTCACTTTGAGTTCTTCTTTACGGAGCGTTTCGGTCAATGTCTCAATCTCTTCCGTCACACGCTTCCGAACAACAATTTCTTCGACGACGACAGGTCGCTTCACGACGAACGCCCGTTCTTCGATGACTTGAATTCGGAGATGATCCCCTTCGTCAATCGTACGAAATCCCGACCGATTAAAGTCGTAGTCCTCGAGCACATCCTCTGAACCGGCTTTCCTCTCTACATGAACTTGTTCTCTTAAGACCGGAACCTCTATCTCTTGATTGGTTTCTATGATGTAGCGATTGATGACGACTTCACCCGTTTGTACTGCTTGTTTCTCGACGGTCAAGCGCTCCTCGTGCAAGGCAAGCGTCTGTTCTTCCGTCTCCGGTTCTAATTTCATTTTTGGACGGTCGACCTTAAACGATTGGTCGCCACGGTCGGCATCGACGTACAAGAAGAGTCGTCCCTGCTCGATTTCCTGCGTGAAGCGATCCTGTTGCTCCTTCGTGAGCCGCATGCTGCCGATCCAGCGTTCAATCGGTCGCTCGCTCGATGTGACGAGTGAGGCGACCGTACCCGGTTCGTCGGTGACGAGCACATATAACTTCGACTGGCGTCGAACCACGTCCGCGACGTCAGCTCGTTTGACGAGGACGTACATGTCCTCTTCGGCGTAACCTTCTCGTTTCAAATCGACCGTTCGATTGAGCAGCGTTTCCGGCTGATCAAATACTTCTGAGATAATCGCATGTTTCATAGCTTTCGTCCTCCTATGGTGACAATTGGCGAAAAAAAAGATGGTCCCTTAGAGAGAGCCATCCTTGTCGAGATACTGGTCAATCGATTAGAGGCGGTCACGCTCATCGCGACGCGTGTGATCATGATCGCGGTGACGAAGGTCATCATCCCCTTCGATATGCGCTTCTTCTTTACGCAACGTCTCACGTACCTCTTCCGTATCTTTGACTTTTTCTTTGCCTACGACAATTTCTTCGGCCACGACATCTTTTTTCGTCACATTGACACGTTCTTCCGTGACTGGAACGCGAATCTCATCACGTTCTGTCGTCGCATCATAAGAATGTCCTGTCGCTTCACGGTCTCCGTCGACGCGGCGGCGTTCAACATACACTTCGTCGCGCTCTACTTCAACGTCCACGCGTTCTTCACGTTCGACGACATCTTTATCGACGCGAACTTCACCGGTTTGCACACGTTCCTTGTTCACAAGGAGACGCTCTTCGTGCAACTCGAGTTTCTGTTCGTCCGTCAAGTCCGTACGGTTACGGATGTCTTCGTCCATATCATTTAAACGGTTAGCGCCAATCCCAGCCCCAGTTGTGCCAAGGTTATGAGCAGTCGTGTTACCTGCCTCATTCCCTTCTGAACCATAACCTGCTGATGTGCGACCGCCCTCGAACGTATCGTTACGACCATTATCGAACACGCCGTCATTCGTATCTAACAAGAGAACCATGCCACCGTTCTCGATGTCTTGATGGTAGCGCGCTGTCTCTTCTTCTGAAAAACCGAGTTTATCAAAAGTGTGACGAACTTCATCTCCTTCGTCTGCTACTCCGAAAAAGCGATCAAGCCATGACGCTTTCGTTTCTTTTACTTCTGCATCCGTTGAACCTTGAACCATTGAAAGGTTCGATTTATCTTTCACTACTACGTATAAATCATCTTCGCGATGCCCTTGAGCACGAAGCTCATCAATTTTTGAAACAAGCTCTGACTCCTGATAGTAAGTACCTACATAACGTTTGTTATCCATGATTGTATCTCCCTTTCAAATTTTTTATTTTTTGGTTGTTGGTTTGGCAGATTCACAACAATCTGCTATTTGAACCGGTAATGTGAATGTTCCCCCACGCTTTCTTTTCAAGCACTGTTTTCACATTTGTAATCTTTATGTAATATTATGACTTTTGACCGATTGATTATTCTACTATTGTATGCGTCTAATTTTTGTACAAAAAAATTCTTCCACAGGATGCGGAAGAATTTCGTTTAATCGACGACTTCTGTTTTCTTTTTCTGACCACATGATTGTCGAACGACTAAATAGTGCGGAACGATGACGCGTTTCCCATAAGGTGGAGCGTTATCACTGATTTGTTCGATCAAACAGTTCGTCGCCTCGAAACCGAGACCGAAGATGTTAATTTCGACCGACGTGAGTGGCGGGTTCGAGTGTTCCGCGATATACACGTTATTGAAACTGACGACCGCGACGTCCTCTGGGATTTTGAGCCCCATCTCGCTTAATGTGCTGATGACGCCGAGTGCCATCATATCGTCACTGACAACGACGGCTGTCGGTGGTTCCTCATTTTGTAACAGTTCACGCACGGCCTTCGCGCCGCCCTTCGTCATGAATTCAGCCCGGGCGATGTAATCTTCGCATACCGGGATGCCTGCTTCCATGAGGGCCGTCGCGTACCCGTTCCGACGATCTTGTGTGACGGCGAGTTTATCCGATCCCCCGATGAAGGCGATGCGACGATGACCTAAGTTATAAAGGTGTTTCGTCACTTCACGACCAGCCAAATAGTTGTCCGTATCGACGTAAGTGATGGAAGAAGCGTCCCCGAACGGCTTACCGACCACGACGAACGGAAACTTCGTTTGACGTAAGTATTGGACGACTTGGTCGTCTTCACGTGAATAAAGAACGATGACACCGTCGACACGGCGTCCTTGTACCATCTCGATCACACCGGACAAAACTTCTTCTTCTGTCACGCCGGTCGTCATATAAAGCGAGTATCCATTCTGGTGCGCCTTCGTGCTAATTCCTCGTAGCACTTCCGGGAAGAACGGGTTTTGAAGCGTCTTTGTTGCCGCGCTCGGCATGACGAGACCAATCGACTGCGTCGAGCGGTTAGCGAGACTTCTCGCATGAATGTTCGGATGATACCCGAGCTCTTCCATGGAACTTCTAACCCGTTCTTTTGTCTTTTGACTGATTCTTGGGCTGTTGGCGATGACGCGAGAGACTGTCGACGGCGCGACGTTCGCGTGCTTCGCCACATCTTTGATTGTGATTTGCATGGTGTTCCCCCTGCTTCCGTGAGTTCGATTCGTGCCTTGCGGCGTTTCATGTCTTTATTTGCGGCGCTTCCACATGACCAAACCAGTCAAGAAAATCGGAATCGTAACGACGAGCAAGCCCATCATCCACGGATTGACCGAAGATTCCTCAACGATGTAAGCGTTCGCACTTTCACCAGACAGTTCAATTGTAAACGTTCCGCGCTGATCTGTGACCAGTTGTGAGAATAAAAGACCACGAAGTCTCGTATCTTCCCCGATTTCACTGACATCAATCTCAATCTCCCGATCGTCACGATTCATGTTGATCGCATAGAGCGCGACGTCATCTCCGTCTTTCCGTTCGAAGACGGCCATCCCGTCTTCTGAGGCGATCATGCGCTGCTCTCCTGTCGCAAAGACCGGATATTCTTCCCGCATGCGGTTCATCGTCGCGACGTATTCGTGCAACTCTTCATTTCCCGGGAATTCCGTCATGACACGGTTCGCCGGGTCGGTTCCACCGGTCTGCGCATTTTCTGTTCCTTGGAAGACGATCGGCATACCAGGTGACGCATAAAGCGCGAACAACCCGAGGCGTAATCGTCGTTCCGCTGATTCCACACCGCCGAGTTCCGCCATATGCATGAAGCGTTCGACATCGTGATTATCGAGGAACGTCGCCATCTGGTTCGGGTCGTTGAAGAACGTTTCGGCATAGCTTGCGGCAACGTCAATCTCATCGACGTTCGCTTGCTGTTGCGTCATCGTTTTCGACACCCGGTCATAAAACGTAAAGTTTGTGATGCTGTTGAACCCGAGATCGTCATATTGCGCGACGTATTGCGGGTCTGGGTCGAACACTTCGGCGAGTAAGTAAAAGTCTGGGTCGACCGACCGCACACCTTCGACAAAGTCTTTCCAGAACGCTTTATCGACGTGACGAACCGTATCGAGGCGATAGCCGTCGATGTCTGTCTCTTCGATCCAGTACTTCGCCGCGTCAATCAAATACGATTTGACTTCCGGATCCTCTGTTTTGAAGTCAGGTAAGTCGAACAACCAGTGCGTCTCGACTTGCTCCTGGTCTTTCCAAAATACAATCGGTAACTGTTCATGGAACCATTCCGGCTTTTCTTTAACCCACGGGTGGTTCGGACCGACATGGTTGACGACGAAGTCGAGAATGACTTTCATGTCGCGCTTGTGCGCTTCCTGAACGAGTTCCTGTAAATCCTCTTTCGTCCCAAACTGTGGGTCGATGTTATAAAAATCTTTAATCCAATACCCGTGATAGCCGTCCGGCATATTTTCAAAAACGGGTGTCAACCAAATCGATGTGAAGCCGAGTGATTCGATATAATCGAGCTTCTCGATGACCCCACGGATATCGCCTCCGTGAAACGCTTTCGGATCATCTTTGTCCACCTGTTCATTGTTGTCCGGATTCCCGTCAACAAATCGGTCGACCATAATAAAGTACATGCGTTCTTGTTCCCAAGTAGCGGCTTCCTTTGCCCCGACGACGGTCGGAAACAAAAGAAGCGACAGGAGCACGAGCACGACGCCTCGCCTCATATCGCTTCCTCCTTTTACGAGTATTATCCTTTCGTACCACCCGCTGTGAGGCCAGAAACGAAGTAGCGTTGGAACATGAAGAACAAGATAACGATTGGAAGGGCCGAAAGAACCGCACCTGCCGCGAATAACGTGAAGTTATTATCGAACTGTTTCGAAATCATGTTGTAAAGGCCAACTGCCAACGTTTGTTTCTCTGGTGAACGAAGGACGAGCGATGCCAAGATAAAGTCGTTGAATGGTCCCATGAAGTTAAAGAGAGCAATCGTTGCGACAATCGGCTTCGCGAGCGGCAAGATGATTTGCCAGAAGATTCGGAGGTGACCGGCACCATCCATGCGGGCTGCTTCGTCAAGTTCTTTCGGAATCGTGTCGAAGTACCCTTTCGCCAAGTACGTGTTCATCGGAATCGCACCACCCGCATAGAGCAAGATGAGCGCTGTATGTGTGTCAAGAAGGTTGAGCATGTTGAGCAATACATAAATCGCGATGATCGCAACGAACTGTGGCACCATCTGAAGGACGAGGAACAAGACGAGCGAGTTCTTCCGTCCGACGAAGCGGTAACGTGAGAAGACGTATCCGGTAATCGTCACCAAGACGACAGAGAGTGCCATCGTGATGAAAGCGATTTTCAACGTGTTCACATACCATAAACTATAATCCGAAATCGTTAGGTCAAACAAGTTTTTGTAGTGAATAAACGTCGGGTTCGACGGAATAATCGTTGACGTAATCGTACGCCCCGGGTTGAACGATGTACCGACAACCCAAAGCATCGGATAGAGAATGATGATCGACGCAAGCGTCAAGATGACATACGAGATCGCCAAATTGATTCGTTTTTGTTTTTTCATATCAGATCATATCCTCGTCTTTGAAAGATTTTGTCCGACGGAACTGGATCACGGCAAGTGTCATGATGAAGAATGACAGGATGAGTGTGATCGCAGCCGCAAGTCCGTATTGCGGGTTGGCACCGAGAGACAATTTGTAAATCCAAGAAATTAAGATGTCGGTACCGCCGGCCGTTTGTCCAGGTACAGCAGGGCCACCGCCATTAAAGAGATAGATGATGTTGAAGTTGTTGAAGTTGAACGTGAACTGCGTGATCAAGATCGGTGCTGTCGCGAACAAGAGCATTGGCAATGTGATCAAGCGGAACTTGTCAAAGATTGTCGCTCCGTCAATCGTCGCCGCTTCATACAAGTCACCAGGAATCGACTGAAGCACACCCGTCATGAGCGTCATGATGAACGGGAAGCCGAGCCACCATTGAATGAGAACGAGTGCCGTACGTGTCGCTGTCGGGTCGGTCATCCAGTTGACCGGGTCAAGACCGAGTGCCGGCAAGATTGTCGTATTGAACACCCCGAACGATTCGTTGAACATCGAGCGGAAGATCAAGATCGTGATGAATGCTGGGACCGCCCATGAAAGAATCAAGATCGAACGGAACAAACGACGGAAGCGAAGTCCTTCTTGGTTCAAGAGTACCGCAAGGAAGATCCCGATTGCGATGACACCTGTCGTTGAAGCGACCGTCCAAACAAGCGTCCAGCCGAGTACGCCGACGAACGTGTCACGGAAAATATCGATTTCAAAAATACGTGTAAAGTTCTCGAATCCGACCCATTCGACGAGTTTCGCTGGTGGTGCGTTGTTGTAGCGATAGTTCGTAAAGGCGATCAAGAACGTAAAAATCAATGGAAGAATAACGGTAAACACTAACAAAATGAGTGATGGGATTAACATTAAGTATGGGAATCCATGGTCACGCAAGTTGCGAAGTTGCATTTGGAACGATGGAAGGTTTAGATGCTGATCACGAGCGCGACCGACACGATAGGCGTCACGAATGTTCCAAACATAGAACGCGATTCCGAAGAAAAGTAAAATTAACGCGACAATCCCCTCGACCATCAAGAAGATGGAGTGGTCGTTACGAGGTCCTGGCACTTCACCAAGCGTGATCAATCCCCAAAGTCCTCCACGGTCACCTGGTCCGGCGCCCGCCCCTTTGAAAAATAGATCATAGTTTACGGCAAAATAAGATACGACGACGATAAAGAACGCTACCGCCTTCGCGTATTGTTTGTTGTATAACTGTCCGAGTCCCGGAATGATGGAAAGTAGTCCCGCGTTCCGAGCATGGTTTGTAGGCTTGTCCGGGCGTTGGTCCGGTGATTTAGGGTTCGCAATTGCAGCCATCCTCAGTTTCTCCTTTCGATTTGAGCAAATCAATCAAGCAAACGTTTGCTCAATGCTAGAAAATGATGGGGAACGCCATGTGACGTACCCCTTCATCTCAATTCCTTATTGGTTGTTCGCTTGGATTTGTTGTTCGATGACTTTCACTGCATCGTCTGCAGATTTTTGTGCATCTTGTTTACCAGTTGCTACAAGCTGAAGTGCTTGTGCCATTGGCTCCCAAACTTGTCCCATTTCAGGAATGTTCGGCATTGGGATTGCGTTTGTTGCTTGGTCGAATACCGCTTTCGCAACTTCGTTCGACGTGATTGTCTCGTTCGACTCGAGTGCTGCTACTGGCGGGATCTCGTTGTATGCTTCAAACATTGCCAATGCGTTTTCTTCATTCGTCAACTCTTGAAGGAACATTTCAGCCCACTCTTGGTTTTCTGTGTAAGCTGAAAGGGCATATGTTTTCACACCCATGAACGTCTTGATTGGCTCACCGTTCGGAAGTGTTGGCATTGGAGCCGCTCCGAGGTTCACGCCTGCATCTGTGTAACCAGCCACAGCCCATGGTCCGTTCATGACTGAATGAGCTTTCTTCTCAGTGAAGAGTTGGTCCATCGCTTGGCCACCAGACTCACCGATCAACCCTTTAGGGAAGAGGCCTTCTTCGTACCATTTACCGATGTATTCGAATCCTTCAACTGCGCCTTCGTTGTTCAAACCGATATCCGCTGGGTCGAGTGCGCCACCGTCTTCTTTGAACACGTATCCGCCGAATCCAGCGACAACACCATGTGCGAAGTAGAAGTTATCCCAAAGTGCGAGGAATCCGTACTGCCCGTCAGCTTTCACATCGTTTGATAACTTGTAAAGGTCGTCCATAGATGCTGGAGCTTCAGCCATCAAGTCTTTGTTGTACATGAGAATTGGTGTCTCAACTGATTTTGGATATCCGTAAGCTTGACCATCGTACATGACAGCTGATTTCGCAGCGTCTGTGAACGCGTCAAGCGATCCTTCGTCAGCGATTGGAGCCAAGTGACCTTGGTCTGCGATTGTACCGATCTGGTCGTGTGGTACGAGCACGATGTCTGGACCTTTTCCAGCTGGACCGTCAAGCGCAAGCTTGTCTTTTTGGTCTGTCATCTGTACTTCGACAACTTCAACTTTTACGCCATGCTCTTCTTCGAACGCCTTCGCAACTTCTTTCGTTGTTTCAGACTTTTCGATGTCTTCCCAGACGACGATCTTTTCAGGTTTGTTCTCGCTTGAAGAACCACCTTCGTTAGAAGATCCGTTGTCCGTTCCGCCACCACATGCAGCAAGTGCACCGAATGCGAATACTGCTGTTGAAAGTCCTGCTACCATTTTTTTCATCTTCATGATGAAAAACCTCCCCAAGGAAATAGTATGGTCAGATTTGCGCAATCGCACGACCACGTCAATTTTAAAACTCCGCTACGAAATTGACATGGTAGTGAAAACGTTTGCATCCTCACCTCAATTTTTATTATACAGTTGTGAAAGCGTTTTACAAGTCTTTTTTTACACTTTTTTTACGTCTGTTGACCCATTTATGTAATTTTCAAATGTTTGTTCTTAAATCTTCACTTTTTATGCGTTTCAGCAATTGACAAAATGTAAACGCTTTATTAACCTTTGCTTGAGCAAACGTTTTCGCAACATCTGTTCTCATGGATTCCCGATGTTGTAAAATGATGTCATCCCCTATAAAGAAAGGAATGTTTTCCTTATGATGAAAGAAGCGATTTATCATCGTGCCATGTCCCCGTTCGTCTACAAATATGATCGTGAGACGATCCATATTCGTTTCCATACGAAGCGAGGCGATATCGAGTCGGTCGATTTGATTTGGAACGACCCATATGATTGGCACGCTGAAGACCCAGCCATGTGGAACTTCGATCCGGACAAGCCGAGCTACTGGCGTACATACGAGACTCCAATGGAGAAGATCGGGTTTGACGACGCCTATGACTATTGGTTCATCGCTATCAAACCGCCGTTCCGACGTCTACGTTACGGTTTCCGTTTGAATGATGGACAAGAGACGGCCGTCTACACTGAAAAAGGATGGTTCGAGGAGAAGCCGCTCGATGATACGGGCTACTACTTCTGTGTCCCATTCATCAACCCGATCGATATCTTCCATGCACCGTCCTGGGTGAAGGATACGGTCTGGTATCAAATCTTCCCGGACCGTTTCGCCAATGGCGATGCTTCACTCAATCCTGAAGAGACGCTCCCATGGAACTCGACAGAGCCGACGACGACAAACTTCTTCGGTGGCGACTTCCAAGGAGTGATCGACCATATCGATCATTTAGTCGAACTTGGGATCACCGGCATCTACTTCTGCCCGATCTTTAAAGCGACGACGAACCATAAGTACGATACGCTCGACTATATGGAAATCGATCCGCAGTTCGGGACGAAAGAGAAATTTAAAGAGATGGTCGATCTCTTGCACGAGAACGGCATCAAAGTCATGCTCGACGCGGTCTTCAACCATGTCGGATATCATCACCCATGGTTCCAAGACGTCGTCGAGAACGGGCCATCTTCTGAGTATCGCGATTGGTTCTATCTTCGCGAGTTCCCGATTGCGACAGAGCCGAAGCCGAACTACGACACCTTCGCATTCGAAAAGAACATGCCGAAGATCAATACAGAGCATCCAGAGTTAAAAGCCTACTTATTAGATGTTGCCCGTTACTGGGTCGAAGAATTCGGTATCGACGGGTGGCGTCTTGACGTCGCTAACGAAGTCGACCATGCGTTTTGGCGTGACTTCCGCACGGCGGTCAAAAATGCGAACCCGGAAGCCTACATCCTCGGGGAGATTTGGCACGACGCACAGCCTTGGTTACAAGGTGACCAGTTCGATGCCGTCATGAACTACCCGTTCACGAATGCGAGCTTGAACTACTTCGCCCTCGACCGGACGACCGCTTCGGAGTTCCGTAACGAGCTGACGCGTGTCGAGATGATGAACACGATGAACGTCAACGAAGTCACCTTCAACTTGATCGATTCGCACGATACACCTCGTGCGTTGACACGGGCGAAAGGACATAAAGGCAAGTTCAAACTCTTGATGACGTCGATGCTGACTTATACAGGTAGCCCATGTATTTACTACGGGGACGAAATCGGACTTGAAGGCGAACAAGACCCGGGTTGCCGTCGCTGTATGCCATGGGATGAAGCCGAAGAAGACCGTAACCTCTTCCGCTACATCCAAAAGCTCATCCAGCTTCGTAAGGACCACCCTGTGCTCGCAAATGCCGGCTCGTATCGCTTCAACCTGGTCGACGATGCGAACAATGCGGTCATCATCGAGCGGTGTACGAAAGATGAGACATACTTGGTTTACTTCAACAACTCAGACTCTGCTTCGAAACTGAATCCGCTCGGTTATACAGGAGCAGCCACGGACCTCTTGCATGACCGCGACCTCGACTCACTCGAAATCGAACTGGCGCCATTTAGTGCTGCTATTCTGAAATTGAAATAAATTCGAAAATCACCTGATTTCTTCGGGTGATTTTTTTGTTGAAAATAATTTAGCAAACCCCTTTCTTTTTCATTTCATAAGGAGTAAGATGACCTTTGACATTTTTATAAAACAAATAGTTAACAGAAAGAATTATAGAGAAAAGGGAGAATACACTACATGCAGACGAAACAAACGGAACAGCTCACCCTGTTCAAACTGTCGTGGCCGATTTTCATCGAACTTGCCCTCCATATGGGAACCGGGATCATCGCCACATTGATGCTCGCTCACTACTCAGACGCCGCCGCCTCAGCCGTCGGGGTTGCCAACCAAATCTTAAACGTGTTCTTGATCGTCTTTAGTGTGACGTCTGTCGGGGCGACCATTTTGATCGGTCAGGCCATCGGGGCTGGGCGCATGAAGAAGAGTCGTGACTTCGCCCGCTCCGCCGTCAGTTTGAACATGTGGCTCGGTGCGATCATGGTCGGCGTCATCTTCTTGTTCGGCGAAACGTTCTTACGCCTGTTCGGTCTATCGGACGAACTGTTTGCACACGGGTTGTTGTTCCTGCAAATCGTCGGCTTGTCGTTATTCACCGAAGCACTCATCATGGCGCTCAGTTCGATCCTCCGGAGTCACGGGATGACGAAACACGCCATGCTCGCGACGCTTCTGATTGATATCATCACCGCCATCGGTGCCATTTTTGCCGTTACCGGCTGGTTTGGCCTTCCGGTCACAGGCGTTGCCGGTGTCGCTTGGGCCATCGTGATCGCACGATTCGCCGCTATGGTTCTCTTGTTCTGGCTCGTCAAACGGAAGCTCATGATCCGCTTCCCGTTAAAAGAAGTGATTCGTCCGAAGAAAGACGACATCCAGTCACTCCTTCAAATCGGTGTTCCTTCTGCCGGGGAGAACTTGTCGTATCAGGCATCCCAAATTATCATCACTGGATTTATCGCGACGATGGGCGAGGCTTCCCTCGCTGCTCGGGTGTACGTGATGAACTTGTCGATGCTTGCCTTCTTGTTCACCGTCGCCGTCGCGCAAGGGACCCAGCTTTTGATCGCACGGGATATTGGAGGGAAACGTTTTAAAGAAGCCTATCATCGTGCCGTCAAGACCTTGAAGATTGCCATGTTCGCTTCGTTCGTCGCCTCTCTCGGTTTAGCGGTGTTCAGCGAATCGCTACTCGGTCTCTTCACGTCAAACCCTGACATCATCGCGGTCGGTGTGCCAATCTTATGGGCGACGCTCATTTTAGAGCCGGGTCGCGCCATGAACATCGTCTTGATGGGGTCATTGAAGTCTGTCGGGGACGTCCGCTTCCCGGTCATGATCGGAATTGCCTCGATGTGGGGCGTCGCCGTGGCGTTCAGCTACTTGTTCGGTCTTCAAATGGGACTCGGCATCCTTGGGATTTGGCTCGCCTTCTCCCTCGATGAGTGGTTCCGCGGATTCTTCGCGTTCCGTCGTTGGAAATACGGGACATGGCAACAAAAAGGCTTCCAGTTCGAAGCAAAATCAACCACGTAAAAAAGCGGCCGCAGCCGCTTTTTTCATTTCATCAAGAATGCCTGCATCGCTTGGCGGTGCACGTCCGTGTCCCCACACTTCCGTTGCCATTCGATTTCTTCATTCAATCCATCCTCAAATGAAGCGGCTCGCATGAGCGCCTTCATCCCTTGAACAGCGACCGGTGATTTCGCAGCGAGTGTCTCCGCATATGAAGTCAATCGCTCCGTATACATCGCATCTTCCACGAGCTCGGTGACGAGCCCGAATGAACGCGCGGCCTCCGAGTCAATCGTACTGCCACTCCAGAGCCAATCTAACGCAAGGTCGTCGCGCATGAGTCGACGCAGGTGATATGGACCGCCCGCATCCGCGACCAACCCGATTTTAATGAACGCCGAGCTGAACTTCGTCGACTTGGCAACGATTCGAACGTCTGCCGCGAGTGCCAAGCTGAGCCCTGCTCCAGCCACGACACCGTGAATCCCTGCGATGAGCGGTTTACGACTTGAGAAAAGTGCACGTACGAGCGGATGATACACGTCTTCTAAATATTCCCCATAGTCCGCATCGCTCTCGATCGTTAAATCTTGTCCGGATGAGAACGCTCGTCCCTCACCGACAAGGACGATGACGCGAACGGCGTCGTCCTGTTCAAATGTGTCGATTGCCGTTTTCATTTCACGAAGCAACGTCTCGTTCAAGGCGTTTAGCTTTTCAGGTCGGTTCAGTTTCAACCACCCTACCCCATTGTGTGTCGTCAATTGAATCGTCTCCACTTCCATTCCCCCTTCAAAATGAATCACTGTTCATTTCTTCGTCATTGCTTCAAACTCCTTCCTTTACTGAAAAGTTTTTTGAAGTTCAATTGCCGGGAAGTTGGTTGATTTGCTATTCTAAAAGGAGTCGGTCACGAAAGGATGAGTCAGATGCAACTGACAAACGCCGCTCGGCAACTGAAACAGAAGAAGATTCCGTTCACCTATCATACGTATGAAGTCGATGACACCGATGTCTCAGCTAAACATGTGGCGATGACATTGAATAAACCGCTCGACGAACTGTATAAAACGATTTGTCTCATGAACGAGAAAAAGCAATATGCCTTCTTTCTCATCTCTGGAGAGCGTGACATCGATTTAAAAGCAGCCGCTAAAGCTTGGGGGGCGAAGAAAGCATCGACCGTCCCGATGAAAGAGCTCGAGACATTGACCGGTTATATTCGAGGAGGAGTCTCTCCGATTGGGGCGAAGAAGCCGTTCCCTGTCTATCTGCACGAAGCAGCTCAAGACAGAGAGACAATCACCATTTCTGCTGGAAAACGCGGCTATCAAATCGAATTAACACCTGAAGATTTACTGCAATTTACAAACGGGCACTGGTTCAGCCAATGACCTTACTGGGGGCAAAATTATGTGGAAAGAACGTATCCGTTCGTGGGTCCCAAACTCCTTTACGTTCGGAAATTTATTTTGTGGTGTCGTCGCCATCGTCTACGCCGCACGTGGTGACTTCTCAAACGCCACACTGTTAATCATCATCGCGATGATGCTCGACAGTTTAGACGGGCGCCTCGCCCGTATGCTCGGGGTCGCTGGCGATTTTGGGAAAGAATTGGACTCACTCGCTGACATCGTCACGTTCGGGGTCGCACCGGCGATGCTCGCTTATTACACCTTCTTTATTGATTACGGCAATTATGGATTGTTTTTTGCGGCACTTTTCCCGCTATTCGGTGCCTATCGCCTGGCTCGCTTCAATTTATCAGCGACAAACGTTGCAGCGAGTTACTTCTCTGGTGTCCCGATCACGGCCGCCGGGGGACTTCTCGCTGTCATCACAACGTTCGGTGACCGCGTCAGTGAACTGTTGACACCGATTTTCTTCACAGGGCTCGCCTTGTTGATGGTCAGCCGTGTTCGCATCCCGAGTTTTAAAGATGTACCATTGCCACGTCACTCGTTCATCATTACCATCAGTCTCGTCTATGTGACGTATATGATGTTCGCACGTTGGAAAGAATGGCCGACATTTTGGTTCATCGCCATCCCGTTCTATGTCTTATTCATCGCCTTTTCGTTCGTGAAAAGACGAAAACGGATGGCCAATTGAGAGTCTCGTTCAGCGAGGCTCTTTTTTGTACATGCATTTGTTAGACGAAGACTTCGATGAGCTTTAGAATGAAAGAAGAGGTGATGGAATGAAAGTGTATCCGTTTATTTGGAAATGGTTTATTGTTTGGTATTTCATTGGGTTGATTTTAGTTGGATTCGACCTGCTTCCGCCTTGGCTCGAGTGGGCAAACCCCGTCTTTTTATGGCTAGCCGGGGCGATTGGTGGAACGATTCTTTATCAAGGGATTCGACAAGGAGCTTGGATTGTTCCGTTTATTTTCTTCGGTTCAATCGCTGTGGAGACATTCGGCGTGAAGACGGGATTCCCGTTCAGCGAATACGTCTACGCTGAGGCGTTCGGTCCGACAGTGTTTGGAGTCCCTGTCACTATCGGTGCGGCATGGCTTGCCGTGATTGGCTCTAGTTTTGCCGTGGCCCGTCTCTTCCCATTCCGCCACAATATTTTATGGCTCGTTCCGATTCTCGCTGTATGGCTCGATATGGCAATCGATCCCGTAGCGGCAAACGTGAAAGGCTACTGGGAATGGGCGAATGACGGCTTGTACTATGATATCCCGACACAAAACTTTATCGGTTGGTTCGGGTTATCCCTTATTTTCTCATGGTTGTTACAGCGTCACGAACGCGCTGTTGATTCCTTGTTCATCCGGCACGGCGTCTATTTGTTCGTCATGCTTCACGCACTCTTCGGTGTCACGGCTGTCAATGCAGGTCTCTATGGCATCGGGCTCCTCAGCATCCTCACATCCGGAGTGATTCTACTTGAAAGGAGGGGGCGCGATGATCGAGTCACACAAAAAGAAATGGTTCAATAACCTGTTCTCGACGTTCGTGCGGGAACGTCAAATACGTCCCACCTTCCATAACATTTATATCCGAACGGACGACGTTCCGACCCCCGGATTATTTTTAAGTACACATAGCGCGTGGTGGGACGGTCTCATCATGTATATGATCAATGAACATTTTTTACGACACGATATTCATGTGTTGATGGATGAGGATGGACTACGTCGCTTCCCGTTCTTTCGACACCTCGGTGCCTTCTCGGTGAAAAAAGGAAGTCTCTCCGATGTACGGGTCTCACTGGCTTATGCGAATGAATTGCTCGCGTCCGGGAAATCCGTCTGGATGTTCCCTCAAGGACAAGAGATGCCACAGGAACTTCGACCTGTCGAAATCGAGTCTGGCGCGACGTTGTTACTGAACGACCGCCCCGTCCAATTATGCGCCATGTACTATTCGTTTGAGAACCATGCGGAACCCCTTGTATATGTCCGCTTTCGAACAGTAGTCGTGACGTCGACGACACGACGAGCTCAGAAGCAGGAAATCGCGCAAGCACTTGAAGCGCTCTATGACGACGTGCGACAAGACGCCATCATTCGGTCTGATGCCTATGTGCCGCTCTTTCGACCACGTCGTAATCTTGCTGAATGGACAGAAACGATGTTCCGACTTGGGAGGGGACGTTCATGATCTTATGGCTGCTCACCCTCTCGATGTTTATCTTTACCCTAATCAATCTTTCGTTCTTGAGACCGCTCGCCGACCCAGGACGCACACCGGCGACAGCCGTCTGCATCCCGATGCGCAATGAGTCGCGTCACGTCGATCGACTGATTTCAAATTTAAAGCAGGCGATACCGGATGGGACTCATGTTTATATCTACGAGGACCGCTCCGAGGATGATACATATGAAAAATTGAATCGCGCAATCGGTAACGATACCCGTTTTACCGTCATCCAAGGTGTTCCTTTGCCCCATGACTGGGCCGGAAAAGTTCATGCTTGTCATCAACTAGCATCACGCACGACTGAACCGTATCTTCTCTTTTTAGATGCGGACGTCACGATCGATTCGAGTTTTATCGCCCGCATGCATGCCACGCTCGCTCGAGAGCAGGCCGTCTTTTTATCAGGTTTCCCTCAATTTCCGACATCCACATTTCTCGGGAAATTGTTGATTCCGATGCAACACGTGCTCATCGCCCAACATCTGCCTTTGTTTTGGCGTAAAGTGAAACACCCCGCATTTGCCGCGGCGAATGGCATGAACGTACTCGTCGAGCGGAACAGCTACGAGGAAGTTGGCGGACATGCTGCTATTCGAACGTCGTTGATTGATGATATCGATTTATGTCGAACGTTCAAACGTCATCAAAAAGTCACGTCACTCGTTCAAGTCTCCCCGTTCATCTCCTGCGACATGTATGAAACGAATGAAGAAGTGTGGACCGGGTTTTCAAAGAACGTATTCAAGGGAATGAATGAATCAGTAGGACTCGCCTTGTACTTCATGACATATTACGGCATCCAGTTGACGGCTATGCTCGCTTGGATCTTTTCACCGAGTTGGCAGACGATTAGCGCAGCGATTTTCGTGCTCCTCGCGCGTCTCGCTGTCGATCTGAAATCAAATGGGTCCGGTACATGGTACCATCCACTCAGTTTAATCGCTTACTTGACCTTACTCGGGAATGCCGTCATTCGTAAATGGAGACGGTTGCCCATCACGTGGAAAGGTCGTCACTATTCCTAAGCAGACGTCTAAAGGGGGACAATTGTATGAAACAAATCATAGTGATTGGGGCTGGTCTCGGTGGACTAAGCGCCGCCGTCACGCTCGCAGCACGAGGTTATGACGTCACGGTCATTGAAAAGAATCAACATGTCGGTGGCAAACTCATGCCCATTATAACCGACGGTCACCGGTTCGACTTTGGTCCAAATACGATCACGATGCCGGATGTATTTCGTTCAGTCATTCGAAATAGCGGGGCCAATCCGGATGACTATTTTGAGTTAATCAAGCTCGATCAACATACCGTCAACCACTACACAGACGGGTCATCCTTCACGTTCAGTGCCGATCGGGCAAAACTTGAGGTCGAAGTACGGCGTTTGACCGGTGACCAGTTGAAACACAATCAGATGCGTGCCTATCTAGATGAAGCGGAAAAGCTGTTCGACATTGCGAATAAGCGCTTCTTCACACAAATGGACACAAAGTTGGATCCCGGTCTTTGGGCGGACATGGTCAAAGTGCATCCACTTCAAAGTTTGCACGCCCTTCACAAGAAGTATTTCAAGGACCCACGCATTATTCAGGCGCTCGACCGCTATGCGACGTACATTGGTAGCAGCCCATACGTGACACCAGGTACGTTCGCCCTTATCGCACATTTGGAATTGAATGAAGGTGTCTATTTTGCGAAAGGTGGAAACTGGAATATCGCAAAAGGGTTCGCCAAACGGGCGAGCGAACTCGGAGTGACGTTCCGACTCGGTCATGAAGTGACGAAAATTGATGTGTTGAACGGAAAAGCACATGAGGTCGTCGTCGATGACCAAGAAGTCATCTCGTGTGATGCCGTTCTTCTCAACGGTGAACTCTTGACGCAATACCCGCGACTCGTTGACGCGAAAGACCGCCCATCTTTCCCAGTCCCGACACGCGATACCGTCGAACCTTCGATTTCCGCATTCGTCATGATGGTCGGATTGTCCAAACGATTGAATTTGGCACACCATAACGTCTATTTCTCAGACGACTATGAAAGGGAATTTAAAGCACTCTTCCAAGAAGAGCGGTATGCGGACGAGCCGACAATCTATATTTCGAATTCTTCCGCCACCGATCCGTCGATGGGCGAGGCAGGAGACAACCTGTTCATCCTCGTCAATGCTCCGGCACATCTGACCGAAATTGATGCAGATACGTATGAGCATTTGATTCGCAGACGCTTACGTATGTTCGGTGTGGATTGGGAAGAAGAAGAGGTGCTCTACCATAATCGGGTGACCCCACAAGATTTGACCCGTGATTTTTATGCGTACTATGGGGCACTTTATGGCACATCGGCCAACTCGAAAAAAGGAGCGTTTTTCCGTCCTGCACCGCGGTCGACAGACGTATCGAACATCTGGTTTGCTGGTGGTTCGACTCATCCTGGCGGTGGCAGTCCGATGGTGACGCTTTCAGGACAATTCGCTGCACGCTCGATGTTAGAGGACATACCTCTGACAATATGAACATTTTGTGAACGCGAGTTTCGACACTTGTCGACAATTGAAAGACGTGATAATATCATATTCGAGTTCAAGCAGTTCTGTAACGTTTGTTACACCTGTAGCGATCGAATGGCTTCCCCGAGCCTCATCGCGTTTTGAACTTGTCACACCCGAGAAAAAGTGATGAGCGAGTTTCCCCACTCGTATCCCGTAGTCGAGACAGCTTGCGTATGATGTTCCCCTTTAGTCCATCAAGCATCCTGTTTCGACGAAGATGTCCCAACTGATTCATTCCCCATGAATCCCGGCACATCTTTAGGGCTTCATCACAAACCGATTCATTCATTTCCCCGATGAATGAATCACATAACGCTTACGCCACTTTTGGTCCCCCGCCAAAAGTGGTTTTTTTGTACGCAAAAAACTGTAGACGCCATCGAGCGTCTACAGGGAATCAAATTGCTTATAGTTTTGCCAACAACTTTCCTTTTTGTAAGGTCGATACGTATGCTCGCTTCGTGAAGACGTCATGTCGATTCGCACGGGCCGCATCAAGGATCCCTTCATAGAGAAGAGCTGCTGCTTGTACCGGCTTTCGACTCGCAAGTGGGTACAGATGATGGGTTTCCCGTGCCCGTGCATACAAGAACTCTGCTCGATTCGCCAAGGCCTCCCATAGATCGATAAAGACAGGGGTCACTTCTCGTTGTTGTAACATCGCTTCACTCACACCGTACTGACGCATCATCGTACGTGGTAAATAGATGCGGTCTCGATTCAAATCTTCACCGACATCTCGTAAAATATTGGTCAGCTGCATCGCAATGCCAAGGTCGATGGCGCCTTGTCTTAGCTGACGTGTCGTCGCTTCGTCCTGATTTGGGACAAGGATCGGGAGCAACATCAAGCCGACCGTACTCGCTGCATAATAGCTATACTGCTCGGTCTCTTCTAGCGTCTCATACCGTGACTTATGTAAGTCCCATTTCATCCCTTCCGCCAACTCAAAGAATGGTTCGACGTCCATGTCATAGCGTTTCCATACATCACGAAGGGCAACCCATAGTGCTTCATCTTGGTCGTAACCAGCTAAAAAGCGGTCGAAGTCATGCAAAAATGCTGCCAAACTCTCTTCTGGACGGTCTGATTCATCGACCGCATCATCGAGGGTGCGACAGAACGTATATACTGCCATGACCGCTTGACGGTCTGGTTTTGAGAGCAAAGAGAAGGCCCGGTAAAAGGTTAACGAGCCCTTCTTCATGATTTCCTCACATTGACGATACGCTTCTTGTGTCGTCACGATGCATTGCCCCCATTTCTTCTTCCATTTTTTTCACAAGTAATTGCGACCCAATCATAACGATGGGGACGCCACCGCATGGATGGACGGATGCGCCCACCGCATAGAGGCGTTCGATTTTCGGGAAGGGTCTCGCTTGTGGTTTGAAGGCGGCTGACTGAGATAACTTTGGTGCAACCCCAAAACTTCCTCCTTCGAACAATCCGAATCGCTCAGCATCCATCGGTGTCCGGACTTTCATCTCGATGACGCGTTCACGGAAATCAGGCATGAATGCCTCGATTCTTCCTAATAGGTGTTCGATTGTCCCTTGTGCCTCAAAGTCTTCTCGTTCCAATTTTCGAGGAACCGGGACAAGAACATATAATACACTCGTTCCTTCTGGCGCGAGGGTTACATCCATTCGCGATGGATTAAAGGTGTACATCGCTGGATACTCACTTAGTTTACCATCCTCAAAGATCGTACGCATCGATCCTTCAAAATCATTCGGTAAATCGAATTGGTGAATCGGTAAGTCGAGTTCGCCGTTGACGGCGAAATAAAGAAGTAACGTACCGCTTGACGGTTCATACGTCTTTGGCGTCACACCATCAATCAGGCGCTCCATGAGTGGAAAATCACCGTTCACGACGACTGCATCATACGGTACATATTCGTCATTTACCGTGACTCCATTGGCCACCCCGTCCGTGACATGGACACGATTGACGGTAGCATTCATCTCGAAATGAACACCTCGACGCTTCAACTCTTGTTCCATTTTCGTGGCTAGCGAAAAATATCCTCCTTTTACATACCAGACTCCTTCTTCTTGTTCACGATAAGGAATGAGTCCATATAACGAAGGAGTGGCATAAGGATTTCCGCCGATATAGAGCGTTTGTAAACTATATGCGACACGTAAACGTTCGTCTTCAAAGAAGCGTTTCATATTCGCATGAGCCGTCTCATATGCTTTTAACCGCATGAGAAGGAGAAGCAGTTTAGGCTCGAACAACTCCGCTTTTGAGGCATAACTACGATCTAAAAACGTATCGAAGCCAATCCGATACTCTTCTTTCTTTTGGGACATGTACTGACGGAAGGCATCTCCTTCGCCGAAAGTTCGTTCGATTTCTTCCGCCTGTCTCTCGATTTCCCGATATTTATAGAATGATGTCCCGTCTTGATAACGTAAGCGGTAAAGTGGATCGACTTCAATCAACTCCACTTCATGTTCAGGAAGACCCGCCTCAATCAGTTGTTGTTTCAGTTTACTCGGCAATAAGACGATGGTTGGACCTTCATCGACTTTCGCCCCATTATCGAATTCCACGTAGTTCAAGCGTCCACCGACCCGGTCCTCTTTCTCATAAATCGTGATTTGAAGTGACGGATTGCGTTTCGTCAATAAGAGGGCGGCATATAGTGTACCGACCCCTGCTCCGACAAAGCTAATATTCATCGGCCGACACCTGCACGGTCACGCAAAAGGTTCGTCGTGATCCGCGCTGATTCAAAGATGGTCGGCAGCCCACTTCCTGGGTGGGTCCCACCGCCGACGAGCCAGACGTTGTCGAGCTCTTCGAATTGGTTATGCGGGCGGAAATACATCATCTGCGATAAGTTGTGCCCTAGATTGAACGTTGCACCTTCATATACACCAAACGCTTCCCAGTCCTCAGGCGTCAACGCCTCCATCACCTCGATGTGTTGACGGATGTTTCGGTAAGGGGAACGTGTCTCAAGCGCGTCGAGAACGCGCTCTGTCATGGTCGCTTGTAACGTCTCCCACGGGAGGCCAGATAAATTGTTCGGCACCGGTACGAGAACGTAAAGCGATGACTTGCCAGGAGGCGCAAGTGTCGGGTCGATGCGTGAGGCATTCTGTACATAAAACGAGAAGTCCTCGCTCAATTTCAATTCTTGTGTCATCTCTTTGACATTCAATTCATAATCGTCCGCGAAGTGAATCGAGTGATGCGCCACATCTTCGTAGATGTGATCGAGCCCGAGATAAAGCATGAATGTCGAGCACGAGTAACGCTTCTTCTTGAGTTGAGTCGGACTCCACTTCGTTAGTTTACCGTCTGGAACGAGCGACGTCATCGCATGTGCGAAGTCAGCACCAATCACGACTTCATCAAACGCATAATGGACACTCCCGGACACGAGACCCGTCACGTTCCGACCATCCATGAGAAGACGCTCTACCGGTTCGCCTAAACGAATGACGCCTCCCTCTTCTTCAATCACTTTCGCCATCGCATGACACAGCTGGTTCACTCCGCCAATCGGGTGATGCACTCCGTAGGCGTGTTCCATGTAAGACAAGATGGAGAATCCACCCGGACATTCCCAAGCGGACATCCCTAAATATTTGGCCTGGAACGTGAACGCATACTTCAGTTCTTCGCTCGTGAAGTACTCGGACAAGACGTCATAAAGCGATTTACCGATTGAGAGAAACGGTAGCGCCTTAAGTACGCGCAACGAGACATAGTCAGTGAGCTTGTCATGTGCGGTCTGAAGCACAGGCATCAATTTAGACAGTTTGATCGCCTGTTCACTCATGAACCGCTCGTAGCCTTCCCCATTCCCAGGAAATTGTTCTTCGATGGCACGATACATCTGATCACGATCTGTTGTCATCGAGAGTTGACGCGTCCCACGGTCAAAGTACAAATCATACATCGGCTCCAATTGTTTCATCTCGACATAATCATGCAGATTACGTCCCGTCTCTTCAAAAATTTCTTCTAAAATATAAGGCATATTCAAAAACGTAGGTCCTCGGTCGAACGCAAATTCGCCTACTTCTAAGCGTGACGTTCTGCCGCCTACAAACGGTTGTTTCTCAAATACGGTGACGTCTACCCCGCGATGCGCCAGTAGCATCGCAGCAGCCAATCCACCGGGTCCTGCCCCAATAACGGCAACTCTTTGTTTCGACACACTCAACAACTCCCTATGTGAATAGTCTCTTATGCTTCTCTATCATTATAGGAATGACGGGAGACAAGTTCAATTTTGAATCGGTTGATTGAGCAGGTTTGTCTTTCCTCGCTCGGCGATGACGATATACCAAGAACCTTCCGGAATGAATGGGATGAAGCGGATTTGTTCAAAACCGACTTCTTGCATCTGCCGGCGCAATTGTGGAATGGTCGGAAGCGGGTACAAATTATCGTGGAGTGTCATGAATGCATTGAACGCGGAAGCGAATCGTCCACCGAGCGCTGTTTCGGCGAGCGGCGTCACAAGAACGGCGACCCCCTTCTCTTCTAATCGTTCCCGTAGTCTCTCAAGCAACTTGACCCGCTCTTCCGGCGAGAAATAATACAGCATATTGTTCATCATCACCGCATCAAATTGCTCGTCTGTTTCCCAGTTCATGAAGTCGGCGACCTCAAAATGAATGTCATCACTCTCGTCTCGTGATCGTGCCTCTTCAATTACCTCTTCCTCTAAATCGATGCCCGTCAGTTCCCAACTCGGTTCGAGCGCTTGTAGTTTACGTAAGTAGCCGCCGTGCCCACATCCAATATCGAGCATCGATTCGACATTTGCCTGTCGTAACAATTGTTGAACGATCGGAAATGCGACCGTTTCGACGAGTGTCGACGTCTTCGCGACGACTTGACCGTGTTCAGCCCCATCAAACGTCTTTTGCTTCCCAGACTCTAAAAACTCCGGATAAGCGATTAACGCTGGGATATGAAGCTCCATCATCTCTTGAAGCATGAACCCAATACTCCGTTCATCGTTACCGGATAATTGATATTTCAATCCACGCGTCGGATAGTAGCGCCAACCTCTCTTCTTCAAATGACGGACGGCGACCCCGACTTCTAACCAACGCTCTAGTGCAAGTTGTGTCAATGGGCGTTTTAGACGTAAATTCATCTCCGCCATGCTCGCGCCACCTTGAAGCGCATCGAATAGTCCGAACTTGTAGCCGATATAGCCGTGCCATAAGGGTAAAAATGATTCAGTTTGTTTCATCCATTTCCGCGCGTGTAAAACTCGTGTCCATTCCATCATCTGTTGATCCATCGTTTCACCTCATCGTCGTAATTACTGATTTTTTATTTTCCCCTAATAATTTGTGTACAAACAAAAAAATCCCACTTCGGTGTGCGAAGTGGGAACGTCTTATTGAATAAAGCTGTTGAAGAAAGATTGTCCATAAGGCAATGCATAGCCGATGAAAATCGTAATGAGCGCCAAGACGATAAACCCGCCAAATAGTCCGTTTGACGGTTTTTTCTTTTTGACTTTGACGAGCGTCATCTCACCGAAGATCAAAGTTAATAAACCGACCGTGATTTTCACGTGATAGAATGTCCCGCCACCATTCAACTGAAGGTAGAGATAAAGTCCTGTTCCGAATGCGATGAGTAACATGAGTCGAAACGCCATATGTGCGATCTTTCCACTCTTGTTGCCGTTCTTATAACCGATATAGGCCACGGCAAACAAAATAAGTAACAAAATCCAGCTCGTAACGTGCGTGTGCAAGAATGCAATCAGTGGCATTCAAATGCCCCCCTTTATGATGTTGTACAGTCTTCATTGTACACGAACTCTCTCCCGATTGGTCAAGCGAACGATTCTAAAAAACGAGCCATCCTCAAGGGATGGCCCATATATTATACAGGAGTCGTCTCTGCCTCTTGGACAGCATACTCATAGCTTGGAATTTCAACGATGAACGTCGAGCCCTCATGCTGAATCGATTCCACATGGATCTGACCGTTGTGACCACGGACGATTTCTTGACAAATCGGTAATCCGAGCCCCGTACCGCCGATTTCACGACTGTCGGAGTTGTCGACACGATAAAACTTATCGAATAAGCGATCGAGCGCGTCGCTTGGAATCCCGATTCCCTCGTCCTTCACTTTAATGGACACGATTTGCTCGTGATGCGCAAGTTCCACCGTGATTTTTCCACCTCGTGGAGAATACTTCACAGCGTTCGACAATAGATTACTCATCAACTGTTTGAACTTCTGGCAATCGACGAATAATTCATATGGACGTGCATCATCCGCAATCAATTCGAATTCATGTTTCAATGACGATGCCTCATAGAACGTCAACATGTCTCGGACGACCGGCTCGATATCAAGCTGTTCCCGGTCGTACATTTGGCTACCGGACTCCATTCGCTGCACATCGAGGAAGTCGTTGACAAGATGTGTCAGACGCTCCGTCTCGGAGTGAATGGTCTCCAAGTATTTAGCCTGTTTTTCATTCGGCAACTGTTTCTTGACCATCAGTTCAGTGAATCCATAGATGGACGAGAGCGGCGTACGCAGTTCATGCGAAATCGTTGAGATAAACTCACTCTTCAATCGCTCCGCCTCTGTTTCACTCGTGATATCACGGAAGACGAGAAGCGTACCTTTTGAAAGTCCACCTACAATGATGCGTTCCGCATACATCTGCAAGTTCATTTCGCCCTTACGAATCGAGAAGCTGACACTGTCATGTGGGAAATCTTCGGTGAACAGGCGATTCGTATACTTCGTAAAGTCCTCCGCCTGATCGACCGTTTCAACAAGACGATTCCGCCATTCTTCCCACGTTTCTTCTTCAAGGTCTTGTGAACTGACGTCACTTAACTCAGGGAACATCTCATAGAGTGGACGGTTGACGAACACGTCATTCGTCGAGTGGTCGATGTAGACGACCGCTTCTCGAATCGAATCGAGAATTCGCTCCGTCTTTCCTTTCTCCCGTTTCATCTCTTCAAATAGACGCATCCGTAAGAGAGAAAGCGAGAGCTGACGAGCGAATGACATGATGTCGCCCATCTGGGTTTGGGTGAAACGATCTTTGTATCGGACCAGATAGATGAACGCGATGATTGAATCATCTGTCGGGTCATGGACCGGTACCGCCGTCTCAAACATATAGTACGGATACGGGAGCGGATGGTCGCTCGCGACTTGTTTCGACGAGTGTACCGTCGTCTTCAATGTCATCGCGCGCGTCAATACGGAATTTTCGCTATCGAGCAACTGACGAGACAACGTATCGTTCAAGCCGTGGCTCGTCACGCGATACGTACCCGCTTCATCCACGAAAACGAGTGCACCGACCTCTGAATCTGTAATCGTGACCAGTTTCTCGATGATTTCCGGATAGGCCGTAAGCGAATCGCGTGACGCTAACGTCTCCGTCAATTCATTCCGATACGCGAGGTGTTGCTCGTTTTGTTGCGTCTGTTCTAAAATTTCTTCTAGTTCTTGTTGCTGTGCCTGCAATTCTTCTTGTTGGGCAATCAACTCTTCTTGTTGTGCTTGCAACTCATGGTTTTTTTCAATCAAATGTCGTTCATTGTCACGAAGTGTCTCAGCCATCTTATGGAACGATCGAGACATCGTCCCAATCTCATCTTCTCGTTTCATCTGATCGCTCAAATCAACGATTTCCCCTTTTAACAAGCGGTTCGATGCGATGGAAAGTCGTGAAATCAAACGTGTTTGACGGCGTAGGAACGGCTGGACAAACAATAAGATCAATACGGCGAACGAGGCGATGCTCATGATCCACAAGAATTGAAGCATATTGTTGTTCTGTCGCCATTCAACGTAGACGGCCTCTTTTTCAGATGCCATCAACTCACGATATTCTCCGAGCGCAGACTCTACCTCATCAATCGGTCCGAGGATGTCGATTCCACGTTGCGGATTAAATTGGACGAGTCCTTGATCAATCAAGCGCTGAGCCGTCGGCAACTCGGCAATCGTTTGAGCATCGATAAACGTCTCTGTGACTTCCCCATCTTGTTGCGCTTGGGCATATTCATACGTCACCGGAATGATCACATCATAGTAAAAGTCGTGGAACTGCTGAAGATCTTCTGCGAACAATTCTCCTTGGCGCGTCTGAACTTGTGTTTTGAACCAATTGATTTCTTGTTGGAACTTCGCCTCATTCGCACGTGAACGTTCGAGCGATGCTGTGTCGCCGAACAAGAGATATCCTCGTGTATCATATTGGTCAGCCTGCCACTCATCCCAAAGCGTAGTCAAACGGTTAACGCGTTCATCGACCTGACGCAATCTCGCCTCGTTCGCCTCCAAACGGTTCTCGATATAGACATAAGTCAATGCCGATCCGACCAATGCAATGACGAGGAAGGAATAAAGGGCGACCATGATGTCGCGTCCGAGTTTTTGTTTAAACCACCTTTTCACTTCACGATGCCTCCTATGATTTTGACGAGTTCAAGTGGGCTGAACGGTTTAGAAATGAAGTAGTCGACACCAATCTCGTTCGCGCAATCACGGTCAGATTGTTGGCTTTTCGCCGTCAACATCATCACTTTCGTCTCTTGTCGCCCTGGTAACTTCCGTACTTTTTCAATCACTTCAAGCCCTGTCATACCGGGCATCATATGATCCACAATGACCAAATCATATTCATTTTCTTCAATCAATCGATAGGCCTCAATTCCATCTTGTGCCTCGTCGATGTCATATCCTTCATCTTCTAATGTATCCATAACAAGCATGCGTAGCACTTCTTCGTCTTCCGCAAGTAAGATTTTAACCATAATTGTTCCTCCATTTTTTATCCCATTTTTTTATTTTAACGGATTTGTAATTGTTACACAAAATAAAAAGACGTACGAAACTCATCTCGTACGTCTTTTGCCTATTCACATTGCCCCAAAACCTGTATTCCAGTTATACGACTTCTTTTTCAGCGAACTGACTATTGTAAAGTTCTTCATAAAAACCACCAGCTTCAAGAAGCGATTCATGTGTTCCTTGCTCAATGACCCGACCTTGGTCCATAACCAAAATCAAATCCGCATCTTTGATGGTCGATAAACGGTGAGCGATGACGAAACTCGTCCGCCCATTCATAAGCCGTTTCATCGCCTGTTGAATCAAAATCTCAGTACGCGTATCCACACTCGACGTTGCTTCGTCTAAAATCATAATCGGTGGGTTCGCCAATACTGCTCGCGCAATCGTCAGCAACTGTTTTTGACCTTGTGAAATGTTATTGGCCTCTTCATTCAACACGGTGTCGTATCCGTCTGGCAATGTTCGAATGAATGCATCCGCATGCGCCGTTTTCGCCGCGTTGACGATTTCCATCTCAGTCGCTCCCGTTTTCCCATAGGCGATGTTATCACGAATCGTCCCGTTGAATAGCCACGTGTCCTGTAAGACCATTCCAAACGTATGTCGCAAATCTTGTCTCGACATTTTACGCGAGTCTTTCCCATCGATGAATATCTCTCCACCGTTCAACTCATAAAAACGCATGAGTAGATTAATCAATGTCGTTTTGCCGGCGCCTGTCGGACCGACGATGGCCACCGTTTGGCCCGTCAACACATCGAGATTCATATCTTGAATGAGTAGGTCGTCACCGTATCCGAAATCGACATGACGGAACGTGACATTTCCTTCGGCACGTTCTAATTGATAGGTCGTCACATCTTTCACTTCTTCTTCTTCATCCAACAGTTCAAATACACGTTCCGCCGCGGCAACCGTCGACTGGACGATGTTCGCGATATTCGCTGTCTGGGTGATTGGTTGGGTGAACTGACGTGTATATGTGATAAACGCTTGAATGTCCCCGATGGAGATGCTGCGCTGCGTGACCAAAATACCGCCGACGACACTAATCAATACATAGCTGATGTTCCCGATGAACATCGTCATCGGCATGATGATTCCGGAAATGAATTGCGCTTTCCGTCCTGCATCGTAAAGCTCCTCATTCACATCGTCAAACTCACGCACAGCTGTCTCTTCCCGACCAAACGCTTTGACGACCGCGTGCCCTGTATACATTTCTTCCACATGGCCGTTCAGTCGTCCAAGGTGACGCTGTTGATCGGAAAAATATTGTTGCGACCGTTTCAAAATCGGACGAATCGCAAAAATCGTGAGCGGAAGGGACACAAGAGAGATGACCGTCAACAGAGGACTGATCGACAGCATCATAATCAAAATCCCAATGATGGTGACGATGGAAGTAATGAAAGACGTGACACTCTGTTGAAGCGTACTCCCAATCAAGTCGATGTCGTTCGTCACCCGGCTCAATGTCTCCCCGTTCGAGCGTCCGTCATAATATTTGAGCGGAAGTCGTTCTAACTTTTTGTTCACGTCTTCTCGCAAATCATATACCGTTTTTTGGGCAACACCGGACATCAAATATTGTTGCACGTAGTTGAATAGACTACTGATGACGTAAAGGCCAGCGAGGAGCGACAAAATTTGTCCGATTCTCGTGAAATCAATTTCTGCCCCTGGCACACCTGTAAACTTCGCATATGCCCCTTCAAACAGTTCGGTGATGGCGATTCCCATGATTTTCGGACCGGCAATCATAAAGATCGTACTTAAAATCGCCGCGACGAACACAGCAATCAACGTGTTTCGCCGTGGTTTCAAATAGGCAAGCAAACGACGGAACGTGACTTTGAATGCTTTTGGCTTTTCGCCCATCATCATCATATTTCCACCGCCCGGACCTCCTGGACCGCCGTGTCCCCCATGAGTTTGTCGCGTATTTGCTTGTTTCTCACTCATGCGATTTCCTCCTCAGACAATTGCGATTTCACGATTTCTTGATAGACCGCATTCGTCGCAAATAATTCCTCATGTGTCCCGACTCCGGCAACGGCTCCTTCTTCTAGAACGATGATTCGGTCGGCGTCCATGATCGTGCTGACACGTTGTGCAACAATCAGTACCGTGGCATCTTTCGTTTCTTCTTTTAACGCTTTGCGAAGGGCGGCATCCGTTTTAAAATCAAGTGCCGAGAAACTGTCGTCGAATACATATAAATCCGGTTTCCGAACGAGAGCTCGCGCAATCGACAGACGCTGTTTTTGACCACCCGACACGTTTGACCCACCTTGTTCGATCACAGCCTCATATCGGTCTGGCATCTTCTCGATAAAGTCACTTGCCTGCGCGATGGATGCGGCATGAACGACTTCTTCCACTGTTGCATCGGTCTTCCCATATCGAATGTTCTCAGCAATCGTACCTGTGAACAGCAACGCCTTTTGTGGAACGAACCCGATCTTCGAACGAAGTGCCTCTTGTGGAACCGCTTGGACATCAACACCATTCACGCGAATTGTCCCCGACGTCACATCGTAAAATCTTGGAATCAGATTGACGAGTGTCGATTTACCTGACCCCGTACCCCCAATCACCGCTGTGACCTCACCTGGATTCGCTGAAAAACTCACATCGGATAGCGCTGGTTCTTCAGCACCCGGATAATAGAAGGTCACGTGATCAAATACGAGTGTCCCTTGCTCAATGTCCGCAGTCTTTGTCCCGTCATCAATCAGTGAAGGTTTCATCTCGAGCACTTCGTTGATCCGGTTGGCAGACACAGAAGCCCGAGGAACCATGATGAACATGACTGATGCCATGACGAGCGCGAACATGATTTGCATGACGTATTGAATGAACGCCATCAAATCTCCGATTTGCATCGCACCGTTATCAATCCGAATCCCTCCGAACCAAATGACGCCGACAACCGTCAAGTTCATCACGAGCATCATGACCGGCATGAGGAACGCCATGATTTGGTTCACTTTGATTGAGACGTCCGTCAACCGTTCATTCGCCTCTGTCAATCGAACCTGTTCTTCTTTTTCACGGTTAAATGCCCGAATGACACGGATGCCCGTCAAATTTTCTCGGAGAACAAGATTGAGTCGATCCAATCGCTTCTGTACCTTTTTAAACAACGGCATCGCCTTCCAAAAAATGAGGAAAATCGAGAGGACGAGTACCGGCATGGCAGCAACAATGACAAGAGACAACTTTGCATCCTTCGAGGTCGCCATGATCAATCCGCCGACAAACATGATTGGCGCACTCACGACCATCCGTAGCATCATGATGATGACTTGCTGGACTTGCGTGATGTCGTTTGTCGTCCGGGTGATGAGTGAAGCCGTCCCGACACGATCGAACTCTTCAAGTGAGAAACGTTCCACATGATTGAACACGCGTCTTCGCAAATCACGACCAAATCCCATCGCCGCCTTTGAAGAATAAAAGCTGGCCACAACGGCAGCAAGGGCTCCAAGTCCCGTGACACCTAGCATGATTCCGCCCATTCGCCAAATGTAGCCGGTATCACCCGTCACGACTCCATTATCGATAATGTCCGCCATCAACGTCGGTAAAAATAAATCTGCTAACGACTGCGCGAACACAAACAATAAAACCATCAGAACAGCCCATTTATAAGTAACGAGACGTTTCAATAACTTAATCATGTCGACACACTCCTTCACAATCTGTGAACCCTTCATTCAATCCATCTGCAATATGTTGATGGGCTGTAAGCATATGTTGATACGTATCCTCATCGAGACGAGACAAAATTTGATTCAATTGATATTCCGTTCCTTCTTCTTGTTGCTCAATCTCTTCAATCAAACGTTTGCCCGATTGGTCAATCGTCAACACAACCTCTCGCCGATTATCCGGGTTGATATCTCGACGAATCAAACCCTTCTCCACGAGACCATCTAACGATTGACTTAACGTGCTCTTTGGCATTCTCGTTCGCTGAACCAATTCTTTTTGCGTAATCGCACCCTGTTCATTCAACATCATCAGACCGTGAAGTTGAGGCAATGTAAGATCGTTTTGTTGCGCCGTCTGATGCATGAGACGAATCAGGACACGTTGCACACGCCAAAATGATTGCATCATCTCCCGTGCTCGATTTGTATTTGTCTCGGTCATCCTCATTCACTCCTTTACCGTTCCGTATCGAATTGTTCTACATGGAACAATTCTTTATATAAAATAAATTACTCCTCTCCAACTTGATTGTCAACGAAATCGAATGTGAATGTGCACATAAGAAAAGAGCAATGTCATATAACTGACATCGCTCTTCATTTATTCACATTTATTTAGTCGACACGGTCACGATTTCTTGTAGATCAAGTGAGTAAATCAAAGTCCGTTCGACTTGGATATCCCAAATCGTCTCGATTGCCTCTCGATATAATTGTAATTGAATCGCATATCGCTCTCGTAATCGCTCATGTGCGTCTTCCCGAGAATCGGATAGATGCGTGACAGCATCCGATTTATAATCCAGGAGCACATACGAGTCCCCATCGAAATACAGACAATCGATAATCCCTTGGATCAAGACATGCTCATCCGTGAAGTGTCCATCCGGATTGACGCGTTCGGCCGGCACCGTGTAGGTGAAAGGTAGCTCTCGCCATGCCGTCCCGCGCTCTAGTGCATCGGCGAGCGCTTGACCAACTTCCGTTTGGAAAAACATCTCGATATCCGGGATGGCGAGGCGTGCTGTCTCTGCCTCGACCGGACTGAGCATCCCTTGCATTTCCCATTGATTGATTTGATCGACAATCGGTTGATTCGGATCAGCCAATTGGAAAATCAAGTGTAACGTCGTCCCGCGCTCCGCACCGGTCTGTTTGACTTGACGCCATTTCGGTTCGCGATAAGGAGTATCGATCGGACGTACCGGATCTTCGAAGGCGGCTTGTTCGAGTTGCATCGCCCGCTTCAGTTCGGTCACCGTCTGTTTCGCCGCCGTACGCACCGCATCCCGTGCTGGGTAGTCATAAGTCAAAGCCCGCTTAACGGCACGAATCGTTTCCTCTTCATTTTGAATGGGAAAATCGATTGCTTCAAATCGCTGGACGTGGTGCAACTGTGCCATCATCTCTTGAAGGGTCGCAATCTCTGCAAGGTCCGCTTCTCCGATGACACGGTAAACCCATGAAGTCGACTCTTGGAAAGTAGAGGGAACCGTGAAGCCGAATGATTCGATAAACGAAGCGGCACTCGGTAGGCGTAAGAGCGCCGGTGCAATCCAGTCGAGATACGTTTTTGCCTCTCGCCTCGCCTCACTCGCCAATCGATCTCCAGATTGACCGACCTGAAGCCACTGCTGAAGGTGTTTGAGTGGTTCGCCTACCGTTCCCACGAGAATCAATTTTTCTTTCGCTCGTGTCAGGGCCACATAAAGGACACGCATCTCTTCCGCTTTCATCGTCGCATCTAAATCACGTCGAATCATCTCTTTCACGAACGTCTCCGATTTCGTACGTGTCACGACGTCAATCGCATCAAGCGAGATGCCGTACTGTTTGTGGAAAATGACACGTTGCATTTGATCGCGTTTATTAAATTGTTTTCCGAGTTGGGCAACAATCGTGACCGGAAACTCGAGACCTTTCGACTTGTGCACGGTCATGATACGAACGACGTTCTCCTCGTCCCCGAGTGACCGCGCCTCTGACAAATCTTCACCGGTGTCCTGTAGACGGTCCATCACGCGTAAGAAGCGATAGAGTCCTCGATAGCCACTACGTTCATAGGCGAGTGCCCGGTCATAAAGTGCCTTCAAGTTTTCCTGTCGCCCTTTTCCTCCAGGTAATCCACCTGAGAAGTCATAAAACCCGGTGTCATTGAATAATTGTTGAATCAATTCCGACAAGCTATGATTTCGTGCATAAGTGCGCCAACGGGAGAGACGGTCAAGCATGTCGCCGCATTTCATCCCAAGGTCATCATCGTCATCCGCTTTCGCCTTGAGCGCCTCATAGAATGAATCTTCTGATTCAAGTCGAATCTGTGCCAACTCGCTATCATCGAAACGGAACATCGGAGAACGCAGCGCGCCGGCAAGTGGGATGTCTTGAAGCGGGTTATCAATCACTTTCAAAAGTGCAAGGATCATCCGAATCTCGGTCGCTTGAAAATATCCGCCATCCGAGTCGGTGTAGGCCGGAATATTGTACTGTGTCAAAATGTCCATCAATTGCTCCACACGTTCCTTTTTCGAACGTACGAGAATCACGATATCGCGATATTCACAGTTTCGGAGTTGACCGGTGGATTCATCCGTCACTTTAAACGGTTCGTCTCCCGATACGAGTTCTAAGATGCGCGTAGCAATTGCCCGTCCTTCTACTTCTTGCTTCGATAACTCACGACTCGCCCCATCGACTAAAATAAACTCAGGGTCCGCCGGAATCGGTTCATACTCACGTCCAGGAACAAGTTGGGCCGCCTCATCATATGCGATTTCGCCGACCTCTTCGTCCATGAGTTGGACGAACAAATCATTGATTCCGTAGAGGACTTCAGAACGACTTCGGAAATTTTGAGAGAGGTCGATCCGCTTCCCTGTGTTCGCCTGTCTAAAGCGCGTCGCCTTATCGATGAAGAGACCCGGTTCGGCATGGCGGAATCGATAAATAGATTGTTTGATGTCGCCCACCATAAATAAATTCCCGATTTCTTCTCGTTCATTCGCGACCAGATTGATGATCGTTTCTTGAATCTCGTTCGTATCTTGATATTCATCAACGAGTACCTCAGCGAAGCGTTCTTTATAAAGCGCCGCAACATCGGACGGTCCCCCATCTTGTCGTAAAATGGCGAGCGCATAATGTTCCAAGTCACTGAAGTCGACAAAAGCACGGTCGCGCTTCGCTTGCTCATAGGCTTTGCCGAACGCACGGACCGTTCGAACGAGGATTTCAACGAGCGGTTGTTGCATCGAGACGCTTTCCAATAAGTCCGCCCCGCTGACCCGAGCCTGTTCCACCACTGCCGTCAATTTTTTCTTCGCTTGGTCGTAAGCTGGTTTGAGGACCTCGTGGTAAATCTGGTGCTCCTCTTTTTTCGGAACAGCCTTCATCGTGCCAAACTTCATCGCACGAGCCGCCGTCTCGAGTTCACTCCAGACAATGGTCTCCCCTTCAAGCTGTTCGAACGGAAAAATCGCTTGCCGGATGTTTTCAGACTGTGGCTCATACCCGGCGACCCGAAGCTCCGCTTCAAGTTTCCGAAGATCTCGTACGGCTTTTTCGATGTCATGCCAGAGCATCTGTCCAAACTCAATCAAGATTGCTTCCTCATCAGGATCTTCTCCGAACGTATACATGGACACGAGTTTGTCTAAATAAGCATCAGGATTTGGGAGAGTGCGCGCATAGTGGTATAAACCAAGAATCAAATCCTCGATTTCACTGTCACCCCGGTCTGACGTATACGCATCGACAAGAGCGAAGAAATCGGTATCCTGTTTCCCGTACTCTTCCTCAAGCACTTCTTCTAAGACATCATCCTGCAACAGGACGAGGTCCCGTTCTTCCGCAATCTTAAACGCCGGATCCAAATCTAATAGGTAGTAGTTCTCACGAATCACCTCTAAACAGAATGAATGGATGGTCGTAATGAGTGCGCGGTTCAACATTTGCCGCTGTTTTCGGACATATTCATTTGTCGGGTCGTCGCGTAACGCCTCTTCAAGTGCCTTTGCGATTCGTCGTTTCATCTCTGCCGCTGCCGCATTCGTAAAGGTGACGACGAGCATCCGTTCTGCCGTGAGTTCATCCGTTTCATCAAGCAATCGACTAGACAACCGCTCGACAAGGACTGCCGTCTTTCCGGACCCTGCCGCAGCCGAGACGAGCACGTGACTTCCTCTCGCTTCAATCGCGGCGAACTGATCATTCGTCCATTTCACGGTCATCGCCTCCTAACTCCTGAAATACCTCTTCTTTCTCAAGCTTCTTCAATTTACGTGGCGCATTCGAGAGCGCTTCGTCAAAATGACAGACACTCTGATACGGACACGTCTGACATGGGCGCCGTTCTTTATATTCATAAGGTTCAACGTCAATTTTTCCTTTGTACATCTCCTCGGCACTCGCTTTAACGACGTCGAACGCATGATCCATCAACTGTTCGAGCTGAGGAGGGGTCACAATCTTCTTCAAGGTGTTGGCGTCAGGGGTTCCATCTTTTTTATATTTGACCGGGATGACAATCGATTTTTTAAATGTGCCTTTCGCCGAGCGGTCCATCATCTCTAAAATTTCCGGGTCATCTACTAATAGCCCTTGCATCTGGTATGACTCCAATACTTTTTGACGCGTCTCTTCTTCAGAACCAGCAGGTGGAACGAGTGGTCGGTGCACGTGGAAATAGAGCGCCGCAGCAGGTGCCACGTTCTCTTTTGTCCACACCTCTGCCTGCTCAATCAATACCTTCAAATAGATGAGCATCTGCATCGCCAGACCGTAATAAATTTCTGCAAAGTCGACTTCACGTTTACTCGACTTATAGTCGACGATTCGGACGTATAGCTGGTCGTGGACCATCGCAGTGTCCACACGGTCGATTCGACCGATCAGTTCACAGGTCGCCCCGTTCGATAAAGTGAACGAAACGGGTGGAAATTGTCCGCTGCCGAACGCGAGTTCAAACGCTTCCGGGTCAAAGCCGTCTCGTTTTGATTGTTCAATCAACACTTCTGCCGTCTTACTGACGACGTCCGTCAATTTTTTCTTTAAGTAGGCGTAACGATTCGAACTCATCAAGATGGCATGCTGAATCTCTGGGGTCACGAGTTCGACCGCCTGCTCCGCTAAATTGGAACACTCGTCCGGGGTGACATCTCGCCATTCCTTTCCTTCCATCTTCACAGTCTGCGACATATGTTCGATGGTACGGTGGTATAGATTCCCGATATCCGGAGCCTCGAGCCGGTATAATCGTCGTTCCTTCAGACGCAAGCCATAACTTGCGAAATGTTTGAACGGACAGGCTTGGAACGTCTCAAGGCGGGAGACACTCGCCCGAATCGACGGAGTATAAAGTGATTTTGCGACACGATCGTCCAACGATTCCGGGATGTTTTGATAGAAGAGGGCGCTCGTCAACAACTGGAGACGTTCCCGTCCATCTGGATGCTTCAACAGTTCATTGTAGACAGCAAACCACATATCTTGAATCGGATAATGACGACTCAACCGCTGAAGTTCAAGTGCCGTTACCGCCGCCGTCTGATTCACATTCGTCAAGAAGGCGAATTGATCACGCGGTCGGTGCTCACCTGCTTCAGCAAAATGAGTCTTGATGACATTTTGGTGAAGTCGCGCCTTCAAGTCAGCGATAAAGCGCGCCGGTTGAACGGCTTTCCCCGTTCTGTCTACTAGGGCATAGCTAATGTATAGCCGCTCGCTCGGCGCTGTCACAGCTTTGTATAAGTAATATGTTTCATCATCGAACAAATGCTCTGTCGCCTTGCCGGCACGAAGTCCATTCTCATGCATGAAATCCAAATCTTGATCGGTCAACAGTTTCGACTGGGTCGTGACAAGAGGAATTTGATCTTCATTCGCCCCGAGCAGGAAGACAACTTTCTTATCAATCAATCGACCACGCACATAATCCGTTATCGTCAATTGATCAAGCGAAGGTGGAATGAGCGCATAACGAAGACTATCTAGCCCGGTGTCCATCATCTGTAGGAACAAGTCCGTCGACAACGTCTCTTCCGGAGCTGCGGCCTCTAACTGTTCGAGCAAGTGCAAGACCGCGTCCCATACTTGAGTATGCTCACGCGCTTCAAGTAGTTCCGCCTCTTCAATCGCCTCATCACGCCAGTGCGTCAAACAGTCTGATACACCGACACGCTCTAAAAAGGCATACATGGCGTGCGTATAAGCCTGCATCGTCTTCGCCTGTTTCAAATCCGATAGCAACGGATCGAACGTTTCGATGACACGCTCCCGCGATCGATTCAGCTCAGCCTCAATATCGAGTTCTTCGCTCGTGAGTCGCGCTTCTTCCCCGGAACGACGGCGCAATTGCCATTCGTCATGCCAATGGTAATGTTTGATTCCCCGCTCGATGACGAACGCTTCAAGCCGGTCAACCGACGTACGACGATGCACCGGATCAAGGACGACGAGTTCTGTTTTCAGGGCACGGAACACGGACTCTTCTCGGTATCCACGTAAAGCAATCTCAATCGTCGCTTTCAACAGTTCGACGAGCGGATGGTCAAGCATCGGTTGCCGTTCATCAAGGAAGTATGGCAGTCCCATCTTTTGGAGCGCCTGAGATGCCAAATCACCATATTCATCGAGTGAGCGTGACACGAGCGCAATATCCCGATAACGATACCCTTCTTCACGTGTCAGACGGATGACTTCTCGAACCGCCGCCTCCACCTCGACGGTCCGGTCGACTGCGGCATGTAAATCAATCCGGTTCTCTGAACCAGTGTAAGGTTCCGCCGTCAATTGGTCGAATGTGGCCTCAAGGTAACGGAGACTCGGATGCGTGTAACGATAGACGGTATCATACAGCTCGTCTCGAGAAGGAATCTGCCGTTCTGCCAACAGTTCTTTGAAACGCATGAGCGTCCGTTGCGTCGGTCCAAACAATGGATTGAGGCGATACAAGGAGACAGGATCGATTGTCAGCAACACATCGACATCGACCTTCTCTGCGAGTGCGACGAGCACCGCCAACTCCTGCTCTGAAAACTCGTTGAATCCGTCCACATAGACACGTACATCCGTCAAATCTGTCTCCGGAATAATTTGCAGCATGACGTTGAAATAGTCTTCTGCATGGAGTGACTTGCCTTCCGTCATCTTTAAAAATCCTTCATAGATGATGGAAAGGTCCTGTAGCTTCAGAGCACGGTGCTGCGCCTGTTCGCTTAACCGCAATAAATGTTCCGGTTCAACAAGCCCTCGCTTCAACATCGAGATCAATTGGTTCAATTCTTCATAAAATCCGAACTGATTCATCGTACGGCGGAACAAGGTCAATCGTTCTTCGCTCATCTCGACGACCCTCCGTAACAACAAATGGGTCCCCGTCTGGTCTAAGAATTGATCTGTCGCTACGCCGGCATCCCGCATCATCAAAAAGGCGAGACGGCGCATCGAAAGGACTTGAATGCGCGTCGAGCCATGCAAACCATCGACTGTCGCCATTTTCTTTTCCATCTCAAACGACATTTGGTCCGGTACAATCATATAAATCGTCGGTCCGCTCGGGTTTTGTTTCAGTTCTTGAATGACCTCATGGATCATTTGTTCACTTTTTCCCGTCCCCGATCGACCAACGTGAAAGGTCACTGTCATTTTAGCGAACACTCCTTCCCTTTTTTCTTCATTATGAACCATCCCTAAGCATTTGTAGAGGGAAACCTCTTCTATACCTTATTCAAAAAAGTAGCAGCCCACATCATTCCCTTTTTCGATTGAAATCGATTAGACTGAACGTATGAGGGGGGATGTATGTGAGTGCCTATGAACAATTTGGAGGCGAACGTGGTGTACAACAACTCGTTGACGCGTTTTATGACCTCGTCTATGCCGACCCAATTTTACTTCCACTATTTCCGGAAGATCAAGATCGAGTCAAACAGCACCAATTTGAATTTTTAACACAGTTGCTCGGCGGTCCAAAGTTGTATTCTGAACGTCGTGGCGGTGGAAACTTGGCGATGATTCATCATGAGCATCCCATTTCCGAGACACATGCCGGCCATTGGCTTGGATGTATGGAACAGGCGCTCAAGACCGTGGATGCCCCGGAATCGATCAAGCGTCAGCTATTTCAACGGTTGATCATGTCATCTTCGAATGTCGTCCGTGTTTGTTCGCATCATTTTGAGTAGTCACAACTATAAAAAGTGGGTATGATAGGAAAGTAAGCAAAGGAGGTCGTTTCACATGACAGAAGAAGAAAAAAAAGAAGTCGTCTCATCTGAGGAAGAGACGGAAGAAAAAGAAGAAACGGTAGTCCTCGCCGACGCGCTTGATGAAGCTAATGAAGCTGCTGAAGCAGAAGAAGATGAGGACGATGATGAGGATCAGCCCGAAGAGAAGAACATGGACCACATCAAAGGCGTCTTCAACTACGATCATGAAAATGGTCGTGAATACCGTGTCGTCTTTTACAACGATCGCAAAAACTTAGTGTTCCGTGAACTCGGTAACGGCAAGGTTGAATTTGTCGGCCGCTTCTCGGATGATGCATACGATGAAGAGAATGAAGCAGAAATGCGCGAACTCGGGCAACGTGAACTCGAGCGCATCCTCGCTGAACGCTTCAATTAAAAAAATCGCCGAAATTTCGGCGATTTTTTTAGTTCTTCTTATTCCGCTTCTTTTTGCGAAGTGCATAGGCGACACCGGCAATCCCACCGACGACCGCGAGTCCAGCAACGACCGGAACGAGAACACGTTTCGTTGGAATCATCTCTTTCACACGTTCATATGGCGTTGGTGTCGAGAACTCTAATTGTACGGCTGTATCGCCATGTCCATGCGCCCGCGCTTTGCGTGATGCATCCGTGACGACCACACGTCCCGTTGTCCAGCGACGATTGCCGTATTCGTCTACGTACGGACGACGTACACGTTTCACATCACGTACCACCTTCCCACGTGCGCGATCTGGTCGGACGACGCGTTCACTCGACCACGAACGGCTCCCAGTCACACTGTACGCCGGTCGTACTTTGCGGCGATTGAGCCAAGTATATGAATCGTTCATCTTCAATTCCCTCCCATACTGTTCAAAAACCTCTCTTCTAATTATACCCATACAACATCACCCAAAACATGTGACAAATGGTTCAAAAAAAGATGTGACACCATACGGCATCACATCTTCAAGCTAAATCATTCTGTAAACGGTTTGTCCTTATGACGACGTTTCGCCAAAATCAGGTAGTACGCCGGAACAAGAACGAGAGTCAATACAGTCGAGAATAGAATACCCGATACGATGCCGATCGCAAGCGGTTTGAAGAGCGGGTCTTCCCCAAGTGCGACTGGTAAGAGGGCAACGACTGCCGTGAGCGCCGTCAAGAGAATCGGACGAATCCGAGCGCGCCCTGCTTCGTAAACGGCGGTCGTGACCGGTAATCCTTCACGAATGCGTTGTTCGATAAACTCGAACAGGACGACTGCGTTCCGGACGACGATTCCCGCAAGCGAGACCATCCCCATCGATGCCATGAAACTGAACGGTGTCTGAGTCACGAACAATCCGACGACCGCTCCAGCGATCGCGAGATAGATTGTGAACAAGACGAGTAATGGCAACGAGAGTGAGTTGAACTGGAATGCGATGATCAAGTAAATCAAGAATAAGACGACGACGAACAATGTCGCAAGCTCTAAGAAGAACTCGTTCTGCGTGTCGCTCGCACCGGACTGGTCGAACGTAATCCCTTCATCCTCTAACCCCGACTTCGCATCATCCAACACCTGCTCGACATCTTGTTTAAATGTCTCTTCATCCATGTCTTCGCTCGCATAGATTTGGAGTGTGACCGAACGCTCCCCATTCTCACGAGGAATCTGCTGAATTTGTTCTGTTGTCGTTTCCGTCACGAACGTACTAAGTGGGGCAACGGGCGGACCTGCTTCTGTTTGGACAGGAATTAAAATCTCGTCAAGGGCGAGTGCTTCGCGGTTCGCCTCTGCATCAATGACGATTTTCACGTCACGCTGTTCCACTCCGTCATCGAATGTACCAATTGGAACACCGTCTGTGACGAGACGAATTTGGTCACTGATTGTTTTTGCCGTCACGCCAGCCCGTGCCATTTCCTCACGATTTAATTCGTATGTGAGTGTTTGGAACGGTTCTTTAATATTATCGAGGACGATGGCCCCGTCAATTTCTTCAAGGTCGGCTTTCACTTGGTCACGTGCAGCCACGAGTTGATCAATCGTCTCGCTGCGCATCGTGAATTCGACAGGTGCGGATGCCGGCGGTCCTTGTTGTTGCGTATCTAAGAAAATTTCGGCGTCCGGATAGTCTTCACGCAACACGTTCGTATACTTATCAATCAATTCGATGGCATCGATTGATTCGTTGTCGACACGAACGACCACTTGCCCCGTGTTTTCACCAGACTGATCGAGTCCACCCGTGAATAAACCAGGGAGACCGCCTCCAGCGAAGACGGATGTTTCCACGACACCCTCTTCTTCTTTAAATCTCGCTTCAATTTCTTCAAGACGTGTCTCTGTCTCTTCCAAATCCGTTTGAACGGGGAAGGTCACACTCGTCACGACTTCCGGACGGTTCGCGGCTGGGAAGAACTCAAACGGCGTGAGTAAAATCAAACCGTACAATGCCGTCGTGATGACAAATCCGACAATTCCAAACGTCCACGGACGCTTCGCGACACTCGGTAAGAGGCGGTCGGCGTAGAAATTACTGAGTCGATTGAGCGGTCCGCCGAGCCAACCTGGTTCACGTTTTGATACTTTCACTTCTTTACGATTCAAACGATACTGCGCAATCGGTACGAGCGTCAAACTGATGACCATCGAGGCCAAGACAGAGAGGGCTAGAACCGTCGGCAAGGCGCGAATGAAGTTACCGTTTGCGCCCGATAGCAAGGTGAGCGGAAGGAAAGCAAAGACGACCGCGAGTGTCGACGTGACAATCGAGCCCCATACCTCTTTCGTTCCTCGGACTGCTCCAAGCATCGCCGAGTCTCCGTTACGATAACGTCGTAAGATGTTGTCATTGACGACAATCGCATCATCAACCAAGATCCCTAAGGCGATGATTGCCCCGATAATCGAGATTTGGTTCAAATCGACCCCGGTGAACTGTAACGGGATCAAGGCGATCAAGAATGACAACGGAATTGCCAGACTGACGATAATCGAGCCAGAGAATGTTAGACCAATCGTCGTCACGGCAATGACGGCAATGATGGCGATAATGAACTCGCGTGTCAATGACGAGAAAATCGCATCGACGGCTTTTGCCTGCTCATAATATGGAACGAGTTCAAAACCGTCTAAGTCTCCAAGACCATCTTCGACTACCTCGTTGACACGGTCTTGCATCGTTGGAATATCCAAGCCTGATTCAATCGGAACTGTGATCGAAACAGCCGGCTTTCCGTCTAATGAAACGAGATCGGTTTCACTTTTCGCTGTCTCTTCGACCGTCCCGACATCTGCTAGTAAGACCGGTTCCCCATTGAATGAGCCGACGATGACTTGCTCCATATCGTCTACATTCGTCAAGTTATCGATTGCCAGTTGATAAATCCCCTCTTCAGTCGATTGACGGCCGAGCGGTGTCGTCTTGTATTCTTCGTTAATGGCCGTTAACACATCAGGAAAGGCAAGTTGACGTGAACTCAGCTCTTCCGAGTCAAGTGACACGACATACTCCTGCTCTGGTAACCCTTTGATCGTGACTCCCGTCACGCCATCCGTTCGCAAAAGTTTCGACTCTAATTGTTCGATGTCTGATCGAACATCCTCAAATGATCCACGATCGTCTGCTGTCAATAAATACGATGCGACAGGTAACTGCCCGAGTGAATCATTGACCGTTGGCGCAAGCGCGTTTTCAGGAAGTTTAGGCGTCGCATCCGACAACGCTTGTCGAACGTTCGCCTGAAACTCTTCCTGGTCGGTGCCGTCCGCGTATTCGACCGTGATGTTCGAGAACTCTGAAGCCGAGATCGACGTCACGTTCTCTACTCCTTCTAAACTACGTAGTTCCTCTTCTAACACGCCGGTAACATTCCGTTCAACCGTTTCCGCTGTCGCACCAGGATACGGTGTTTGAACGAGTACGATATTGATCCCGGTTTCCGGAATCTCACGTTTAGGGAGCTGGAAGAACGTCAGCACACCCACGACGATTGCGACGAGAAGAAACACGATAACCAGTTTCCCTCGCTCAATCATTTTTTCAAAAAACATAAAAACCCCTCGCTTTCGGAAGATGTGCAAATACACATATGATATCTCTTCTTCATCATAGAGGGGTTTGTCATTGAATTCAATCCTTAAGCGTGTTGCAATGTGCTGTCATGGAAACGTTTTTGAAAAGCGTACGATAATTCGATTGACCGTTGTTTTTGTCTCGACACGGTATGATCAGATACGTGAACCTTGACCGATTCCCCCGTCAAAAACTGAATGAGAGTCTCTTTTCCGTCTTTCTTGATGGCCGTCACGTGTTGAAAGTTGATCCACGCACAATCTGGACTTTCTTTGGCAATCGTCGGAAAGAAGACGGCATCCGCATGCCAATCCATGACGACCGGTGTCTTTCGATGTGGTCCGAGGACGTGTCGCGCTGCCTCGATTCGACCTTGAATGCTCGACCCGTAGTATAGACACGCGTGTTCTAATAAGTCGATTGGCGACCCTTTTACTCGCATGACGCCTTCTGGTTGATACACAAGTGTTTCCGCTTCGCCAAACTCGTTAAATACAGGAATTAAAGCTCTCGTTTCATTGGTCAATCTGCTCATCTTTTCATCCCCCATAACGTATGTAATGACTTACATGTCATTCATACCAGGATTCGATGCGCCTCGCAAATCGGCTTTTGTCTATTTCCCATGAAAAAACCAGCCGTTTCCTGGCTGGTTTTGAAAATCAAGCATTCGAATTTAAAGGTTGGTTCGACTTGAGTCGGGGAAAGTAAAATCGCACTGCTGTTCCGTCTCCTGTATTTCGTAGAGACACTTCCCCTGTGTGAAGTGTCACAATTCGCTGCACGATGAACAGACCGAGTCCGAACTTCCCTTGCTTCCCTCGAGAGAATTGGTGGAACAAGTCTAGACTCTCATCAACTGGCGGTCCGTCGTTAAAGATGGTGATTTCAACGCCAGCGTCATCTTGGTGGAGGTCGATGCGAATGCAAGATTCCGCGTAACGGAGTGCATTGTCGAGCACGTTCTCAAATGCGACCCGGATCTGTTCCCCGTCTCCAAGCATCTCGCCGCCTTCGCCATTGATTTCCCAATCGAGCTGGCCTCTAAGTTTGAAGCGCGCGACGAGCAGTTCCATCAACTTGTCGAGATTAATTGGTTCAAGTTTCATTTCCTGTCCCTTGAAATATTCAAGTTTTGTGACGTACAACAAATCGACGACTTTCTTTTCGAGTCGAGACGCTTCCTCATCAATGACCTCGGCAGAACCTTTCAAGTCTCCTGTCGGATAAATACCGTCCCCAATCGATTGGGCATATCCTCGAATGACCATGATCGGTGTCTTTAAGTCATGCGATATGTTTTGAAGCAACGCTTGTTGTGCCAAATCCTGCTCTTTTAATTCCTTACGCATGGCATCAATCGAATGGGCCAACTGACCGAGTTCATCTTGACGATCTAATGGTAAAGCGGTCTCCCACTGTCGATTCGAAATCTTCTCAACGGCCCGTTCCATCTCCACAATCGGTTTCGTCAGTTGACGCGACATCAATAAAGCTGGAATCAGTGACAAGAGGCTGATGATGCCAATCAGAATCGAGATTCGCCAGTATAATGTCGACACCAACTCACGACGATAGGCATCCCAAGCGTAGGAGGCCTGATACACAATCGTTCCATCGTACTCATTTTGACGAATGATGTAATAGACGTCTTCCCCATCAATTGTCGTCTGATACCGCTCGACCTGACCACTTTGATTTAACGCTTCCTGATACATGCGGTTCGTCAATTCAAGCGGGGCCGATCCGTAGATGATCCGTCCGTTCGGGAGAAAGATCAATTGGTTGACCGAACGGGACTCCTGTTGGCGTCGGTCATACTCAATCGGGTTTTGGGGATAGTTCTCTAACTCATTCGTGTTCCCTAAATAATAGTCCACATCTCGTAACGTCTCATACACTTGTTCATCGATGAACTGGGTGATGGATGAACGGACCGTAATCAAGATCATGAGCGCAAGCGTCACGATGATGAGTAAGATGAGCACCCAAATCTTCCACATGAGACGTTTCGGTTTAAGCGCGTCCATCATGGTCTGACGAGACGGTAGCCGATACCGTAAAGCGTTTCGAGCTCAAGGCGATGCAATTTCTTTCGGACACGACGCACCAAGTCATCGACGACGCGGTCCGATCCGAAATAATCATTCCCCCAAACACCTTCTAAAATTTGCTCACGCGACAACGCGGAGCCCGGATGTTCAAGGAAGAGTAGCAGTAAATCAAATTCTTTCGAAGTCAAATCGATCTCTTCATCTCCGTGCTTGATCAGACGTTTATCCGGATAAATCGTGTACTCTCCGTATTCGATATGCTCGTTCGACTTCGAACCGTAGACACGATCAATCAATTTTTTGACACGGATGACAAGTTCCCTTGGAAGGAACGGTTTGGCGATGTAGTCATCCGAACCCATCTCGAGTCCGATGATTTTGTCGATATCCTCATCGCGCGCCGAGATGAAAATCGTCGGCGTATTCGCATTGACGGCTTTGATTTGTTTCAACAATTGAAAGCCATCCAGGTCTGGCAACATGATATCGAGCACCCACAAATCCGGTTGATCTGGAATCGCTTCTTGTGCAGATGTCCCATCCGCAAATGAGCGAACGTTGTATCCTTCCTGTTCTAGATACGTGACGAGCATTTTATTTAAGTTTGCTTCATCGTCGACTAAGTAGATTGTATACATTCAAGTCACCTCAACACGTTTTTTCTCATCATATCAAACAATTGTCGTGAAATGATGGGAAAGAAATGAAGTCAAAGAAAAAAGAAGGCAACGAAATCGCACCTTCTTCAGCGTACTGAATTTGTTCGTAACTGTTGCGTCAAAAATGCCGCGCCCCCACTAATCATCGCCAACACTCCACTGATCATGATCATTTCCATGATGTCCGCCTCCCGTTGATACCGATTCTCATTATCAACTTAAATATAGCACACATCCTATTCATTGAATACCACAAAAAAAAGTCCCGATTTCACTCGGGACTTACCATGATTATGCTTTTACGTCATATCCTTGTTCCTCGACTGCCTCCACCATCGTCTCAAGTGAGACAGAATCTTGATGGATCACGTCGACTCGATGCTCTTGAAGCGATACCGTCGCTGATTCGACACCGTTCAATTCATTCAATGCCCCCTCGACGGCAGCTTTGCAATGATTACATGTCATACCTTCTACGGTTAACGTTGTTTCTTTCATGATGATGATCCTCCTTGTGTTTTTAATCGTAATGCGTTCAAGACGACAGACACCGAACTGAACGCCATCGCTGCTCCAGCAATCCATGGGGCAAGTAACCCTGCTGCAGCGACCGGGATACCAAGACTATTATAGGCAAGGGCCCAGAACAAGTTTTGACGAATGTTCTTCATCGTCAAACGACTCATATTCATCGCTCGACTCACGCCTTCAATGTCTTGCCCTACAATTGTAACATCTGCCGCCTCGAGTGCGACATCCGTACCGCTCCCGAATGCGATCCCAACGTCCGCCACCGCAAGTGCCGGGGCATCGTTCATGCCGTCCCCTACCATGGCAACGCGACCGGATTGTTTTAAGCGTTCGATTTGGTCCGCCTTTTCAACCGGAAGGACTTCGGCAATCACTTGATGATGAGGGATGCCAAGTTCGTCGGCAATCGCGTAGGCGACTTCCTTCCGATCACCCGTCAAGACGTACACGTCACGCGTTTGACTAAGCGCTTGCACGACTTCACGACTTTTCGGTTTCAATTGATCTTGTAGCCCGAACGCTGCGACAATCCCGCTCTCATCCGCAACGTAGACCGGGGTCATCGCCCCCATCGACCAATCTGGCAAGTTGTATCCGAGCTCTTCCATCATTCGAACAGAGCCGATGATGAGTTCTTTCCCATCAACGACCGCTTTGACTCCTCTTCCGGCTAACTCTTCCACTTTCGTCACGACACCGTCGCCGACTTCCCGACCGATGGCAGCTGCCAAAGGATGCGTCGATTGCCGTTCTGCCATGACGGCACGGCGGAGCATCGCTTCATCTCCGAACGTTTCCACCACTTCCGGTGTCCCGTTCGTCAATGTCCCTGTCTTATCAAAAACAACGATGTTTGATTCATTGAGTGATTCGAGTTGTCCCCCACCTTTGAACAACACACCTTGTTCTGCCGCTCGTCCCGTTCCGACCATGATCGATGTCGGAGTTGCCAAACCGAGGGCACACGGACAGGCGATGACAAGTACGGCAATCGATGCCCGAATGGCCGTATCGATATCATTTAATAGGAATGCCCAGACCGCGAATGTGAGGGCACTGATGGCTACGACAATCGGCACGAAGACACCCGAGATGCGGTCAGCCTGACGTTGAATCGGCGCCTTATCCGTTTGTGCCTGTTCGACGACACGTACGATTTGAGCGAGCATCGTCTCTTTCCCGACTCGTTCCGCACGCATGAGAATACGATGGGACTGATTGATCGTTCCGCCGACGACTTCGGCGTCGACCGTCTTCTCCGCTGGAATCGATTCTCCTGTCAACATCGATTCATCGATGACTGTCTCTCCCTCAATGATCCGTCCATCGACCGGAATTTTCTCTCCCGGACGCACGACGAGGACGTCTCCTACTTTGACGAGTTCGACAGCGACAGACCGTTCTTCACCATCAACGAACAGGATGGCTTCTTTCGCCTGAAGCGACAAGAGTGATTTCAACGCATCGGTCGTCTTCTCTTTCGCTCGTCCTTCTAACCACTTCCCAAGTAAGACGAGCGTGATGAGGACGGCACTCGTCTCAAAATAGAGATGTGGATTCATCGGGTGCACAATCATTTCAAAAATGGAATAGAAGTATGCGGCCGATGTCCCCGTCGCGACGAGCACGTCCATGTTCGCCGAACCGCTCTTCAAGCTCTTATATGCCCCTTGATAAAACTGCGCCCCAATCCAAAACTGAACGGGGGTCGCTAAGGCGAATTGCCACCATGGGTTCATCAGCCATGGTGCATGAAATCCGAGTCCCGGGATATGCGTCAACATGACGAGGAGTAATGGGGCCGACAACAGTGCAGAGATGATGACCTTCCGCTGTAATGGACGTAAGTCATGCGGCGGCGCCATCTCTACTTTCGGCTCGGCCCCGTATCCGATTTTCTCAATCCGCGCAATCAGCTCTTCTTCTGTAATGCCTTCATCGACACGAATGGTCGCCGTCTCAAGCGGAAGGTTGACCGTCGCTTCCACTCCGTCCATCTTATTCAATACTTTTTCAATTCGTGCCGAACAAGCCGCACAGGTCATTCCTTGTATGGATAACTCAACGGTTTTCATGACATCCCTCCTTATTTTTTGATGCGGCTGACGATCGTCATCAACTCATCAATGTAAGGTTCCATGTTTTCCGTCTCGCTTGCGTGAACCAAACACTTGCGCATATGACGCTCTAACAGTTGCATCTCGACTTGCTTCAGAGCGGCCTGAATGGCTGACGTCTGAGTCAAAATATCGACACAATAGCGGTCGTTCTCGACCATTTTTTGAATCCCTCGGACTTGTCCTTCGATTCGTTTTAGACGTTTCCCGAGTGCCTCCCGTTCGGCATCATCACGCGGAACGAGTGGTTGGTCATGCATAAATTCATCCATGTTGATCACCTCACCACTAATATACCCCTACCCCCTAACAGTGTCAAACGAAAAGATAAAAAAGGAACGACTCGTAGTCGCCCCTCTCTACTCAACTATTTTGAAACGCTTCGCTCTTCAAGACCGTTCGTAAAATCTTTCCAGTCGTGTTTCGCGGAAGTTCCTCGATAATCTCAATATAAGTCGGCTGCTTATATTTCGCTAACTTTGTTTGTGTATATGCACGGATCTCTTCTTTCGTGACACCGTCATGTTTCGTGACAACGAATGCCTTCACCGCTTCTCCTTGCTCCGCATCCGGTACACCGATGACGGCAGCTTCGACGATATCCGGATGTTGATACAATACTTCCTCTACCTCACGAGGGTATACGTTATATCCCCCGACGATGACCATATCCTTTTTCCGGTCGACGATATAGAAGTAACCATCCTCGTCACGTCGAGCCAAATCGCCCGTATAGAGCCATCCGTCCCGAAGTGTCATCATCGTTTCTTCCGGTAATTTGTAATACCCTTTCATGACGTTCGGTCCTCGTACAATCAACTCTCCGACTTTACCGACGCCGACTTCTTCCCCAAGCTCGTCGACGACTTTATTTTCGACATGAACGATGGAAGGGCCGATTGACCCTGCTTTACGCTCGCCATGGAGCGGGTTGAAGCAGGTGACCGGTGACGCCTCCGACAGACCGTATCCTTCAAGAATCTTGCACTCAAACATCTGCTCAAATGACTCGAGCAATTGAACTGGTAAGCTTGCTCCTCCTGAGACGAACACACGGACATGCTTCAACGCAGACGTGTAGGCCGGTACTTTCATTGCTGTCTGTAACAAGAAATTGTACATCGTCGGCACTCCGGCAAATAACGTCACACGGTGCTTCGGTACTAGATCGAACACATCTTGTGGAGAGAACTTCGGTAAGATGACAATCGTCGCCCCTCGGAGGAGTGGTGCATTGACGATGACCGTCAAACAGAACACGTGGAACATCGGCAATGCCGCCAATGCCTTATCCTCTGGAGTGATGTCTAAATACTCTCCGATCGAATGTGCGTTTGAGAACAAGTTTCGATGCGTGAGCAGAGCCCCTTTCGGTTTTCCGGTCGTCCCACTCGTATAAAGGATGACGGCAACTTCATCCTCGTCCACTTCGATGAACGTCCCTTCTGTTTCAGCAAACGCTTCTGCGAATGGGATGAATTCAATCGTCCCTTCCCGCTTCAATGCCGGAACATCGGCATATGGAACGGAAATCACGAGTTTTAAGTGAGGCAACTTCGTGAGTGCCGCTTCCGCCTGTGCGACGAGCGGTGATAAGCCAACAATCCCTTTTACATCCCCATCAAGCAGAATGTAGGCCATTTCATCAGGCGTGTATGTAGGGTTGATCGGAATGACGACCCCTCCACGTGACAACACAGCGAAATATGCAATCAGGAACGCAGGACTGTTTCCGAGAACGAGGGCGACGTGATCGCCTTGTCCAATTCCTTTTTGCTCAAGTGTCGACGCCATCGCCTTGACTTGCCCATAAAACTGTCCGTAACTCACCGTGTCTTCCCCAAACACATACGCTGCTTTCTGCGGGTGAGCCATCACTACTTCTTGTAGTGACTTGACTAAGTTTGCCATGGTAATCCCCCTTTAAATGAATGATGATTCACTTTTGAGCCATAAAAAAGAGCACGTTGTCCGCGCTCTTTTCAATTACTTCTATTGTACATGAAATGTTTCAATAAGAAAACGCTTCCAAAAAATTCGCCTGTAAGTGGAACAATCCGGCGCGACTTTTCACGTGTACGAGCGCTTGAAGGGATTCATCATCCATGAGCAAATCATCAATCAGTTTATGATAGCCCTGTTTTTTCGATTCATTCGTAGCCGTAATCAATAAAATCGCTTTCGCTTGAATCATTTCTCCCGTGATGGTTTTTACTTCACACGGATTCAACAGGTGAAGCAGGGAAATGCCGTCTCGTTTCGCTATAGAGATGGGAACATCAATGACCGCAACTGGCACAGCGACATCACTTACCCCGGAAGGAATGATCGATTCTTGATCGAGAACAACTCGCGTAAATGAAGAACTGACCATGCCTTTTCGTTCCAATTCAAGACCTACCGCCATCATCGCACGTTCAAACGTTGATTGTTCCGTCACCCACATCCGACTCGGGTCCATCCATTCACTGAGCCTTCGATACATAGTGATTCCTCCTATTTTTAATCAGCCGCTACGAAAGCGCTTGCACAAATTATGATACGCCTTCTCCCATCGAGGCGCAATCCGTATGATCAACGTTCACGAAACTGCCAAAAAAGGCGACCTCCGTAGAGACCGCCATGACTAACTTAACTAATCAAATCGACTAATTCCTCGAGCTCGACATTTCCGAAGTAATGTTTCAAATCGAGTTGCATCAATTGCTCACGGATGGCCGCACGTTCGAAACGCGTCCCAACGAGCGCTTGCTCGACGTCTTGGATGTCACCGACACCAAAGAAATCTCCGTAAATTTTCGCTTCTGTGATCGTCCCTTTGTTGACGTTCAAGCGGACATCGATTGTTCCGATTGGGAAACGACGTTTCGACTCGACGTCGAACTTCGGTGACTTCCCAAAGTTCCAGTCCCAGTTCGCATAGCGTTCTTTCGAGATATCATGGACGATTTCCCAATCCTCGTCACGAAGTACATAGCGTTCCGGTTGTTCTCCATCATAAATCGAATGGAGGAGCGCCTCGACGAAATGTTCCATCTCCATCTCACGCTCTAAAAATTCAGTGATGTTCGCCACACGGCTACGAACGGACTTGATTCCTTTTGAACGCATTTTCTCTTCCGAGACGTTAAGCGAGTTCACGACCTCTTCGATGTTCGAGTTGAACATGAGCGTCCCGTGGCTGAACATGCGTCCACGCGTCGTGAATTGGGCGTTCCCGCTGATTTTACGCTCACCGACCTGAATGTCGTTACGACCCGTCAGCTCTGCCTCGACACCAAGGTTACGAAGCGCATCTACGATCGGTTGTGTGAACTTCTTATAGTTGTTGAACGAGTTGCCATCGTCTTTTGTGATGAAGCTGAAGTTCAAGTTCCCTTCATCGTGATAGACGGCGCCCCCACCAGAGAGACGTCGAACGACATCGATGCCATTCTCTTCGATGTACTTCAAGTTGACTTCTTCTGATGTGTTTTGGTTCTTCCCGATGATGATGGATGGACCGTTAATATAGAACAGGAAGTAATCTTCATGATCGACGTTCAGATGTTTAAGGATATACTCTTCAACCGCCAAGTTAATCTTCGGGTCGCGGATATCCGGATTAAAAATAAATTTCACAGTTTATTTCCTCCTAGTCGGATGTTCGTTACTCGTATTATACGAAACGAGTCGAGTTCTCGACAAATCTTTTACTTCCACTCACCTGTCATCACGCGCTTCAATGCGTTCGCCACACCATACTCATCATGACGTTCGGTGACATGGTCACTGATGGCAATCAAGTCTTCGTGGCTATTGCCCATCGCAATTCCTTTTCCGGCCACTTTGAACATCGGCACGTCATTCAAGTTATCCCCGATGACGACGACTTCAGATAAATCGATGCCATAGTGTTCAGCAAGTTTTGTCACACCGTTCCCTTTATCTGCACCGTGTGCCATCACTTCGATGTTGTCATTGCCTGAAGACGTGACATACACTCCTTCGACTTGGTCTTCGATTTCTTTCCAAAGCCCGTTCATCTTCTCGAGATGACTTGAGAACGCGATGAACTTATAGACACGTCCTGCTTCTTCACGAATGAAGCCCTCGATGTCATCAACAATTTTGACGTCTTCATTGACGTAATAGCGATTCTTAAAGAATTCGTACATCTCGAGCGAGCGGTCGTCACCATTCGCTTTCAAGTTTTTCATCGACGCTTCAATCAAGTCGCCACGGCTCGCTACGAGTCCCGCTTCTGTGTACATTTCATAAAAGACGTCCGCATACTTGTCATCTTGATGAAGAACATTGATGACTTGAAGCGCCTCATCAATCGTCAAATCGATTTCGTGAAGGACTTCTCCCGACGTGTCGAGCACGCGTCCCCCATTCGACGATACGATTGGGCAAGAGAGTCCGACCTCGTCTAAAATCTGTTTCGCATTCACATAGTTGCGCCCCGTCGCAATCGCAAAGCGAATTCCTGCCGCCTCTGCTTCACGAACGATCTCCGCTGTCTCATCCGCGATTTTGGTGTGGTTGTGCAAAATCGTACCGTCCATGTCTGATACAAAAAGTTTATACGTTGCCATCTTCCATCACTCCTTTTTCTCTTTCGCTTCTAACTATAACAAAAAGAGAGGGTTGCGGAACAATCCGAACCCTCCCTTCATCAAATCTCAATTTTTTTCACGCAATGCCTTCACTTGTTCCCGAATACTCTTCACACAGTCCGGCATCCCAATTCCGTCATAGGCGATTCCGGCGAGAATGACGCCTGGATATACCCGGCTCATCTCGGCTCGGAGTGCTTTGACACGGTCCGCATGAAAGACCGCATAAGGAGGCAGTCCATCACGGAGTCGACTAACGACGGTTTGAACCGGTTCACGATGAATGCGCATCAGGCCACGGAGATCGTGTAATGCCGTCTCGATGATTTCTTCATCGGATGCTTCGACGATATCATCTGCCCCCGGACGACCTAAAAAGACACGAAGGACGTGATATCCTTCCGGCACCGCATGCGGCCATTTCTGGTCGATGAACGTACATGCCGTGATCGTCACATCCGCTTCTTGACTCGTCACGAACCCTGTCCCGACGAACGGAAGCTCAATATCTTCTTCTTTGAAGACAAGCGAGCATGTGGCCGTCGCATGTGGCTTCATGTCCGCCAAAAAGTCACTGTCGACTTTCGGGAGGAACTGACGAATGAGGCGCGGTGGGACCGTCAACACGAGATGGTCCGTGTCGATATCTCCGCGACTCGTGAAGAGACGGTACCCGTCCTCACGTTCGGATACTTGTTCGACGGAACAGTTTAATACGATTTCAGTACGTTCCAACCGTTCTGCCAAGCGGTCTGTCAGTGATTTGAGTCCACGTTTCAACGAAGCGAACTGACCGACCTTCTTTGCTCCGACTTCTGCGACTCGTTGTTCCGGTCGTAAGTGTCGCATCCCTTCATACAAGTTGCCGTATTTCTTTTCTCCCTCGATGAACTGCGGGAATGTCGACATCGCACTCATTTGATCGATGTCTCCAGCATAGATACCAGAGAGTAACGGTTCAATCAATCGGTCGACGATTGGGTCCCCGACACGCTCACGAAGGTAGAGGCCGAGTGAGACGTCCGAGTCTGGCGCTTTTACATCTGGAGGGGACAGCAACATCTGCTTCAAGTCCTCATGCTCTTCCTCCGAGAGCAACGTCGTCTCACGAAACGCATTGACGTCGAGCGGGATCCCCATCACCGTCTGTTTCGGAATCGGGTGGAGCCCGTCATGATGAAGAACGTAAGCTTGACCGACTCCATTGCGAACGAGTTCATCGCCTAAACCGACGTCTTCAATCAATTCCGTCATCGCAGTCTTACGAAAGACATACGAGTCCGGACCACGTTCCACCGCAAACTCGCCCGTTTCATACGTATCAATCTTTCCTCCGAGGCGATCCGTCGCCTCGAGCAACGTGATGGTCACGTCTTCCGGCAAATAACGCTCTGCATAAAAAGCGGCGGTGAGACCTGTGATCCCACCACCGACAATCGTGAATTTACGCATGATGCACAATCACGCTTTCCATTCGATCCGCGATGGCTTCGATGAAGCTTCGCTCTGCATTTGGCATAGCCGGACGTGCGTAGTGAACACCGAGGCGGTCACAGACAACTTTACACTCGACGTCGTTATCGAACAATACTTCGAGATGGTCTGCAACAAAGCCGACCGGCGTATAGACGAACGCCTCGTAGCCATGCTTTTCATAAAGTTCAGCCGTCAAATCTTGGACATCTGGTCCAATCCATGGGTCCGGCGTGTTTCCTTCTGACTGCCAACCAATCTCATAATGCGGGACGCCTGTCTCAATGGCAATTTTATCAGCTGTTTCTTTCAACTGATCCGGATACGGGTCGCCACCAGCCAAGATTTTCTCAGGAAGACTATGCGCTGAAACGATGAGACATGTCTTTTCAGCCGGTACAGGCAATGACGCATACGTATCGTTAATCGCATTCGCCCACCATTTGATAAACTTCGGCTCATCATACCACGACTCTACCGAACGAATGTCGATGCCATACTTCGCTGCTTCTTCATGAGCACGTCCGTTGTATGATTTGACGCTATATGACGAGTAATGAGGTGCTAAGACAACCGATACCGCCTCTTTGATGCCGTCGTTCGCCATTTGCGCGACCGCGTCTTCTACGAACGGTTCGATATGCTTCAATCCGATATACAGTTTGAACTCGATTTCACCTACATGACGCTCGTTCAAGATGTCACGAAGCGTCTCCGCTTGATCGATTGTGATTTTTGCGAGTGGAGATACACCACCAATCGCTTCGTAACGTTCCGTCAAATCTTGGAGTGCTTCCGGTGACGGTTTGCGTCCGTAGCGAATGTGCGTGTAATACCGCTCGATATCTTCTGGTTTGTACGGTGTGCCGTACGCCATGACAAGTAGTCCGACTGTTTTCATGATTCGTTGCCTCCCATTTTTTCGCGTGAGTAGTCGTGAATGAATGCCGTCAATTTGACGAGTACGGCCGGGTCGACTTCAGGGAACACCCCATGTCCCAAGTTGAAGACGTATCCTGGCTGTTTCATTCCTTCATCTAAAATTTCCTTAACCTTCTCTTCGATGACCGGCCATGGAGCTAACAAGAACGACGGGTCTAAATTTCCTTGAACCGCCTTTGTAATACCACGGTCCCGTGCTTCCTGTACCGACAGGCGCCAGTCAAGCCCGACCACATCAAGTGGAAGGTCGTGCCATTCTTCGATTTGATGGCTCGCTCCGACACCATGCATGATGAGTGGAATGTCGAGTGAACGTAGTTCTTTAAAGATACGCTCCGTCGTCGGTTTGATGTAACGTGCATAATCTTTGCGGCTGAGCGTCCCGACCCACGAATCAAACAATTGGAACGCTTGAATGCCGGCATCCGCTTGCGCCTTCGCATACGTGATGACCATGTCGCCGAGTTTTTCCATCAATGCATTCCATACATCCGGTTCTGCATACATGAGTGCTTTCGTACGATGGTAGTTCCGCGACGGTCCCCCTTCGATCATATAGCTCGCCAATGTGAACGGTGCGCCTGAGAAGCCGATAAGCGGAACTTCTAGTCGTTCCCGTAGTAGACGAATCGTGTCAAAAACGTATGAGATATCTTCCGGGTTTAACGGTTTCAAACGTTCCACATCTTCCATCGTTCGATACGGATTGTCGATGACCGGTCCAATCCCGCTCTTGATCTCGACATCGACTCCCATAGACGGAAGTGGCGTCATAATGTCCTTATATAGAATGGCCGCGTCGACTCCGAGTTGTTTCACCGGAAGTTCCGTGACATATGCACAAAGTTCAGGATCATGCGTGATCTCGAATAGTGACCTCGTCTTTTTAATCTCTCGATATTCCGGTTGGTAGCGTCCGGCTTGGCGCATATACCACACAGGTACATAGTCTGTCGCCTCTCCTTTAAACGCTTTTAAAATAGTATCGTTCATACGTCGCGTCATTCCCCTCTAAATTTCTCCTACATTCTTTATTCTCGTGTTTGTGAACTCAAAAACATTATACAGAAATTAATTAGAATTATGCTAATGTGAAGCATTTTCATTGTGTTTTCTTTGTGTCATTTTTTTGTCGGAAATGTTCGGAAGGCTGAATTCAACTGACCCCGAATCAAATCATCCCGCTGTTTCGTCGACAATCGTCGTTCTCGTTCTTTAATATCTTGAATTCGCCATCCATCTTCTAGTTTGGTCGCCACTTCGACTAAACGTTCCACGTCATGGAAAGAATATTTACGTGAACCACCTTTTGTACGTTCCGGAAAGACGAGACCTTTTTCTTCATAATACCGAATTTGGCGCTCTGAAAGTCCCGTCAACTCAGTCACGACACCCATCCCGATCACTTTCTTCGATTTGTAGTCCATTCAGCCTCGCCTCCTTAATAAAAAAACTATGTCAGATAATCTGACAAAATGCAATCCAGCATGCAATTTTCGTTTTACACTGAAGTCAACTTTTGGAAAGCACCTAAGAAAAAGGAGGGCATGAACATGGAAGACATTCTCTATTATATGGACACGCTGTATGTACTCATCGCTGCATTGCTCGTATTGACGATGCAATTAGGTTTCGGATTACTCGAGACAGGGACGCTTCGGGCGAAGAACGCCGGTCACGTCGCGGTCAAACAAATTATCAGCCTCTCTGTGGCGGCACTCGCTTTTTGGGCGGTCGGGTTCGGCCTCTCGTTCGGTGACGGGACAACTTGGTTTGGGACAGAAGGATTCTTCTTAAGCGGATCGTTCACAAGCCTCGACTGGGCGAACGTCTCAATCGACATCAAGTTCTTATTCCAGTTATCATTCGTTGCAGTTTCTCTCGCCATCGCGTGGGGTGGATTTGCAGAACGGGCTAAGCTTTCTGCCTACGTTCTGTTCGGTATCTTCTTCGTTGCCATCCTCTATCCAATCGTCGCTCGCTCAGTATGGGCTGGTGGAATGCTCGGATCAATGGGGATGCAAGACTTCGCAGGTTCGGCGGTCGTTCACCTTCAAGGTGGGATGGCGGCTCTCATGGCAACAATCATTTTGAAACCACGTCGTAAAACGGAATCACTCGCTGGTCATAACCATGTGTTAACAGTCGTGGGCGGTCTCGTCCTTTGGCTTTGCTGGTTCGGCTTTAACGCCGGTTCGACAATGTCGGTCGCTGACGGATTCTTCGGTTACGTCGCATTGACAACGATGCTCGCCACAGCAGCTGGTGCGCTCGGTGCTCTGACCATCGTCATGCTCCATCGGAAGACGGCAGATATCCCGACAATCGTCAACGGAGTACTCGGGGCGCTCGTCGCCATCACGGCAGCATGTGCGTTCGTCGAACCGTGGGCAGCCGTCGTCATTGGGGCACTCGCATCGGTTGCAACATATGGAACGAGCATCTTGATGGCGAAGTATGTGGATGACCCGCTCTGCGCCTTCTCCGTACACGGAGTCGCTGGAATCATCGGAACACTCGCACTCGGCTTCTTCGCATCGCCTCGACTCGTTGAGATCACAGGGATCGGTTCTGCCGGACTCTTCTACGGTGGCGGATTGACACAGCTCGGTGTACAGACACTCGGTGTGTTGATCGCGATGGTCATCGCCGGCGGTGGAAGTTACGCCTTCTTGAAACTTCTCGATGTCACAATCGGACTCCGTGTCACAGAAGAACAAGAAGATGTCGGCCTCGACATCGCAGAACATGGTGTATCGGCATACGGTGAAGTCGAAGAAACGACTGAGAAACCAGGACGCCTCCCGAAGATTCTCGGTTCGAGCGTATCGGTCATGTCACCTAAAAAATAATCTACTCACGTGAGAAGGACATCCTGTGCGGGATGTCCTTCTTTTTATTTCAATCGATTCAAGTAATAGCGTGTGACCATGACAGACAAGACCAATCCGACCGCCGCATCCCATGTGGCACCAAAACCGATGGATGCAATCGCAAGAACGACGGACTGGATGACGAGCAGTCGCATCGCCCACCACGAATACCCTGCGATTCGCTCATCGCGTGTGATTGGAAGCCAGGAAACGATGGAAACCGCCTCTAACCGTTTAAATAACGGAACGAGCTGCAACGCGGTCAAGCCTACGAAGAGCGGCGTGACCAATCCGACGTACCATCCTCCCGACATCCACATGACAATGAGCGCCACCACTGTCAAGCGAAGAATCAAATCAAGTGAGTCGTTCGAACGGAGAATGCGAAGTCCGTACACGTAACGCGATGCATCTACGCGCCGTAGGACCCGATTTTCTAGAAGCCGCGTCAACACCCGGCGCTCTCGAACCTCTTCTTTCAAGGTCGGCAAATCGACGAACCAGCTGATCACTCGTTCAAACTGAGCCCGACTCTTCTCCTCAAGCACCAACCAGTGTAAGAGTGGGATGCGCTCGTTTCGTTTCACATGTAAGAAAATGAACGGCATGAACGCGGGCACCCATGCCCACGCTGTCCAATCCATTAAAAGACAAGCGCCGCTCACGAGCGCAAACGGTAGGATTGTCCATTCACGTACGCCTTCCACTTTTGCCAAACGACCTGCAGCTGACAACATGACCATCGTCACGACGACGGATAACACTTCGATACTCGTATAACTCTCTGTCCGTACGAGGAGCGGTAGTAAAACGAGAAGGACGAGCAATCCACGCAATGCAGCAAACACGAGATTAAATAAACGTACCCCCACCATATAAGAACGAATATCCCCTAACTCCGGAAGCAAAAATACTTGATCCGCCTCTTGAATGAACGTTCGCGGGCGATGACCGAGTGGCATGAGCAATAGGACCCCCGCGGCAATCCACGTTCCTGGGAATGTCCCATCGATTCGTTCTAAGAAGTTATTGTAGACGAACGCCCCGTAAATCAAGGTGAAATAGAGCGTGAACAACAGTCCCCCGTTCGCAACGTAGCGGCTGTACTTGACGACCTCTTCCATCCAGGTTCCGAACCTTGCTGTAAATCGATTCATGACGACCGTTCCTCCGAAGCGATTGCTTCTACATATATATCATCAAGTGTCGCATCAGGCGACAATCGATACACGTTGCGCAACTCGGCCGCTGTTCCGCTCGCGATGACGACTCCTTGATGAAGGAAGACGAATCGGTCGCAGTGCCGCTCCGCCGTCTCAAGGATATGGGTGGACATTAAAATCGCGCAATCTTGTTTATATTCATCAAATAATTGAAGCAACTGACGAATGGCTAGTGGGTCTAGACCAACAAATGGTTCATCAACAATCAAGAGCGGCGTTTTCGTCACGAGCGCACACAAGATCATCGCTTTTTGACGCATCCCTTTTGAAAAGACGGAAGGGAACCAGGCGAGTTGCTTTTCCATCCGCATTTCTTTCGCCAAACGTTTCGTTCGCGCAGCCAACTCGTCTGGATTCACATCGTACGCCTTCCCCATCAATTCAATATGTTCTTGCAACGTTAACGTTTCATACAAAATCGGTGTCTCCGGTATGTAACTCACTTTCTTACGATAATTCTTTTCGGAAGAATCTAATGTTTCGCCATCAATTTCGATTTTTCCGGAGAGGGGTGACAATAATCCTAAAATGTGTTTGATTGTCGTCGACTTTCCAGCTCCGTTTAGCCCTATCAACCCGACGAGTTCCCCTTTTTTTACTTCAAACGAAATGTCATGCAAAACTTGTTTACCGAAATATCCGCCGTTCAATCGATCGACGTGCAGCATGAAAACCACACCTTTCATTTTCATCTTTTTTTCGTGGTATATGTTTTAAATGTTGTCACATGGGAATAATCTGAACTGTAAGGCATTTTAAAATAAAACATCAATACTTCCATTGTTCCACAAAATCGTTGTAAAGAACAATGGGAAAACAGAGGAAGGAGAATGATTTATGGGGTTTATTCTTTATTTGATTATCGGGGGTATCATCGGTTGGTTAGCAGGATTGATTTTAGGTAAGGACGTACCAGGTGGAATCATTGGTAACATCATCGCGGGGATTATCGGTGCATGGTTGGGTGGACTTATCTTTGGTGACTTCGGACCAATCGTTGCGGATATCGCGATTATCCCGGCTCTAATCGGTGCGATTATTTTGATCTTGATTGTATCATTCGTTATGAAATCAATGCGTAAAAAATAAGATTATGTATCGGAGGGGCTTCCATTACGGAATGTCCCTCTTTTTTCATTGGATCAATAAATACATCGTGTCGTTCTTTTCGATAAACTGTTTTTCGGTTTCAAGACCAAAGAACGTAAAGAATGATTCGAAGAACGATTGACCGTAATCCCACTCTGTTCCGAGCGGGTGTTCCGATTTCGTTTTCGGTTCACCGAGGAGGGCAATCAAATCATCCGGTCGTTTATCGAGGTCGACCTGAATCGATTCCACTTCCTCATCTTTAAACGTGACAGTCAATCGCTCATAGTCCCATTTTCCTTCACGCTTTCCAGCTGGTTCACCAAGCGTTTCTTGAACCTGCTGACTCGACTGTCCAATTAACGAATCGACCGTTTCGAGTGAATGACCCGTTTGCGCCTCCACTTCAATTTCAATCAACTCAGCCCGCTTCAAATCAAATTGTCCGGCAATGGCTTCGTTCGATTCAGGCATAAGCGCATACTCAATGGATTTAGAAGATATCAATTGAATCGTTTCGGTTTCCGTGACCGTCTCTCCATTTGTCACCGCTACCGCTTTGACATCATATTGTCCCGGCATCTGTTCAAACGATAACGTATCATCGGCTTCATCAATCCGTCCTACCTGTTGCCCATCAATCCAAATATTCGTCAATGGGACGTCCGAGGTCACATCAATTTGTTGTGGGAGTAGTTCAATCCGATAGTCAGAAAAGCCATATCGCCCTTCCCCCGTATCGATCAAACGAAATAATCCGTCCGCCTCCATTCCCGATGTTCGGTCGGCCCGGTCTTTCGCAACTTCTGCGATGGCCTCTCCTCGAATGGACTTTTCAGCGTTCAACCACCCCATGAATCGCAGAGCCTCCGCTCGCGATAAAGGTTCTCCAAGATATTCGACTTTTTCTTCAAAAAAGGTACGGTCTTCTTCTAATAAGGCCTCTTTGAACGCGACGTGAATTTTATCTTGTTCTGCCGCCGGCTTGTATGCATATATATAGAAAACAATGGCTCCAACTAAAATCGTTAAACTAGATATCAACAGAAAGACTTTCGGACTCCGTTCTTTTTTTCTACTTCTCGTATATGGCATGTGCTCACCTCCTTTGCTCTCACTTATCTTCTATTATAGAGGGAATCCATCTCGCTTCCTATCGTTCTTGCGCCCGAACTTCCGTGTTATGATGGAACAGAAACGACATTTAAGAATGGAGGAATGAAGATGCACACAGATCCGACCTGTATCTTTTGTAAAATCGCGAAACAAGAAATCCCATCTTATCGGGTATATGAAGACGAAGCGGTCGTCGCTTTCCTCGACCTCTCTCAAGTGACGAAAGGACATACGCTCGTCATCCCGAAACATCATGCGAAAAACGTATATGAATTGCCAGAAGACGTGGCAGCAGACGTCTTCAAACGCGTCCCTACCATCGCCAAAGCGATTCAACGTGAAACGGGTGCCATCGGAATGAACGTCTTATCGAATGCCGAGGAAGTTGCCGGACAAACGGTGTATCACTTCCATATCCATTTGATTCCGCGCTTTGGACACGAAGATGGATTCGGTGCGAAGTGGATTACACAAAACGACGCTTTCACGTCAGAAGAACTCACTACCCTTGCATCAAATATTCATGCCCACGTATAAACAGAAAGAGACCCGTCATCGACGGGTCTCTTTTATGATTGATTGATTGAGTCACGATGGCGTTTTCGTTCCTCTTCTAGTTGCGCCCGCTCGACCTGAAGCTTGATTGCCACTTCATATAACTGTTGACGCGTCTTGACAGATGTCGCTTGTTCAAATTCTTTTCGTAATTCTGTTAGACGGGCATCTATTTCAAACATCCGCTTTTCTCGCATCGATTCTTCACGTGCCTGTTCCGTTTGCTTCGACGCCTCGTATCCCGCCTCTAGTGTATTCATAATGGATTCGGCCCAAGTGTCATCTCCCAGTCGTTTCGCAGCGAGATACAGGTCAAGCATGTCATCTACCCAACGCTTCGCTTTCTCCACTGAGGATCACCTTCCTTTACCTGTATTTTAAAATAAAATGATTTTTCGGTCAAAAATGAATGTTCTGAAAAATTTTATTTGCGATATAGGTTTTTAATCACTCTTTTTTGGTAAAATAATATGAAAAGAATGTAATTCTGATTATCCGAGCTTGAGGAGGGGAATGAATTGTCGAGTCGCCAACGTCGAGATTGGATTGCTTTCGGCTTTGTTTTAGCATTTTTAGGAGTCGCCACGGTGAAGAAACTGGCGCGAGGAACTGCAAATGATGCCGCTGCTCAACAACATCGAGCATCTACAATCACTACGCTAAAAGAACAATTTGGGAATGTGGCGAAACATGCATCGCAGGTTGCCGCCGCAGGAAAACTGCAAGGAAAAGAATTGACTGACCAAGTGAAAGCCGAAGTCGAACGCTATCAACAAGACATTCAGCCTTCAGTCGAGCGCATCCAAGGGAACCTTCAGGAACTCTCGAACGTACAGTCTGCTATGACTGACAAAACCGTCAATCAAACACAGTGAGTGTTTGAGGTCATCGTCCGTCGATTACATTTGACTTTTTATCCGGAAAGGATGGATCGAGATGGAACACGAAAAAGAATTCACTGGCCCTGAGGCCATGCTCTATAGCCACAAAATCATTCAATTGAGTAAGGCTTTGTGGAAAACCGTCGAAAAAGACTGGCAAAACTGGATCAAACCGTTCGACTTAAATATCAATGAACATCACATCTTATGGATTGCCCACGCTTTAGGCGGTGCATCGATTTCAGAAATTGCGAAATATGGCGTCATGCACGTCTCGACTGCTTTCAACTTCTCGAAGAAGTTAGAAGATCGTGGATTACTTACGTTTTCTAAAAAAGAGACGGACAAACGAAACACGTACGTTCAATTGACACCTGAAGGCGAATCGTTATTACTCGAAACGATTCACGCATTCGACCCAGAAGGAAACGGCGTATTCCACGCTTCCCTTCCGCTTCAAGAACTATATGGAAAGTTCCCTGACTTAACAGATATGACGGCTATCGTACGTCGCTTGTATGGGGATAACTTTATGGATATCTTTGCGGAAACGTCAAAAATGATCACAGAAGAGGCAGGCAGACGCCCTGATGAGGATGAACTCAGTCAAGAAGCCTGACCTGCCGATAAAGTGGTTCTGTGACATCTAATGCGATTCCTTGTCGGACGCATGCCTCAAGAATCGTTTTGACGTCAAGTCTCACATCTAACATACCTGCAAAATGGACGAGCAATGGTTCTATGGACGTATATCCGTAGCGCAATTGCTCGTTTTGCTGCGCCCGAATCTCCTCAAGCAATTGATAAAATGACTCGACTTCTTGTTTCGTCAAATTCGCTCGAATCACTTCATATTCGAACGGACGGTCTGTCCAATCGACAATCTCGAGTAAGATCTTCATCTGATAGGCTAAATGCTCGACCTTCTCCTCTAGTGACACTTCCCTCACCCCATCATTTCACATTCTATTTCATCATTATACGACAGGATTGTGTGCTATGATACTGTACAGACAAGAGAACAGCTGTCATGATTAGGAAAATGTGATATAGTCGGACTTAGAAACTTTAAAGAATTATTAGGGGTGGAATACATGTCAAACGGAATGACGAACGAACCAAAAAAGCAAGATAAAAAATTCTCAACTGGCGCACTCGTGGGTGCATCTGCAATCGCACTCATCATCGGTGCTGGCGGTACGTATGCGGCAACGAACGCAGGCGGCGGAGAGTCAGATAATTCAGCAGTCGTCACATATAAAGGCGGCGAAATCACACGCGGTGAAATCGCGGATATGAGCTATGATCGCATGGTGCCACAACTCGCATTCCAAGAGACGATGAATGCACTTCTTGAAAAAGAATACGGTGACCAAGTCGACCAAGAAAAAGTAGACGAAGAGTTCAGCAAGACAGAAGAACAGTTCAACTCAGAAGAAGAGTTCGAACAAGCGATTCAACAAGCCGGCATGAGCGGTACGGAAGAGTTCAAAGAAGCGCTTCGCGGACAGATGCTCGTTGACGCTGCGAAATCGAAACTTGTCGATGTGACCGATGAAGAAATCGAAGCACAGTTCGCAAAAGAGAACGTGGAAGTGGAAGCTAGCCACATCCTCGTTGAAACTGAAGAAGAGGCACAAGACATCATCAAAGAGTTGAATGACGGTGCAGACTTCGCTGAACTTGCGAAAGAAAAATCAACGGATACTGGTTCAGGTGAAAAAGGTGGAGAACTCGGTTTCTTCTCTGCTGGCGCGATGGTACCTGAATTCGAAGAGTATGCATTCAAAGAAGATGTCGTTGGTAAAATCTCTGAGCCGGTTCAATCTCAGTTCGGTTTCCATGTCATCAAAGTGACAGACCGTAAAGAGAAAGATTTGAAACTCGAAGACGAGAAAGATCGCATTCGTGAAGAATTGGCAGCTGAAAAATCAGCTTCTGTCGATGCAAACAAAATTTACGCGGAGTTGATTGAAAAATACAACGTTGACGTAAAAGATGCAAAAGCAGAACAACAATTTGACGCTGTTAAAGAAGCGATTAAAAACGCAGACGAATCTTCAGAAGAACCTGCAGCAGAATCAACTGAACAATAATCAAAAAGGGGCACTCCAGCAACGGAGTACCCCTTTTTCGTTGGTCACCTGTTATAGATTCGGGCGATAGAAGGCACGGTTATCGAGTGCCATGACACGCTCCGTGAATGTCCCCGGCTCGACCCCTTCATACGCTTTTTCAAACATATTCATGCGCGCATCAATGTTATCAATAAAGAATAACATCTCCGCTTCAGGCAACTGTGGCGTATTCGCAGATCCCCATTCCGGCTTCCCGTGATGGCTTAAGACGAGATGTTGCAACAGTGTCGTCACTTCACGGTCCGTTCCCAGTTCCCGTGACACGACTTCAAGCTCCGATGCCATGAGTGACAAATGACCGAGTAATTTTCCTTCAAGTGTGTATTCTGGCGTAATCGCATCAGACAATTCGATGACTTTCGCTAAATCATGCAAAATGACACCTGCAATCAAAAGATCACGATTCAAGGATGGATACAGTTCACACATCGTATCCGCGAGCTTCAACATCGACATCACATGAAATGCTAGTCCTGAATAGACCGCATGATGATGTCGAACGGCAGCCGGGTACGTAAAGTATGCCTCTTCGTGACGATTGACGACTTCCTCGACAAGACGGCGAATCTCATCGTGTTGAAGTGACGTAATGAATCCACGAATCGTCGTCTCGAGCTCTGACTTCGGAATGGGAGCTGAGCGGACGTACGGTGCGATATCCACTTCCTGCTCGATGATCGAAATTTGTTTTAGTTTCAACTGGGTGCGCCCGCGATAGTCCATCACTTCACCGGCCGCATGGACGATTTTTTTCGTCGCATACTTCTCAGTATCGGCACTATCCCATAATTTCGTTTCGATTTCACCACTCTCGTCGCAAAGGATTAATGTTAAATAAGGTTTTCCGTTCCCGGCAAGTCCCTTATACGATTGTTTGATCATGACATATTGGTCTAGCGTGTCGCCCACTTTGAGCTGACCGATTTTTGTCGTCAATGAAAGCACCTCTCTCTTGTTCAGTACCTTCATCTTAACGAAAGTTTGCGACAGATGCCAACATTCCTGACAATTTGGGAATACTATCAATATAGTGAATTGGAGGAATGGATGATGGAATGGGATTGGTATACACGACCGGAAGATTATGTGCATGTTGATCAGCAATATGCCCAAGCCTCTACGTATTGGCTTGAACAATTGACGACTTCGAATGTGACGAAGATTGTCGTCGAAAATGGATATATGTATGGTTCACTCACGCTCGACTATGAACAGTTAGAACGGGAGCCACAAAAAATTGGACACTACTTCATTGGGCCTGATTTTTTATGGACAATCGGCTTTGATGATTTGCACCATGAGTCCGTTCTTGCCAAACAATGTGATTCTCCGATCGAGGCGTTTTACGAGTTGCTTGCCGAACGGATGAACAACTACTTTCATGGCATCGATGAATTTGAAGAACGATTGATGGCCGCTCAAAGGGAAATGACGGGACAAGTTCCCGCTACGTTCATGAATGAGATTTTTGGTCTTCGCAGTGAGATCGAACGGTGGTCCGATACGGTCACCCCATATAAGGAGCTTGTCATGGCGGGACGAGAGGCTTTTTTAACGATCGATTTACAGCAGTTGAAGTCGTATCAACTTGCCGATTATCGAGTCAGTCGATTGCTGACACTCATCAATCATTATCAAGAAGACGTGATTGCGATGACAGACCTCGCCTCCACCCTGTCAAACTTCCGAGGGAACGAAATCATGAAGGCGCTAACCGTCTTCACCGCGCTGACGACTCCCGTCGTTGCATTCGGTGCGGTTTGGGGAATGAACTTTAAAAACATGCCTGAACTGGAATGGCCGCTTGGATATGGATTCGCCTGGCTCATGATTCTTCTCTTCACGCTCATCATCCAAGTGTGGCTGAAACGGAAGAATTGGATTGGCTCATTGCTACAGTTTCCGAATCAAACGACTTCAACGAAACATCGGGCAAAACAAAATTCTCAAAAAACGAACAAAAGTTCGGTATAATGAAAAAAAAGTGATTCACACAAGAAAGGTGATGTTATGGAACGACTCATCATTCATGTGGACATGGACGCATTTTATGCCTCTGTCGAGCAGCGTGACCATCCTAACTTACGAGGAAAGCCCGTCATCGTAGGAGGCCCACCCCACAGCCGTGGGGTCGTTGCGACATGTTCCTATGAGGCGAGGAAATACGGCGTACACAGCGCGATGTCATCACGTCGCGCTTTTGCCTTGTGTCCCCATGCGACGTTTGTCAAACCACGGTTTCAGGCCTATCGACAAGTCAGCGCACAAGTGATGGAGATTTTTAAGTCCGTCACACCGCTCGTCGAACCACTCTCGCTCGATGAGGCTTATCTCGATGTGACGGAGAATTCGTTATTGAGCACATCTGGACCCTTTATCGCCCGGTATATATTAGGCGAAATTAAGCGTCGCACCGGTCTCACCGCGTCTGCCGGAGTCGCACCGTCAAAGTTTGTCGCGAAAATCGCTTCAGGATTTGAGAAACCAAATGGACTCACCGTCGTCCCGCTTGATGAAGTGGCAACCTTTCTCGCTCCCCTCTCCATCGAAGCCATGCATGGCGTCGGAAAAGTGACCGCTCAAACACTTTATAAAAGTGGCTACCATACGATTGGTGACCTTCAACAAACTCGTCCCGAGCAACTGAAAGCCATCTTTGGACACGATCGTGGGCAACAACTGTATGAACTGGCACATGGACGCGATACGCGTCCTGTCGTGGCCACGCGGGAGCGTAAGTCGATTGGATCAGAAACGACGTTCGCATTTGATATCGATGACCCGGAAGAAGTGTTCGAACGGGTCATTCCGGAGATGGAGAACGTATTGCGTCAGCTCGATCGCCGCGACTTGAGCTGTCAAACGGTCACCATCAAAATAAAGACGAGCGAGTTTCAGGCTCGGAGTCATCAAATCAAATTAAACCACCCGACGCATGACCATGATGAGATTAGACGACTTGCTAGACGTCTTTTCGACGAGATGAACGTCACCGAGCCCGTCCGCTTGATCGGACTGACCGTATCCGATTTGATTCCCCGAACTGAATCGACACGACAGCTGACATTCGACGAACTGACAAAACCTTCTCTTGAAGAATGAATGACCATTCATTAAAATGAAGAAAAGGGGGTCGTGTGAATGGAAACATACACGGTAACAGGATTTGAAAATGATGGCACGCTCGTATTGAATGAAATGTTCGAAGCAAGCGACGATCAGTCGGCCAAACAAAAAGGGCTCGACATGCTTCGTGCTGCTGGACATGAGCATAAAGGGGCTCGTATCGTACGACGGGGGCAACTCATCTACTTCGAGCGTTGCAAATTACCGGGGAAACTGAAAGGGACGGCATCTTAACAAAAGTAGACCAGGACAATGATTGTCTTGGTCTACTTTTCATTCACCATATTTTTCATTCCACGCATCCTGCCATTCTTGAAGATCGGGGTGAATATCCTCAAGCGATTCTCCGCTCAAACTATATCCGTTCCCTGAACCTGATCCGTCTGTCACGGGGAATGATGTCCCGCCGATGACCTTTCCATCCACAATCATTACCGAGACAGCAGTCTGTCCTGCGGGAGATTGCTCACCAATCGGATGATCTTCCACCGTAAAGTTTTCGTAGTAGATGGTCTTACCGACGTATTCATCCGGTGATACCGGTTGTAGTCCCCAAACGTTCCGTTCACGATCCTCTGCCAGTTCCTCTAAGGTCAAGGTACTCGTATGCTCGCCTTCATAAGAGACAATCGGGTACTGTTGTTCCTCGAGATACGCTTCGGCCACCTGCCCGTTCTCCGTCATCTCCAGTTCTGATTCAGTTTCCATCTCTTTCCCACACGCAACAAGAAACAGGCAGAAGAATACAATCATCCATTTTTTCATCATCGTCCCCCCCTTTCATCTCCTGATTCCTCTATTTTCGATACTTGTCCCCAAAAATCCTATTCAAAATGGGAAGAGGATGAGAATCATCAGAATTCCTATAATTCCCGTGATGAGTTGCAACGGCACACCGACTTTGACAAAATCCATAAATCGATAGTTGCCGATACTAAAGACCATCGCATTTGTCGGAGATCCGAACGGGGTCATAAAAGCGAGTGACGCCGAGATGGCGACCGCAACGACGAATGGAGCCGGACTGACAGACATCGATTCGGCGAGTGCAATCGCAAGGGGGACGAACAAAATAGCGGTCGCTGTATTCGAGATGATTTGACTAAGAATCATGGTGGAGACGAATAAGACGACGAGTACCCAAGTGGGACCAAAGTCGGCAAACGTCCTTTCAATCCATGCAACGACCCATGCCATGATTCCCGCCTTTTCAAGCGCTGTACCTACCGGGATCATGGCCGCAATCAAGACGAGCGAGGACCATTGAATGGATTGATAGGCGACGTCCATCTGTCGGACAGCTCCACTCAACACCATCGCTAGCGCAGCCAGCCATACGGCAACGGTCGGGTCAACCCATTCGAACATGAACAGGAGCAACAACGTGAGCATGATGATACCTGCTGCGAGCTGATGACGCCCGGATACGACTCGATTGGCCACCTTGGTCACCCGTTCATTCGACAACAGGTCATGTGTCTCTTGCTCCATCCGCTCTAAATCATCCCAAGTCCCTTGTACCATCAACATGTCCCCTTGTTTCAATGGCGTGTCTTTCAATCGCACGTGTGCAATCTCTTCTTGTGGTCGGATGACTTTTAAGACATTGACATGAAACTGATTACGTAACTGACTCTCACTGATTCGCTTCCCGATTAGTCGACTCACCCCTGGGACCGTGAACAGGAGAACCCCTCCGGTTCGATCATCTATACGGGTGGCCTCAATCGGTTCAAATGGAATCTGTTCTTTTTCGGAAAAGTTCCGAACGTGCCGTTCCTCGCCGCTGACAAGTAATTCCCCGGGACGTAGTACGGTGTCCGCATGAGCCGTCTCATGATGGTGTCGTCCATGAACTCGTTCCTTCAAGACTATAACCCCTTCATGAGACCATGGAAGGTCACGTAACTGTTTCCCAATTAACGGATGACTCTTTGCAATCGACATCACATAGACGTTTGGACGCAATGGCTCACTCACCTCCGTTTTCGACCACTGTTTCGCCCCACCTTGATCGAGTAAGCGGTTCCCGATTAGCCGGAAATAAATCAGTCCGATCACCATCACGACCAGACCAATTGGAAACAATGAAAAGAATCCGAGCGGTTCATTTGTGATGCCACGGAGCGCTCCTGCCGCAACAAGATTGGGAGGAGTCCCAATCAGTGTCATCGTTCCACCAATGCTAGAAAAAAAGGCGAGTGGCATGAGATAAGAATCCGTAGACTGTTGGATTTTTCGTGCCATTACCATCACAACGGGAATGAGCAAGGCGACGGTGCCCGTATTGGACATGACACTCGACAAGAGCGTCACCGTCAACATAAACAGGTAGAATAATCGCGTCGCACTCCCGCCCGCGTATGGAATAAGTAAAGAAGCCAACCGTTCCGCCAGACCAGAATGAAACAATCCCGCTCCGACCACGAACAGTCCAGCAATCATCAAGACGACCGGATTGGAGAAACCAGCCATCGCTTCACCTGGCGTCAATTGCTGTGTGAGCACGAGGCAAACGAGTCCAATCAAGGCCACCACGTCCGCCCGTAACCATCCTGCTATAAAAAAGAAAATCATCCCTAAAAGGATTATCACCGTGATCATGCTGATTCACCCTTTCAATATTGTCACAACTTCATTATAACCCACTTTATGTAAGCGCTTACTTCAAGCGTGTGACAATCTCATCAACAAAAAAACGGATGGCTCAATAGCCATCCGCTCATCATTTCTTATTGAACTTCGTTTTCGTTCACCATCGGCGCGTAAAGCTCCTCAAGTGGTTTCATGATGATTTTCGTCACTTCTGTGACGAGTTGGTGCATGCGTTGCTCTTCTTGCATAAGCTCCATGATCAATTCGTTCTGTTGAACGTTCATCATTTTCGTTTGTGCATCCATCATTTCCTGCTCAGAGATTTCCTCTCCTTGCATCTGCTTTTGTTGAAGCGTCATTTGGATGTTACGGAAGTCAGCGAACAACTGGTTCGCTTCCGCATCCGCATTGACACGATCGTATAAAGAAGAGAGTGTTGTGAACTCTTCAGAATCGCGAAGTGCTTTCTCCAATTGGTAAGCTTGGTCGTACAAGTTTGTTTGTGACATGTAACGTCCTCCTAAATGCTATTAGGGTTAAGCCATCACAAGATGGCAATCAACCCTTGAATCAACCCAATCATACCACCTAACAGCGCACCAAGCCATGTTATTGCCCGGAACTCTCGTTTCGAGATCGATAAGACGATCTCTTCGAGGTACGACGTGTCGAGTGATTGGACCTGCTCTTGCACAATCTTATCAATCTTCAATCGGTCCATGATTGTCTCCATTTGGTTCGTGAAGCGCTCAATGACAAGCGCGACACCTTGTGGAACGAGTTCGTCGACAATGCGGGATTCGACGGACTGTGTATACGACGAGACCGGACGATCCAATAATTGTCCGATTGGCAAACGAGATACAACTTGGTCTGTGATGCCATCGATGAGTCGTGCTTCGAGTCGGTCATCGATCAGTGTATCGACCGTCTTCTCACTGAATCGCTCAAATTCACGCGTGATCATCGTCGTCATTCCGTCACGGGTCGATTGACCACGTAAGATGTTGACGATTTCTGGTCGAACCATCTCGACAAAGTTCATGTTTTGAATGAACCCTGCGATAAATCCGAGACGACGCTGGACGAACGAGTCAACCATGTGACGAAGTTGCGCCTCACCTTCAGGAGAATAGAAATATTCCTCTGATTTGACGAGAAGCGCCTCTACGACTTCAGGAATGACCACTCGTACACGGTCCATCCCTTCTTCTCCAAGTAACTCAAACAGCTTTCGTTCTTTCACTTCAGCCATGACGTTCGATAGCTCGTCACGTAGTTTTTCATCTGCTAGCGTGAGGAATCGTGCCTCTGCGTTCGGATAGAGGGGTTCCAATAGCTCGCGAACCGTCTTATCCGAGCGTAACATCGTCTGGACCTCTTGTTGCGCAAAGTGCGTAATATGCGTCGTCACTTGGTCATCTAGCAATCGCTTCCGCATACCCTCTGGTGTCAATAGGTGTTTGACGACCGTCTTCCCTAAACTAGATGCCAGTTCATCTCGACGTTTCGGAATGAGTCCTGGTGTAAAAGGAATCCGGAATGAACCGATGTATTTCGGTTCGTGTGGTCGGAACAACATCTTGATGGCGAGAAAGTTGGTCACGCCCCCGATGGTCGCCCCGATCAATATCATGAGTAAAATCTTAAATAACCCGTCCAAACTGCAAGCCTCCGATCTGAAATATGATACATTGTTGTTGAGGTGATAGTATTGAATACGTTTGATCGTATTAAATCGATTTTTCCGACTGCTGTCCATCGGTCGGAAGATGCATCTGGTGACCTTGATTGGTTCGAGACGCAAGATGGTACCCTATTCGGACTCCCCGCGTTCGAATTGAGCGAACGCGAACAAAAGCTGTTGGCGATGTGGGCGACGCCAATCCTTCAATCAGACCCCCATCAACGAAAATGGCAAGCAACACTTCAAGATGAGACGTTTCGTTTTGAGCAACCGTTTCGGCTCATCTCTCTTTCTCTCCAAGAAGCAGAAGAAGAATCGTTCGAATCCTTCGTCAATATCGTCCGTGACTTTATGCCGCATGCCAAGGTCATCTTGATGTCGACAAGACATATCGAGCTAATTGAGCAAAGCCCATTCGTCGATCTTCAGGAGTTTGAAGACGTATTGCGGGCCATTGCGAGTGACTGTTTCATCGAGGCACATGCTGTCTATAGCGAACGTCCACAAGGTTCGCTTGCCCATGTGTATCGTCAACATCAATTGCTCATGCCATACGCACGTATGTCTACTAAAACTTACCCTGCTAGTCAATTATTATACCATTATTTACTACAACAGGACTCAAAAGAGCGGATGCATATCACTGCCCCGTTAATGCAAATGCTCGATTTATCGACAATCGAATTATTAGAGGCGTTGTTTCGTCACTCGTTGAATGTCTCGCATACCGCCAAAGCACTGTTCATGCATCGAAACACGCTAAATTATCGGCTCGATCGCCTATTTGAGACGACGGGTTACGATGCTCGAACGTTCTATGACGCTAGCCTCCTTCAACTCATGGTCATGTTGCACAAATCCGATTGACGGTTTTTGTGCAACTTGTCCATATTCAATGCAAGCGGTTTCATTATATAATCGTTCTTGTAAGCGCTATTATATACACATAGATTCTTTAGGAGGCTAACGACATGGCAGAAATTCGTTTAGAACACATTGATAAAATTTACGATGGTGGCGTAAAAGCCGTCAGCGATTTCAACTTGCATATCAAAGACCGTGAGTTCATCGTTTTCGTCGGACCGTCTGGTTGCGGAAAATCGACGACACTTCGTATGATCGCAGGACTTGAAGAGATTTCAAACGGTGACTTTATCATTGACGGGAAACGAATGAACGATGTCGCTCCTAAAGATCGTGATATCGCCATGGTCTTCCAAAACTACGCACTTTATCCGCATATGAGCGTCTACGACAACATGGCGTTCGGGTTGAAGCTCCGTAAGTTCCCGAAAGACGAGATCGATCGTCGCGTAAAAGACGCTGCCCGCATTCTCGGTTTGGAAGAATACCTCGAGCGTAAACCAAAAGCGCTGTCAGGTGGACAACGTCAGCGTGTTGCCATCGGTCGTGCAATCGTCCGTGACGCAAAAGTCTTCTTGATGGATGAGCCACTCTCAAACTTGGATGCGAAACTCCGTGTACAAATGCGTAAAGAGATCATTCAACTCCACAACCGCTTGGACACAACGACGATTTACGTTACCCATGACCAAACGGAAGCGATGACACTCGCTACACGGATCGTCATCTTAAAAGACGGAATCATTCAACAAGTCGGTTCGCCGAAAGAAGTATATGATCATCCAGACAACATCTTCGTCGCCGGCTTCATCGGTTCACCATCGATGAACTTCTTCCGCGGTACACTCGCAGAAGGCAAATTCATCACGAACGGTGAAGAAGTCAACGTACCAGAAGGAAAAATGAAGACGCTTCGTGATCGTGGCTATGTCGGAAAAGAGCTCGTCCTCGGAATTCGTCCCGAATCAATCCACGATGAGCCAATCTACATCGACTCACCAACGACACACACGTTCAAAGCGCACATCGACGTCGCTGAGCTCATGGGGTCTGAGTCTTACCTCTACGCTGAACTCGGTGGACAACAGTTCACAGCACGCGTTGACGGTCGCTCGAACATCCACATGGGTGACGATGTCGAACTCGCACTCGATATGACAAAAGCACACTTCTTCGACGGAGAAACTGAAGCAGTCATCCGTTAAGGTATACAAAAAACCTCGATTCGTATGAATCGAGGTTTTTCTTATCGAATCGCGTAACGCTGTTCGAGTTTGTGTTGACCGGCTTGGATCAAGGTCGATAAAATCCAGTAAATCGACGCCGAGAACAAGAGCAACGGCATGACCAAATACGTCGTGGCCGCAATCTGGTCAGACACGTACGTCAACTCCTGTACCGCGATGACCGTCCCGAGGGATGTCGACTTGATGATGTCGATGACCGAGTTCGAGACAGGTGGGATGGCACGTGAGAGTGCCTGTGGGAAAATGATGTCTTTGAAACGTTTCATTTTCGGAATGCCGAGTGCGACACTTGCCTCCACTTGTCCTTTGTCGACCGAGTTGATGGCTGCTCGGAACGCTTCTGAGATATAAGCAGCGAAGTGGAAGCCTAATCCAAAGATGAGCGCCTGCATCCCACTGAGTTGAACGAACCCGGTGAGCCCAACATATAAGATCAACAGTTGAAGTAAGAGCGGTGTTCCACGGAAGAACGAAATGTACGTCCGTGTGAACAATCGTACAATTTTAATCGGACTACTATGAAGTAAAGCGATGATCAGACCGAGCGCCAAGGCGAGAAGAATCGACAGGACACTGGCGATCAACGTGAGCTGGATGGCTTCAAGATAGGCCGAGCGGTTCTCTATGACGGTCGTGATCAGTTCATTCATTGACTGATATCCTCACCGAAGTACTTCTCACCGATTTCTTTCATCGTGCCGTCTTCTTTCATCTCTGTGAGCGCGTCGTTCAACTTGTCAAGCACGTCGCTATCTTGACGTGTCATGAATCCAGCTTCACTTGTGTTGAAGATATCACCGACTGCTTTGACGTCATAACCTGTTTTTTCAAGTTCCGTCAAGATGAAGAGACGGTCGTTGAGGGCCGCGTCCAAACGACCGACTTCGAGGTCTTGAAGGACTTGGTTCGCCCCTTTGTAGAATTTCACTTCAGCGCCAGCTTCTTCAGCCATTTGTGCATAAGCAGAACCTTGTGTCGATCCGACTACTTTTCCGTCGAGGTCGTCGATCCCTTGGATGTCATTGTTGTCTGAACCAACGATGACTTGAGCTCCTGACACCGCGTACGGGTCAGAGAATGCATAGTTCTCTTTACGTTCCTTTGTGATGCTCATTTGGTTGGCAATCATGTCGATGCGTTCAGCGTCGAGTGCCGGGACAAGTCCTTTGAAGTCCATTGCTTCGTATTCCACTTTATAACCGGCACGTTCTGCCGCTTCATTCAAGACGTCGATGTCATATCCAGTCAATTCACCTTTTTCTTTGTACGTGAATGGTGGGTATGTCGCTTCTGTTCCGACCGTGATGACCGCTTCGTCCGCTCCACTGTCTGTTTCGTTACCGCATGCTGCGAGAAGCCCGACTGAAGCTCCGATTGCGAGTACGCTCGTTAATGTCTTTTTCATAATAATTCCGCCTTTCCTATAATCCTTATATGATTACACGGTTTTAAACAATATCCTCATCATACTGGCGCGATGTCTTCATGTCAAACAAAAAACATCACCCTATTTCTAGAGTGATGTTCCTTATCAATCAATCGCTTTCGCTTGTTTCATAACATCCGCCTCAATCGCTTCACGTTTTGCGGTCGTCTTCTCGGCACGATCCGCATGCACACTGAAATAAAACTTGATTTTCGGCTCGGTTCCAGATGGACGAAGACAGAACCACGAACCGTCCGCAAAGACGAATTTCAAGACGTTTGATGATGGCAATTCAATCGTTTCCGATTTACCGGACTGTAAATCGATCGCCACTTGTTTCTTATAGTCTTCGAAACGGGCGACCTCATATCCACCGACTTCTTTTGGCGGATTGGCACGAAACGCCTCCATCATACGTCCGATTTGCTCGAGACCAGCTTTTCCTTTTAACGTCATCGACTGCAAGGACTCTTCATAGAATCCATACTTCTCGTAAATCGACTGCAGCGCATCATAAAGCGTCCGACCGTGTTGCTTATGATAAGCTGCCATCTCGGCTGCGAGTAGGCAAGCCTGAACAGCATCTTTATCACGACAGAAGTCTCCAATCAAATAGCCGTAGCTTTCTTCATACCCGAAGAGGAATTCATATTCGCCTGATTCCTCATATTGTTTGATCTTCTCCCCAATGAACTTGAATCCAGTCAACGTGTTCTCAAGATGTACACCGTACGCTTTTGCAATCGCAGCACCGAGTTCAGACGTGACGATCGTCTTAGCGACAAATCCATTAGACGGCAACGTACCTGTCTCACTCTTTTGTGAGAGGATGTATTCCATTAGGAGCGCGCCTGTCTGGTTCCCAGTCAAGACGAACCACTCCCCGTCCCGTCCGCGCACGGTCAAGCCCACACGGTCCGCATCCGGGTCCGTCGCCATAAGTAAATCAGCATCGACACGGTCCCCGTATTCCATTGCTAATTTAAATGCAGCCTTTTCTTCCGGGTTCGGATAACTGACAGTCGGGAACGCACCATCTGGCTCTGCCTGCTCCTCTACAATTGTCACGTGCTCAAATCCGTACGCCTTCAACCCTTCCATAACCGGACGGCGTCCCGTCCCATGGAGCGGTGAATAGACAATCCGAAGCGGGCTGTCCTGTACGTCATGATGAATCCGAATCGACTGGAGCGCCTCCATATAGGCTTCATCGACTGATGAGTCAACTGTGAGGAGTAGCCCCGTTTGTCGGAGCGCCGCTTCATCTTCAATCTGAATTTTCAGCTCGTCTTCAATCGCATTGACGTACGTAACGAGTTCATCCGCTTCCGCTGGTGGAAGCTGTCCTCCGTCCGCCCCATATACCTTGAATCCGTTATATTCCGGTGGGTTGTGGCTCGCCGTGATCACGATGCCACCGAACGCATTTAAATGACGAACGGCAAACGACAGTTCAGGTGTGGCACGCAAACTTGGGAACAAATACGTCTTGATTCCGTTTGATGCCAATGTCCGCGCCGCTTCTAATGCAAACTCAGGCGAAAAATGACGTGAGTCATGGGCGATGACGACGCCGTGACGTTTCGCCTCTTCCCCTGATGCTGAGATAAAATCAGCAAATCCTTGTGACGCTTTTCGAATCGTATAGACGTTCATCCGGTTCGCACCTGGTCCGATTTCTCCACGCATCCCGCCTGTTCCAAACTCGAGCGTCTTATAAAATGCATCTTCTAATGTGGTTTCATTTTTTGCGAGTTCTTCAAGTTCCGCACGTAAATGCGGCTCGAGCCCTTCGAATTGATTCCAACGGTCATACGTTTGTTGCCATGTCATGATTCATTCCCCTTTCACCCTCAAAAAATTCAATCGAAGTACTCGCCAATTGCTTCCATCTTGTATACGATGAGAGTAACGAAACCTCGAGGTGATATTAATGTTTCCAACAATGCGTGCCCAAGAATTAAAACAAATCGTGCATACGAACTCGATTCGTTTCATCGATTGCCGATATTCGCTAAACGACGCGTCCTATGGTAAATATGTCTACCGAAAGGGACATCTTCCGAACGCTGTCTTTCTCGATTTGATGGAAGACTTGTCCGGTCCGCTCGGCGAACACGGCGGACGGCATCCGCTCCCTTCGAAAGAAGCATGGACGGCAACACTTCGTCGCATCGGCTTGAAAAAAGAAGATTTGGTCATCATTTACGATGACGGCTTCCCATTCGCAGCCCGTGCATGGTGGCTCTTCAAATGGGCCGGTCACGAACGGGTCGTTGTGTTAGAAGGCGGTATCCAATCTGGCATCACTTATTGCGGTGAGACCACTACGGACGTTCCACACTATCCGACAAGCGACTATACGCCAGACTTCCAAGACCATATGATTGCGACACTCGATGAAGTGAAAGCTGCTGCGAGCGGCTCACTCTATGATTCACGAACTGAAGATCGCTTCAACGGGTCACATGAACCAATCGACTCAAAAGCAGGTCATATTCCGAACGCATTGCTCTGCTCTTATGCCGAGGCCATAACAGAACTCGGGACGTTAGAAGACTTCCACGACTTAAAAGAACTGTATAAAGATGTTCTTCCCGTTGAGAACCCCATCTTTTACTGTGGTAGCGGTGTGACCGCCTGCGTCAATATTTTGGCGCTTCACGCTCTCGGAAAAGATGATGTCCGACTCTATCCGGGATCCTATTCCGATTGGATCAGCTATCCAGAAAACGAGGTCCACCCCTAAGGGTGGATCCTTTTTATTTTACGCTCGTCGGTTTGATATTCCAGACCGCGTTTGCGTATTCCGTGATGGTACGGTCACTCGAGAAGATTCCTGACTTCGCCGTATTGACGATTGAGCTTTCAGCCCAACGTGATTGGTCACTGAACACCTCATCGACTCGTCGCTGTGCCCGCATATACGAGACAAAGTCTTTCAAGACGAGGAAGTCATCGTTATAGACGAGGAGAGAATCGAAGATGGATTGGAATTGATATTCGCCCACTTTATCGAACGTTCCGTTGACAAGACCATCGACCACATCTTTGATTTCCTGATGTGCGTGATACATCTCTGCCGCATGATAGCCTCCGAACTTCTTATAGTTCATGACTTCTTGCGGAGATAATCCAAAGATAAAGATGTGATCATCACCGACGGCGTCACGAATTTCGATATTGGCCCCGTCTAACGTTCCAATCGTCAAGGCTCCGTTCATCATGAATTTCATGTTTCCGGTACCGGATGCTTCATAGCTCGCAGTCGAGATTTGTTCGCTCAAGTCAGACCCTGGGAAAATCCGTTCGGCCATGGAGACACGATAGTTTTCAAGGAAGATGACTTTAATGAATTGACTCGCCCGCTTGTCCTTATTGATGAGCGTGGCAAGGGCATTGATATAGCGAATGATCTCTTTCGCATAGTAGTATCCCGGTGCCGCCTTGGCGCCAAAGATAAACGTGCGAGGCACCATCGTAAACGTCGGGTCCGCTTGAATCTTCAAGTAAAGCGCATGGATGTGAAGGGCATTCAGCAATTGTCGCTTATAGGCGTGCAAGCGTTTGACTTGTACGTCAAAGATGGAATGAGGGTCCACTGTCTCTCCCGTTTCTTCTTGAATGTATGCCGCTAAGTCCAATTTGTTTTGTTGCTTCACGTCCATGACTTTTTCTTGGAAGCTCCGGTCTTTCGAAACATCCATCAACTTTTCCAAGTCGTTCGGATGTTCGATCCATGACGGGCCGATTGCTTCCGTAATGGCGTCGGATAATCCCGGGTTCGACTTCAAGAGCCAGCGGCGGTGTGTGATCCCGTTCGTCTTGTTGTTGAAGCGAAGCGGGAACATCTCATATAAGTAACGCATCTCGCGCTGTTTTAAAATATCCGTATGAATTTGCGCTACGCCGTTCGTTGAATGAGAACCGACGACAGCGAGATTGGCCATATTGATCTGTTCGTTTGACACAATTGCAATCTCTCCCATATGGGATTCGAGGTGCGGATAGTTGACGAGTACGTCTCGACAGAAACGTCGATTGATTTCTTCGATGATTTGATACACGCGCGGCAGGAGGCGTTGGTACATCTCGACCGGCCATTTCTCAAGCGCTTCTGCGAGTAGCGTATGGTTCGTGAACGACATGACGCTCTTTGTAATCCGCCACGCCTCGTCCCAACCGTATCCATGCTCATCCATCAAGATGCGCATCAATTCAGGGATTGCGACGACCGGATGCGTATCATTGATATGAATCGCGTAATGGTCGCCTAACTGCTTAAGTGATTTATTTCGCTTCAAATAGGAAACAAGCATCGATTGAATGCCTGCAGATACAAAAAAGTATTGTTGTTTCAAACGTAATACTTTTCCTTCATACGTCGTATCATCTGGATACAAGAATTCCGAAATGGTAGCAATCGACTGTTTATGTTTCAACAAGTCTTTATACGTCCCTTTCGTCTTCTCTAAATACGCCTCGTCGTCAAGTGGTGATTCGGCGTTCCAAAGACGTAACGTATTCACGACATCATTCTTATAACCGATAATCGGCATATCATACGGAACGGCAAGAACAACCTCGTCTGGATGATGGACGACACGCAATCGATCTCCGATTTGTTTCATCTCAATCCAGCCACCGAAATTAATCTCGACCGCTTTATCCTGACGTCTCGTTTCCCACATGTTCCCGTCACGGAGCCAGTTATCCGGCAACTCGACTTGATAGCCGTCTACAATTTTCTGTTTGAAGAGTCCATAACGATAGCGGATCCCGTTTCCATGCCCAGGTAAACTGAGTGCAGCCAACGAATCGAGGAAGCAGGCGGCCAGGCGCCCGAGCCCTCCATTCCCAAGACCCGGCTCTGGTTCCAACTCGGTAATGTCTGTGAAGTCGTATCCGAGATCTTGCAGTCCGTCTCTAACGAGCTCCAATACGTCTAAACTGAGCAAGTTGTTGTATAAGAAGCGACCTAATAAAAATTCTAGCGAGAAATAGATGACTTGCTTACTGTGTTTTTCTTCTTGACGGTCGCGGGTGTGAATCCATTTAGGCATGGCCTGCTCGCGTACCATCGTTGCCAATGTTTGATACACTTCCTGCTCTGTCCCATCCTCGATCGACTTCCCGTTCAATGCAATGAACCGTTCTTTAAATGCGTCGACAAAGCTTTGTTTATCTGTGAACATAAATCAAGTTAGCTCCTTCCACTCATGCGAATAAATGATATAACTCACGATATTGCTTGGCGGATTGTTTCCAGCTATAGTCCGCGGTCATCGCTTGATGGACGAGGGCATGCCAGTTTTCTTTTTCATAGAAGACACGAATCGCTTTTTCAATCGTCGCCAACATCTCATGAGCATTGTAGTTCATGAATCCAAAACCGGTCCCTTCTTGCGTGAACTCGTTGTACGGCTTCACGGTATCCCGGAGTCCACCTGTCTCACGTACGATCGGCAAGGTGCCATATCGCATGGAGATCAATTGACTGAGACCACAAGGCTCAAAACGTGACGGCATTAAAAAGGCATCCGATCCCGCATAAATCAAGTGTGCGAGTTCGATGTCAAAACCGATATATGACCCGACTTTCCCCGGGTGAGCGGCTGTCATCTCGTGAACGATTCTTTCATATTCCGGTTGTCCCGAACCGAGGAACGCGAACTGGCAAGGGAGCTGTCCAAGTTCTTCACGGACACCGTTAATTAAATCGAGACCCTTTTGGTCAACGAGTCGGCTGACAAAACCGATGAGCATGACATCGTCACGTACTTCAAGCCCAAGTCGCTCTTGTAACGCCCGTTTGTTGACAACTTTTCCTTGTTTATAGGTGTCTAGATTGTACATCTCTGCGATTCGCTGATCCGTACTCGGATCGTTTGTCGCCAAATCAATCCCGTTTAAAATGCCACGCACGTCGACTGCCCGATGACGCAACGCCCCGTCTAATCCTTCACCGTAATAGGGTTCCATGATTTCGTCGCGATACGATGGGCTGACGGTCGTGATTTGATCGGAATGGACGATGCCGGCTTTCATGTAATTGACGAGACCGTTATGTTGAATTCCTTCGGCCGTGAAATGTTCAGGACCGAACTGTAGCAATTCTCCAAGAATCTCTTCTGGGAAAATCCCCTGGTATTGTAGGTTATGGATGGTATACACGGTGCGAATGCGTTGATACGCTTCAATATGTTGATAATGGATTCGTAAGAAGGCCGGTAAAATACCTGTCTGCCAGTCATGACAATGCAGGACATCGGGTACGTCTTCCATCTTCCCAATCATTTCGAGTACAGCGCGAGAGAAGAAGGCGAATCGTTCAGCATCATCAAAGTGTCCATATAAGACACCGTCACGTTTAAAGTAATACTCGTTGTCGATGAAGTAATACGTGATGCCGTCCCGCTCTAACTTCAAGACTGCCCCGAACTGTTTGCGCCACCCGACCGGAACAATCAGGTCGAATAAATACTCCATCTCATCCACATACTCTTCAGCGATTGAGCCATATTTCGGCATGACAACACTGACTTCTTCTCCTAGGCCCGCCACCGCTTGAGGGAGCGAACCGACAACGTCGGCCAGCCCCCCCGTTTTCATGAACGGTGCCGCTTCTGAAGCAACATACCAAATTTTCATAAAATCCTCCTCATACCACTGTTCGTTTCGCGATGACAATCGGTTCGTCGATTGTGCCTCGGATGACCTGTCCTCGTTTTACAACAACTTCTTTATCCAAAATCGCGTTTTCAACGACAGCTCCTTCTTCAATGATCGATTTTGATGAAATGATTGAGTTTTTCACGCGTGCGTGTTTACTGACTTCAACACCACGGAAGAGAATACTATTTTGCACCTCGCCATGAATCTTACATCCATTTGCCACGAGCGCCTCGTTTACCTTTGATCCTTTCAAATAACGAGTCGGTGGCTCATGTTTGATTTTCGTGTAGATATGCGGGAAGTCATAAATGATGCCTTCGCCACGGAGTAATCGCATGCTTTCATTATAGTAAGAAAGCACTGAGTGAATGACCTGCATTTTCCCGACATAATGGTACCCGTGCACGTGTAAACGATGAAGCTGGGGACGAATGACGCCATCCAACAGGTCATATTCGCCTTTAGAGGTCGCTTCATCAACGAGACGCATGAAGAGATTCTTCGACATAATGATCGTTTCTGTGTACGTGTACTCATCATCCGGTGAGAATCCGCGCTCAGAGATGCCGACGACGCGGTCATTCTCCCCAAGGCGTATCGGACGACAATAGCCACATTTCTGTTCATGGGTCGTATAGGCAAGCGTGATGTCCGCGCCCATCGATTTATGATGTGCGAGCATGTCGTTGTAGTCAATCGTCGTCAATACATTCGAACCTGTGATGACCACATACGGCTGCTTGCTGCGAATGAAGTGTTCACGGTGCATCGAGAAGTTGGCCAAGTCGCCAAGATACGCTTCTCCGTCCGGTTTCAACGCTGGTGGGAAGATGTGGAGACCGCCTTGCGAACGGTCCAAATCCCACTCTTTCCCTGAACCGAGATGATCCATCAATGAGCGATACTTATCTAACGTAAAGATCCCGACTTGATTAATATTTTGTGTGATCATATTCGTCAAGGTGAAGTCTATCAGGCGATAGCGTCCTGAGAATGGGACTGATGCCAGATTACGATGTCCAGTAAATTCCGGAAACAGACCTTGTTCCGTTCCTAAGTTAATGACCCCTAATAAATCGTTCGTCAACAGTAACGCCTCCTTGCGTGTCTCTTTACTCGTATCAAACTCTTTGTTTGAAGACGGTTCCACTTTCAATGTTTTCGTGTGGTTCAATAACAACGATTTCACCACCCGGCTCACCTACTGTCGCGCCGTCTTCAATGACTGCACAGCTAGCGACAATGGCTCTGTGAATTGTTACATCCTTCCCGATTCTAGCTCCTGGCATAATCACCGAGTCTTTAACGAGTGAACCTTCTCCAACACGGACATCGTAAAATAGCACTGAATGTTGGACTTCGCCTTCGATATGACACCCTTCGTTAATCACAGACTGTTCGACACAAGCGTCTTTTCCAATATACTGAGGAGTCTGGTTCGGGTTGACCGAATAGATTTTCCACTCCGGGTCATATAAATCGAATGGAGGCTCTTCTTCCAAGAGGTCCATGTTCGCTTCCCAAAGAGACTGGATCGTACCGACGTCTTTCCAATAGCCTTTGAATTTATAAGCGAAGACGTCGAGTCCTTGAAGAAGCGTGTTCGGAATGATATTCTTCCCGAAGTCAAAGCTAGACGTTTCGTCTTCAGCATCTTTAATCAAATGTTCGCGCAAGACGCTCCAGTTGAAGATGTAAATCCCCATCGAAGCCAAGTTGCTCTTCGGTTCTTCTGGCTTCTCTTCGAACTCATTGATACGGAGGTCATCCGCTGTGTTCAAAATTCCGAAACGCGGCGCTTCGTCCCACGGCACTTCCATGACAGAGATGGTCACATCGGCTTGTTTTTCTTTATGGGCTTCGAGCATTTTCTCGTAGTCCATTTTATAGATGTGGTCTCCCGAAAGAATCAACACATAATCTGGATCGTAATCATCGATATAGCTCAAGTTACGATAGATTGCATTGGCCGTCCCCTCGTACCAGTTTTTCCCCGACTGTGCTTGGTAAGGTGGGAGAATGGCTAACCCCCCGTTGCGACGATCTAAATCCCATGCCGTCCCGATTCCTAAGTAACGATTCAATTCAAGTGGCTCATATTGCGTTAATACCCCGACTGTTGTAATTCCCGAGTTCGTGCAGTTTGACAATGGGAAATCGATAATGCGGTACTTTCCGCCGAAATTCACGGCCGGTTTCGCCGTTTTTCGCGTGAGAGGCCCCAATCGCTTTCCTTCTCCTCCCGCAAGGAGCATCGCAACCATTTCTTGCTTCATAAATAATAAGCCTCCTCAAAATCGTGATATACAACCTCTTTTACCCTTTTTCGCCCTTTCCTAAAGTATTCCTTCTCGAATTATTATATGATAACGTTTACATTTTTATTTTTTTGTAAATTGGACGATATAATGTATAGAGAGAGGTGAAATAGATGAGAGCTTGGATTGGAACCTTATTTTTTGCTGGACTTTTGGCTGCTTCCTTGTCACTTGCCACTGCATTGAAAGAAGAGATTGATCAGGCAGATGAAATTCTATCTTGGGGACAAGAGCTGGTATCGGCACAACCACTCTCGTCAATGCATGCCGTCACACTCGCATACAACGGTGGAGAACAGCAAATCTACTTGGCGGGCCGCAGAAATGACGTGTCCCCGAAAGCGTTACCCGAACATATCCAAGATGCGATTACAACCATCGAAGACCGTAAGTTCAATGCTCATCCCGGTTATGATTTGAGCGGGATTGCCCGAGCATTTATCAATAACGCGAACGAGACATCTGTCCAAGGTGGGAGTACAATCACGCAACAGTTGGCACGGAACGTGTACCTCACACATGAACGGACATATGAACGAAAAGTGAAAGAGTTATTGCTTGCTCGAGCAATAGAAAAAAATTATAGCAAGAAAGAAATTTTAACAGCTTATAGCAACGTTATTTTTTTTGGACATAATGTATATGGGATTCAATCGGCAGCCGATACATACTTTTCAAGACCGCTCGACGATCTGAATTGGAATCAACTCGCTTACTTGTTGACAGTACCGAATAATCCGTCACTTTATGATCCGCTCAATCCATCTGATGCTTTTTTTGAGCGTAAGGACCGAATCTTGACGCAACTGTTTGAAGCGGGTGTTCTCTCGAAGAGTGCTTACGATCAGTATCATGGCGTCAAGCTCCAAGCATCGTTTCGCAGTCAAACGATTCAATACCCGGACTATATGGATACAGCCGTCCGTGAAGCGATTCAATTGGTACGGACACGTTACGACTTAGATGATACCGAGGCGAGAGAATATTTGTCCACGCATGAAGCGACGATCGAGACTTACTTATCAACCGGGAAGCAGAAACAAGCAAAACAGGTGATGAGTCAACTCCCTCCCGGTGTGAACGGTGGCTATACGGAACTGACACCTCAAGGGAGAATCGTGGCCATGGTCGACTCTGAGATGACGCAGGTCGGTGAGTTCAACCGAGCGACCCAGGCGTACCGCCAACCAGGTTCCGCAATCAAACCGATCCTCGTTTTCGCCCCATTTATCGAAGAGACAGGAGCGAAACTTGACACGGTACTTGACGGTCGTCCGGCTTGTTACGGTTCTTATTGTCCCGGAAATAGTCACAACCGTGTGTTAGGCGATGTCTTATTGAAAGATGCGGTCGCTTTCTCGTATAACACACCTGCGCTCGCCGCCTTCTCAGCAATCGATCAGGAACGCGCGTATAAGACAGCTGATATGATGTTCAGTCAATGGGATGAACAGGACGAGAACTTAGCGAGTGCGCTTGGCGGTCTCACACAAGGGGTCTCCCCAAAAGAACTCGCCGCCGCCTATACCCCATTCTTAAATAAAGGCGAGTATACATCCGGACATACAATCAAACAAATCACATTCAAGTCCGGTGAACCAACACTGACCCCGATCTTAACGGAAGAGACAGTCTGGTCTCCGGAAACGATTAGTGAGATGAAAAAAGCGTTATCGACCGTCACCTCATACGGTACAGGTCGCTATGCGAATCAGCTGAAACATGAGTTTGAGTATCTCGGAGGAAAGACCGGAACAACGAACGACAATAAAGATATGTGGTATGTCGGACTGACCGACCGCACGATCACCGCTATCTGGCTCGGTGCCGATACGCCCCGTCCGTTCCCGGAACTCGCCAACCGTGCGTATCCGGCGATTGTTTGGACACAGGCACATCAATAAAAGGAGTCAGCCACTGAAAAGTGGACTGACTCCTTTGCTTATGTTCGACGTTCAATCTGAAGTCGATAGGCTCCCCAATGCTCCATTAACTCGTCGTGATTGATTAGTTTCCAAGGATTGAAACGAACTTGACCATGTTTGTTGAAAAAGAGTCCTTCTCGCACACAGTAACTCGCATGAATCAGTTGCCCTTGGTCGTTCCAATACGTCAAGACGTCATTCGACCTTGGCGCATCATCCTTCACGGTTTCGTACTCACTTCTCTTTAGGGTCTGGAGGAATGTCTCCGGATGAACCCATTGGTGAACGACTTGTTCGTTTCCTGTGACCGCAAACAACGTCGCCGCGAGACAGTTACTTCCCTCCTGGGTGGGAAACCAATTTGCATAGTCCGCAAGATGCGAGGCAATCGAGTCATCACCGGGTTCCCCTTCCCAACGATCCCACTCCTTCGCATAGTCGAGCAGAAGAGAATGACGCATCTCGATGTCGAGCGCAATCCAATTTTGCGGATGCAAGACGATGAGATGCGTGCCATTCTTCTCTACAATCATCTCATTCGACAGACGTTTCATCTGCTCGACCGATATCGGCAAAACAAGGCCACGATGGGTCGTCACTTGAAATTCCATTAAACGTGTTTTGACGTGCTCCTGTAACTCCTTCAAAAAGCCAGAGAACGCATGGATGACATAAGTTACGTCTTGACCCATCTGCCACGTCACATATGGATTCGTAATATCGGGTCTACGGTAAAGCGGATGATTGAAAAATTCCTGCCTCGGAATCACGAGACAGGAACTCGGTATATCCTCAAGAAACGAAGAATCAATCCAATACAAGGTTTCCTCTGGGACAAATGATTGACACCACGCTTCAATCACATCCGAGGTCGGTCCAAAAGAATGCTTCATAAGATAATATCTCCGACAGAGTTGAACAAGCGAAGGACCGACCAACCTAACCCGCTGATCAACGTCGCCCACATGACGGCCTGCATAAGCAATAAGCCGATGGCTCGTGGGACGGACATCGATTGGCTTACTTGCCAGACATAGTAAAAGAGATACATCAAGAGCGTTCCTACGAGGACGGCGATGACGGCGAGTAACGTGTTCAAAAAGAGAAAGCTGATTCCAGACCCGATGAGGAAGATGATGGCCCCAGGTTTGAGCCGATGAAGCGACGTGCCATTCGTTTCGCGCGCAAAAAAGGCGAAGCCGAGTTGATTGAACGTATCGGCCACCAATTTGAAGGCGCTAAACAACATAAAGAAAATCGTGAAGAATACAACGAGCATGAGCACTTTCGTCTCTTGCACCGATAATAGTTCGATAATTTCACTATATACGCCAATTTGATTCAGCCATTGGATTACGTACTCGGAGGTCGCAATCGCAAGTGACATCGAAAACAAAATAATTCCGATGAGTGGGGCATAGCTCAGTAAGTACACATTCGTTTTCATGTTCCTTCTCCAATTTCACAGTAATTTCTTATATTCAGTGCAATTCACCTACCAAGTATATTATACTATTTATAGTTATGGAGAATAAAAGGGGGATTTTTGGATGGGCCTATTATTGATGGTTGGAATCAGCGTCGTCTTCCTCGCAGCAATTTTGACAGCTGGATATAACCGTAAACCTGAGGGTAACGAATAAGAGCCTGGATTCTTACGAATCCGGCTCTTTTTATTTCAATCCTGCATATCCCTGTTGACGAAGCGCCTCATAGACGATGATGGCTGCTGTATTCGATACGTTCAATGAACGGACGAGGTTCGATTGTGGCAGACGGATGCAGCGATCTAAATTGTTCTCGATGACTTCCATCGGTAACCCTTTCGTCTCACGACCAAAGACGAAGAAATAGTCACCGTCTACATCTGAAACGTCCAAATCACTCGGGTATTGTTCCCCGTACTTCGTAATATAAAAGAACTGACCATCCGGATGCTTCTCCCACAGCTCTTCTAACGAGTCATGATAGCGTACATCGACAAATTGCCAATAGTCGAGACCGGCACGTTTTAACATCTTATCATCCGTCGAGAACCCGAGCGGACGAATCAAATGAAGCACCGAGTTCGTCGCCGCACACGTACGTGAGACGTTCCCTGTATTTGCTGGTATTTCTGGTTGAAACATTACGACATGAATTGCCATGGTTGATTTCCCTCACTTTTTCATTTCAAATTCTAGAAGGCGTTGTTTCTCAGCCAATCCTCCCGCAAAACCGACTAGCTTCCCACCACTTCCAATGACACGGTGACACGGAAATAGAATCGGCAACGGATTTCGATTGAGCGCCTGACCGACGGCGCGAACGGCTTTCGGTCGACCGATTTGTTCAGCAATTTGCTTATATGTGCGTGTCTCGCCGTAAGGAATGGTCAAGAGCGCATCCCAGACCTCCTGTTGAAACGGTGTCCCGTTCATTTCGACGTAGACACGATCTGCTTCTTGAAACCCTGTCCGCTCGACTCGCGTCATGAGATCCCGCAACCATTCAGGCGCCTCTTCTCTCGGTTCATGTGTTGTGAACTCCAATTCGGTCAACTTACCTGCTCCATTTATCTCGTACATTAGCGGTCCCCACTTAGACGACACGATCTTCATGTGCCCACTCCTCTCGATATATGCGAATCTCTTCATGAACCATATCAGATGTTTCATTCCGTTCAATCTCTTCAAATATCGAATCGGCATCAGGTCCAAGAATCGCACCGATTGCCCAAACAGCCGTCGCGCGCATATCTTCGCGTTCATCCTGTTTAATGAATTCCCTTAAGATTGGAATCGCTGAAGGTTCACGGTAGTGCGCGAGCGCTAAAATCGCATTTCGTTGAATCGGTTTCTTCCCGCGCCATGCGCCTGATAAATGTCCGAACTTTTGTTTGAACTCCCGATTGCTTAATGTCAGAAGAGGCTCTAAGAGCGGTTTGACAATCTCAGCTTCCGGTAACAATTCCTCATGGTGGCGCCAATCCTTTTTGCGATTATATGGACAGACTTGCTGACACGTGTCACATCCATATAATCGACCACCAAGCTTCGACCGAAACTCTCGTGGCATCAACGTCTTCATCTGCGTGAGATAGGCGATACAGCGCTTCGCATCGAGGACACCTGGTTCTACAAGGGCCGTCGTCGGACAAGCTGTCATACATTTATCGCAATCCCCACATCCGTCTTCAATTGCTTCATCCGGTGGTAAGTATACATCTAAAATCATTTCGCCCAAATAAAGATAGGATCCTTTCTCAGGAGAGATGATGGAACAGTTTTTCCCACTAAATCCAATCCCCGCACGTTCTGCGACAGCACGGTCGACGAGCTCACCCGTATCGACCATCGAACGCGTTCGCACGTTTGGAACCAATTCTTCAATGTACGCTTGAAGTTTGGCCAATCGATCGCCGACCGCCCGATGGTAATCGAGTCCCCACGAAGCACGAGCAAACAACCCTCGTCTCTCGCCGGCGACACTACGGGGCGCATCTTTTAATTTACTTGGATAGGCGATGGCGATCGCAATGATCGACTGGGCTTCTTCAAGTAAGAGCTCCGGGTTCGTACGTTTCTCTAAGTCGGGCTCTTCAAACCCAGAGGCAAACCCTTTCTCTTGCTGCCGAATGAGTCGTTGTTTCATGACGATGAACGGATCAGCTGTCGTCACTTTCAACTCATCAATCCCGATGGTTTCGGCATACGCTAAGATTTGTTGTTTTAATGTGTACGGGTCCATTCCGTTCACCTCCTCTATATATTTTCGCATACAAAAAATCTCTCCGCCACTCGGCAGAGAGATATGAAGCGGGTGAAGAGAATCGAACTCTCGTCATCAGCTTGGAAGGCTGAGGTTTTACCATTAAACTACACCCGCATGAAATATTGTTGTCGTTCAAGCGACTATAGTTAATATACACCTATACTATTAAACTGTCAACAAGTATTCGTAAGTTTTTCTAAAATCAATGAAATCAATATGTTAATATATCTTAATCATTCAAAAGATCATGGATGAAACAAAGAATCGAGTGGCGTCAGGATTTGAAATTAACGGCCGTGCCCCTCTGTTTCTGCACACGTCAACGCTGTAAGTTGACCGTTCTGATACAAATCCACATGAAGGAAACGATCTTGGATATTGTTATAGATATGGAAGACGTCTCGTGTTTGTCCAATTCGCTCGACTTGCTTCAAAAGTTCTTCTTTGACGGGACGTGACATCTGATTCGCAACGTGTGTATGGAAGATACATAACATCTCCGCTTCAGGTACACGCGATACGAGTTCTTGTAACTTCGTCACAACATCCCCTTCAATGAGCGTCACCTTATTCAAATTGACTTCATTCATGGCGGCCTGAAGCAGTTGCCGCCTTGTTTCATGTTCTGGCCAAATTAACACATTTAACCATGACCGCTCTGCTTCGTCTGTCAAATCCACATTGTTCAGACGCGTTCCGATTTCTAATGGCCTCGTAGCTTCGAGACGGAATGGTTCATCTGATTCAACGGCCGCTGAGATGTTTACTGATGAGGCGTTTATCGGATTGAATGAGACGCCATTATACTCATAAGCATATTGATCCACAAATAGTTGAAGCCCTGCACTCGTTCCGATTTCGAGCAGTCCGAGTGATCGCTTCTTCTGTTGTTGAATCTTCGAAAAGATTGGATACAAGTAGGGGCATCGTTGAACCTCGTTCGTCAGCACACGACGGGTCTTCAATCGATGACGGATCTCACTTTCGTATGTATGGCAAAAAGCTAAAAAAGAGGGAAATACATCTTCAGCTTGTTTTGGATATTTTGTCACGCTAGGATAATAGGTGGCCAACTCATCAGCAGAGTGTTGAATTAACAGTTCATGAACAGCTGCAAACAATAGATTTGGAACAAGTTGTCCCTTTAGTATGTTTTCACACAAAGATAAGAGCCATTCATGCTGGGCCACTTCTCTAGCCAGCACTTCGTATAAGCGACTAGATCCCACACATTCGTTGTCAGCAAATCGGATGAACCGATTCGATTATTCTGTATATTGAATATCACCCACCTCGTTTCTTCTTGTAAAAACATTCGAGCTGAACGAATGTCTTTCCTTCTCAATAAAGGATAGAGAACACAAAAAAGACCCTAACCTCAGTTAGAGTCATACGGATACCGGTGGTCGGAGTCGAACCGACACTCCAGAGGAACACGATTTTGAGTCGTGCGCGTCTACCAATTCCGCCACACCGGCATATTATGTTGGAGGCGCCAGTCGGAATCGAACCGACGATAAAGGAGTTGCAGTCCTCTGCCTTACCACTTGGCTATGGCGCCAAAAGTCATTGGAGCGGAAGACGGGATTCGAACCCGCGACCCCGACCTTGGCAAGGTCGTATTCTACCACTGAACTACTTCCGCAAAATGGCTGGGCTGGAAGGGATCGAACCTTCGCATGTCGGAATCAAAATCCGATGCCTTACCACTTGGCTACAGCCCAATAATAATGGGGCGACTGAAGGGAATTGAACCCTCGAATGCCGGAATCACAATCCGGTGCGTTAACCACTTCGCCACAATCGCCATGATGAAATTAAAACAGGGGCAGCAGGAATCGAACCCGCGCTGACGGTTTTGGAGACCGTAGTTCTACCGCTAAACTATGCCCCTAAGTGGTGGGGGGGGGCGGATTCGAACCGCCGAACCCGAGGGAGCGGATTTACAGTCCGCCGCGTTTAGCCACTTCGCTACCCCCCCACATATGGTGGCTTTGGACGGAATCGAACCGCCGACACAAGGATTTTCAGTCCTTTGCTCTACCAACTGAGCTACAAAGCCATATGTAGTATGATTGATTTTAAAATAAAAATGGCGGTCTCGACGGGATTCGAACCCGCGATCTTCTGCGTGACAGGCAGACATGTTAACCCCTACACCACGAGACCGGACTTAATTGCGGGGGCCGGATTTGAACCGACGACCTTCGGGTTATGAGCCCGACGAGCTACCAGACTGCTCCACCCCGCGACGATATAAAATTAAATGGTGACCCGTACGGGATTCGAACCCGTGTTACCGCCGTGAAAGGGCGGTGTCTTAACCGCTTGACCAACGGGCCATTACATATTTGAAAAACTGGCGGAGAGCAAGGGATTCGAACCCTTGAGACGGTTTTGCCGCCTACACGAATTCCAATCGTGCTCCTTCGGCCACTCGGACAGCTCTCCAAAAGAGAAAGTGGCTCCGCAAGTAGGATTTGAACCTACGACCTACCGGTTAACAGCCGGTTGCTCTACCACTGAGCTATTGCGGAACGATCTTGCCTGGCAACGTCCTATCCTCACAGGGGGAGATCCCCCAACTACTTTCGGCGCTGAGACGCTTAACTTCCGTGTTCGGCATGGGAAC